>NZ_CP118224.1:1380000-2590000 GCF_030849025.1 Oceanimonas pelagia
ACCACGTCCCCCTCGGTGCTGGCGATGCAGCTCATGCGCATCATCACCACGTCGTCAAAGCACAATACCGGCACGTTGAAGCGAAAGAACTTGTTCATGGCGTCGTGGGCCACGGCGGAAGAGGCACCGAGGCCGAAGAACGACAGCTTGCGCGCCTGGGTCAGAATATCCACGCAACGGTTCACCGCCTGAGGATCCAGGCTGTGGCGTGCCGAGTCGAGACAGGCCATGCTGGACTCGAAGATCTTGGCGGTGTAGGACTCGGGACCGTCGTCTTCTTCCACATGGCGGTTCACGTAGGGGGTGCCGTTGGCCAGGCTCTGGGCCAGGTGCAGCTTGAAGTCGGGAAAGCCCTTGGTGTCGAGGCGGCGACAGAAGCGGTTGACGGTGGGCTCGCTGACGTCGGCCAGCTTGGCCAGCGCCGCGATGCTGGAGTGAATGGCGGTCTGGGGCGAGGCGAGGATCACTTCCGCCACCTTGCGTTCCGACTTGCTGAAACTGTCGAGATTTTTGGTAATTTTTTCCAATGTATTCATCTGAACTTCCGGCTCAGTGAGGCGGGCAGCCGCCGCCCCGAATAATGCAAAACAACGGATACACTATACAGGACAAGTGATTGGCGTAAGAGCCCTGCCATACCAAAGTATGATGACAACCTGAAAAAATTACTTGATGGGCGAAAAAAAAGCCAACAAAACTGTAGTTAAACAACAAATGAAATGAATTGACGACAGCCACAGCTACAAAAAAGCCCCGTTATCCGGGGCCGATGTCTAATTTTTCCGTCATGCCCGCGAAGGCGGGCATCCAGTGAATGCCGCACAAGTTTAAACCTGTGCAATCATCATGGACTCCCGCCTTCGCGGGAGTGACCCATGCTCAATAGCCGATCAGGCCAGTTCGGCCCAGAGATCATACTCGTCGGAGTGGGTGACGGTGGCGGTGACCATGTCGCCGGGCTTGAGACCGGTTTCTCCGTTCAGGTACACCAGGCCGTCGATCTCCGGGGCATCGGCGCTGGAGCGACCGATGGCGCCTTCTTCGTCGACTTCATCGATCAGCACCTGAATGGTCTTGCCCACCTTCTGCGCCAGGCGACGGGTGGAGATTTGCTGCTGCAGCGCCATAAAGCGCTCATAGCGTTCCTGCTTGACCTCTTCCGGCACCGGATCGGCCAGCTCGTTGGCGCGGGCGCCTTCCACCGGGCTGTAGGTAAAGCAGCCCACCCGATCCAGCTCGGCCTGCTCGATAAAGTCGAGCAGCATCTGAAAGTCTTCCTCGGTCTCGCCGGGGAAGCCCACGATAAAGGTGGAGCGAATAGTGAGCTCGGGGCAGATTTCGCGCCAGCGGCGAATGCGTTCCAGGGTGCGTTCCACCGCACCGGGGCGTTTCATCAGCTTGAGAATGCGCGGGCTGGCGTGCTGCATCGGAATGTCCAGGTAGGGCAGCAGCTTGCCGTCGCGCATCAGCGGAATCAGGTCGTCCACATGGGGGTAGGGGTAGACATAGTGCAGGCGCACCCACACGCCCATCTTGCCCAGCTCTTCGCACAGGGCCTGAATGTGGGTCTTCACCGGCATGCCGCTGGCAAAGCCGGTTTTGTGCTTCACATCCACACCGTAGGCGGAGGTGTCCTGGGAGATCACCAGCAGCTCCTTGACCCCGGCATCCGCCAGCCGGCCGGCCTCGGCCAGCACGTCGCCGATAGGGCGGCTGTCCAGATCGCCGCGCATGGACGGAATAATGCAGAAGGTGCATTTGTGATTGCAGCCTTCGGATATTTTCAGATAGGCATAGTGCTTGGGGGTCAGCTTGACGCCCTGCTCGGGCACCAGGTTGACAAAGGGGTTGTACTCCGGACGCGGCACATAGCGGTGCACGTGTTCCAGCACCTGCTCGTAGGAGTGGGGGCCGGTGATTTCCAGCACCTTGGGGTGCACTTCACGAATTTGATCTTCCTTGGCACCCAGACAGCCGGTGACGATGACCTTGCCGTTTTCGTTGAGGGCCTCACCGATGGCTTCCAGGGATTCCTGTACGGCGCTGTCGATAAAACCACAGGTATTGACGATCACCATATCGGCATCATCGTAGGAAGGCACCACATCATAACCTTCGATACGCAGTTGGGTCAGAATACGCTCGGAGTCGACCAGGTTTTTCGGGCAGCCGAGAGACACAAAGCCGATACGGGGAACAGACATACTCACTAGAATGAACTCACTTTGAAGAACGAATACAAGAAAGGGCGCATTTTACACCGGGGCAGGTTGATTAAAAAAGCCCCAATAACAAAAACACCCCGGCGGGCCGGGGTGTTTGACGCGTGAAGAAAACTTACTTGGCGAAGTTTTCTGCCACGAAGTCCCAGTTGACCAGGGCCCAGAAGGCTTTCACATAGTCGGGACGCACGTTGCGGTAATCGATGTAGTAGGCGTGCTCCCACACGTCACAGGTCAGCAGGGGAGTCAGGCCTTCTTCGGTCAGCGGGCAGCCGGCGTTGGAAGTGTTCACCAGGCCCACGGTGCCGTCGGCCTTTTTCACCAGCCAGGTCCAGCCGGAGCCGAAGTTGGTCACGGCAGACTTGGTGAACTCTTCCTTGAAGGCGTCGAAGGAGCCGAAGGCGGCCTTGATGGCATCGGCCAGGGCGCCGGTGGGCTCGCCGCCACCATTGGGAGACAGGCAGTTCCAGTAGAAGGTGTGGTTCCAGACCTGCGCGGCGTTGTTGAAAATACCGCCGGTGGAGGTCTTGATGATGTCTTCCAGAGACTTGCCTTCGAACTCGGTGCCGGGAACCAGGTTGTTCAGGTTAACCACATAGGTGTTGTGGTGCTTGCCGTGGTGATATTCCAGGGTTTCCTGGGAGATGTGCGGCTCCAGCGCGTTCTTGGCGTAAGGCAGTGCGGGAAGTTCAAATGCCATTGTTCAATTCTCCATTTTTATATGCCGGGTGAGCCCGGCGAAGACATTGCTGCTTTTTCTTCTTTCTGTGACGGTTACGACCGCTATCAGCATAGTCGCAGACCGCTAAACTGCTGACAGAATTGTAACAGTTTGCCCATGAATGAAACAACAACAGCTTTTGTGCGGGTACCGTGCCACGGTGGCGAGGCGGTGCAATTAATCGGTTGCGGCCCTTGAGACCGGGAAGGGATGCAGTAGAATGAAGCCTTCAGCAACTTTCGTCCGGAGTGGTCATGGACACCATTGAAAAAATCAAAACCCAGATCAGCGAAAACCCGATTCTGCTGTACATGAAGGGATCTCCCAAGTTTCCGAGCTGCGGTTTTTCCGCCCAGGCGTCCCAGGCCCTGATGAACTGCGGCGAGCCCTTCGCCTACGTGGATATTCTGCAAAACCCCGAGATCCGCGCCGAGCTGCCCAAATACGCCAACTGGCCGACTTTTCCCCAGCTGTGGGTGGAAGGGGAACTGATCGGCGGCTGCGACATCATCATTGAAATGTTCCAGCAGGGCGAGCTGCAGACCCTGATCAAGGAAACTGCCGCCAAATACCCCAAGCCCGAGCAGGCCTGAGCGCAAAAAGGCAGGCGCCTGCCTTTGTATTGATATCGTCATGCCGGCCCTGGGCCGGCATTTTTTCAGGTGCAGCTCGAACGCTGTCAGAGTGAAGATGCCGGGGCGAAGCCCGGCATGTGGCGATATCGCCTTTAAACCGCCGGGATCTGCTGGGTAATGCAGTGAATATTGCCGCCACCGAGCAGAATTTCCCGCGCCGGTATGCCCACCACTTCCAGCTCCGGGAAGATGGTTTCCAGCCGGGACTGCGCCTCACCGTCGGTGCGCGAGTCCAGCAGCGGAAACAGCAGCCGGCCATTGGTGATGAGAAAGTTCACATACGACGCCGCCAGCCGCTCGCCGGCCGGGCGTGGCACCCCGCTGCCGCTGGCCACGCCGGCGGCTTCCTCGTCGCTGATGTACAGCGGGCCCGGTTGGGGCAGCAGCCACACCTTGAGCTTGCGGCCTTTGGCATCGGTGGCGGAGCTCAGCACTTCAAATGCCGCCTGGGTACGCACATACTGCGGATCCTGCGGGTCGTCGCAGCCGTGCAATATCACTTCACCCGGGCGGGCGAAACAGGCCATGTTGTCGATATGGCCGTCGGTTTCGTCCATGTACACCCCTTCGTCCAGCCAGATGAAGGTGGTCACCCCGAGGGTATCGCGCAGGTGCTGCTCGATCTCGGCCTGGCTCAGGTGCGGGTTGCGGTTGGGGTTGAGCAGGCATTCGCGGGTGGTGAGCAGGGTGCCTTCGCCGTCCACATGAATGGAGCCGCCTTCCAGCACCAGCGGGCTTTCCACCGCCGCAATGCCATGCTGGGCCAGCATGGCTTGCGCCACCGCCTGATCCCGATCCCAGGGGGAATAGAGGCCGCCATGGTCACCGCCCCAGGCGTTAAAGCGCCAGTCAATGCCCTTGATGCCACCCTGGCCGTCTACCACCACGGTGGGACCGGTATCCCGGGCCCAGGCATCGTCACTTTCAATCTGCACCAGAGTCACCGCCGCCGGCATGGTGGCGCTGGCCTTGTCCATTTCCGCCGCCGGCACCGCCATAAACACCGGCGTCACCTTTGAGATGGCCTCGGCCAGCCCGGCAAAGGTGGCCTGGGCCGGGACGCCGTTTTCCCGCCAGTTGTCGGGGCGGTGGGGCCAGATCATCCACACCGCCTGCTGGGGCGCCCACTCGGCGGGCATGTAAAAGCCCTTGAGTGCGTCCATCAGCGGCCTCCGCTCTGTTTGCCGTCTGAAGTCAGCAGGGTCTGGTACATGGCCGGGCGGCGATCCCGGAACAGGCCCCAGCTGGCGCGGGTTTTGGCAATCTCCGCCAGATCGAAACTGTGCACCAGCACGCACTCACTGGTCTTGTCGGCCTGCTGCACCAGCTCGCCGAACTGATCGGCAATAAAGGACGAGCCGTAGAAGGTGATTTCCAGGTTGTCGTGGTACTTGCTCTGCTCGGTGCCGATGCGGTTGGAGGCGATCACCGGCACCAGGTTGGCGGCGGCATGGCCCTGCTGGGTGCGGGTCCAGTGGGGCTGGCTGTTAATGCTGGCGTCCTGGGGCTCTGAGCCGATGGCGGTGGGGAAGAAAATCAGCTCGGCCCCCAGCAGCGCCAGGCTGCGGGCGGTTTCCGGGAACCACTGATCCCAGCAGATGCCCACGCCGATTTTGGCATAGCGGGTCTGCCACACCTTGAAGCCGGTGTCGCCGGGGGTAAAAAACTGCTTTTCCTGGTAGCCGGGACCGTTGGGAATGTGGGTCTTGCGGTACAGATCCAGCACGGCGCCGTCGGCGTCGATCACCACCAGGGAGTTGTAATAGGCATTGCCGGCGCGCTCAAAGAAGCTCAGCGGCAGCACCACTTCCAGCTCCTTGGCCAGCGCCTGAAAATGGGCAATCAGCGGGCTGTTGTCCACTTCCTGAGCCAGGGCAAAGTGCTCCGGGCTTTGATCAATGCAGAAGTAGGGCGCTTCAAACAGCTCCTGAATAAGAATGATCTGGGCGCCCTGACCGGCGGCCTGGCGCACCAGCTTTTCGGCGCGGGCGATGTTTTCGTCTCGGTTCCAGCTGCAGGCCATCTGGGTGGCGGCCACGGTTACCATGCTCATATCAAGGCTCCTTGTATCGGGTTCAAACAACCGGTGCGGTGCGCCGGTTCGGATTGTGTTGAGTCTGCGGCTTGCCGGCTCATCCATCAAATGAATAATATTAATTTTATTATCCATGGCGTGAATTATGTATGAAGCTTCATCAACTCGATCTTAATCTGTTGCTGGCCTTTGACGCCCTGATGAGCCAGCGCAACGTCACCCGGGCGGCACAGCAGTGTTTTATCAGCCAGCCGGCCATGAGCCATGCCCTGAACCGGTTGCGCCAGTTCTTTGAAGATCCGCTGCTGGTACGCAGCGCCACCGGCATGCAACCTACCCAGCGGGCCCAGAGCCTGCATCAGGCGGTGCGCCGGGCGCTGACCCTGCTGGAGCAGGAACTGGGGCGGGAAGAACATTTCGAGCCGGCCAGCTCCCGCCGGCGTTTTGTGATCAGCACCACCGACTATGTGGAGTGTGTGCTGATCCCGCCACTGATTAACCGGCTGAAGACCCTGGCGCCCGGGGTACGCATTGAAATCGACATTCTGCGGGATCAACTGCCCGAGGCGGCGCTGGCCAATGGCGAGGTGGATCTGGTGCTGGGGTTTGATGAATATATGAAGGTACCGGCGTCGCTGTGCACCGAGACCTGGCTGACCGAGCCCCTGGCGGGAGTGGTGGCCGCCGATCATTCTGAAGTAGGGGATGCGTTGACGCTGACGCAACTGACCGCGCTGCCCCATGTGTTTCACTCGCCTCTGGGGACCCGGGAGGCCAGCATCGATACCTGGCTGGCAGAGCAGGGGCTGAAACGGCAGATTTCGGTGAACAGCCAGAGTTACATGTCGGCGGCGGCCATCGTGGCGCAAAGCGATCACCTGTTGGTGCTGCCCAGCAAGGTGGCCGGCCTGCTGGCCGGCGCCTGGCCGTTAAGAAAGGTGGCGCTGCCGGCCACGGCGCCGGTCTATCACCTCAACTGCGTCTGGCACCCGCTGCACGACCGTCAGCCCGCCCTGCAATGGTTGCGGGAACTACTGCGCTCGTTGATTTGAATTGACGGTGAGGTGTGAGGGGGAAGGGTTAAAGGGGTGAAAACCACTGTGCCGGGCAAAGGCCCGGCACAACTGATGGCTGACAGCTTACCGCTGAAAGCTCTTCTTAAAGTACCATGGCCGCCAGCCAGCCAAAGCCAATCAACGGAAGGTTGTAGTGCAGGAAGGTCGGTACCACCGAATCCCAGATATGATCGTGCTGGCCGTCGGCATTCAGGCCAGAAGTGGGCCCCAGCGTCGAGTCGGAGGCGGGCGAGCCGGCATCGCCCAGGGCGCCGGCGGTGCCGATAATGGCCAGGGTAGCCAGAGGTGAAAAGCCCAGCGACATGCACAGCGGCACGTAAATGGGGGCGATGATCGGAATGGTGGAAAACGACGAGCCAATGCCCATGGTGATCAGCAGGCCCACCACCAGCATGGCCAGCGCCGCCAGCGCCTTGTTGTCGCCCAGCACGCTGGCCACCGCCTGCACCAGGCTGCCAATGCCATCGGTGGCCTTGATCACGGCGGCAAAGCCGGCGGCGGAGATCATGATAAAGCCGATCAGCGACATCATCTTTACCCCCTGAGTAAAGGCGTCCTGGCTTTCCCGGAACCTGATCACCCCGCCCATGGTGAAAATCACAAAGCCCACCATGGCGCCGAGAATGATGGAATCGCTGTACAGTTGCAGGCTCAGCGCACTGGCAATGGCCACCACCGCAATGCCAATGTGCAGCGGGTTGATTTGAATGTGCTCGGGCTCTACCGCGATGATCTTGCTTTCATCGTAGCGGCGGGGCTTGCGGTAGCTGATAAACAGCGCCACCAGCAGCCCGAGGAACATGCCGCCCACCGGAATGCCCATGGCCAGGGGCAGCATGCCCTTGGTGGCCTCAACGCCGTTTTCTACCAGGTTGGCCAGCAGAATGTTGTTGAGAAAAATGCCGCCAAAACCCACCGGCAGCAGCATGTAGGTGGCGGTCAGACCAAAGGTGAGCACGCAGGCCACCGCCCGGCGGTCCAGCTGCAGCCGCGCCATCACGTGCAGCAGCGGCGGCACCAGAATGGGAATAAAGGCGATGTGAATGGGGATCAGGTTCTGGGACGACACCGCCGCCAGCAGCAGGGCACACAGCAGCACCGCCTTGATCCACAGCACCCGGCCCTGGCTGGCGTCCTGGCCGAGGGCACGAATAATGCGTACCGCCAGCAGATCGGTAATGCCGGAGCGGGAAATGGCCACCGCAAAGGCGCCGAGCATGGCGTAGCTGAGGGCGATGGTGGCGCCGCCGCCCAGGCCATCGGCAAAAATTTTGGCAGTGTCGGTCAGCGACAGGCCAGCCACCAGGCCGCCCACCAGGGCGCTCAGCGCCAATGAGATCACCACGTTGATGCGCAGCAGGCTCAGCACCAGCATCAGAGACACGGCGATGACAACGGGATTCATGGAATATCCTTCAGGTTTTTACAAAAAAAGAAGCGGGTAGTTTGCAAATTGAGCCGGGAATGTCGAGCATTATTTTGTTTTTGTCCCCGGCGGGTTGTTTTGTTTGTTTTTTGAGCAGGTGACGGGGCTTGTCTGCCTTGCCCCTTGGGTTTGTCGATGGGCACCCATATAATATCTGACTGATTCGGTATGGTTTTAAAAAACCGTTCTGTTAAAACCCAAGGAGATAAAAATGAGCGTACTGGTAGGCCGTCAGGCACCCGACTTTACCGCTGCCGCCGTGCTGGGCAATGGCGAAATCGTTGAGAACTTCAACCTCAAGGAATTCACCAAGGGCAAAGCCGCCGTGGTGTTCTTCTATCCGCTGGACTTCACCTTTGTGTGTCCTTCCGAGCTGATCGCCTTCGATCACCGTTTTGAAGAGTTCCAGAGCCGTGGTGTGGAAGTGATTGGTGTGTCCATCGACTCTCAGTTCACCCACAACGCCTGGCGCAACACCGCCATCGACAAGGGCGGCATCGGTCAGGTGCGTTATCCGCTGGTGGCCGATGTCAAGCACGAAATCTGCCAGGCCTATGACGTTGAGCATCCGGAAGCCGGTGTGGCCTTCCGCGGCTCTTTCCTGATCGACGCCAACGGCGTGGTTCGCCACCAGGTAGTGAACGATCTGCCCCTGGGCCGTAACATCGACGAGATGCTGCGCATGATCGATGCCCTGCAGTTCCACGAAGAGCACGGTGAAGTGTGCCCCGCCCAGTGGGAAAAGGGCAAGGCCGGCATGCAGGCCTCTCCGGACGGTGTGGCCAGCTACCTGTCTGAAAACGCTGCCGGCCTGTAAGGCGACCGTACAGCACGACAATGCCGGCATGATGCCGGCATTTTTTATGGCTGCTGTTGGCTTATTTCCACCCCGGGGCCGCCCAGGTCATCGGCCGCGTGCAGCGGGGTGGGCTCGGTTACCCCCCATATCAGCAGCAGTGCAGCCATCGCCACCGTGCTCATCAGCCACGACAACGGCCTGTGCAGCAGCGACGTGCTCTGTACGTCGTCCCGCAGGGTACGGCAATGAATGCAACGCTTGTGATGGGCAAAAAACGGTTGGCCGCATTGCTCACAATGGATCAACGACATATCCCGATTCCTTTTTTATTGTTCGTATGGCTCTCTTCCCCGACGGCAATATTATCCGCAGGTGGTATTTTGAACAATTTTAAAAAGGACTCAAATGATTATTTTGTGATCGCGCTGGCGTAATTGTGAGCAGGTGAGGGCGGCCGGGCCGCCCGTTACCCCATCAGGCGGGCGTGGATTCCTTGAGTAGGCCCAGCATGATTTGAGCGTGCTCGGCGGTTTCACGACCCAGCTCGGTCAGGTAGCCGCCATCGGGCTGGGTGATCAGTCCTTTTTCGTGCAGGCGCGCGGCGGCCTCGATCAGGCCGGGGCTGGCATCGTGGTGCACCTTGATGCCCTGCTGAGTGGTATCGAGATTGAAATGCAACAACAGGTTGAGTTCGTCCATCAGTGCCGGGTGATAGCGCATGGGCAGTCCTTTAGCGAGTGAGAAACACCTGTCACGTTAGCCTGTTATGACGCCGGGGAGTGAGGCGCGGGTCACAATTACCGAGTCGACCGGGTCTTTTTCGGGCTTGCATCCGGCAGCCCGGTTGCGGATTATGTGAGTTTTGTCACAACCACCAAGGAACATGCCCGCATGAGCGCCATTTGTATCAAGGACGCCCGTTTTGCCATCAGCGATCGTCATCAGTTGCACATTCCCGAACTGAGCCTGGCCGGCGGCCAGTGCTGGGCCTTTGTGGGGGCCAATGGCAGCGGCAAAACGGCACTGGCCCGGGCCCTGGCGGGGGAGCTGAAGTGCCTGGAAGGCCAGGCCGGGCACCACTTTTCCCGTGTAGAATGGGTATCGTTCGAGCAGCTTCAGCAACTGGCGGACCGGGAGCGGGACGAGGATGAGAGCGATCTGCTCGACGTTCAGGACGACGGTCACAGCGCCCGCCAGATTATTCTTGAGGGCGGTAATGACAAGGCCCGGCTTGAGGCGCTGGCGGCGCGCTTTGGCATCACCGCGCTGCTGGATCGCGGTTTCAAGTACCTTTCTACCGGTGAAACCCGCAAGGTGCTGCTGTGCCGGGCGCTGCTGAGCCAGCCCGAGCTGTTGGTGCTCGACGAGCCCTTTGACGGCCTGGACGCCCATTCCCACGAGGGCCTGATGGGACTGCTGGCCGAGCTGGTGGCTGCCGGCCAGACCCTGGTGCTGATCGTTAATCGCTTCGAAGAGCTGCCCGGCTTTGCCAGCCATCTCGGCATGCTGGCCGAATGCGAGCTGATCCAGGCCGGCCCGCGGGAAGCGGTGAGCGCCTCGGTCGAACTGCAGCAGCTCCACCACCTGGCGGCGCTGGAAGCCTGCACGCGCGCCCTGCCGCCGGCGGATCCGGACGCCGAGCGCCGGGAGCTGGACACCGTAACGCCGCGCATTGTGATGCGTGACATTCAGGTCAGCTATGGCGACAAGGTGATCCTCAATGGCCTCAACTGGCAGGTAAATCCGGGGGAGCACTGGCAGGTAATGGGCCCCAACGGCGCCGGCAAGTCTACCCTGCTGAGCCTGGTCACCGGCGATCACCCCCAGGGCTACAGCAACGATCTCACCCTGTTTGGCCGGCGCCGGGGCAGTGGTGAGACCATCTGGGACATCAAGCAGCACATCGGCTACGTCAGCACCACCATGCAGCAGGACTACCGGGTGACCGCCACGCCCAAAGCGGTGATCCTGTCGGGCTTTTTCGACTCCATCGGCGTGTATCAGCAACCCGGCGATGCCCAGCTCAAGCTGGCGGATCAGTGGCTGGCGCTGCTCGGCATGGAGCGGCTGGCCAACGAGCCCTTCCGTAATCTTTCCTACGGCCAGCAGCGGCTGCTGCTGATCGCCCGGGCCATGGTCAAGCATCCGCCCATTCTTATCCTCGACGAGCCGCTGCAGGGGCTGGATACCTTTAACCGCCACTGGGTCAAACGCTGGATCGATCTGCTGGTGGCCGAAGGCGGCACTCAGTTGCTGTTTGTGTCTCATCATCCGTCGGATGCTCCCTCCTGTATCAGCCACCGGCTCAGCTTTGTGCCTGACGGCGAGGGTGGTTACCGCTACCTTGGTGAGGCGCTCAACAAGGCTTGACCCGAAACAAGGACGGGGTCAGGATGGGGATCCCACTTGTTCGTCGGGATGTTGACCGATGCTGAATATGGACTTTTCTCAAGCTGTGACCCTTCCCTATCAGGCTGAACGCTGGCAACCGTCGCCGGCCGCCGGCGTGTGGCGTTATCCGCTGGAGCGCGAAGCCGCAGAAAGCGGCCATGTGACCAGCCTGGTGCGGTTTGAGCCGGGGGCGGCGTTTCCTGAACATGCCCATCCCCTGGGTGAGGAGTTCTGGGTGCTGGAGGGCACCTTTTCCGATGAAAATGGCGATCACGCCGCCGGCAGCTATGTACGCCATCCGCCGGGCAGCCGGCACCGGGCCTTCAGCCGGGAAGGCTGCGTGATTTTCGTCAAGCTTAACCAGTTCGAGCCCGCAGACGATGCCGTTCGTGTGGTGGTGGAAAAGCAGGGGCTCTGGCTGACTGGCGAGCACGGCTTTCGCCGGCTGGCACTGCACCGTTATGGCGGGGTCAACACCAGCCTGCTGGAATTTGCCGAGGGCGGCCGTTTTCCTGCCTGCTGCTACCGGGACGGACTGGAGATCCTGGTGCTGGAAGGAGAGCTGAGCGATGGCAGTGCGCGTTTTGGCGCGCGCAGCTGGCTGCGTCTGCCACCCATGTCGGTGCCGGCGCTGCAGGCCAGTGGCCATACCCGGCTGTGGGTGCGCACCGGCCACCTGACCAGGGCGCGGCCGGTGAGCCAGGTCATGTAGGCAAACAGCCCGCCGGATGGCGGGCTGTTTGTTATGGCTGCGGCTCGGGCTCGCCGAAGTCCGGCGTGTCGGCGGGCGCGGGGGGCCAGCCGCCCAGCAGCTTCCAGCGGTTGACGATGGTGCAGAACAGCTCGGCGGTCTTGCGGGTATCGTACAGGGCGCTGTGGGCTTCCTTGTTGTCAAAGCTCATGCCGGCGGCACGGCAGGCCTTGGCCAGCACCGTCTGGCCCAGGGCCAGGCCGGCCAGGCTGGCGGTGTCAAAGGTGGCGAAGGGGTGAAAGGGGTTGCGCTTGAGCTCGGCGCGCTCCGCCGCCGCCATCACGAAGCCGTGGTCGAAGGAGGCATTGTGGGCCACGATCACCGCGCGCTGACACTGGTTGGCCTTGATGCCCTTGCGCACCCCCTTGAAGATGTGCTCGAGCGCTTCCCGCTCGGTTACGGCGCCGCGCAGGGCGCTCCAGGGGTCGATGCCGGTAAATTCCAGCGCCGCCGGCTCCAGATTGGCTCCCTCAAAGGGAGTAACATGAAAATGAAAGGTCTGATCCGGACTCAGCCAGCCATTTTTGTCCATTTTCAGAGTGATGGCGGCAATTTCCAGCAGGGCGTCGGTGCGGGCATTAAAGCCGCCGGTCTCCACGTCGATCACCACCGGGTAGTAGCCTCGAAAACGCTCGTGTAGCTGATTTGCTGACGTTGTTGCCGTCATGTTGTTCCTGTCGCTGCAAAAAATGGTCGTTCATTATGCCAGAACCGGCCGCTATCGTCGCCCGCCACGGGGGTAAGCCAAACGAATGGCGTAATAATGCGCAAACGAAACGCACGGTCAGAAAAAGGGGTTGCACCCGGCGCCGGCCTTGCCTACTATACGCCCCGCTGCCGCGGCATGGTCCGACAGCAACAAAATCTGGTGAGGTGTCCGAGTGGCCGAAGGAGCACGCCTGGAAAGTGTGTATACGGAAACGTATCGAGGGTTCGAATCCCTCCCTCACCGCCAAACAAGATAAGCCCTTGATTCTTAACGGATTCAAGGGTTTTTTCGTTTCAGAACCCAGGCCGCCTTTCACCGATTGGTACAGAAGGGTGGTACAGAATGAGCGTCGTCGTACCCCCTGACGCCGTCTATCCCCCGGGGGCGCAGTCCGTCTCCACCGCTCCGCTCAAGGCGACATTTTCAACCTCAGGGTTTTACCTGCGAGGGCGTGCCCCTTGGCATTCCATGGCGCCATTTTTACCAGACTGGCCTGCTTTTTGCTGTGGTGAACGGCGTGAATGCAAAGCAAAGGGTGAATACCTTGCAAGGAGCCGGGAGCGTACATTATGGAAACGGACTGGGTAGAGCGGTGCTTGTGGCTGTTGTTGGCGTTGAATGTTTTGTTCATGTTGCTGTACGAGGGTTTCTGAGCATGGCCAAAAAGCCGGCTGCGTCAAAAAAACGTAACCGATGATCCCTGCCCGGGGGGAGCCATCGTCAGGGAATGACCGAATATCCGCCATTCGCACCGGCAGAGCCGCTTGTCGGTAAAAAGCGCCTTCGTTTTTATGGCAATATGGCCGCCTTAATCCATATGGAGCCCCGTTTCACCGGGGCACAGATGCGGAATCCTGCTCGGGAAGGTGGCTGGTGAGTGATGTATTACTGATGTCCCTGCAACGCGGACATCACCGGGAGGTGATCAAGGGCTGCTGCTGGATTGTCCTGCTGGCGCTGATCATGGGCTTGTCCCAGTGGTTGCCCCTGTTTCGGCGTGTCGAGTTCCTGATCGGCTATGTGCCGCTGAACATCATTTTCGAGATTTCGGCCTTCGCCATTGCCATGATGATTTTTGGCATGGCCTGGGTGACCCAGCGCTACCGGCCATCGCTGCAGACCCTGGTGATCGGCGTCGGGTTTCTGGGCATTGGCCTGCTGGACCTTTCCCATGTGCTGTCCTATCGGGTGCTGCCAGACTTTGTGACCGCCAATACGCCGGAGAAAGCGATCAATTTCTGGCTGGCGGCGCGCACCCTTACCGCCGCCATTCTGCTTTATGTGGCCTTTTTGCCTGCCCTGATGGAAAAACGGACCCGACCCCACCAGCGCAGGGGGCTGCTGCTGCTGATGCTGGCCCTGGTGGCGCTGGTGCATGTCTGGTTTCTGCTGTTTCCCGGCCATGTGCCCGACACCTATGTGGTGGGGCAAGGGCTGACCGATTTCAAGGTGCACTTTGAGTATGGAATTATCGGTGCCCATGTGCTGGCGGCACTGGGGATGGCCAATCGTTACCGCAGCGAAGGATTTGTCAGCCATCTGTATCTGGCCGTGTCTGCCATCATCATGGCCATGGCCGAGCATTTTTTTACTATTTACGTCGATTTTACCGACGTCAACAACATACTGGGCCACCTTTACAAAATCATTACCTTTGGCTTTCTGTACCGGGCGCTGTTCCGGGAGATGGTGTACGAGCCCTATCAGTACCTGCGTGATACCCGCTCCCGGTTGCAGGCTACCATGGAGGCACTGCCCGACTCCCTGCTGGAGGTGACCCGGCAGGGGGACATTCTGTCGGTGCATGCCGGTGGCGTCAGCCATCCGCTTCCGGCCCGGCGGCTGCGGCCCAACACCAATGTACGTGACTGGTTGTCGGTGCCGGCCGCGGCGGTATTTTTTGACGCCCTGCACACCTCCGCCCGGAAAGGCGTGGCCCATGACATTCGCATTCAGGCGGACACGGAAACCGGCCCTTGCCATCTGAGCCTGTCGGTTTCCACCAAGCAAAATGAAGGTGCCGGCAGCTTTCTGGTGCTGTTTCGCGATATCAGCCAGCAGGCGGCAAACGAGCGGCGCATTCTGCATGAAACCCACTTGAACAGTGCCCTGTTGTTGCTCAATAACCTGGCCCTGGAGCGCAATGAGCCACAGTTGCTGGCGCGTGCTGCGGAGCAGGCGGCCCGGCTCACCGCCAGTGGCGGGGCGCTGATCCACCTGGGGGCCTACCGGGGCGGCCTGCTTGAGAGCCCTGTCGAGTATGGGGCGCAGGGATTTCAGCGGACATGGCACGGCACGCCACCCTGGCAGCAGGCCGCCGACAGCGGGCAGCCGGTTGACTGGCACGAACAGGGTGGTGGCATCAGCCTGCCGGTGCAGAGCCAGGGTGACACCTGCCTGGTGATCAGCGTGTTCGGCAACCGCGGCGGTTACGGCGAGCAGGAGCGGGACACCCTTCACATGCTGGCCAGCACCCTGTGGAGCCGGCTCAGTCAGTGTCGGCAGCACCGCACCATTCAGTTGCTGTCAAAGGCGCTGGAGCAAAATCCCTACCCGGTCATCATTACCGACGCCGAAGTGCGCATTCAGTATGTGAACCGGGCCTTTACCCGGGTCAGCGGCTATGCCGCCGAGGAAGTGATGGGACGCAATCCGAAAATGCTGAAATCGGGCAAGACCGACCGCAAGGTATATGCCGATATGTGGACCACTCTTCACCGGGGTCAGCCGTGGCGGGGGGAGCTGATTAACCGTTGCCGCAACGGCAGCCTGTATGTGGAAAGCGCCTCCATCTACCCCATCAGTGACGAGACCGGCAGGGTGATCAATTATGTGGCCCACAAGGAAGACATTACCCAACACCGGGAAAACGAGGAGCGGCTGCGTCAGCTGTCCCAGTTCGATCAGCTTACCGGAGTGCTTAACAAGCATGCCTTTGAACAGCAGCTGATGCAGCAGATGGCCCGGGCCCGCGGCCGGGGTGAGGGGTTGTCGTTGCTGTGGCTGGACCTGGACAATTTCAAATCGGTCAATGACACCCTGGGCTATGTGGCCGGCGACGAACTGCTGGTGGAGATTTCCAACCGCCTGAGAAACCAGCTGGCCCCGGGCAGCCTGATCGGCCGGCCCGAGGGCGACAGTTTTGTACTGGCGGTGGAGGGCAATGAACAGGAAGCGGTGGCCCTGCTGGCCGAACGGCTCCTGTTGCATGTACAGGAGCCGGTGATCCTGCACGACAATTCCCTGTCGCTCAGCACCTCCCTTGGCATCGCCACCTTTCCCCACGACGGCGGCAATGCCGTGGAACTGTTCAAGGCGGCGGAGCTGGCCATGTACAAGGTCAAGCAGGACGGGCGCAACGGCCTGCGCTTTTATGCGCCGGAAATGCAAAAACACAGCGAGCGGGCGCTGGCGCTGGCCACGGCCCTGAAAAATGCCATTGCCAACAACGAGCTGGCGCTGGTTTTTCAGCCCCAGCTGGACTTGCAGCATCATTGCCTGATCGGCGCCGAGGCCCTGTTGCGCTGGCGCCATGCCGAGTGGGGGGTTGTGTCGCCGGCCGAGTTTATTCCCCTGGCGGAGCAGAACGGCCTGATCGTGAGCATTGGCTGGTGGATCATCGACCGGGTGCTGGAGCAGCTGGCGGCCCTGCAGCGAGCGGGCAGGGCGGAGCTGTCCATTGCGGTGAACGTATCGGCGGTGCAGCTGGTGCAGCCGGACTTTGTGACCGAACTGCAGGCCCGGGTTGCGGCCAGCGGTGTGCCCGCCGGGGCCCTCGACCTGGAGCTGACCGAGTCGGTGGCCATGGTTAACCCGGAAGAAACCGGCGAGAAAATCGCCCGCCTCAGCGCCGCCGGGTTCCGCATTTCCATTGACGACTTCGGTACCGGCTATTCCTCCATGAGCTATCTCAAGCGTTTTTCGGTGGACAAGATCGACAAGTCCTTTATCGACGAGGTCACTCACAACCACGAAGACAAAACCATCGTCAATGCCATTATCCACATGGCCCGCAACCTGGGCATGACCACCATTGCCGAAGGGGTGGAAACCGAGGAGCAGCGGAATACCCTGCAACGCAAGGGCTGCGATGCCATTCAGGGCTACTGGTACAGCCGCCCGCTGCCGCCGGAAGAGTTTGCGGCCTTTGTGGCGGCGCACCGGTAATGGAGGGTTTTATCAGTCGTATCAGTCACCTGGAGGCCACAAATATTGTCGGCATGAAACAATGTTTGCAATACTTGCCATTGTGGCTCACTCATCCGTAACAAGGAATGTTATGAATACTTCCGACCGCACACTGCCGTTGCAAATGCTGTATCACTGGGCCGGGCAGCGCCCGGATGAAATTTACCTGCGTCAGCCAAGAGAGGATCACTGGCACGAGCACAGCTGGGGCTCGGTGCTGGAAATGGCCGCCCGGCTGGTGGCGGGGCTGCGCCGGCTTGGCCTGAAGCCGGGAGACAAAATCGCCCTGCTGTCAAAAAACTGCGCCGAGTGGTTTATCTGCGATTTTGCCCTGCAGATGGGGGGCTACATCAGTGTGCCCATTTACCCCACCGCCGGCGCCGACACCGTGCGCTATGTGCTGGAGCACAGTGAAAGCCGGGCGCTGTTTATCGGCAAGCTGGATGAGCCGGCGGCCCAGGAGCCGGGTATTCCCGAGGCGCTGATCCGCCTGGCCATGCCCTATGCCACGCCCATGGAAACCCACCATCACTGGGACAGCCTGCTGGTGCACGAGCCCGTAAACGAGCGGCCGGTGCCCGCCGCCGACACCCTGATGACCCTGGTGTATACCTCGGGCAGTACCGGCAAGCCCAAGGGGGTGATGATCACGCACGGTGCCTATGCCGCCGCCTGTCGCGGCATACTGGAAACCACCGGGCTCAACGCCGAGGACCGGGCCTTTTCCTATTTGCCACTGGCGCACATTACCGAGCGGGTGTATGTGCTCGGCGCCAGCCTTTATGCCGGTGCCCAGGTGGGCTTTGCCCACAGCCTGACGACCTTTGTCGATAACGTGAAAACCATTTCACCCACGGTATTTATTTCGGTGCCGAGGCTCTGGACCAACTTTCGCAGCGGCATTCTGGAAAAGGTGCCCGAGCCAAAACTGAAGCTGTTGCTGCGTATTCCGCTGCTGTCTGGGCTGGTCAAGAAGAAAATTCGGGCTGGGCTCGGGCTTGACCAGGCACGCATTCTCGGCTGCGGCTCGGCGCCGGTGGCACCTTCACTGCTGCGCTGGTATGAAAGGCTCGATATGCCCATCACCGAGGCCTGGGGCATGACCGAGAACCTGGCCTATTCCACTCTCAACTATCCGTTTCGCTCCGACAAGATTGGCACCGTGGGCAAGGCCGGGGTCGGGGTGGAGATCCGCATTGCCGACAACGGCGAAATACTGTGCCGCTGCGACGGCATGATGCAGGGCTATTACAAGAATGAGGAAGCCACCCGCGAGGCGCTGCGGGATGGCTGGCTGCACACCGGCGATCGGGGCAGGCTGGACGGAGACGGTTACCTCAGCATTACCGGCCGGCTCAAGGATGCCTTTAAAACCGCCAAGGGCAAATACGTACTGCCCGTGCCCATAGAAGCCATGCTGATTGAAAACAGCCTGATCGAGCAGGTGTGCGTGGTGGGCAGCGGCCAGGCCCAGCCCATGGCCCTGGTGCAACTGGCCGAAGGCTGTGCCGGTCAGGACCGGGAGCGGCTGGCAAGTGTCCTGTCGGCCACCCTGGGGCACATTAACCGCAAGCTGGAGAGCCATCAGCGCCTGGGCGGCATACTGATCATGAAAACGCCCTGGACGGTGGAAAACGACATTCTGACGCCCACGCTCAAAATCAAGCGACACCTGCTGGAGCAACAATACGGCGATCTGGATCAGCGCTGGCCGGAGGGCCAGAGCATTGTGTGGGAGCAGGAGCTGTGAATTGATTATTTCAAAAATGGAACAATCACATATTTCGTTTTGCAAAATAACCGCTAATTAACACCGGAAGCCTGTGTTACCGTGTGTTCAGCTTACTTAGTATCTTTTGTTAGTGGAGTCGGGCAGGAATGGATCCTGCCCATTTTTTTGTCCGCTATTCCTGCTTTCCGTTCCCGAGTTTGCCTTCGCCGCCCGTGACCCAGGTTGAAGCCAGCCGGCTGCGCATGTGCTGATCGATAAACTCGATAAAGGTGTTCAGTCGCACCGGGGCCAGCTCGCGGTTGTGATACACCATGTGAAAGGGCCGTTTTCCCCCCTGCCAGGCGGGCAGCACCGGCTGCAACAAACCCGCCTCGGTGTAATGGGCCACATAGTGGCGGGGCACGTTGACAATGCCCAGCCCGCGGATGGCAGCCTTGACCGCCGCCTGCATCTGGTTTACCGACAGGCGCGGCACCGGTTTAAGGTGAAAACGCCGGCCCTGGCTGTCGGTCAGCTGCCAGTTGCGGTGCGGCCAGCACTGAATGATGTGGTGCTGATCCAGCTCTTCCGGGCTGTGCAGATCGCCTTTTTGCGCCAGGTAGCCGGGGGCGGCAAACAGGCCATACTGCACCTCGCCCAGCTGGCGCGAACGCAGGCTGGAGTCGGGCAGTTCGCCGCTGAAAAATACCACATCCAGATCGGTGTCGAGCAGGCTGGTATAGTCGTTGCTCTGCAGCAGCTCGATGCGAATTTGCGGATACTGCAGGCAGAACTCGGTAATGCCGTCCATCAGAAAGGTGTTGGAGATGGCGATGGGCGCCGCCACCTTGATCAGGCCACTCATGGTCTGGCTCTGCCCCTGAATATCGCCGGTCACCTGCTCCATTTCACTGAGCAGGGGATGGAGGCGCTCGTAGTAGCGCCGGCCTTCCTCGGTCAGTTGCAGCTTGCGGGTGGTCCGGCTCAGCAGCTTGCAGCCCAGGGCCTGCTCCAGCGCGGAAATCCGCCGGCTGAGGGTGGCGGTGGGCATGCCCAGCTGGGTGGCGGCATGGGAAAAGCCGCCCTGTTGCACAACCTTGACGAAAAGATAAAGGGCGTCGAGATGTTTCATGGTGGTGCCGGTCGGGGAGTAAAAGCCAGGCTGCATTGTGCCTGCTTGTGCCGGCTCAGGAAAGAGGAGCGGCCCGCTCGGCAAGATAGTGGCGCAGCAACTGTACAAAGTCGCGGGTGTCCCGGTCCAGGCTGGACTCGTGCACCAGCAAATCATAACCATAGAGCTCGCGCAGATGGCTCATGCGGTGGCCCAGCATGGCGGCCAGCCCTTGGTAATGCCGGCCAGCGGCGGAGCGGTAGTGGTTGTCTTCGATCAGCCAGTCATGCAGCCGGCTGCGGTCGATGGCACCATAGCGCACACCCATGGCAAGCAGCGGCCGCTGCTCGGTCAGCAGGTGTACAATGAGCCTGGGTGTCATCAGCGGCAGAAATTCGTCATAATCCCGTATCTTGATGCCCACATAGGGCAACGACACCAGCTCCAGGCCACTGTTTACCCTGGGCTGGTCGATGCGAATGATGTTGTTCCAGTGCAGGCTCCAGCCACCGATGCGGTGGTGAAAATGCAGGTTGTCTGCGCTCAGTGAAAAGCTGTACACCGGCTCGCGCAGCTTGAGCAGCCCCAGCACCAGGGTGACCACACACACCAGCAGTAAAAACACCAGCACCAGCCGGGCGCTGTCTCCCAGCCAGTAAAGCAGGGGCAGCAACATCAGTATGCCGGCGCCGCCGGCCAGGATCAGGGTGGGGCCGTGGCGGCGCGACATGGGTTCAATGTGCCGGGTTTGCTGCATGTGGCTTTTCAATTCCCGTGGGTTTCCTTATGGTGATGATACACAGACCGAACGCAAGAGGTGAACATGTCAGCCGCCATCGAGGTGATGCGCAACCACAGATCCATTCGCAAGTTTACCGACGAAGCCATTGCCCCCGAACAGCTTCAGGCCATCATGGCCGCCGCCCAGTCGGCGTCCAGCTCCAGCTTTTTGCAGGCCTCCAGTGTAATACGTATTACCGACAGTGAGCTGCGCCGGCAGGTCATGGTGCTGTGCGGCGAGCAGGCCTATGTGGCCGGTGCCGCCGAATTCTGGGTGTTCTGCGCCGATTTTCACCGTCACCTGCACTGGGTGCCGCACGCCCGAACCGGCTTTGCCGAACAGTTGCTGATCGGCGCCATCGACACCGCATTGATGGGACAAAACGCCATCACCGCTGCCGAGTCGCTGGGGCTGGGGGGCGTGTTTATCGGTGCGGTGCGCAATCAGCCGCACCGGTTGTGCGAACTGCTGGCGTTGCCTCAGGGGGTGATCCCCCTGTTTGGCCTGTGTCTGGGGCATCCGGCTCAGGATCCCGAGCCCAAGCCACGGCTGCCGGCTGCGCTGGTGTTTATGGAAAACCGCTACCAGGCCGAGCCGGATGAGGCGAAAATGGCCGAATACGATGCGCAGGTGCGCCGTTACTACCAGACCCGCACCGGTGGCAACAAGGACATGACCTGGACCGGGCAAATCGCCGCCACCCTGGCCCGTGAGGCCCGCCCCTTTATGCTTGATTTTCTGCGGCAGCAGGGCTTCTGTCTGCGCTAGCCTCGTTGTCGAGCTTGACCACCAGCAGGTCACAGTCGCTGATATCAAGAAAGCTGGCGCTGTTGGAAAACAGGTGCCCCCAGAAGCGGTGATGGGGGCGGTGACCGCAGATGAGCAAATCGGCACCGGCTCGCTTTACCGCCAGGCGCACCGCCTGGCGTACATCGCCACTGGGCAGGGAAATGCTGCTCACCTGTCGTTGTGCCTCCTGCAGCAGCCGCATCAGCTCGTGGCCGCTTTCCAGCCGAAGCTTCATTTTCAGCTGACGCAGATCCATGTTCAGGCTGCCCACATACACTCCGCTCAGATCAGGCTCCACATGTACCAGGTGCAGCTCCGCCTGGTTGCTCTCGGCCAGATCTGCCGCCCGCCTGAGCAGGGGCTTTTCCCTGTGATTGAGCTCCAGCGCTACCAGAATGTTGCGATAGGGCATACACGCCTCCTGCCAGATAATGACCGGGCCTGTTGGCCGGGTGCGTCATTAGTTCAAAGAATAGAACAAACAGTGTACCGCCAGCGGCTGACACAGGGCAGGAAAACTGTGTTAAAATTCGCCACCCAGGAGGTTCATCATGTACGTTGCCGTTATTCTGCTGGCCCTGTTGAGCGGGCTGCTGTTTTACATCGCCGCCCTGCAAAGTGCCTTGCCCCCGCGTCGCTGGGCCATGCTTGGCTGCCTGTTTGGTCCGGCCGTGCTGCCCATGTTCATGGCGCGCCGGCGCTGGTTGCTGGTGTGTGCCCGGGGAGGGCGTTACGCGCTGTTGCGGGCCTGATTGATCCCGCTCAAGCCTTCTGTTCACCTTGTTGCTACACTCGCTGACGTGGTGTTGTTTGGAGCGGAATTATGAGTGCATTGGAAAAACTGGTGTGGAACGTGCTGGGTTATGCCGCCATGCCGTTAATCTTTCTGTTTGGTTTTATTGCGGTGTCGGTGGCGGCCTGCCTGATACTCATGTGGCTTGACAAGCGCCGGGGATGAGCCTTTGTTGACCGAGATCAAGGGGCGCTCCCGCCAGTGGAGTAACCTTGGTCGGTGTTGACGCCACGTCAGCAGACTGAGGCTCACCGGGGGTGAACTCAGATTCTGGTTTCTGTTCACTCGTTAATTTACTGGCCCTTGGCGGCCAGTTTTTTTTTGAACCGTCATCAAAACGTCACCGGATCCGGGCAGCATGACGGCTGCTTGGGTTTTGGCCAATTGGCATGACGGCTGAACGATTAATGTCACCGCAATGTTCTATATATGTTATAAGAGTGATAACCAAATCGAGGGCTCAGCCGGCTGTTTAAAGAGTGAGCTGGATCCTTGAGCGACACGAGTCGCAGGGGTATGATGCCCGCCATTTTTAAAGGCGGGTTCGCCTGAAGGTGAGGTGGAGATGAACATCTTTATCATGCGTCATGGTCAGGCAGCGCCACAGGCGTCGAACGATGCGTTGAGGCCGTTAACCGAGCAGGGATGCGAAGAAGTATGCCTGATGGCGCAGTGGCTGGCGCCACAGGTGCCGGTGTTCGACCGGGTGCTGGTCAGCCCGTATGTGCGCAGTCAGCAAACCTGGCAGCAGATGTCCCGTTTTATTCCGGGCATTCAGGTGGACGATTGCAATGAGCTGACGCCCGACACCGATGCCGACCTCACCGCCAGCCTGATCCTGGCCTATTGCGAGCCGGAGCGGGAGGGCAACCTGTTGGTGGTCAGCCACATGCCTCTGGTGGGTTTTCTGATTGAAAGCCTGTGTCCGGGTACCCTGGCACCGATTTTCGTGACCGCCGGAATTGCCAGGATCACCCTGGAAAAGGGGCACGGTGGTTTGTTTAACTGGCTGGAGGGACCGCACAGTGTCCGTACCCAGCATGCAGGAGCCTGGCCGTTATGCGGTACCACAGGCTGAATGATTCAACTAACAACAAAATATGAAACATGAGCACAGATAAAAAGGCAGGGGTGAGAAATGCGAATCTTTAACAAGTATCAGCCTTTGTTGATCGCCAAATACGTTAAAACCTTCTTCAAGGGCAGGCTCTACATTCACGGCCGTGGCGCCTACAGCTACGCCCGGGGCATGCTGATCATGCCCGAGCAGGCCGATGACCGCCACCGCAAGACGGTGAGTGAAATCAACCGGCTGATCGGTCAGCTGAACTCACCACAACCCGCCGCCTGAGCAGGGCGTATACGGGATCTTGCGACAAGGCCGGGCATTTGCCCGGCCTTGTCCGTATTACGACTCGGTTTTCAGCAGCACCAGCAGGGCGGCATCGCCCCCCCATTCCCGGGTGGCCTGGTGAAAGGCCATCACCTGCGGGTGCTGGGCCAGCCACATGGGCAGGCGCTGCTTGAGAATGTGCTTGCCATGGCCGTGCATGATAGACACGCAATGCACGTTGTTGCGGCGGGCGGCCAGCAGCAGTGCCGACAGCTCCTGCTTGGCCTCTTCCTGAGTCAGGCCATGCAAATCCAGGAACAGCTCGGGCACATAGTCGCCCCGGCGCAGCCGCTTCAGTTCAAAGGCCGAGGTATCGTCGGCGCGAAAGCGGGTCGGACCGTCCTGATCCAGCCAGGGTTCATACAGGTCGGAAAACGGATGGGCTTCGGCCCTGTCCTTGCGCTCCGCCGCCCGGACGGCTTTCACCTTGACCGGCGACCGGTGCGGACTTATGGTATCCTGCTTCAGTCTGCGGATACCCTTCATCGCTTCCATAAACAGCGTTTTGTCGTCTTCGGGAGAGGATGAGGCGGTCATGTTCGCTCAGTCAATCAAAAAACAGCCATTTTAACGAGGCGGAGGGGTTTTGGACACGCTTTTTAACGATGAGGCGCTCACCGAGCTGCACACCATGGGTGACTGGCTGCGGTTTGCCGCCAGCCGCTTTCAGCAGGCCGGCCTGTTTTACGGCCACGGCACCGACAACGCCTGGGACGATGCGGTGCAACTGGTGTTGCCGTTGCTGCATCTGCCCCTCGACTGTCCGCCCCAGGCGAAGGATGCCCGGCTGGTGCCCGCCGAGCGCCGGGTGCTGCTGGACGCCATTCGTCGCCGGGTGGAAGAACGCCTGCCCACGCCCTACATTACCCACACCGCCTGGTTTGCCGGCTATGAATTCTACGTGGACGAGCGGGTGCTGATCCCACGCTCGCCCATTGCCGAGCTGATCGATACCCGCTTTGCGCCCTGGCTGGCCCATGAGCCCGCCCGCATCATGGACATGTGCACCGGCTCCGGCTGCATCGCCATCGCCCTGGCCCATGCCTTTCCCGAGGCGGAAGTGGACGCTCTCGACATCTCCCGGGATGCCCTCGACGTGGCCGAGATCAACATTCAGAACCACGGTCTGGAACAGCAGGTGATTCCCATAGAGTCGGATCTGTTCTCGGCGCTGCCCGCCGGTGACAAGTACGATCTGATCGTGGCCAATCCGCCCTATGTGGACGAAGAGGACATGAGCGATCTGCCCGAGGAGTTCCGCCACGAGCCGGAGCTGGCGCTGGCCTCCGGGGCCGACGGCCTCGACTTTACCCGTCGCCTGCTGGCCCAGGCCTGTGACTTCCTCACCGACGACGGCGTGCTGGTGGTGGAAGTGGGCAACAGCCAGGTGCACATGGAGTTTGCCTTTCCCGAGTTGCCGCTGTCCTGGGTGGAATTCGAGCACGGCGGCCATGGCGTGTTCGTGATCAGCCGGCGGGATCTGCTGCCGCATAAAGACCAGTTTTAATCATAAAGTTGTAAGGAAAAATTCATGGCAGGGAACAGTATAGGAACCCTCTTTCGCGTCTCCACCTTTGGCGAGAGCCACGGCCTGGCGCTGGGCGCCGTGGTCGATGGTGTGCCTCCCGGCGTGGAGCTGACCGAAGCAGATTTGCAGCACGACCTCGACCGGCGCAAGCCCGGCACCTCCCGCTTTACCACCCAACGGCGGGAGGCGGACGAAGTCAAGATTCTGAGCGGCGTGTTTGAAGGCAGGACCACCGGCACCTCTATTGGTCTGCTCATCGAAAACACCGATCAGCGTTCCAAGGACTATTCCGCCATCAAGGATCTGTTCCGCCCCGGCCATGCCGATTACACCTATCACCAGAAATACGGCATTCGCGACTACCGGGGCGGCGGCCGCTCCTCGGCGCGGGAAACCGCCATGCGGGTAGCCGCCGGCGCCATTGCCAAGAAGGTGCTGGCCCGGTTCGGCGTGTCCATCTACGCCCATCTGACCCAGCTCGGCCCGATCAAGGCAGAAAGCTTTGACCGCAGCATCATTGAAACCAATCCCTTCTTTTTTGCCGATGCCGGCAAACTGGAGGCGCTGGACGAGTACATGCGCGAGCTGAAAAAGGAAGGCAATTCCATCGGCGCCAAAATTCAGGTGGTGGCCACCGGCGTGCCCGTGGGCCTGGGTGAGCCGGTGTTTGACCGCCTTGACGCCGATCTGGCCCATGCGCTGATGGGCATCAATGCGGTCAAGGGCGTGGAAATCGGTGACGGTTTTGCCGTGGTGGAGCAAAAGGGCTCCGAGCACCGCGACGAGCTGACGCCGGAAGGCTTTGCCAGCAACCACGCCGGTGGCATTCTGGGGGGCATTTCCAGCGGTCAGGACATCGTCGCCAGCATCGCGCTCAAGCCCACCTCCAGCATCATGGTGCCGGGCAAGACCATCGACAAGGACGGTAACCCCACCGAAATGGTCACCCGCGGCCGCCACGACCCTTGCGTGGGCATTCGCGCCGTGCCCATTGCCGAGGCCATGATGGCCATTGTGCTGCTCGATCACCTGTTGCTGAACCGCGCCCAGAACGCCGGCGTGCACACCGGCACCCCGCAATTGCGCTGAGGCGTAAACCCGGCGGTACTGGTGCCAGCGCTCATTTTGAGCGGTAGCTGATGGCATTCACTTGTATGCCCGCAACCAGCGGGTAGAATAGCGGCCCTGTGAAGGGCCGTTTTTATATCTGTTTATGTCGTTTTGCTACCGGGAGCTGATCTCCCTGTTCGATCACACCTTTTTTGACACTCACAATACCCGCCTGGAATTGGGGGACGACGAGCCCATCTACCTGCCGGCCGATGGCGAGGTGGACCATCATCGCATTGTGTTTGCCCACGGCTTTTTTGCCAGCGCCCTGCATGAAATTGCCCACTGGCTGCTGGCAGGTGAGGCCCGTCGCCAGCAGGTGGATTATGGCTACTGGTATCATCCCGACGGTCGCGACGCCGCGGCCCAGGCGGCCTTTGAGGCGGTGGAGGTCAAGCCTCAGGCCATTGAGTGGGCACTGTCGGCAAGCTGTGGCTTTCCCTTTAACGTGAGCTGCGACAACCTGGAAGGCACGGTGGAGCCGGACCGGCACGCTTTTCGTGCCCGCGTGCGCGAGCAGGCCCTGCGTTATCTCGAAACCGGTTTTCCGCCCCGGGCCCAGCGGCTGATGGCGGTGCTGCAACGGCACTACCGGCGCTCACCTTTAACCGCCGCCGACTTTGTTTAAGGAGCACTCATGTTCAGGATCGGACTGATTATCAACCCTCTGGCTGGTCTTGGGGGCAGCGTGGCGCTCAAGGGCAGTGATGGCATGGCCGCCGAGGCCCTGGCCCGGGGCGCCGAGCCCCGGGCCCAGCAGCGCAGCGGTCTGGCCCTGGCCGAGCTGAGTGAACTGAAAGACCGGTTTTGCCTCTATACCGTGGCCGGCAACATGGGTGAGCATCTGTGCCGGGAGCTGGCACTGCCGTTTGAGGTGTGCCACCAGCCGGCCGAGCCTACCACCGCCGCCGATACTCAGGCCGCCGTGGCCAGCCTGGTGGCGCAGGGCATTGATCTGCTGCTGTTTGCCGGCGGTGATGGCACCGCCCGGGACATCTGCGCGGTGGCGCCGGAAAGCCTGTGCGTGCTGGGCATTCCCGCCGGGGTGAAAATTCATTCCGGCGTCTATGGCGTCACTCCCGCCGGCACCGGCCGGCTGCTGGCCAAACTGGTGCGTGGCGAGCCGGTGAGCCTGGTGGAAGCGGACGTGATGGACATCGACGAAGATGCCTTTCGCCAGGGCCGGGTGCGTGCCCGGCGCTACGGCGAAATGCTTATTCCCGGCGAACTCAGCTATGTGCAGGCGGTGAAGGTGGCCGGCAGAGAGTCGGAAGAGCTGGTGCTCACCGACATCGCCGACGAGGTGATCGAGCGCATGGAGGCGGAAGACGACTGCTACTTTATCATGGGCTCGGGCAGCACGGTGGCGGCGGTGATGGAGCGGCTGGGCCTTGAAAACACCCTGCTGGGCGTGGATCTGGTTTATCAAAAACAACTAATTGCCTCGGATCTGGATGCTCAGGGCCTGTATGAACACATCAGGGACAGAAACTGCAAGCTGGTGATCACCCTGATCGGGGGCCAGGGCCATGTGTTTGGCCGCGGCAATCAGCAGCTCAGCCCGGCGGTGATACGCGCCGTGGGGCGCGACAATATCTGGCTGCTGGCGACCAAGTCCAAGCTCAGCTCTCTGAACGGGCGCCCGCTGCGAGTCGACACCAATGATCCCGACCTGGACCGCGAACTCGGCGGCCTGATGCGGGTGATCACTGGCTACCATGATGAAGTGCTGGTACGGGTGGCAAACCCGGAATACGAGGCAAATGAATGAACATTTTTGAATTTGAACAGCGGCTGCTGAATGACATCGACAGTAAGGTGGCTGAAGCCACGCCGGATCAGCTGTTTGCCGGTGGCTACCTGCGCGGGCACATCACCCTGGCGGTGGCCCAGAGCGAAATTGCCGGCCGCAACCATGTGCGCGACGTCAAGGCGCGGGTCAAGACCAGCCTGAACCAGGCCATTCTGAGCGGCGAGCTCAACGACGATGATCAGAAACTGGTGCTCAACTACTGGAATCAGCTGCTGGCCCGGGCGGAAGCCGGCGCCTGAGTGGCAGGCTTCGTGAAATAACGTCGCCCCGCGGGAGTGACGGTTTCAAGTAAATAAAAAGGCCGACCCATGAGGGGCGGCCTTTTGCATTTAGCAGCAGGGTAGGGGTCAGATGGACCAGTCACCATTGCCGATAATGCCTTTCTCCTTCAGCAGTTCGATCACCGCATCGGCCGCTTCGTCGGCACTCAGCCGGGTGGTGTCGAGGCGGATTTCCGGGTTCTCCGGCTGCTCGTAGGCGGAGTCGATGCCGGTGAAGTTCTTCAGCTCACCGCGGCGGGCCTTCTTGTACAGCCCCTTCACGTCGCGCTCTTCCGCCACGTTGAGCGGGGTGTCCACGTGCACTTCGATGAATTCACCGTCTTCCAGCAGCTCCCGGGCCAGGCGGCGCTCGGCGCGGAACGGCGAGATAAAGGCGGTGAGCACGATCAGGCCCGCATCCACCATCAGCTTCGACACTTCCGCCACCCGGCGAATGTTCTCCACCCGGTCGGCGTCGGTAAAGCCCAGATCCTTGTTCAGGCCGTGGCGCACGTTGTCACCGTCCAGCAGGTAGGTGTGGTTGCCCTGCGCGTGCAGCTTTTTCTCCACCAGGTTGGCGATGGTCGACTTGCCGGCACCGGACAGGCCGGTAAACCACAGCACCGCCGGTTTCTGGCCCTTGGAGAGCGCCCGCGCTTCCTTGTTCACGTCCACGTGCTGCATGTGAATGTTCTGGCTGCGGCGCAGGGAGAAGTGCAGCATGCCGGCGGCCACGGTGTTGTTGGACAGCCGGTCGATCAGAATAAAGCCGCCGGTGTCCTTGTTGCTCTGGTAGTCGTCAAAGGCAATGGCCCGGTCCAGGCTGAGGTTACACACCGCAATGCCGTTCAGATCCAGCTTCTTGGCGGCCACGTGCTCCAGGGTGTTGACGTTCACCTGATACTTGATGTCGGTCACCGAGGCGGTCACCGTCTTGGTGCCGATCTTCAGCAGGTAGGGGCGGCCCGGCAGCAGTGGATCTTCGTGCATCCACACCAGAGTGGACTCGAACTGATCGGCGGTTTCCACCGGCGCCTCGGCGGTGGAGATCACATCCCCCCGGGAGATGTCGATTTCATCTTTCAGGGTCAGGGTCACCGACTGACCGGCTACCGCTTCGGGCAGATCGCCGCCGTGCACCACAATGCGGTCGACGGTGCTTTCCTTGCCCGACGGCAGCACGCGAATGCGATCGCCGGGTTTGACCACGCCGCTGGCGATGGTGCCGGCAAAGCCGCGGAAGTCCAGGTTGGGGCGGTTGACCCACTGCACCGGCAGGCGGAAGGGCGCGCGCTGCATGCGGGTGTCGTCCACTTCCACGGTTTCCAGGTAGCCCATCAGGGTGGTGCCGTGATACCAGGGCATGTTGGCGCTGGGCTCAACGATGTTGTCGCCCTTGAACGCCGACATGGGAATATAGGTGATGTTGTCGAGGTTGAGCTGCTCGGCAAATTGCGCGTAGTCTTCCTTAATCTTGCGGAAGGTGTCTTCCGAGTAGTTCACCAGATCCATCTTGTTGATGGCCACCACCACCTGGCGAATGCCCAGCAGCGACATCAGGTAGCTGTGGCGGCGGGTCTGGGTGAGAATGCCCTTGCGCGCATCCACCATCAGAATGGCGGCGTCGGCGGTGGAGGCGCCGGTCACCATGTTGCGGGTGTACTGCTCGTGTCCGGGAGTGTCGGCCACAATGAACTTGCGCTTGTCGGTGGAGAAGAAGCGGTAGGCCACGTCGATGGTAATGCCCTGCTCGCGCTCGGCGGCCAGGCCGTCCACCAGCAGCGCAAAGTCGATGTCCTCACCCTGAGTGCCGTACTTTTTCGAGTCGGCCTCCATGGCGGCGAGCTGATCTTCAAACAGCATCTTGGACTCGAACAACAAGCGCCCGATCAGGGTACTCTTGCCATCGTCCACGCTGCCGCAGGTGATAAAGCGCAGCAGGCTCTTGTGCTCGTGCTGTTGCAGGTATTGCTCGATATCGGAAGCGATCAGATCGGATTGGTGCGCCATCAGAAGTAACCCTCTTGTTTTTTCTTTTCCATGGATGCAGCGGAGTCGTGGTCGATCATGCGGCCCTGGCGCTCCGAGGTCTTGGTCAGCAGCATTTCCTGAATAATGGCGGGCAGGGTGTCGGCCTCGGACTCCACCGCGCCGGTGAGCGGGTAGCAGCCGAGGGTACGGAAACGCACGCTCTTCATCATCGGCACTTCGCCCTCTTTCAGCGGCATGCGCTCGTCGTCCACCATGATCAGGGTGCCGTCGCGCTCCACCACCGGACGCTGGGCGGCGTAATACAGCGGCACGATGGGAATATTCTCCAGGTGAATGTACTGCCAGATATCGAGCTCGGTCCAGTTGGACAGCGGGAACACGCGAATGGACTCGCCCTTGTGCTTGCGGGTGTTGTACTGCTTCCACAGCTCGGGGCGCTGGTTTTTCGGATCCCAGCGGTGCTGGGCGGTACGGAAGGAGAAAATGCGCTCCTTGGCCCGGGACTTTTCCTCATCGCGGCGGGCGCCCCCAAAGGCGGCGTCGAAACCGTACTTGTCCAGTGCCTGCTTGAGCCCTTCGGTCTTGGTGATGTCGGTATGAATGGCGGAGCCGTGAGTGAAGGGGTTGATGTCCTTCTCGATGGCTTCCGGGTTGATGTGCACCAGCAGCTCCATGCCCAGCTCCTTGGCCATGCGATCGCGGAACTCGTACATTTCGCGGAACTTCCAGCGGGTGTCCACGTGCAGCAGCGGAAAGGGCGGCACCGAGGGGTAGAATGCCTTCATGGCCAGGTGCAGCATCACGGCGCTGTCCTTGCCGATGGAGTAGAGCATGACGGGGTTGTCGGCCTCGGCCACCACTTCCCGCATGATGTGGATACTTTCGGCTTCCAGCCGTTGCAGGTGCGTCAGATTCATAGTGATACTGTTCTCGCCTTTGGATTATGCTAATAACAAAATGTTATAGATATTCTGTATATCAAGTTTATTTGATATATGCGTACAATGATAGCCCTGCTAAAGAGCGAGTGGTTATATATGTCAGCATATTTGGTATTAGCATCGATTGGCGCCTTGCTGGCGTTGCTTATTCATGGCCGGCTGTCACCGGCGGTGTTGTTCAGCAGCTGGGCGGCAGGCTATGTGATCCTCGGGGTGGTGGACGAGCAGGCCATGCTGTCGAGTTTTTCCAACCCGGCACTGATCACCCTGCTGGTGCTGATGCTGGTGTCGCTGGCGCTGGAGCGCTCGCCCTTGCTGGAGCGGCTGTCCGATACCCTGCTGAGAGGGCAGGAATGGCGCGCCAGCCTGCGGCTGATGGGACTGACCGCCGGGCTTTCCGCCTTTCTCAACAACACCGCCGTGGTGGGCTCGCTGCTGGGGGTGATCTCCCGCCAGCGCCATATTCCTGCCTCGCGGTTGCTTATTCCGCTGTCGTTCGCTTCCATTCTCGGCGGCATCACTACCCTGGTGGGCACCTCCACCAACCTGGTGGTGAACTCCTTCGTGGTCAACGCCGGGCTGCCGGCACTGGGCATGTTCCAGTTCACCCTGGTGGGTCTGCCGGTGGCGCTGCTGTGCCTGCTGGGCCTGCTGTTCAGCCGGCGCTTTTTGCCCTCGCACCAGATGCAGGGCGAAGAAGGCACCCAGCCCTATTTTCTGGAAGCGCGGCTGGAAGCCGGCTCGCCGCTGATAGGGCACAGCATTGAAGACAATGGCCTGCGTCGGCTCAACGGCCTGTTTTTGCTGGAAATTGCCCGTAACGACCGGCTGATCAGCCCGGTTTCCCCCGACGAAGTGCTGGAGGCCGACGACGTGCTGGTGTTTACCGGCGAGGTGGAAAAGGTGCAGGCACTGCAGCAGTTTGCCGGTCTGCAGCTGTTCGGCAACGGGGTAGACCGGCTGCTGGCGTCCAATCTGGTGGAAGTGGTGATTTCCAACGAGTCGGAGCTGGCCAACCGCACCCTGCAGGAAGTGGACTTTCGCACCATGTTCAATGCCGGCGTGGTGGGCATTCGCCGGGGAGGGCGCCGGCTTTATGGCACCCTGGGCAAGATTCCGCTCAGGGTAGGCGACAGCCTGCTGCTGGCGGTGGGGCCCGACTTCAAGCAGCACCGCAACCTGGATCGCAACTTTCACCTGCTCAGCAACAGCCTGCAACGGCCCAGGCTCAGCGCCCGTCAGAGCCTGATCGCCTTCAGCGGTTTTGGCCTGGTGATCGGTCTGGCGGCGCTGGGGCTGGTGCCGCTGCTGAATGGCCTGCTGCTGTTGCTGGCGGCGCTGCTGCTGACCCGTATTCTCACTCTGTCGGAGCTGCGCCGGCGCTTTCCCTTTGAGCTGATGATGGTGATCGGCTCGGCGTTGACCGTGGCCAAGGCGCTGGAAAGTTCCGGCGGCGCCCAGCTGGTAGCCGACGCCATGCGCAGCTTTTTCAACGGCTACGGCGTGTTCGGTGCCTTTGTGGGAGTGTATCTCATCACCCTGATACTGACCGAAACCGTGACCAACAACGCCGCCGCCGCCCTGGCGTTTCCCATTGGCTTGTCTACCGCCCAGGGGTTTGGTGTGGATCCCATGCCCTTTATCATGGCGGTGGCCTTTGGTGCCAGCGCCTGCTTTATGGTGCCCTTTGGCTACCAGACCCACCTGATGGTGTATTCACCGGGTCGCTACCGGGTGCTGGATTACATTCGAAGCGGTCTGCCGGTGAGCCTGCTCTACAGCATTGGCGTGCTGACTCTGGTGCCCCTGCTCTTTCCGTTTTGAGTGGATCATGCCAGGCCCGGAAGTGAAGCTGCCACGGCAAGGGCTTTCGAGTGCCGGCATTGTGTCCTGAAAACGGCCAATAAACCCGCACTTGGATTATAAACGGTTGCATTGAAAGCCCGTTTTGCTAGACTGGCGGCGCTTCGATGGTGGCCCCGTTGGTCCTCCCGCATCGAAACCTTGTCTACCTGGTCAGGCCCGGAAGGGAGCAGCCACGGCAAGGAGCTTCGAGTGCCGGGATGTGGCTGGCGGGCGCCACCTCCAATTTCTCTTAGTATTCCACTTCTCCCTTGTCATTGCCTCGGCAATCCATATCCGTTTTTTCTTTAAATAAGCCCCGTTTGTACCTGTTTTTATTACACTTGCTGTCAGGCTGTTAACCTGTACGGAAGGGTACTATGGATTCGGTTTTGCCTCGGCGGCTCAAGGCAGCCCGCTTGCACTGCCAGCTTACCCAGAAGCAACTGGGGTTGCGTCTTGGTCTGGATGAAAACACGGCCAGCGCCAGAATGAACCAGTACGAAAGGGGCAAACATGCCCCTGATTACCTCACCATGCAGCGGCTGGCCAGGGTGCTGAAGGTGCCGGTTGCCTATTTTTACTGCGACGATGATTTGCTGGCCAGGCTCATCTGTGCCGTTGCCGGTCACTCTGCCGAAGAGCAGCGCCGGCTGCTGCAACGGCTTGCGGTGCCGGAGCATCCGTCGTTCGAAGAGTGACGGAATGATGCTATGCCTCACCAAACCGCTGCTGCAGGTAGGCGATAATGTCGTTCGACTCGTACATCCAGCGAGTTTCACCGTTTTCCTCAATTCGCAGGCAGGGGGATTTCACCCGGCCGCCACCGGCCTGCAATTCCTCTCTGTGCACCGATCCGGGGTACACGTTGCGCTTTTCAATGGGCAGGTTCAGCTTGTGTATGGTCCGGCGCACCTTGATGCAGAACGGGCAGCGGGGCAGCTGATAGAGCGCCAGTTGCTTGCAGGCCTCATTTATTTCTTGCTGCGCTTCGGCTGTGCGCTTCATTTTGGCCGGACGGGTCAGCAGGTCGCCCACCTGAACAAGGCCACCCACGCCATTACGTAACAGCTTTACCAACATCTTGTCTTTCCCTTGATGATGAAAAACCGGGATTGTAGCCGAAAGCGCGGCCATGTTCGCCCTTTCAGTGGGTGGGCGGTGGCGAATCGTGCCACTATGGTTACGAAGCACACGGGTTACGAAACACACGGAAATGGCCATGCTCGAGTTTCGTCAGGTTCACAAACATTACGCCACGCCTCAGGGGGCACTGCCGGTGCTCTCGGGGGTAACCCTGCGCCTGGCCGCCGGCGAGAGCCTGGCGTTGATGGGGGAGTCGGGCTGTGGCAAGTCGACCCTGCTGCACCTGGCGGCGGGGCTGGATGTGCCCGACCGGGGCGAGGTGGTTATCGGCGCCCAGCCGCTGAGCACACTGAACGACGCGGGTCGGTCCCGGTTGCGTCGCAATACCCTCGGGCTGGTGTTTCAGCAGTTTCACCTGGTGCCCAGCCTCAATGTGGCCGACAACCTGCGCCTGCAGGCCCGGCTGGCGGGGCGGGAAGATGCGGCCTGGTCGGCCCGGCTGGTGCAACGGCTGGGACTGGCCGGCCGGGAATACCACTACCCCGAGCAATTGTCGGGCGGCCAGCAGCAGCGGCTGGCCATTGGCCGGGCGCTGGCTGTCCGTCCGGCGCTGTTGCTGGCCGACGAGCCCACCGGCAATCTGGACGAGGCCAGCGCCGACGCCGTACTGGCATTGCTGCTGGCGCTGGTGGCCGAAAGCGGCAGCAGTCTGCTGCTGGTCACCCACAGCGCCCGAGTGGCCGCGCCGCTGGATCGGTGCTTAACCCTGCATCGTGGCCGGCTGCTGGCCGGACGGAGCCTGTGATGGCGGTGGTGCTGGCAACCCTGCTTTCCCACTACCGGCGCCATCCCGGGCAACTGGCCATGGTGCTGCTGGGGCTCTGGCTGGCAGGGGCACTGTGGAGCGGGGTGCAGGCCATTAATGCCTCGGCACGGGACAATTACGCCCGGGCCGAAGCCTGGCTGGGTGGCGGGGTTGACCGGCTGGAGCGCCAGGACGGCCAGCCGCTGACTCACGGTGACTTTGTGCGGCTGCGCCGGGCCGGGGTGCCTGTGTCGCCAGTGCTGGAAGGGGAACTGGTGACCGGCAGCGGCAAGCCCCTTACCCTGATGGGTCTGGATCCGCTTACCCTGCCTCAGGGGCATGCTCTGGGCCGGCGGCCCGGCTGGTGGCGTGAATTCATGCAGCCGCCCTGGCAGGTGCGTCTGGCGCCAGAGACCCGAGCGCAACTGGGTCACGCTCCCGGCCTGCCCCATGGTACGCCGCTGCCGCCCAGGGTGGTCAGCCCCGAGCTGCCACCCAATGTGCTGGTGATGGACATGGCCATCGCGGCCCGGTTGCTGAATGCCGGCGACGGGATCTCCACCTTGATCATCAGCTCCACCCACGGGCTGGCGGCGGCTCCCGAGGGCTTCACTCTGGTGCGGGCCGACAGCCGGGCCAGCCCCGGCGAGCTGACGCAGAGTTTTCATCTTAACCTGACTGCCATGGCACTGCTGGCGCTGATCGTTGGCCTGTTTATCGTGCAGGCGGCGCTGGGGCTGGCTCTGGAGCAACGCCTTGGGTTGTTGCGTACCCTGCGGGCGCTGGGCGTGCCGGGGCGCACCCTGGTTGCTGCGCTGGCCCTTGAGCTGTTGCTGCTCGGGTTGCTTGGGGCGCTGGCCGGGCTGGTGAGCGGCTTGTGGCTGGCCGGTGCCCTGCTGCCCGACGTGGCCGCTACCCTGCAAAGCCTGTATGGTGCCAACGTTGGTGCCACTCTGCGTCTGCCCTGGCATTACTGGCTGGGTGGCATGGGCATTACGCTGTGCGGCCTGCTGATTGCCGGTAGCGGCGTGTTGTGGCAGGCCAACCGGCTGCCACTGCTCGGCCTGGGGCAGGCCCGGGCCTGGCGGGCCGGTTTTCAGCGCCAGTTGCGCTGGCAGGCCGGGCTTGGAAGTGGCGCTGCCTTGCTGGCGCTGGTGTGCGGGATTCGGTTGCTGGCCTCGGCTCCCGGACAGGGCCTGCTCGCCGGATTTGGCCTGATGGCAGCCCTGCTGCTGGCCGCGGCACTGGGGTTGCCACCCTTGCTGGCCGGGCTGCTGTCTTTATTGTTGCGGCTGGTGCAGCGGCGGCCGCTCCTTCAATGGAGCCTGGCGGACATGCAGCTGCAACTGCCGCGGCTGTCGCTGGCCATGATGGCCCTGCTGATTGCGCTGTCGGCCAATCTGGGCGTCAACAGCATGGTGGGCGGGTTTCGCCTGACCTTTCTCGACTGGCTGGAGCAGCGGCTGGTGGCGGATCTTTACCTGCGGCCACCACCGGCCCGCTTTGAGTCAATTCATGCCTGGCTGGCCGGTCGCGATGAGGTCGCGGCGCGGCTGATATCCGCCCGTGCCAGTGCCCGCTTGCTTGACATCACCGGCGAAGGGAGGGTGCGCCGTGCCGGGCTGCCCGTAGATATCGCCGGCATAACTCCGGCAATGGAGCTGATGGCGCACTGGCCGCTGCTGGCCGTGCATGGCGAGCGGAACGCCGCCTGGCAAGCTCTTCAGCAGGGCGGCGCCTTTATCAACGAGCAACTGGCTCGGAGGGAGGGCATTGCCCCGGGCGATCGGCTTGGCCTCACCACGCCCGACGGCACCAAGCGCGTTACCGTGGCGGGCATTTACCCGGATTACGGCAACCCCAGGGGCGAGCTGGTGCTGACCACGGCGCGGGTGCGGCTGTGGTACGGGGTGGCGCCGGGCGCCATCGGCATCGTCATGAGGCCAGGTGCGGATGCCGGTTTGCTGCGCCGCCGGCTGGCCGAGCGCTTTGCGCTGACGCCGGCGCAGTTGCAGGAGCAGCGTGAGGTCAAGGCCCGGGCGCGTACCATTTTTGAGCGCACCTTTGCCATTACCCGGGCGTTGAATGGCCTGACCCTGGCGGTGGCAGCACTGGCGCTGCTGGCCGCCCTGCTGGCCCAGGCCGAATCGCGGCACCGGCACATGGCCGCGCTCTGGGCCCTGGGTGTGCCCTTGCGGCGGTTGCTGGGCATTCAGCTGGTGCAGCTGGGCGGGCTGGCGCTGATCACCGCGTTGCTGGCGTTGCCGTTGGGCATGGCCCTTACCGCCTGTCTGATGTGGGGCATCAATGTGGCGGCCTTTGGCTGGCGGCTGCCGCTGCACCTGTTTCCTGCTGACATGGTCCTGACCCTGGTGCTGGCGGTGCTGGTGGCCTGGCTGGCGGCGGCCCTGCCCCTGTGCCGGCTGTGGCGCACGCCGCCCCGGGCCCTGCTGGTGAAGGAGGGGCCGTGAGCCCGGGGCAACGCGGATTATGCACCCTGTGCCTGCTGGCGCAGCTCGCTGCCTGCGATGGCGAAGGAAGACACCAGGACCGCAGCGACACCGGCTTTGCCGGGCTGGGGGCCACTGCAGAGGGGTATGCCGAGGCCCACTCCGGCATGAGGATCACCTTTCCCGGGGATCATGGCCCACACCCTAGGTTCCGTCTTGAGTGGTGGTACCTCACCGCCAACCTGCACGACCGCCGGGGCGAGCCCCTGGGGGTACAGTGGACCCTGTTTCGTCAGGCGCAGCGGCCCAACACCACGGAAGAAACTCCGGGGCCCTGGGCGGTGGATCACATCTGGATGGCGCACATGGCGCTGTCCCGGGGAGCGCAGCACCGGGTGGCCGAACGCTTTGCCCGGGGGGCCGGGGTCGGTGCCGATCAGCAGGCCGGGGTGGTGCTCCGGCCGTTTCGTGCCTGGCTCGACAACTGGCAACTGGAGAGCCTGAGCACCACCGGAGACGAGCTCGCCAGGCTGCGGCTGACGGCTGAGGCCAGGGACGGGCAGGGCAGCTTTGGCTATGAACTGGAGCTGGACGCCGGTGGCCCTCTGGTGCGCCATGGGGTGAATGGTTTCAGCCAAAAGTCTGCCGACGGCCAGGGCTCCATGTATTACAGCCAGCCCTTTTACCGGGTGCGTGGCCAGGTGTGGCTGAACGGCGAGCGGATAACCGTGAGCGGACAGGCCTGGCTGGATCGGGAATGGAGCAGCCAGTTGCTGAATCCCGGTCAGAGCGGCTGGGACTGGTTTTCCCTGCACCTTGAGAGTGGCCACAAGCTGATGGCCTTTCGCCTGCGCGGCGGGGGCGACAACCTCGGCGACCATGTGTCCGGCAGCTGGATCTCGCCAGCGGGTGAGGTCACCTCTTTGAGCGCAGATTCGTTAACCCTGACACCCCTGAAAAACGCCGGGGTCGCCGGCCGGCGGCTGCCGCTGTACTGGCGGTTAACGCTGCCGGCACAAGGCCTTGAGCTGGAGGTCAGCGCCCGGCACCCCAACCGCTGGATGAACACCTCGGTGCCCTACTGGGAGGGGGAGGTGAATGTGACCGACGTTGCCAGCGGCAAGCCCCTGGGCCAGGGCTACCTGGAAATGACCGGATATTAATGCCGACCTTGTGCGGCCGGCTCCCGTGTGCTCAGGCCGTGGCCAGCGGCGTGCCCCGCTGGGCCCAGGGTTTTTCCTCTATGGGCAGATGCGCCAGGGCCGAGAGGGCACCAAAGCCCACGCCAATCCACCAGACCATCAGGTAATTGGAGTGCAGATCATAAAGGGTGCCCCCCAGCCAGACCCCCATGAAACCGCCCAGCTGATGGGAGAAAAACACCAGGCCATACAGGGTGCCCATATAGCGCAGTCCGTATATCTGGGCCACCAGGCCGGAGGTAAGGGGCACGGTCGCCAGCCAGAGCGCGCCCATGGCCATGGAGAACAGCACCACGCTTTCCGGAGTAATCGGGTTGAGAATAAACACCGCCGACACCAGGGTGCGCAGGGCGTAAATGCCCGCCAGCAGATACTTGCGTGAATAACGGTTACCCAGCCAGCCGGCCAGCAGGGTGCCGCCGATATTGAACAGGCCGATAAGGGCAATGGCCATGGCGCCCAGACCGGAAGTGGAACTTACCCCCAGGGCCTGGATGATGCTGTCGGGCGCAATGGCGCTGCACATTTCGGCGATAAAGGCCGGAAAATGGGCGGTAATAAACGCCAGCTGATAGCCGCAGGAGAAAAAGCCGATAAAAATAAACAGAAAGGACGGATCCTTCAGGGCCCGCTTCAGCACCACACTCATGTCTTCATCCTGGGCCCCCCTGGCCGCCGGCGGCGGCACCCGCATCAGCCCCAGGGCCAGCAGCGAAAGCAGAATAAAGCCCGCCAGGCAGACGAACACCGACTGCCAGGGCAGGTGATCCAGCAACAGCTGGGTCAGGGGCGGTCCCACTATCTGCCCGGCCGAGCCGGCGGCGGTAACAATGCCCAGCGCCAGGGAGCGGTGCTGATCCGAGGCCGCCCGGCCCACCACGGCGAGGATCACACCAAAGCCGGTGCCGGCAATGCCAAAGCCCACCAGTATTTCCAGCAGCTGATGCTGGCCGGGGGTGATGGCCAGGGCGGAGAGCACCATGCCCACCACGTAACAGGCCACCCCGGCCACAATCGCCTTGCGGTCGCCGTACTTTTCGGCGAGGGCGCTGAACAGCGGCTGGCCTATGCCCCAGAACAGGTTCTGCAGGGCGAGGGCAAAGGAGAAGTCGGCCCGTGGCCAGTTAAATTCCTCGGCAATGGGTAACTGAAACAGCCCAAATGAAGCCCGAACGGAAAAGCTCACCAGAATGATGATGCAGCCACCGAGCAGCACGGGATTCAGCAGCGCAGGGGCAGGAGAAGAAGAGGATGTACCTGGGGCCATTGTGATTTCCTGTTGATCGTTCGCAACGCGGCTCGGCGCGTGCTCACGGGTTCGGGCAAGCATTTTAGTGTGCGCCGGCCGACGTTTCCAAGCGGTAAAACGGTGCGCGGCCTCACAGTCCGGGCACGAATGGCCGAGGCGGGAGCTGGCGCGCCGGACCATGCTCATTGGTGAAAACCGACGTACAATGCAGTGAATCACACAGCGTGAAATCAACACGGGCAAGGTATGGAACTGCTTTTTCTCGGCACCTCGTCGGGCACGCCCACCAAAACCCGCAGCCTGTCGGCGGTGGCGCTGCGCAGGCACAAGGCCAGGTCCTGGCTGCTGGTGGACTGCGGCGAAGGCACCCAGCACCGGCTGTTGCGTGCGCCGCTGTCGCTGCACTGGTTGCAGGCGGTGTGCATTACCCACCTGCACGGCGATCACTGCTACGGCCTGCCCGGTCTGCTGGCCAGCGCCGGGCTGAACGGACGCACCGCGCCGCTCACCCTTATCGGTCCGGCAGGCTTGCAGGGCTGGATTGAACATACCGCGGCCATGAGCCAGTTGCAGCTGAACTTTGCGCTGCGCTTTATCAGCGTGGAAACGCTGGCCGGCGGGCGTACTTCGCTGGCGTTGGAGGGCTTCGATATTACCGCCTGCGCCTTGTCGCACCGGCTGCCGTGTTTTGCCTATGGCTTTACCGAAACCGGCCTGCCGGGGCGGCTCGACACCGACCGGCTTAAAGCCGATGGCGTGCCCGCCGGTCCGTTGTGGGGAAAACTGCACCGGGGCGAGGTGGTCAGCCTTGATGATGGCCGGGTGCTGGCCGGGCGCGACTACCAGCTGGCACCGCCCAGACCACGCAAGCTGGTGATCGGCGGCGACAACGACACCCCCGCCTTGCTGAAGGAGGCGGTTAACGAGGCCGACGTGCTGGTGCACGAGGCCACCTACACCGAGGAAGTGGCGGCAAAGGTGGGCCCCGAGCCGCAACACAGCAGTGCTGCCGCCGTGGCCGCCTTTGCCGAGCGGGCCGGCGTGCCCAACCTGGTACTGACCCACTTCAGCCCCCGTTACCGGGACGGGGGCGCGGGGCTGACGGTGGCCAGCCTTGAGCGGGAAGCGCGGGCGCACTACAGCGGCCGGCTGCTGATGGCCGAAGATCTGGCCATGTACCGGTTAAACAGGGCAGGGGAGCTGAGCCGGGTTTGAGCTTCGTGAGGGTTACCGGTCGGTATCCAGGGTGTAGCCCATGCCCCGCACCGTGTGGATCAGCCGGGGTTCAAAGCCGTCGTCTATCTTGCCGCGCAGCCGGCGAATGGACACGTCGATCACATTGGTGTCGCTGTCGAAGTTCATGTCCCACACCAGGGAGGCAATCAGCGAGCGGGGCAGCACTTCCCCTTGCCGGCGCACCAGCAGCTCCAGCAGGGCGAATTCCTTGTTGGTGAGGTGAATGGGGCTCCCGGCGCGCCACACCTGGCGCCGGGGCAAGTCCAGCACCAGATCGGCTACCTGCAGCCGGTGCTCCTCCTGGCGGGGCGCACCGCGGCGCAGCAGGCTGCGTACCCGGGCCAGCAGCTCGGCAAAGGCAAAGGGCTTCACCAGATAGTCGTCGGCGCCCAGCTCCAGGCCGCGCACTCTGTCTTCCACGCTGTCCCGGGCGGTCAGAAACAGCACCGGCATCTGCCGGCCCTGCTCCCGCAGCGCCGCCACGATGCGCCAGCCGTCCAGATCCGGCAGCATCACGTCCACCACCACCAGATCGTAAGGCTCGGCGCTGGCCTGGTGCAGGCCGTCGAGGCCGTTGCGCACCAGATCCACCACCAGGCCGGCTTCGCGCAGGCCCTTTTGCAGATAGTCGCCGGTGCTTTGTTCATCCTCGATGATCAGCAGTTTCATGGGCAGCTCCGTGGGACAGGGTAACCCGATGATGGCGCACTTTGCGGCCTGTGCTCAAGCCCGTGGTGGCGGATTGCGGCTTTTGTCGCCACAGAATGACAATTTTGTCATTTTCCCGTCATGTTGGCTTCAGGTGCGCCTTTCTATGCTGTGCAGATGACGACTGGCAATAATAGGGAATGTGATGACACAGCCAAAAAACACGCTCAACCTGCCCCGGCGGCGCTTTGTGCAGGGCCTGGCCGCGGGCGGCGTGGTGCTGGGGCTGGCCCCCATGCTGGCCTCGGCCAGACAGCCGGCCCCCGGCACCGTTACCGGTCATGTGCCCACGCTCTCCGGCACCGAGTTTGATCTGGTGATCGACGAAACCCCGGTGAATTTCACCGGCAAGGCGCGCATGGCCACCACCATCAACGGCTCCATTCCGGGTCCGACCCTGCGTATGCGTGAGGGTGATACCGTCACCATTCGGGTGACCAACCGGCTCAAGGAGCCCACTTCCATTCACTGGCACGGCATCATTCTGCCCTTTGAAATGGACGGCGTGCCCGGCATCAGCTTTGCCGGCATTCCCCCGGGCGAAACCTTTACCTACCGTTACACCCTGGAGCAGAGCGGCAGCTACTGGTATCACTCCCATTCGGGCATGCAGGAGCTGACCGGCATGTACGGTGCGCTGATTGTGGATCCGGCCGATGCCGACACCATCAAGGCCGATCGGGAGCATGTGGTGGTGTTGTCGGACTGGACCGACGAAAACCCCATGCGGGTGTTTGGCAAGCTGAAAAATCAGGGCGATTACTACAACTTCAACCAGCCCACGGTGGCGGATTTTTTCCGCGATATGGTCAGTGGCGGTGTGGGCGCGGCGCTGGAAAAGCGGCAAATGTGGAACCAGATGCGCATGAGCCCGAGCGATCTGGCGGACCTGTCTGCCGAAACCCTGACCTACCTGATGAACGGCACCACGCCCGCCGGCAACTGGACCGGGCTGTTCAAGCCCGGGGAGCGGGTGCGGCTGCGTTTTATCAACGGCGCCGGCAACACCTTTTACGATGTGCGCATTCCCGGGCTGAAGCTGACCGTGGTGCAGGCCGATGGCCTCAACGTGGCGCCGGTGGAGGTGGATGAATTCCGCTTTGGCCCCGGTGAAACCTACGATGTTCTGGTGGAGCCCACCGCCGAGGCCTACACCCTGTTTGCCCAGGCCATGGACCGCACCGGTTACGCCCGGGGCACCCTGGCCACCCGCGAAGGGCTGAGTGCGGCGGTGCCGCCGCTGGATGAACCTCAAGCCCTGACCATGGCGGACATGATGGGCAGCATGGATCATGGCGCCATGGGCCACGGCAATATGGCGGGTATGGATCATTCGGCCATGGGTCACGGTGCCATGCAGAACATGGCGGGCATGGATCACGCGGCCATGGGTCACGGTGCCATGCAGAACATGGCGGGCATGGACCACGCAGCCATGGGCCATGGCGCCATGACGGGAGGACTGGCGGCGGCCAGCAAGGAGGTGCGGCACGCCAGCACCGAATATGGCCCCAGTGTGGACATGCGGGTAGACACGCCCCGCACCAACCTGGATGACCCCGGGGTGGGCCTGCGCAATAACGGCCGGCGGGTACTTACCCTGGCGGATCTGCGCACCCCCGGCGGCCCCATGGATCCCCGGCCCCCCGAGCGGGAGATTGAGCTGCACCTTACCGGCAACATGGAGCGCTACACCTGGTCGTTCGACGGTGTCGAGTTTGGCGGCTCCACCCCCATTCACCTGAATTACGGTGAGCGGGTGCGCATTATTCTGCACAACGACACCATGATGACTCACCCCATGCATCTGCACGGCATGTGGAGCGAGCTGGAAAGCCCGGACGGCGAGTTTTTGTGCCGCCGGCACACCATTCCGGTGCAGCCGGCCCAGCGCATCAGTTTTCTGGTGACCGCCGATGCCCTTGGTCGCTGGGCCTGGCATTGTCATCTGATGTTCCATATGGACGCGGGCATGTTCCGCATGGTGGTGGTGTCATGAGCAAACACACAGCAACAATAAAACAGCTGGCGGGCGCGCTGGCGCTGACCGCGCTGCCGGCCCTGGCCCAGATGGATCATGGCGATATGCAAATGCAGGGCGGCCAGCCGCCGGCCGACGCCCGGGATCCCCATGCTTACTCCGGTGGCTTCACCCTGGACCAAGGCCCCTACGCGCTGACCGGCCCCCGGCAGCTGAAACTGGCCGACGAGCACTGGTTTTACGGTGTGCTGGCCGACCGGCTGGAGCGGGTTGACAATGGCGATGAACAGGCATTGGCCTACGAGGTGAGCGCCTGGGCCGGGCGGGATTACGACCGGGCGGTAGTCAAGGCGGAAGGCGACATCGAGCACGGCCGGCTGGCGGAAGCCAGCACCGAGCTGCTGTGGCGCCATGCCCTGACCGCGTTCTGGAACAGCGACCTGGGGGGACGTTACGACACCGGGCATGGCCCGGATCAGGGCTGGCTGGCCGCCGGTGTGTCGGGGCTGGCGCCCTACTGGCTGGAGCTGGACGCCACCGCCTACCTGGGCGACGACGGCCAGACCGCGCTGGCGCTGGAGGCGGAATACGAGTTGCTGCTGACCCAGCGGCTGGTGCTGCAGCCGGCCATTGAGCTCACCGCCTATGGCAGCAACGACGCCGAGCGCGGTCAGGGCCGGGGGCTGTCGGAGCTGGTGGCCGGTGCCCGGCTGCGCTATGAGATAACTCGGCAGTTTGCGCCCTATGTGGGCTGGGAATGGCAGGCCGCTCTGGGGGACCGTGCCGATCAGCTGCGGGCAGAAGACGAGGCCACCCAGGAAAACCGCTGGGTAGCCGGGGTCCGGTTCTGGTTTTAAGCTGCAGACATTATTTTTTATTTATCAGGAGCACTATTCATGAAAACCACACTGTCCGTTTTAATGCTGTCCTTGTTGCCCGGCCTGGCGCTGGCCGCCGGTGAGCATGGCGGCCACCACGACGGCCATAATGCCGCCGCCATGCAACAGCACATGAGCGGCGTGGGCCGTCCCGGCCAGCCGGCCGAGGTCAGCCGGACCATCGCCGTGACCATGAGCGACGACATGCGCTTTACCCCGTCCGCCATCGAGGTGAAGGCAGGGGAAACGGTGCGCTTTTTCGTGAAGAACGCCGGCAAGCTCAATCACGAGCTGGTGCTGGGCAACCTGGCCATGCTGCAGGAGCATGCCGAGATGATGCGAGAAATGCCGCACATGCAGCATGCCGAGCCCAATATGCTGAGCCTCAAGCCCGGTCAGAAAGGGGGGCTGGTGTGGCATTTTGACCAGGCCGGCACCGTGGACTTTGCCTGCCTGATCCCGGGGCACATGGAAGCCGGCATGACGGGGCAAGTTAAGGTCGCGCAATAACACAAACAGGCCCGCCTTCAGGCGGGCCTGTGTGCTTTGGCGACGCCGGGCGAAAGACTCTGGAACAAAAGGGGAAAGAAGTGAGCAAGTCATCGGATTCATCCCGCTGGGTGCTCTGGCTGGCCGGGGCCGTGGCGCTGGTATTACTGGCCATGATCGCCGGCCATTTTCTGATGGGCGGCCGTTTTATGTGGGGGGACATGCCCCACGACCGGGCCCTCTCGGCACGGGGTCAGGCCGCTTACGGTGAATACTGTGCGGCCTGTCATGGCGCCGATCTCAGGGGCACACGCCAGGGGCCACCTTTTATTCACAAGGTTTACGAGCCGTCCCACCATGGCGATGAGGCCTTTTACCGGGCCGCCGCCAACGGCGTGCGTGCCCATCACTGGCGCTTTGGCGACATGCCGCCGGTGGCGGGCGTGAGCCGAGACGAGCTGCGCGCCATTATTGCCTATGTGCGGGAGCAGCAGCGCCGTCACGGCATAGACTGAGGCCGGCGCGCGGGAAACGGGCGGTAAAGCAGGTTTCCCGCTCGTCGGAATGCACCGACAGGGTGCCGCCGTGGCCGGTCACAATGGCGTGCGCGATGGCCAGTCCCAGGCCGGTGCCGTCGGTGGCGGGCTGACGGGCGCTGTCTGCCCGGTAAAACCGGTCAAACAGCCGTGACCACTGTGCCGGCGGAATGGGCGGGCCCGGGTTGGCCACGGCCACCGTGACTTCCTGCGGGTTATCCTCGAGGCTAATGCGCACCTCACCCTGTGCCGGCGTGTAGCGAATGGCGTTGCTCAGCAGGTTGCTGAAGGCCCGTTGCAGCATGGCCCGGTCACCCTGCACGACGCCCCGTCCTTCACGGTGCAGCCGTACCTGTTGTTCACTGGCCAGGGGTTCAAAAAATTCAATCAGCTCGTCGAGCTCATCGGCCAGCTCCAGCGGCGTGCGCTGCAGGGCCAGCCGGCCCTGATCCGATTTGGCCAGAAACAGCATTTCATTGATCATTCTGCCGAGCCGCTCGGCGGCGCTCAGGTTGGCGTAGAGGGCTTCGCGGTAATCGGCGGCGTCACGGGGCTGGCTCAGGGCCACCTGGGTCTGCATCATCAGGCTGTTCACCGGAGTGCGCAGCTCGTGGGCGATGTCGGCGGAAAAGTCGGTCAGCCGGCGAAAGGAGTCTTCCAGCCGGTCCAGCATGTTGTTAAAGGCCTGGATGGGGGCATGCAGCTCGGCCGGCGCCTCGCTCAGGGGCAGGCGGTGGTCCAGCTGGCTGGCGCTGATGCGGCTGGAGATGCGGGCCAGGGAGCGCAGGGGCTTGAGCCCGGCGCGGGAGGCAAACCAGCCCAGCAATATCGAGATCAGGGCAATGCCGCCGGTGAGCCAGAGCAGGGCGATGTGTATGTCATCGATAAAATGCTGGTGGTAACGGGTGTTCAGCACCACGCGCACCCGCACGAATGAGGGGGAGCCGGCCAAGGGCGGCAGGGCAACCCGCTCGGTGATGCTGCGATAGTGCGTGCCGTCGACGGTCCAGCTCTCGGTGAGCGGGGCCGTGTCGGCCCGGGCAAAGGCCGGCAGCGGGGTCGGGGTGAGGCGGGTGTCTACCAGCAGCGCGCCCTGCGCACCCTGAATTTGCAGAAAGTGATCGCCGTAGCCGGACAGCGCATGCTGCAGCCGCGACGCCAGCTCGGGCCAGCCGAAGTCGTCATCCTTCAGCCCAGCGGTCAGCAGGTTTTTCACCAGCACCATTTTGCCCTGCAGATCGTCTTCATCCTGGCGGGCAAAATGCTGCTCCAGCGACTGCATCAGCACCAGGCTCACCAGCCCCCAGATGGCCAGCATGGTGAGGCTGAACAACATGCTCAGGCGGGCGGTAAGAGAAAGATAACTGCCCATGATACGGCGCTCCGCGATAATCAACGACAAAGCGCCTACTGTATCGTCAACCTTTGAGGGCTGCCAGCAGTGCCTCGGCGGTGGCGCTGGATGAGGCCGGGTTCTGCCCGGTAATCAGCAGGCCGTCGGTTACCACATGGCTGCTCCAGTCCGCGCCCTTGCGGTAGTGCCCGCCCTGGCCGGTGAGCATGTCTTCAATGGAAAAGGGCACGACCGAGGCCAGGCCGACGGCGGCCTCTTCGCTGTTGCTGAAACCCGTGACCCGCTTGCCCTTTACCAGCGGCTCTCCGGCTGGGGTTCTGGCATGGCACAGCACGGCGGGACCGTGGCAGACCGCCGCCACCGGTTTGCCATGCTTGTACATACGCTCAATCAGGCTGACCGAGGCGGCGTTGCCCGCCAGATCCCACAGCGGGCCGTGGCCGCCGGGGTAGAACACCGCATCAAACTCTTGCTCGTTTACTTGAGTGAGGGGCAGGGTGTGCTCAAGGGCGGTCATGGCCTCGTTGTCGGCCTCAAAGCGCCGGGTGTCGTCGGTCATCATGTCGGGATCCCGGCTTTTGGGATCCAGCGGTGGCCGGCCACCTTTGGGAGAGGCAAGGGTAATGCGGGCGCCGGCGTCCTTCAGCCGGTAGTAGGGCGCGGCCAGCTCTTCCAGCCAGAAGCCGGTGGGCTCGCCGGTGTCACCCAGGGTGTCGTGGGAAGTGAGTACCATCAGAATGTTCATGTCGGTCTCCTTGGTGAACTGAACACATTTTGGCAGAGAAAGCGGATTTCAGTGTAAGAACCGCCGGGGTGGCGGCGACCAACCATTAACCACTGCAGGGCATCAGACGCCGTGCAGTCGGGTTGCCGAACCATGTTTAAAAAGGAGGCATACCATGAAAACCCTGATGTCACTGGCGCTGGCGGCACTGTTTTCCGTGGCCGTGGTGCCCGCTCAGGCGGTAACGCCGGCGTCCGATACGCCCGTTGTCGGCAAAACCCTGTCAATGGGGGACGGGGTGGACAACCGCCGTTGCCGCATGCTGGAAAAAGAGGGCATGAAACGGCCCGGTTATTGCCGGCCGTAATGCAAGGCAGGTCATATGATGCGGGCCGGGGCGTAAAGCCCCGGCCCGTTTTGCTCTCAGCGGCCCAGCCGCCACTCATGGTAGCGCGCCAGCCAGCCCAGCAGCCGCTCGGGAGCATGGGCGCGCTTCCATGCGCCGGCGGCATACTTGTTGGCTTCCGCCAGGGTGGGATAGACGTGAATGGTGCCGAGTATTTTGTTGAGACCCAGGTTGTGCTTCATGGCGAGCACGTATTCCGCCAGCAGCTCTCCGGCGTGCTCCGCCACTATGGTCACCCCCAGAATGCGATCCCGGCCCGGCTCGGTGAGCACCTTGATAAAGCCCTGCTCGGCGCCGTCGGTAATGGCCCGGTCGAGTTCCTTCAGGTCGAAGCGGGTGACTTCATGGGCCACCCCCCGTTGTTCGGCCTCCTGCTCGTTCAGGCCCACCCGGGCCACTTCCGGATCCACAAAGGTGCACCAGGGGATCACCCGGTAATCCACGGCAAAGCGTCTGAACTGGCCAAACAGGGCGTTGACGCTGGCGTACCAGGCCATGTGGGCGGCGGTGTGGGTGAACTGGTAGGGGCCGGCCACGTCGCCGGCGGCGTAAATATGGGGGTACAGGGTTTCCAGATAGTCGTTGGTCTCGAGCACCCGTTCGGCGTCAATGCCGAGCTCCTGCAGGCCGTAGCCCTCAAGCCGGGCGCGGCGGCCCAGGGCCAGCAGCAGGGTGTCGGCATCCAGCTCAAGGTCGGTATCGCCCTGGCGGGCCCGCAGCCGGACGCCGTCTGTGCTTCGTGCAACGCGCTCCGCCTGGCAGCCGGTGAGCACCCGCACGCCATCGGCGGCCAGCGCCTGTTTTACCCGGTCGCTCACCTCTGAATCTTCCTTTGGCAGCAGCCGGGCATTGCGCTGCACCAGGGTCACCCTTGATCCCAGCCGGGCAAAGGCCTGGGCCAGCTCGCAGCCAATGGGCCCGCCGCCCAGCACCAGCAGCCGGGCCGGTGGCGTGTCGCGGCTTGCCATGGCCTGCCACAGGGTGTCGCTGGTGAGGTAAGCCACTTCGCTCAGGCCCGGCAGCGGCGGAACAATTGGCTCGGCGCCGGTGGCAATAATGATGCTGCGGCCGGTCAGCCGCCGGGGCTGGCCATCCGCTTGGGTGATCGCCACCGTCCAGGGATCGATCAGCCTGCCGTAACCCTTGATCACCTCTACGCCAAGACTGGTGTAGCGCTCCACGCTGTCGTGGGGAGCCACCTGATTGATAATGTTCTGCACCCGTGCCATCACGCGCCGAAAGCTGAATTCGGGCTCGCCGGCGTTCAGGCCATAGCGGTCGGCGTGGCGCAGCTGGTGGGCCACCCGCGCGCTTTTAATCAGTGCCTTGCTGGGCACACAACCGGTGTTGAGGCAGTCGCCGCCCATGGCGCCGGCTTCAATCAGGGTGACTTTGGCCCTGACGGTGGCGGCGATATAGGCGCTTACCAGGCCGGCGGCGCCGGCGCCGAGCACGATCAGGTTGCGATCAAACCGGCGCGGTCGCGTCCAGCCCCGGTACAGCCGGCGGCGCTGAATGTGCCGCAATAGCCCGCGGGCCAGCCAGGGAAACAGCCCCAGCAGGGTAAATGACATCAGCAAGGCCGGCGACAGTATGTCGCCCGGCCGCTCAATGGCGGCCAATTGCGTGCCGGCGTTTACGTACACCAGGGTACCGGGCAGCATGCCCAGCTGGCTCACCCAGTAAAAGGTGCGGGTGGCCAGCGGGGTGAGGCCCATCAGCAGGTTGATCATAAAAAACGGAAACACCGGCACCAGCCGCAGGGTAAACAGGTAAAAGGCGCCGTCCTGTTCAATGCCCCGGTTCACCGCGCGCAGCCGGTTGCCGAAACGGCGTTGCACCTGTTGCCGCAGCAGAAAGCGGGCCACCAGAAAGGCCAGGGTGGCCCCCAGGCTGGAAGCAAACGACACCAGCACCAGCCCTTCTACCAGGCCAAACAGGGCGCCGGCGGCGAGGGTCATCACCGCGGCTCCGGGCAGCGACAAGGCCGCCATCAGCACGTAGAGCAGGAAAAAGCCACCGGCCATCAGCCAGGGCGACTCGGCGTGAAAGGCGGCAATGGCGGCCTGATGACGCTTGAGGGCGTCCAGGGTCAGCCACTGCTGCAGGTCGAAGGCAAAAAACGTCAGCAGCAGCAGGGCAAGTACCGCCAGCAGCAGGAGTTTCTTCATGGTTGTGTTCCTTCTGGCTGTTTTACCGTGCGGTCGGATCGGAGCGCTCGGTTCTTACAACTAGACTTGATCCTAGCCGTTTGTTTTCAGCGAGGAGGGATCATGCGTTCACGCCTGCTCTGGAGCCTGGCCGGGCTGCTGGCGTTGTTGCCCGTTGCGGCCCTGCTGATGGTGGCCAAACTCGCCCAGTTCAATGCCATGGCCGAGGCCGCCGACAACATGGTGATGCCACCGGAGCGGGTGAACGCCATTGCCGTGCGCGAGTATCAATGGCAGCCCGAAGTGACCGCGGTGGGCTCGGTGGCGGCGGTGCGGGGAGCGCTGCTGCGTACCGAGGCGGAAGGGGTGGTGGCCGAGGTGGCCTTTGCCGCGGGCGCCCGGGTGAAGGCCGGCGAGCTGTTGCTGCGCCTGAACGACCACCTTGAGCAGGCGCAACTGAACGAAGCCGGCGCCGCCACCGAGCTGGCCCGGCTCACCTATCAACGGGCGCGGGCATTGCGCAACCGCGGCAGCCTGGCCCAGGGCGATTTCGATGAGGCTCAGAGCCGTTATCGCCAGGCCAGTGCCCGGCAGCGTTTTATCGAGGCGCAGATCGCGCAAAAGGTGATACGCGCGCCCTTTGCCGGACAACTGGGCATTCGTCGCATCAGCCCGGGGCAGTTTCTGGAAAAGGGCAGTCCGGTAGTATCGCTGCACACCCTGGATCCGGTGCTGGTGGACTTTTCCCTGCCCCAGCGACGGCTGGCGGGGCTGAGGGCGGGGTTGCCGGTAGCGGTATTCGCCGACGCCTGGCCCGGACGCACCTTTAACGGTGAGATCAGTGCCTTTGATCCCGAGCTGGACCTGGCCACCCGCAGTGTGCGGGTGCAGGCGAGTCTTGCCAACCCCGATGGTGCGCTACGTCCGGGCATGTTTGTGCAATTGACACTGACTCAGCCCGAGGCCGAAGCCCTGCTGCTGGTGCCACTCACCGCCATTCTGCACGGCCCGGAGAACGACGCCGTGCTGGTGATTGAGGCCGGTGACGGCGATACCCACGTGCTGCGTCGCCAGCCGGTTAAGCTTGGCCGGCGGCTGGGGGATTTTGTGGCGGTCAGCGAGGGGCTGCGAGCCGGCCAGCAACTGGTGTCCACCGGGGTGTTCAAGCTGTTTCCGGGCATGGCGGTGGTGATCGACAACCGGCTGGCGCCGGATTTCTCCCTTCACCCGCAACCGGACAACGGCTGATGCCCGCCTTTACCGACATCTTCGTGCGTCGCCCGGTGCTGGCCCTGGTGGTCAGCCTGCTGATTTTGATCGCCGGCGCCCAGGCCTGGTGGTCGCTCAGCGTGCGCCAGTATCCCGAAAGTGAAAACGCCGCTGTGGTGGTGGCCACCCCCTATGTGGGCGCCAGTGCCGAGGTGGTGCGTGGTTTTGTGACCACCGCCATCGAAGGGGCCATCGCCGCCGCCGACGGCATCGACTATGTGGAGTCGAAAAGTCTGCTGGGGCTGTCGCTGGTGACCGCCCGGCTCAAGCTGAATTACGAGCCCACCCGGGCACTGGCGGACATTACCGCCAAGGTCAACGAGGTGCGCAACCAGCTGCCCGCCGAGGCCGAGGTGCCCGCCATCAGCGTGCAGTCGGCAGACTCCGAGTTTGCCGCCGCCTACCTGAGTTTTTCTTCCGACACCCTGTCCCAGAGCGAGATCACCGACTATCTGGTGCGGGTGGTGCAGCCGCGTTTGTCGGCCCTGCCCGGGGTGCAGCGGGCCGAGATCTTCGGCGCCCGCACCTTTGCCATGCGGGTGTGGCTCGAGCCCGAGCGGCTGGCGGCGCTGGACATCAGCCCGGCCGAGGTGAGCCAGGCCCTGGCCGCCAACAACTTTCTGTCGGCGGTGGGCAGCACCCAGGGGGCCCTGGTGCGGGTGTTCCTTACCGCCAACACCGACCTGCACAGTGCCGGGCAGTTTCGCCGGCTGGTGATCCGCGCCCGCAACGACACCTTGGTGCGGCTGGAAGACGTGGCCCGGGTGGAGCTGGGGGCGGAAGACTACGATACCGAGGTCAGCTTTAACGGCCAGAACGCGGTGTTTATGGGCATTTTTCCCCTGCCCAATACCAATGTGATCGAGGTGATCGCCGGGGTGCGCGACGATCTTGAACAGCTGAGGGTAGACCTGCCCCAGGGGCTGGCGGCGGAGATCGGCTACGATGCCTCGGAATACGTGGACAACGCCATTCGCGAGGTGGTGGGCACTCTCAGCGAGACCCTGCTGATCGTGATTGGGGTGATTTTCCTGTTCCTGGGATCCTGGCGCTCGGTGCTGGTGCCGGTGGTGGCCATTCCGGTGTCGCTGGTGGGCGCCGTGTTCCTGATGCAGTTGTTCGGCTTTACCCTCAATCTGTTGACCCTGCTGGCCATTGTGCTGTCGGTGGGGCTGGTGGTGGACGACGCCATCGTGATGGTGGAAAACGTGGAGCGGCACCTGCGGGAAGGACGCACCCCGAAAGAGGCGGCACTCATCGGTGCCCGGGAGCTGATGGGCCCGGTGATCGCCATGACCCTGACTCTGGCGGCGGTGTACATTCCCATCGGCCTGCAGGGAGGGCTTACCGGCTCCCTGTTTCGGGAGTTTGCCCTCACCCTGGCCGGCGCCGTGACCATCTCCGGGCTGGTGGCGCTGACCCTGTCGCCCACCATGAGTGCCACCCTGTTGCGCAGCGCCGAGCGCGAGGAGCGGGGCTTCACCGGCCGGGTGAACCACACCTTTGATCGGCTGAAACTGGCCTACGGCCGCTGGCTTGCACGGGTGCTGGCCCGGCGCACCGCGGTATACGTGCTCTGGGGCGGCCTGGGCCTGCTGGTGGTGCCCATGTACCTGTTTTCCCCCCGGGAGCTGGCGCCGCTCGAGGATCAGGGCTTTATGTTCGGCATCATCAACAACGCCGCCAATGCTTCGGCGGATCAGAAGGTGCACTTTGGCCGGGCCGCCGAGCGGGTGTTTCTGGATGCGCCGGAGCGGGCGTTGACCTTTCAGATTTTGTTGTCGCCCTCGGACCCGTTCGCCGCGGCGCTGGGGGTGGGCGGCTTCAGCGGCATGGTGGTCAAGCCCTGGGAGCAGCGGGAGCGCACCATTCGGGAAATCGTGCCGGATATTCAGGCGGGCATGAATGCCATTCCCGGGCTGCAGGTGTTTGTGGCCCAGCCGCCGGCGCTGCCCGGCGGCAGCAACTTTCCGGTGGAGTTCATCATCGCCTCCACCGACGAGCCCGCCGACATGCTGGCCTATGCCCGGCAGTTGCAGCAGGTGGCCACGGCCAGCGGCCTGTTTTATTTTCCGCCGGAGATTGACCTGAAAATCGACCAGCCCCAGACCGAAATCGTGCTCGATCACCAGAAGCTGGCGGCGCTGGGGCTCACTCAGCGCCAGGTGGGGCTGGATCTGGGGGCGGCGCTCGGCGGCAATTACGTCAACCGCTTCAATATCGACGGCCGGGCCTACAAGGTGATCCCCCAGCTGCGGCGGCGTGACCGGCTTAACCCGGAGCAACTGGGCGACATTTACCTGCGCGGGCCCGCCGGCCAGCTGGTGCCGCTGTCGGCCATCGCCCGGCTCGAAAACAGCACGGTGCCGCGCTCCCTCAACCGCTTTCAGCAGCTTAACGCCATCAAGCTGTCGGGCATGACCGGTCGCCTCGACGAAGGCCTGACGGTGCTGGAAAATGCGGCCCGGGAGCTGCTGCCGGCGGACTACAGCATTAATTACACCGGTGAGTCGCGCCAGTTGCGCACCGAAGGCGGCAGGTTCCTGCCGGCACTGGGGCTGGCCATCGTGATGATTTTTCTGGTGCTGGCGGTGCAGTTCAACTCCTTTCGCGATCCGCTGGTGATCCTGCTGGGCTCGGTGCCCCTGGCCATGTTTGGCGCACTCATTTTTACGGTGCTGAAAATGCCCAACCCGGATCTGCCGTTCTGGACCGACGGCTGGACCACCACCCTCAATATTTACGCCCAGGTGGGGCTGGTCACTTTGGTGGGCCTCATCGCCAAGAACGGAATCTTAATCGTGGAATTCGCCAACAAGCTGCAGCAGCAGGGGCTGACCAAGGCCGAGGCCATTGAGCAGGCGGCCATGACCCGGCTCAGGCCGGTGCTGATGACCTCGGTGGCCACCGTGGCCGGGCATTTTCCGCTCATTCTGGTGGACGGTCCGGGCGCGGCGGCGCGCAACTCCATTGGTCTGGTGCTGGTGGGGGGCATGGCCGTGGGGACCTTTTTCACCCTGTTTGTGGTGCCCTCGCTCTATCTGCTGCTGGCGCGCCGTCATGTGCGGGAGGAAACAACATGAGTGAACGGGAGCACGGCCGCACCGCCCTGGTGCTGGCCGGTGGTGGCAGCCTGGGAGCGGTACAGGTGGGCATGCTGCAGGCACTGATTGAACACGGTTTTCACGCCGAGCTGGTGGTGGGCGCCTCGGTGGGGGCCATTAACGGCGCCTATTTCGCCGCCCGCCCGCACCGCCACGGGGTGGAGGAGCTGGCCGACATCTGGCTGTCGCTGCGCAGCGAAGACGTGTTTCCCATTCATACCTTCAGCGCGCTCAAATCGCTGCTGTTGGGGCAGAACCATCTGGTGCCGGCCGATGCCCTGGCGCACCTGCTGGAGCGCCGGCTGCCGGTGGCGCGCATTGAAGACACCCAGTTGCCGTTGCACATAGTGGCCACCGAGCTGCTCACCGGCCGGGAAGCGGTGCTGTCGGCCGGCCCCCTGCTCGAGGCCCTGCTGGCCAGCGCTGCCATTCCCCTGGTGTATCCGCACCGGGAAGTGGCCGGCAAGGCGCTGGTAGACGGCAGCGTGGCCAGCAACACGCCCATCGCCAGTGCCGTGGCCCTGGGTGCCAAGCGGTTGCTGGTGCTGCCCACCGGTTTTGGCTGTGCCTGCCCGGCAGTGCCGGCGAGCATGGCGTCACTGGCGCTGCATACCCTGAATCTGCTCAGCATGTGGCAGCTGGTGCGCGACGTGGAGCATTACCAGCACCAGGCCGATATTCACGTGGTGGCGCCCCTGTGCCCCCAGGCGGTGTCGGTGTTCGATTTTTCGGTGACCGCCGGCCTTATTCGCCGGGCCCGGCTGCATACCCAGCGCTGGCTCAGGGAAGGGGGGCTGAACCGCACCGGTGTGCCCGACAGCCTGCGGCCTCATCATCATGGCGCGGGCATTCAATGACGACGTGCACACATCGGTGCCTGCCTGTTACCATGGCCGCATTGATCACGCACGAAACGGCATCATGGATAACCTGTTTCATCCTCTGCCGGCGCACCTCGCCGAAGAACGCTTTGACGAACTGCTGAGCACTCCCCATGTGCGCATCGAGCGCATTGTGTCTCGGGGCCACACCTCGCCGGCCGAAGGCTGGTACGATCAGCACGAAGACGAATGGGTGCTGGTGCTGACCGGTAGCGGCACCCTGGAGTTCGAGCACGGTCGCCGGCAAACCCTGGCGCCCGGGGATCACCTTTATATTCCCGCTCATCAAAAACACAGGGTGTGCCACACCGCCCCCGATGAACTCACCATCTGGCTGGCGGTGTTTGTGCCGCCCGCGCAGTAAGGCGTTGAAGAGATGACTACCCATACACCGGCCCTGACCATTACCCCCATCACTCCTCGGGATGACGCCGCTATTTGCCGGATTATTCGGAACGTGGGCGCCGAATTCGGCGCTGTGGGCGAGGGCTTTGGCCCGGGCGACGACGAAGTGCGTTGCATGAGCCGGCATTACCGCCCCGAGGCGAACAGTCGCTATTTTGTTGCCCGGCTGAACGGCGAGGTGGTGGGCGGCGCCGGCCTGGCCCCGCTGAGGGGCAGCCGGAGCATCTGCGAGCTGAAAAAGCTGTTTCTGCTGCCCGCCGCCCGGGGATACGGTCTTGGCCGGCGGCTTGCCGAGGCCTGCCTGGCCTTTGCCGTGAAGCAGGGATTCTCGGCCTGTTATCTGGATACCCTGAGCTCCATGACCGATGCCATTGCCCTGTATGAAAAGCTCGGCTTTTGCCGTCTCGACGCGCCGCTGATGGCGTCGGCGCATGGCGGTTGCGATGTGTGGATGCTCAAGGAGTGGCCGGCGCCGGCCCAAACGGACATGGATCTCATTTGAGTGTCTTTGTGGTTCTGTCGGGGTGAACGTCGTTGTGTTCGCCTTCACCCCGGGATAGGGTGAGCCCTGGGCCGGGTTTGTTCGCCCAGGCCGGCACAACAAGGAGCCCCCATGTCGTCAACCTCTGCGCTGTTAAACCTGCTGGGAATACGTTTTCCCCTTATTCAGGCCCCCATGGCGGGCGTGTCCACCCCGGCGCTGGCGGCGGCCGTGTCCAATGCCGGAGGCCTGGGCTCCCTCGGGCTCGGCGCCAGCTCTGTGGCGGATGCCCGCCGCCAGATAGAGCAGACCCGGCGGCTTACCGACCGGCCGTTTAACGTCAATGTGTTCTGCCACCGGCCGGCCCGGCGCGATGCCGCCATCGAGATCGCCTGGCTGCAATACCTGCAGCCGCTGTTTGCCGGGCAGGGGGCGTTGCCGCCGGTAAAACTGGAAGAGATCTACCTGAGTTTCAACCACAACGAAGCCATGCAGGATCTGCTGGTTGAGCTGCGTCCGGCCGTGGTCAGTTTTCATTTCGGCCTGCCACCGGTGAATGTGTTGGAACGGCTGCACAGTGCCGGTGTGATCACCCTGGCCAGCGCCACCCGCCTGGAAGAAGCTCAGGCCATTGCAGCCGCCGGTGTTCACGCCCTGGTGGCCCAGGGCATGGAAGCGGGGGGACACAGGGGCATGTTTGATCCCGGCGCTCACGACCCGCAACTGGGCACCGCCGAGCTGGTGCAACTGCTGGTGAATGAAGTCCGGTTGCCGGTGATCGCCGCCGGCGGCATCATGGATGGTCATGACATGCAGGCCATGCTGGCGCGGGGGGCGGCGGCGGTGCAGCTGGGCACCGCCTTTGTGGCCTGCCCGGAGTCGGCGGCCAGTGAGGAATACCGGCGGCGGCTGCTGAGTGCCGGCGCCGGTCAGACCCGGCTGACCCGGACTCTGTCCGGGCGTCCGGCCCGGGGCCTGCTCAACCGTTTTATTGCCCATGGCGAAGCGCCTGGCGCGCCGCAAACTCCCGACTATCCGGTGGCCTATGACGCCGCCAAGCGGCTGCATGGCGCCGCGGTCGCACTGGGCTGCCATGACTTCGCCGCCCACTGGGCCGGCACGGGCGTGGCCAGGGCCCGGGCGCAGCCGGCCGCCGGACTGGTGGCCGGGCTGTTGCAGGAGGCGGGGCTGGCTTACAAATCGTAAGGCTCTACCGACACCCCTTCCAGCGAATAGGCGGCGTCGGCAATGTCGTTGCTGGCGCTTACCGTGCTCAGGGTGCCGGCCACCCAGACCGCGTCCCACAGGTCATCAACCCTGGCCCCCTTGGGGTAGTTGACGTACACAATCTGGTTGGTAGGCGGAGGGGGCACGTGAATGCAGGCGCCGAAATAGGGCACCAGAAAAAACTGGGTAATGGTTTCACTGTCGCCTTCCAGCGGCACCACAAAGCCGGGCAGCCGTACCTTTTTGCCGTTCATGGCCGGCACCACCTTGCCCACCGGCTGGGCCGGAATGGCAAATTCATCCTCGTGATCCACCTCGGGAAAGGGCGGCGGGTTGAGCTGCTCTTCCAGCGGGATCAGATCGTCCCATTCGGTAAGCTGGTAATCATCGGCCAGCGCCGGCACGGCCAGCAACGCCAGCGTGAACAGGGTGTGTCGCAGTTTCACTGTCTGATACTCATTCCATCGTTGACTGAATAACGAAAGGCCTGGGCCGCCGGCAACAGGCCGGTGATGATGCCCGCCAGCCAGATGAGGCCGAGCAGGCGCCATTCGGCGGCTGAGGGTAGACCCACCGACAGCAACAGGCCGTAGTGTGCCTGCAGCAGCGGTGCCGACACCATTAGCACAGCATAAAGCAGCGCCATGCCAAGGGCCATACCCAGCAAGGTGAGCAGGGCCGCTTCCAGGGTGAGCAGACCAAACAAATGCCGGGGGCCGGCGCCCAGGGAGCGCAATATGGCCAGCTCCCGGCGTCGCGCCGCGAGGCCGGCCAGCAGGGTGGTGAGCATGCCCAGCAGGCCGGCCACCACCACAAAGAGCGCAATCAGGGCTATGGCCTGTTCCGCCAGGCTCATCATGCTCCACAGCTCGTGCAGGGCGGCGCCGGGCAGAATGGCGGACAGGGGCTCGGCCCGGTAGTTGTTGATGCTGCGTTGCAGGCCAAAGGCCTGCACCCGGTTTTCGAGCCCCACCAGAAAGGCGGTGATGGCGGCGGGCTCCAGGCTGGCGGCCAGCGCCTGCTCCCGGGTGAGTTCCCGGGTCTGGCGGCCGCTTTGCCAGCCCAGGTGTATGGCTTCCAGGCCGTCCAGACGAATGTGCACGGTTCTGTCCACCGGGGTGCCGGTGGGGGCCAGAATGCCCACCAGGGTAAAGGGCAGATCCTCGTGCAGGCTGAACGAGGTGTTGCCGGCGCCGTGGGCGATGATCAGCTTGTCTTGAAGCCGGTAGCCGAGCCGGCGTGCCACCTCGGCGCCGATCACCGCCTCAAAGGTGTCGGCAAAGGGACGGCCCTCGGCCAGCTCCAGCGGCTGTTGCCGGCCGTAGGCGTAATGGCGGAAATAGTCTTCGCTGGTGCCCAGCACCCGGTAACCCTGATGGGAGTCCCCCAGCGACAGCGGTATCGTCCAGGCCACGCCCGGCTGGTTTTTGATGCGCTGATAGGAGGCCCAGCTGATGTTGTTGGTGGGGTTGCCGATGCGGAACACCGAGTACAACAGCAGGTTGATCTGCCCCGAGCGGGCGCCCACGATCAGGTCCGTACCCGAAATGGTGCGGGCAAAGCTGTCTTTCAGCTCGTTTTGCACCTTGTGCACGCCCACCAGCAGCAGCACGCTGATGGCGATGGCCAGCACCGTCAGACCGGCAGTCAGCCGGCGTGCCCGCAGGCTGTTAAAGGCCAGGCTCAGCATGGGCGGCTCCGTTGAGTTGGTTGAGGGACACGACGTTGGTAAACAGTGGCTCCAGCCCGGCGTCGTGGCTCACAAACACCAGGCCGCTGCCGGCCTGTTCGCATTCGGCGAACAGTAATGCCATAAAGGCGGCGCGGCTGTCGGCGTCCAGCGCCGAGGTGGGCTCGTCGGCTATGACCAGCGCCGGCCGGCCGATCAGTGCCCGGGCCGCCGCCACCCGCTGCTGCTGGCCAATGCTGAGTTTGTGTACCGGTTGTTGCCACAGCGACGGGGGCAGTCGCAGCGCGCTCAGCAGGCGCTCGGCTTCCTGCCGTGGCGGCGCGGCAAGTTGCCGGCGCTTGTGCCGCGAAAAGATCAGCGCCGAGGTGACGTTGTCCACCACCGACAGGTAGGGCAGCAGGTTGAACTGCTGAAAGATGTAGCCCAGGTGATCGGCGCGAAAGCGATCCCGCCGGCTCGCCGTCATTCGGACCAGGTCCCGGCCCAGGATTTCGAGCCGGCCCTGCCCGGGCCGAAGAATGCCCGCCAGCAGTCCGAGCAGGGTGCTTTTGCCGCTGCCACTGGGTCCCTTGATAAACAGGCGCTCGCCGGGGGCGAGCGACAGGCTGTTGATGTTGAGCAACGCCGCCTGGCCAGGCCAGGCGAACGTCAGTTGATGAATGGATAACAGCGGTACCATGTTACCAGCGGACCTCGGGCTGTTCGGCCGTGAGGGTGGCGGCGGTCTGGCCGGACCTCAGCAGGCCCTGAAACTCGATGCGGTGAAAGCCCGGAAAGGCCATGAACAGGCCGGCGGCATTCAGCCCGTTCAGGGCCTCGGGCTGGCTGCACAGCCAGGCGTAACGCAAATTGATGTCGCTGTGAGCGAGGTCATCATGATGCTCGTGCTCATCGTGCTCATCGTGCTCATCGTGCTCATCGTGCTCATCGTGCTCATCGTGTTCGTCGGTGGCAATATGACTTGCCTGCTGCAGCACGCAGCCGGCGGCGGCGGGCAGGGCAAACAGCGCGGCGGCATTCAGGCCCTTGTCGATGGCCTGTTCATAGGCGGCGCGCTCTTCGCCGGTTGCCGGATTATGTTCAAAACCCACAATGTCGGCGGCGGGGGCAAACAGCTCCAGCACCAGCCGGTCGTCGCTCTGGGCCAGGTTGAGCTGGCCAAAGCCATGTTCGTGTACGCCGAGCTGGGCGTGGGCGGCAAGGGGCAGCAGCGAGGCGGCAAGGGCAATGGAAGTCAGCTTCATGAGGGGCTCCGTTATTGATTTGTTATGTTATAACAAGTGCAGCTTCCCCTTGTAAAGGTCCTTGGTGCTGCTCGCGAATAAAGTCGATAAAGGCCTGTTCGGCCCGGGACAGGCGCCGCTCTTTGGGCCAGGCCAGGCAGAGATCGAGAAAATAGGGGGTTTCAAAGGAGATGGGCACGAGATCGGTGTCGTGCTCGATCACCATGCGCAAAACGGTGGTCACCGCAAAGCCTTGGCGTACCACCGCCTTGAGCAGGGGAATGAGGTTGCTTTCAAAGCCGATGCGCGGACGCAGGCCGCGCTGGCGCGCCATGTCCTCAATGTATTCCCGGTGGTAAAAGCCGTGGCGAAACACCGCCAGCTCCTCGGCCAGAAAGTCGTCAAGGCGAATGTGAGACTGGTGGGCTCGAGGGTGATCCCGGGCCACCACCGCCACCATTTCCTCCCGCAGCAGGGGCAGCCCGCACAGGCCCGCGGGCAGATCGGCGGTGAGCACTATGCCGAGCCCCAGCTCTCCTTGCAGCAGATGCTCCAGCACGTTCTGGGTGCCGGCTTCTTCAACCCGAATGCTCAGGCCCGGGTAACGGTGCTTGAACGCCATCAGCAGCGGCGGAAAGTAAAACGAGCCCAGCATGCTGGGAATGCCAATGGTCACCTCGCCTGCGTTGAGATCGTGCAGTGCCGTCATGTCCTGCTCGGCCAGGGTCAGGGCGGCGAGAATACGCTCGGCATGTTCCAGCAGCCGTGTGCCCTCGGCGGTCAGGTGCAACCGGCCCTGGTGGCGCTCAAACAGGGTCAGCCCCAGGTGTTGCTCCAGTTTCTTGATGGTCATGGTCACCGCCGGCTGGGCCAGGTGTAGCTGTTCGGCGGCGCGGGTGATATTGCCGGTGTGGGCCACGGCAGCGAACTGGCGCAGCCAGCGGGGATCAATCATAAGCAACCGTGATGGTTTCGATAAATTTAATATATTTAAATTATTCTTTCGATGGGCGTAAGGTCAAGGCATATCCTGTCGGAGACACGTCATGCTCGATGTAAAAACTCCCCTCTGGTGGCGTGCCACCCTGGCTCTGGGGCTGGGCTCCGTGCTGGTGTTCATCAACCTCTACGTGGCTCAGCCGCTGCTGCCGCTGCTGGCCCGGGATTTTGCACTGTCGGCTCTGGGGGCGGGCTGGGCGCTGTCGGCGGCTACCCTGGGGCTGGCGGCGGGGCTGTTGTTCTGGGCGCGCCTGGCGGATCGGCTGGGACGCAAACGGGTGATGCTGGGCACCCTGCTGGTGGCCATTTTGCTGGGCTTGAGCCTGGCCTGGGTGCCGAATTACGGCAGCCTGGTGGCGCTGCGCGGGCTGCAGGGCTTTTTTCTGGCGGGGCTGCCGGCCACGGCGGTGGCCTACATGGGAGAAGAATTTACTCCCAGGGCGCTGGTGACCAGCATTGGTATCTACATTGCCGCCAACTCCCTGGGAGGTATTGCCGGCCGGGTGTTTGGCGGTCTGGTGGCCGAGTGGGCCGGACACTGGCAGGCGAGCTTTGTGGTGCTGGCCGGCGTCAGCCTGCTGCTCTGGGGTCTGTTGCCAAGGCTGTTGCCCGGCTCCCGCTGCTTTGTGCCGGCGAGCAAGGGGGAAGGGGCCAGCGCCCTGCTGGCCCATGTGCGCAATCCGTTGCTGTGGCCCGTTTATCTGGTGGGCGGGCTGAATTTCATGGTGTTTCTCAACCAGTACACCTATGTGGCCTTTTACCTGTCGGCGCCGCCCATTGCCCTGGCGCCGGCAGCCATCGGATTGCTGTTTCTGACCTACCTGACCGGCACGGTTGCCTCTGGCGTGAGCGGCGCCCTGGTGAGTCGTTTTGGGTTGTGTAACACTCTGCTGGCGGCCATCGTGATCATGGCGCTGGGTAGTCTGGGGTTGCTGAGCGGGCGGCTGCCGGTGATCCTGGTGTCGCTGCTGGTAGACAGTTTCGCCTTTTTTCTGGCCCATGCCTGTGCCAGCAGCTGGGTGGGGCGCAGCGTGACCGAGCACCGGGCCCTGGCGTCGTCCCTGTACCTGGTATTTTACTACGCCGGGGCCAGCCTCGGCGGCCTGTACCTTTACCCCTTCTGGCAGGCGGCCGGCCTGCCCGGGGTGACGGTGGGCATGATCCTGGTGATGGCGGTAACCGGCGCGTTGACCTGGCGGCTGCGCCGGTATGAGCCGCGCAATGTCAGCACGGCACAGGCATCTTACAACGCGAAATAATCCTCGGGCACCGGCACCACCAGTCCCTCGGCAATCTCGGTGGCAATGGTGTCCGCCAGGCTTTGGCAGTGAAATTTCACCTGCAAGGGGGGCAGGGCGAGGGTGAGCTCGTCCGGCATGCCTTTTTGGTTAAAGGGCACATGCGGATAGCGGGCCAGCAGGGCAGGCAGGCTCGGCACCACCATTTCACCGTGCTCCAGCCCCGTGTGGTGAGCCTTGCCCGCCTTGGGCGCGGCCAGCTCCAGGCAGGGCACGGGGCCAAAGGGGCTGGCCAGGGGCCGGTGCAGGGCATAGGTCATAATGGGCCGGCCCCCGATCATGCCCTCCACCAGCACGCGTCCGTGCTCGGCCAGGCGCTCTTTCAGGAGTACATATTCCGCATTGCTGGCGGCCCGGTAGCAGAGGTGATCCATGGGGCCAAGGGTGGCGGGGAGGCCGTGGGCGGCCATGGCCTCGGCCAGCTGAGAGAAAAAGGCGTCGGTGTCGCCCAGCAGGGCGTGAATGGGGCTTACCATTTGCGTTTGGGCTCAAACAGCATGTCGAGTTCGGACTTTTCCTTTTCCTGCTCTTCTTTTTCCTTCTGTTGCTCCACCTCATGCTGCCGGGTATCGAGCTCGTCAATCCACTCCTGAATGGTTTGTTCAATGTTCAGCAACTGATCGTCCTTGTCGGTGAGGTTGCCGAGGATCCGTTTGCCTTTTTCCAGCATTTGCCGGGCGGTGGCGGTTTCCCGGTTGCTGATGGCCATGCGTACCCGCTTGAGCAGGTTGTTCAGGTTGATTTTCAGTTGCATCAGCTCCAGGCGACGGTCTTCCGCCACAAAGGTCTGGGAGCCCACCTTGCCGTTGTTGTGCTCCTGGCGCACCACGTGGCGCAGCCGTTTGACCAGCTTGAGCATGTGCAGCGCCTGCTGATCCGACTCGGGCCGGCGAAAGCTGCCCTGCACCGGCGGAAAATTCTCCCGGGCGTCGGCGATTTGCTGGCGCACATTGTCCAGCCGCCCGGCCAGCTGGGTGTTGCCGGGATCCGTCTCCACCATGGTCTGCAGGCTGTTCTGCACGCGCTGGTACAAAATCAGCACCAGCGTGCGGCTGTAGGGCAGCTGACTGGCGTTCAGCAGCAGTTCTTCCGTCTCGTTCACGATACGGCTGTGCCTGATCAGAACGGCACGCTTTTCCGCCGCCTGCTTTTGCCGGTACTGCTGCAGTATGTTGTAGACGATAACGAGAAACAGCAGGGCGCCTATGGTTATCAGTACCAGGGTCAGGATCATGGGCAACGGGCTCGCTATGGTGGTTTGAGCGTGAGCGGAAATGTTAACTCACCAAATGGGCTTTGGCTAACGTCCTGAATCAATAAATGGTGATGTTTCAGGCCGTTAGCACCATATTAATATGCCAGAACGGCGCCAATGCAGAGGATCTTTTGCCAAGGTCTGATAGTATTTACACAAGTCACCGTGAATCTGGACCATCATGAAACTTCAGCAGTTGCGCTATATCGTCGAAGTTGCCAACCATAATCTCAATGTTTCCGCTACCGCCGAGAGCCTTTACACCTCCCAGCCCGGCATCAGCAAGCAGGTACGCATGCTGGAAGACGAGCTCGGCATTCAGGTGTTTGAACGCAGCGGCAAGCACCTTACCCAAATTACCCCCGCCGGGCGCGACATTATTCGCATTGCCGGTGAGATCCTCGGCAAGGTGGAAAGCATCAAGGCCGTGGCCAGCCAGCATACCCATCCGGATCAGGGCTCGCTCAATATTTCCACCACCCACACCCAGGCCCGCTATGCCCTGCCCGGGGTGATTCAGGGCTTTATTCAGCGCTATCCCAAGGTGTCGCTGCACATGCATCAGGGCACGCCGGTGCAGATCAGCGAGTCGGTGGCCAAGGGCTCGTCCGACTTTGCCATTGCCACCGAGGCCATGCATTTGTTTCAGGACCTGATCATGCTGCCCTGTTATCACTGGAACCGCTGTATTCTGGTGCCCAGGGATCACCCCCTGGCCTCGGTCAGCCAGCCCACCATTGCCGACATTGCCGGTTTTCCGCTGGTGACCTATGTGTTCGGTTTTACCGGCCGCTCCCAGCTCGATGTGGCCTTTAACCGGGCCGGCTACGAGCCCAGGGTGGTGTTTACCGCCACCGACGCCGATGTCATCAAAACCTATGTGCGCCTCGGCATCGGCATTGGCGTGCTCGCCAGCATGGCGGTGGATCCGAAGGAAGACAGCGATCTGGTGGCCATCGACGCCGGCCACCTGTTTGCGGCCAGCACCACCAAGATCGGGTTTCGCAAGGGGACCTTTCTGCGCAGCTACATGTATGACTTTATGGAGCGCTTCGCGCCCCACCTCACCCGGGAACGGGTCGACAAGGCCATTACCCTGAAATCCCCCGACGATATCGAAAAGCTGTTTGAGGATGTCGAACTGCCCATGCGCTGACCACCTCCTTGCGGGGGTTAGCTGGAAGCCTGAAGCTGAAAGCTGGAAGACAAAAAAGCCTGCGTACACTTGGTGACTGCAGGCTTTTCAGTTTTATTTCTAGCTTCTGGCTTCTAGTCCCCGAGCCCCTTGCCGGCGTCCTTTTTGGCGATCAGCTCAATCTTGTAGCCGTCGGGGTCTTCCACAAAGGCGATAACGGTGGTGCCGCCCTTGACCGGGCCCGGCTCGCGGGTGACCTTGCCACCGGCGGCGCGGATTTGCTCGCACATGCCGTAGATGTCTTCCGCCTCAATGGCGATATGGCCGTAGGCGTTGCCCAGATCGTAGCTGTCGGTGCCCCAGTTGTAGGTCAGCTCCAGCACGGCTTCGTCTTTTTCTTCGCCATAGCCCACAAAGGCCAGGGTGTATTGGTACTCGGCGTTTTCGCTGGTGCGCAGCAGTTTCATGCCCATGATGTTGGTGTAAAAGGCAATGGACTTGTCCAGGTTACCCACTCGCAGCATGGTGTGCAGAATACGCATGTGTTGCTCCCGTTGGTGTGTGTTGGCGCGGTTATTCACCGGCCGGATATTGCTTGTCGTTAAACTCGCACAGATCCTCGATCACGCAGGCGCCACAGCGGGGCTTGCGTGCGGTGCAGACATAGCGTCCGTGCAGAATAAACCAGTGGTGCACGTCGAGCTTGAACTCGGCGGGCACCCACTTCAGCAGTTTTTGCTCGACTTCGTCCACGTTCTTGCCCGGGGCAAAGCGGGTGCGGTTGGCCAGCCGGAAAATATGGGTGTCCACGGCGATGGTGGGCCAGCCAAAGGCGGTGTTCAGTACCACGTTGGCGGTTTTGCGGCCCACACCGGGCAGGGCTTCCAGCGCCTCGCGGCTTTCCGGCACCTCGCCGCCGTGTTTTTCCAGCAGTATGGCACAGGTCTTGATGACGTTTTCGGCCTTGGAATTGAACAGGCCAATGGTCTTGATGTGCTCCTTGACCCCGTCCACCCCCAGGGCCAGCATGGCGGCGGGGGTGGGGCCGGCGGCAAACAGGCCCTTGGTGGCCTTGTTCACGCTCACGTCGGTGGCCTGTGCCGACAGCAGCACGGCGATCAGCAGCTCGAACGGGTTGTTGAAATGCAGCTCCGTGGTCGGGTGCGGGTTTTCGGCCCGCAGCCGCTCCAGGATCTGCCGGCGTTTGTTCATGTTCATAACGAGGTTACTCGGGCTCGGGTGACTTCGGGTTTGGGGGCGGGGGCACGGCGTGCCGCCAGCCGGCTGTCCAGCCAGTTCTTGCCGGCCACCAGCAGCCCCAGGCCAATAAAGGCCCCCGGGGGCAGAATGGCCAGCAAAAAGCCGTTGTCCAGGTGCAGCACGTCCACGCGCAGCCCGGTGGCCCAGTCGCCCAGCAGCAGCTCGGCACCGTCAAACAGGGTGCCCATGCCCAGCAGCTCGCGCAGACCACCCAGCACCAGCAGCACGGCGGTAAAGCCCAGTCCCATCATCAGGCCGTCCAGCGCGGCCAGGGTTGCGCTGTTTTTGGAGGCAAAGGCTTCGGCCCGGCCGATGATCACGCAGTTGGTGACGATCAGCGGAATAAAAATACCCAGCGACTGGTAAAGCCCGTAAGTGTAGGCGTTCATCAGCAGCTGCACGCAGGTCACCAGGCTGGCGATGATCATCACATAGATGGGAATGCGTACTTCGCTCGGTACCCACCGGCGCACCAGCGACACCGAGACGTTGGAGCCCACCAGCACCAGCAGGGTGGCCAGGCCCAGCCCCAGGGCGTTGGTCAGGGTATTGGTCACCGCCAGTACCGGACACAGGCCGAGGATTTGCACCAGGGCCGGGTTGTTGCCCCACAGGCCCTGGCGAATGATGTCTTTGTATTGCTCGTTCACAGGCTCTCTCCACAGCGAGGCGCATTACTCAGCAGTTGCGGTTGTTCATGGACCAGCAGCAGCACCTTGCGCACCGCACCCACCACGGCCCGGGGGGTGATGGTGGCGCCGGTAAAGGCGTCGAACTGGCCGCCGTCGTTGCGCACCGCCCAGCTGGCGTCCTCGGCGCCGTTCAGCCGCTTGCCGTCAAAGTCCAGCAGCCAGCGGGACTTTTTCAGTTCAATCTTGTCGCCCAGGCCCGGGGTTTCGTTGTGGTTGAGTACCCGCACGCCCGAGAGGCTGCCGTCGGCATTCACGCCCACCACCAGTTTGATCTCGCCGCTGTAGCCGTCGGGGGCGATGGCTTCAATGGCATGGCCCTGCACCTCGCCCTGCTTGACCGCAGTAAACACCGGCAGGGGGTCGCGGCTGCCCAGGTATTGCGGACTTTCCAGCATCACGCAGTGTTCATAAAGCGGCTCGTCGTGGGTGCTGTCGGGCAGCAGTTCGTTCAATACCGCCAGCAGCTGGGCCTGCTCCTGCTCGATAATGGTGGCCCGGGTCAGGCTGTTGGTAAAGGCCACCAGGGCGGTACAGACCAGGGCAAAGGCGGCCAGCACCAGGGCGTTTTTACGCATTGTTTCCAGCATCAGCGTTGCGCTCCGTAGGTGGCGGGTTTGGTCAGGCTGTCGATCATCGGCACCGTCAGGTTGGCCAGCAACACCGCAAAGGCGATGGCATCCGGGTAGCCGCCAAAGGTACGGATCAGGTACACCAGCAGGCCGATCAGTGCGCCGTAGATCAGCCGGCCTTTAAAGGTGGTGGAGGCCGACACCGGATCGGTGGCGATAAAAAAGGCCCCCAGCATGGTGGCGCCGGAAAACAGCTGAATGAAGGGCCCGGCGGTGTTGTCGGGGGAGATCATAAAGCCCAGAAAACTCAGCAGCACCAGGGTGGCCAGCATGGCCACCGGAATGGGCCAGCTGATAAGCTTCAGCCGCAGCAGCGCCAGGCCACCGGCCAGATAGGCCAGGTTCACCCACTGCCAGCCAATGCCGGCCAGCCCGGCGAAAATGGGGTTATTCAGCATTTCACTGGCGGTGTGCCCCTGGGTAAAGCCGGTTTTCAGGGTGTCGAGGGGCGTGGCCATGGTGGTGCCGTCGGCCAGTTCGCGCAACTGGTGCGGGCTGAAACCGTCCAGGGTGTGGCCGGTGAAAATGGCCGACAGGGCATCGCCCAGCCCCGGTGGATAGTGCTGCAGCGAAAGCGGCGGCAACCAGCTGGTCATGGGCAGCGGAAACGACACCAGCAGCAGCACATAGGCCACCATGGCCGGGTTAAAGATATTTTGCCCCAGGCCACCGTAAAGCTGCTTGGCAATGATGATGGCAAAGGCGGTGCCGATCACCACCAGCCACCAGGGCGCCAGGGGCGGAATGGCAATGCCAATCAGCAAGGCGGTGAGCAGCGCCGAGTTGTCGCGCAACACGCCAAGGGGACGTCGGCGCAGCTTCAGCACCAGGCCTTCGGCGGCGTAGGCGGTGAGCACCGCCAGGGCAATCTGCACCAGGCTGCCCCAGCCGAAATACCACCACTGCATGGCAATGCCCGGCAGCAGGCAATAGCAGACCCGGCGCATCAGCACGCTGGTGCTGAGCGGTGCGTGATCATGGGGTGAACTGCTGATATGAAAACCCATTAGGACTCGTCTTCCGGTTTCGGTTGTGGACTGGCGGCCGCGGCCTTGCGGGCCTTGGCCCGGGCCACGGCGGCACGAATGGCGGCTTTTTTATTGTCGTCGGACTGTTCCGCCGGCGTTGGCCCGGATTGCTCGGTGGTCTGCTCTGCCGCTGGCTCGGCCGGGGCGGCATCGGCCTGTTCGGCATCTTTCGCAGCCTTGCGCGCCTTGGCACGGGCGACGGCAGCGGCCACCGCGGCCTTTTTGTCGTCCACCGGAGCTTCCGGCTTGGCGGTGGGCGCGGTTGCCGGTTCGTTCTGCTCCGCAGCCTGAGCGGCCTTGCGCGCCTTGGCACGGGCGATGGCGGCGGCCACCGCGGCTTTCTTGTCATCCGCCGGGGTTTCCGGCTTGGCGGTGGGCGCGGTTGCCGGTTCGTTCTGCTCCGCAGCCTGAGCGGCCTTGCGCGCCTTGGCTCGGGCGATGGCGGCGGCCACCGCGGCTTTCTTGTCATCCGCTGGGGTTTCCGGCTTGGCGGTGGGCGCGGTTGCCGGTTCGCTCTGCTCCGCAGCCTGAGCGGCCTTGCGCGCCTTGGCACGGGCGATGGCGGCGGCCACCGCATCCTTTTTATCATCACTTGCCGGTGCCGCACTGGCGGCCGCTTCGGCGGCCTTGCGTTCGCGGTTGCGGCGGGCCTCTTCCTTGCGGGCGGCGCGGGCGGCGGCCATGTCGTCGGTGCCTTCCGCCTGCTGGCGGGCCTTGACCCGGGCCAGGGCGGCGGCCACCGGGTCTTCACCACCGGCGGCCACCTGTTCGGCCATGCGCGCCTTGCGCTCGGCGGCGGCCTTTTGCTGGCGGGCCTGGCGTTCGGCCTTTTCCCGCTCCAGCCGGGCCTGGCGAGCTTCAAAGCGTTGCCTGGCGCGTTCGGCCTGCTCGGCTTCCCGCTGGGCCTGACGAATGTCGGCCTTGGCCACCCGGTAATACTGCACCAATGGTATCTGGCTGGGGCACACCCAGGCACAGGCGCCGCATTCAATGCAGTCAAACAGGTTGTGGCTGTTGAGCTTGTCGTGCTCTTTGGCGCGGGCGTGCCAGTACAGCTGCTGCGGCAACAGGCTGGCGGGGCAAACATCGGCACACTGGCTGCAGCGAATGCAGGGCTGCTCCTGCACCGGTGGCGACAGCTCATCAAGGGTGGGGGCCAGTACGCAGTTGCTGCCCTTGATCACCGGGGCGGCGGCGGTGTGCAGGGTAAAGCCCATCATGGGACCGCCCATGATGATGCGCGGATCGGGACCGGGGCGAAAGGCAAAGCGCTTCAGCAGGTAACGCACCGGGGTGCCAATGCGCACCCAGGCGTTGCACTGTTCGCCAAAACCGTTGCCGGCCAGGGTGACCACCCGCTGGATCAGCGGCTCGTCGTCGACCACGGCGCGTTTCACCGCAAAGGCGGTGCCCACGTTCTGCACCACAATGCCAATGTCGGCGGGCAGACCGTTGCGGGGCACCTGCTGGCCGGTGAGAATTTCAATCAGCTGTTTTTCTCCGCCGGAGGGATACTTGGTGGGCACCGCCACCACCAGCACCTGTTCACAGCCATTGGCGTCGCGCAGGGCGGCCAGGGCCTCGGGCTTGTTGTCTTCCACCGCGATCACGGTAAGCCGGGGCTGAACGATGTGGCGCAAAATGGCCACGCCTTCAAGAATTTCACTGGCATGTTCGCGCATCAGCCGATCGTCGGCGCTGATGTAGGGCTCGCATTCCACTCCGTTGATAATCAGGGTATCGATGGCCTTTTTGCGCGGGCGCAGCTTGATGTGGGACGGAAAGCCGGCGCCGCCCAGGCCGGTGATGCCGGCCTCGTGAATGCGCTCCAGCAGCACGTCGGCGCCCAGGGCGTCGATGTCGCTCATGGGAAAGCGCGGCCGCCACCGGTCCTGGCCGTCGGGCTGAATAATAATGCAGTCGCCGTCCAGGCCGGACGGATGGCACAGCGGCCGGCGCTCAATGGCACTGACGGTGCCCGAGGTGGGCGCGTGCACCGGGATCATCATGGGATTGTCGGCGTCGGTCAGGCGCTCGCCCTTGAGTACGTGATCGCCCACCTTGACCCGCAGCCGGGCGGGCTGGCCGATATGCTGGCGAATTTGCAGCACCAGCTCGTCGGGCAGACCGGCATCCACAATGGGCTTAAGGTTGGCCGGCGCCTTGCGCTCGGGCGGATGAATGCCGCCATGAAAGTCGTGCAGTTTGCCTGCCTGAAGATTCGCTAACAGCGACATTTAGTTCACCTGCTTGATGGCAATGGGCTCGAGCTGCCATTTCCAGTTGTCGGGAGTCACCTTGACCGGCACCATTTCAATGCAGTCGGTGGGGCAAGGGTCCACGCACAGATCGCAGCCGGTGCACTCGTCAACGAGCACCGTGTGCAGCGCCTTGGTGGAGCCGACAATGGCATCCACCGGACAGGCCTGAATGCACTTGGTGCAGCCAATGCACATGTCCTCGTGAATAAAGGCGACTTTTTTTACCGGCTCGGCGGCCTCTTCCCCCATGGCCTGGGGCTCCACCCCCATGAGATCGGCGATCTTGCGCATGGTGGCGTCGCCGCCGGGCACGCACTTGTTGATGTCGTCGCCGTTGGCCACGGCCTCGGCGTAGGGGCGGCAGCCGGGGTAACCGCACTGGCCACACTGGGTCTGGGGCAGCAGCTCGTCGAGCTGATCAACAATGGGATCCGACTCCACGCGAAAGCGCACGGCGGCAAAGCCGAGCACCAGCCCGAAGATCAATGCCAGCAGCGCCAGCACGCCAATGGCGATAAGAATGTGTGTCATGTTACAACTTCACCAGTCCGGTAAAGCCCATAAAGGCCAGTGACATCAGGCCGGCGGTCACCAGTGCCAGGGCCGGGCCGCGAAACGGGGCGGGTACGTCGGCGCCGGCCAGCCGTTCGCGCATGGCGGCAAACAGCACCAGCACCAGGGAAAAGCCCACCGCCGCGCCAAAGCCGTAGACCAGGCTTTGCATGAAATTATGCTGCTCGTTGATGTTGAGCAGGGCCACCCCCAGCACCGCGCAGTTGGTGGTGATCAGCGGCAGGAAGATACCCAGCAGCCGGTACAGCGCCGGGCTGGTTTTATGCACCACCATTTCGGTGAACTGCACCACCACGGCGATCACCAGAATAAACGACAGGGTGCGCAGGTACAGCAGATCCAGCGGCAGCAAAATATACTGGTTGACCAGATAGGAGCAGGCGGCGGCCAGGGTCAGCACAAAGGTGGTGGCCAGGCCCATGCCGATGGCGGTTTCCAGCTTGCCCGACACCCCCATAAAGGGGCACAGGCCAAGAAACTTCACCAGCACGAAGTTGTTGACCAGCACGGTGCCGACAAACAGCAGCAGGTATTCAGACATGATCACTCGGCATTCGACAATAAACGGCGGTTATTATCGGACTTTATGCCTCGTTTAACAATGCCACGGTTTACGCGGGATTAGGTCAAGGTATTGATTAACATGCCGATCACCGCCAGGGTGCAGAGCCCCAGTGAGCCGTAGTGCATCACCGGACGCGACACCAGGTGCAGGGTGTGCACCGCCAGCCAGTTGCCCAGCAGCGCCGCCGGCGCCAGCGGCAGGGCCATCATCAGGTGGGCCTGGGTCAGAAAGCCGCCGCTGGCCAGCGCCCCTACCGACATCAGGGTGGAGACCACAAAAAAGCCCGCCAGGTTGGCGCGAATGCGGTGCATGTCGGCGCCGTGCATCACCAGTACCATGGGGGGGCCGCCGATGGTGGTGCTGGTGCCCATCACCCCCGACAGAAAGCCGCCCAGCGCCATGTTGGTTTTGGTCATGGGCAGGGCGATGTCCTTCAGCCGCACCAGTACCCCCAGCATGATGGTAATGGCGATGAGCACCGCCAGCCATTGCAACGGCAGCACCGCCAGCAGCCACACCCCCACGGCACTGCCGGGAATGCGTGCCAGCAGCGCCGGTGCCAGCAGGTTCAGCTCCAGCCCCTTGCGAAAACGCCAGCCATTCACCAGGCACATGACCAGCAGCACCACCATCAGCGGGCCGGGCACCAGCGCCGGATCCAGATAAAACAGAATGGGCGCGGCCACCACCGCCATGCCAAAACCGATGGCGGTCTGCACGTAGGCGCCGGTAAAGCAGGCCAGGGCGGCCAGCACAAGAGTGAAAGTGTCCACGTTGGTCATGGTTGGCTCGGCAAAAACAGGGTGAGGAGTGCCATTATGGCCACTGGCCCCGGGAAGCAGAAGCCCAATCGGCGCTGGTCTTATCAATAATGTGGGCTGGCACCAAATACGGTCGGTAATGTGTGCGGCGTTACCAGATATTCGTCATGCCCGCGCAGGCGGGCATCCAGGGGCAGGCGCCGCTGTTGTCTGAAAATCCTACGCTGGTTTGAATACGGCGCTGGCTGTGAAATGGACTCCCGCCTTCGCGGGAGTGACGTTCCTTTGCGGGATTGCTCCGCTATCCGGGAAATGGAGCCCATTTACGGAATGACGGGTCCCTGTTCCCCAGTCCCTAATCCCTGACAGGTCAGAACAGGGTATTCGACAGCTGATACATCTCTTCGTTAAAGGGCCGGCGCAGGTGCTTGATGCAGTCGATGATGTCGTGATGCACGATATGGTTGTTCTGCAGGCCCATGCAGCGGCCGCCAAAGCCTTCCAGCAACAGCTCCACGGCGCGGGCGCCCATGCGGCTGGCCATGATGCGATCCGCCGCGGTGGGCGTGCCGCCGCGCTGAATGTGGCCGAGAATGGTGGCGCGGGTGTCGCGGCCGGTGGCGGCCTGAATGCTCCTGGCCAGCTGATTGACGTCACAGACGTTTTCACAGATGGCCACAATGGCGTGCTTCTTGCCCTTGGCCACCCCTTCGTGAATTTGCTGAATCAGCTCTTCCTGATCAAAGGCCACTTCCGGCACTATCACGTATTCGGCGCCACCGGCCACGGCGGCGGAGGAGGTGAGATCGCCGCAGTGGCGGCCCATGATCTCCACCACCGAAATGCGGTTGTGGGAGCTGCAGGTGTCCCGCAACCGGTCTATGGCTTCCACCGCCACGTTAAGGGCGGTATCAAAGCCGATGGTGTAGTCGGTGCCGGCAATGTCGTTGTCGATGGTGCCGGGAATGCCGATGCAGGGAAAGCCCATTTCGGTCAGGCACATGGCGCCCATGTAGGAGCCGTCGCCGCCGATCACCACCAGGCCTTCAATGCCGTGTTTTTTCAGGTTTTCTATCGCCTCTTTGCGCACGGCTTCCTGCTTGAACTCGGGAAAACGGGCCGAGCCCAGAAAGGTGCCGCCCCGGGTGATCACGTCCGACACACTATGGCGGTCGAGGGGAACTATCTGATCCTGATGCAGGCCGAGATACCCGTTCTGAATGCCATATACTTCCAGTCCGTGATGCAGGCCGGCCCGCACCACGGCACGAATGGCGGCGTTCATGCCGGGCGCGTCGCCGCCGCTGGTGAGCACCCCAATGCGTTTGATCATGCAATCCCTCGTTATCAATGGCTTGCCTTGCAAGTCTCGACGGTGGGCGTTAAATGGTGCTGTAGGCGCCGCTTCAGCCGGCGCAATTCATCCACCAACGCCGTTATTACAGGCCTGCCAAGCAGACCCCGCCAACTGAAGTGGTGGCTACGGGCAATACGCATGTTTAGCGGACTGCAGCCTTACGTCCCTGCGCGAATAATGGCGGCGAACTCGTCGGCCTTCAGTGCCGCGCCGCCCACCAGGGCGCCGTCGATGTCTGCCATGGCAAACAGGCCGGCGGCGCTGTCGCCCTTGACCGAGCCACCATAAAGGATCTGCACGCCGGCGGCCACCTCGGCGTTCTGCTGCGCCAGAAAGGCGCGAATGGCACCGTGCACACCCTGCGCAATCTCGGGGGTGGCGGTCTTGCCGGTGCCAATGGCCCAGACCGGCTCATAGGCGATCACGGCGTGCTGCAGGGACTCAATGCCACAGGCATCGATCACCGCCTGCAACTGGCGCTCTACCACGGTTTGCGTTTCACCCGCTTCAAACTGTTCCAGGGTTTCACCAATGCACAGCACCGGCACCAGCTGTTGCTGCTGAACGGCAGCGAACTTGGCAGCCACCACGGCGTCGGTTTCACCGTGCAGGGTGCGGCGCTCGCTGTGGCCCACCAGCACGTACTTCACGCCAAATTCCTGGTACATGGCCGGGGAGTTTTCACCGGTAAAGGCCCCCTCGGTGTGTACGTCGGCGTCCTGGGCGCCCAGGGCAATCCGGCTGCCAGCCAGTTCGGCTTCTGCCTGGCCCAGAAACAGCACCGGCGGGCACACGGCCACGGCCACATTGGCGGCCTCGGCGGCAGGCACCTTGAGGGCAGAAATCAGCTCGCGCACCATGGTCTTGCTGCCGTTCAGTTTCCAGTTACCCATTACCAGAGTCTGTCGCATCAGAAATTTCCTTTCAGTCAAATGGGGTGGATTATAGGGATGTGGGCCGCATTAAACCAAGCCTACCGAGTCAAGTGCCAGCGAATTAATCAGTTTGTGCGGTCAGACGCATCCACAGCCGGCCCAGGTATTCGTGCCAGGCCAGCTCGCTGCGCTCCAGGTATCGGGCCCGGGGCAACCAGGTATAAAGCGGCAAGGTGCCGGCGCTTTCTTTGGCCTGATGATCGACGGGGGCGGGCACGGGGTGCGCGCCCTCGGCGGCAAACAGCGCCATGGCCCGGGGCAGGTGGCTGGCGGAGGAGACCAGCACCGCCCGGCGCCCGGTGATCAGCGGCGCGATGGCGGCGGCCTCGTCGGCGGTATCCTGGGGCTCGGGCAGCATCACAATGCGGGCCGCCTCAATGCCAAAGGCCCGGGCCACCTCACCATAGAGCTCGGCGCTGGTTCGGCCCTCGCCACCGGCGTAGCCGCTGACAATCAACCGGGCCTGGGGGTAGGCCTGGGCCAGGCGCACCCCTTCGCTGATGCGCGCCAGCGCCGCATTGCCCAGCTGGCTCAGCAGCGGCAGGCGAGAGTCCGCCACCTGGGCCGCCCCCAGCACGATAATGTCGTCCACGGGCTGGCTGCCCGCATCAAAGGTTGCATAGGTACTTTCCAGCGGGGCAATCAGCGCATTGGCCACCGGGCGCGTGCTGAGCAGCATTAATGCCAGCAGCGGCAGGGTGACCAGGAATATTCCACTGCGCCGGTGCCGTATCAGTAGCAGAAACACGCCGAACAGCGCCAAAAAAAGCAGCAGGGGCAGGGGTAAAAGCAGGCTTCCCAGCCATTTTTTCGCCAAAAAGAGGGGACTCATGCAGTCTCGCATTTGTTAACCGTACCGGTTGTGCCAGAATAGCCGTTCTCTTAATGGCAAGAAATACCGGTCTTGACGCGCAATACCAGTTTCGACGGCAAAAGCCGCACCTTTTCACGCAATATCTACGGCACCACCAAGGGGCAAATACGCCTGCGGGTGCTGACCCGGGATCTGGCCGAATGGCTGCCGGCCAGCCAGCCGCCCCTGCGCATTCTGGATGCCGGCGGCGGCTTTGGCCCTGTGTCCCAGCGTCTGGCCGCCGAGGGACACAGTGTGGTGCTGTGCGATCTGTCGGCGGAAATGCTGGATGAAGCCCGGGCCCAGGTGGCGGAAATCGGCCTGAGTGCGCAGTTTGATTTTATTCACGGCCCCATTCAGTCGTTAACCGTGGCCGACCTGGGTCAGTTTGACCTGATTTTGTGCCACGCCGTGCTGGAATGGGTGGAAGATCAGGCCGGCCTGCTGGCGACATTAAACGAGCTGCTGCGCCCGGGCGGCCATTTATCGCTGATGTATTACAACCGCGACGGCCTGCTGTATCACAGCCTGGTAAAAGGCAATTTTGATTACGTGCACGCCAACCTGGTCAGAAAACGACGCCAGAAACTGACGCCGGGCTGGCCCTGCCGGCCCGCCGAGGTAGATGGCTGGCTGAGTGAGCTCGGCTTTGTTATAACCGGGCGCAGTGGCGTGCGGGTGTTTCACGATTACATGTCGAACGTGCACGGGCCCTTTCCCACCGAGGAAGAGCTGATTGAGATGGAGCTGGCCCACTCCCGCACCGAGCCCTTTATGCACCTGGGGCGTTATATGCACGTGCTGGCGCGGAAGGCGTTGTAGGCCCCGTTTTAACGGGGCATGGGTGCTTCATGTTGCACCGCTGCCCCAATAAATTGGGGCCTACAAAGGACTCCCGTCCCCGCCTGCGCGGGAGTGACGAAACCATTGCCGTAGGTTGGCGATGAGCGCAGCGAATCCCAACACAGGGGCACACCGGGCCCGACAGAAAAAAACACGCGCCGCCGGGTCAAGGCCGGGCGGTATTCAAAGTGAAGAGAGCAACACCATGACGGAAATGTCCCGCACCCTGCCGGACTGGATCGGCTGGGTCAGAGAGGAAAATCTGGGGCTGAGCCTGCCGCCTGAACGGCTGGCCTTTTTGCTGGCGGTGCACATCTTTGGCCGGGGCGGTGAGCAGCCGCAGCTGTCCGAGGCCGAGCTGCATCACGCCTTTGGCTATGTCAGCAAGGGCTTTGACCAGGCCGAGGATACGCAGGTCAGCCGGGCCAACAACGCCATTAACGATCTGGTGCGCCAGCGCCTGCTGAGCCGCTTTCAGGGCGACGGCGGCGAGGGCGAAAGCCTCTATCGCCTGACGAGGCTGGGGCTGGCCATTGTGGAGTTCTTTGCCGCCCAGCGGGAGGTGAGCCAGATCAAACTCTCGCTGTTGCTGGAGCACATTGCCCAGGAGCTGGACAAGGTGGCCGAGGCCATTGCCGCCAACCCCGACGAGCGGGGCTGGGCCCAGAACGTGGAAGGCCGGCTCAAGTATTCGGTCTCCGAGCAGCTGGCGCGCATTGACGACACCCAGCGCACCATGGACGAGCAGCAAAACGCGGTCAAGGCCAACATCGCTTCCCTGCTCAACAAGAACTGGCACGAGGCCATTCACGCCTGCGAACAGCTGCTGCGGGAAACCGGTGTCACCCTGCGCGAACTGCAGGACACTCTGGATAAAGCCGGCCACGGCCTGCAGCAGAGCCTGCTCAATATTGAAGAGCAGCTGCAGCAAAGCCCGCGCGGCGCCGAGGTGGCGGTGCTGTGCCAGCAGCTGCAGGCCCGGCTCGACGCCATTATTCACTGGGGCAGTCAGTGCATTGAACTCTGGTCCCGTTACGATCGCCATGTACACCGCTTTATCCGCACCGCCATCGACATGGACAAGAACCGCGCCTTCAGCCAGCGGCTGCGGGAGTCCATTCGTCACTTTGAGGATCACAACTGGCGGCTGCGGGTGAGCCAGACCCTGCCGCTGCTGGAGCTGCGCGACGAAACCATGGCGGCCTACGCCGAGGAAGTGACCGGCGAGCTGCCGGTGGCGCTGGAATATCAGGACATGACCGACGTGGCCGCCGAGCTCTCGGGCCGCATTCGCGAGCATCTTGAGGTGTTTGCCACCGCCGGCAAGCCGCTTGATCTGGCCGGGGTGCTGCGCGACTACCTCAACGATTATCCCCATTACCAGCACTTTGACATTGCGCGCCTGCTGATTGACGAGGCGGTCAAGCTCGGCCATGCCGACGGCGAACTGGCGGGCGCGCCCATGCCCGACTGGCAACCCATTAATGCCCACGGGGCCAAGGTACAAGCACATGTTATCGACCAATACTGAACAGGCCCTGGACTCAAGACTGGTTCAGGCCATTGCCAACCCGCTGTTTCCCGCCCTCGACAACCAGCTGCGCGCGGGCCGGCACATTACCGCCGATGAGCTGGAGCAGCATTCGCTGCTGCAGGAATACTACCCCGAGCTGGACGCCTTTTATCAGCGCTATCAGGCTGAGCTGGTGCGCGCCCCCGAGGGCTTTTATTACCTGCGGCCGCGCTCTACCAGCGAGTTGGGCACCTCCATTCTCTCCGAGCTGGAAATGCTGGTGGGCAAGGTGCTGTGCTACCTCTACCTGAGCCCGGACCGGCTGATCAACGAAGGGGTGTTCTCCGTTGAGGACTTGCAGGAAGAGATCCTGACCCTGTCCAACGAGCAGGCGCTGCTGCGCATGGTCAATCAGCGCGCCGGCGGCAGTGATCTTGACAAGCGCAAGCTGGCCGACAAGCTCAAAAGCGCCATTCGCCGGCTCAGGCGCATTGGCATGGTGAGCGGCGTGGGCAGCCAGGACAAATTCCGTATTACCGAAGCGGTGTTCCGCTTTGCCGCCGACGTGCGCAGCGACGAAGATCCCCGCGAGCTGCAGTTGCGCATGATCAGGGAAGGCGAAGCCGTGGCCGGCACCGACACCACAGCAAATGAACAGCAGGACGAGCAGGAGAACGAGCAGTGAGTGTGACCCGAGGCAAGTTTCAATCCCTGACCATGGTCAACTGGAACGGCTTTTTCGCCCGCACCTTTGATCTGGACCAGCTGGTGACGACCCTGTCCGGTGGCAACGGCGCCGGCAAGTCCACCACCATGGCGGCCTTTATTGCCGCGCTGATCCCCGATCTCAGCCTGCTGCACTTTCGCAATACCACCGAAGCGGGCAGCCAGTCCGGCAGCCGCGACAAGGGCCTGTATGGCAAGCTGCAACGGGGTCACTGCTATTCGCTGATTGAGGTGACCACCTCACAGCAGGAGCGGGTGTGGTTTGGCGTGCACCTGGAGCAGGTGGCCAACCGTGACAACAAGGTCAATATGGTGCCCTTTGCTTTACAGGATGTGGGCGAGGGCGCGGCGCCTACCGAGCTGCTGCTGCAGCGGCTGGAAGACGGCCGCGGCCAGGTGCGCTCCCTCAACGAGCTGAAGGCCGCCGCCACGAATGCCGGCCTGCGTTTTAGCCGCTTTAATACGGTGAGCGAGTATCATAATTTCCTGTTCGACCTGGGCGTGACCCCGCGCAAGCTGAAAGATCAGCGCGACCGGGTGAAGTTTTATCGCCTGATCGAAGCGTCTCTGTATGGCGGTATTTCCAGCACCATCAGCCGCAGCCTGAAAGACTACCTGCTGCCGGAAAACGCCGGCATTCGCAAGGCCTTTACCGACATGGAGGCGGCGATCTTTGAAAACCGCCGCACTTTGGAGTCCATTCGCGAAACCCAGCGTCAGCGGGATCTGTTCCGCCAGCTCATTACCGAAACCACCCATTACGCCGCCGCCGACTATGTGCGCAACAGCGCCGAAAAGCAGCGGTTGTCGGATCTCGCCCTGTCGGCCCGCCGAGCGCTGGCGGAAGAGCGCCGCATTCTGGCCGAAGAAAAGGCCCGGCTGATTTATCTGGCCGATGAATACGAGCACCTGCAGGCCAAAGAGCGCATGCTTACCCAGGAGCTGGATATCGCGTCCGAGCATCTCGCCAAGGTGCTGAGCGGGGTCAAGCTTAATGAGAAAATTCAGGCCTACCAGCTGGAGCTGGACGAGCTGGAAGAAAAGCTCGCCATTCAGGAAGACATGCTGGCCGAGCTGCAGGATGAGTATCAGCAGGCCCAGGACGCGCGCACCGAGGCCGACGCCGAGGTAGACAGCCTGAAGAGCCAGCTGGCGGATTATCAGCAGGCGCTGGACACCCAGCAGACCCGCGCCATTCAGTATCGTCAGGCCCGTCAGGCACTGGAAGACGTGCGTGCCCGCTGCGAGCTGCCAAACCTTGAGCCGGAGCAGGCGAAAGAACAAGAGCAGCGCTATCAGCAACGCGAGCAGGAACTTACCCAAACCGTGCTGGAGCAACGCCAGCAGCTCTCGCTGGCCGAGGCGGCCCGGGCCCAGTATGACCAGGCGCTGGCGCTGCTGGAAGCCGTGGCCGGCCCGGTGGACCGCGCCGCCGCCTACGGCAAGGCCATGCAATTGATTGAGCAGGGCCGGGAGCACCAGAGCCTGCTCGGCCGGGAAGAGGGCATTCGCCGCACCCTGAAAGACGCCGAGCAGGCCGAAGCCCGGCTGCACAAGGTGCGCGAGCTGCAAGCCGAGCTGGCCCGTTACAACCGCCGGGTGAACAGCGAAGACGAGCTCGAGCTGCAACTGGCGGAGCTCGACGAACAAAAGGCCGAGGCCGAAGAGCAACTGGCCGAATGTGCTGAGGCCCTGCGCCAGCTGCAGTCCGCCGAAGGCCAGCTGGCCCCGCGCATTAAAGCATTGAAGGCTCAGGCGCCGGCCTGGCACAAGGCCCGGCAGGCGCTGGAGCGGCTGCGGGAGCTTTCAAACCAGCCGCTGACCGACAGCAGCGAAATTACCGCCGCCATGCAGCAGGCCCTGCGCGACGAGCATCAGGCCGAGCAGACCAAGCAAACGGCGCTGGCCGCCAAGCAACGGCTGGAGCAGCACATTCGGGTGCTGAGCGGCGGCAGCGATGCCTCTCCCGAGCTGGTGTCTTTGTGCGAGCACCTGGGCGGCACCCTGCTGTGCGAGGTGTATGACGACATCGCGGTGGAAGACGCCCCTTACTACGAGGCGCTGTACGGCCCGGCCCGCAACGCCATTGTGGTGGCGGACCCGCAAGCCGCGCTGGAAAAACTGCAGGCGCTGGAAAGCTGCCCAACCGACGTGTACCTCATTCAGGGCAACCCCGACGCCTTTGATGAAGACCTGCTGCAGGCCACCGAGCTGGAAGGGGCCGTGTATGTGCAAAACGGCGAGCGCCAGCTGCGTTACTCCCGTTTTCCCGCCGTGCCGCTGTTTGGCCGCGCCGCCCGGGAAGCCCAGGTGGACAAGCTGCGCGAAGAGCTTGAAGCCGAGAGCGCCCGTTATGCCGAAGCCGCCTTTGCCCAGCAAAAGCACAGCCGGCTGTATCATCAGCTGAGCGACTTTGTCAGTGACGGCCTGCAACAGGCCTTTGCCCCCAGCCCGGAAGAATTGCTGGCGGAGCTGGCCGAGCAGCAACAGCAACTGGAGCAGGAGCGGGCGCAGCTTGCCGAGCAGCGCGCCCAGTGGGCCAGCAAGGTGGAGAGTCTGCGCGAGCAGCAGGGGCTGCTGCACAAGCTGCTGCCGCTGGCATCCTGGCTTGCCGACGACGGCGTGGCCGAACGGCTGCAAAGCGCCAGGGCCGAGGCCGACAAACTCAATGAGGCCCGCAACTTTATGGCCGCCCATGGCCAGCGCCTGGGCCGGCTGGCGGAGCAGGTGCAGGTGCTGCGTCAGGATCCCGCCGGCGTTGAGGCACTGAAGGCCGCCACCGAGCAGGCCGAAGCCGAGCTGAGCGAGGCCCGGGCCCGCACCTATGCCCTTAACCAGCTGGTGGCACGGCTGCCGCACCTGGCCTATGCCGATGCCGAGCAGCTGCTGAGCCAGAGCTCCGCCATGAACGACAGCCTCAAGGCCAAGCTGGCCCAGGCCGAGGAGGCCCGCCGCAAGGCCGGCCTGCGTGCCGAGCAGCTTTCCGGCCGGGTAAGCGACGCCCTGCAGGCGCGCACCGCCCTGGTGACCGGCCGCGATGCCCGCAACCGCACTCTTGGGGAATTCCGCGACGAGCTGGCGGCCCTGGGCATTACCCTTGCCGACGACATGGAGCAAAAGGCCCGGGATGCCAAGCGCGAGGTGGAAAACGAGCTGGTGCAGACCCGCAACAAGCGCAGCCAGACCGAGGCCCAGCGCCAGGTAACCAAGCGGGAAATCGACTCCCTCAGCCAGCGCCTGTCGAAAGACGGCCAGGGTTACTTTGCCGCTCGCAAGGCGCTGGTGGCCCACAAGGCCAACTGGTCGAGAGTGGAGCGGCTGGCGCGGGAGCACGATGTGGAGCGCCGGCTCAACCGGCCGGAGCTGGCTTACCTTGATGCCGACGAGCTGCGCTCCATGTCCGACAAGGCCCTCGGCACCCTGCGGGTGGCGGTGGAGCACGACGAAGAGCTGCGCGACGCCCTGCGCCTGTCCGAGGGCAACCGCAACACCCTGCAAAAGGTGCAGTTCTACATTCTGGTGTTCCGTCACCTCAAGGCGCGCATTCGCCACGACATCATCCGCGCCGACGATCCGGTGGAGGCCTTGGAGGAAATGGAAGTGGAGCTGGCGCGCCTGGCCGATGAGCTCACCCTGCGTGAAGGTCAGTTGTCGCTGTCGTCCGTGGAGGTGGCCGCCAAGATCAACACCATTATTCGCCGGGAGCAGACCCGTATTCGCCAGCTCAACCAGGGCCTGCAGAACATTCGCTTTGGTCTGGTGGCCGGCGTGCGCCTGAACGTGAACATTCGCGATACCTACCAGCGCCTGCTGGATGCGTTAAGCGACCCGGAAGGCCGCCATCAGGACTTGTTCAGCAGCAAGGAGCTCAGCTTTTCCGAGGCCATGGGCAAGCTGTATCAGCGCCTGAACCCCGAGCTGGAGCGGGGCGATCGCAGCCCGCAGGTGCTGGGCCAGGCTTTGCTGGATTATCGCAACTACCTGGAGCTGGACATTGAAGTGCAGCGCGGCGCCGACGGCTGGCTGCGGGCCGAAAGCGGCGCGCTCTCCACCGGTGAGGCCATTGGCACCGGCCAGGCCATTCTGCTGATGGTGCTGCAAAGCTGGGAAGAAGAAGCCCGCCACCTGCGCGGCCGCGACGTGCTGCCCTGCCGCTTGCTGTTCCTCGACGAGGCCGCGCGCCTCGACGCCCGCTCCATCGCCACCCTGTTCGAGTTGTGCGAGCGCCAGGACATGCAGCTGCTGATTGCCGCTCCGGAAAACATCAGCCCGGAAAAAGGCACCACCTACAAGCTGATCCGCAAGGTGCACGGCAACCAGGAGCATGTGCATGTGGTCGGCCTGCGCGGCTTCGCCGGGGAGGCGGCGTAAGCCTGCTAGCCACTCCAAATCAAACGCCCGCTAATGCGGGCGTTTTTATATTCAGTCATTCCTTCCCCCGAGCCGGAATCCATTCCGCCAGCCACCCGACATCTGCACCTGGTCTCCGTAGGCCCGACTTCAGTCGGGCAATTCAACCCACATCGCCCACCTGAACACCGGTCCCACATCCCGTCATTCCGGCGAAGGCCGGAATCCACTCCACAGACAACACCACTGTTCCCTTGAACACCGGCAAATAACAGCACACCTGTAGCTGCCGCTTCAGCCGGCAGGACCTGTGCAACAGGCTGCCTTTCATCTAAAAAGCAACGCAAGCTCCCTATTATGCAAAAGTTCCATTTGAATTCTTTCCCCCGACAGGCACAATAACTGCTCTTATCCCAGCCAAAGTCAAGTGGCCCGGTCGCCCGCAAGATCCGGGCGGTAGCGTGGCAAAAGCAAAAAGCTGGTGATTTATGCAGTGTATTGGCGGCCTTGCCGGCTTCGTGCTCACTATCTACAAACCGTGCCCGTGTACAGCAAAACGGGCTGAAAAATGCTTATGATCTGAGCGGGTTATGGCAGACAAATGTGGATAGTGCGCAAGCGACCGTTGATAACGAGCATGCGTGTTTTTGTTCATGGCTACAAAGGGTCGATGGGTGAAAAGCTTTATATTATCAAAAGCTTATAAGTGAAAATTGAGTGGGTGTGCATGAAGAAATATGAGCATGCTTACTATCATAATGTTAAGCCAATAAGGAAATCACATGGCCACGAAGAAAAAAATCGAAGAAGTAATTGCCCTAGTTGGTGAAGAAGAAAATTCACCGCGCCCAAGGTTAAATAAACTCATAATCCAAAATTTCAGATCAATTGGTACTGAGAAAGTAGAAATAGAACTTGATGACATTGTTGTCTTGGTTGGACCTAACAATGTTGGAAAAAGTGGTATTTTGAGGGCATATGAGACTGTGATGTCGCATGGCTCTAAAGATGGAAAGTTGACTATTAATGATTTTCCAAATGGGCAAGTTGATACTGATAACCTGCCAACGATCGAGCTTCATACTATCGTGTTTAATGATGCCCCAGGAGATAGGTGGATTAGTCCTACCACTGCAGGCGAGTGGTTAATTCGAGAAAAATGGACGTGGGACAGCCCCAATAAAGACCCGAAAAGGCAAGGGTTTGATGTTCAAAAAGGTGATTGGGACGATCAGGTTCCTTGGGGGGCTCCAAATGTTGCTAATTCTCGCCGACCACTGCCTCACAGGATTGATGCATTCGCTACGCCAGACAAACAAGCTGCTGAAATAACAAAGCTGATAACTAGCCTTCTAAAGGAAAAACTTTCTGATATCAAATCTGACCCTGATCAGGATAAATCTGACTACGAACTTGTTCTTGATAAAATTAAGGATCTTCAGACAAAAGTAGTTCAAGCAACTGAGGATGAAATAAAAGTCATTGAGAATGAGATATCAGATTACTTAGGAAAGCTTTTTCCTAAGCATAAGATCAAATTTGACGCCAAGCCGGAAGCTGATTTAGAAAGTGCATATCAACCATTTAAAAGCACCGCTGACCTGCTAATGGGGCCAGAGAATGGTTATTTTTCATCCATTGAACATCAGGGTTCAGGAGCAAGAAGGACTTTACTTTGGGCTACATTAAAGTATCTTTCTGAATCCCAAGATAAGAAAGGTTCCCGCCCACACGTATTATTACTGGATGAACCAGAAATATGCTTGCATCCATCAGCAATTCGAGAAGCGAGAAATGTCCTTTATGAACTGCCCGCTAGCGGAAATTGGCAAGTAATGATTACTTCCCACTCGCCAATTTTTATTGATCTTTCAAAAGACAATACGACTATCATTAGAGTTTTTCGAGAGAATGATAGCGAGGTTAAAAGCACCACGTTGTATAGACCCGAAAGAGCAAAGCTGGATGATGATGACAAGAAGAATTTAAAGCTAATGAATATTTGTGATCCTTATGTTCATGAGTTCTTTTTTGGTGGACGCCAGATTATTGTCGAAGGCGATACAGAGTACACCGCATTCTCAATGATTAAAGAAATCTACCCTGATGAATATAGTGATGTGCAAATAGTTAGAGCTAGAGGTAAAGGTATAATCCCTTCAGTTGCCAAGGTATTAAAGCAATTCTCAAAGTCATTTTTTATTCTTCATGATACCGATGAAGAGCTAACATCCAAAGGGAAGAGAAATCCTGCTTGGGGAATGAACAATACGATAGCAGCTCTTCTAGACGAAGACGGGAAAGTAAATCTTGTTGCTTGTAAAACATGCTTTGAAACAGCGATTTTTGGTGAGGAAATTAGCTGTGAAAAGCCATACAATGCATTAACTAAAATACGTACAGATGCGAATGCGCGAAGTAGAGTTAAATCTTTGCTTGACTATCTAATTGGGGCAGAGGGCGCGACGCTACCCGAAAATTGCATCCATTGGACCAAAATTGAGCAATTGGCTTAACAAAGCATTGCAGCGGACAAGCCGCTGAATGCGGCGTTAACCCACTGGGTAGCACGCAGTTCGACTTATCGAAAATCAGATATAGGGAATGTCATGGAAGTAAGAAAGATTGACCAAGACGAGATTCAAGCAATTCTTGATCTTAACGAGGACCACTTCAATGATGTGAAAAGCAAAAGAATTGCGCCTGCAAAGTTACAAGAAACATTCGTTGCTTTCGCTAATGCGGATGGTGGCGATATTTTCATAGGGGTTGAGGATAAAGCTGAGGCTGGAGAGAGAGTAGTTGGTTTTTCAGAGCAAGAAGAGGCAAATGGTGTTATATCTACTCTTCTTGAAGAAACTAACCCCGCAGTTGAGAATTTGGTCGTCGAATTCCTTGAAGTTGAAGAAAAAGGGCTGATTCTCCATATAGGGATACCCAAAAGTCCTAAAGTTCATTACACAGCTTCGGGGGATTGTTATATCAGGGTTAATGCTTCTAAAAGAAAAATCAAGGGTGAAAGGGTAACTCAGCTTGCCTATTCTTTCTACGAAAGCAGCGGCTTCTTACAAAGAAGGACGCAGATAGAGTTCCCAATGTGGGATGTGTTCTTCTTTTTGATGAAGAACCCCAAGCAACTTTAGAAACACGTTGCGCAGTCAAGGTGTATAGACTGCGAACAACTGAAAAAGAATATAAGCGAGAGCAGCTCGCCGAGATGCCGATTACGATTAATGGTCCTGTTGAGGCGGTAATAGATCAGGTTATTTCCCAAGTTTCTAATTATATTGACGGTGCATCGTTCGAGGACAATGGAAAGCTGGTACGGCTCTCTTACCCTTCAGAAGCTCTCAAAGAGATTTTAGTAAATGCCGTAATTCATAGAGACTACAGTCTGAACGATGATATTCATGTCAGGGTATTCGACAATCGGGTCGAAATTCAAAGTCCTGGAAAGCTCCCGGGTTATATGAACTTGGATAACCTTTATGATGAGCGCTTTTCCAGAAATCCAAACTTAGTAAGAATGCTTCACAACTTACCCAATCCGGTAAATCATGACATCGGGGAAGGGTTGGATACTGCAAAGAATGAGCTAAAGAGAGCTGGGCTTGTTGACCCAGAGTTTGATGAAAAAGATAACGCTTTTATAGTTACGATACGTCATCAAAAACTTGCTTCAATTGAAGATGTGGTAATGCAGTACTTTGAAGATAACCCCGGCACATCAATAGGGAACAAATTGGTTCGCCAGCTTAGCGGCGAAGATGACATGCAAAAAGTTAAATTGGCCCTTCAAAAGCTAAGAGCGAATGGATTGATTAAGCTTGAAGATGAGAGTGCTTCACCATTCAATTATAGGTACATCAAGGCATAGGGTTAACAAGTCAAAGCACTCGGACGCAGCAAAGCTGCGCCGGTGTTTGAGGCGTTAGGTTCATGGATTAAGAAGAATGATGAATGTCAAACAAAATCCTTTTTCATTCTACGATTTCCTAGGGTATCTAATTCCTGGGGCAGTGTTTCTTTATGGAGCGCTTTTGGTGGTAGGTCACTTGTTGCCAACGGAAACGGCCGTTGATTTTGTTACCTCTCGATTGAGCTTTGATAAAGCGGAAGTTTATATACCATTCATTTTATTGGCGTACATTATAGGCCACTTTCTTAGCTTTCTTTCTTCGATAACCATTGAGCGTTATTCAATCTGGGCGCACGGATACCCATCAAAATACTTATTAGGCATTCCCTCTAAAGGATACCTGCATGTAGCAGAGCACAAAGGCCTTAGACGGGTAATGAGAGTCATTGTATTCGGGGTTCTTGCACCAATTTCAGTTCTTGATTGGTTGCTCGGCGCTAAAGCAGGTATGCGTGATCTATACGCAAAGGCACTAGATAAACTCCTAATCGATGTACTACGGAGACGTATAGAGTGCCTAATAGACGATCATGCCCAAGTTCCAAATCGTTCTGAGCATGGAAAGGCTAGTCAGTTAGATTTCTTTAGATACGCATATCATTACGCTGTGGAGAATGCCGAAAATCACCTTCCAAAAATGCAGAACTACGTTGCGCTTTACGGTTTCCTGAGAACATTGACCTTTATCGCGCTGATACTGTTCTGGATTGTTGTGTGGCATGTGATCACGGCCGAGGTGTCATGCTTAGTCGGCCTTGTTACGGTATCGTCAGCGGCAATAACAACCTTTCTTTTGTTTATGGGGTTTGTGAAATTTTACCGGCGCTTTTCGCTAGAGGCTCTGATGGCCATGGCTGTTACCTACCGCTGCGAACCTAACACGCCGCTCCAGGTGACTTCAGAAAGCGGCGCACCTGAGCAATAACGTTATATTCACAAGGAGTCTTGAATTGGCAATAGATGTTGCGTTTAGTATTGAGGCAAATGATTACATAGATCCTGACCGGGCATATGACCTTTATTGGTCTGGAATCATTACTGACAAGAAGAAGTTTATTTGTCCGGGAACAGATTGTACGGCGCAAGTAACATGCGCAAACCTAGATGAAGACCTTCAAGATATGAAGGTCGTTCCGCATTACCGCATCTATGGTAAGCATTCTGAGGGCTGCGAAATATTCAATGATAAGCCTCTCAATTTGAAGTGCGAAGATGGTACATCTATAAAAGAAGAAAAACGCACGGTAGATGAATCCATTGTAGACGTATTTCTTCTGGAACGACCAGACTCCTACTATGATGAGGCCAGAACTGATGCAGGCAATAATAGCCAGGCTATTAAAAAACCAGGTTTTGTCCGTAGATCTAAAGATACAAGATTAAGAGAAGCAGGAAGCATCGGAAACATATACTCCGTCCGATCTGTTGTTGGTAGATACATCCGATATAGAAATGATGGTTCCATTGACCAGCGGAGGGTCAATATCCTTGGCAAGAACATATATTACCGAAGTATATTTAAATGCATATGGGAGCAGGACTTAGACGATCTCCCAAACCACCCAGTAATCTACTATGGTTGGGCCTTTGTGAATAGGCTTCCTTCCGGTGCTGGATATCAAATTAAATTCAAGAAAAAATTTAAAAAAGGCGATGACGAATACACTAGCACTATAATGATCGCCGATCGCCTGATAGAAAGTTATGAAATCAAAAAATTAGTTGCAACAAGACTTGAGAAGATAAAAGCTCAGGGAAAACCAACTGCATTCGTTTTCGTGTATGGCGAGCCAAAGGAAAATGTATCAAAAGCTGGAAATAAGTATGCCAATTTCTCAATAACCAATCTGGATATGATAGACATAAATTATGACTGTCCATTGCCAAGAGAATATAACAAGTAAAGTCAGCCGACGCATAAATGCGCCGTTGCTTTAGGCGTTAAAATCTGAGGTGTCTTATGACTAAGCCCACAGGTCGTTGCCATTGCGGTACCGTTACCTGGGCATTTTCCCTGCCCGTTAAAACCGTGGTCAAGTGCCATTGCAATAACTGCAGAAAGTTGCAGGGCAGTGATTACAGCTGCTGGATTATTGTGCCCAAGGCACAGTTTGAGCTGTTGATCGGTCATGAATCGCTCACCCTCTACCAGGCCAATAAGCGTTCCAGCAAGTCATTCTGCTCCCGCTGCGGCTCGGCCTGCCATCTGGTGAACGGCAGGCACTTTCCCGATTGTGTGGTGTTGCCACTGGGGGCGGTGGAGCGGTTCATGCCCGCACTGGCACCACAGGTTCAGGTATATACCGCAAACAAGGCAGCCTGGGTAAACTTGCATGACGATGAGCCAGTGCTTGGTTAAGCGTGAATCATCACAGTGTGCCAAGCCGGTGTGCGCCTTCATTGCTTGTGCCGCCGGGCAATGAAAAGGAGCCCTTGCCGTGGCTTATACTAAAGCTTCCTTGAAGGGTTAACGATCAACAGAGAGGGTGCCCAAATGACCACGGTAATCGCAGTGCATGAGGTAGACGATGTGGGCCACTGGCTGAGCTCGCCCAAACGGGCCGAATTTTTTGCCGCTCACGGCATGACGGTTCGCACCTTTGTCAGCCCGGAAGGCGGAAAGCGGGTAGGGCTGATCATCGAAAATGTGCCCAGTCTTGAGGCGCTCAAAACCGCGCTCGAGGGTGCCGATGCCGCCGAGGCAATGAAACATGACGGCGTACACCCCGATACGGTAGAGCTGTTTATTGCAGGGCAGTCGGACTGAGGCTATTCCGAATGCAAAAACGCCCGCCAGTGCGGGCGTTTTCATTTTCTAGCAACGGTAACAATCAGATCCGTTCGCCGTTCAGGGTGGTTTCACCGTCTTCAATCCTGAAAGTAAACCTGTCGCCAGATTCGGACAGAATGGCCGCGGCCATCGGGTTGAGAGCAGAGGCCATGTTGCTGGCGTTTTTACCCAGCCTGGCTTCAAAGTCGACCACTATGGCGTTTATCAGTGCCTGAGGGTTGGGTGCGCGGTTATATTCAAAGCTTGATTTCAGGAAGTCCTGCGGCAGTTTGGAAGCATCCAGCCTGGCAATGCCTTCGGCATCAATCAGCAGTTCACCGTTGATGTCGGCTTTCATGCGTTTGATTTCCAGTTCAGGGTTATACGCCAGAAGGTCATCGGCGCGCGCTCTGAAAACGTGCTCAACGGACTGCTGCAGCCGGCGCTCGCTCCAGCCTTCCCGAGTGGCCTGCTCGCTCAGTTTGATGAGCTCAAGAATGGACTGGCCGTCAATGCCGGCCAGTGTATAGCTGAGTTCCACATTTGAGAGTGACTCGCCGTTGGCATTGAATTCACCAAACGCCAGGCTGAATTCACTGCTGAACTCTTCTTCCAGATCAAAATTCATGGCCACGGCGAGGTCTTTCAGCTTTGTTTTTCCGCTGTTGCGGCGGTAGCCATCCTGGATGACGATGGCTTCATTCACAGCCAGAGAAAGCTCACCATTACCTTCTTTGCCGTCAAACTCGCTGGTCAGCTCAAGCGAGGCATCCTTCAGTTCAAAGCCCTCGCGTCTGTCCCGGAATTTGATAAAGGGAACATCGGCCTGCACTTCATAAATTCCGGGTGTGCCCTCATTATCAAACTCGCTGGCAGAGAATGCTGCCACCATGGGGCGGGTTTCCAGGCCACCGCGGCTTTCAGCAAAGCTAATGGCGGGCACGGTAAGGGTGCCGTCGATGGAGTCACTACCCAGCGAGCCCTCAATTACAACGGGTTTGCCATCCAGCAGCACGGACGTCATGGTTTGTTGAGCATTGCCGTCCATTATGGAGTTAATGAGCTCGGCCTGATAGGAGGCGCCGGTCAGAAGAGTGGTAAGGCCGTGATTCACGGTGTAAGTCAGCTGGAACTCGGTAGGCCGGTAACCGGAGTCTGCTTTAACGGTAATCACCCCGGATGATGAAAATACCCCTTCTTCATGGGAGACCAGCTCAGCCTGCAGATCTTCGCCAAACATGCGGGCGTCGTTCAGCTGCTCAACAAGATTATCAACGCCGTTTTTTACCTGTTCCCGGTAACCGGCCTGGTTGATGGCCACAGCGCCAACGGCAACGACGGCGGCAACAGCGGCTGCAATTTTTTTGGTTTTCATTTGAAGTCCTTTCTTCCGTGCTCGAATTTTTAATTATTTAAATACTGAACCTTCGTCAGTATGCAGTGTGGTTTAAGTCTCTCTGTCTGCACTGGATTGGCATAAAGAAAGATAGATTCATTCAGCACCACGTGTCGGAATTTGACGCATGAATAAGCAAATTGCAAGGCAAAGTAATATGACGTGTGCTGAGGAATGAAAATGACTATGGTGAAGTGACTGTTATTTAATCTTTTTCGGGCTTTTTAGCGCATTTCCATGCCGTTCACCCTGTATGGGTGTAAATCCACTCGAAAAGTCAGGGGATTATCGTTACCATAGTCACAAAATTCACTTTGAAGAAGAAGCAAGTCATGTCGTTACCTCCGTGTCCCAAGTGCAACTCCGAATACGTTTACCAGGATCAGGCGCAGCTGGTTTGCCCCGAGTGCGGCCATGAGTGGAACCCGGCGGACGTGGCCGCCGAAGACGCGCCCATTACCGCCAAGGATGCCAACGGCACCCTGCTGCAGGAAGGCGACAAAGTTACTGTGGCCAAGGATCTCAAGGTAAAGGGCAGCTCCATGGTGATTAAGATCGGTACCAAGGCGCTGATCCGCCGCATTGTAGACGCCAAGGATCACGAGCTGGACTGCAAAGTAGACGGCATTGGCGAGATGATGGTCACCGCCGCCTTTGTGAAAAAATCCTGACCTCTGTCGGGCTCCTGAAAAGGGGCCCGTTTTTTATGAAAAACATTTTGGTCAGCGCCTGCCTGATGGGCGCACCGGTCAGGTATAACGGCAACAGCCTGGGGCTGGCGCCAAATGACCTGGCCTGGCTGCAGCAGCACTTCTGCATTAAAACCCTGTGCCCCGAGCTGGCGGGCGGCTTGCCCGTGCCCAGGGCGCCCGCCGAAATTGCCGGCGGCGAAGGGACCGATGTGCTCCTGGGCACCGCCCGTATTGTGGACAACACCGGCGCCGATCAAACCAACGCCTTTGTGCGTGGCGCCGAGCAGACCCTGGCGTTTTGTCGCCAGCATCATATTCGCCATGCCATTCTGGCCGAAGCCAGCCCTTCCTGTGGCAGCGGCACCATTTATAACGGCCACTTCAGTGGCGAGAAAGTGGCCGGGCAGGGTGTTACCGCCGCCTTGCTGCGCCGTCACGGCATTGTGGTGGTCAGCCAGCACAATATTGCCTGGCTCAGGGACCGTTGCTGACGGTCATTCCTGCCTGTGTTTATACCGGTGCGCGCTGTCTATGATTGATACAGGCATATGAGGAGGGGCAGGCATGGCAAAGGCGTATTGCATCGTGAATATCGTCAAGATTTATGATGCCGAAAAGTTCAATGAGTATGTTGTTGGGCATACGCCCACCATCGAGCAATATGGCGGTCGTTTTCTGGTAAAGGGAGACAGGGGGGAGGTGCTGGAAGGGGTGTGGCCGGCCAACCTGATGGTGGTGCACGAATTTCCCAGTGTGGAACGGTTTCGGGCCTGGTACCACTCCGAGGAATATCGTCCCTGGAAGGCATTGCGCCAGTCCTGTGCCGACGTGAACGTGATCCTCACGAAAGGATAACCGGTCGCAACACGCACCGGGCGGGATTTTTAGATGAAAACCCCGCCCCTTTTGTGGGTGATTTTTGTACTTGCCCGGTCCAGGCGAATCCATTAGCATGCCTTTCCTGACTTTTTGGTCAACAACCTTGTTACAGTTTGCGCCTGCAATGGTCGTTTTGTACGAGGTCTGAAGGAGTTTCCCGCCTGGAGCCGGCATGCATACATTCAAGTTAAGAACCATTCTTATCGCCTTTGTGGCGATGTCACTGGCGTTGCTGACGCTGGTATCCACCTTTATCAATGTTCATCGTTTTTCCGGCCTGTATTACGGCCAGACCGAAAGTAACCTGCTGCCCAACAGTGTGGGCCGGGTGGCGGAGCAGGTGCGCGCCGAGCTGCTGCCCACCATGCTGCTGTCCGATAATCTGGCCGAAAACACCCTGTTGCACGACTGGATGCGGGAAGGGGAAAGGGCGTCGCCCATGCACGGGCAGGCTCTGCGCTATTTTAACAGGCTGCGGGCCCAGGCCGGCGCCTCCACCCTGTTCTGGGTGTCGGGCGAGAGCAGCACCTATTACACCGATGCGGGCGTGTTCAAGCAAATATCACCTTCCGATCCTCTCGATCGCTGGTATTACGACTTTATCAACAGCCATGAGCAACGGGCGCTGAACCTGGAGCCGGACGAGCGCACCGGCAAGCTCACGCTGTTTGTGAACTCGGTGGTGGAAGTGGATGGCAGGCGCGTGGGCGCCGCCGGCATGGGCCAGGATGTGTCGGCCATTGTGGATCTGGTGTCCAATTACCACCTGGGGAAAAACGGTTACCTGTTTCTGGTGAACGGTCAGGGCGTGATTAACGCCCATCCCGATGCCGGCCTGGTGGGCAAGTCACTGGCCGGGCTGGCCGGGTTTGCCCCCGTTGCCGGCCTGCTTGAACAGCAGCAAAGCAGCTTTGACTTCGAGCAGACCGACTTTAACGGTGAAAATGTCTATCTGGCCGTGCAGAACATTCGCGACACCGGCCTGAAGCTGGTGGCGGTGCTGCCGTCGGCGGAGATCAGCGGCACCATCAACCGGGTGATCTCGTCTTCCGTGCTGGTCAGCATTGTGCTGGCGCTGGCCTTTATTGTCGTGGCGGTGCTCTTTGCCAATGCCCTGGCCCGGGCCATTCGCCGGGTGGGAGACGATTTGCTGGCCATGTCGGGTAATGGTGGTGATCTCACCAAGCGGCTGGATGATCGCCACGACAACGAGCTGGGCCACCTGGCCCGGGGCTTTAATGCCATTATCGGCAAAATTCGTGAGCTGGTGGCGGAAATCCAGCACACCGAAACCGCCATGAAGTCCGGCATTGAGCAACTGGCGCAACTGGCCGACGACACCTTCAGGGCCACCGAGGTGCAACGGGGCCAAACCGAGCAGGTGGCTACCTCCATTACCGAAATGGGTCAGACCGTGACCGAGGTGTCTGGCATTGCCCAGCGCACCGCCGGTGACACCGAGGCGGCGGTGGGAGAGGCCCACAGCACCAACCAGAACATGTCGCTTACCATGCATACCATGGCTCAACTCAACGGCGTGATGAACGACATCGAAACCACCATCAATGACTTTGCCGATCAGGCCGATGCCATCAACTCGGTGGTGGAAGTGATCAATGCCATTTCCGAGCAGACCAACCTGCTGGCCCTGAATGCGGCCATTGAAGCGGCCCGGGCCGGCGAGCAGGGCCGTGGCTTTGCGGTGGTCGCCGACGAGGTGCGCAACCTGGCCAAACGCACTCAGGCATCCACCCAGGAGATTAGCGAGCAGATCGCCCGGCTGCAGCAAACCGCGCGTCAGTCTACCGCCGCCATTCGTGAAGGCACCGACAACAGCCGCCGGGTGGCCGAGAGCACCGAGCAGTCGGCCAAAGCCCTGGCCAGCATTCAGCAGCGTTTTGAAGCCATCAGCTCCGGCAGCCATCAGGTGGCGGCGGCCACCGAGGAGCAGGGCGCGGTGGCGGAGCACATCAACCAGTCGGCCCATGTGATCTCCGACAGTGCCGCCGGTATTCACAGCAATGCCGAGCAGCAGCTGGCCGCCATCAGCCAGCTGCAGCAGCGGGCCGAGCACCTGCGCAGCCTGGTGGGGCAATTCAGGGTGTAAGCCGGCAACAACAATGGCTGTTCAAGGCCCGGCTTGCCGGGCTTTTTTACGCCGGCAGCACATCCGCAAATACAAAGCCGTCCCGCTCCACCACCTCGCCGGTTTTAATTTTCACGGGCCCGTCAAACAGGGGCCCGTCGAACACAAAGGTGTGAAACTCGCCGTTTTCGCCGCAGGGATCGGTGCCCTCGGGCAATTGGGCCAGCAGCCCGGCGGTCAGCTCCCGGCCGGCGAATTCCACCGGTACTTTTTTCGGATCCAGGCAGGTGATCACCGCCCGCAGGCCGCTCTCGAACATGGTGTAAGGCAGGTCACGGGTGGGGGTATGCCAGATGGGAAACACTGCCTCAATGCCGGTGCCTGCCAGCTGGTTTTCACGGTACTGCCTTACGTCTTCCAGCAGCAAATCACCAAAGCCAAAGGCTTCTATGCCCTGTGCTTTTGCCCGTGCAATAAAGGCGCCCATGCGTTGCTGATAGTCTGCATTGGTGCAGGGCCAGGGCAGGGTAATGATGTCCAGCGGCAGGCCAAGGGTGCTGGCCTGCCGGCGCAGCAATTCTGCCCGTACTCCGTGCATGGCCACCCGGTCAAAGGCTGCATTCACAGTGGTGAACAGCCCCACCACCTCAAAGTGCGGGTCTTGCAACAGTTGTTGCAGGGCCCAGGCACTGTCCTTGCCGCTGCTCCAGGACATTAACAGTTTGCGCTTGTGAGTCATGATGCCATCCCTGAAAAAGCGGCCATGGTAACACAGTCGCGACCCACCCTTGGGGGTGACGCCGGGCGGTTGTTCTGGCGGAGGCAGGCAGCTAGGCTAGAGATACCGGTGGCGAAGGTAGTGGCCGCCGGCGCGTCGTCAAGGCGCCCGCTTTCTATCTCGACAGGAGGAGTCACCCCATGAATGAGAGAGAGCTGTATCAGCAAAAGGCGCGGGCCAAGCTGGATGAGTGGAAAGCCGAACTCGACAAGCTCAAGGCGCAGGCCGAGCAGGCTGATGCTGACGCCCGCATTGAACTCAACCGTCAGATCAAGACCATGAAGGCTCAAATAGAGCAGGGCGAAAGCAAGCTTGATGAATTATCCGAGGCCGGAGAGCAAAGCTGGCAGGAGCTGAAGCAAGGGTTTGAACGTGCATGGAATACCCTGAGCGATGCCTTCGGCAAGGCCGCCGACAAGTTCAAGCAACAGCGTTAATCCCGGGCCGGTCTGCGCGGCCGGCTGTTGCGTCACGCCCGTCTTGCCGGGCTTTGTTTTTTGGCAGGCGACCTTGGCCTATAATGCCCGCATATTTTAACCCGCTGTATTCACGGCATGTTTGGCGAGAAAGAATGAAATCATTGAAATATGGCGCATGCCTGGCGCTGGCCCTGCTGCTCACGGCCTGCGATCACGGCTTCGAAGGGGTGTATGAGACCCGGGCGGATTCGTCCAACGAGATGATGTCCCAGCTGATGAACGATTTTGCCGGCCTGGTGGGCAGCGAACACATCGTGATCGGCACCGACTACATCGAGCACAACGGCGAACGTACCCGCTTTGACGACATATTTGTTCGCGAGTCGGCGGGCAAGCGTTATCTGGTGTTCGTGCAGGGGGAGCAGGAGGAGGTCTGGACCATAGTGGACGACCATACCCTGATGAAAGGCAACGGCCTGGTCAAGGTGCTGATGGAGCGGGTGGGCGATGAGTGAGCCGCTGGCCAGCCCCTGCATCGGCCACTGCCGGCTTGATGAGGAGCGCGTGTGTGAGGGCTGTTTTCGTACCATTGACGAGATCAGCGGCTGGCGCGAGCGCCCGGATCACGACAAGCGGGCCATACTGGCGCGTTGTGCGGCGCGACGCCGTCAGGCCGGCCAATAAAAACAGCCCCGTAGCGGGGCTGTGGTGTGCAAAGCCGGAAAGGGGGCTCAGAAATTGAGGCCCATGCCAAAGGTATAGGCCCAGGCACCATCATCGAAGTTGTCACTGGCGCTGTCGCCGCTGTCAAACAGAAACTGATATTCGGCCCTGGCCTGAATAAAGGTGGTGGGCAGCAGATAATACTTGAGGCCCGCTTCCAGGCCGGCAATGCCGGTGTCGTTCACACCGTCGCCGTAAATGGCACCCAGTGAGGCGCCCACAAAGGGACGGGCTGCATTCTGGCCAAAGTGGTAGTCAACAAAACCACGGGTGCTGCCGTTCCAGAAATCGTCGGTCAGGCCTTCACCTTCCACGTCGGCATAGCTGATGCTCTGGCGAATACCTGCCAGGGTGCGGTCGGAGAGGTACCAGCCATAATCGGCGGAGATACCAAAACTGCTGTTGTCGAAGTCTTTGCTGCTGCTACCGGTACCCGAAAGCGAGAACTCCCGATCACCCTGGTTCGGTCCTATGCTGCTGTGGCCATGCATGTTGGCCATGGCCACGGCAGGCAGCAGGGTGGCGCCCATAATTGCGACCAGCGGAGCTTTTTTGAGCATGTTCATGATAACACCTCGGATTAATCATTGGTTTCAATCAAGCACTTACCACTCTTCGAATAAAACAACGTACCGGACCCGGCGTTCCGGGCTCGATAAACGAAGCGTGCCACTGTTGCTGTCAATCCTTGTCATTATTTGTCCTTGCCAATCGCTGCGGTCAGCAGGCTCGCAGCACTGCAAGTATAGAAGTCATCCCTTCCGTGCGTTGGTTTTTTGACCTTTCGTCGGTCAATATGTGTCCGTTGTGTTTCATGTGAGCCACTTTTGAGCGCCGAAAGGGCGCCGCGGCGGCTGCTATAGTTTCAGCAGCCTGTCAGCTTCAAGGAAGGTGCTGAATGAACGACGACGAAGTGGCTCTGCTGTGGCAACAGTTTCGCAAAAGTCTTGAAGATACCGGCAACGCCCTGGGGCTGAGCGGCTACAACTGGCAGGAACTGCTGGTGTATGCGGTGGGACAATTGCTGGTCACCCTGATGATCGGGATGCTGTTCTGGCTGCTGTATGTGACCGGCAGTCTGCTGATGCGCTGGCTGCTGGGTCGGCTGGGGCACGGCGCCGGCCCCTACCGCACCGGCCGGGTGGTGCTGCGCTACCTGCTGGGGCTGGCGACTCTGGTGGCCATATTGGCGCAGTATGGCGCCGAAGACGGCCTCATCAAGGGCATGGCCCGGGCCGGGTTGATGACCCTGGCCTTTTATCTGGTGTGGCAGTTGCTGTCTCGCGGGCTGATCAACCGGTTGTCGCGCCGTCATCTCGACTCTTCCCTGGTGCAGTTGTGCAAAAACACCCTGTCGGTATCACTCATGGCCCTGGGCGCCATTACCGTGATGGCCCAGTTTGGGTTTGACGTGCTCTCCATTGTTGCCGGTCTGGGCATTGTGGGCATTGCCGTGGGCTTTGCCGCCCAGTCTACCCTGTCGAACTTTATTGCCGGCATCACCCTGCTGATTGAACGGCCTTTTCGTATTGGCGACTGGGTCTGCATTCATGGCCAGGAGGGCAGGGTGGTGCGTATTGCCTTTCGAACCACCTGGCTGCGTACCCGCGATAATGTGTTTGCCATGATTCCCAACGACAGCGTGGCCACCACCGACATCATCAATTACAGCGCCGAAGGGCCTACCCGTATTCGCATTCCGGTGCACATTGCCTACAAGGATTCGGTTGAGCACGCCAGAAGCGTTATCATGCCCATTCTGGCGGCGCATCCGCGCACCATTAACAACGACACCCTCGAGCCAAGGGTGCAGCTGCGGGAGCTGGCCGACTCCTCCGTGGTGCTCAGCGCCCAGGTGTGGGTCAGCGCCCGGGATGTGGAGGTGAAAGGGCGTATATCCTGCGAACTGCTGGAAGCGATCAAGCAGGGGCTGGATGACGCTGGCATTGAAATTCCCTTTCCGCACCTGCAACTGCACCTGGACGAAGCCCGTGGGCTGGAGCCGGTGTTTGGCCGGGCTGGCGCCGCCGATGATGAAACCACAAGGAGTCATTGAATGAAGCACAGCCTGTTGGCGCTGTTGTTGCTGCTGGCCGGATGCACCGGCAAGCCCGAAGGCATTACCCCGGTAACCGGGTTTGAACTGAACCGCTATCTGGGCACCTGGTATGAAATTGCGCGGCTCGATCATTCCTTTGAGCGGGGGCTTGCGCGGGTGACGGCGGAATACAGCCTGCGCGATGATGGCGGCGTGCGGGTGATTAACCGGGGCTTTGATGTGCAGAAAGGGGAATGGAAGCAGGCGGAAGGCAAGGCCTATTTTGTTGAAACGCCCGACCTGGCTCACCTCAAGGTGTCGTTTTTCGGCCCCTTTTACGGTGCCTATGTGGTGTTTGAACTCGACGATCACTATCAATATGCCCTGGTGTCGGGCCCCAGTCGCCATTACTTCTGGTTGCTGGCACGTCGGCCCGAGCTGGCGCCCGAATTACGCCAACGGCTGATTGAACGGGCCGGCAGGGCAGGGTTTGATACCGACGCGCTGATTCTGGTTGAACATGAATAGCTTATTCCAACATGCAAGAGCCATTTGATTCACCCGGTCGTATCAGGGCCGAATGCTCGCCAGTACCCGGATCCGCTCTTCCAGGGGCAGGGCCAGGATCAGCGCCTCGCCCGAGGCGGGAAAGCGGCTGGTGAGGGCGGTAATGTTGATCTGGTGGCTGACCAGCACCACCGGCAGCCCCGGCTCCAGCCCGGCCACAAACTGGCGCAACGCCTGCGTTTGCTCCGAGCGCCGGCTTCGCCGGTAAAAAAACGAGTTGAGCTCGGGTGTGGGCACCACCTCACCCACCCCCAGCAGACGGGCGGTGTCCAGTGCGCGGCAAAACTGGCTGCTGTAGATCCTGGCCTCGCCAATGCCGTGGCTGCGCAGCCGTTCGCCCCAGGCCTCGGCCTGCGCCCGGCCACGGGCGTCGAGATTGCGCTGGGTGTCGCAGCGCTCCAGCACAAAGCCGGGAGGATCACCGGCGCCGGGCGCATTGGCATGGCGCATCAGCAGCATGGCACGGCCTTCCTTCAGCGCCAGCCAGGCCTCGGCGTCGGAAGCCTGCACCCCGGTTGGCAGCAACAGCAGCAACAGCATCCATTTCATGAGTATCCTGAGCATGATGTGTCCTCGATGTCGTCAACAGGCAGACCGGGCGCCATTGCCGCCGCTTTCAGTTTTTATGCCAACATACATTTGTCATCATATCCTTGTCACGTCAGCCACCATGACGGACGATCCCTTCAGTATATTCGGCCATGAAGGGGTCGTTTGTCTCTATGATGCCAGACTGGCCACCAGGCTGGCGGCAAGCTGATCGGCCAGTTGCTCCCAGCCGCCGGCCAGGGCGCGCACCAGGGCCGGGTAACCGTCTGCGGTGAGCGGCGTTTCCAGCCTGAAGGCCCGTTGCTCCAGCAGCTCGCCGCGACCGTTCAGCAATTGCCAGTGGCCCTGGATCAGGGCCATGCCATCGAAACGGCCCTGAAAGCGATCCAGTTGCAGGCGAACTTCACGGGCCGGCATGTTGCCGGCGCTGGGTTGCCCGCGGGCAATCACCTGGGCCTGGGGCAGGCTGGCGCTCAGCCGGTCCAGCAACAGCCGGCGCAACTGCTCGGGCAGGGCCTCGGCCCAGAGGTGGTTGCGGGCCTGGTGCACTTCAATGTCGTCGAGCTGCATCACAATGCCGTCCCCCTCGAGAAAGGCGGCGAGGGCAACGGGCGCCACCAATACCGTCAACCTGGCATCATGCCGTTGCTCGGCACTGCTTGCCGGCAGCAGATAGGCGGCGGTGCCGGGCTCATTGCTGCCGGCACAGCCGGCAAGGGCCAGGCCGAGCAGCAGCGAAAGGGAACTAAGGCGTTTGGTGTTGAACGGCATCATTTGGCGGCCCTCGGTTGCGGATCCTGAGTGGGAGTACGGTCGAAGATCAGGGCGTTGGGCTGATCGTTAAGGGTGCGGATCACCGGCTGTATGTCTGCCATCAGCTGTTCCAGCCGCGACAGGGTCTGGGTCAGCTCGTTGTAACCTTCCGAGTCGGGGGCAAAGCCTGCCAGGGTGTCGCTGAGCTGGCGCAGGGTCTGGTTGACATTGGCGGGCAGTTCGCCGGTGGCGGGATCCGCCAGCAGCGCATCCACCGAAGCGGCAATGCGGTTGATCTTGTCCATGGTCTGCTGCGTCGCCACCAGGGTGCTGTTCAGGTTATTGACCACGGGCTCGATGTCGAGGTTGTTGAACTTGTCGAGCAGGTTCGAGACTTTCTGCTCAATCTGGGCAAATCCGCCGGTGGTGGTGGGAAATACCCGCCGCTCGACAAAGGTCATGGCCTTGAAGGGCTCGGCGTCCTTCTGGAAGTTGAGATCCACAAACAGCGCGCCGGTGAGCAGGTTGCCGGCCTTGAGCGAGGCCCGCAGGCCATGGCCGAACATACGGTTCAGCCGCGCATACCAGGCTTTGGTGTCGATGATTTCGGTGGTGTTGTCAAAGCGCTGGGGCTCAATGCGGATCAGCACGGGAATGGCGAACCGGCTCAGGGAGTCGGGTTGCGGTGCGGTAAAGTGCCAGGGCACACTGACCACGGAGCCAATGCGCACGCCCCGGTATTCCACCGGCGCGCCCGGCTCCAGGCCCCGTACCGTGTCGTCCACCAGCAACACGTATTCCAGATATTGCTCATAGCTGCCCTCGTTGGCGCTTTCCTCGTCGGCAAACAGCACATAGGTGGCATTGGGTTTGGCCTTGTGGCCCATGGCGGTGTTTTCGGGCACGCCAAAGGTCACGCCGCCGCCCACCAGGGACTCCAGCGAGCCGACATTGACCCGGAACCCCTGGGAGTCGAGGCGCATGTCGATGCCGGAGCTGGCCCAGAAACGGGTGGTGGTGGTGACCAGCACGTCGTAGGGCGACTGTATATACAGCCGCAGCTGCATTTCCCGTTTTTCCGGATCGAATTCGCTGTGCTCCACCCGGCCCACGGTATAGCCCTGATAGCTGACCGGATCGCCGGTAGACACGGCGGTGCCTACCTGGCTGATGAGGTTGATGCGCAGACCGGGGGCATCGGGCGGTGCCACCGGCGGTTGTTCCAGCACCTGAAAACGACGTTTGGGCTGTTCGCTGCTGCCCGGCAGCAACTGAATGTAGGCCCCCGACAGCACGGTATTGAGGCCGCTGATGCCCTCACGGCCAATGCGTGGCTTGACCACCCAGAAACGGGTCTCGTCGTTGAGCATGTTTTCCGCCTGGGGGCTCATGCGGGCGGTGATCAGCGCATGTTGCAGATCGTCCGACAGCCTGACCCGCTCCACCCGGCCCACCTCCACGTTGCGGGTCTTGATCAGGGTCTTGCCCGCTTCAATGCCTTCGGCGTTGTCCATTACCAGGGTAATGGAAGGGCCGAGCTTGCTCAGGTTGTCGTAAATCATCCAGGCGCCGATCAACACCGCCACCAGGGGCACTATCCAGATGGGCGACAGGGAGCGCTGTTTCTTGCGCTCGGCGCGGGGGGTGTCAGACATGGTTGGGTTCCTTGCGGTTTTCGTTATGATGCGGTGCGCCACCGGCCAGCGGGGCCCCGGCCCAGATGCTGCGTTGATCAAACAGCATGGCCGCCAGCATGGTGAGCACCACCACACCGGCAAAGGCCAGGGCCGCCGGGCCGGGCTCGATGGACATCAGGTTGCCGTTGCGAATAAGTGCCACCAGTATGGCCACCACGAACACATCCACCATCGACCAGCGCCCCACGAACTCGGTAATGCGGTAAAGGCGAATGCGGCTCATGGCGCTGAGGCCGGCCCGATCGCGCCTGACCACATGGCACAGCCACAGCAGCGCCAGGATCTTGCTCACCGGCACCACCACACTGGCGGTAAAAATGATAAAGGCAATGGGCCAGTCGCCGTGCTGAATAAACAACAGCACGCCGCCGATAATGGTGGAGGGCGAGCTGCTGCCCAGGGAGGTGGTTACCATAATGGGGTAGAGGTTGGCGGGCAGATACATGATCACCGCCGCCGCCAGCAGGGCCAGGGTGGCCTGGTTGTTGATGCCGTGCCAGGGGTGTAACGGCTCGTCGCAGCGCCGGCAGCGGGCCTTGCCTCGTTCCGGCAGGGCGTTCACCAGGCCACAGGTGGTGCAGCCGCACAGATTCTGTTCGCTGGCGTTGCGGCCGGGCACGGCGCCGGCCGGTGCCATGCCGCGCCGGTCGAGGGAAAACCACAGCCAGTCCTTGTCCACCGACTGGGTGGTCAGCAGCAGCAGCAGGGCAAAGGCGCAAAAGGTCCAGAACGACAGGCCGAGTTCAATGTCGGCCATGCCCACCACCTTGATAAGACTGACAAGCGTACCGATCACGAACACGTCGGCCATCATCCAGGGGCTGACATGGCGCAGGGTGCGGGCAATTTGCCGGCTGCGGGGCAGCGGCCGGCCCAGCAGCATGCCGGCACACAGCCAGCTTACACTCAGCAGATAAACCAGCGGCAGAATAATCACCGTCAGCAGTACGCACAGGGCCACCAGCGGCTGGTGCAGGCCAATCAGAATGGCGGCACTGTCGGTAAGCTCAATGCGATTGCCGATGCCACTCAGCTCAAAGCCGATAAAGGGAAAGGCCACCGACAACGCCAGCGCAATCAGGGTGGCCAGGGCCAGCGCCAGGGAGCGCTCCGCCGGGTTGGCATGGCGGCGCACCAGGGTGTGGCCGCAACGGGGGCAGTCGGCTTTTTCTCCGGGGGCCAGGCTCGGCAGCACTACCAGCAAATCACACTCGTGGCACACCCGCAGGCGCCGGCGGGAAATGGCCCGGCGCCGGTGAGGCTGTGCGGTAAGGGCGGATGAGTGTGGCGAGTCCGACAAATGGGCACCTAAAACAATGAAGAATCAGAAGCTTGATACTACGACAGGAGCGTAACCCGAATAAAGCCGAATCGGTACCGGGGTTAAATGGCGAACGATTGTGTACATATTATGACATTTTTGTTTCAGTTATCCGCTGCGCTGCCGATAGGTTTTCGATATCAATTCTGACGTGTGCGGTAGGAGAACAAGGTGTTTCGCAATATCAATATTGGCCTGAGATCGGCCCTGGCCTTTGGTGCCATCGGTGTACTGATGCTGATCCTGGGCGGGCTCAGTCTGGTTCAGCTCAACAGTCTCAACGATCAGATCACCCGGCTGGCCACTCACGATGTGCCCAGCCTGACCGCAGTGGATAATATCGACAAGGAGTTTCTGCGTATTCGCCTGCACAGCCTGGCCCTGGCCAATTCGGCTCAAGCGGAGAAACGGGCCGAGTCCCAGGCCAACCTGGAGGCCGCCCGACAACAGCTGGAGGGGTTCAAACAGCAATACGACCGGCTGGCCCGCCTGCCCGAGGCCCGGGCCCTGCTGGCCCGCTTTAATGCCACCGAGGCCCGTTACTGGCAGGCGCACACCCGCATTATGGCGCAGGCCAGCCGCGGCGATGTGGCCGGTGCCAATCTGGCCTCACGGCAGGAGCTGGCGCCGCTGGCCGAGGAGCTGGCCGGGCTGCTGTTTGAGCTTAACCGGGTACAGCATGCGCGCATTGACAGCACCAACACTCAAACCGACCAGGTTTATGCCTTCTCCCGCAATGTGATCATCGGGCTGCTGGTGCTGGCCCTGGCGGGCATGGGACTGCTGGCCTGGCTGCTGACCCGCAGCATAGTGCAACCCATTGGCGATGCGGTGCGGGTGGCGGAGGTCATTGCCGGCGGTAACCTGACCCGGCCGGTGGCAGTCACCGGACGCGATGAACCGGCCCGGCTGCTGACCGCCCTCGGCAACATGCAGCGCAGCCTGCAGGAAACCGTGCAGCAGATTGCCGACTCCTCCCGTCAGCTGGCTTCCACCTCCGAAGAGCTGAGTTCGGTCACCCAGGAGTCCACCCGGGGCCTGCAACGCCAGAGCGAAGAGCTTGAGCAGGCGGCCACGGCGGTGAACGAAATGACCGCGGCGGTGGAAGAGGTGGCACGCAATGCCTCCAGCACCTCCCAGGAGTCGGAGCTGGCCGATGAACGGGCCCAGTTTGGTCGCGACCGGGTTGGCCAGACCGTTACCGCCATGGAAAGCCTGGCCGGCGACATTGGCGACACCATGCACAATATCGAGAGCCTGGCGGTGCGGGTGAACGACATCACCAGTGTACTTGACGTGATCCGCGCCATTGCCGATCAAACCAACCTGCTGGCCCTGAACGCCGCCATTGAGGCGGCCCGGGCCGGCGAGTCGGGGCGGGGCTTTGCCGTGGTGGCCGACGAGGTGCGGGCGCTGGCGCATCGTACCCAGGAGTCCACCAAGGAGATCGAGCAGATGATCCAGGCGGTGCAGCGCGGCTCTCAGGAGGCGGTGGTTGCCATGAAGACCAGTAACGAACGTACCACCGATACCCTGAATATCGCCCGCGAAGCCGGTGAAGCCCTGGCGCAGATCGCCACCAGCATTTCCGGCATCAATGATCGCAATGTGGCCATCGCCGGCGCCGCCGAGGAGCAGGCGCACGTGTCCCGGGAGGTGGATGGCAACCTGGTGAACATTCGTGATTTGTCGGTGCAAAGCGCCGCCGGTGCCAACCAGACCAGCGCGTCCAGCCAGGAGCTGGCCCGTCTGGCCGGTGAGTTGCGTACTCTGGTCGGCCGTTTTGTGATTTAGCCTTGTTGCACAAGGCCGGCGCCGGTTTATTCACAAAAAAAAAAAGCCCCGCCGAGCGGGGCTTTTGATTATGGGCAAGATAAGGCTTACAGCACGGCGGCAATGCCGTCGCACAGGGCGTCGATGTTGGCCTTGGTGATGCCGGCCACGCTGATGCGGCCGGAGCCGACGATGTAGATGCCGAACTCGTCCTTCAGACGGGCCACCTGCTCGGGAGTGAGGCCGGAGAAGGAGAACATGCCGTTCTGGCGGGCAATAAAGCTGAAATCGGTGCTCACGCCCCGGGCGGCCAGCTTTTCCACGAACAGGGTGCGCATTTCCTGAATGCGGTCACGCATTTCCTTAAGCTCGGCCTGCCAGTCGGCATACAGCTCGGGATCGTTGGCAATAATGGCCACCACATTGGCGCCGTGGGAAGGCGGGTTGGAGTAGTTGGCGCGAATAATGCTTTTTATCTGGCTGAAGCTGGTAGTGGCGGTGTCGGCATCCCTGGCCACCAGGGTAAAGGCACCCACGCGCTCGTTGTAGAGGCCGAAGTTCTTGGAGAAGGAGCTGGCAATCAGCAGCTCGGGGTTGTGCCTGGCAAACTCGCGCAAACCAAAGGCGTCTTCTTCAATGCCACGGGCGAAGCCCTGGTAGGCGAAGTCGAACATCGGCAGCCAGCCCTTGTCGGCGGCCAGTTTGGCCAGTTGCTGCCACTGCTCGGCGGTGGGGTCAATGCCGGTGGGGTTGTGGCAGCAGCCGTGGAACAGTACCACATCGCCGGCCTTGGCATCGGCCAGGCTGGCCAGCATGGCGTCGAAGTCCAGATCCTTGGTGTCGGCGTTGTAGTAGCCGTATTCCTTCACCTCCAGGCCGGCGGCGGTAAACACGGCGCGGTGGTTGGCCCAGGTGGGGTTGGAAATCCAGATGGTGTTGGTGTCGAGCTGGCGGGCGATGAACTCGCCGGCAATGCGCAGGGCACCGGTGCCGCCCGGCGCCTGGGCGGTGCGGGCACGCTGCTCGGCAATAATGCTGGCGTCGGCGCCGAACAGCAGTTTCTGCACGACCTGCCCATAGGCCTCAATGCCTTCTATGCTGAGATAGTTTTTGGTGGTTTGCTCCTGCACCAGGCGCGCTTCGGCTTTCTTCACGCAACGCAGTACCGGGGTCTGGCCGGCTTCGTCTTTGTAGATGCCGACACCCAGGTTGATTTTGTCGGTACGGGCATCTTTACGGAACGCATCGGTCAGACCCAGAATGGGGTCGGCCGGTGCAGCAGTGACCTTCTCGAACATAGTCTTGTCAATTCCTTCTTGTAAAAGCGAGTGTGGTCGCCAAGCGACGGCTGTTAGTTATATCACTTGCGCCGGTATTAAAAAATGGCTTTGCGGGGAATTTGCCGGGTATTGTTACCCGCCGGCGACCAGGGCCGGGCGCACCAGCAGCCAGTAACTGGCCAGGGCCAGCCAGGCACACAGACTCATGACCAGTGCCATGGGCAGGGCGGAGACCGCATGACTGACATTGACCGCGAAGGTGGCCACCGCCCCCAGGCCAAAGCGCACCGTACCGGCCAGGGCGGAGGCGGTGCCGGCGGCCTCGGGAAAGTGACTGAGCAGCCCGGCCATGGCGTTGGCGCCCACCAGGCTGATTTGCGCAATCAGTACCATCACCGCCGGCACCAGTCCCCACAGGCCGCCAAACCCGGTGATGCCATTGAACAGCAGCACGATCCCGGCCAGCGCCGCCAGGGTGAGGCCGGTTTTCAGCAGCCGGTCACTGCCCAGATGTTTCACCAGCCGGCTGTTGCCAAAGGTCAGCACCATCATCAGCACTATGTTCATGGCAAACAACAGGCCATAGTGCTGGGCCGGCACGCCGTAGAGTTCGATGTACACCAGTGGTGAGCCGGAGATAAACGCAAACATGGCGGCGGTGGTCAGGCCGCCGCAGCCGATATAGCCGACCGCCGCCCGGTGGCGCAGCACCTTGCCGTAGTTTTGCAGCACCGGCCACAACCGGAATGGCTGGCGATGTTCGGGCTTCAGGGTTTCGGGTATGCGCCAGGCCAGTGCCAGGGTCACCAGGGTGCCGATGATCGCCAGCAGCACGAAAATGCTGTGCCAGTGACCGACCAGCAGCAGGTAGCCGCCAACGATGGGGGCCACCAGCGGCGCCAGGGTCATGACCAGGATCACCAATGACATCACCCGGGCAAACATGTCCCGTTCAAACATGTCTCGCAGCAGGGCGTTGAGCACCACGGAGCCGGCGGCACCCCCCAGTGCCTGCAACAGCCGAAAGGTCATCAGGGTTTCAATGCTGTCGGCAACGGCGCAGCCGATGCTGGCCAGGGTAAACAGCGCCAGTCCGCCGAGCATGACCGGCTTGCGGCCCACGGTGTCGGCCAGCGGGCCGTAAAACAGCTGCCCCAGGGCAAACCCCGCCAGAAACACGCTGATGGTGAGCTGGGCCTGGGACACCGGCACCCCCAGATCCCGCGCTATGGTGGGCAGGCTGGGCAGATACATGTCGATGGCCAGGGGAGTCAGCCCGGCCAGGCTGGCCAGTAACAACAACAATGAAAAGGGCAGGGCCATAAGGTCACCAGAAGTTACAAAAGAAACATCATGATAGCACTGCCGTCGGCCCCCTTGTCAGGGCGTGTAAGGATAAATATGCAACCGGGGGATCAGCGGCTCGCCGCCAATGCGGGCGGCCCGGCGCTTGCGGGGTTTGGCGGGCGGGTAATCACACAGGGGAGTCACCGCCGGGGGGGCGTCCTGACACAGCAGCAGGGGTAAATGGGCTTTGTACTGCTGCTGGCGGGGAGTGAGCGGCTCGCTCCAGCGCACATTGACCATGGGGTGGGTTTTTACCGGCCGGCGCAGGCGCAGTTCCACATGTGCCGGCAGGCGTTTAACGTCGTAAATTTCCCGATCCACACACTGCATCCAGGTATGTGGATCGGTCAGCGGAGGCGGGTTCAGCCGGCTTTGCATCAGCTGCGCCACCAGCTTTTGTTTGTCGACTTTTTGAATAATCTGCTTGTTGGCCCAGGTAAAGCCCAGCCGTGAAGCCCCATGAGGCAGCAGGGTCAGCTGGCGATAAACCTGCAGGGTAATGAGCCCGGGAAAGGTGTCGTGCACCAGGGTGAATTTCTTGTCTTTATCGTCCAGCCGCTGCACCAGGGCACGAAAGGCGAGTTTGAGCCGGTTAACCTCGTTGAGCCGAGGCTCAAGCTCGGCCCGAGCAGAGGCGGGCAGCACGATAAACCCCGGCAGCCGAAAACTGGCCTTGGCGGAGCAGTCGGGCTGAAGATGCCAGCGGCCATAGGCGGAAAGGGCAGCGTTGAGGGCGGCCTTGCCGGTGACTTGTTCCTGCACCGGAATGTGCTCAACGGGATCGTGCTCCTTGCCCTGGGGTACCTCGGGCAGGCGATAGCAGCAGGCCAGGGGGGGAGTTCCGGCCCGTTCGTTAATCAGGCCGCGCAAATCGGCGAGGGCCGACTCCAGCAAGGACATGGTGTGATTCAGCTCGGCGGCGAGGGTGAACATATATTTTATGCCAACATACACATGGTGCGATTAATAATAGCCCGTCTGAAAGAAAACACAATCCTTAAGCAGCAGCACGGTTCACAGGGTTTTTATTTAACATAAACACTCGAGGTACGTAGATGTCATAAAAAAAGCCAGGTACAAAATCCGTGTACCTGGCTCAGGGGAATGGCTCATTGGCTGAGCCGTGCGCTAGTAAGAGAACACCCGACGCCGGGCGCCCTCTGTTTAAATTCTAGACTTTAATCCCGAGTCTGCCAGCCATGTTCACAAAAAGGAGGCACATCGGCAACTTGCAACTCGGCAGCGGCTTGAGTACTGTATTTACATACAGATAAGGAGTCCACCATGGCCGTAGAAGTACAATATCGCGTAGTGCGTAACGGAATCGAAAAAATGACTTTTACCAACAAGAAAGAGGCGGATGCCTACGACCGCCTGCTGGATCTGGCCGAACACATTGAAACCGTGCTGGAGCAGGCTCCGGTCAGCCTGAATGAACAGGATCGGGAAGCGCTGGCGCTGTTCCTGGCTCAGCACCAGGCGGAGTTGTCCGGCCCGAAGAAAACACCGGCCAGGAAAGCGGCCAAAACTGCGCCGGAAGCCGCCAAGGCCGTGGCCTGATGGTGCCCGCCCGGCGTCACAGCGCACTGCCAGCCTAGCTATACAGGGTGCGGTACAACCCGGGTTGCTCCAGCAGCTCGTGGTGCGTGCCGGACTGGCTGATCCTGCCGTCTTCAAATACGATAACCCGGTCAGCCTGGCGCACCGAGCTCAGCCGGTGCGCCACTATCAGGGTGGTGCGCCCGTGCAGAAAGCCCGACAGCGCCTGATGCAACCGTTGCTCGGTGTCGGTGTCGAGGGCCGAGGTGGCTTCGTCCAGGATCACGATGGCCGGATCCTTCAGGATCATGCGGGCCACCGCCAGTCGCTGTTGCTGGCCGCCCGAAAGGCGCACGCCGCGCCGGCCGATTTCCGTATCCAGGCCCTTGTCCATGGCCGCCACCACGTCATCCAGTTGCGCCACCTTCAGGGCTTGCCAGATGGCTTCGTCGTTGTGCTCATCGCCCAGGTTCAGGTTGGCACGCACCGTGTCATTAAACAGCACCGGCTGTTGCAGCACGGTAGCCACATGCTCGCGAATGGTGGCAAAGCCGATGTCGTGGCTGCTGACGCCGCCAAAGCGAATGTCGCCGCTGTCGGCGGGGTAGAGGCCCAGCAACAACTGAATAAAGGTCGACTTGCCACCGCCGCTGGCGCCCACCAGCGCCACCTTTTCGCCGGCGGTGATGTTCAGGCTGATATCATCCAGTACCCGCCGTTCGCCGTCGTATGAAAAACACAGGTTGCGGACGTCGATGGGCAGGGTAGTGACGCCGGCAAAGGGGTTCACCTTGCCGGTGGCTTCCACTTCGCCCCCCAGGGCCAGCATGGCGTTGATGCGCTTGCGGGCGGCGTCGGCGGCGTAAAAGGAATACTGCATATTGAGCAACTCCTGCACCGGTCCCATCATGAACCAGAGGTAACTGAACACCGCAAAAATCTGGCCCACGGTCAGATCCGTGTACAGCACCATGATCATGCCCACGGCCCGGAACAGCTCCACCCCGGACAAAAACAGCAAAAAGCTGGCTTTGCCGGCGGCCTCGCTTTTCCAGTGATATTCAATGGCGGTGTCGCGCACGCCCCGGGCCCGATCGATCACCCGCAGCAGATAGTGACGCTCGCGGTTGGCCGCGCGGATTTCCTGAATGCCGTCCAGGGTTTCCACCAGTGCCTGCTGAAACAGTTCAAAGGCCCTGTTTTCGTTGCGCTTGAGGTATTTCACCTTGGCGCCCAGACGACTGGAAAAGAACACCACCACCGGATTCAGCAGCAGAATAAAGAGCCCCAGTTGCCAGTTCAGCAACAGCAGCACCACGGCAGTGCCCACCACGCTCAGCAGGCTGATCAGCAGCCGGCTCAGGGTTTCCCCCAGAAACCGGTCGAGGGTTTCCACGTCGGTGATGTAATGAGAGCTGACGCTGCCGGCGCCCACCGACTCAAAGGCGCGCAGGGGCGTTCGCATCAGCTGGCGGGTGAGCCGGCGCCGGATCTGAAAGGTAATGTGTTTGGCCACCCGGGCAAATTGCCGTCCCTGCAGAATATTGAACACCAGCGCCATGAAGCGCAGCAACAGGGTCAGCAGCAGCACCGCCAGAATGTAGCCCACGCCGGTCTGCCACTGGCCGGGTAATACGGGGCTCAGCCAGGCCACCAGGGTGCCGGGTTGCTCCAGCAGCACTTCGTCCACCAGCAACGGCATCAGCAAGGGCACAGGCACCGCCAGCAGGGTGCCGGCAATGGCCAGCAGGTGCGCCCGGATCAGCAAGCTTTTGTGGCGTCGCATCATGCCGGTGAGCACGGACCAGTGCAAAACCCCGGTGTTCGGTTCTTTTTTATTCATCCATCACCATCATTGGTTTTCATTTTCCCAAAGGGCAGGTAAGTTAAGCCAAAATTGCCAACCCGCTGACACCATGAGTGAAAAAAACGCATTTTATCAAAGCCTGACCGCGCAGGCACTGGCCCTGTGTGACGGGGAGCCCAACCGCATTGCCAAGCTGGCCAACCTTTCCGCCCTGCTGAACCTGTCGCTCGACAGGATCAACTGGGTGGGTTTTTACCTGCGCGAGCAGAATGAACTGGTGCTGGGCCCGTTTCAGGGCAAGCCGGCCTGTGTGCGCATTCCCATGGGCAAGGGTGTCTGTGGCACCGCCGCCGCCGCCAATGCGGTGCAGCGGGTAGCGGATGTGCATGCCTTTGCCGGCCACATCGCCTGCGATGCGGCCAGTAATTCCGAAATTGTACTGCCCCTGGCTGATGACAACGGTGTGGTGTGGGGGGTGCTCGACATCGACAGCCCGGTTCACGCCCGCTTTGACGCAGAGGATGAGGCGGGCCTGGCCGATCTGGTGCAGCGGGTACTGCCCTTGCTGTAACATGCCGGGGTCGCTTTTGTTTGCGGTCCCCTTATAATGTGAAGGTTTCAACGGGCGGTGCGCCCACTGGTTTCAAACCCCAAGGTATTTCATGGAAAACTCCGAAAAACTGAAGAACAGCAAAGAAGTCATCGCCTACCTGGCCGAGCGCTTTCCCGAGTGTTTTGTTGCGGCCGGCGAAGCCAAGCCGCTCAAGATTGGTATCTTTCAGGATCTGGCCGAACGCATGGCCGAGGATCCCAAGGTATCCAAAACCCTGCTGCGCACCGCCCTGCGCCAGTACACTTCCAGCTGGCGTTACCTGCACGGCCTCAAGGCCGGCATGAGCCGCGTTGATCTGGACGGCAACCCCTGTGGCGAGCTGACTCAGGAGCACATCGATCACGCCAAACAGGCCCTCAAGGACAGCAAGGAAAAGGTCTTCGGTCCGCGCAAGGAAAAGCCCGCCGGCAAAAAGCCCCGCCCGCGGGTGAAAAAGGTCGATCCTGCGAAACTCGCCGTTGAGCAAAATGTCAAAGTATTGCTGGGCAAGTCTCCGGTTCCCGCTACCATTAAGGAAGTGACCCGGGACGATGTTCAGGTGGAGCTTAAAACCGGCATGTCGGTTCGCGTCAAGTTCGATCACATAGTTCTCTGAGGAGTAGGGTTTGATCAGTCACGGAATTCGTTTTTCCCTGGTGGCCGCCGCCGTGCTGGCTGCCGGGCTGGCCCGGGCGGTCACGCCGGCCATTGAGGCCGATGCCATTCCGGTTCTGGCCCCGGAAAGCCAGCATGCGGTCGCGGCCAAGCGGATTACCGCGCTGTTCACCCGCTCTCACTACAAGCAGTTCAGGCTGGATGATGCCTTTTCCGAGGCGATCTTTGATCGTTACATCGAAAGCCTGGACTACAGTCGCAATATCTTTACGCGGGAAGACATTCGCCGCTTTGAGCGCTACCGCGACAGCTTTGACGATCTGCTGCGGGCCGGCCGGCTTGATGCCGCCTTTGACATGTACAACGAAAGCCTGAAGCGCCGTTACGAGCGTCTCGGTTATGCCCTGTCGTTGCTCGATGAGCCGATGGACTTCGACAGCGCCGAAGACTATCAGTTTGACCGCTCCGAGGCCGACTGGCCCGCCAGCCAGCGAGAACTGGACGAACTGTGGCGTAAACGGGTGAAATTTGACGCCCTGAGCCTGGCCCTGGCCGACAAGGACTGGAACGAAATCAAGAACACCCTCACCAAGCGCTACAACAACGCCATCAAGCGCCTGTCCCAGAGCGAAAGTGAGGATGCCTTTCAGAGTTTTGCCAATGCCTTTGCCCGGGCCATTGAGCCGCACACCAGCTACCTGAGCCCGCGCAACGCCGAGCGTTTTGAAACCGAAATGAACCTCTCCCTGGAAGGCATCGGGGCCGTGTTGCAGGCGGAAGACGACTACACCGTAATCCGCTCTCTGGTTCCGGGCGGTCCGGCGGCCAAGTCCAGCGAGCTGCAGCCCGACGACCGCATCATCGGGGTGGGGCAGTCTGCCGACAAAATCACCGATGTTATCGGCTGGCGGCTGGATGAAGTAGTGGATCTCATCAAGGGGCCGAAAGGCACCAAGGTGTGGCTGCAAATTCAGCGCGGCCAGGCCGTGGCCGCCACGCCGCGTATTATCGAACTTACCCGCGACACCGTGCGTCTGGAAGACAGGGCCGCCAACGGCAAGGTGCTGGAGGTGAATGACCAGCGCATTGGCGTGATTGAGATCCCCAGCTTTTACGTCAACCTGAGCGTGGACGTGGCCCGGGAGATCGACAAGCTCAAGCAGCAACAGATTCAGGGCCTGGTGATCGACCTGCGTGCCAACGGCGGCGGCGCCCTGACCGAGGCTTCGGCACTCACCGGCCTGTTTATCGACAGCGGCCCGGTGGTGCAGATCCGCGACGGCCTGGGCCGAATTTCGGTGAACGGCGACGACGATGACCGCATCAGTTACGACGGCCCCATGGCAGTGCTGGTGGATCGCTATTCCGCCTCGGCGTCGGAAATTTTTGCCGCCGCCATGAAGGACTACGGCCGGGCGGTGATCCTGGGCGAAAACACCTTTGGCAAGGGCACGGTGCAGCAGCACCGCAGCCTGTCGCGCATCTATGATCTGTATGAAAACCCCATGGGCTTTGTGCAGTTCACCATTGCCAAGTTTTACCGCATCAACGGCGGCAGCACCCAGAACCGGGGGGTGAGCCCGGACATTCCGTTCCCCACCGCGGTGGAAGCCGAAGAAACCGGGGAGAGTCTGGAGAAAAACGCGTTGCCCTGGGATCAGATAGAGAGCCTGGAATTCGCCCATGTGCAGGACTTGTCGCCCTACCTGCCCAAGCTGCGTCAGCGTCACCTGGCGCGCATAGAGCAGGATCCGGAGTTCGCCTATGTGTTTGAGGACATTCGCGAGTACCGCAAACTCAAGGACAAGGACTCGGTATCCCTGAACCTGGCCGAGCGCAAGGCCGAGCTCAACGAGCAGGACGCCAAATCCCTGGAGCGCCTCAACGCCCGGCTGAAACGCGCTCACAAGCAGCCGGTCAGCACCCTGGACGAAGCGCCCAAGGACTTTGAGCCCGAAGACAGCTATTTGCTGGAAGCCGCCCGCATTACCGCCGATCTGGCCAGGCTGCTGGGCTGAGTGTTTGCCAATCGGGGCCTTTGCGGCCCCGTTTTTTCACGTCTTTCCTCTTCATTATTTTAACGAGATTCACTATGAGCCAAAGCCAACCTCAGGTGCAATATCGCGACGATTATCAGCCGCCCCATTACTGGATTGACACCCTGGATCTGGACATTCAGCTGCACGATTCCGCCACCGAGGTGGTGGCCATCAGCCGGGTGCGCCGCAACGGTGAGCACAACGAGCCGCTGGTGCTGGACGGTGAGCAGCTGGAGCTGTTGTCGGTCTCGATAAACGGTGTGGAAACCACCCAGTACGAGCAGGGTGAAGGCAGCCTGGTGCTGCCCCAGGTGCCTCAGGAATTCGTGCTGACCATTAAAAACCGCATCAACCCCGCCGCCAACACCGCTCTGGAAGGTCTGTACAAGTCCGGCAATGCCTACTGTACCCAGTGCGAAGCCCAGGGTTTCCGGCGTATCACCTATTACCTGGACCGGCCCGATGTACTGGCCCGTTTCACTACCCGCATTACCGCCGACGCCATTACCTGTCCCTATCTGCTGTCCAACGGCAACCGGGTGGGGCAGGGGGTGCTCGACGACGGCCGCCACTGGGTGCAGTGGCAGGATCCCTTTCCCAAGCCCGCCTACCTGTTCGCCCTGGTGGCGGGGGACTTCGATGTGCTGCGCGACCGCTACACCACCCACAGCGGCCGTGAGGTGACGCTGGAAATTTTCGTCGACAAGGGCAACCTGCACCGGGCCGGCCACGCCATGGACAGCCTCAAGGCCTCCATGCGCTGGGACGAGCAGCGCTGCAACCTGGAGTATGATCTCGACATCTACATGATAGTGGCGGTGGACTTTTTCAACATGGGGGCCATGGAAAACAAGGGCCTGAATGTGTTCAACGCCAAGTTCGTGCTGGCCGATGCCCAGACCGCCACCGACGACGACTACCTGGACGTGGAACGGGTGATCGGTCACGAATACTTTCATAACTGGACCGGCAACCGGGTCACCTGCCGGGACTGGTTTCAGCTGTCGCTGAAGGAAGGTCTGACGGTATTCCGGGATCAGGAGTTTTCGTCCGATCTGGGGTCTCGCACCGTGAACCGTATTCACAATGTGCGCATTCTGCGCGGCCCCCAGTTCGCCGAAGACGCCGGGCCCATGGCGCACCCGATCCGCCCCGATGCGGTGATCGAGATGAACAACTTCTACACCCTGACCGTATACGAAAAGGGGGCGGAAGTCATTCGCATGCTGCACACCCTGCTGGGTGAGCAGGCCTTTCAGGCAGGGCTGGCCCTGTATCTGCAGCGTCATGACGGCCAGGCAGCCACCTGCGACGATTTTGTTGCCGCCATGAGCGAAGCCAGTGGCCGGGATCTGACCCGGTTCAAACGCTGGTACGGCCAGTCGGGCACCCCGGTACTGACGGTACGGGACGATTATGACGCCGCCACCGGCCGCTATACTCTGCGCGTGACTCAGCACACGCCCCCGACCCGGGATCAGCCGGAAAAGCTGCCCCTGCACATTCCTCTCAGTCTGGCGCTGTATACCGGCCAGGGTGAACCGCTGCCGCTGATGATGAACGGCCGCTCGGTGGACTCGGTGCTCGACGTGCTTGAACGGGAGCAGGAATTTGTGTTTGAGCAGGTGCCGTCGCGCCCGGTGCCGGCCCTGTTGCAGGGCTTTTCGGCGCCGGTGAAGCTGGATTATCCCTACAGCGACGAGCAGCTGTCGTTGCTGGCCCGTGCCAGCCTGGACGAGTTTGTTCGCTGGGATGCGGTGCAGATGCTGGTAAACGAAACCGTGCGCCGCAATGTCGAGCTGTGCCGGCGGGGGGAGCCCCTGGTGCTGCCCCGCAGCCTGCTGGACGTGTTTCGCTGCACCCTGGAAGACGACAACCTGGATCGGGCACTGAAGGCCGAAATGCTGACCCTGCCGGATCTGGCCAGCCTGCTTGAGCTGTTTGAGCAGGTGGACATTGAGCAGCTGGCCGAGGTACGCCGTCATCTGGCCCGGGAGCTGGCCGAGGCGCTCATGCCCGCCTGGCAACAGGCCTTCGACGACAATCTGACGCCGGAATACCGGATTGATCATCACGACATGGCCCGCCGCTCGCTGAAAAACACCGCCCTGGGCTATCTGGCCCTGACCGGTGCCGAACAGGCGGTAGCCGGCCAGTACGACGGTGCCGACAACATGACCGATACGCTTGGGGCCCTGCGCGCCGCGGTGCGCGGCGAGCTCGGCTGCCGCCACGCCATGCTGGCGGACTTTGAGCAAAAATGGCGTCACGACGGCCTGGTGCTGGATAACTGGTTCCGTCTGCAGGCCACGGCCCCGGGGGCCGATACCCTGCATCGCGTACGCGAGTTGATGGGCCACCCCACCTTCAGCCTGACCAATCCCAACCGGGTGAGGGCATTGATCGGCGCCTTCAGCCAGGGCAACCCGGTGCAGTTCCACCGTCTCGACGGCGCCGGCTACGATTTGCTGGTGGAGGTGCTGGAGCAGCTTAACCGCAGCAACCCCCAGGTGGCGTCCCGGCTGCTGACGCCGCTCATTCAGTTCCGCCGGCTGGATGATGCCCGCCAGGCACTGATCCGGGCACGGCTCCAACGGCTGATGGCGTTGCCGGACCTGTCCCGGGATTTGTTCGAAAAGATCAGCAAGGCCCTGGACTGATGCGGCGACTTCGCTTTCGGCTGGCCATTTCTGCCTCCGAGCTGCAGCGCTATTACACCGGCCGGGTATCGGCGCTGACGGTAATGACCGAGCAGGGACTGCGGCTGCAATTGCCGCTGCACCATTTCCGGCGCTTTGTGGGGCATGGTGGTCTGAACGGCCGCTTTGAAGTGGTGCTGAACGAGAGCAATGCCCTGCAGCAATTGCAGCGTGTGGAGGGATGACAAGACGGGCCTGAGTGCCCGTCTTTTTTATTTTCGGGCGGTGTTAAAAAATATTAACCAGGAAAATATGCCGTCTTTAAGAATATAAATTCAGTTATTTTCAAAAGCCGTTGTATATATTCTGCCCGGCAGTGATCCGGTCGATATTTTTAGCATTCTTTCCCCGTTCATGCCTCGCTTTCCCCTGGTGCCGGGCATACACTGGGCCCATTCCAAGGGGTCAAACGACTGCCCCATTGGCTACCCTTTTCTCCATGGTCCATGCCTGTCTCGAGGAATCCGAAACCATGATTTTCAATGATGCCACCACTTCCGTGCTGCTGGAAAATGTCGAACACCTGGTCGGTGAAAAATTTCCCGAACATACCGCCCCCCTGGTGCAGACCTTTGTCCGCAAACTCTACAGCGGCATGACCCATGATGATTTGCACCATCGTAACGACAGCGATCTTTATGGTGCCGCCATCAACCTGTGGAACGACTTTGAAACCCGTCCCGATGACACTCCCCACGTGCAGGTGTACAACCCCGAACTGTCCCGCCACGGCTGGCAGTCGCCTCATACCATCGTCGAGCTGGTGCTGCGCGACGCCCCCTTTCAGGTGGATTCCATTCGTATGGCCCTGACCCGGCTGGGTATTACCGCACACCTGATGCTGCACCAGCCCATGCACCTGGTGCGAAACCAGGAAGGCCGGCTGGAGCGTATTCTGTCCAGTAAGGACAAGGCCCAGCAAAACCGGGTGGAAACCGCCTTCCTGATTGAAATCGACCGCCAGCCCGAGAAGAAAAAGCGCGATCAACTGCGTGACGAACTGCTGTCGGTGGTGGAGGAAGTGGCACTGGCGGTGGATGACTGGCAGCCCATGGTGAAGCGGCTCAACGAGGTGATCGAGGCGCTGCCGGCCCAGCTGAAACAGCACGACAGGGAAGAAGCGGAAGAAAACATGTCGTTCCTGCGCTGGATAGCGGATCACAATTTCACCCTGATGGGTTACCGCCGCTATCATATCTCCGCCATCGAAGGCGACTACGAGCTGGTGCCGGAAAACGACACCAGCCTGGGGTTGATGCGCCATATTCAGCACGGCGACGGCCTGCGCCTGAGCACCCTGACGCCCACCGCGCAAAAAGAGGCGCTCAGCAAGAACATACTGGTGCTGACCAAAACCAACCACAAGTCCCGGGTGCACAGACCCGCCTATATCGACTACATCGGCATCAAGCGCTTCGACAGCAAGGGCAATGTCGTCGGCGAAGACCGCTTTATCGGCCTGTATGCCTCCAGCATCTACAACACCAGCGCCATGCAGATTCCCCTGATCGGTGCCAAGCTCAAGCGCATTATCAATGCCTCCGGGCTGGAAGCCGGCTCCCACGCCTACAAGGCGCTGCTCAACATTCTGGAAACCTATCCCCGCGACGAACTGATCCAGGCCCGGGAAGACGAATTGCTGGAGATCGGCATGGGCGTGCTGGGCATGCAGGAGCGGGACATGACCCGGCTGTTTGTGCGCCGGGATCTGTTTGGCCGTTTCTTTTCCTGCATGGTGTATGTCACCAAGGACAGGTACAACACCGCTCTGCGGGAAAAAACCCAGCGCATTTTCCAGCGTTATTTCGGCTCGGATGAGGAAGTGGAGTTCACCACCTATTTCTCGGAAGGGGTGCTGGCCCGCACTCACTACCTGATCCGCGTGCAGAACAACACCATGGACATCAATGTGAACGAGATCCAGTCAAATCTGATTGAAGCCGCCCGCAGCTGGGAAGACAAGCTCGAGCAGGCCCTGTCTGCCAGTTTTGGCGAAGCCGAGGGCAACCGGCTCAAGGCCAAGTATCATCAGGCCTTTCCCCGTGCCTATACCGAAGACGTCATGCCGGGCTCGGCGGTGGCCGACATCGAGCAGCTGGAAGCGCTCAGCGACGACAACCGGCTGGGCATGCTGTTCTACCGGGCCCAGGAGCAGGGCCAGGACTCCAACCGGGTGCGCCTGAAGCTGTATCACAGGGCCGAGCCCATTCACCTGTCCGACGTGTTGCCCATGCTGGAAAACATGGGACTGCGGGTGATCGGAGAAACCCCCTACGAAATCGACTGCGGTGAGGAAACCTTCTGGATCCTCGACTTCTCCATGCTGCATCCGCGCGGTCCGCTCGATCTCGACGCCAGCCAGCAGCGTTTTCAGCAGGCCTTTGCCCAGATCTGGCACAACGAGCTGGAAAACGACGGCTTCAACCGCCTGGTGCTGGCCACCCGGCTGACCGGCCGGGAAGTGAGCGTGCTGCGTGCCTACGCCCGCTACATGCGTCAGACCGGGGTCACCTTCAGTCAGGCCTACATCGAAGAAACCCTGTCCCGCTATCCGCACCTGGCCTGCCTGCTGTTTACCCTGTTTGAACAACGGCTGTCGCCCGCCCGCAGGCAAAGCGCCAAGCAGTTGCAGGCCCTGCACCAGGAAATGCTGGCAGAGCTCGACAAGGTGGCCAATCTGGACGACGACCGCATCATTCGCCGTTACATGGAAATGATTGAAGCCACCCTGCGCACCAACTTCTATCAGCCCGCCGCCGATGGCCGCGCCAAGGACTACATTTCCTTCAAGCTGGCCCCCGAGTCCATCAGCGACATGCCCTTGCCGTTGCCGAAATACGAGATCTTCGTGTATTCGCCGCGGGTGGAAGGGGTGCATCTGCGCTGGGGCAAGGTGGCCCGGGGCGGTCTGCGCTGGTCCGATCGCCGGGAAGACTTCCGCACTGAAGTGCTGGGCCTGGTAAAAGCGCAGCAGGTAAAAAACACCGTGATCGTGCCGGTGGGCGCCAAGGGCGGCTTCGTGTGCAAGCAGCTGCCGGAAGGGGACAGGGCCGCCTTCCTGAAGGAAGGCCAGGACTGCTACCGGCTGTTTATTCGCGGCCTGCTCGACGTGACCGACAACATCGTCAACGGCGAGGTGATTCCGCCGAAACAGGTGGTACGCCACGACGAAGACGACTACTACCTGGTGGTGGCCGCCGACAAGGGCACCGCCACCTTCTCCGACATTGCCAATAGCATCAGCGCCGAATACGGCCACTGGCTGGGGGATGCCTTCGCCTCCGGTGGCTCCGTGGGCTACGATCACAAAAAAATGGGCATCACCGCCCGGGGGGCCTGGGAGTCGGTCAAGCGCCATTTCCGCGAGCTGGGCATCGACTGTCAGACCACCGACTTTACCTGTGTCGGCATTGGCGATATGGGCGGCGATGTGTTCGGCAACGGCATGTTGCTGTCGAAACACATTCGGCTGGTGGGCGCCTTCAACCACCAGCACATCTTCATCGATCCCGATCCCGATGCTGCCAGCAGTTATGAAGAACGTCAGCGCCTGTTCACCACCCCCGGCACTACCTGGGACGATTACGACAAGTCACTGATTTCCGAAGGCGGCGGCGTCTTTGCCCGCTCCGCCAAGGCCATCACGCTGACGCCCCAGATGAAGAAGCTGCTGGGCACGCAAAAGGCCAGCCTTACCCCCACCGAGGTGATTCGCCAGCTGCTGATGGCCCAGGTGGATCTGCTGTGGAACGGCGGCATCGGCACCTATATCAAGTCGCGCCGGGAGACCGACGCCGACGTGGGCGACCGGGCCAATGATGCCGTGCGCATTAACGGTGACCAGCTGCGAGCCCGTGTGGTGGGCGAGGGCGGCAACCTGGGCTGCACCCAGCTCGGTCGTATCGAATATGCCAGCAAGGGCGGACGCATCAACACCGACTTTACCGACAACGTGGGCGGTGTGGACTGCTCCGACAATGAAGTCAATATCAAGATCCTGCTCAACAAGCTGGTCGCCGAGGGCGAGCTGACCCAGAAGCACCGGGATCAGCTGTTGTTTGACATGACCGACAAGGTGGCGGACATAGTGCTGACCAACGCCTACCGTCAGTCCCAGACCATCTCCATCACCCAGCACAGGGGAGCCCAGGCACTGAAGGAGCACCAGCGCTTTATGCACTGGCTGGAGCGGGAAGGCAGCCTCGATCGCGGGCTGGAATATCTGCCGAGCGACGAGGAGCTGGCCGAGCGCATGGCCGCCAACCGTGGCCTGACCCGGCCGGAGCTCGCCATTCTGGTGGCCTACGGCAAGATGGTGTTGAAGGACATGCTCAATATTCCCGAGATCACCAACAATGACTTTATCGCCCGGCTGCTGCCGGACAGCATGCCGGAGAAGCTGGTAGCCCGCTTTGGCGAGGCGCTGATGGCACACCCGCTGCGCAGCGAGATCATCGCCACCCGGCTGGCCAACATCATGGTCAACGACATGGGCTGCAACTTTGCCAACCGCATGCTCGATGAAACCGGTGCCGGCATCGGCGACATTGCCGTGAGCTTTATGATTGCCCGGGAAGTGTTCGGCATGAACCAGCTGCTGCGCGACATCGAGGCGCTGGACAACCAGGTGCCGGCCGAGCTGCAACTGCAGATGTTCTACCAGGCCCGCCGCATGGTGCGCCGGGCCACCCGCTGGTTCCTGCGCAACCGCAACCGCAACCAGGGGCTGGAAGAAACCATCGCCCAGTTCAAGCCCGCCTACGATACTCTGGGCGAGCACCTGTACGAGGTGATGGTGGACAGCGAAGTGGCCGAGCACCAGCAGGAAGTGGCACGGCTGGTGGAGCAGGGAGTTCCCGAATCGCTGGCGGCCCGGATCACCCACATGAGCTCGCTGTTCTCGGCGCTGGATCTGGCCCAGATCAGCCATGAGCACCAGCAGGACATTCGGGGCGCGGCCCAGGTCTATTTCCATCTGGGGGCGGCGCTGGAGCTGCACTGGTTCCTGGATCAGATCAATCAGCAGGCGGTGGGCAACCACTGGCAGGCCCTGGCCCGGGCGGCCTTCCGGGAGGATCTGGACTTTCAGCAGCGCAGCCTCACCTCGGTGGTGCTGAAAAACTGTAAAGGAAAAGGGGAATGCGCTACCATGCTCGCCCAGTGGCTTGATGAGCATGAGCAGCTGCTCAATCGTTGGCGACATCTGCTGGCAGACTTCAAAACCTCCGGCAGTCATGAATTCGCCCAGTTTTCCGTCGCCCTGCGCGAGCTGAACCTGCTGCATCTCAATTGTGTGAACGCCGCCTGATCAGGTGGCCACGACAAAAGCCCCGGCCATGACCGGGGCTTTTTTATAAGGAAGCAAAACGTGTACTCCCTGGTAAAACCCCTGCTGTTTCAGTGTGATCCCGAACATGCCCACGAGCTGACCATCAAGGCCCTGGCCAAAACCCAGCGCACGCCGCTGGCAGCCCTGTACCGTCGTCCGGCCATTCACAACCCGGTGACCGTGATGGGGCTGACCTTCAGCAACCCGGTGGGCCTGGCCGCGGGCCTCGACAAGAACGGCGAGTGTATCGACGCCTTCGCTGCCATGGGCTTTGGTTTTGTGGAAGTGGGTACGGTCACCCCCCGTCCCCAGGACGGCAATCCCAAACCCCGGTTGTTTCGGGTCAAGCCCGCCGAAGGCATTATCAACCGCATGGGGTTCAACAACCGGGGCATCGATTACCTGATCGAGAACGTGAAAAACGCCCGCTACACGGGCATTCTCGGCATCAATATCGGCAAAAACAAGGACACTCCCATTGAGCACGGCAAGGACGATTACCTGATCTGCATGGAAAAGTCCTTTGAGCACGCCAGCTACATTACCGTAAATATTTCTTCTCCGAACACGCCGGATCTGCGTTCGCTGCAATATGGCGACGCCCTCGACGATCTGCTGGGATCCCTGAAAGAAAAACAGGCGCAACTGGCCGGGAAATATCACAGGCAGGTGCCGCTGGTGGTGAAGATAGCGCCGGATCTGAATGAAGCGGAAATAGAGCAGATCGCCGACAGCCTGGTGCGTTTTAATATCGATGGTGTGATCGCCACCAATACCACTCTGGATCGGGAGCTGGTGTTTGAGCTGCCCCACGCCCAGGAAGCGGGCGGGCTCAGCGGCCGCCCGGTACAGAACAAGAGCACCCGGGTCATTGCCGAGCTGTCACGCCGGCTCGACGGCAAGCTGCCCATTATCGGGGTAGGGGGCATTGACTCGCTCACCGCCGCCCGGGAAAAAATGGCCGCCGGCGCCAGCCTGGTGCAGGTTTATTCCGGCTTTATTTATCATGGCCCGAAACTGGTACAAAACCTGGCGAGCCATCTGTAAGCTGTGATAATTATTTGCCCCCAACCGCTAAATTCAATATATATTTAGAGCGTTGGGGACATTTCTTTATTTTCACAAGGTGCGTGAATGCTGCTACAACCAAATGATCAGTGGTGCTGGTTTGTCGGCGCAGACCGGCACCTGATGCTGGATCTGGGAGAAGACATGCTGTTTGCCACTCCCTATTTACAACATAAACTGATTTGCGCCGGTGACCTGCGGCAAAATTTCTCGGTGGAAGACACCGGGCTGTATTATACCTTTCTCGACAAACTCAGCTGTGTGGCCACGCCCTCACGGCGAATTCAGGCGGCACTGAACGGTGTGGCCGTGGCCCGCTTCTACAAGCCGCTGATGCCCCAGAGCTGGTTTTTTGAGCCTCAGGCCGACTACCACCAGCCCCAGTTGGGTGAGCTGATTGGTCTCGACTGTGGAGAGCGTCATCTGACCATGATGGTGGTGGAAACCTCGCCGTCGGCGTCCTTGTGCATTTCCCTGTCGGCAGACGTGGTGCTGAGTGAGTCAAAGAAATTACCGGTGTTTGGCGCCATCAAGGTAATGAACGACAGGCTGTTCAGCCTGGAAGCAGACATGCAGGTACAGGAAATGCGCCGCGTCGGCTGATGATGCCGGCGTATGTATTTTTCGGGGGGAATCTATCTGAAAGCAGGGGAGTGACTGTTCACCGGATTGGTTGCGGGAGCCGGATTTGAACCGACGACCTTCGGGTTATGAGCCCGACGAGCTACCAGGCTGCTCCATCCCGCGGCCGGTGTAATCACTTTTTGATGCTTGCAATATCAGTTGGTTGCGGGAGCCGGATTTGAACCGACGACCTTCGGGTTATGAGCCCGACGAGCTACCAGGCTGCTCCATCCCGCGCCGATAACTGATAATGCCATTGTGTCGCTGGTGTTGACCGGTTGGTTGCGGGAGCCGGATTTGAACCGACGACCTTCGGGTTATGAGCCCGACGAGCTACCAGGCTGCTCCATCCCGCGGCCGGTAACACATCAACGTACACTGTCTGAGAACTGGTTGCGGGAGCCGGATTTGAACCGACGACCTTCGGGTTATGAGCCCGACGAGCTACCAGGCTGCTCCATCCCGCGTCCTCAGGTGGCGTATACTAGTGATCCGGCCCACTGAACGCAAGCCCTTGATTGAAACTTTATTTTGTTTGCTGGTTAAAGCAGCAGTATGTTTGCCTGTCACTCACATTGCCTTTATTTTGCTCACCCGGTACCCGCCCGCCCACCATTAATCCGCAGAAATCGCATTACCACTCATGTATAATGTGCCCTCTCTTTTGTTTGACCATGCGTGATTATGCTGCCGTTTTTTGCTACCTGCCCCAAGGGGCTGGAATCCTTACTCTCCGATGAACTGCAAGCCCTGGGCGCCAGCCGAGTGCAGGAAACCGTGGCCGGTGTTGCCTTTGAAGGCGAGCTGGACGTGGCCTACCGGGCCTGTTTGTGGTCGCGGCTGGCCTCGCGCATCATGCTGCAGCTGGCCGACTTTCCCATGCGCGACGACATGGACCTGTATCTGGGCGCCAGCAACGTGGAGTGGGAAACCCACATTCAGCAGGGCCAGACCTTTGCGGTGGACTTTTCCGGCAGCAACCGCGCCATTACCAATACCCAGTACGGCGCCCTCAAGATCAAGGACGCCATTGTCGACCGGCTGAACAAGCGCCGGGGCGAGCGTCCCAGCGTGGACAAGCGCTTTCCCGACATTCGCATTCTGGCCCACCTCAAACGGGACCGGCTGAGCATTACCCTAGACTTGTCCGGTCCTGCCCTGCACCAGCGCGGTTACCGTCAGCAGGCAGGGGAAGCACCGCTGAAGGAAAATCTGGCCGCCGCCATTTTGTTGCGCAGCGGCTGGGATACCACAAGCCCGCTGGTGGATCCCATGTGCGGCTCCGGCACCCTGCTGATTGAGGCCGCACTGATGGCCGCCGATCAGGCGCCCGGACTGTTGCGCCCGCGTTTTGGCTTTATGGCCTGGTCCGGTCACGACCGGGAGCTGTGGCAGAGTCTGCACGCCGAGGCCACGGTGCGCGCTACCCGCGGCCTGAACAAGGCCAGTGCCGTGCTTTATGGCTTTGATCAGGACCAGCGGGTGTTGGCCTTTGCCCGGGAAAACGCCGAGGCGGCCGGGGTAGAGCGCCTGATCCACTTTACTCAAGGGGCCGTGGGTGAGCTGCAAAACCCGAGCGAGCAACCGGGCTGGCTGATTTCCAACCCGCCCTATGGCGAGCGCCTGAGCGAGTTCCCGTCGCTGCTGGGCCTGCACCAGGGCCTGGGTGACACCCTGCGGGAGCGGTTCAGGGGCTGGCACGTCAGCCTGATTTCCAGCTCCCCCGAGCTGCTCAGCTGCCTGCGCCTGCGCCCGGAAAAAACCTACAAGCTGTTTAACGGCGCCCTGGCCTGCGAGCTGCGTAACTACCTGGTGGCCGAAGACGCCCGGCCGGCACGGCCGCTGGCGGAAGACTTCGCCAATCGCCTGGCCAAGAACATCAAGGCCCTGGACAAGTGGGCCCGGGGCGAGGGCATCGACTGCTACCGCCTGTACGACGCCGACTTGCCCGAATACAACGCAGCCATCGACCGTTACCAGGATCATCTGGTCATTCAGGAATACGCCGCGCCCAAGAGCGTACCCGAGCACAAGGCGCGTGCCCGTTTCTTTGACCTGGTGCAGGCCACCATGACGGTCACCGGCGTGCCCGGCAACAAGGTGGTGCTCAAGGTCCGTACCCGCCAGAAGGGCAATGAGCAATATGAAAAGCTCGACAAGCGCGAACAGTGGATGGAAGTGCAGGAGCATAACGCCCGGCTGCTGGTGAACCTGCATGATTACCTGGACACCGGCCTGTTTCTGGATCACAGGCCCATTCGCAAACGCCTGGGGGAACTGGCCAGCGGCAAGGATGTGCTCAATGTATTTGCCTACACCGGCACTGCCACCGTGCATGCGGCCCTGGGCGGCGCCCGCTCCACCACCACGGTGGACATGTCCAAGACCTACCTGCAGTGGGCCGAGCGCAACATGCAGCTCAACGGTCAGGGTGGGCGTCGCCATCAGTTCGTACAGGCCGACTGCCTGAGCTGGCTGAGCCACACCGACGGCGATTACGATTTGATCTTCGCCGATCCACCGACCTTCTCCAACTCCAAACGTATGGAAGACAGCTTTGATGTGCAGCGGGATCACATCGCGTTGCTGCACCTGCTGAGCAGGCACCTGCGCAAGGGGGGGCTGCTGATCTTTTCCAACAACAAGCGCAACTTCAAAATGGACGTTGACGGTCTGGCCGCGCTGGGGCTGGAGGCGAAGGACATCACCCGCTCAACGCTGCCGAAAGACTTTGCCCGCAATCCGCAAATCCACAACTGCTGGGAAATTCGCTGGAGTGCACAATGAGCCTGACGCTGTTTTCCACCGATGGCTGCCACCTGTGCGAACAGGCCTGGACTCTGCTGGAGCAGACCGGGCTGGCCGTCAACGCCGAAATAAAAGACATCATCGACAACGACCAGTGGCTGGACGCCTACCGCATTCGCATTCCGGTGCTGCGCCGGGCCGATGGCGCCGAGCTGGACTGGCCCTTCAGCGCCGATGACCTTATCGCATTTAACCGGGAAAATTCATGAGTCTGCTGACCCTGCAAAACGCCCTGCTGGCCTACGGCGACGCGCCGCTGCTGGACGGGGTAGAGCTTAACATTCAGGCCGGCGAGCGGCTGTGTATTGTCGGCCGCAACGGTGCCGGCAAATCCACCCTGATGAAGGTGATCGCCGGCGACATTCAGCTTGATGACGGCCGTCGCCAGGTGCAGCAGGACGTGGTGATCGCCCGCCTGGAGCAGGATCCGCCCCAGGTGGACGACGATCAGACGGTGTTCGACTATGTCTCCGCCGGCCTGGCCGAGCTGGGCGAGCTGCTGGCCCGCTACCATCACCAGCTGGAAAAGGTCGGCCACGACGGCTCGGACAAGGCCATGAACGAGCTGATGCGGCTGCAGGAGCAGGTGGAGCACGCCAACGGCTGGCAGTTTGACACCCGCATCAACCAGAGCCTGACCCTGCTGGGTCTGAACGGCGACACCCGGCTCAAGGACTTGTCCGGCGGCTGGCTGCGCAAGGTGGCCCTGGCCCGGGCGCTGGCCAACGACCCCGATATTCTGCTGCTGGACGAGCCCACCAACCACCTGGACATTGACGCCATCGCCTGGCTGGAAAGCTTTCTGGTGGAATTCCGTGGCGCCATCGTGTTTATCAGCCATGACCGCGCCTTTATTCGCAAGATGGCTACCCGCATTCTCGATCTCGACCGGGGCAAACTGTCGAGCTGGCCGGGCAATTACGACGATTACCTGGTCAACAAGGAAGAAGCCCTGCGGGTGGAAGCGGAGCAAAACGCCCTGTTCGACAAGCGCCTAGCTCAGGAAGAAGCCTGGATCCGCCAGGGCATCAAGGCCCGCCGCACCCGTAACGAAGGCCGGGTACGGGCACTCAAGGCGCTGCGCAACGAGCGCAGCCAGCGCCGGGAAAGCCTGGGCAAGGTCTCCGTGACCCTGGACGACGTGCGCCGCTCGGGCAAAATCGTGTTCGAAGCCGAGCACCTGAGTTTTGACTATGAAGGCAAGCCGCTGATCCGGGACTTTTCCGCCCTGGTGCAACGGGGCGACAAAATCGCCCTGGTCGGCCCCAACGGCTGCGGCAAGAGTACCCTGATAAAACTCTTGCTGGGCAGGCTGCAGCCCAAACAGGGCACGCTCAAGTGCGGCACCAAGCTGGATGTGGCCTACTTTGACCAGTACCGGGAGCAGCTTGACCCCGAGCGCACCGTGGTGGACAACCTGGCCGACGGCAAGCAGGAAGTGGAAGTGGGTGGCAAGAGCCGCCATGTGCTGGGTTATCTGCAGGACTTCCTGTTCGAGCCCAAGCGCGCCCGCACCCCGGTGAAGGCCCTGTCGGGCGGCGAGAAAAACCGCCTGCTGCTGGCCCGGCTGTTTCTGAAACCCAGCAACCTGCTGGTGCTCGACGAGCCCACCAATGATCTGGACGTGGAAACCCTGGAGCTGCTGGAAGAGCTGCTCGCCGATTATCAGGGTACCCTGCTGCTGGTCAGCCACGATCGGGACTTTATCGACAACACCGCCACCCACTGCTGGGTGTTTGACGGCCAGGGCGGTATCGATGAATTTGTGGGCGGCTATCAGGACATGCTGGCCCAGCGGGCCCGTCAGACCGAAGCCGCGCCGGTGCCGGAAAAAACCGAAAAGCCGGCCACCGCCAAGATCCAGAAACCCAAGGCCTCGTCAGGTAAAAAGCTGTCTTATAAACAGCAGCAGGAGCTGAACGGCCTGCCGGCCCGCCTTGAGCAGCTGGAGCAGCAGATTGAAACCCTGCAGGAAGAGATCAACGGTCCGGACTTTTTCACTCAGCCGGAAGCGGTAACCCAGGAAAAACTGCAGCAGCTGGCGACGGTGGAGGCCGAGCTGGAGCAGGCCTTTGCCCGCTGGGAAGAGCTGGAGGAGCTGGCGGCGGGTTAACGCTGTTTTTTCTGCCACAGCCACTCAGTCATGCCGGCTCCAGAAGCCGGCATTTTTATGGGCAAGCGTGCCGCTTCGCCACCGGGCTCCCGGCTCAAGGCCGGAATGGCCCCGGCTTCATCCACCGGGACGCCCCCTTCAACGCGATCAAGATCACATTTCGGTGTTTTCTTTTTTCATCAAAACTTCATAAATATCAGTCGCTAAAACACCGGCTTACCCTATGCTCAGAAATCAGCCCTTGTTAACGCGCTGCAACTCATCTATTTCTAAAGAGCGGCAGGTTGATAGGCCGCGCACTTTTTGTTGATTAAACGAGGGTAATACCTATGAAGAGACAAAAACGTGACCGTTTGGAAAGAGCGCGCACCCGCGGTTACCAAGCTGGAGTCAGTGGACGTTCCAAAGAGCAGTGCCCCTATACCGATTTTGACGCCAAGGGCCATTGGTTAGGTGGCTGGCGAGATGCCATGGAAGACAAAGGTTCCGGCCTCTTCATCAAATAAACGAGCATTCATTATCAACAAAAAAGGCCCCGCAACCGCGGGGCCTTCTCGTTTTCTTTATCACCGTTTAAATCAGAAAGTGGAGGTGTCGGTAAACAGGCCCACTTTCAGATCCTTGGCTTCATAGATGGGACGGCCATCCACTTCCACCACGCCGTCGGCGATGCCCATGATGAGCTTACGCCAGATCACCCGCTTCAGGGTGATCTTGTAGGTGACCTTTTTGGCGGTGGGCAGGATCTGACCGGTGAACTTCACTTCACCCACGCCCAGGGCACGGCCCTTGCCGGGGCCGCCTTTCCAGCCCAGGAAGAAACCCACCAGCTGCCACATGGCATCCAGGCCCAGGCAGCCGGGCATGACCGGGTCGCCGGGGAAGTGGCAGTCAAAAAACCACAGGTCGGGAGTGATATCCAGCTCGGCCAGGATCTCGCCCTTGCCGTGCTCGCCGCCCTCGTCGCTGATGTGCACAATGCGGTCCATCATCAGCATGTTGGGGGCGGGCAGCTGACTGTTGCCGGGGCCAAACAACTCGCCCTGGCTGCAGGCCAGCAGTTCTTCTCTGGTAAAGCTGTGTTTACCCAGTTCTTTTTGTGAAGGCATTCCACTCTTCCGTTTTTTCATCGGGCTCTGGGCCCGGGTGTAAAATTGGCGACACTTTAGCGAACGGCTGTGCGCCCGACAAGTCCGATCTCTTAACGACGCCACAACCGGCGCCAGAAACCGCTTTCCATATTATGACCGTTGAGGTCGTCCAGCCGTTCGCGAATACGGCCGAACAGAGTGTAGGGATCATCCACCTTGCCCGCTTCACAGCCCATCAGCAGGGCGATGGCGTCTTCTACCCGGGCCACCGGATGAATATGGAAACGGCCCTCGGCCACCGCCTCGGCCACCTCATCCGACAGGTTGAGCTGCAGCCGGTTGCTGGCCGGGATCAGCACCCCCTGCTCACCGGTGAGCCCCTGCAGGCGACAGAGCCGGTAAAAGCCCTCGATTTTTTCGTTGACGCCGCCCACCGGCAGCACATTGCCAAACTGATCCACCGCGCCGGTAATGGCGAAATGCTGGTAAATGGGCTCCCGCGCCAGCGCCGAGAGCAGGGCGCAGAGTCCGGCCAGGGCGGCGCTGTCGCCGTCAATCTCGTGGTAGGACTGCTCAAACACCAGGTTGGCCGACAGCGGCGAGGGATGCTCGGCGCCAAACAGGTTGGCCAGGTAGCCGTGAATAATCATCATCGCCTTGGCGTGAATGTGGCCGGCCAGATCGGCCTTGCGCTCGATGTCGGCCACATCGCCGTCGCCCAGGTGCACGGTAGCGGTGAGGCGCACCGGCTCGCCGAAGTCGTAGGGATGACCGGCAATCTGAATCACCGACAGGCCGTTGATCTGGCCCACCTCGCGGCCTTGGGTCTGGATCAGGTACTGGCCGTCGCGCACCCCCAGATCCGACTGCTCCACCAGAAAGTTGAGGCGTTGATCCTGCTCTTCCTGGGCCAGGCGCAGATGGCGCTCGGTAACCAGCTCGCTGTGCTCACGGGCGGCAATGACATCCGCCAGTTGCATCATGGCCACCAGCTGGCCTTCCACCAGCGACAGCCGGTGCTGGTGCTCGGTAATGCGGCTGCCGTAGCGGCACAGCCGGGCCACGGCGCCCGCGTCCATGTTGCGCAGCCTGTGCTTGTGCCGCAGGTGGGAGAGGTAGCCCAGGTAGGACGGCAGATCGGCCACCGCATCCCATTCGGGAATGATGTCGGCACGCAGAAATGCCAGGGTGTCGAGCTCCCGGTCGAGCAGGTGCAGCTCGGCCACGGCGAGGCGATCGCCCACCAGAATGAGGTGCACATCCAGGGGCGGCGGCTCGGGCTGAAAGTAAAACGCCGCCATCTCGCCGGGCCGGCTCCATTCCACCCGCCGGGTGGCGAGGGCGTTTTTCAGCCGGAACCACAGCGAAGGCTGCTCCAGCAGTTCCTCGATGGGCACGATCAGATAACCGCCATTGGCCTGATGGATCAGACCGGGCTCAAGCAGGTGATGATGGCTGAACACCGAGCCCTGCTCGGTTTGAAAGTGAATGGCGCCAAACAGCTGCTCGGGAGTGAACTGGCGGGCATGCACGATGGGAATGCTATGGTCGTGCCGGTGCACCATCAGGTTGATCAGAACAGGGTGGCTGAAGCCGCCGCCGGCGGCCACGTGCCGGGCCAGGCTCGAAAGATAGTCGGCCACCTTTTCATCCCGCTCCTGCTTTTTGAGGATGCGCTCCACGATGTGCTCTGCTTCCAGATGGCGGGAGCTCAACTCCAGCAACTGGCCCACCAGCTCGCAAAACTCAATGCCGGTGCCGGCCTTGAGCCGCAGCCAGATGGGTTTTTGCGGATGATGCAGGTTTTCCGCATAACAGAGGTCGAACAGATCGGCGTGATTGGCGTGCCGCTTGACCAGATCCTGCACCAGCTCTTCCACGTCCAGGCCGGCGAAGCCGTTCAGCAGCAAAATGGGATTGACGCCGTTCAGCCCGGCCAGGGTGGCAAAGGCCGAGTCGGCCCGCTGTTGCAGGGCACTGAAGGGCAGGGGAGCCGCGTCATCAAGGGTGGTGATATTCGGTAAGGAAAATGCGGGGGCCAGCTCGGCCGGGCTCAGTGGTTGCACTGGTTCACTCGTTCTTGGGGTCAATGGCGGCCAGTATACTGCAGCCGGGCGCCCGATACAGCCGCACCGGCAATATTCTCAGGCCAGTTCGGCGCAGCCGGTTTGCCGTTTAGCGGGCTCGGCGTGAACGGCGGTGTAATCCTCCCGGCCGGAACTGACCAGCCCGCTGATGCCAATGGCTTCACCGGCGCCGGCAATGGCGGTGTGCAGTGCATGCTGCAGTTGTGCCCGGCTGAATGGCGCGCCCTGGTGCATAACAAAAGGCGGCGAGGGCGCGGGTGCACTGCGGCCGATAATGCGCAGGCCTGGCGTGTTGAGCAGCGGCCAGCTGTGAGCATCGATGGCGGCCACATCGGCATCGCCATTCCGCAGGCGTTCAAGACTGGTGGCATGGGCGCCGCTGATGGTCACGGCGCCGGGCTCGATCTGTTGCCGGCGCAGCCATTCATACAGGGCCGCACAGCCGGAGCGCGAGCTGGGTGAATTGACCACCAGCCTGGGCCGGGCCGGCAGGCTGCGATGGATGGTGACGATATGGCTGTAGTAATCCCCGGGTGCGCAGTCGAGATTCATAAATACCGGCCGTGCCACCGGCACCAGATAGCGGGCCGCCGGGGTAAACAGATCCGGTCCGCAGCACTGGCTGAGCAGCAAACCGGCATGAAACCATTGCTCCATCAGCGGCATGGTACGCTCAAGGGCATCGGGCAAGGGCAGGGCGCTGATGGGTTCCAGCTCGCTTCGCAGCACACGCCAGAAGGCATTCAGCCCGGTCCGGGCCGGCGGTAAATCGTACCAGGGCAGACTGGCAATCAGGCGCAACGGAGTCTCCTTGCCGCTTATCATGGCATGAAAAAGCCAGAGTCTAATCAGCCCATGACCGCAAGTAAACAAATGGGCGGTTTCAGTGCGTCTGACAGAATAAATGTCTGCACTCGCGAATACAGCACCGGGAATATTTGAGACTCGCCAGCATAAAATGCTGAATGATGAGCCTGCAAAGCAACATCAGGGTTGCCTCACCCGAACGCCGCTCGGCCTCCATGCAGCGTTCGGCCAAGCGCCCTGATGTTGTTTCATGAAACGAATGAGCCGCATACCGGCTCTTTGGCGTGACTCAGCCGTTAACTGTTGAGCTTTTGCTGCACGCTGATGACCTTGTCGGCCATGGTCTGCTCCCGGTCGTTGCGGGTGCCCAGCTTGATATGGCTGGTAATGCGTACGGCACCGGCATCGTGCAGCACTTCATGGCAGCGTTTGACCGCCGCCATCACATGGTCCCATTCACCTTCCACATTGGTGCCGTAACCGTGCATGGTGTGGGTGAGTCCGGCATCCTCAAAAATCTGCTGGCACATGGCCACGTAGGGCGACACCGACACGCCAACACCACCGGGTGACACCATGATATCCATCAATACGTACATAACTGCTCCTTGGATTGAAATAAAACGGGTGAATACATCACTCCGCCATTCGAGCCAAAGCGCGGAAACGGTACAAGGGCCAGATGGAGAGTTTGAGTTGGCCAGGGTGAAAGATCTCACTGCACTGTAAAGATCTCATTTTTGACTGAAACCCACAAAAGCCAGCTCGGCATTGAACTCAAGAATACCTTATTTAACATAATATACATTATGCGAAGTGGTGTGTGAGCAACGTCATCGGGGCTGTGTCGGCCAGGATGCCGGTGTGTGCCCACCAAGGCACCCGGCTGCGGGTGTTATTCCCGCAACCGATCCAGGCGCTTGTTGACGGCGCTTTCATAGCGCTCCACCTTGCCGGTGTGCAGGTATTGCGACGTGGTGTCGATGCTGTCATGGCCGGCATCGGCCTGCACATGGGACAACGGCCGGCCGTTGTAGTTGATGTCGTGAGTGATGCCGGTGTGGCGAATGCTGTGTACCGTGAGCGTGCGCATCTCGGCGGCGTCCTGATCAAAGCCATCGGTCATGGCGGCATCGGCGGCGGCGGCCAGCAGTTCGTTGAGCAATTCGCGCAACTGGCGAATACCCAGGTTGGCGTTGACAAGACCCTGTTCCCGGCCGCGCCCGGCGGCCCGGTGACGGACAAACAGCGGAATGGCTTCGTTGGGTGCCGGCAGCGCCGATAATCCCAGATATCCCCGGTAGCGCTTGAGAGCGTCAAGCAGCTCCCGGGATACCGCCACGGTACGCTTTTTGCCGCCCTTGCTGACGGGAATGTAAAAGCTCCATATTCCGGTTTTGGCATCCCGCCGAAACTGGCTCATCACCGGCGAAAAGCCGGGACGGGCCGCCACTTCGGAAATACGCAGGTAACAGCCGTACATCAGCGACACCAGAAACAGGGTGCGCTCGTGGCGTTCCGGTGATGCCTCGGCCAGGGCCTGTGCCGTGCTCATCACATAGGACCATTGCAGATCGCTGAATACCCGAACCTCGTCTTCTTCGCCAAGCCGGGCGGTCACCGGTGCCGGCGAGCCAAAACGGCTGTGCCGCATCCACATGGTGGCCGGGTTGCGCTCGGTGACTTCTTCATTAATCAGGTAGGCATAAAAGGAAGACAATACGGCCATCTTGGTTTTCAGGGCCTTGTCGCTGAGCCGGTACGGCTGCTCGGTGCCGTTGGTCTTTTTACCCAGAAACGGCCGCCACAACGGATTGGGTCGGCGCTCGCCCAGCTCCTTGTCGGCCACAAACTGGGCCACGTTGCGATAGGCAATCAGCGCCCCGGGCGGCGCCAGACAATAATCCACGTAGCGGTTCATGGTGCGCCGGGTCACCTCAATTGGCGAGATCTGCTCCACCTCCAGGCACCAGTGCAAAAAGGTGGTGAGCTCGCTGCGGTAGGTTTTGTAGTTATTTTCGCTGTGGCGGCTTTCCAGCAACCAGTCCACGGCATGTTCATAGATAAAGGCCGCATCGGGCACCCGGTTCAGGGTAATGTCGGCAATGTGCTGGTTAACGGCGCTGTTGCCCTCTTCCAGATACTGGGGGGCATCAAACAGGGGTAAAACGGGCGGCATGATCATCAGAGGTAAACGGCCGATAAAACATGGGGTGGCATAATGCCGATAAATCCAGTTATCGGCAATAAGGTCCGTGTCAGCGCATTCCGGCATACTCCGGCGGAGGCCGGAACATGCCGGATTGACGGGCCGGCACAGACTGTGCCGTCAGTGGCGCACTTCAAACAAAAACCGATAGGTCAGCGTCTGCCCCTGATGCTCCACTGTCACCACCCAGGCCCAGAGCATGCGGGCCTCGGTGCAGCTGCCCACCAGCGCCTGCCCCCGCCACTGCCCCTCGCCTGCGGGCTGAAGCAGCGCCGGCAGCGTGCCCATGTACATGGTGTCCCCTTCCAGCACGCTGTGCGTTACCCTGGCCGTCGGATCCGACAGGCTCAGCTCCAGCTTGAAAGGTGTTTCCGCCTGAACCCCTCCCCCGAGCAAACGGGCCGCGGCGGTCAGGCCATGCTGTTCAATGGCGCACTTTTCGTGAGCTATATCACAATAATCAAATTTTTCCGTGACGGATTCAGTCGTTTCCTGCTCATCGCTGCAGGTCCGCAACCAGAAGGCGGCGGACAAAACAGCCATGACCAACAGAATTTGCACCAATTTGGGACCGGTGAGTCGCTCTCTCATGGGGGTTTGTTTCCTGTTTGAAGGAGTATTCAGGGACTGGCTTGATCTCGATCAACGCGCGTCGCCATGCCTTGTGGGGGGCCTAAAGGAGTAATCATATTACTGTTTATACTGTTTTTTTGGCACCCACTCCTTTATCATCAGTGCCGGGTTTTTCCGGGCCCCTTTGCTTTGTTAACAAAGGGTTAACGAAGCCGGGCGGGCGCTGAAGGCCCTAGCTAGAAACCGGTAATTTTATCCTTCCGACGTGAGCACTTAGCGTGAACACAAGATCTGAATAACAGCAGTGGAAGCGGAACTATAACGATGAGTCAAACTAATAATCAACCAAACTACAACTACACAGTAGTTCGTCAGTTTACGGTGATGACCGTAATCTGGGGCGTTGTAGGTATGTCGTTGGGTGTGCTGATCGCAGCACAGCTTATCTGGCCTGCCCTCAACTTCGAAACACCCTGGCTGACCTACAGCCGCCTGCGTCCGTTGCACACCAATGCGGTTATCTTTGCATTTGGTGTCAGCGCCCTGATGGCCACGTCCTTCTACGTGGTTCAGCGCACCTGTAACACCCGGCTGTTTGGTGGCCCCCTGGCCTCCTTCGTGTTCTGGGGCTGGCAGGCCATCATTGTTTCGGCAGTGATCACCCTGCCCCTGGGCTACACCACCAGCAAGGAATACGCCGAGCTGGAGTGGCCGATCGACATCGCCATTGCCGTGGTCTGGGTGGCGTACGCCATCGTCTTCTTCGGTACCCTGTACAAGCGCACCACCTCCCACATTTATGTGGCGAACTGGTTCTACGGTGGTTTCATCCTGACCGTCGCCGTGCTGCACATTGTTAACAGCATGGCCATTCCGGTAGCGGGCCTGAAGTCCTACTCCATGTACTCCGGTGCCGCCGACGCCATGATCCAGTGGTGGTATGGTCACAACGCCGTGGGCTTCCTGCTGACCGCCGGTTTCCTCGGCATGATGTACTACTTCGTACCCAAGCAGGCCGGTCGTCCGGTTTACTCCTATCGTCTGTCCATCGTGCACTTCTGGGCGCTGATCACCCTGTATATCTGGGCCGGCCCGCACCACCTGCACTACACCGCCCTGCCCGACTGGGCCCAGTCTCTGGGCATGGTGATGTCCCTGATCCTGTTCGTACCGTCCTGGGGCGGCATGATCAACGGCATCATGACCCTGTCCGGCGCCTGGCACAAACTGCGTTACGACCCCATTCTGCGCTTCCTGATCGTGTCCCTGTCGTTCTACGGCATGTCCACCTTTGAAGGCCCCATGATGGCGATCAAGACCGTGAACGCCCTGTCCCACTACACCGACTGGACCGTGGGTCACGTGCACTCCGGCGCCCTGGGCTGGGTTGCCATGGTGTCTATCGGCTCCGTATATCACCTGGTTCCGAACCTGTTCGGCCAGAGTCGCATGTACAGCCTGGGTCTGATCAACACCCACTTCTGGCTGGCCACCATCGGTACCGTGCTGTACATCGTGTCCATGTGGATCAGCGGTGTAATGCAGGGCCTGATGTGGCGTGCGGTCAACGAGGACGGCACCCTGACCTACAGCTTTGTTGAAGGTCTGCAGGCTTCCTACCCGTTCTACTTCGTGCGTTTCCTGGGCGGTTGCTTCTTCGTCGCCGGTATGCTGCTGATGCTGTACAACGTGTACCGCACCATCAAGGCGCCGAAAGGCTCCCTGCAAGCTATCCCCCAACCGGCCTAAGGAGACTCGTGAATGAAAAACCGTCATGAACTGGTCGAAAAGAATGTCACCTGGTTGGCAATTCTGACCGTTGTTGCCATCAGTTTCGGTGGTCTGGTAGAAATCGTGCCGCTGTTTTTCCAGCAGCAGACCAACGAGCCGGTTGAGGGCCTGCGCCCCTACACCGCGCTGGAAATGGAAGGTCGTGATATTTACATCCGTGAAGGCTGCTCCGTGTGTCACAGCCAGATGATCCGTCCGTTCCGTGCCGAAACCGAGCGCTACGGTCACTACTCCGTGGCCGGTGAAAGCGTGTGGGAACACCCCTTCCTGTGGGGCTCCAAGCGTACCGGTCCGGATCTGGCCCGGGTGGGTGGCCGCTACTCCGACGAGTGGCACCGTGTGCACCTGATCAACCCGCGTGACGTGGTGCCCGAGTCCAACATGCCGGCGTTCCCCTGGCTGGAAACCAACGTGCTGGACGGTGCCAACACCGCCGAAAAACTGCGCGTTTTCCGGGATCACTTCGGCGTACCCTACACCGACGCCGACATTGAAGGTGCCGAGGCAGCCGTGAAGGGCAAGACCGAAATGGATGCCGTCATCGCCTATCTGCAATCCTTGGGACACGCCCTTAAATAACCGGAGTCGATATGGATTTCAGTACCTTGGAAGCCCTCAAGCCGATGCTGATAAGCTTTCAGACCCTGGCCTTGCTGGTGTTGTTCGTAGGCATAGTGTGGTGGGCCTACAGCAAACGCAGAAAGGGCAAGTTTGATGATGCCGCCAACTCCATCTTTGATGAAGACGAACGGCAGAATCAGCGCCGGGGTACTGAGCAGGATCGCGCAGGAGCTAATAAAGAATGAATACTTTTTTGAGCATTTTTGTAACCGTGATCAGCCTGGGCACCATTTTCGGCTGCCTGTTCCTGCTGATCTGGTGCACCAAAGACAAGATGGGAATGGAAGAAGGCGCGCCCACCGGGCATACCTTTGACGGCATCTCCGAGCTGAACAATCCGCTGCCCAAGTGGTGGAGCTACATGTTCGTGTTCATGATCATCTTTTCCCTGATCTATCTGGTGCTGTATCCGGGACTGGGCAACTTCAAGGGTGTGCTGGGCTGGGAAAGCTCCAACCAGGACGTACGCTCCCTGGAAGAGTCCCGCGCCGCCTCTGCCGCCGCCCGTGAAGAGGGTCGCCTGGTGCAGTATGAGCGTGAAATGGTGAAGGCCGACGAGGTGTTCGGTGCCAAGTTCCGCGAACTGGCCTATGAGGCCGATGGTCAGACCTACCGCGCCATTGCCGACATTGCCCAGGACGAGGAAGCCACCAAGGTGGGCCAGCGTCTGTTCCTGCAGAACTGTGCCCAGTGTCACGGCTCCGACGCCCGTGGTGCCCGCGGTTTCCCCAACCTCGCCGACGCCGACTGGCTGTATGGCGGCTCGCCTGACGCCATCAAGGCCACCATCATGCACGGCCGCAAGGGCGCCATGCCCGCCTGGGGCGACAGCCTGGGTGAAGAAGGCGTGCAGGAAGTGGCTTCCTATGTGCTGAGCCTGTCCGGCCGCAAGGTGGATCCGGTAGAAGCCCAGAAGGGTCAGGCCCGCTTCGCCATGTGTGCCGCCTGTCACGGTATGGACGGCAAGGGCAACACCGCCATGGGCGCACCCAACCTGACCGACGGCATCTGGCTGTATGGCGGCTCCCGCGCCGCGGTGGAAGACTCCATCCGTCACGGCCGCGCCGGTGTCATGCCCGCCTGGAAAGACATTCTGGGCGAAGACAAGGTGCACCTGCTGGCGTCTTACATCTACAGCCTGAACAGCAACTAACCGAGCCCTTCGGGCTTGTATTGAAAGCCCCGCTCGCGGGGCTTTTTTGTTATATTAGCGTCCGACCTTTTTCGCAGTAGGAATTCTTGTTATGCAACGTCCCTGGTATCAGCAATTCTGGCCCTGGTTTCTGATCACCCTGCCCCTGTGCGTGGTGGTGGCCAGCCTCTATACCCTGCACCTGGCAAGCACCCATGCCGATACCATGGTGGTGGATGACTACTACAAGAAAGGCCGCGCCATCAACCAGGATCTGAGCGAGCTGAAGGAAGCCGAGCGCCTGGGGCTGGTGGCCGAGCTGCGCTTTACCGACGGCCTGCTCACCCTTGAAATGCAGGGCGCGCACAAGCAGGGCGAGGCCATTCACCTGCTGCTCAGCCACCCCACCCTGGCCGAGCAGGATGTACGCACCCTGCTCACCAGCGATGCCAACGGTATCTACCGGTTCCGCCCCGAGCACGAGCTGCTCAAGGGCCAGTGGAACCTGCAACTGGAAGCCTTTGACCAGCGCTGGCGGATTCAGCAGCGCATTTATCTGCCCATTGCCGACCGGCTCGTGATCCGCGCCGGTAGCTGACCATGACCGGCTGTTTTCATTGCGGCGAGCCACTGCCGGCCGATGCCGCCTTCAGCGCCGAGCTGGAGGGCGAGTCTCGCCGGTTCTGCTGCCCCGGTTGCCAGGCGGTGGCCGAAACCATCATCGACTGCGGTCTGGGCAGCTATTATCAGCACCGCACCGGCAATGCGCCCAGGGCCGAGGCGTTGCCCGACGAGCTGCGCCGCCTGCAGCACTACGATCTGGACGAAATTCAGCAGGACTTCGTGCTGGCACGGGATCATATCCGCGAGGTGCAGCTGTCCATCGGCGGCCTGACCTGCGCCGCCTGCGCCTGGCTGATTGAGCGCCACCTGTCCCAGGTGCCGGGGGTCACCCTCATCCAGGTGAACACCACCACCGAGCGGGCCCGGCTGCGCTGGGACGACCGTGAAACCCGGCTCAGCACCCTGCTCGCCGCCTTTGCCCACATTGGCTATCAGGCCCGTCCCTTTCTGCCCCACCAGCAGGAGCAGGATTACAACCGGGAAGTGAAGTCCTACCTGCTGCGCATGGGCGTGGCCGGCATCGCCAGCATGCAGGTGATGATGGTGGGCTTTGCCCTGTACGAAGATTTGTTCCCCGACATCGACGCCGGCCTGGTGCAGCTGTTTCGCTGGGTCAGCCTGTGGCTGTCGGTGCCGGTGATGGGCTACTCCGCCCTGCCCTTTTACCGCAATGCCTGGCGCGGCCTGAAACACCGTGCCCTGAACATGGACTTGCCGGTGTCGCTGGCCATGCTGTTCGCTTTTGTGGCCTCGGTGTACGCCACCGTCACCGCCAGTGGCGAGGTGTATTACGAGTGCGTGTCCATGTTCGCCTTTCTGCTGCTGACCGGCCGTTTTCTGGAAATGCGCGCCAAGCGCAAGGCCTCGGAAAGCACCGCCAACCTCACTCACCACATTCCCATGCTGGCCCGGCTGGAAAGCGGCCAGGATGAGCAGGAAGTGGCCGCCCGCACCCTGATGCCGGGCCAGGTGGTGCGGGTCTCTCCCGGCGCGGTGATCCCCGCCGACGGCGATATTATCGAAGGCCACACCAGCATTGACGAGTCCATGCTCACCGGCGAGCACCTGCCGGTATCGCGCGGGCCCAATGAGCCGGTGTTTGCCGGCACCACCAACGTGGAATCGCCCCTGCGCATTCGTGTGAGCCGCAGCCTGGCCGACGCCCGGGTGTCGGAAATTCTGCGGGCCCAGGATGATGCCCTGCTCGACAAACCCCGGGTGGCGGTGCTGGCGGATCAATTGTCGCGCTACTTTGTGGCGGCGCTGCTGCTGGCCACCCTGGGCACCTGGCTGGTCTGGCTGCAGCTCGATGCCGACCGCGCCTTCTGGGTCATGCTGTCGGTGCTGGTGGCCACCTGCCCCTGTGCCCTGTCGCTGGCCACACCCACGGCGCTGACCGTGGCCACCTCGCGCCTGACCCAAAGCGGCGTGCTGGTGCGCCGGGCCCATGTGCTCGACACCCTGCCCAAGGCCACCCGCATGGTGTTCGACAAGACCGGTACCCTGACCCAGGGCAAGGTGGCGCTGGCCGAGGTAACCACTCTCGGCGCCCTTTCGGAAGATCAACTGCTGGCCATGGCCGCGGCTCTTGAAGCGGGCTCCGAGCACCCCATCGCCCGGGCCTTTGCGCCCCATGCCAGCACCGCCCTTCAGGTGGCACGGCGGCAGAACCACGTGGGCCGGGGCGTGAGCGGGCTTATCGATGGCCAGGAATGGCGTCTGGGCAGTGCCGCCTGGCTCAACCCCGCTGCCGAAGACAGTGAGCTGTGTGTGTACCTGGCCGGTGAGCAGGGGCTGCAGGCCCGCTTTGCGCTGGCGGATCCGTTGCGCGAGGAAGCCCATGAGCTGGTGCGCCGCTGCCATGAGCAGGGCCTGAAAACCACCATTCTCACCGGCGACGGCTCCGGCCAGGCCGACCGGGTGGCCGCCACCCTGGGCGTGAGCGAGCTGCGCAAAAATGCCACCCCCGACGACAAGCTCGCCTATCTGCGCGAGCGCGCCGAACAGGGCGAGATCTGCCTGATGGTGGGGGACGGTATCAACGACGCACCGGTGCTGGCCGGTGCCCATGTGTCCTTTGCCATGGCCGGCGGCACCGACATCGCCAAGAACAGCGCCGACGCCATTTTGCTCGGCGACAGCCTGCAGCGCCTGCTCACCGCCCGGCGCATTGCCGCCGCCGCCCGGCGGGTGATCAAGCAGAACTTCAGCTGGGCGCTGGGTTACAACCTGGTGGTGCTGCCACTGGCGGCCATGGGCCAGGTGTCGCCCTGGTTCGCCATGATCGGCATGTCGGCCAGCTCGCTGATTGTGATGTCCAACTCCCTGAGGTTATCCCGCTTATGAATGGTGACACCATCTGGTACCTGATCCTGCCCATCGCCCTGATTTTGCTGGTGGTGGTGATTGCCGTGTTTCTGTGGTCGGTAAAGAGCAACCAGTTCGAGGATCTCGATCGTCACGGTAACAACATTCTGTTTGACGACGACCAGGACGCCCACCGCCGGGCCCAGCACAAGGACGACCATGACCAGTCAGCTTGACCCGGTGGCTGCCCTGCTGATCGGCCTGCTCGGCGCCGGTCACTGCATTGCCATGTGCGGCGGCGTGGCGGCGGCCTTTTCCATGGCCATTCCTCAAACCCAGCGGCGCTGGCACTGGCTCTATCTGCTCAGTTACAACACCGGGCGCATCGCCAGCTATGCCCTGGCCGGCGCCCTGGTGGGCGGCGTGTTTGCCGGCCTGGCCGACATCAGCCTGGGCAAGCAGGGACTGTTGTGGCTGCGGGGGCTGGCCGGCCTCATGATGGTGCTGCTGGGGCTATACCTGGCGCGCTGGTGGAACGGCCTGCTGGCGCTGGAGCGGCTCGGCCATGGCTTGTGGCGCCACATCAAGCCCCTGGCCGGGCGTTTTGTGCCCTTTCGCCACCCGCTGGCGGCGCTGCCCTTCGGCATGATCTGGGGCTGGCTGCCCTGCGGCCTGGTGTATTCGGCCCTCACCTGGAGTGCCGTCTCCGGCGGTGCGAGTCAGGGCGCCCTGGTGATGGCGCTGTTCGGCCTCGGCACCCTGCCCACCCTGCTGGCCCTGGGGGGGCTGGCGGGCGCGCTGCGGCACTGGCTGAACCACCCCGGATTCCGCCGCTTTTCCGGCATCTTGTTGATTTTTTACGGTTTATTCAGCCTTTATCAGGCCGTGCTGTTGCTTTCCTAAGCTATTAACCACTTTTCTTTGATGCTATGATTCAGGTTGAGTATCAATCAGGCGACGGAGCACATGGGAAAAATAATCAAAACCGGCAAGCCAGCCACAGGTCGCGCCATACACTGCCAGGATTGCAGCATCAGCCAGCTGTGCATTCCGCTCGGTCTCAACTCCGATGAGCTGGACGAGCTGGACAACATCATCGAGCGTAAAAAGCCGATTCAGAAAGGCCAGGAGCTGTTCAAGGCGGGTGAAGAGCTGAAGTCGCTCTATGCCATTCGCGCCGGAACGGTCAAGTCCTACACCATTACCGAGCAGGGCGATGAGCAAATCACCGCTTTTCACCTGGCCGGCGATCTGGTCGGCTTCGACGCCATCGGCACCGGCAGCCACCCCTCCTTCGCCCAGGCACTGGAAACCGCCATGGTGTGCGAAATACCCTACGAGGTGCTGGACGAGCTGTCGGGCAAGATGCCCCGGCTTCGCCAGCAGATCATGCGGCTGATGAGCCACGAGATCAACGACGACCAGCAAATGATACTGCTGCTGTCCAAAAAGACCGCCGAAGAACGGCTGGCCGCCTTTTTGTATGGTCTGTCCAGCCGTTTTTCCAAGCGCGGATTCTCACCGCGGGAATTTCGCCTGAGCATGACCCGGGGCGATATCGGCAACTACCTGGGGCTGACGGTGGAAACCGTGAGCCGGTTGCTGGGCCGGTTTCAGAAAAACGATCTTATCGCGGTGGACGGCAAGTACATTCGCATTCTCAACCTGCCCGAGCTGGCCACCCTGGCCGGCGCCCACGAGGCGGAATAAGCGGCGCCACAAGGAGGTGCTTATGATCAAGTATCGACATATTCTGGTGGTGATCGATCCGGTCGCCGACAGCCAGCCGGCGCTGCACCGGGCGGTGTCGGTGGCGGCACTGCAGGAAAACGCCCGCATCACCCTGTTTCTGGCCATTTACGACTTCTCTTACGAAATGACCTCCATGCTCTCCAGTGAAGAGCGGGATGAAATGCGCGAGGGCGTGCTGCAGGGCCGGGAAGAATGGCTGAAAACCCTGCTCGAGCCCTACGCCGACAGCAACATCGACTTTCAGCTCAAGGTGGTGTGGCACAGCCGGCCGTTCGAAGCCATCAACCAGCAGGTGCAGGAGCAGCAACACGATCTGGTGGTGAAAAGTACCCACAAGCACGCCATGATCCAGTCGTTTATCTTTACCCCCACCGACTGGCACCTGTTGCGCAAGTGCCCCTGCCCGGTGCTGCTGGTGAAGGAGCGGGACTGGCCCATGGGCGGCACCGTGCTGGCGGCGGTCAACTGTTGCAGCGACGACGAGGCCCAGGAGGCGCTGAACGAAAAAATCATCACCGAAAGCGCCGAGGTGGCGCGGTTGTTGTCGGCCACCCTGCATCTGGTCAACGCCTATCCCATTACCCCGGTGAACATGGCGCTGGAGCTGCCCGACTTCGATCCCCACGCCTACAATGCCGCGGTGAAAAAGCACCACGAACGGGCGCTGTACGAATATGCGGTGCGTTTTAACCTGGAGTCGGAAAGTCTGCACCTGCATGAAGGCCTGGCGGAAGAAGTGATCCCCCAGTGCGCCGACGCCATCGACGCCAGCCTGGTGATCCTGGGCTCGGTGGGCCGCACCGGCCTGTCGGCGGCGCTGCTCGGCAACACCGCCGAGCACGTGATCGACAAGCTGCACTGCGACGTGCTGGTACTGCGCCCCGACGTCTGAGCCCGTTGGCGCCTTGCCCTTGAGGCGCCAGTCACTATAATAGCCCCCAGTTTTTTCGCCGGGGGCATCATGTCTGTTCAAACCGCCAAGCAAGTCTACAACTTCAACAAGCTGCAAAAGCGGCTGCGCCGCAACGTGGGTGAGGCCATCGCCGACTTCAACATGATCGAAGACGGTGACAGGGTCATGGTGTGCCTGTCGGGCGGCAAGGACAGCTACGCCATGCTCGATATTCTGCGTAACCTGCAGGCCCACGCCCCCATTCGCTTCGAGATAGTCGCGGTCAATCTGGATCAGAAGCAGCCCGGCTTTCCCGAGCACGTGCTGCCCGCCTACCTTGACGGCCTGGGCGTGGAGTACAAAATCGTCGAGGAAGACACCTACTCCATCGTGAAAGACAAGATCCCCGAGGGCAAAACCACCTGCTCGCTCTGCTCGCGACTGCGCCGGGGCATTCTGTACCGCACCGCCACCGAGCTGGGCGCCACCAAAATCGCCCTGGGGCATCATCGCGACGACATTCTCGAAACCCTGTTGCTCAACATGTTCTACGGCGGCACCATGAAGTCGATGCCGCCCAAGCTGGTGAGTGACGACGGCAGGCACGTGGTGATCCGGCCGCTGGCCTACTGCAAGGAAAAGGATCTGGTGCGCTACGCCGAGGCCCGGGAATTTCCCATCATTCCCTGCAACCTGTGCGGCTCTCAGGAAAACCTGCAGCGCCAGGCCATCAAGTCCATGCTGCAGGACTGGGACAAGCGTTTTCCCGGCCGCATTGAAAGCATGTTCCGCTCGGTGCAGAACCTGGTGCCCTCGCACCTGCTGGATCACCAGCTGTTTGACTTCAAATCGGTCAACCGCGACTCCGGCGTGATCGACGGTGGTGACATCGGCTTTGACAAGCCCGACTTTGCCCCCCGCTTCGAGCAGGATGACGACGACGCCCCCGAGCTCGGCGAACGACTGCAGGTCATTGAAGTGAAGTAATAAAAAAGGCGCTTAGGCGCCTTTCATATTTCTCCGCCTGCACAGAGATGACAATGGTTACCACTGTGTGCAGAGAAAACATTACGAAGCCGCCTCGGCGCCCTTTTAATGAGTTATAACCAGGGCGTGACCCGGGTGGCGGGCAGTGGCCAGTTTCCGCTTCCGGCCAGGGCCGCATCATCGAGCGCCAGTTTGGGCAGGCCCTGAATCGAGTCTTCCGTATTCAGCGGCTGCAGCTGTACCCCCTTGATGTCCGGCACAAAATAGCGGCCCGGCCAGCCGGCCATTTCCTCGAGCAGGGCTTTCATTTCATCACGAATCCCGCGCAGCTCGGTGGCATTCGTCTCGCCGGCGGGCAGCAGGCTCTGGATCTGAATGGAAATTTCGCAGCGCTCCGGCCGGTCCACCTCCAGCCGCACCACCGCCTTGTCCAGATCCAGCTGCTTGTCAAAGGGCAGCACGAATTCGCCGTGGGGCAACACGGTCACCTCAGCGCGGGTTTCCCCCGCCACCTCCACGGTGCCGGAATGAACGGCGCACCAGCCGCTGCCGTCGTTGCGACTCAGGTAAAAGCCCAGGGTGGCGTGCTCCACCCCGGCATCGGCCACGGTGTCGAGGTGTTTGTAAAAGCCGCTGTAGCCCAGGTTGAGGGGAGCGGCGTGGGCCGACGCGGCCAGCAGGGCCAGGGTAATGCCAAGCAGTGATGATTTCATGCCTCGAAATGATCTCCTGAAGGTGAAGAGGAAGGTGCAACCGACGTGCTGTTGTCCGAGCCATCCACGCCGCAGGCCTCCCGGTAAATAATGCCCTTGACCACCATGTACAGCGGCGCGACCCAGATCAGACCAATGCCAAAGGTCAGCACGGCGGCCATGAACAGCAGGGCCAGCAGCAGGTGAATGGCAATCAGGTTCAGCCACTGGCGGGCGAACAGCCTGAGCGAAATCAAAATGGCCTGAAACGGGCTCAGGCCTTTTTCCAGGATCAGCGGAAACACAAACATCAGCGCCACGCTCACCACCAGGGTGGGCAACATCGACAAAGCCGCCGGCAAGCCGATGGACATCCCCAGGGGCAGAAACAGGCTGGTCATAAAGCCCATGATCAGACTCGCCACCGCCAGCGGCAGCACATAGCGAAAGTAGTCAAAGATCTGGCTGGGGCGAATGGGCCGGCTCACCGCCCGGTGAATGCCCATCATGTCCAGACCGCCGCTCATGGGCGCCATGATCATGGAAATCAGCAACCCCAGCAGGCTGGCGTTCCAGTCGCCGCTTTCACCGTCGCCGGTCACGGCCAGCAGCAACTGGTTGAGCACCAGCCAGCTGCCGGCCACGCCAATGGCCGCCAGCAACAGGGTCAGTTTGGCGCCCTGGATACGCTCCCAGCCTTCCTGGAAAACCGCCCTGGGCTTAAGCAAAAAACCGCGTTGCAGCGACTGCTGCAGGCGGGCAAATTCGGGTTCGTTCATCGATATGAAATCTGGTTCAGGGGATGGCGCCATTATAACGACATCGGCCGGCTGCCGTAACCCGTTGTTGCAAGGTTGAAAAACAAACCTCTTTGACCCTTGTTTAAACAACAAAACCGTTTGATGCGGCAATTTTTATTTGCTTTGCTTCATTCCGCACGAGTCCTAGAATGCGCGCTTCCTTCACCATACCGAACGTCGGGCGTTCCTATCGAGGTGCATTCAGGCAAATGGCCGTTCACAAAGACCCCATCGTTACCCTTGCCGGCATCACCAAGGCCTATGACGGCAAAACCATCATCGACAAGCTGGACCTGTCCATTTACGACGGGGAGTTCCTTACCCTGCTCGGCCCCTCCGGCTGCGGCAAAACCACGGTACTGAGGCTGCTGGCCGGGCTTGAAACCGCCGACGCCGGGCGCATTACCCTGGCCGGTGACGACATCACTCACGTGCCCGCCGAGCAACGCCACGTCAACACCGTGTTCCAGAGCTACGCCCTGTTTCCCCACATGACCATTTTCGACAACGTGGCTTTTGGCCTGCGCATGCAAAAGGTGGCAGGGGCGGAACTTAACGAGCGGGTCGAAGAGGCGCTGAACATGGTGCAGCTCGAGCACCTGGCCGGGCGTTATCCGCACCAGTTGTCCGGTGGCCAGCAACAGCGCATTGCCATTGCCCGGGCCGTGGTCAACCGCCCGCGGTTGCTGCTGCTCGACGAATCCCTCAGCGCCCTCGACTACAAGCTGCGCAAGCAGATGCAGGTGGAGCTGAAGGCACTGCAACGTCGCCTCGGCATTACCTTTGTGTTCGTGACCCACGATCAGGACGAGGCCCTGTCCATGTCCGACCGCATACTGGTCATGCAAGGCGGCCGGGTGGTGCAGGAAGGGGCCCCCCGCGACATTTACGAGTCGCCCGCCAACCTGTTTGTGGCGCGTTTTATCGGTGAAATCAATATTCTGGACGGTGAGCTGGTCGCCCCGGCCGAGCAGGGCTGGCATGCCCGGGTGGAAGGCCGCGACTGCCTGGTGCACACCCGCCACGGCTTCAGCGCCGGTGACCGGGTGTGCGTGTTGCTGCGCCCGGAAGATGTGCGCATGTCGGCGCGCGATGCCGCAGAAACAGGTGCCGGGCTCCGTGGCCAGGTGGTGGACCGCCAGTACAAGGGGGCCACCCTGGATTCCCGGGTGCGGCTCGACGGCGGCCAGGAAATTCTGGTGTCGGCCTTTTTCGATGAAGACGATCCCGGAGTCGACTATGCCCTTGGCCAGCAGGTGAGCATCAGCTGGGTGGACGGCTGGGAAGTGGTGCTGCCTTATGAACACCACTAACGGCTTTCGCAATCTGGCGGTGGGGCTGGTGGTGGGCTGGCTGCTGCTGTTTGTGTTTTTGCCCAACCTGATGATCATCGCCACCAGTTTTCTGACCCGGGATCACGCCAGCCTGGTGAGCCTGGTGTTTACCGCCGACAATTACAGCCGGCTGTTTGATCCCATGTACTTCAAGGTGCTGTGGCACTCGCTGGTGATGGCCGGTACCGCCACCCTGCTGTGCCTGCTGATCGGTTATCCGTTCGCCTTTGCCGTGGCCGGCATGCCGGCGCGCTGGCGGCCGTTTCTGCTGTTTCTGATCATAGTGCCGTTCTGGACCAACTCGCTGATCCGCACCTATGCGCTGAAAGCGGTGCTGGGCACCAAGGGGCTGCTCAACCAGGGGTTGCTGGCGCTCGGCGTGATCGACCAGCCACTGCGTATCGTGTTTACCGAGGCGGCGGTGATCATCGGCCTGGTGTACATTCTGCTGCCGTTCATGATACTGCCGCTCTATGCCGCCATTGAAAAGCTCGACCACCGGCTGCTGGAAGCAGCCCGGGATCTGGGCGCGGGCCCCCTGCCCCGCTTTGTGCGGGTGGTGCTGCCGCTGACCCTGCCGGGCATCGTGGCCGGTTGCCTGCTGGTGTTTCTGCCGGCGCTGGGCATGTTCTACATCTCGGATCTGCTGGGGGGCGCCAAGCACCTGCTGATCGGCAACATCATCAAGACCCAGTTCCTCAATATTCGCGACTGGCCCTTCGGCGCCGCCACCAGCGTGACCCTGACCCTGCTGATGGCACTGCTGCTGCTGGCCTATTACCAGGCCGGCAAGCTGCTCAACCGCAAGGAGGCCCTGGCATGATCAACTGGCTGAAAGGCAGCCTGATGCTGCTGGTGTTCGGGTGTCTGTATCTGCCCATCGGGGTGCTGGTGATGAACTCCTTCAACAGCTCCCGCTTCGGTATTCGCTGGGACGGCTTTACCCTGGACTGGTATCAGCGCCTGGCCAATAACGCCGGGCTGATGGAAGCGGCGCGCCATTCGGTGACCGTGGCCCTGCTGTCGGCCACCATCGCCACCCTGATCGGTACCCTGGCGGCGGTGGCGCTGTATCGCTACCGCTTTCGCGGTAAAGGCTTTGTGGGTGGCATGCTGTTTGTAGTGATGATGTCGCCGGACATTGTGATGGCCATCTCCCTGCTGGCGCTGTTTGTGGTGATCGGCGTGTCACTGGGGTTCTGGTCGTTACTGTTTGCCCACGTTACCTTTTGCCTGCCCTTTGTGGTGATCACGGTATTTTCCCGGCTCAAGGGCTTTGATGTGCGCATGATTGAAGCTGCCCGGGATCTGGGGGCCGGCGAAACCGTGATCCTGCGGCGCATTCTGTTGCCGCTGGCACGGCCGGCCATAGCCGCCGGCTGGCTGCTGAGCTTTACCCTGTCGCTGGACGACGTCATTGTCAGCTCCTTTGTGACCGGGCCCGGATACGACATTCTGCCGCTCAGAATTTACTCCATGGTCAAGGTGGGAGTTTCCCCCGAGGTTAATGCACTGGCCACCCTGATGCTGGCGGCGTCGCTGGTTCTGGTGGTGATTTCTCAACTGTTGTTAAGGGACAAACGCTGATATGAAAATTCGCTGTTACCCGCTGGCGGTAGCCCTGGCTGCCGCCCTGCCCGCTCTGGCCATGGCCGAAGAGCGCCTGTCGGTGTATGCCTGGGCCGAATACCTGCCCGAAGACGTGTTGCAGGCCTTTACCGCGGAAACCGGCGTGGCGGTGGACTACGCCAGTTTCGACTCCAACGAGGCGCTCTATGCCAAGCTCAAGCTGCTGCAGAGCAGTGGCGCCAGTGAAAGCTACGACGTGATTTTTCCGTCCAGCTATATGCTGAGCAAGATGGCCCGGGAAGGCATGCTGCACCCCCTGGACAAGAGCAAGCTGCCCAACTTCTCCCAGCTCGAGCCCGGCCTGCTGGATCGGGACTTTGACAAGGGCAACACCTACAGCCTGCCCTACGCCTTTGGCAGCACCGCCATTGCCGTGAACCGCGACGAGCTGCCCGATGCCAGGGTAACCGGCTGGGCGGATCTGTGGAGCCCGGATTTCAACGGCCAGCTGATGCTGACCGACGACATTCGCGAGAATTTCCAGATGGCACTGCTGACCCTGGGTCACTCCGCCAACAGCCGGGATCCGCAGGAAATTGAAGCGGCCTATGAAAAGCTGGTCACCCTGAAGGACAATGTGCTGCTGTACAACTCCGACAATCCGCGCATGCCCTACGTCACCGGCGAAACCAGCATTGGCCTGCTGTGGAGCGATCAGGCCTACAAAACCCGGCAGGATGGCCTGAATCTGGAGTATGTCTATCCCGAAGAAGGCGCCATTTTCTGGGTGGACAGTGCCGCCATTCCCGCCAACGCCAAATCGGTGGAGGCCGCTCACCAGTTCCTCGACTACCTGATGCGCCCGGCGGTGGCCGCCCAGATCATCAGTGAGCTGGGGCTGGCCGTGCCCAACCAGGGCGCCAAGGCGCTGCTGCCGGCGGAGCTGGCCGGTAATCCGGTGCTGTTCCCTTCGGCGGAGGTGGTCAGCAAGGGGCACTTCCAGGACGATCTGGGGGATGAGGTGCTCGCCGTTTACGAGCAATTCTGGGTCAAACTGCGCACCCAGTAATGTTACAAGGCCCGCATGTGCGGGCCTTGTTGTAAGGGCTGACGTGGTTTAACGGCTGAGGGCCTGTTTACTGCGGCCGGCCAGCAGCTCATTGACGTAGTCGGTCACCACCCGGGTGGCCGGGCCGTAGCGGTGCTCGTCGAAGTTGTCCTGCACTTCGCTCGGGGCCAGGTTAATCTCCAGGGTGTGGGCATTGTGCATCGCCGCCTCGTGCACAAAGCCGGCGGCCGGATAAACATTGCCAGAGGTGCCGATGGCGATAAACAGGCTGGCCTCGCTCAGGGCCTGGTAAATACGATCGAGCAGCAGCGGCATTTCGCCAAACCACACCACATGGGGCCGCAGCCGCTCGGGAAACTGGCAGCAATGACACAGATCCGTGGTGTGCAGGGCGCCGCTCCAGCTCACGGTCTGGTTGCTGTGGGGACAACGGGCCTTGAGCAGTTCGCCGTGCATATGCAGCACATTATGGCTGCCGGCCCGTTCGTGCAGGTCGTCGATGTTCTGGGTGACAATGGTGACCTGCTCCGGCCATTCGGCCTCGAGCCGGGCCAGGGCGTAATGGGCGGCGTTGGGCTCCACCGTCTGCAGCAATGCCCGGCGCTCATTGTAAAAGCGCTGCACCAGCTCCGGATCCCGCCGGTAGCCTTCCGGCGTGGCCACGTCCTCGATGCGGTGCTCGTCCCACAGGCCGTCGGCGGCCCGAAAGGTGCGAATGCCCGACTCGGCGGAAATGCCCGCCCCGGTAAGAATGACGATATTTCCTTTTTGCACGCTGTGCATGCCTCTGCTAGTTCCATCCTGCCTCATAGGCTAACAGCCGGCGAGGCGCAGAGCCAATAGTGCCTTAGTCTAAACGCACAGAGCCAGGCAAATGCCTGGCTCTGATTTTTATTCCATGTTGTTCAGGTCGGCGTTTTCCACCCGGGCCTTGAGCTTCTGGCCCGGGCGAAAGGTCACCACCCGCCTGGCCGAAATGGGAATGTCTTCCCCGGTTTTGGGATTGCGCCCGGGGCGCTCTCCCTTGTTGCGCAGCTCAAAATTGCCGAAACCGGAAATTTTGACCTGTTCACCCTGCTCGAGCGCACTGCGAATTTCTTCGAAAAACGCTTCAACCATGTCTTTGGCATCCCGCTTGCTGATGCCCAGGCGGGTGAACAAATGCTCTGCTATATCGGCCTTGGTTAACGCCATAAGCTCAATCCCTCAAGGAAGCATTAAACTCGTCGGAAAGCGCCGTTACGATGCGGGCAACGGTGTCGGCGATTTCCTTTTCTTCCAACGTCCGTTGGGTGTCCTGCAATACCAGGCTGAGCGCCAGGCTCTTCTTGCCCTCGGCAATGCCCTGCCCCTGGTATACGTCAAACAAGTTTAATCCAACCAGCTGGTTACCGCCAACTTTCCTAACCAAATCAAGGATATCGGCAGCAGCCAGGTGCTGATCGACCACCAGTGCCAGATCCCGGCGATTGGCGGGGAAACGGGATACTTCCACCGCGTCCGGCACGCGGCGCTCGGTCAGTGCCGCCAGCTCGATTTCGAACAGGAAGACCTGGGATTTCAGACCCAGCTTCTTCAGCAGGCTGGGGTGCAGGGCGCCAAAGTGACCCACCGGCTGGCCACCGCGCAGCAGCCGCGCCGACTGCCCCGGGTGCAGTGCCGGCAGTTCAGCGCGCTCGACACTAAAGGCCAGCTCATCGGCGGAAAGGGCCAGCAGGCTCTCCACGTCGCCTTTGAGATCAAAGAAATCGGCGGCCTGGCTGCTCATGCTCCAGTGCTCGTCCACTACCGGGCCCAGCACCAGACCGGCCAGCACCGGGGTCTGGCGCACGCCGTTTTCGGCGGTGTCATCGGGAATAAAGGTCAGGCCCTGCTCAAACAGACGCAGCCGCGACTGCTGACGGTTCTGGTTATACACCGCCGCCTGAATAAGCCCCGGCCACAGCGATACCCGCATGGCGGACATGTCGGCGGCAATCGGGTTGGGCAGCACCAGGTGCTCGGCCCCCGGGAACAGCAGTTGCTGCTGGGCCGGATCAACAAAGCTGTAGGTAATGGCTTCCTGATAACCGAGATCCACCAGCGCATCCTTGAGCCGGTTCAGCGGCAGCTGCGCCTCGCGGTGGGACGACATGGCCAGACTGGCGCGCGGAGCCACATTGGGAATCTTGTTGTAGCCGTAGATGCGGGCCACTTCCTCCACCAGATCTTCTTCAATGGCGATGTCAAAGCGGTAGCTCGGCACTACCACGCTCCAGCCCTCGGCGGTGGTGGTCACATCAAGGCCCAGCCGGGTCAGCATTTCGGTGACCTGGCCGGCGTCGATGTCAATGCCGATCAGGCGGTTGAGCTTGTCATGGCGCAGAGCTACGGTGGCGGCCTTGGGCAGATCGGCCTCGGACACCGCCTCGATCACCGGGCCGGCTTCGCCGCCGCAGATGTCCAGCAGCAGCGCGGTAGCCCGCTCCATCACCTTGTGCTGCAGGCGGTAGTCCACGCCACGCTCAAAGCGGTGGGACGAGTCGGTGTGCAGGCCGTAGCTGCGCGCCCGGCCGGTAATGGCCAGCGGGCTGAAAAAGGCGCATTCCAGCAGCACGTCTTTGGTGTTCTCGGTCACGCCGGTGGCTTCGCCACCGAAGATACCGGCCATGGCCACCGGGCGCTCGCTGTCGGCAATCACCAGGGTGTCGGCATTCAGGGTCACGTCGTTGCCGTCGAGCAGGGTCAGTTTTTCACCCTGCTCCGCCATGCGTACCTGAATACCGCCCTTGAGGGTAGCCAGGTCAAAGGCGTGCATCGGCTGACCCCATTCCAGCAGCACAAAATTGGTGATGTCGACCACCGGATCGATGCTGCGAATGCCGCTGCGGCGCAGTTTTTCCTGCATCCACAGCGGGGTTTCGGCCTGGACGTTGATGTTCTTCACCACCCGGCCCAGGTAACGGGGGCAGGCGGCGGGCGCGTCCAGACGAATGTCGAGCCGGTCGCCGATGGTCGCCGGCACGGCGGCGATCTCGGGCCAGGCCACGTCCTGATTGTTGAGCACACCCACTTCCCGGGCCAGGCCGGCAATGCTCAGGCAGTCGGCACGGTTGGGGGTCAGATCCACTTCAATGGTGACGTCGTTGAGGGCCAGGTAGTCACGCACATCGGTGCCGATCGGCGCATCGGCGGGCAGTTCGATAATGCCGTCGGACTCCACGTCGATACCCAGCTCACCGTAGGAGCACAGCATGCCGTGAGACGGCTGGCCGCGCAGCTTGGCTTTCTTGATCTTGAAATCACCGGGCAGCACGGCACCGACCACGGCCACCGCCACTTTCAGACCCTGGCGGCAGTTGGGGGCACCGCAGACGATGTCGAGCAGCTCGTCACCACCCACATTGACCTTGGTTACCCGCAGCTTGTCGGCGTCCGGGTGCTGACCGCACTCCACCACTTCACCCACGACGACCTGGCTGAAGTCGCCGGCCACCGGCTCAATACCGTCCACTTCCAGGCCGGCCATGGTGATCTGCTCGGCAAGGGCATCGGCGTTAAGACCGGTGTTGATCCATTCATCCAGCCATGATTTTGAAAACTTCATTATTGCTCCTGCCGCTTACCGGAATTGCTTGAGAAAACGCAGATCATTTTCGAAGAAGGCGCGCAGATCGTTCACGCCGTAACGCAGCATGGTCAGGCGCTCAACCCCCATGCCAAAGGCAAAGCCGCTGTAACGCTCGGGGTCGATGCCCACGGAACGCAGCACGTTCGGATGCACCATGCCGCAGCCCAGTACTTCCAGCCACTTGCCATTCTTGCCCATCACGTCCACTTCGGCGCTGGGCTCGGTGAACGGAAAGTAGGACGGGCGGAAACGGATTTGCAGATCTTCTTCAAAGAAGTTGTGCAGAAAGTCGTGCAGCACCCCCTTGAGCTGAGTAAAGCTGACGTTTTCATCCACCAGCAGGCCTTCCACCTGATGGAACATGGGGGTGTGGGTCTGATCGTAATCGTTACGATAGACGCGGCCCGGCGAGATAATGCGAATGGGCGGCTGCTGTTGTTCCATGGTGCGGATCTGCACGCCGGAGGTCTGGGTGCGCAGCATCAACTTGGGATTGAAATAGAAAGTATCGTGATCCGCCCGGGCCGGGTGATGGGCCGGAATGTTGAGGGCATCGAAGTTGTGAAAGTCGTCTTCGATTTCCGGGCCTTCGGCGACCTGAAAGCCCAGCTCACCGAAGAAAGACTCGATGCGCTTGATGGTGCGGCTGACCGGGTGCAGACCACCGCTGACCTGACGACGGCCCGGCAGGCTGATGTCCAGGGTCTCGCTGGCCAGCTTCTGATTGAGTTCGGCCAGTTGCAGGGCATCGCGCTTGGCGTTAAGGGCGTCGTTGACCGCCTGCTTGGCCTGGTTGATGGCCTGACCGGCGGCAGGGCGTTCTTCCGGTGACAGTTTGCCGAGCGCCTTGGACTGCTCGGTGAAGGTGCCTTTTTTGCCCATGTAGCGAACCCGGATTTCATCCAGTTCGGCGGCGGTGGCGGCAGCCTGGATCTCCGTCTGCGCCTTGACGATCACGTCTTCCAGCTGATCCATGTATTCCTCGTTGACTTGCCCGTATACACGGACGCTTGATATTAGAAAGGGCTTGATAATAAAGGAAATGCCTGTTTTCTTCCAGCGCGGAGCCGGGCGAAGGGCAACAAAAAAGGAGGCCGTAGCCTCCTTTGAAAACTGTCGTAAACCGACTTATGCCAGGGCTTCTTTCGCTTTGGCAACCAAAGCGGTGAAGGTGGCTTTGTCGTGCACGGCGATGTCAGCCAGGATCTTGCGATCGATTTCAACAGAGGCCTTCTTCAGGCCGTTGATGAAGCGGCTGTAGGACAGACCGTTCTGGCGGGAAGCCGCGTTGATACGGGCAATCCACAGCTGACGGAACTGACGCTTCTTCTGACGACGGTCACGGTAGGCGTACTGGCCGGCCTTGGTTACCGCTTGTACCGCTACGCGATAAACGCGTGAACGGGCGCCGTAATAACCTTTGGCCTGCTTCAGAATTTTCTTGTGACGAGCGCGTGCGGTGACACCACGTTTAACTCTTGGCATTGTTCACTCTCCTCTTAAGCGGTGGGCAGCATGGATTTGATCTGGGCAACGTCAGACGCCGCTACCAGACACTTACCGCGCAGCTGACGCTTACGCTTGGTGCTTTTCTTGGTGAGGATGTGACGCAGGTGGGACTGCTTGCGCTTGAAGCCACCAGAGCCGGTCTTCTTGAAGCGCTTGGCAGCGCCCTTGTTGGATTTCATCTTAGGCATGAAATACTCCGCATTGTTAATAAAATCAAACAGACAAGGCGAGCCGGACGCAGCGCCCGGCTACTTGTTAAACCTTACTGTTTCTTTTTAGGGGCAAGCACCATCACCGCCTGGCGGCCTTCCAGCTTGGGGAAGGATTCGACCAGAGCCAGTTCATCGAGATCGCCTTTGATGCGGTTAAGCAAATCGAAGCCGAGCTCCTGGTGCGCCATTTCACGACCGCGGAACCGCAGTGTGACCTTGGCCTTGTTGCCTTCTTCCAAAAAGCGAACCAGGTTGCGTAGCTTTACCTGATAGTCGCCTTCATCGGTACCGGGACGGAATTTAACTTCCTTCACCTGGATTTGTTTCTGCTTTTTCTTTTGTTCCTTGGAAGCCTTGCTCTTCTCGTAGAGGAACTTGCCGTAATCCATGATACGGCAAACGGGGGGTTCGGCATTGGGACTGATTTCCACCAGATCGACGCCCGCCTCGCTGGCAGCGTTCAGTGCCTCATTGATGGACACGACCCCCAATGCTTCACCTTCAAGGCCGACCAGACGAACTTCTTTCAGTCGGATTTCTTCATTCAGTCGATTGCGGGGAGCGGGCTTGCCCCCTTTTTTGGCGCCTTTTATAACCTATCCTCCACTGTTTTCTTTCCGCGGGTTCGAATCTCCTGCTGAATGAGCCTTGTCAGCTCTTCAACGTCAAAGGTACCGAGATCCTGCCCTTTCCGGGTACGGACTGCAACCTTGCCGGCCTCGACTTCTTTGTCGCCGCACACCAGCATGAAGGGTACCCGCTTGAGAGTATGCTCGCGGATTTTAAAGCCAATTTTTTCATTTCTCAAGTCCGCCTTGGCCCGAATGCCCACATTATTGAGGGACTCGACCAGGTTTTTGGCGTACTCGGCCTGATTATCGGTAATATTGAGCACCACCGCCTGGGTAGGAGCCAGCCAGGTCGGGAACAGACCGGCGTATTCCTCGATAAGAATGCCGATGAACCGCTCGATGGAACCCAGGATGGCGCGGTGGATCATCACCGGCACATGACGCTCGTTGTCTTCACCCACATAGCTGGCACCCAGGCGCCCCGGCAGCGCGAAGTCGAGCTGAACGGTACCGCACTGCCAGGCCCGGTTGAGGCAGTCGTGCAGGGTAAATTCGATCTTGGGACCGTAGAAGGCACCTTCACCCGGCTGCAGCTCATACTCGATGCCATAGGCCTTGAGCGCTTCCTCCAGGGCCAGCTCGGCCTTGTCCCAGATCTCGTCGCTGCCGATACGCTGCTCCGGACGGGTGGACAGCTTGACCGCGATATTGGTGAAACCAAAGGTTTCGTAAGTGTCGTAAACCATGCGAATGCAGGCGGACACTTCACTCTGGATCTGATCTTCGGTGCAGAAGATATGGGCATCGTCCTGAGTGAAGCCACGCACCCGCATCAGGCCGTGCAGGGCGCCGCTGGGCTCATTGCGGTGGCAGCAACCGAACTCGGCCATGCGCAGAGGCAGATCCCGGTAGGACTTGAGGCCCTGATTGAAGATCTGCACGTGGCCGGGGCAGTTCATCGGCTTGATGGCGTAATCCCGGCTTTCGGAATGGGTGGTAAACATGTTCTCGGCGTACTTGTCCCAGTGGCCGGACTTCTCCCACAGCACCCGGTCCATCATGAAGGGACCCTTGACCTCTTCGTACTGGTATTCCCTGAGCTTGTCGCGTACGAAGGTTTCCAGCTCGCGGAAGATGGTCCAGCCGTCGTTGTGCCAGAACACCATGCCCGGGGCCTCTTCCTGCATGTGATAGAGGTCGAGCTGCTTGCCAATCTTGCGGTGATCGCGCTTGGCGGCTTCTTCCAGCTGCACCAGGTAGGCCTTGAGCGACTTCTTGTCGGCCCAGGCGGTGCCGTAAATACGCTGCAGCATCTTGTTTTTGGAGTCACCCCGCCAGTAGGCGCCGGATACCTTCTGCAGCTTGAAGTGCTGGCAGAAACGCATGTTGGGCACGTGCGGACCCCGGCACATGTCGATGTATTCCTCGTGGTGATACAGGCCGGGCTTGTCGTTCTGGCTGACATTCTGATCGAGAATTTCGATCTTGTATGGCTCATGCCGACGGGCAAAGGTGTCCCGCGCCTCCTGCCAGCTCACCTTCTTCTTGACCACGGCGTATTCGGTCTTGGCCAGTTCCAGCATGCGGGCTTCGAGTTTCTGAATGTCTTCCTCGGTGAGGGTGTGTTCGAGATCCACATCGTAATAGAAGCCGTTTTCGATCACCGGACCAATGGCCATGCGGGTTTCGGGCCACAGCTGCTTGATGGCATGCCCCAGCAGGTGAGCACAGGAGTGGCGAATGATCTCGAGGCCATCCTGATCCTTGGCGGTGATAATGGACAGGCTGGCATCGTGGCTGATCAGCTCGCAGGCATCGGCCAGCTCGCCGTCAATGCGGCCGGCGATGCAGGCCTTGGCCAGGCCCGGACCGATATCCTGAGCCACTTCCATAATGGTGACGGGTTGCTCGAAATGGCGCTGACTGCCATCGGGAAGAGTAATTGTCGGCATGAAATGTCCTTAACAGTGGTGCACCCTACCAAAGCGCACATGTATGTGTTGAAAAAGAATGATGATTCACCACGTTCCCGACCATCTGGCGTTACCTGGCCAGCCTGGCACGCAATGGGTGTTATCCGGCGGCACAGGTCGGGATGGGCAAGACTATCAGAATTCGGCCTTCACTGCCATGCAGCGTCACTCACCGTCCAGCTCGCCTTCAGCCCTGTGCTTGAGCCAAATAAACCGGCTGTGGGGAATATAAAGCAGATCCGCCACCTGACGCACAATGGCTTCTTCCTGTGGATCCAGCCGGCCGTCCGCCAGCGCCATGTGCCAAAGGGCCAGCAGAATGGCCTCGCGCTCGGTTACCGGCAGCGCCTTGAGACGGCTGGTAAATTCATACAAAGACACGGCTTCCTCCTGCTTCGCCCTGCCCTGTTGCAGCCACTCGTGCACTTGTTCCCGAGGCTGGTTGAACAGCCGTCCCAGGAGCACTTCAAGCCGGGCACTCTCGTCATCACCGGCCTCACCGTCGGCCATCATCACCTCGCTCAGCAACGCCGCCACCGCCACTTCCTGCTCTGGCGGCAGAACCTGCTCGCGCGGTACCAGCGTCAGCCATTGTTTCAGTCGTTTTATCATCATGATTCCCCTGGTTTGTGTCCCGCCCTTGGGCTACCGCTTTTGACCTATACTGGTGGCAAAACCCGGTACCCAGGAGTAAAGATGCCATGTGGCCCGTTATTGCCCGACAGATCAGCGATGCCATCGACACCGAGTTCAATATCTCCGAGCGTACCCCGCTCAGCGGTGGCGACATCAACCAGGCGTTTCGCATCGGCGATGGCCAGCACAGCTATTTCGTTAAACTCAATGACCGTGCCGCCGTCGATATGTTCCGCGCCGAATGGCTGAGCCTGGAGCATCTGTTCAACAGCCAGACCCTGAAAGTACCGCGCCCGGTGTGCTGCGGCACCACGGTCAGCAGCAGTTTTCTGGTGCTGGAATACCTGGAACTCGGCGAGGCACAAGAGCAGGACTGGCACATGCTGGGACGCCAGCTTGCCCACTTGCACAAGGGCTGCACCCAGCCCATGTATGGCTGGGATGAAGACAACTTTATCGGCACCACGGTGCAGCCCAACGCCTGGCACAAGAAATGGGCCACCTTTTTTGCCGAGCAACGCATTGGCTGGCAACTGCAACTACTGGAAGACAAGGGTATTCATTTCGGCGATATCGAGGAAATAGTGGGTGCCATCAAAAACCGCCTGGCCAGCCATCAGCCCACGGCCTGCCTGTTGCACGGGGATTTGTGGCGTGGCAACCTTGGTTTTTGTGAACGACAGGGCGTGTTGTTTGATCCGGCCAGCTATTTTGGCGATCGGGAAACCGACATTGCCATGACCGAGCTGTTTGGCCAGTTTCCCAGCGTGTTTTACCAGGGTTATGACACGGTCTGGCCCCGGGAAGAAGGCTACCGGGCGCGACGGGAGATCTACAACCTCTATCACCTGCTCAATCATGTTAATCTGTTCGGTCAGCCATATATTCAGCAGGCCAAGTCCAGCCTGTTAACCATTATTGCCAGCTAGGAGAAGCCATGTCGCAACCCGTGGTGTTGATCACCGGCGCCGCCAGGCGTATTGGTGCGGAAATCAGTCGTTGCCTGCATGCCAAGGGATACAGCCTGGTATTGCACTACCACCACAGTGAACAGGAAGCCAGGTGTCTGGCCAACAGCCTGACCCGGGCCCGCCCGGACACTGTTTGCCTGCTGCAGCAGGATCTGACCCGTCTGGAAGACATCAACGCCATGGCCGACCGGGCCCTGGGCTGTTTTGGGCGCATCAGTGCCCTGGTCAATAATGCTTCCGCCTTTTACCCCACCCGCTTGGGTGAGATCACTCCGGCCCAGTGGCTGGAGCTCTCCGCCACCAACGCCGCCGCCCCCCTGCTGCTGAGCCAGGCCCTGACCCCTGCTCTGAAGCGGGAAAACGGCGCCATCGTCAATATGGTGGACATTCACGCCACCAATGGCCTGCGTCATCATCTGCCCTACAGCATGGCCAAAAATGCCCTGGCTACCCTGACCCGGGCACTGGCGGCAGAGCTGGCCCCCGAAGTGCGGGTGAACGGCATTGCCCCCGGCGCCATTATCTGGCCCGAGCACGAGCTGAACGAGGCGCAGAAACACAGGGTGCTGAACTCGGTGCCCATGGCTCGTCTGGGCAGCCCGCAGGAAATTGCCGACACCGTCGCCTTTTTGCTGGAGGGGCCGGGCTACCTCACCGGACAGATCATCGCCCTGGACGGCGGTCGTTCCTGCCAGAGCCTGCCCGAGGCCTGACCACGTCTTTTATCAGGAGAACTGCCATGCGTGACTATTTTGAGCAAAGCATTGTCTGCCCCCATTGTGGTCACCATACGCGCATCGCGGTTGATGCATCCGGGGGGGATCAGGATTACTACGAAGATTGTCAGGCCTGCTGCAATGCCATGCGTATCCGGCTTATCTGTCATGAAGACAGTGATGAAGTGGAAGTGCGTGTGGATGCGGACGATGAACAGTACTTCTGATTGTAAGCTCAGCAATTGTATGTTGGCATAATATTTTTATGGTAAGAAGCCGGGGTTTCCCGGCTTTTCGCCATCAGGCTCGGCTGGCCAGCACCCGCTCCACCGTATCCACAATGGCCTGGGTTTGCGGATCCACTTCTATGTTGGCCCGGTAACCGGGCTGCACCACGCCCAGGTTGGTGCGAGCCAGGGTTTCGGGTATGAGATGCACCGTAAAGAACTCGGCAGTCACCTCTCCCAGAGTCAGGCTGATACCATCGATACCGATATACCCCTTGGTAAACAGATATTTGCCCAGGCCAGCCGGCACCGCAAAACGCAGCGTGGTGTTGGTATCGGTCTCAATGCGCTCGAGCAGCTCGCTCATGCCCATAATGTGTCCCGACATGGCATGGCCGCCAATATCGTCGCCGAAGCGCGCCGCCCGCTCCAGATTGACCTTGTCGCCGGTATTCAGCCGACCCAGGTTGGTCACCCGCAGGGTTTCCTGCATCAGATCAAAACTGACCCTGTCGCCGTCGATGGCAGTTACGGTCAGGCAACAGCCGTTATGGGCCACCGAAGCGCCCAGCTCAAGCCCCGGCAGCAGGGCCGCGGGCAGGCTCACCACGTGGGTACGAAAATCGGCCTTTTCAATGATGCTCAGCAGGACACCCTGGCCCTGAACAATTCCGGTAAACATCGCGTAAATCCATATCGAAGCAGTTTATAATCATGGGAAAAAACGCCGGCAACCGTTATATTCACGGCCTGTGGCGATGTTCTCAACATAGTACCACTCCCCGCCTGGTCATCCGCGCCGGCCAGTTACGCCGGCGGCATTTATTCTGAGCGAGAGAAGCATGTTTCTTACACCTTTCCTGGCCGAAACCCGGCACCTGCTGCGCTTGTGCGGCCCCATCCTGGTGGCCCAGGTAGCCCAGACCACCATGAGCTTTGTAGATACCGTGATGGCCGGGCAGATCAGCGCCACCGACATGGCGGCGGTAGCGGTGGCCACCAGCTTCTGGTTGCCGATCATTTTGCTGGTGCAGGGCGTGGTCATGGCACTGACCCCCATCATATCGCAACTCAACGGTGCCCGTCGCCACCAGGAGGTGGCCGGCGCCGTGCACCAGGGCTTCTGGCTGACCTTGCTGGTCATGCTGCCTGCCTGGCTGGCGCTGTATTTTTCGCCCATGGTGCTGCACTGGATGGAGGTGGAACCGCTGCTGGCGGAAAAGACCACGGGTTACCTGCACGGCATTCTCTGGGGCATGCCCGCCTACGCCCTGTACCAGGTGTTGCGCAACTTCAGCGAGGGGCTGTCCCATACCCGCCCCACCATGGTCATTGGCTTTATTGGCCTGGCAGTGAACGTGCCCGCCAACTATATACTGATCCACGGCAAGCTGGGCCTGCCCCGGCTGGGCGGCGTGGGCTGTGGCTATGCCTCGGCACTGGTGTTCTGGGCCATGCTGATTGCCATGGTGGTGTATACTCAGCGGTCCGCCCTGCTGAACCGCTTCGGCGTATTTACCGCCCTTGTTGCTCCCGACATGGCCCGCATCGGGCGCATCTTTCGGCTGGGCTTTCCCATTGCCATGGCCATTTTCTGCGAAGTCACCCTTTTTACCGTGGTGGCCCTGCTGCTGGCTCCCCTGGGGGCCGATGTGGTGGCCGGACACCAGATTGCCATCAATTTTTCCAGCCTGATCTTTATGCTGCCCCTGAGCCTTGGCATGGCACTGACCATTCGCGTGGGCCACAGCCTGGGCGAAGGGCTGGCGGAACAGGCCAGAATGGCAAGCATGGCCGGCATTGGCTTTGGTGCCCTGCTGGCAATCGCCACGGCCCTGGCCACCGCCCTCTCCCGCCACTGGATAAGCGGCATTTATACCGATAATGGCTACGTGCTCGAGCTGGCCGCCAGCCTGCTGTTGCTGGCCTCCCTCTACCAGATATCCGACTCGGTGCAGGTGATCACCGCCGCCGCCCTGCGGGGCTACAAGGATACCCAGGTGATTTTTTACATCACCCTGGTGGCCTACTGGCTGTGTGGCCTGCCGGTGGGCATGGTACTGGGACTGACCAACTGGCTGGTGCCGGCCATGGGCCCTCACGGTTTCTGGCTGGGTTTTCTGGTAGGCTTGACCATAGCGGCTTGTTTGTTGATATGGCGGTTACGTACGATTTATGAAAGGGTCCATCATCGCGATAACGCTGGCCTGCCTCTGGTTGACGGGCTGTAACGACCGGCTGGCACTGAAACCGGCCTTTGACACCTACCTGGCCCGGGTAGCCAATGTACTGGATACCGCCCCCCCGGCCCTGACGGAGCCGGGCCCCCTGCCACCGCTTCCACCTCAACGCCGGCTGCAGCTGCAGCAACCACGCGTCAGTGCCGGTCTGCTCGATACCCTTAAACTCGGCGAGTGCCGGCTGCTGGCCCTGGTGGGCGAACACAACAGCCCCATAGGCAAAAGCCAGAGCGCCGGCGCCGTGCTGCTTTATCATTTGCGTTTTCAGCAGGGTTTGCAGGACTGCCGCACCCGGCAGCATGACGAGACCCTGAACGCCTGGCTGATGGCGCTGGAGCAGAAAAAGGCCCCGCTGCTGCCCGGCTACCACTGGAACATGATGGTGGCCGAGCCGGAGATCCGGGCCACCCTCACACCGCGCCAGCGTCCGGTGCTCAGCGACCACCGCGGCTTTCAGGCCACCTTCAATGCCTTCACCCTGTTTACCACCCTGCGCCGGCAGGCCACCGGCACACCGCAGCCAGGAGTGATCGACAACACCACCTTCAATGACCGCCTGGGCGGGCTCTACAACAACGACTACCTGGGCGAGCTGTATTATTCGCTGCACAGCGCCGCCCACTACCTGGAGCAGAGTCTCGCCTTTCTCGCGCGCTTGGCCCATGTTGACTGCGGTCCGGCGGGCAAGGCCGACGCCAAGCGGCTGCGTAATGCCATGGAGCATTACTATATCAAGGAGATTCAGGCCCGCCTGAGCGAGCTGGATCGTCATTTCGTGCGCCTGGCCCCCCTGCTGGAACAAAGCCTCTCTCCGCCACCGTCCCGTGATGAAGCCATGGCCGAGTATGTACACTGGTATGCCTCCGGCCTCGACAGCCGCATTTACACACACTACCGGCGGCTGACTCTGGATCACGCCAGGGCCTGGCAGAAATTTCTGCACCGGTGCAATCTTTCGCCGGGCTGAGCAATTGTTCTCCATACGGTTGTTGCGAAAGAAAAAAGGCTTGCCCAGCGCCAGCCTCATTGGCTAGTATACGCAGCGCCTGACGGCACGATGCGTTCTTAGCTCAGTTGGTTAGAGCACCACCTTGACATGGTGGGGGTCGGTGGTTCGAATCCACTAGAACGCACCACTCCCTGGCACAGGCGTCCTTAGCTCAGTTGGTTAGAGCACTACCTTGACATGGTAGGGGTCGGTGGTTCGAGTCCACTAGGACGCACCAGTTTTTATGCATAACATGCGTTCTTAGCTCAGTTGGTTAGAGCACCACCTTGACATGGTGGGGGTCGGTGGTTCGAATCCACTAGAACGCACCAGATTCAGAAAAGCCCGCTCATCGAGCGGGCTTTTTGCTTTTCATGTCCCCTTCCCCCATTGCTGCCCGACCGATCTGCCGGTGTTGCGATGCTTTGTATGTTGGAATAACACACTCTCCGGTGCGGTGACCGCTCGTGCTCATTCATGTTTAAGCCGGCCAAACTGAACATTGAAACGACATGATTTTCCCTGCGCGCCCTTTTGTTCACACTGGCTTCAATCACAGCGCCGCCGGCGCCCATCACAAGAGTCCGAGAGAGTACCAGCATGAATCAAATCCCGTTAAACGCCCACTGGATGCCCTTTACTCCCAACAAGGCCTTCAAAGCCAGCCCTCGCATGCTCACCGGTGCCGAAGGCATGCACTGGATCACCGACGACAACCGCCGGGTACTGGACATGACCGCCGGCCTGTGGTGCTGCAACGCCGGTCACGGCAACCCGCACATTGCCGAGGCCATCGCCCGTCAGGCCCGGCAACTGGACTATGCTCCCTGCTTTGGCTTTGGCCACCCGCTGTCTTTTGAACTGTCGGAGCGCCTTGCCAGCCTGGCTCCGGGCAACCTCAACCGCGTGTTTTATACCAACTCCGGCTCCGAGTCGGTGGAAACCGCCCTGAAAATGGCGCTGGCCTACCACCATGCCCGAGGCGAGACCGGCCGCCAGCTGTTCATCGGTCGTGAGCGCGGCTACCACGGGGTCAACTTCGGCGGCATTTCGGTAGGTGGCATTACCAGCAACTACAAGGCCTTTGGCCAGTGGCTGCCTACCGATCACCTGTCTCATACCCAGGATCTGGCACGCAATGCCTTTTCCCGCGGTCTGCCCCTGCACGGCGGCGTGGAAATGGCCAACGAGCTGGAAAAACTGATTAAACTACACGATGCCAGCCGCATCGCCGCGGTGATCATCGAGCCCATTACCGGTGCCGGCGGCGTGCTTCCGCCCCCGGTGGGCTATTTGCAGCGCATTCGGGAAATCTGCGATCGGCACGAGATTCTGCTGATCCTCGATGAAGTCATTTGTGGCTTTGGCCGTACCGGCAACGTCTTTGCCAGCCAGACCTTTAACGTACAGCCCGACATCATGACCACCGCCAAGGGGCTCACCAATGGCACGGCGCCCATGGGGGCCGTGCTGGCCGGCGATCATATTCATGACGCCATCATGGCAGCCAGCGCCAGCGGGGTGGAGTTCTTTCATGGCTACACCTATTCCGCCCACCCGCTGGCCTGTGCCGCCGCCATGGCCACCCTGGATGTCTACGAGCAGGAAGGACTGTATCAACGCGGTGCCGCCGAGGGCGAGATCAGCCGTTACTTCGAGCAGGGACTGCACAGCCTTAAGGGTCTGCCCGGAGTCATCGACATTCGCAACTATTCACTCATTGCCGCGGTGGAGTTCGAGGCTCCCGCCGGTCAGGCCGGCGGCACAGGCGCGGGAATTCAGAGCCTGGCATGGGAGCAGGGGCTGATGCTGCGCTCTCTGGGCGATGCCATTGCCATGTCGCCGCCGCTGATCCTGGAAAAGGAGCATGTCGACCAGACCATCGGCATTCTGGAGCGCTGCATTCGCCGGCAATTCGGCTAAGGGTTTTCGCTCAGTAAAAAAGGGCTGCAGTCGCAGCCCTTTTTGGCGGTTTGGAAGACTGCGCCGGTTAACCCGCCACCAGTTGCTCCAGCCGGGCACGGGCACTGTTCAAGCCGCTGTCACGGGCATCGCCGCCCATGTTCAGGCCTTCGGCATACACAAATTCCACGTCCGAAATGCCCAGAAAACCCAGTACGGTTTCCATGTAGGGCGTGATCAGGTCGCGATCACTGCCATGGTGCTGGCCACCACGGGTGCTGATCACCACGGCCTGCTTGCCCCTGAGAAGGCCTTCCGGCCCCTGCTCGGTATAACGAAAAGTCACACCGGCCCGGCATACCAGATCAATCCAGGCCTTGAGCTGCACCGGCACATGAAAATTGTACATGGGCGCCGCAATCACCACTCGTTCGGCGGCCTTGAGCTCGGCAACCAGTTCATTGGACAGCGCCAGCAGAGCCTGCTGACGTTCATTCAGCTCCCCGGCTCCCCGCAGGGCCTGCGCTCCCTCGCCGTCCAGCCAGGGCAGCGGCACGGCGGCCAGATCCCGTACGGTAACCTTAGGTTCATCCAGCCGGGCCACAAAGTCATCAACCAGACGGCTGGATTCGGAGTGTTCAGCAAGAATGCTGGATTTGAGGACCAGAGTGTGGGGCATGAGCGGACTCCTTAACGCAGAAATATTGAATAAATGACACATCCAAAAACATGAACGTTCACTGAATTGGATAAAGACTAAGGCAGACCAAGGCCAGGAAAAACCGGAAATTCATGGCCAATATATTCAAAATATTCGAACAGCAGGGCGCCCATACCCTCCGCTTACGTTAACGTAAGTTAATGTTACAGATAAAAGAAAACCCTCGACTGGCGAGGGTCAAACAAACGGAAACGTGCTTAAACAGAGCTACGCATCTCACCTAACAAGTTGCTTTCATTGGCTGTAGCAAGTGGCTAGACCGTGATGCTGGTTCAATGTAACCGGAGCAAAATGTGAAGTCAACGTAAAAAATCACAAATGTATCCGGGATTTACCCTTGCCCGACAGAGATTTACGTTAACGTCATGGTTAGCTCAATCAGTGCCGTGCCGGCGCCGGCTGAGACTCCCGCCCCTCTCCCCTGCCCGCCATGCCTTTGCCCGGTGTCTGGCCATGCCAGCCGAGAGAGAATTTCCGTGGCGTTGAATATAAATGTCAGTTTTTTCCGGGTCTTACACGAGCACATTGGCCGAACCCTGACTAACCTTATCACTACAGGACGTGAAATGTGTGTGCGCACGGCTCTGTCTTCTATCAGGAGCCGTTAGTAATCAGGGGGAATGACCATGGGTATTTTCGAGCACTATCAAATGCGCTATGAAAAAGCCAAGGAAGAGGAATACAGCCTGCAAGAGTTCCTCGACCTTTGCCGCGACGACAAGGGCTGTTATGCCTCCGCTTCCGAGCGGCTGCTGATGGCCATCGGTGAGCCGGAAATGATAGACACCGCCCAGGTGCCCAGATACAGCCGGCTGTTTTCCAACCGGGTAATCGCCCGCTATCCTGCCTTTGCCGACTTCTATGGTATGGAAGACAGCATCGAGCAGATTGTCTCCTACCTCAAGCACGCCGCCCAGGGGCTGGAAGAAAAGAAACAAATCCTTTATCTGCTGGGCCCGGTGGGGGGAGGTAAGTCCTCCCTGGCCGAATGCCTGAAGGCACTGATGCAAAAGGTGCCCATCTACCGGCTCAAGGGTTCGCCGGTCAACGATCACCCCTTCTGTCTGTTTGACATGACCGAAGACGGCCCCGTTCTGGAGCAGGAATACGGCATTCCACGCCGTTATCTGCGCCCCATCATGTCGCCCTGGGCGGTCAAGCGCCTGCATGAGTATGGCGGCGACATCACCCGGTTCCGGGTAGAAAAGGTGTATCCGTCGGTACTCGACCAGATAGCCGTGGCCAAAACCGAGCCCGGCGACGACAATAACCAGGACATCTCCTCGCTGGTGGGCAAGGTCGACATTCGCAAGCTGGAGCACTATGCCCAGGACGACGCCGACGCCTACTCCTATTCCGGCGCCCTGTGCAAGGCCAACCAGGGCATGATGGAATTCGTGGAAATGTTCAAGGCCCCCATCAAGGTGCTGCACCCCTTGCTGACCGCCACCCAGGAAGGCAACTACAACGGCACAGAGGGACTGTCTGCCCTGCCCTTTGAAGGCATTATTCTGGCCCACTCCAACGAGTCGGAATGGCAGCATTTCAAGCACAACAAGAACAACGAGGCCTTTCTCGACCGGGTATACATCGTCAAGGTGCCCTACTGCCTGCGAGTAACCGAAGAAGTGGAAATCTACCAGAAGCTGCTGGCCAACAGTGAGCTGTCTACCGCCAAATGTGCGCCGGGCACCCTGGAAACCCTGGCCCAGTTCACCGTGCTGTCGCGGCTCAAGGAGCCGGAGAACTCCAGCATTTACTCCAAGATGCGGGTCTACGACGGTGAAACCCTGAAAGACACGGATCCCAAGGCCAAGTCCTATCAGGAATACCGGGACTACGCCGGCGTCGACGAAGGCATGACCGGGCTTTCCACCCGCTTCGCCTTCAAGATCCTGTCCCGGGTGTTCAACTTCGATCACGCCGAAGTGGCGGCCAACCCGGTGCATCTGTTCTATGTGCTCGAGCAGCAAATCGAGCGGGAGCAGTTTCCCCAGGAAATACACGACCGTTACCTGGAGTTCATCAAGGGCTACCTGATTCCCAAGTACGTGGAATTCATCGGCAAGGAAATTCAAACCGCCTACCTCGAGTCCTATTCCGAGTATGGCCAGAACATTTTTGACCGCTATGTTACCTATGCCGACTTCTGGATTCAGGATCAGGAATACCGGGATCCGGATACCGGCCAGCTGTTTGACCGCGCCGCCCTCAACGCCGAACTGGAGAAAATCGAAAAGCCCGCCGGCATCAGCAATCCCAAGGACTTCCGCAACGAAATCGTCAACTTCGTACTGCGGGCCCGGGCCAACAATGCCGGCAAAAATCCCAACTGGACCAGCTACGAAAAGCTCAGAACCGTTATCGAGAAGAAAATGTTCTCCAATACCGAGGAGCTGCTGCCGGTCATTTCCTTCAATGCGAAAACCAGTGCCGACGAGCAGAAAAAACACGACGACTTCGTGGATCGCATGATGGAAAAGGGATACACCCGCAAGCAGGTCCGGTTGCTGTCCGAATGGTACCTGCGGGTACGCAAGTCAAGCTGATCGCTATCAGTCGGGGGAACCATGGCGCATTTTATCGACAGACGACTGAATGGCCGCAACAAGAGCGCTGTCAACCGGCAGCGCTTCATCCGCCGCTACAAACAACAGCTGAAAAAGGCGGTGTCGGACGCGGTGCTCAAACGCAGCATTCAGGATATCGACAAGGGCGAGAGTGTCTCCATTCCCACCCGGGACATCTCCGAGCCCTTCTTTCATCACGGCAAGGGTGGCCACCGGGATCAGGTGCATCCCGGCAATGATCAATTTGTAAAAGGCGACCGCGTCGACCGCCCCTCCGGCGGCGGAGGCGGGGGCGCCGGTCAGGGCGAAGCCAGCAATCAGGGAGAAGGTCAGGACGATTTCGTGTTCCAGATCTCCAAGGACGAATACCTGGATCTGCTGTTTGACGGCCTCGAGCTGCCCAACCTGGAAAAAAACAAACTCAACAAAATCAGTGAAATGAAAACCTTTCGCGCCGGCTATACCGCCGACGGCGTGCCGGCCAACATCAACGTGGTGCGTTCCCTGCGCCAGTCTCTGGCCCGCCGCACCGCCCTGCAGGCCGGCAAGAAACGCACCGTGGCCGAGCTGGAACAGGAGCTGGCGGAGCTGGGCAAACGTCCGGCGGAAAACTACGCCCGTATTCAGGAGCTGGAGGACGAAATCACCGAGCTCAAACGGCGCATTGCCGCCGTGCCCTTTATCGATACCTTTGATCTGCGCTACAACAATTTCGTCAAGCGGCCGGTGCCTTCAACCCAGGCGGTGATGTTCTGCCTGATGGACGTGTCCGGCTCCATGGATCAGGCCACCAAGGACATGGCCAAGCGTTTTTACCTGTTGCTCTACCTGTTCCTGACCCGCAGCTATAAGAACGTTGACGTGGTGTTTATTCGTCACCATACCCAGGCCAAGGAGGTGGACGAGCAGGAGTTTTTCTACTCTCAGGAAACCGGCGGCACCATCGTTTCCAGCGCGCTGCAGCTGATGAAAGAGGTAATGGCCGAACGTTACCCGGCGGATCAGTGGAACATCTACGCCGCCCAGGCGTCCGACGGCGACAACTGGGCCGACGACTCTCCCCTGTGCCGGCAGCTGCTGCAGAAAGACATCATGCCGCTGGTGCGCTACTACACCTATATCGAGATCACCAACCGGGCCCACCAGAGCCTGTGGCACGAGTATGAATCCATTGCCCGGCAGTTTTCTACCTTTGCCATGGAGCATATTCGCTCGGTGGAAGACATTTATCCCGTGTTCCGGGAGCTGTTCAGAAAACAGGCGGCATGAGGTGACCTATGGCACAAGCTCTGAAAAAAAGCCGGCCGCTGAGTGACGGACCGGACTGGACCTTTGACCTGCTCGAGGCCTATCACAGGGAAATCGCCCGCATTGCCGAGCATTACGGCCTCGGCACCTATCCCAACCAGATAGAGATCATCACCGGTGAGCAGATGATGGATGCCTATTCCAGCATCGGCATGCCCATTGGCTATCATCACTGGTCCTACGGCAAAAAGTTCATTCAGACCGAGCAAACCTACAAGCGAGGCCAGATGGGTCTGGCCTACGAAATCGTGATCAACTCCAATCCCTGCATCGCCTACCTGATGGAGGAAAACACCATGCCCATGCAGGCGCTGGTCATGGCCCACGCCTGCTACGGTCACAATTCCTTTTTCAAGAACAATTATCTGTTCAAGGCATGGACCGATGCCGAGTCGATTATCGACTACCTGCTGTTTGCCAAGCACTACATCAACGAATGCGAGGAAAAATATGGCGTGGCGGAAGTGGAAAGCCTGCTCGACAGCTGCCACGCCCTGATGAACTACGGGGTCGACCGCTACAAGCGGCCGCAGAAGCTGTCGCTGGCGGAAGAACGCCGCCGGCAGAAAGCCCGCGAGGCCTATCTGCAAACCCAGGTCAACGAGCTGTGGCGCACCCTGCCGCGCATGAACGATGCCAGAGAGAAACAGAAACAGCGCTACCCCCGGGAGCCGGAAGAAAACCTGCTGTATTTCATTGAAAAGCACGCCCCGCTGCTGGAGCCCTGGCAACGGGAGGTAGTGCGCATTGTGCGCAAGATAAGCCAGTACTTCTATCCGCAGAAACAGACCCAGGTGATGAACGAGGGCTGGGCCACCTTCTGGCACTACACCATTTGTCAGCACATGTACGACGAGGGCCTGGTTTCCGACAAGTTTATGCTGGAGATACTGCACAGCCACACCAACGTGGTGTATCAGCCGCCCTACAACAGCAAGTATTACTCGGGCATCAACCCCTATGCGCTCGGCTTTGCCATGTTTCAGGACATTCGCCGCATTTGCGAGACCCCCACCGAGGAAGACAGGGCCTGGTTTCCGGATATCGCCGGCTCGGACTGGGTCAAAACCCTGCACTTTGCCATGGAGAACTTCAAGGACGAGAGCTTTATCAGCCAGTTTCTCTCCCCCAAGGTGATGCGGGACTTTCACCTGTTTGCCGTGGCCGACGACGACACCCGCAACTATCTGGAAATTTCCGCCATTCACGACGATGCCGGCTACCGGCAGCTGCGCCAGACCCTGTCGAACCAGTACAACCTCTCGAACCTGGAGCCCAACATTCAGGTCTACAACGTGGAAGTAAAAGGCAACCGCTCGCTCACCCTGCGCCACGTGCCTCACAACCGCATTCCGCTGTCGGACTCCAGCCATGAGGTCATCAAGCATGTGCACCGGCTGTGGGGCTTTGACGTACTGCTGGAGCAGGAAGAGGCCGACGGCAGCGGCACCCTGCTGAGCCGCTGTCCGCCCAAAGGCGACTCCGCCGGCTAAACCCAAAACGCCTCTCGTGTGAGAGGCGTTTTCATCAGGCGGACGGCAGCAGGGTATCGGGCAGCTGATCGCGCATTTCCTGCCACAACCGGCCCGAGGCCTTGCCGTAGTCCCGCACCAGCTCCACCACCTCTTCCGCCCGGCCCGCCCTGGCGTGCTCGGCCAGCCCGCGGTAATAGTCGGCGGCCAGCGCCCGGGCTCCGGGGCGGGAGAAGTAATAACGCCCCACCCGGCAATACAGCCCCCGGAAGCCATTGAGGATCAAGCCATAAATGGGGTTGCCCGAGGCAAAGGCCAGACGATGATGCACCTGGTAGTCAAAGGCGGAGTAGGCCTCGGCGTCGTCGTTCAGCCGCTCCAGCCCCGTTACCGCCGCCTGCACCGCTTCGGGATCATGACGAATGGCGCCACGAATAAAGATACTGCTGATATGGGTGCGGGCCGACAGCAAGTGCTCAATCAGCTCGGGGGTTTTGTCGGCGTCAAGGCGCGCCAGGGTTTCCAGAATATTGAGGCCGGAGGTCTCCCAGAAATTGTTGACCCGGGTAGGCTTGCCGTGCCGTATGGTCAGCCAGCCGTCCCGGGCCAGCCGGTGCAGCACTTCCCGCAGGGTGGTACGGGTCACCCCAATCAGCTCCGACAATTCCCGCTCGGCAGGTAAAATGGAGCCGGGAGGAAAGCGACTGTTCCAGATGGACTCGATGATATATTCTTCCGCAAAACCGGCGGGGCTTTGTGCCTTGATGACCATGGAACCACTCTGTCTCAGGAATGTTAAATTTGGTAAAAAACACAAAAAATAATAACAGAGCGGACCAGTCTCCCACAAGCGGCCCCACCCTTGCCGCATCACTACCAACAAGGATTTATTCGTGAACCAGTTCTCCCGCACCCGCCTGGCCTGGGCCCTGTTGACCCTGGGCAGCACGGCGCTGCTGCTGGCAGCCCTTTACTATCAGTATGTGGAAGATTATGCCCCCTGCGTGATGTGTGTGTACCAGCGGGCGGCTCTGGCTGGCGTGATACTGGCCGGCCTGCTGGGCTGGCTGGCGCCGCGTCACCCGCTGTGGAGCAACCTGGCCCTGGCCGGCTGGCTGGCGGCGTCGGCAGAGGGGTTTTTACTGGCCAGGGAGCATGTGGGCTACCAGCTCAACCCCTCGCCCTTTCACCAATGCTCCACCGTGGCCGAGTTTCCCGCCTGGTTCCGGCTCGAGGCCTGGTGGCCGGCCCTGTTCTATCCCAGTGGTGACTGCTCTTCCATCGACTGGCAGTGGCTGGGGCTGTCCATGCCGCAATGGCTGATGGGAGTTTTCGCACTGCTGGCGGCACTGGCAGCGCTGTTTATCGTGGTGAGGCTGGCGGGAGCAAGAGGTTAAAGGCGGGTCATTCCGGCCCCCGGGCCGGAATCCATTTTGTGAGCAAAGGCGAACGGCCCTGGGCGCCGGATAAAAACGGAGCCTGCGGCTATTCAGCCCGCCCAGGTAATAATGTGATCTTCCCAGTCGCCGGCCTTTGATTCCGGTACCACCTTGCCCCGCACCGACTGGCCGGCACGGTGCATGGCGCTTTTGGAGCCGGTACGCAGCGGGTGCCAGGACGGCAGCGACTTGCCCTCGGACAGCACCCGGTAAGCACAGGTGGAGGGCAGCCAGTAGAAATCGGCAAGCTGCTCACGGGTGATCTTCAGGCAGTCCGGCACGCGGGCAAACCGATTGGCATAATCGCTGCAGGCGCAGCTGTGGGTATTGAGCAGCTCACAGGCCACGTTGGTGTGCACCAGCTCATCGGTGTCTTCGTCGATCAGCTTGTTGAGGCAGCATTTGCCGCAACCGTCGCACAGGGCTTCCCATTCCTCGTCGTTCATTTCGTCGAGGGTTTTGGTCTGCCAGAAATCTGCCTGCATTTATTTTGCTACCTTCGCCGCAACGACGAATTTATTGTCCAGAGTCAGAACAAGCTCGTCGCCGCCCTGCAGTTCTCCCACGCCCCTGGGGGTGCCGGTGAGCACAATGTCGCCGGGCATCAGGGTAAAGCTCCGGCTTATCTCCGCCAGCAACTCGCCCATGGGCCACATCATCAGCCGAGTGTTGCCCGCCTGGCGCGGCGCACCGTTCACGGTGAGGGAAAAATCCAGCTGCGACAGCGGCGACAACAGCTCTGGCGCCACAAAGGGGCCCATGGGGCAACTGCCGTCAAAGGCCTTGGCCCGCTCCCAAGGGTGGCCCTTGCCCTTCAGCTCGTCCTGCACCGCACGCAGCGTCAGATCCAGCGCCAGCCCCACGCCCGCCACCCCGCTCAGGGCTTCGGCGGGAGTGGCCTTGCACAACCGCCGCCCCACCAGCAGCGCCACTTCCACTTCATGGTGTACCGGGCCCTGACCGGCCGGCAGTACCAGCGGCTCATCCAGGGGAACCAGACTGGTGGCCGGCTTGATAAATAACAAGGGGGCCTCGGGCACCGGATTGTTCAGCTCCTCGGCATGATCCCGGTAACTGCGACCCACGCACACCACCTTGCCGGTGGCATAGGGCAACACAAAGCCTTCCTGATCAATATGCTGGTACATAACGGGATCCTTTATTCAGCGTCGCGACGGGCAGCCTGGCGGGCCAGGTGTTCCTTGAGCAGGTTTTCCGGCGGTGGCGGCAACTGCAGATAGAACCCCTGGGTGCGCAGGGCTTCCCGCACCTTGTCGATATCCGACAGCGCCAGCCGGGTTTTGGTGGCCAGGTTGATCATCATTGCCAGCTGCGGCGTACCAAAGGTGGCCATCAGGGGCGCGGGCACACGCGAAAAATCGTCGCGACGCTCCACAAACAAATAGGTCTCTGCCTTTTTGGGGCTTTTATACACTGCACACAACATGGAAATTGCTATAATCCGTCGGGTTTATTGCCAGTCTGGATGGCAAACTATAACATCAGCACGACCAATAACAAAAAGGATCACTTCCTTGGGGGACAGCCGCTTATGGCGGAGCGTGGCATTGAATTGAAAGGCAGCAGCTTTACCCTGTCGGTGTTGCATATTACCTCTGCCAACATTGCGCAGGTCAAACAGCAACTGCAGGAAAAAATCGCACAGGCGCCGGAATTTTTTCGCGCCGCACCACTGGTTATCAATATCGAAAAATTACCGGATATCCCTGATTTTTCCGCTCTGGCCGCCGCCGTGCGCGAACTGGAGCTGGTGCCGGTGGGCGTCAGTGGCCTTCTTGACGACAACGGACGCGCCGCCGCCCGCGCCGCCGGCCTGGCGGTGATGACCACCGGCAAGGTGGCAACGCCGGCCCAGTCCCCCTCTCCCGCCCTGCTCAACCAGCCGGGCACCCGGGTACATCGCGGCCCGGTGCGTTCCGGCCAGCAAATCTACGCCCAGAACGGCTCTCTGGTCATACTGGGTGCCGTCAGTAATGGCGCCGAAGTCATTGCCGACGACAGCATTCATGTTTACGGCGCCTTGCGGGGCCGGGCCGTGGCCGGTGCCAAGGGCAACGAACACGCACGCATTTATTGCCAGCAACTGATGCCCGAGCTGGTGTCCATCGCCGGACACTATCAGCTCAGCGACGGGCTTCAGGGCGAGCAATGGGAACAACCGGTCAGCATTTCTCTGGTGGGCGAACAGCTCAAGCTGGACAGGATCTGATTTTCTTACGACTTAGGAACACATTTTATGGCACGGATAATCGTCGTCACTTCTGGTAAGGGAGGCGTGGGTAAAACCACCTCCAGCGCAGCCATCAGCACCGGTCTGGCCAAACTGGGCCATAAGACGGTGGTCATCGACTTTGACATCGGCCTGCGCAATCTTGACTTGATCATGGGCTGCGAACGCCGCGTGGTCTACGACTTTGTCAACGTCATCAACGGTGACGCCAACCTCAACCAGGCGCTGATCCGCGACAAGCGGGTTGATCAGCTCTACATACTGCCCGCCTCACAGACCCGCGACAAGGATGCCCTGACCCGGGACGGCGTGGAAAAGGTCATCAACGACCTGCACGAAATGGGCTTTGACTACATTATTTGCGACTCGCCCGCCGGCATTGAAAGCGGCGCCCTGATGGCGCTTTACTTTGCCGACGAGGCCATTGTCACCACCAACCCGGAAGTGTCTTCGGTGCGCGACTCCGACCGCATTCTGGGCATTCTTTCCTCCAAATCCCGCCGGGCCGAACAGGGTCTGGAGCCGATCAAGGAGCACCTGTTGCTGACCCGCTACTCCCCCGAGCGGGTCAACCGGGGCGACATGCTGAGCGTGGAAGACGTGCAGGAGATCCTGGCCATTCCGCTGCTGGGGGTGATCCCCGAGTCCCAGGCCGTGCTCAAGGCGTCCAACGCCGGTGAACCGGTGATCCTCGACGGCGAGTCCGACGCCGGCCAGGCCTACACCGACACTGTGGCCCGCCTGCTCGGTGAAGAGCGGGAGTTTCGTTTCCTCGAAGAAGGGAAGAAGGGATTTTTCAGCCGACTTTTTGGGAGTTAACTCATGTCTCTACTGGACTATTTCCGCTCAAGAAAGAACCAGAGCAGCGCCAAAATCGCCAAGGAGCGCCTGCAGATCATCGTGGCTCACGAACGCAGTCAGCGGGACACCCCCGATTACCTGCCGCAGCTGAAACAGGATATCCTGGAAGTCATTCGCAAGTATGTAAATATCGATCTGGAGCAGATCTCGGTTCAGCTCGATCAGAAAGGGGAAAACCTTTCGGTGCTGGAGCTTAATATCATGCTGCCCGAGCCGGAAGACAAACCCGCCACTCCCTCCGAGGCCGGCAACTGAACATCGGCAACCGGACACTCATCACAACGGCGCTGCATCAACAGCGCCGTTGTCTTTATGGCTGAACCACAAGATTACAGCCTGTCCTGCAGCAACTCACCGCGCCAGCCCTGCAACAGCGCCGGCCTGGCCTCCTCGCTCTGCTCCAGCCGCCACTTCCAGCTCAGGTATTGATGAATCAGCCGCTTGGAGGCAATCAGCTCCGCCGGTACGCCGGAGGCCTCACCGGCCTGCTCCACCAGCTCGCGAATGCGCTTGAGCTCGGCCTTGTAACCGGGAAAGTCCACCAGCCGCTGCACCCGCTCGGGCCAGCTGTCCGGTGCCGCCAGCGCCTGTTGCACCAGCGTCAGCAGGGTCTGGCCATGGCGTTTTATCTCCATCGGCTCCAGCCCCAGGCGGTTGAGATCGGTCAGGCTTTGCGGTGCCCGCTCGGCCACGCGGAACAAATGGGCCTCGCGCACCACAAAGTTCACCGCCAGATCGCGCTTGCGTGCTTCGTTCAGCCGCCACTCACACAGCCGCTGCAAAATACCCAGCGCCTGCCGATCCAGGGTCCAGGCGTTTTTAACTTCCAGGTAGGCAAGCTTCGGCTGCACGCTGACCGCCCGCCGTTTCACCGTCCCTTCGCACTCCTGCTCGAACCAGCCGAGCAGCCCCTTGTGCTCCAGCTGATCATGCAGCTGCTGGTACAGGGGATAGAGGTAAATCACGTCATCGGCGGCATAGCTGAGCTGGGCCGGCGACAGCGGCCGGGCCAGCCAGTCGGTACGGGCATGGGCCTTGTCGAGGCTGACCCCGAGCAGTTGTTCCACCAGGGGCGCAAAGCCGAGCTGGGCGCCCAGGCCCAGAAAGGCCGCCGCCAGCTGGGTATCGTGCACCCGGGCCGGCAGGGCACCGCTCTGGTGCTGGAACAACTCCAGATCCTCGCCGCCGGCGTGCAGCAGGCACAGCCGGCTGGAGTCGTGCAGCAGCCGCCACAAAGGGCTCAGGTCGGTCACCGCCAGGGGATCGATCAGGGCGGTGCGCTGGCCGTCGTGCAACTGATACAGCCCGGGGCGGGCATAAAAGGTACGGGTCCGAACAAACTCGGTGTCTACCGCCAGCAGGCGGGCGTCGGTCTGGCAAAACTCCGCCAGGCTGTGATTATCGGCAATATATGTATAAGTCATGCAGGCTCAGTCAGATGCGGCCCGGCCTGGCCGGGCACAAAAACAGGTGATCGTTCAGCGGCGTCGCTGCCGGTGCCACTGGCGCAGCAGACGCTGGCGCTGGCGCTGGCGACGGCGCGTGCACAGACGGGTTCTGTGATAAGGCCGCTGCACAAACATCAGCGGCACCTCTTCCCGGGCAAACGAATAAAAAATGGTCACCCCGACTCCTCAGCGACCGGGCAGCTTTTGCCAGGTCACCTTGTCACGCAGATACACCGGCCTGGCATCGGCGGCGCTCACCCCCAGGCCGGCGGCCAGATCCCGCAGGGCGGCGGGCAGCATATCGCGCGCGTCGGGAAAGGGCACCGCCTCGCACAACGCCTGCACGCATCCTGTCAGTTCAGGATAGGTGACAAAGCCGCTGCCGGCGCCCTGCTGCCAGAGACCACCGGCACCGGCCAGAAACTCGGCCGGGGGCAGCACGGCCTCGGCTGCGCGCTCAACCATCACCCCTTGTTCCAGGGTAAAGCCGCCGGCGTAGATTTCGCCCATGCGGGCATCGATGGTGGCCAGCACGGTGTCGCAACCGGTGTGACGGTGTGCTCCCTGCGCCAGCGCCTGCAGGTTGGACACCCCGACCAGCGGCAGATCGGCGCCAAAGGCCAGCCCCTGGGCCACACCCAGGGTGATGCGCACACCGGTAAAGGAGCCCGGCCCGCGGCCAAAGGCCAGGCCGTCGAGCCGGCTCAGGGGTACACCCGCCTCGGCCAGCAGCTCCTCCACCATGGGCAGGATCAGTTCGGTATGTCCCCGTGGCGCCACCTGATAGCGGCTGAGCACCTCGCCATGGTGCCAGAGGGCGGCTGAGCAGGCTTCGGTGGCGGTGTCGATGGCCAGTAACAGGCTCATGGATGATTACTCCAGATGTGACAAAAATTCGTTCAGGGCCGGCAGGCTGCGGGTGCGCGGCATGGCCGGCAGGCTGGCGATAAAGTCGGCACCGTAGGCCCGGTTCACCAGACGGGCGTCGGTGATCACCAGCACGCCCCTGTCGTCCACGTCGCGGATCAGCCGCCCCACCCCCTGCTTGAGGGTGATGATGGCCTTGGGCAACTGCACCCGGGCAAAACCGTCTTCGCCCCGGCGGCGGCAGTCTTCCAGCCGGGCGCTGAGCAGCGGGTCGTCGGGGGCGGCAAAGGGCAGCTTGTCGATCACCACGCACTGCAGGGCGCGGCCACGCACGTCTATGCCTTCCCAGAAGCTGCCGGTGGCCACCAGCACCGCCCGGCCATCCTGGCCGAAGCGCTCCAGCAGCCGTACCTTGTTGTCTTCTCCCTGCATCAGCACGGTGCGATCCAGTCGGGCGCGCAGCACTTCAGCCACTTCCCGCATCACCTGGTAGCTGGTGCACAAGAAGAAAGTGCCGCCCGGCACCCGCTCAATCGTCTCAAGCAGGCTGTTGGCCAGCAAGGTGCCCCGCCCCGTGCCGCTGGTTTCGGGCAGATAACGGGGCACGCACAGGCGCGACTGGCGAGGGTAATCAAAAGGGCTGTCCAATTGCAAGGTGCGGCACTCGGTGAGTCCGAGATCGGCGCAAAAATGGGCAAAGCTGTCTCCCACCGCCAGGGTGGCGGAGGTGAAGATCCAGCTGGTTTGTTCCCGCGCCAGCTCGGCCGCAAAACGCTCGGCCACCGACAGCGGCGTCTTGTGCAGCGCCACGTGCAGCCGGCTGCAGTCATACCAGAAGGAATAGCCGTTTTCCTCGACCCGGGTCAGGCCGTCCAGCTGGGTGCGCAGGCCGATCAAGCGTTCAAAGCACTGATCCAGCTGTTCGCCCCGGCCGAGTGCCAGCTTCAGTACCTCGTGGGTAAAGGCCAGGCTGTCGTTCAGCCGGGCCAGCGCCTGGGCCACCGCCGGCCGGCCCAGTGCCGGACGCAGCTGGCCGCGTCCGGTGTCCAGGCCAAAGGCCAGGCGAAAGTCCTGGGCGCAGCGCTCCAGCTGATCCGCGGCCTTGCCGAGCTGGGCCATGTCTTTGGCCTCGGTTTTCTGCGCCAGCCGCAGATCCCGCGACAGCTCCACAAACTGCCGGCTCGACTGGCTCTGACCGAAATACTGGCCGGCGATCTCCGGCAACTGGTGGGCCTCGTCGAGAATGCACACCTCGGCATCGGGGATCAGCTGGCCAAAACCGGTGTCGCGCACCGCCATGTCGGCAAAGAACAGGTGGTGGTTCACCACCACCACCTGGGCTTCCATGGCCTTGTTGCGGGCCCTGACCAGGTAGCAGTCCTGATAGTGGACGCAATCGCGGCCGGCGCAGTTGTCGTTGGTGCTGGTTATCAGCGGCAAAATCTCGCTGCGCTCGGGCAGCCCGGGAATATCGCCCACATCCCCGCTGGTGGTGAGCGGGGCAAAGCGGCGCACGGTGTGCAGGTCATTCAGCGCCTCGGCCGACAGCCCGGGCACGGCGTCATTAAGCCGGCCCAGCCGCTCGATACAGAGGTAATTGGCCCGGCCCTTGAGCAACGCCACCGGCCGGGCATAACCCAGCGCCTTGACCAGGGTGGGCAGGTCCCGGTGATAAAGCTGCTCCTGCAGGTTGCGCGAGCCGGTGCTGACCACCACCTTTTTGCCGGCGGCCAGGGCCGGCGCCAGATAGGCGTAGGTCTTGCCGGTGCCGGTGCCCGCCTCCACCACCAGCGGAATGCGATCGGTCATGGCCCGGGTGACCGCCGCCGCCATCTCCACCTGGGCGGCGCGGGGGCGAAAGCCCTCTATCGCTTGCGCCAGGGGGCCGTCGGGGTCAAATAATGCGGTACTGTCGGTGGGCTGCACGGGCGGCGGTTCCGTTGCTAAAAAAGGGAATCATACCAAAAGCCGCCCACCGGCGGCAGGCGGCGTGTGATTTTATTCAGCTACCGTGGGTGAGCAGCATGTGCCCCAGAATGCCCAGCAGAAAGCCGAACACCGCCCCCATGGGCGGCGCCCAGTGACGCTCCAGCACCGCCTGAGGGGCGATGTCCTGAAACACCGAATACAGAATGCCGCCGGCGGCAAACAGCATGATGCCCGACACCAGTGCCGGGTTGGCCGACAACCAGAAATAGCCCGCCAGCGCCGCCAGCGGCCCCAGCAGCGCCATGGCGACAAAGGATTTGACCGCCCGCCCCCGGCCATTGCCCGGACGCGCACTTTCCGACAGCTCCCGGTAGGCATTAAAGCCTTCGGGCAGGTTCTGCAGCGCCATCAGTCCGGCCAGCAGCAGGGCGCCGCCCTGGCTGCCATAGGCAAAGGCCGCGCCCAGGGCCAGGGATTCGGGAATAAAGTCCGACAGCATGGCGGCCAGCTGGCCGGCCCGGGTTCTGAAATACGCCAGCAGCACATCCAGCGCCATAAAGGCCAGGCCGCCGCCGGCAAAACACAGTGCCACCGTGCTCACCTCGAGCCGCGCCGCCCCTTCCGGCACCAGCACCAGGGCCACCGCCGACAGCAGGGCGCCGCCGCCAAAGGCCACCACCGAATGCCGGAATTCGTTCTCCAGCCAGTCGGGATGAATGCGTTCAATGCGCGCCAGCAGCGCGCCGGCCGGCATGGCCAGCCCCGCCATCAGGGTAAAGACGATCATCAGCAAAACATCGGTCATGGTGTGCTCCTTGGTTATTATCGCTGTCTGTGGGCGCCGGCGTGATCACGGCGCCTACGCCTCGCCCAGCTCGTATTCCAGCTGCTCCCGGCGCAGGCCGGCAAAGCGCTGCCAGCGGTTTTTGCCCTCCTGCTTGGCGGCATACATGGCCAGATCGGCCCGGCGCATCAGCTGATCGGCGTCCACCCCGTCAGCCGGATACACCGCCAGGCCCAGGCTGGCGGACACCCGCAAGGTCACCTCGCCCAGCTCGATGGGAGTGCTGGCTGCGGCGAGCAGACGGTCCATCACCTCATCGCCATCCTTCACCCCCTGCATGGCGGCCAGCACCGCCACGAACTCGTCGCCACCCATGCGTGCCAGGGTATCGTGTTCGCGCAGGCACTGCTGCATGCGGGCCCCCAACTGCCTGAGCAGCTCGTCTCCGGCATCGTGACCGTGGGTATCGTTGACCGCCTTGAAGCCATCCAGATCCAGGTAGACCAGGCCCACGGCGCCGCCCTGACGGCGACAGGCGGCCAGCGCCTGTTGCAGCCGGTCGGCCAGCAACAGCCGGTTGGGCAGTCCGGTCAGGGCGTCGTAATGAGCAATGCGCTCCAGCTTCTCCTGCTGGTCCAGCAGCGTGGTAATGTCCGAAAACATAAACACAAAATGCCGGGAATGACCGGTCGCATCCTGCACCCGGCTCACACTCAGCATCTGCGCATACTGTTCACCGCTTCGGCGCCGGCTCCACACCTCTCCCTGCCAGTAACCATGGGCCGCCAGGGCCTGCCAGATTTCTCCGTAGCAGGCCGGTGCATGCCGGCCCGAATGCAACTGGCTGGCCTCCTGGTGCAGCACCTCTTCACGCCCGTAGCCGGTAATGCGGGTGAACGACTCGTTCACATCGAGAATAATGCCGCCTTCGTCGGTGATCATGATGGCTTCGCGGGTGTGGCTGAACACGCTCGCCGCCAGCCGCAGATCCAGATCGGCCCGGCGCTGGGCGGTGATGTCGCTGAAGGCCACCACCAGGCTGTAGCTGGCATGGCCGAGGGGCGTGGCGCTGACGTTCAGCCAGCGCCGCTCTTCGCCGGACTGCAACGACACCACCACATCGTGCACCGGCCGGCCTTCGGCCAGGGCCCGGGAGCTGGCAAACTCTTCCCGGGGCATGGGACTGCCGTCTTCCCGCAGCACCCGCCAGCCCTGATTGGCATAGACTTCCTCCAGCCGGTGCCGTGGGCGCATGCCCAGCAGCCCCTCGGCGGCGGCGTTGCAGTGCACGATCAACCCTTGCCGGTCGGTCAGGGCAATGCCCATGGGCAAAAAGGCCACTATGGTGCGCAGGCGCTCTTCGTTGTCGGCAATCACCGCCTGCTGCTGCTTGCGCTGGCTGATGTCCTGCAGGGTGCCCGACATGCGCTCCACCGCGCCGGCGGCGTTGCGCGCCAGCACCCTGCCCTTGACCAGCACCCAGGCGTAGCCGCCCCGGCGGTGGCGCAGCCGCAGCTCCACCTCCAGCCGCTCGCCGTGTCCGGCCTGCACCCGCTGCCAGGCGGCAAACAGGGCGGCCGCATCCTGGCCATGAAACAGGCCGCGCAGTTGCCGGCCGCTGAAGGGACCGGGCCAGACTCTGGAGTAACCCGCGGGAACGGCACATTGCTCGCTGCAGTCCAGCCGGTCGCGCCCGGGCTGCCATTCCCAGGTGCCGATGCCGGTACCCCAGATCACTTCCTCCAGCCGGCGGCTTTGTTCCCGGTAGGCACGGCGGCTCTGGCGCACCTGATAGTGTTTGCCCACCAGTGCCGCCAGGCTGAGGCTGAGCAACAACAGCAGCACGCACACAAACACCAGCCAGGGGCCGTAGTAGCGCCACAGCGCCAGCAGGCTGGGCTCTTCTTCGGCGTCAAAGGGTGGCTGGCGCAGGCGCCGGGCCAGGTTTTCCACCGGCAGATAGTCCCCCGGCGGGGCAAAGCCTTCAATGCCGGCGGCCAGCGCCGCCGGGTGGTTGTGCTCCAGCGCCATCAGCGCGCTGGCAATGCGGCGCACCTGCTGCATCGACACGCGCGGCAGTGCCAGAAAGGGCCATTCCGGATACAGGCGGGTTGACACCGCATAGGGAAACCCGGGCAGGCTCTGGGCATTGATCACCCTGAACTGACGTTGCTGCTCCTCGGGCAGGCTTTCAAGAATACCGGTGCGCACAAAACCGGCATCGGCCCGCCCTTCCAGCAGGGTGGCAATGACCCCGTCATGCCCGCCCACCACGGTCAGGGTGGTGTCCTTTTCCGGTCTGATGCCCGCCTCCAGCAGCTCCAGCGCCTGGGTTTGATAGCCGCCGAGAAAGCGCGTGCCGGGAATGGCAATATGGCGATGGCGCAAATCCTCAAGCGTCGTCAGCTCGGTGCGATCCCTGCGAGCCAGGATCACCCCGCCCAGGGCGCTGGCGGCCCGGCCCTGCTCACGGCTTATTTTGGTGGCCAGCACCCCGGTCAGGGCATTGTGGCTGCGCAGCAGCAGGTAGTGGCTGGGGTTGGTAAACACCAGATCCAGACCGTTGCGGGACAGCTCGGTTTCCATTTCGTCCTGATCCAGCACCAGCAGGCGCACTCGCGCATCGGGCAACTGCGCACTCAGATAGTCGGCCAGGGGCTGATACATGGTGACCATCATGGGTTTGGGCCGGTAGGCAAACACCCCCAGGGTAAGCAGCTGTTCGGCCCGGGCCGGCAGCGCCAGCAGGCAGAACAGCAACAGGGCAAGACGATGCCGGCTCATGCCTTGTCCTCGGGCAGCCAGCGGGAAGTAAACAGCCCCTGCAACCGGTCGGGTCTGGGCAGCAGCCCATGGTCCAGCATGATGTCGTGCAGTTGCCGGGCCGCCCCGGCCAGCCGGCTGTCCGGGTTATCCAGATAACGGCGATTGGCGGAGAGGTTGGGCATGACCACACCGGCCAGCGCCTGCTCCACTTGCGCCGGGGTTACCTGCTGTCGTCCGGCAATACGGTAGAGGGCATCCTGGCGATTGGTGCGAAGATGTTCCAGAGCCCGAAAATGATAGTGCACCAGGCTGGCCAGGGGCTCGGCGGCGGTATCGGCGCGTACCGCCAGCACGTCGAAAATGGTGTCGGGCAGGCTGCGGCTGTCAAACAGCCGTTCACCACCGTTTTCCAGCAGCCGTCCGGCAATGGGCTCATAACTGATCACCGCATCGACCCGGCCGGCCTGCCAGGCCGCCAGTTGCTCGTCGGGCGCCAGCTCCACCAGCTGCAGCGCCGAACGCGGCAGTCCGGCCCTGTGCAGCACCCGGTTCAGCATCAGTGCCCCCAGGGCGGTGGACTCCACCCCCAGACGTGTGCCGGCCAGCTGTTCAAGATGCCGAATGCCGGGGCGGACCACCAGCATGTCGGCCCCCGCCGACACATCAAACACAGCGGCAATGGTCAGGGGAATGTCCTGGCTGCGCGCCAGCAACACTTCGTCCAGGGTCAGGCAGGCTCCGTCCAGCTCGCCCCGGCGCAGCCCCTTGAGGGAGTCGGTGGCGCTGGCCCCCGACACCAGGCGCACACTGTCGGGCAGCCAGTTGAGGTTGCGGGCAAGATACAGGGTTTCGTAGCCGATCCAGGCATGAATGCCAAGACGCAGTGGTGCGCCGGGGCCACAGCCCAGCAGCGGCAGCGCCGCCAGGCTGGCGAAACCGGTAAGAAAACGACGGCGTTCCATGTAGTGGGCCTCTCCTGGCCGGTAAGCGGGGTACCCTGAGCCCGGCCCCGCAGGCCGGATGACGCGGGCAGCACCCAATCCTGTGGGCAAATGTACACAATAGGCCGGCTATTTTTGCATAGATTCATTCGAGTAAAAAGTATTCGCCCGCTGACCATAAAAAGACCAGCCGAAACGATGCGGCGGCATATTGCCGAGTGGTGAAAATGCAGTGGATTGCGCCAATCACCATACCGTTGCCATGTTTAATGCCGGCCGAGCTGGCCTTATAGCGCAGATCTTGCCACACACCACCTGTCTCAAACGGGAGCAGTCTCACACAAAACCATGAATTGACGGTTGGCAAAACGGCACCGGCTTGCTATGGTGATTGCGTTTTCAACGAATTGAACGAGCCGAATACAGCATCATGAACTTCCTGCACACCGCCAAGCATCACCATCATCATCCACACTAGTCTTTCAGAATGCTTTTTCTGGAAGACCTTGCGCTTGGCGGCTTCCAGCAGGACAGAATTTATGACCCCCGGAAGCATCGCTTTCGGGGGTTTTTCGTTTCAGGACTCACATCACCAACAAGGAACACAGCTTATGACTTTGGATAAAACCCGCCTTCGCATTGCGATTCAGAAGTCCGGTCGTCTGAGCAAGGAATGCCAGCAGCTGCTCAAGGGCTGCGGCGTCAAGCTCAACCTGCGCGAGCAGCGGCTGATCGCCCATGCCGAAAACATGCCCATCGATCTGCTGCTGGTGCGCGACGACGACATTCCCGGCCTGGTGATGGACGGCGTGGTGGATCTCGGCGTGGTGGGTGAAAACGTGCTGGAAGAAACCCTGATGGACCGCCAGGCCCAGGGCGAGGCCGCCGACTACAGTGTGCTCAAGCGCCTCGACTTCGGCGGCTGCCGGCTGTCGCTGGCGGTGGCCGACGACTTCGACTATCAAGGCCCGCAAAGCCTGGAAGGCAGGCGCATCGCCACCTCCTACCCCTGGCTGCTGAAGCGCTTTATGGATGCGCAGGGCGTGAAGTTCAAGAGCGTGATGCTGAACGGCTCGGTGGAAGTGGCGCCCCGCGCCGGCGTGGCCGACGCCATCTGCGATCTGGTGTCGACCGGCGCCACCCTGGAGGCCAACGGCCTGGTGGAAGCCGACGTCATCTTCCGTTCCAAGGCGGTGCTGATCCAGAGCGGCAACGCCCTGCCCGCCGGCAAGCAGCAAATTGTGGACAAGCTGCTGCCCCGCATTCAGGGCCTGCAACAGGCGCGGGAAAGCAAATACATCATGCTGCACGCTCCCAAGGACAAGCTGGAGCAGGTGATCGATCTGCTGCCCGGCGCCGAGCGCCCCACCATTATGCAGCTGGCGGGCGAGACCAACCAGGTGGCCATTCACATGGTAAGCAGCGAAGACATGTTCTGGGAAACCATGGAAGGCCTCAAGGCCCTGGGCGCCTCCTCCATTCTGGTGCTACCCATTGAGAAGATGATGGAGTAAGCCATGAACACCCTGGACTGGAACCAACTGAGCGCGGCCGAGCAGGCCGCCGCCCTGCGCCGCCCCGCCCTGGAGCAGAGCGGCCGCGAGGCGCAGGTAGCCGGCATTATCACCAAGGTGCGCGAAGGGGGCGATGCCGCCCTGCTCGATCTCACCCGTACTCTGGACCGCGCCGAGCGCGACACCCTTGAACTGACCGAGGCGGAGATCACCGCCGCCAGCGAGCGAGTGGATGACGAGCTGAAGGCCGCCATTGAGCTGGCCATCGGCAATATCGAGGCCTTTCACCGCGCCCAGCTGCCCACCCCCGTGATCCAGGACACCAGCCCCGGCGTGCGCTGCGAGCTGCACTTTCAGCCCATTACCAAGGTGGGCCTGTATGTGCCCGGCGGCAGCGCGCCGCTGGTGTCTACCGTGATGATGCTGGCCATTCCGGCCCGCCTGGCCGGCTGCGAGCGGGTGGTGCTGTGCTCGCCGCCGCCCATCAACGACGCCATTGTCTACACCGCCAAACGCTGCGGCGTAGACGCCATCTATGCCCTGGGCGGCGCCCAGGCGGTGGCGGCCATGGCCTATGGCAGCGAAACCGTCACCAAGGTGGACAAAATCTTCGGCCCGGGCAATGCCTGGGTGACCGAGGCCAAGCAGCAGGTGTCGAGTGATGTGGACGGCGCCGCCATCGACATGCCCGCCGGCCCGTCGGAAGTGCTGGTGATCGCCGACGAGTTCGCCGATGCCGACTTTATTGCCTCCGACTTGCTGTCTCAGGCCGAACACGGCCCCGACTCCCAGGTGATCCTGGTGACCCCGAGCCGGGACTTTGCCGCCAGGGTGGATGAGGCCCTGGCGCGCCAGCTCACCGCCCTCTCCCGGGCCGACATCGCCCGCCGGGCCCTGAGTGAGAGCCGCACCTTCATTTGCAGCAACCTGGAGCAGGCGGCGGAGATCTCCAATGCCTATGCCCCCGAGCACCTGATTGTGCAGACCGAAAACCCGCGCGCCCTGCTGCCCCGGCTCAAGAATGCCGGCTCCATCTTCCTGGGCGCCTGGACCCCGGAGTCGGTGGGCGACTACGCCAGCGGCACCAACCATACCCTGCCCACCTATGGCTATGCGCGCACCTACTCCAGCCTGGGGCTGGCCGACTACCAGCGCCGCTACACGGTGCAGGAGCTGAGCCCCCAAGGCCTGCGCGCCATTGGCCCGGCGGTGGAACTGCTGGCCGCCACCGAAACCCTGGATGCCCACAAAAACGCCGTGACCCTGCGCCTGGCGAAACTGGAGAAACAAGCATGAGCCTGACTCAACTGGCCCGGGCCAGAGTGCAGCAACTGACCCCCTATCAGTCCGCCCGGCGCATTGGCGGCCAGGGTCATGTGTGGCTGAACGCCAACGAAGCCGCCGACAGCGGCCAGTTCAACCTCGATTGCGGGCGGCTGAACCGCTACCCCGAGTGTCAGCCGCCGGCGGTGATCAACGCCTATGCCGCCTATGCCGGCGTGGCACCGGAGCGGGTGCTGGTGAGCCGGGGCGGCGACGAAGGCATTGAGCTGTTGATCCGCACCTTTTGCGAGCCCGGTGAAGACCGCATTCTGATCTGCCCGCCCACCTACGGCATGTATGCCATCAGCGCCGAGACCAACGGCGTGGACGTGGTGGAAGTGCCCCTCACCGACGCCCGCCAGCCGGACTTCGACGGCATTATCGCCCGCCTCGACAAGGTGAAGCTGGTGTTTCTGTGCTCCCCCAACAACCCCACCGGCGACCTGGTGGACCAGGCCGGTCTGGTGCGGCTGCTCAATGCCGCCAGGGGCCGCGCCCTGGTGGTGGTGGACGAGGCCTACATCGAGTTCTGCCCCGAGCACAGCCAGGCAGAGCTGCTGAACGACTACGACGGCCTGGTGATCATCCGCACCCTGTCCAAGGCTTTTGGTCTGGCGGGTATTCGCTGCGGCTTTACCCTGGCCAGCCCCGAGGTGATCGGCCTGCTGCTGAAGGTGATTGCCCCCTACCCGGTGCCGGATCCGGTGGCACAGATTGCCGCCCAGGCGCTGAGCGAACAGGGCCTGGTGCTGATGCGCGGCCGGGTGGACGAAATTAACCGGCTCAAGGCCGGGCTGGCCGGAAAGCTTGAGCGGCACGACCAGGTGAAACAGGTGTTCGCCCCCAATGGCAACTACCTGCTGGTGCGCTTTGCCCCGGGCAGTGAAATGTTTGCCCGCATGAGCCGGGCCGGTATCATATTGCGCGACTTTGCAAGCAAGCCGGGACTGGCCGACTGCATTCGCATTACCATCGGCAACCGTGCCGAGATGGACGCGGTACTGAACGTACTGCAAAAGGAGCAATAAGTGTCTAAGGAACGTATTCTTTTTATTGACCGCGACGGCACCCTGGTGGAAGAGCCGCCGGTCGACAAGCAGCTGGACCGCCTCGACAAACTGGCGTTTCTGCCCAACGCCATTCCGGCGCTGCTGACCCTGCAGAACGCCGGCTACCGGCTGGTGATGGTCACCAACCAGGACGGCCTGGGCACTGACAGCTTCCCTCAGGAAGACTTCGACGCCCCCCACAACCTGATGATGCAGATTTTCAGCTCTCAGGGCGTGCGCTTTGATGAGGTGCTGATCTGCCCGCACTTTCAGCACGACGACTGCGCCTGCCGCAAGCCGCGCCTGGGGCTGGTGAAAGACTACCTGCAGCAGGGCCGCATCGACTTTACCGACTCCTGGGTAATAGGCGATCGCCACACCGACATGCAGCTGGCCGAAAACATGGGCCTGCCCGGTTTGCACTATGGCCACAACAACCTGGGCTGGGACGAAATTGTGGCCCGGCTCACCAGCCGCGGCCGCACCGCCGAGGTGGTGCGCACCACCAGGGAAACCGACATTCGCGTGGAGCTGGATCTCGACCAGACCGGTGGCAGCCAGATCAGCACCGGCCTGCACTTTTTCGACCACATGCTCGATCAAATCGCCACCCATGGCGGCTTTCGCCTCAACGTAAAAGTGGACGGCGATCTGCACATTGACGATCACCACACGGTGGAAGACACCGCCCTGGCCCTGGGCGAGGCCCTGCGCAAGGCCCTCGGCAACAAGCGCGGTATTGGCCGTTTTGGCTTTGTGCTGCCCATGGACGAATGCGAAGCGGCGGTCACCCTGGACCTTTCCGGCCGCCCCTACATGAAGTTTGAAGGCGAATTCAAGCAGCCCAAGGCCGGCGATCTCAACGTGGAAATGGTGCCCCACTTCTTCCGCTCCCTGAGCGACAGCCTGGCCGCCAACATTCACCTCAAGGTGACCGGCGACAATACCCACCACATGGTGGAAAGCGTATTCAAGAGCTTTGGCCGCGCCCTGCGCCAGGCCATTCGGGTGGAAGGCAATGAGCTGCCGTCGAGCAAGGGGGTTTTGTGAAAACAGTCATTATCGACACCGGCTGCGCCAACCTCTCCTCCGTGCGCTATGCCATTGAGCGCCTGGGTTATGAGGTGACCGTGAGCCGTGACCCGGAGGTGGTGCTGGCCGCCGACAAGCTGCTGCTGCCCGGTGTGGGCACCGCCAGGGAAGCGATGAAAAACCTAGCCGACCGCGGCCTGATTGAACTGCTGGATCAGGTGCAAAAGCCGGTGCTGGGCATTTGTCTTGGCATGCAGATGCTGGTGAAGCACTCGGAAGAGGGTGACGTGGCCTGCCTGGGCAAGGTGGATGCCGAATGCCGGCACATGGAGGGCGGCGACGGCGTGCGCCTGCCCCACATGGGCTGGAACCGCATTACTCCCATGCCGGGTCACCCGCTGTTCAGGGACATTCCCGAAGGCAGCTTCTTCTATTTTGTGCACTCCTACGCGGTGCCCGTGGGCGAATACACCCTGGCCACCAGCCAGCACGGCCAGAATTTCAGTGCCGCCATTGGCCAGGAAAACTTCTTTGGCGTGCAATTTCACCCGGAGCGCTCCGGTGCCGCCGGCGCCCAACTGCTGAAAAACTTTCTGGAGCTGTAATGATCATTCCCGCCATAGACCTTATCGGTGGCAAGGTAGTGCGTCTGTATCAGGGCGACTACCAGCAAAAAACCGAATACACCGCTTCACCCCAGGAGCGCTTTGATCTGTATGTGGCCGAAGGGGCCACTCAGCTGCACCTGGTGGATCTGGACGGCGCCAAGAACAGCAGCGAGCGCCAGCTTGAAGTGATCAAAAGCCTGATTGAAAACACGCCGGTACCGGTGCAGATTGGCGGCGGCATTCGCACCGAGCAGGACGTGAAAGACCTGCTCGACATCGGCGCCCAGCGGGTGGTGATTGGCTCCACCGCGGTGAAAAACCCGGAAATGGTGGCCGGCTGGCTCAAGCAATACGGCGCCGATCGCATTGTGCTGGCGCTCGACATCAACATTACCGCCGACGGTGAAAAGAAAATCGCCATCGCCGGCTGGCAGGAAGACAGTGGCATTACCATTGAATCCCTGCTCGAGCACTACCTGCCCGCGGGCCTGTGCCATGTGCTGTGCACCGACATTTCCAAGGACGGCACCCTCACCGGCTCCAACGTGGCGCTCTACCGCGAGCTGGCCGCCCGCTACCCCACCATTCTGTGGCAGGCCTCCGGCGGCATAGGCAACATCGGCGACATTGACGCGCTCAAGGGCACCGGCGTGGCCGGCGTGATCCTCGGCCGCTCGCTGCTGGAAGGCAAATTCACCGTCAAGGAGGCCATCGCATGCTGGCAAGACGCATAATTCCCTGCCTGGACGTAAAGGACGGCCAGGTCGTTAAAGGCGTGAAATTCCGCAACCATGAAATCATCGGCGATATCGTGCCGCTGGCGGAGCGCTACGCCGCCGAAGGGGCCGACGAGCTGGTGTTTTACGACATTACCGCCTCCAGCCAGGACAGAGTGGTAGACAAGAGCTGGGTAAGCCGGGTGGCGGAAGTGATCGACATTCCCTTCTGCGTGGCCGGCGGCATCAAGTCGGTGGAAGACGCGGCGCGCATTCTGGAATTTGGCGCCGACAAGATTTCCATCAACTCCCCGGCCCTGGCCAACCCGGCGCTGATCACCGAGCTGGCCGACACCTTTGGCGTACAGTGCATCGTGGTGGGCATCGACTCCTACTATGACGAGGCCACCGGCCAGTATCAGGTGCACCAGTTCACCGGTGACGAAAGCCGCACCCAGGTGACCCGCTGGAACACCTTTGACTGGGTGCAGGAAGTACAGCAACGGGGCGCCGGCGAAATTGTGCTGAACGTGATGAACCAGGACGGCGTGCGCCAGGGTTATGACATTGAGCAGTTGCTGCGGGTGCGCGCCATCTGCGATGTGCCGCTGATCGCCTCCGGCGGCGCCGGCGAAATGGTGCATTTCCGTGATGCGTTTCTGGAAGCCGACGTGGACGGCGCACTGGCCGCCTCGGTATTTCACAAGGGCATCATCAACATGGGTGAGCTCAAGCAGTATCTCAAGCAGGAAGGAGTGGTGATCCGTGATTGATGCCAACAAGCTGGACTGGAACAAGGTAGACGGCATGATGCCGGCGATTGTGCAGGACAGCCACAGCGGCCGGGTGCTGATGCTGGGCTATATGAACCAGGATGCCCTCGCCAAAACCCAGGAAACCGGTCACGTCACCTTTTTCAGCCGCACCAAAAACCGGCTGTGGACCAAGGGTGAAAGCTCCGGCCATGTGCTCAAGCTGAAAGACATTTCCACCGACTGCGACCAGGACACCCTGCTGGTAATGGCCGAGCCGGTGGGCCCCACCTGCCATTTGGGCAATGTGTCCTGCTTTAACGAGCAACAGGCGCCGGCGCTGACCTTTTTGGCCGAGCTGGAACAGGTAATCGCCAGCCGCAAGGGCGCCGACCCCAAGTCCAGCTATACCGCCAGCCTGTATGCCAGCGGCACCAAGCGCATAGCGCAAAAGGTGGGTGAAGAAGGCGTGGAAACCGCCCTGGCCGCCACCGTGCACGACAAGGAAGAGCTGGTGAATGAATCCGCCGATCTGCTCTACCACCTTACCGTGCTGCTGCAGCAGGAAGGCCTGGAACTGGCCGACATCATGGCCAAACTCAAAGAGCGCCACAGCAAATAACTTTCAAAAGCCGGGTTTCACGCCCGGCTTTTTAGTACGCCTGCAGGCCCCAATTTATTAGGGCAACCAGTTCAAAATCAACGAATTAACCGTAGGTTGGCGATGAGCGCAGCGAATCCCAACACTTCCCCTGGCCACCCCGCCGCCTGAACCATCGCAACCCGCCTGCAACGCCGTGCACATTCGTCGGCCCTGGGGCACTACTTCACGACACGCTTCAAGTACCTCCATGTAACGCTCGGCAAATGCCATCCCTGGCATTTGATCGGTCGTGAAGCAGACACCCCGCACCCTCCTCAATCAGCTCATGCGCATCTTTCTCGTTCCCACGCTCCGCGTGGGAATGCATACCAGTTCAGACATCCTTGCCTGGGCAAATACAATACGAATGAATGTAAACGATCTTTCCCTTCTCAATGTGGTAAACATCGCAGTATCTCACGTCACCATCGACTTCCCGCCCCTCGACCACGACCGAATGTGCTCCAACAGTAATGTGCTCATTCCGAAAGTTGGGGCAGCCCTGCTCCGTCATCTGAGCACAAAACGCCTGCACGGAATCGAGCCCGGCAATGGTTTTCTGCCCGACTACCTCCCACCTGACGTTAGCATCCAGGTGTGGCAGACAGGGTTCAAGCCGACCTTCAGAAAACGCTTCACATCCTTTACGTACCGCTTCATCCACCATGACTGCCTCCTGTTCTCGTTCAATGCATACCAGCCCAAAAGACACCACCCATCACTGGAGCGCAGGCGGCTCGCCTGCATATTGCCGCAACGCGGCAACCAGTCACCGATACAACTTCGCCTAAGTCGACCTTATGTAAAATAAAAACTCAAAACGCTTACAACACCCGGCTCATGCGGTAATAGGCCACCCCGTGCTTGTAAAACCGCTCCCCTTCCACCGCAAAGCCAAACCGCTGATAAAAATCCAGGGCCGAGGCCCGGGCATCAAACCAGAACACCCGCACCCCGCGCGCACGCAAATGCTCAATCAAAAACTCAAGCACCGCAGAGCCCACGCCCTGCCCCTGACACTCGGCGCTGGTGGCAAACTTGCGCAGCCGTGCGTTGTCACCATCCCAAAACACCGAGGCCACGCAAATCACCTCGCCGTGTTGCCGCACGCCAACGTGCGCACCGGCGTCGTCCTCCGGCACTCTGGAAAACGCCATCGGCTCATTCGGCCATAACACCGTATGACGCAGCGGCAGCACCTCTTCTACCGTAAGCACTTCAACCTTCACGTTCGCCCGGGTCACCTAGCAATGCGCCAGTGCATAATCAATGGCCGCGCACACCGCCGCCACCTGGGCAGCATTGCACTGCTCGGGCGTGGCGCGGGGGCTGTCGGGGTACACTTCCGTGGTGGTCTTGTAACGGGCATTGGTGATGCCGGCGCACAGGCCAAGTTTTGTGAGCGGATATTCAATCACCCCTCTGGCCACCACAGGTGAGCCGATGATCTCATTGTTCTCATCAGCGGGAGCAATATGGGTGACCTTTTCAACCGCCGCGATCACCGCCTGCTGAAATTCGGGCTGCGGCTGTTCGCTGTCATCCACCAGATAAAAACCATCGGGAATGCCACAGGGCTCATAGGGCTTGCCGTCCCGCGCCGCCAGCGCCGGGCGAAACTCGCTTTCGTCGGTGTCCGTGGTTTCGTGCAGATCGATATGCAGCAAGACTTGCTCCCGCACCGGCGCCACCAGTTGCAGCAGTGCCGCCGACTCTGCGGCCGGACTGTTTTCCCGGAAGGAACGGTTTGGATCCACCGCGTTGGCATTCCAGCGCTGAATGCGCTCATAGGCCCAGGGGCTGACGCAGGGTGCCACCAGCAGATTCACCCGGCCGGCATAATGCCCGGCATGCTGCTCCACAAACTGCAGTGCGCCGTGCACGCCACTGGTCTCATAACCGTGCACCCCGCCGGTCACCAGCACCACCGGCAAGCCTTCCTGCCAGTGGTTGCGAATGGCCATCAGCGGAAAACGCTCATCGCCATAGTTGAGTTCACCATATTGCTGCACCTCACAGCGCGAAGCCAGGCGCTCAATGGCCGCAAGCACCTCTTCTTTATAGCTGCGCTGGCGACGTTGCAGTGCCAGCCACGCGGCGCGCTCCGCCTCGCCCCAGGGCTGGCCCGGCGTGCCAATGGGATAGGTGTTCATGTGATGCCTCCGGGTAATCCATGCTCTCGGGCATTCTATCAGGTGCAAACAGGGTCGCAATCAGGGCTGACAAAGCACAACGTACGCTGATGTAAACTCAGCAAAGTATGTTATCACGCGGCCAATCTCCAATTAACAACACGATTGGCCCCGTTGTACCGGAGGACAGGGCGTATCGCCATAAGAACAAAATACACAGCAATCGCCATGCCTGGGTTTAAGCATGGCTTTGCAGTTTTTACATTCATAAAAATACTGGCAAGCATCCTCTGGCATGGTCTCCGTTTCCCTGTGACCGCACTTTGGGCATGTTACCTCAGATGTGAATTTTGGTTTCATAATTCACCTTTATTTTGAGGTTTAACGCCCCTGTGCAGCGGCGAGCGTAGCGAGCCACGGTTTGTTATGTGATAGCTGTTCACTCTGGCAGCCCCTCGAATTCTGGAGCGTTCCCTAACCCCTCGTCCCAATTAGCTTTGCTGGATAAAAAGATATGCGCTGTTGGTACCATAGGTATTTCAGTATTCAAGCATCCTGCTGGAACGACAAGTAAACCTGGGATCTGAGTACTTGGCAATGCAGACCCACACAACTTGCAAAAGCTCTTGTTATGACTGGTGCCTGGAAACGTAAAGGTCGTCACAGCATCTGCACCCGACCGCCAGACCAACTTAGCTGACTGTGAGAATAGATTTGCTGCATGAGCCGACCCCGTATCTTTTTGGCAATGCTTACAATGACACAGGTAAAAACTGTCAAAGTCCCCATGGACCTCAAATGTCACTATGCCACACAGGCAAGAACCAGCATGCTTAGTCATTGGATTCCTTCTATGGCCTGCATATGACGCACACATAACGCCTAAATCAGGTGCGCCGTAGGCGTCACCTGGATTTTTTTGTTAAATTCCGTAGGCGGCTCTCTCAATGAAGCTTTTAACGACAGGGTCTTCTATTGCAGAAGTATCAACTTCCGATAGCCGATTTAGAGCTTCATCTAAGTCACCATCTGTAGATAGGTAATCCTCTATTAGTGCTGATATTTCTACTGGAAGCCCATACTCTTCTAGAGCAACTATGGATGAATCATAGAAATAGTTTTCAACTGACGAAGCATAAGCGGTGTACTCACACTCGTAGTTGATATTGTTTTTTCTCAAGTATTCATTCGTGATAGTTTCGATTGCTCGCAATATTCTAGGAAAATGAAAATTTGCCCAAAGTCGTTTAAAGTCGAGTTCTTTTGAAATTATACTTGTAATATCTGAATTTTCATTATAACTAAGCCTGTCATTAACAATGTCGTGAATAGTAGGCTTAGACATTAACTGGTTTATTTTAAAGGCGAGCTGTTTAGTCGAACTAACACTTCTATTGCCAAGGCTCTTACCATTAAAGTTATTCCAAACTAGTGCACAGATGAAAGATAATTGCTCATAGTCAGGGAATCCCCTCCAAAGCAGCATATGGCTCCAGCTCTGAAAATTCATCTCAAGGGCTTTAGCAAAATTGACTTGATCATTTGGATCGATGGTTTTATTTAACCTTATTGTTTCAAGCGATAAGTAATCTTGTTCGTAATACTTCTTGATTTTTTCTTTGCCATTTTCAGTGAGATCTTTTTCATCAATATTTAATAGCAAAGAATCAGGTGTATTCTCATCTTGATTATATAAGGGGAGCTCTACGAGAGGAAGCTGGTCTACTGGAGGTGGAGATAGTATGTATACATTTCCAACGAAGTGTTTAAACATTCTGCCACTTCGCCCTGAAATGTTATTGAATGTAAATATGTCTAGTTTTTTTCTATTAATCTTGTCATCATAACATACTATGTTTTTTGCTGATGTATTTACACCTTCAATAAGTGTAGATGTGCATACTAAATACTTTATTTCTCCTGAGTTAAACAAATCAACAATATATTGAGAAACTCCTCTAGGTATTCTCGCATGATGAATACCCACACCATTTCTTAATGCTATTGTTAAAATCCACTCTGCATGATAGTTTTCAGAAACCCATGTTGCTAACTGCTTAGCTTTATTGCCTGGTTCTGTTTGGATGTTCTCGTAAATTAACTCAGCTGCTTTGTTTGCTCTATCAGGTGAGCTTGAGAATACAATAGTTGGCCCTTCAACTTTTTTGCATATATCAATTAGCGAACCTTCTTTATCAGAACCGGTGAAGTCATGTATTTCAGTAACAACTGTATTATAGTTGTACTTGATGAATTCAAATTTTACATTTTCAATAAATTCACCAGCCACACCATTTATATTTGGCCCTAACATGTAAAAATGTTCGCATTTTTTATAAAGCCTATAGAAAGCTTCATTTAGCAATGCGCATCTATTGCCTCCGTCGGCCCATGTACTTAACTTATAAAACTCATCAATTACGAAGAAATCAACATCGCCAACAAAATCTTCTTCAATTACTCGTTCTTGAGTCAGAACGTATATATTCTTGTCAAACCGTTCCTGCAAGGAATGAGTTATGACTTTATAATTTTCTTTAAATTTTGAAAGTCGTCGTCTCGTTTCATCTATTAGAGATATTGTTGGAACTACAATTACGATATTACTAAACTTTTGGCTTGCTATTACAGCGTCAATGATCAAGCTTTTACCGAAACTTGTTGGCGCACTAAGAACAACACTAACACCGGATAAAAGCTTGTAAAATATTTCAGCTTGAGGGCCATGCAGTACAGCTTCTGAGTCATTGCCAATATCGGTGGTGTGTGCAAGATAGGCTAATGTATCCGCTAGGGATAATTCATCTGAATTCAAGTATGGGAATAATTTCAACTCCCTTAACAAATCATCAATTATTATTTTGCTTGAACCAAATAGCTCATATTTCTCTAATGACCTTATGACTAGGTTTTGTACTTTACTGACTGATTGTGAGTCCGCATTGTTGTACAAAGTACAAAGACTTTTTGCTAGGTCGAAAGAGTTTTGTAAAATATAGTCATCATCTTTAAGATGGTTTTCAACTTCTATCATTTCCATCTTTGAAGCTCTCCATGAAGTTTATCCTGAAGATCTTTTTTTGACTTCAGTGGCAATAGAATTAGAACTATATCAACTGATTTTGGAATATTTTTATTTTTGAATGTATCCCAGTGTTGATTTACTTCGACTGCAAAGTCTTGCTTAAATTCGTCTGTAATTCGATTATGGTTATTTACAGTATCACTATCATATGACAAAAGAACAGGAATAGTGACTGAGTCAAATATTTCATCTAGTGACGTATTGTTATCTAGAAGTTTGCTCAATTTATCAGAACTAGGCCAATTCTGATCTATTTTGTTTGTGATCGCTGAAAACTCATCTCTTAGATAGTCACGCTTGGTATGATCATCTAATTCTTTTATGACATCTCTGATCGCACTACTAATATCCTTGTAGAATTTCACCTCTCCTAGCCATAGTTCTAGCTTATCTTCTTTGGCAATTGTATGAACACAGTCAAAGCCTTTTACTGTATCATTTCTTGAATCTTTATAATGTATCTTGCTAATGGCTGGAAATGTTTTAAAAACATGGCGTATTACAATGTGAAGTAATAGCTCACCAAATTCCCCTCTACTCCCATATTTTTCTGTTTTATATATCGCTTTCGCAGCTTTCTTAATTAATCTTACGGCGTTGCTTGGGCCAAGTGATTCCCATTCACTATATTTCAAAGCAAATTCAGGTAACCACTCCATTACATGCTCTGCAAGTTGCTCGTCTCTCCATTCCCCGAGTTCATATCCTACACACATTGCTACTAACCAAGGTTCGACCTCGTATTGCTGATACCTCACTTCTAAAAAATTATCGGGATGAGGAGGTGTTACTTCATGAGACATTATCTTTTCCTTAGTGAAGTTTACTCGAAACTTGAATTAGGCATTTAACGCCGCGCTCTGCGGAAAATTTGTCCGACAACAGCGCTTTGTTAGGAGCTGCTTTCAAATGTGTGCCTAAGTAAGCTTTGCCAATTACCAAAAATGTACCCATCGTAAGCAGAATAAAAAGTCCTTTCCTGTGCTTGATGACTACAGTTTGATAAGGCTGCATTAAATTCTCTTGGATTTAACCTATTTTCTTTCAGAGATGCGGTAGTCATAAAATGCATCATCCAAGTAACTTGGTCATCAGGCATGATGCGTACAAGACCTATACCTTGGTTTCTGGCATAGGAGATAGCCCCACTCTGAAATGAGTTTTTCGTAGCGATGACGCCCTTAACATTTTTACCTGCAATTTGATCTAACTTCGCCTTAAACTCTTCAACATCATCTACTGGAACTTTATGCCCATAGTTTTTGCATTCACACACCCAAAGTAAAGAATAGTTTGTAGCATTTGGCAGCCATACTTCTATTGAGATATCAACGATGATGTCTTTCTCGCGATCTTTAGAATAGTATCCCTTTTTCTTAAATATTTTTCCCGAAGATGAATCAATTCCCAAACGCCCTTTTTCGAGTTCTTCTTTGAGGAGATCAAAGGTCTTGTCTTCCAGAGCATCTCCTTTGGCTACTGTATTCATTTTTCTCCTAACGCCAATATTCAGCGGCGGCCTTTACACAGCGAAGCGGAGAAAAGGCCGTCCGGTGGAGGCCCAAAGGGCGGGAACGAACTGAAATGACTTGTTAATCCTCGTCTTCCGGCTCTTCATCCTCCACTTTAGCGAATTTGTTGAGGCCGGCCTCCCTCAACCACTCGTCTATTTCATCGTCGTCTACGTTCTTGTTTTTCCTAAGGGCACTTATCACTGTACCGACCTCAAAACTATACTCAATCTGATCGTTTTCACCACAAGCAACAATGATTTTACGAATTTGGTCACGTGTATAATCACCTGCATACCTGATGACCGTAGATGAAAAACTATTTGCTTGGTCAAAAGATCTAGACTCGGCATAGAGTTCTATTATCCGCTCACTGATTTGGAGTGGAACAATAAAGAATAGAGGTTTATCGAGTTCCGACCGAGTCGCTCGGCGAATCCTTCTTTCTGCCGGGGCCACTAAGTCCTTGACAGAGAGAATTGTTTCCAGATCATCAAACTGTTCTTTTGGTAAGTTCTCAACGTATGACTCAATTTTCTGTTTCACGTCTTGGTCAAAGTACGTCCAGCTATCTTTTACGTTGCTAATAAGTGGAATTACTCGATCTAGGTTCTGCTCTTCTAATGCCCTAATAATCGTCGAGAGCTTTTCCTTCAAGGTTTCACTGAATGTCTCTCTATGCAAACTTTCTACCGCATTAAGCGCTGTAGAAATCTTATATATCTCCTTGTAATCATCTTGATCTTCATTAATTAGCTTCTTCAGAAGAATTATTGTGAAATTTCTTACCAAGCTATTTCTAGCTTTTTTGAGAGGGCTATTTTCAAACGCGATGATTGCTTTCTTTAAATCTGTGGGAAAGTATTCTGATTCAACTTCAGCGGTTAACGAATCAAGCGCATACTTTCCTTGAGCAGGAGGAAATTGAAGTAAATGTTCAACGGCTGATCGTATGTGCATCCTTGCCAGCTCGGCAGACGGATTAAATACTTCACCATCAGAAGTCATCGAGGGATGAGCGCATCGGTTTCGATCTTCTTGCAGTCGCTCCAGATCAATAAATTCTACTGGAGAAATTAACTCAAGCTTATCTCGACAAACGGATAAAATGTCGCGCTCAAATTTAAGAGATGTTGAAATGTCGCCTATTCTGCGAGCTTTATCGAAATAATCTATCTGTTTTTCTGCCTCTTTGTCACCGGCTAGAGCGAGCTCTTTTAGCTTGTCAATAATATCGAACGATACTGCAATCCACGTTGATACGATGGCAGACCGAAAAGCACCAGCCTTGTAGCATGCCACTGCTTCTTTTATGTAATTTTTTGCTTTTAAATCTCGACATTTAAGAACCAACTCGTCGAGATCGGACAGTGGTGATGCCACTATGACCTCCTAAGTGATTAACATTTTAATAGTGAGCGTGCTCAAATATGTTCAGACACCCACTCTCAGTAAACTTTATAAAATCCTGATTATACAATCATTTTCTCTCTCTTAGAGCAATTACTCCGTGATCAAAGTAAGCATGCTCAATATCTACACAGCTTTGCTCGTTATCTTCGTCACCGCGATCTAATTCATTGATTTTAATAACCTTTAGTCCATCTTGCTGCTGTACACGCGCGCACTTTGTTGATAACGCGCATGCAAAGCTCACAGTTTGCAATATACTGTACATGCATACAGTTAAACGTGAGATGGGTAACAGCATGGCTGCCAGTCCGTTTTTGAATCGCATTCGCCGGGAGCTGCGCCTGGGTGGCTACAGCTTGCGCACCGAAAAAACCTGGCTGCACTGGATCAAACGGTTTATTCGCTTTCATCGATTGCGACATCCAGCCGACATGGGTGCACCAGAAGTGCGCCGCTTTCTTACCTGGCTGGCCGCCGATTGTCATGTTGCCGTCAACACGCAGAAAACCGCCCTTAATGCTCTGGCCTTTATGTATCACAAGGTACTGAACATCGAGCTTGGCGAGCTGGATTTTCATCGCGCCAATCAGTACCGCCGCCTTCCCGTTGTGCTTACTCAGGCTGAAGTCGCCTTAATCCTCAAACAACTGGATGAACGCAACCGGCTGATCTTTTCATTGCTGTATGGCAGCGGCCTCAGAATCACCGAGTGTCTGCGGCTCAGAGTGCAGGACATTGGCTTTAACGACGGCTCTGTTACCGTGCGTAATGGCAAAGGCAATAAAGACAGAAAAACCATGTTAAGCCAGCGGCTTCATTGCCTGCTGCACCAGCAGATAGAAGGCGCCTTGTCGATTCAGCAGGAAGATAACCTGAAAGGTGTTGGCCCGTCACTGCCTTACGCCATTGGCAAAAAATACCCCAATGCCTATCGTCAACCGGCCTGGATGTTTGTTTTCCCGTCCGTCAGCCTGTGCAAACATCCCGTTACCGGAATAGTTTGCCGTCATCACCTGCATGACTCGGTTCCACGCAGGGCGCTTAAAGCGGCAGTTCGTCAGTCCGGCATCTGCAACAAGCGCATCAGTTGCCATACCTTTCGCCATTCCTTTGCCACGCATTTGCTTCAAAGCGGTCGCGATATCAGAACGGTACAGGAGCTGCTTGGCCACAGCGATGTGCGCACCACCCAAATTTACACCCATGTGATCGGTCAGCACTTTGCCGGCACACACAGCCCGCTCGACTTTCTTGCCAGTGCAGACAAACAGTAACCAGATACACACTCCGAACACCACCCACGCTACCGCCGGACCTTGCAGGCGATCATCCTGTTTGCAGCGTTGTAAATTTGCGACCTATTTTGACGCGCTGGCAGATTATTTCAATTGAGACCTATACAAAAACGGCCCGCAGTGCGGGCCGTTGGGCATAACGTGAGCATTCAGGCAGATTCTTCACCAATTTCGCGCAAGGCCTGCACCAGGGCATCGGGCTCCTGGGCGCCGGCAATCAGATACTGGTTGTTGATAATAAAGGCGGGCACGGAAGTTACCCCGGCTTGCTGGTAAGTGGCTTCCTCTTCCCGCACCTGGTCGGCGTATTGATCCGAGTTCAGCACCTGTCTGGCTTTTGCCGGATCCAGCCCCAGTGCTTGAACGCAGTTCAGCAGCACGGCGTGATCAGACACATCCATGGCCTTGCCAAAATACACCTCAAACAGCGCCTGCTTCATGGCGGTTTGCCGGCCCTGCTCCCCTGCCCACTTCACCAGCCGGTGGGCATCAAAGGTATTGCAGGTAAACCGCTCCTGTATTTTTGCGAAGTTAAGGCCAAGCTCGGTAGCAATGGCCTGCATGCGCTGCTGATTTTCCCGCATCTCCTGCTCGCTGCGGCCGTATTTTCTTGCCAGGGCAGGCAGAATGGGCTCACCCTGCCCGGTGTGATCCGGGTTCAGTTCAAATGCCTTCCACTGCACGCTGAATTCATATTCGGTTGTCAGCCGCTCCATGGCCTGCGCCAGCCGGGCATAACCAATGGCACACCAGGGGCAGGCGATATCGGAAACAATATCTATTCGTATCTTTTTCATGGTGCTCCTACAGAAATTCGTGAGTGACCTTGATGATGCGGGCTTCCACGGTGCACTGTATCTTGTCTTCAATGCGGCTGCACAGCGATTCCACCTCGCGGCGCGAGGCGGCCACCACCACGAATGTCCATTCGCTGGCATCGTGACTGTTATGTGCACCGCTCTCGCACACCGCTACCGCCGGGTTGCGCCCGAACCGTTCGTGCAGGCCCCCAATGCGCTGGCGTTTTTCCTTTAACGAGCCACAGCCCGGCAGAGAAAAGGTGATGCTCAGCAAGCCGATATGCATGTCGTCCTCCTTGCTGGCGGTGTTACAGGGCCAGACAAGGATAGTGTTTCACGTCCCGGTCAGCAGCGCGAACGACTTTATGCAGGACACCGGCCCGCTATATGGGCCGGTGTGTTTCAAGGGAGTATCAGGCGGGTTGCAGCACCTTGGTGAACAGGGTGGCGTTGTTCAGATCCTTGAGGGTCACGGTCATGGCGCGGCTTTCTGGGTTTATATCCACCTGACCAAAGAACTGCAGGCCGGCCAGGGGCGACTGGTTCTGGGTGGCGGGCGATTTCTCGTAGACCACCTGCAGGCCAAAGGTGTCGTCCGGCTTACCGGGGCCAAAACTGCCGGCGTTCAGCGGACCGGAGACAAACTCCCAGAAAGGCGCAAAGTCCTTAAAGCTGGCCCTGGCCGGATCATAGAAGTGGGCGGCGGTGTAGTGCACGTCGGCGGTAAACCACACCACGTTTTGAATGCCGGCATCCTTAATGCCCTTGAGCAGCCGGGCAATTTCCAGCTCCCTGCCCCTGGCCGGGCCGTGATCGCCGTTGGCCACCGCCTCCCATTTGTCACCGTCGGCCACCTGCAGGCCCAGGGGCATGTCGCAGAACACCGCCTTCCAGGTGGCGGTGGAGGCCTTGAGCTCTGCCAGCAGCCAGTCGACCTGAGTGTTGCCAAGAATGGCGGTGTCGTCCCCTTCCCGGGTTTGCAGGTTGGCGCTGTTGGGGCCACGGTAGGAGCGCATGTCGAGCACAAAGCGGTCGAGCAGCGGGCCAAAGGGCAGACTGCGGTAAATTCGCTCGCTGCCTTCAGGGCCGGTGCGACGAATGGGGGCGTAATCAAAAAAGGCACGGGTGGCCCGGGCCTGCAACAGGGTGGCGCTTTTTACCTGGTAGCGGGCGTCGCCGCTCAGATCCTTGGAAGCGGAATAGTTGTTCACCACTTCGTGATCGTCCCACTGCCAGATCTGCGCCACCCGGCTGTTAAACAGCCGCACGTTTTCGTCCATCAGGTTATAGCGGTAGCGGCCGCGAAATTCGTTGAGGGTTTCGGCGACCTTGCTCACCTCAGGAGTGACCAGGTTTTTCCAGATCCTGCCGTCTTCCACCTCTATTTGTGCAGGAATGGGGCCGTCGGCATAGATGTTGTCGCCGCTGTGCACAAAGAAGTCGGGCTTCTGCTCGGCCATGGTGCGGTAAATTTTCATGCCGCCCATTTCTGGGTTAATGCCATAGCCCTGGCCGGCGGTGTCGCCGGACCACAAAAACCGCACCGGGGCGGCGGCCACGGGGGCGGTCATAAAGCTGCCCGTTACCCAGTCGGAGAACTCGCCATTGCCGGCATCGCTGTAGCCCACCCGCACATGAATGCGGCGGCCGGCGGGCAAACCGGTGAGCTCCACCCGGCTGGTAAAGTCGCCGGGCGACAGCGCCCAGGGCCCGCGCACCCGCTGGGCCTGTTCAAAGTCCGGGGCGGTGCTCCATTCCACCCACATGCGCGCCGGCCGGTCGCACCGCCCCCACACAATGGCGCTGTGGGCCAGCACGTCGCCAATCTGAATGCCGCTTTGCTGTTCTGGTTTGCCCTCGTTGGCCGCCATGGCCGGGGTCTTGCTCAGCAGCAGACCGCCACCCAGCACCGCCATGCCCTGAATAAAGTCGCGTCGTTTCATGTTTCCTCCTCCACAGGTTCATCAGCAGAGTTACTCTGGCGACCAAAGATGAACACCGGATAAAGGCTGCATGACGCCTTGAAGACACTGGCCAGAAAGTCGATATGCGCGAAGGACCTGATGCCGCAAAGACATTTGATTACCGCACCTGCGCCGGGCGCAGCAAGAGCCGGTGGCAGGAAGCACCGGCTCAAAAACCACACGCTATTACAGACCGAAACCGCTTATTCCAGCAGCTGCGCCAGCTCGTCGAGGGATGAGGGATCGTCGATGGTGGACGGCACCACATACTGCTCGCCGTCGGCGATCTGGCGGATCACCCGGCGCAGTATCTTGCCGGAACGGGTTTTGGGCAGCCGGTCCACGATGATCGCCTGCTTGAAGCAGGCCACCGCGCCCAGCTGATCGCGCACCAGTTGCAGCAGTGCCCGCTCGATGCTGCCGTTGTCCGACACATAGCCGTCCTTCAGCACCACCAGCCCCAGCGGCAGCTGGCCTTTCAGCTCGTCGTGCACACCAATCACAGCGCATTCCGCCACCGCCTCGTGGCTGCCGACGATCTCTTCCATCTCGCCGGTGGAGAGCCGGTGGCCGGCCACGTTGATCACATCGTCCATGCGCCCCATCACGAACAGGTAACCGTCTTCATCCACATAGCCGCCGTCGCCGGACACATAGTAGCCGGGGAACTGGCTCAGATAACCGGATTCAAAACGGTCGTGGTTGCGCCATACGGTGGGCAAACAGCCCGGCGGCAGCGGCCGTTTAATGGCGATATAGCCCTGCTCGCCGGGCGGCTGCACCTCGCCGGTTTCACTCAGCACCGCCACCTGGTAGCCCGGGGTGGGCATGGTGGCCGAGCCGGGCTTCACCGCAAAGCGCTCCAGCCCCAGCGGGTTGCCGGCAATGGCCCAGCCGGTTTCGGTCTGCCACCAGTGATCCACCACCGGCCGACCGGTGTGGCTCTGCACCCATTCCAGGGTGGGCGGATCGAGCCGCTCGCCGGCCATAAAGATGGTGGTGAGTTTGTCCATGGGGTAATGGGCCAGCTGCTCGCCGTTGGGGTCTTCCTTTTTAATGGCGCGAAACGCCGTGGGCGCCGAAAACAGCACCTTGACCTTGTATTCATCGCACACCCGCCAGAAGGCGCCGGGATCCGGGGTTTTCACCGGCTTGCCTTCATACAGCACTGTGGTGCAGCCGTAGATCAGCGGCGCATAAACGATATAGGAATGGCCCACCACCCAGCCCACGTCGGAAGCGGCCCAGAACACATCGCCGGGGGTCACGTTGTAGATGGTCGACATGCTGTAATGCATGGCCACCGCATGACCGCCGTTGTCACGCACCACGCCCTTGGGCTTGCCGGTGGTGCCCGAGGTATACAGTATGTAGAGCGGATCCGTGGCCCTGACCGGCACGCAGTCGTGGGGTGCGGCCTTTTGCAGCAGTGCCGACCAGTCCTTGTCCCGCTCATGGTGCAGATCCGCCAGACACTCCCGGCGCTGCACCACCACCACATGCTCCGGCTTCCAGCGGCTGTCCATCACCGCCTTGTCCACCATCGGCTTGTAGGGGATCACCTTGTTCACCTCCACCCCGCAGCTGGCGGTGAGCACCACTTTCGGCTCGGCGTCCTCAATGCGCACCGCCAGCTCATTGGGGGCAAAACCGCCGAACACCACGGAGTGAATGGCCCCGAGGCGGGCGCAGGCCAGCATGGCCATAACGGCCTCGGGGATCATCGGCATGTAGATCACCACCCGGTCGCCTTTGGTCACCCCCAGCCCGGCCAGCATGCCGGCTACCCTGGCCACCTGATCCCGCAGCGCGCCATAGCTGTATCGGGCTTTTTTGCCGGTCACCGGCGAGTCGTAGATCAGCGCGGTCTGCTCCCCCCGGCCCTGGGTCACATGATGATCCAGCGCCAGATAGGCGGTGTTGAGCTCGCCATCGGCAAACCAGCGCTCAATGCCGTGCTCGTCCTTGCTTAATATGGTGTGCGGAAAGGTGAACCAGGCCAGCTTGCCGGCCTGCTGCTTCCAGAAGGTCTCCGGCGAACGGGCCGCCGAATCAAATGCCTGCTGATAGGTAACCATGGTGTGTGCTCCTGACATTGCTTGTCCATAAGCGCCGAGGCGCAGTGAGTGTGTTGCAGATTCGGTAGTACGGACCTGCTATGGCAGCGTGCCGGCGGGCACCCGCACCCATCCTTCCATCAAAATGCGGGCACTGCGGCTCATGCTGGCCCGCTCCACCTGCCAGCCCTCGGCCGTGTGCCGGGCCTGGGCTCCCACCTTGAGCGTGCCCGAGGGGTGACCAAAGCTCACCGATTCCCTGTCGCCGCCCCCGGCGGCCAGGTTCACCAGGGTGCCCGGCACGCAGGCGGCGGCGGCAATGGCCACGGCGGCGGTGCCCATCATGGCGTGGTGCAGTTTGCCCATGGACAGCGCCCGCACCAGCAGATCCACATCATTGGCGCCAACCGGCTGGCCGCCGGAGGCGGTGTAACTTGCCGGCCCGGCCACAAAGGCCACCTTGGGGGTGTGCTGGCGGCGGGCGGCATCTTCCGGCCGCGCAATCAGCCCCATTTTCACGGCGCCGCAAGCGCGAATTTGTTCAAACATCGCCAGGGTGTCGGCCTGGTTGTTGATGTCGTCCTGCAGCTCGGTGCCGGCAAGGCCCAGGCATTCAGCATTCACAAAAATGGTGGGAATGCCGGCGTTGATCAGGGTGGCGTTTATCGTCCCCAGCCCCGGCACCTCCAGCACATTCACCAGGTTACCGGTGGGAAACAGGGCGCCCTCGCCCGGCGCCATGAAGTCCACCCGTATTTCGGCGGCGGCAAAGGTCACACCGTCCAGCGCGAAGTCGCCGCTTTCCTGCACCTGGCCGTCTTTCATGGGCACATGCACCAGCAGGGTCTGGCCAATATTGGCCTGCCAGATCCGCACGGTGGCGATGCCGTTTTGCGGCAGCCGCCCGGGCGGGATCAGTCCGGCATGAATGGCAAAGGGGCCGACCGCCGCCGTCAGGTTACCGCAGTTGCCGCTCCAGTCGACAAAGGGCTGGTCGATGGACACCTGCCCAAACAGGTAATCCACATCGTGATCGGGTTTGTCGCTTTTCGACACGATCACCGTCTTGCTGGTGCTGGAGGTGGCGCCGCCCATGCCGTCTATCTGCTTGCCGTAGGGATCCGGGCTGCCAATCACCCGCAGCAGCAGCCGGTCCCGGGCTTCGCCGGGCACCTGCGCCGCCGGTGGCAGATCGCCCAGATTAAAAAACACTCCCTTGCTGGTGCCGCCCCGCATATAGGTGGCGGGCACTTTCAGCTGCGGAGGAAAGGCATTGCTTGCCATGGTTAACTCCTTTTAATGGCTCGTTTGTTGCCGGCATTAGTGGGGTCACGTCGACCTTCGTCAGAATGACGGCTAAGCGGGGTTACGGCCCGGAGGCCGGCATGAGCTATTCTCACCCGGCCAGAAAATCCTGGGCGAAGCGCTGCAACACGCCGCCGGCGGCATATACCTTCACCTCATCGGCGGTGTCGAGCCGGCAGGTCACGGGCACATCCAGCTTTTCGCCGCTGGTGCGGGTGATCACCAGCGCCAGCTCGGCGCCGGGGGTGATGTCGCCAACCACGTCATAGAGTTCGGTGCCGTCCAGCCCAAGAGTGTGACGGTTGGTGCCGGGTTTGAATTCCAGCGGCAGCACCCCCATGCCCACCAGGTTGGTGCGGTGAATGCGCTCAAACCCTTCGGCCACAATGGCCTCCACCCCGGCCAGGCGCACGCCCTTGGCGGCCCAGTCCCGGGACGAGCCCTGGCCGTAGTCGGCGCCGGCCACGATGATCAGCGGCTGCTTGCGGTTCATGTAGGTTTCAATGGCTTCCCACATGCGGGTGACCTTGCCTTCCGGCTCAATACGCGCCAGCGACCCCTGCACCACCTCGCCGTTCTCCCGCACCATTTCATTAAACAGCTTGGGGTTGGCCAGGGTCGCGCGCTGGGCGGTCAGGTGATCGCCACGGTGGGTGGCATAGGAGTTGAAGTCCTCTTCCGGCACGCCCATGCGGGCCAGGTATTCCCCCGCCGCGCTGGAGGGCAGAATGGCGTTGGAAGGCGACAGGTGATCGGTGGTGATGTTGTCGCCCAGAATCGCCAGCGGCCGCATGCCGGAAAGACTGCGTTCACCGGCCAGCGCCCCTTCCCAGTAGGGCGGGCGGCGAATATAGGTGCTTTGCGGCCGCCAGTCGTACAACGGCTGGCTGCTGCGGGCGCCGTCGTCCGGCTTGAACATCTGAATGTACACCCGGTTGAACTGCTCCGGCTTCACACACTCGCCCACCACCGCATCTATTTCTTCATCACTGGGCCACAGATCGTTCAGATATACCAGCTTGCCGCTGGCGTCGGTGCCGAGGGCGTCGCGCTCAATGTCAAAACGAATGGTGCCCGCCAGAGCATAGGCCACCACCAGCGGCGGCGAGGCCAGAAACGCCTGCCGGGCATAGGGGTGAATGCGGCCGTCAAAGTTGCGGTTGCCCGAGAGCACGGCGGTGGTGTAGAGATCGCGTTCAATAATTTCTTGCTGAATGGCCGGATCGAGCGCGCCGCTCATGCCGTTACAGGTGGTGCAGGCATAGCCCACAATGCCAAAGCCGAGTCGCTCCAGCTCCGGCAACAGGCCGGCCTCTTCCAGATACAGCCTGGCCACTTTCGAACCGGGCGCAAACGAGGTTTTCACCCAGGGCCGACGCACCAGCCCGAGCTGGTTGGCCTTTTTCGCCAGCAGTCCCGCCGCCACCAGGTTGCGGGGGTTGCTGGTGTTGGTGCAGGAGGTAATGGCGGCAATGATCACGGCGCCGTCCGGCAGCGCGCCGGGGATTTGCTGCCACGGGCCGGCAATGCCGCGTGCGGCCAGCTCACTGGTGGGCAGGCGGCGATGCGGGCTGGATGGCCCCGCCATGTTGCGGGTGACGCTGGAAATATCAAATTCCAGCACCCGTTCGTACTCGGCGGTAGTGAGCGCGTCGGCCCAGAGGCCGGTTTGCCGGGCATATTGCTCTACCAGCTTCACCTGAGCGTCGTCGCGGCCGGTGAGCTTCAGGTAGTTGATGGTCTGCTCGTCGATATAGAACAGGCCGGCGGTGGCGCCGTATTCCGGGGTCATGTTGGCAATGGTGGCCCGATCGCCAATGGTGAGCTCCCGGGTGCCCTCGCCAAAGAATTCCAGATACGCCGACACCACCCGCTCATTGCGCAGAAACTCGGTCAGCGCCAGCACCAGGTCGGTGGCGGTAATGCCGGGCCGGCGCCGACCGGTGAGCCTGACGCCCACTATGTCCGGCAGCCGCATCATGGAGGGCCGGCCCAGCATCACGGTTTCGGCCTCCAGCCCGCCCACACCGATGGCGATCACCCCCAGCGCATCCACGTGCGGAGTGTGGCTGTCGGTGCCGACACAGGTATCGGGAAAGGCGACGCCGTCCTTTACCTGCACCACCGGCGACATTTTCTCCAGGTTGATCTGGTGCATGATGCCGTTGCCGGCGGGGATCACGCTCACGTTCTCAAAGGCGGTCTTGCACCATTCAATAAAATGAAAACGGTCTTCGTTGCGCCTGTCTTCAATGGCGCGGTTTTTCTCAAAGGCGTCCGGCTCAAAGCCGGCGTGCTCCACCGCCAGCGAGTGATCCACAATCAGCTGGGTCTCCACCACCGGATTCACCCGGGACGGATCGCCGCCTTGTTCGGCAATGGCATCGCGCAGGCCCGCCAGATCCACCAGTGCGGTCTGGCCGAGAATGTCGTGGCACACCACCCGTGCCGGATACCAGGGAAAGTCGGCATCGCGCCGGCGCTCAATGATCTGGCGCAGGCAGGCGGTAAGGTGCTCCGGCTCGCAGCGGCGGACCAGCTGCTCGGCCAGCACCCGCGAGGTGTAGGGCAGCCGCTCATAGGCGCCGGGGACGATGGCATTCACCGCTTCCCGGGCATCAAAAAAATCCAGTCCGCTGCCGGCCAGCGGCTTGCGGTAGTGGGTATTGTTGGTCATTGCGTTCCTCCGCGCGTCTGTTGCTTACAGACGCCATCAAGCGGTATGTCGTGCCGTGCCCGCTGTTCACATGAACCGGAAACGCGGGCGTGGTGCGGGGTTAGTCCCGCTCCTCAATGGGCAGCCAGGCCTGCGGCTCGGGACCGATGTAGTCGGCGCTGGGCCGGATAATGCGGTTGTTGGCGCGCTGCTCAAACACATGGGCGGCCCAGCCGGTGACCCGGCTCATCACGAAGATGGGGGTGAACAACTTGGTGGGAATGCCCATAAAGTGATAGGCGGAAGCGTGAAAGAAGTCGGCGTTGCAGAACAGGTTTTTTTCCCGTTTCATGACCTGCTCTACCCGCTCCGACACCGCATAGAGATGGGTGTCGCCCACCTCTGCGGCGAGCTGCTTCGACCACGCCTTGATCAGGGCGTTGCGCGGGTCGGACTCGCGATAAATGGCGTGACCAAAGCCCATGATTTTTTCCTTGTTGGCCAGCATGCTCATGATGCCGGCTTCGGCCTCATCCGGGGTTTGCCAGCGCTCGATCATCGCCATCGCCGCCTCGTTGGCGCCGCCGTGCAACGGGCCACGCAAACTGCCGATGGCGGCGGTGATGCAGGAATGCAGATCCGAGAGCGTGGAGGCGCACACCCGGGCGGTAAAGGTGGAGGCGTTGAATTCGTGCTCGGCATAGAGCACCAGCGAGCAGTGCATTACCCGCTTGTGCAAATCCGACGGCGCCTGGCCGGTGAGCATTTCCAGAAAATAGCCGCCAATGCTGTCCTGCTCCGGGCAACAGGTGTCAATGCGCACGCCGTCGTGGCTGTAGCGGTACCAGTAGCAGATAATGGCCGGCAGCAGGGCCAGCAGGGTGTCGGCCTTGCTCTCCTGCTCGGAAAAATCCCGCTCCTGATCCAGGTTGCCCAGCACGGAGCAACCGGTGCGCATCACATCCATGGGGTGCGCGCTGGCGGGAATTTCTTCCAGCACCCGGCACAGGGCGGCGGGCAAGCCACGGCGGGCGATCAGCCGTTGCTTGTAGTCGTTCAGCTCGTTCCGGTTGGGCAGCTTGCCTTTCAGCAGCAGGTGGGCCACTTCCTCGAACTCGGCATGATGGGCCAGATCGGTAATGTCATAGCCCCGGTAGGTCAGCCCGGTGCCGCTCTTGCCCACGGTGCACAGGGCCGTTGTGCCGGCGCTCTGGCCACGCAGGCCGGCGCCTCCCGGTTGTTTGTCATCCTTTTTCTTGTCGGCTACGGCAAACGCAGTCATGGCACTCTCCTTGTTGGTTTTGGTCGAATATCGTGATCACGTGTTTAAGCACTGTTATCTGTCATTGATCACTTTTTTGGCTGAATGGCGGGTTAGTCGCCCCGTTGCTCGCTGAACAACCGATCGAGCTTTTTCTCGTAATCGTGGTAGCCCAGGTAATGGTAGAGCTGCTCGCGGGTCTGCATGCTGTCCACCACCTGGCGCTGATGGCCATCTTTCAGCACATGCTGATATACGTTCAGTGCCGCCTGGTTCATGGCGCGAAACGCCGACAGCGGATACAGCACCATGCTCACACCGCACTCGGCCAGCTCGTCCCGGCTGAACAGCGGGGTCTGGCCAAACTCGGTAATGTTGGCAAGAATGGGCACCTTGACCGCGTCGGCAAACTGCCGGTACTGCTCCAGGGTGTTGATGGCCTCGGGGAAAATCATGTCGGCTCCCGCCTCCACGCAGGCAATGGCGCGGTCGATAGCGGCGTTCATGCCTTCCACCGCCAGCGCATCGGTGCGCGCCATGATCACAAAATCGGGATCTGTGCGGGCATCCACCGCCGCCTTGATCCGATCCACCATCTCGTCCTGGCTGACGATCGCCTTGTTGGGGCGGTGGCCACAGCGCTTTTGCGCCACCTGATCTTCCATGTGTACGGCGGCGGCGCCGGCGCGCTCCATCTCTTTAATGGTGCGGGCAATGTTAAAGGCCCCGCCAAAACCGGTGTCGATATCCACCAGCAATGGCAGGCCGGAGGCGGCGGTAATGCGGCGGACGTCTTCCAGCACATCGTTAAGGGTGGTGATGCCCAAATCCGGCAGGCCATAAGAGGCATTGGCGATGCCGCCACCGGAGAGATAAATGGCCTGGTGGCCCACCTGCTCCGCCATCATGGCGCAGTAAGCGTTAATGGTGCCCACCACCTGCAGGGGGTGACTGTCGGCCACGGCCTGGCGGAATCGTGCTCCCGGACTCATACGCTTTCTCCTTGTTCATCATTGAGTTGTTGTGCAATCAGTTGCCGGCTGCGCATGATATGACGGCGCATCAGCAGCTCGGCCAGCTCGGCGTCCCGCTCCCGTAGGGCCGACAGCAGGTGGTAATGCTCGGCCAGCGCTTGCTGCGGACGGGAATGGGAACGCTGGGACTGATGACGGTACATGCGCAGCAGGTGGTAAAGCTCGTCACACAGCAGGCCAATCAGGGTGCCGTTGCGGCTGGCCTGAATAATGCGGTAGTGAAAGTCGAAATCTCCCTGCTGGTGGAAATAGGAGGCGCCTTCCACCTCCTCAATGTGCTGGCCGTGGGTATCCAGCAGTTGCTGCAGGGCTTCGAGCTCCTGGTCGGTAATGTGCTCGCAGGCCAGGCGCACCGCCATGCCCTCAAGGGCTTCGCGCACCGCGTAGATCTCCACCAGCCTGGCCCGGCTGAGGGCAATGACCCGTGCGCCCACATGGGGGGCCCGCTCAATCAAACCCAAGGACTCCACCCGCATGATGGCCTCGCGCAGCGGGCCGCGACTCACCCCAAAACGGCGCGCCAGCTCCGGCTCGGAGATTTTGCTGCCGGCGGCAAACTCCCCCTTCACGATCAGATCGATCAGCTGCTCGGTCAGGTTTTCCGACTTGGTCAGCTCCCTCTCCTCGGTCAGTGACAAGGGGGCCTCGCACACTGTGGAGGCGCTCTGCCGGCCTGAATCTCTCTGTATTGCTTCTTGCTCGCTCATTCAATGTGTCAACAATTTAACGGATATGAAACAAAATTATCACCACAAACGAGGTTCATCAAGGTGATGTGTTGACAATATTGGTTAGACTTTAGTCTGAGCCGTCGGCAATGCAGACAGGATTGATGGCGGCTTGCCGGCCAGGGAATGACGCTGTGAATGGGGAAAGCTGCAGTTACAGAAATGGCAGGCCTGCGCCTGCCATTTCTGTGTATGAAGAAAGACTGGGTTGTCTGTGCCACTCCCGCAAAAGCGGAAGTCCGGTGCAATATGTCATGGGCTCCCGCCTTCGTAGGAGCGATGCACCAGAAAGATTACTGCACCTTGCCCTTGAGCAGCGCCTCTATGCTGCCCACCGCACCCAGCACACTGCTGGCCTCGTAGGGCAGGAAGATGCGATCCCCCTCCTTGCCGATTTCGGGCAGGGTTTTCAGGTATTCCAGCCCCAGCAGGTAACCCACCACCATTTGCGGATCGAGCCGGTCGCTGCCGGCAGCCAGTACCTGGTCAATGGCCTGGCGCTGGCCGTCGGCCATCAGAATGGCGGCTTCCTTTTCGCCTTCCGCTACCAGAATGTTGGAACGCTTCTCCCCTTCCGCCCGGGCGATGGCGGCTTCGCGCTCACCGTTGGCCTGCAGCACCAGGGCCCGGCGCTCCCGCTCGGCGGCCATTTGCTTACGCATGGCGTCTTCCACCTCGGCGGGGATCATGATGTCCTGGATCTCCACCCGGGTGACCTTGACCCCCCACTTGTTGCCGGCTTCGTCCATTACCAGCTGCAGCTTGTCGTTGATCTCCTGGCGGGATTCAAACAGCTTGTCGAGCTCCATTTTGCCCACCTCGGAGCGCAGCGAGGTCTTGGCCAGGATCTCGATGGCCTGGATCAGGTTTTCGGTCTGGTATACCGCCCGCTCGGGATCGATCACCTGAAAATACAGGGCGCCGTTCACGGTCACACTGACGTTGTCGGCGGTGATCACCGACTGACCGGGAAAATCGAGTACGGTTTCGCGCCGGTCGATGCGGGTTTCCTCCTGCACCACGGCCACATTCTCGCCGCCGATGGCCTGGTAACGGCGCACCTTGATGGAGCGGGGCTTGTCGACAAAGGGAATAATCCAGTTAATGCCCGGGCTCAGGGTTTTCTGGTAGCTGCCCAGGCGCTCAATGACCACGGCTTCCGACTGCTGCACTATCATCAGCCCCTTGATCACCAGTGCCAGCACCAGCACGGTAAACACCAGGGCAATAATCAACATCACATCCATGACACAATCCCCTTGTTATTGAAATTCGGCTGTAAAGGTTTTCTCGCTGATATTATTCGGGTTGCTTGACGATGGCGGTAATGCCGTCGAAACGGACGATTTCCACTTCCTCGCCTTCCTTTAGCTCAGTGCCGGGCAGGCCACGCACCATAAACACATCCCCTTCCAGCTTGAGTCGCAGCTCACCGCTATGATGGCGCACCAGAGTGCCGGTTTGATGACGGCTTTCCCCCGCCAGCCCGCTTTGCCGGCGCGAGGGCGCCAACTCGCGAAAGGCTTTTTTCAGCAAGGGTGCCAGCACGCCGGTGGCAATGGCAAAGGCAAACCACTGGCCGGTGGCGCCCACATCAAGCAGGGCCGCGGTCATGGCGACCAGCGCCGCCAGCCCCATGGCAAAGGCAAAAAAGCCGGTACCGAGCAGTTCGGCCAGCAACAGAACCAGGGCGGCAATCAGCCACAGATGCCAGGCAAGCACGTCAATTCACCTCAGATGCAAATGGAACAGTGCTTACTATAGAAGAGCGGGGAGAAAGCGGGAAGGTGAAAGGGCGGGGATTGGGGATTGGGGATTGGGGATTGGGGATTGGGGATTGGGGATTGGGGATTGGGGATTGGGGATTGGGGATTGGGGATTGGGGATTGGGGATTGGCAGTAGGTTGCCAATGAGCGCAGCGAATTGCAACACGAAGCCGACTGCGGGTTGTTGGGATTCGCGTAGCTCATCCCAACCTACGGCCTGTGATAAATGCAGAGGCCCATGGACCCCCGCCTTCGCGGGGGGGACAAATTCATAGACCTTCGCGGGGGTGACGTATTAGTCAGGCAACGGGCTTTGCGAGCTTGAACAGCTCAAAGAAGTTGGCGGTGGTTTGCCGGGCCACTTCTTCATAGGGCACGCCCTTGAGCTCGGCCACAAATTCGGCCACGGTGCGGGTGTAGGCGGGCTCGTTTTCCTCGCCCCGGAACGGCACCGGCGCCAGCCAGGGGGAGTCGGTTTCCACCAGCAGCCGCTCCAGTGGCAGGGCCTTCACCACTTCCCGCAGGGCATCGGCGCTGCGGAAGGTGACAATGCCGGAGATGGAAATGTAAAAACCCAGTTCAATGGCCGCTTCGGCCATTTCCAGGGATTCGGTAAAACAGTGCAGCACACCGCCCACCTTGTCGGCGCCGCCCTGGCGCAGAATCTCCAGGGTGTCTTGCTGGGCGCTGCGGGTGTGAATAATGAGCGGTTTGTTCAGCGCTACCGCCACTTCCACATGCTGCTCAAAGGAACGCTTTTGCAGCTCGGCACTTTCCGGGGCGTAGAAATAGTCGAGCCCGGTTTCGCCGATGGCCACCACGGAAGGATGACTCGCCAGTTGTCGCAGCAACGCCGGATCGTTTTGCTCGTCGCCCTGATGCAACGGGTGCACGCCACAGGACGCAAACACCTGCGGGTAGGGCTCCACCGCCTTCAGCATATCGGGAAAGGACGACAGCCCCACGCCAATGCACAGCATGTGGTTCACGCCGCGGTTGGCAGCCTTGGCAATGGCCTCGTCCATGTTCTTGTGTTTCTTGCCGTAATCCAGTTTGTCGAGGTGGCAATGGGAATCAACCAGCACAATCGGCTCCAGTATCCAGTAAAACGTGTTTTATCAATCAGTAATGAGTTAATGCCTGCTGCAGGCGATGCAGCCACTGGCCCAGTTGCAGGCCGGCATTCATGGGCCGGCCCTGTCCGGGCTGCAGGCTGCGGCGCAGCTCAAGCAGTGCGCTGCCGAGCTCATGCAGCCTCATGGCACCCAACCGGGCAAGACGCGCACTTTGGTCACGACAGTCATCGAGCCTGAGCGGAGCGTTCACCCCCAGGCCGGTTTGCAGGGCGTCCTGCAGCAACAGCTGCACCCACACCAGATGCACCGGCTGCTCCAGCAGCATGCTCTGCACCCTGGCCAGGTGACTGGGGGACTCCCCCAGGGTGACCAGCTCGGCAAGCAGCGTCAGCCGCTTGTCGTCGGCCCCCGCTCGCAGGTACTCCAGGGTCTGCAGCGGCGAGCCCTGGTTGACGCTCAGCGCCGCTGCCGTGGCGCTCACCCCCTGCTCGTTCAGCCAGGTCAGCGCGGTGGCGGTGGCGGGCAGTGGCACCAGCCACTGCTGGCAACGGCTGATCAGGGTGGGCAACAGCCGCTCGGCCCGGGACGACACCAAAATCAGCGTGGCCTGCCCCGCCGGCTCTTCCAGGGTTTTCAGCAGGGCGTTGGCGGCGGCCTCGGTCATCAGCTCGGCCCGCTCGATAATGGCCACCTTGCCGTGCCCCAGGCGGGCGCTTTCGCTCATGATGCGGCCCAGCTCGCGAATGGCGTCGATGCCAATGCTGCGCCCTTCCCGGCCCACCACATGCAGATCGGAATGGCTGCCGGCGGCGTTAAGCTCACAGGCATGGCACATGCCGCAGGGGGCATTGCTTGTATGTTGGCATAATAAAGCGGTGGCCAGTTCGGCCGCCAGCTCGCCCTTGCCCAGCCCGGCCATGCCCTTGATCAGCAGCGCGTGGCCCAGCCGGCCTTCGCGCACGCCCTGCAGCAAGGGCTGCCACACCGGCGTCAGCCAGCTGTACACAGGCGTCGCTCCAGGCAGGCCAGCACCCGCGCTTTCACTTGTTGCTCGTTACCGCCGGCGTCGATCAGCTCGCAATTCGGATCGGCCTTGGCCAGCTCCAGGTAACGGGCCCGGGTGCGCTCGAAAAAATCGAGGTTTTCCAGCTCAATGCGGTCGAGCTCGCCCCGGCGGCGGGCCCGGGTCAGGCCCTGGGCCGGATCAATGTCGAGGTACAGGGTCAGATCCGGTTTGAAATCGCCCAGCACCGCCTGCTTGATCTGGCTGATAAGCCCGGCATCTATGCCCCGGCCACCGCCCTGATAGGCCCGGGAAGACAAATCGTGCCGGTCCCCCACCACCCAGACGCCGTCGCGCAGCGCCGGCTGAATGCGGTTTTTCACCAGCTGCACCCGGGCGGCATACATCAGCAGCAGCTCGGCTTCCATGGTGAGGGGCTCGTCATGCACTTCCTTGACCAGGGCGCGCATTTTTTCCGCCAGCGGCGTGCCCCCCGGCTCGCGGGTGGTCATCACCTTGTGGCCTCGCGCTTCAAGCCAGCTCACCACATGGCGTTGCACCGTGCTCTTGCCGGCGCCTTCCAGCCCTTCAATCACAATAAAACGGCTCATGGCTCACCTGTTCAGAATGTAGCGGCGCACCGCGTTGTTGTGCTCGCGCAGGGTGCGGGAGAAATGATGACGACCCTCACCCATGGCCACAAAATAGTAATACTTGCTCTCGGCCGGGTTCAGCGCCGCGCGAATCGCTTCCTGGCTGGGCATGGCAATGGGCGTGGGCGGCAGACCGTCTATCACATAGGTGTTGTAGGGGGTGTGGGCCTGCAGATCGCGCTTGCGAATGTTGCCGTCATAGTCGTCGCCCATGCCGTAGATCACCGTGGGATCGGTCTGCAGCCGCATGCCCCGGCGCAACCGGTTCACGAACACGGAGGCGATCATGGGCCGCTCTTCGGCAATGCCGGTCTCCTTTTCAATGATGGAGGCCAGGATCAGCGCCTCGTAAGGCGTCTTGATGGGCAGATCGGGTTCGCGATTTTCCCAGGCCTCGGCCAGAAACTCCTGCATATGCTCATAGGCCCGCGTGAGCACGTCCAGGTCACTGTCGCCGGGCGTGTAGTTGTAGGTTTCCGGCAAAAACAACCCTTCCAGCTTGTCGTGTTCGGCACCCAACCGTTTTGCCAGCTCGGCCTCGCTCACCCCTTCAAGCTCGTGCTCCAGATATTCGGCCCCGGCCAGCCTGGCCCGCCAGTCGGACAGTCGCAGGCCCTCCACCAGGGTCACATTGAGGCGGTACACATCGCCGTTCACGAATTTGGTCAGCGCCTCGCGCAGACGCGTGCCCGGTTCCAGCTTGTAGGTGCCCTGGCGCACCGCCGCCAGCTCCGGGTGCAGCTTCAGCCACAAGCGGCGGTGCAGCAGGGGCAGCTCCGGGCTGAGCCGGCCGGTCAGTTGCAGGGCGGTTTCGCCCCGGTGCACGACAAACAACGGATGCTCCCCCGGCGTGATGGTCAGGTTTTCCAGTCGCTGCCACTGGTGGTAGCCATATCCCGCCAGCCCCAGGCCCGCCAGGGTGGCAGCCAGCACGGCGGCCCTGAGGCCTTTAATCAATTTGCTCATATCGCTGTTGCAGTGCTCTCGTTATGGAATAGTCGCCGCCCAGGCTGCGCCCGGCCAGCGAGCACACCGGCACCAGGCCCATCAGGGCATTGGTGAGCCAGATTTCATCGGCGTCCTGCAGGGCTTCGAGGGGCGCGCTCACAACCTGCACCCGTTCGCCCAGTTCCCCCATCACCCAGGCCCGCAGGGTACCGTGCACGCCGCCGTTGGCCAGCTCGGGGGTAAAAACGGCATCGCCCTTGCGCCAGAACAGGTTGGCGGTCACCGCCTCCATCACCCTGCCCGCCTCGTTCAGTACCACGCCTTCCGCCAGCTCCCGCCGCTCAAGCTCGGCCTTGAGCAGCACCTGCTCCAGCCGGTTCACGGTCTTGAGCCCGGCCAGCAGCGGTGAACTGCCCAGGCGCCCTTCACACACCCCAAGGTCAATACCCCGCTCGCGCCAGGTAAAATAGTGGGCAGGAAAGGGCGACACATTCAGCGCCACCTGAGTGGCACCGCAGCCGGCAATACCGTAGCCCCGGCCACCGGGGCCGCGCAACAGGGTCAGGCGCACCACGCGATCGCCTTCGTCCGGCAGCGCGGTCAGTTCGGCGTCAATGGCGGCCCAGTCCGGCTCGGCCATGTGCAGCCGGCGGCAGGCCGCCATCAGCCGGGCTTGGTGCAACGGCCACAGCCGCACCCGGCCCCGCCGCGCGTGCATGGTGGTGAAGTGGCCGTCGCCGAGTTGCCAGCCCCGGGCCAGCGCCGTTGAATCCAGTAGTGTCTGCATGTGCTCCGATAAAAAAAGCCCGGCTCATGGCCGGGCTGTTTCTGGCCGAAGGGCCATTATATGCGTTTGAAGATCAATGAGCCATTGGTGCCGCCAAACCCGAAGGAGTTGGACAGGGCATACTCAAACTCGGCCTTTCTCGCCTGGTGCGGCACCAGGTCGAGATCGCACTCATCATCCGGGTTGTCCAGGTTGATGGTGGGCGGGGCAATCTGATCCCGCAGGGCCAGCACGGTAATGATGGCTTCAATGGCACCGGCGGCACCCAGCAGGTGACCGGTCATCGATTTGGTGGAGCTCACCAGCAGCTTGCCGGCATGCTCGCCAAACACCTTCTTCACCGCCTTCAGCTCGGCCACATCCCCCAGCGGGGTGGAGGTGCCGTGGGCGTTGATGTAGCCCACCAGGGCCGGATCCAGCTGGGCATCGCGCAGGGCATTGGCCATGGCGGCGGCGGCACCGCTGCCATCGTCGGGCGGCGCCGTCATGTGGTGCGCATCGCCGCTCATGCCAAAACCAACCAGTTCGGCATAAATGGTGGCGCCACGGGCCTTGGCGTGCTCGTACTCTTCCAGCATCACCACACCGGCACCGTCACCCAGCACAAAGCCGTCGCGCTCCTTGTCCCACGGACGACTGGCCTTTTGCGGATCGTCGTTGCGGGTGGACAGGGCACGCGCGGCGGCAAAGCCCCCCATGCCCATGGGCGTGGAGGCCTTTTCGGTGCCGCCGGCCAGCATGGCGTCGGCGTCGCCGTAGGCGATCATGCGCGCTGCCAGACCAATGCTGTGGGTACCGGTGGTACAGGCAGTGGTAGCCGCAATGTTGGGGCCACGCAGGCCTTTCATGATCGACAAATGGCCGGATACCATGTTGATGATGGTGGACGGCACAAAGAACGGGCTCAGCTTGCGCGGGCCGCTGTTCATCAGGCTGGTGTGGTTCTGCTCAATCAGGCCAAGACCACCAATACCGGAGCCGATGGACACGCCAACACGGTCCGCATTGGCGTCCGTGATCTCCAGGCCGGCGTCCGCAAAGGCCTGCAGGCCGGCGGCGATTCCGTACTGAATGAACAGGTCCATCTTGCGGGCTTCTTTCTTGGCAATGCCATGCGCTTCCGGGTCAAAATCCTTGACCAGGCCGGCAAACTTGGTGGTGTAATCGGTGGTATCAAAATGATCGATGTTGGTAATGCCGCTTTGACCTGCCAGCAGGGCCTGCCAGCTGGCATCGACCGAGTTTCCGACAGGAGAGAGCATACCGAGGCCAGTCACCACGACTCTGCGTTTGGACACAGGAGCGCCTCCGAATGGGATTTTAAACAAGAAAAAAACCGAAGTGGCGGGCGCCACTCCGGTACAGGTTTGTTATTCCTGGTTGGCGTTGATGTAGTCGATCGCGGCCTGAACGGTGGTGATCTTTTCCGCTTCTTCGTCAGGAATCTCGGTATCGAACTCTTCTTCCAGAGCCATTACCAGTTCAACGGTGTCCAGGGAATCCGCGCCCAGATCATCAACGAAGGAAGCTTCGGATTTAACTTCTTCTTCCTTAACGCCCAGTTGCTCTACGATGATTTTCTTTACGCGTTCTTCGATGTTGCTCATGACCAGTATTTTCCTTTAGAAATACGCAAGTGCGTGTCGTTGCGGTAGTGTATAAAAATAACCGTCGTTTGCAAGCCTGTTTGGGGCTGGTCAAACCAGAATTTATACGAAAAATGCCGCATTTTCCGCCAAACAGGTGCCAACTGTGGTGATTTTCATCACACCATGTACATGCCGCCGTTAACGTGCAGCGTTTCGCCGGTAATGTATCCGGCCTCATCCGACGCCAAAAAGGCCACGGCGGATGCAATCTCTTTGGGGTCGCCCAGGCGCTGAGCCGGAACCTGTGACAAGATACCGGCTCGCTGCTCGTCATTCAATGCGCGCGTCATGTCGGTTTCAATAAAACCGGGGGCCACCACGTTCACGGTAATGCCACGGGAGGCTACTTCCCGCCCCAGGGACTTGCTGAAGCCAATCAGGCCGGCCTTGGCGGCGGCGTAGTTGGCCTGGCCAGCGTTACCCATGGTGCCCACCACGGAGCCGATGGTGATGATGCGGCCAAAGCGCTTTTTCATCATGGTGCGCAGCACCGCCTTGGACAGGCGGAACACGGAAGTGAGGTTGGTGTCGATAATGTCCTGCCACTCCTCGTCCTTCATGCGCATCATCAGGTTGTCGCGGGTAATGCCGGCGTTGTTGACCAGCACGTCGATGTCGCCAAAGCGCTCCCTGATGGTGCCCAGGGTCGCATCCAGGGAGGCGGCATCCGTCACGTTCAGTACCAGACCGGTGCCTTTGTCACCCAGATAGGCGCTGATCGCTTCGGCGCCCTTTTCGCTGGTGGCGGTACCGATGACGGTGGCGCCACGCTCGGCAAACAGTTCGGCGGTGGCCCGGCCGATGCCGCGGCTGGCACCGGTGACCAGTACTACTTTACCGGAAAAATTCATATTCACTCCTTTAACAGGGGATTACAGACCGTTAACGGCGGCCAGGGCCGCTTCCAGGCTGGCATCGTCGTTCACCGCCAGACCTTCCACCCGCTTGTCGATGCGCTTGGCCAGACCGGTCAGTACCTTGCCCGGGCCCACTTCCAGCGCCAGGGTCACGCCCTGCGCGGCCATGGTTTCCACGGTTTCGGTCCAGCGCACCGGGCTGTACAGCTGACGCACCAGGGCGTCCTTGATGGCGGCGGGATCGGTCTCGGATTTGACGTCCACGTTGTTGAGCACGGGCACAACCGGCGCGTTGAAGCTCATGGTGTTGAGGGTCTCGGCCAGCTGATCGGCGGCGGGCTTCATCAGGGCGCAGTGGGACGGCACACTCACCGGCAGCGGCAGTGCACGCTTGGCGCCGCTTTCCTTCATCAGGGCGTTGGCACGCTCTACCGCAGCCTTGTTGCCGGCAATCACCACCTGACCGGGCGAGTTGAAGTTGACCGCTGATACCACTTCACCCTCGGCGGCCTTTTCGCAGTTGGCAATAATAGTGTCATTGTCGAGGCCGATAATGGCCGACATGGCGCCGGTACCCTCGGGCACGGCCTCCTGCATCAGCTTACCGCGCAGCTCCACCAGCCTGACGCCGTCGGCCAGGCTGAGCACCCCGGCGCACACCAGGGCGGAGTATTCGCCCAGGCTGTGACCGGCCATCAGGGCGGGCACTGCCCCACCCTGCTGTTGCCACAGGCGGTACAGGGCCACGGAGGACGCCAGCAGTGCCGGCTGGGTACGCCAGGTTTTGTTCAGCTCTTCCGCCGGGCCGTTCAGCACCAGGGCAGCCAGATCGTAGCCCAGGGCCTCGGACGCCTCGGCAAAGGTATTTTTTACAATCTCGTGGCTGGCCAGCACATCGGCCAGCATGCCAACGGTCTGAGAGCCCTGACCGGGAAAGGTAATGGCAAAAGACATGATGATTCCTCTTAAAAACGGACCAGGGCCGAGCCCCAGGCAAAGCCGCCGCCAAAGGCCTCGAGCAGTACCAGCTGGCCGCGCTGAATGCGGCCGTCACGCACCCCTTCGTCCAGGGCGATGGGCACACTGGCGGCGGAGGTATTGCCGTGCTTGTCGAGAGTCAGGATCACGCGCTCAATGGGCATGTTCAGCTTGCGGGCGGTGGCGTTGATAATACGGTAGTTGGCCTGATGCGGCACCAGCCAGTCGAGTTCCGACTTGTCGATGCCGTTGGCTTCCAGGGTCTGGGTCACGATGTCGCTCAGACGGCTGACGGCCACCTTGAACACTTCATTGCCCTTCATGTGCATGTAGGCATCCATTTCGGTGCCGGTCACACCGCGCTGGCGGTGCGGCAGCTTGAGCAGCTCGCCATAGGCGCCGTCGGCATGCAGGTGGGTGGACAGAATGCCCGGCTCTTCACTGGCGCCCAGCACCACGGCGCCGGCACCGTCACCAAACAGAATAATGGTGGAGCGGTCTTCGGGATCGCACATGCGCGACAGGGCGTCGGCGCCGATCACCAGCACATGGCGGGCCTGACCGCTCTTGATAAACTGATCCGCCACGCTCAGGGCGTAGCTGAAGCCGGCGCAGGCGGCGGCCAGATCAAAGGCCGGAATACCGGGCACCTTGAGCATGGCCTGCACTTCACAGGCGGCGGCCGGAAAAGCGTTGTCGGCACTGGTGGTGGCCAGCACTATCATGTCGAGCTGGCCGGCTTCAATGCCGGCGGCTTCCAGGGCGCGCAGGGCGGCGCCGTAAGACATGGTGGCCACGGTTTCTTCGGCACCGGCAATGCGGCGCTCGCGAATGCCGGTGCGCTCAACTATCCATTCATCACTGGTCTCTACCATACGCTCCAGATCGGCATTGGTGCGCACGTCCTGGGGCAGGTAGCTGCCGGTTCCCAAAATTTTACTGTTCATAGGCATTATCTTGCGTGACTGTCCTGAGGGGCAGTATCGAAACGGTGCGCAATCCTGGCAGGCAAAGCATGCTCGGTTTCGGCGATGGCCTGCAGAATCGCATTCAAGAAGGCGGGTGAACCTGCGCTCCCGTGGCTTTTTACCACACTGGCGCGCAATCCTATCAGACTGGCGCCATTATACTGGTCTGGGTTCAGATGAGAAAGTCGCCGCTTTACCCAGAAGGCGAGCAGTTTTCGCCAGAAACCGCGCTTTTTGCCAGCCCCCAGCAACAGCCGGGCCACGCCCTCGCTGGTTTTCAGCGCCACATTGCCGACAAAACCGTCACAGACAATGACATCGGCCTTGCCGGCAAAGAGATCATCCCCTTCCACATAGCCGGTAAAATGCAGCCCGGAGTGCGCCTTCAGGCGCCGGGCCGCCTGGCGGACGGCATCGTTACCCTTGTTGGCCTCGGCGCCCACATTCAGCAGTGCCACACGAGGGCGCGGCTGCGACAACACATGCCGCGCCACCGAATCGCCCATCAGGGCAAACTGCACCAGCTGTCCGGCATCGCAGCAGACATTGGCGCCCACGTCCAGCAACAGCGCATAACCGCCGTCGGCCTGGGGCAAACGGGTGATCAACGCCGGCCGATCCACCCCCGGCAGGGTGTGTACCACCCGCACCGCCAGCGCCATCAGGGCGCCGGTATTGCCGCCGCTGACACAGGCCTGGGCGTCGCCCCGGGCCAGGGCATCCAGGGCCTGGCGCATGGACGAGTCGGCCAGGTGACGCAGGGCATAACCGGCCTTGTGCTCATTGGTGACCTGCTGGGTACAGTAATGCACCCGAAGCCGCGGATGGGCGGTCAGGTGACAGCGTTCAAGCCAGGGGGAAAGCGCCGCGCGAGACCCGAATATCAGCAAATGAAGATCGGGCAGAAGCGACAGTGCCTGCGCGGCGGCAGGCACTGTAACCGGAGGGCCAAAATCGCCCCCCATCATATCAAGCGCAACGGTCAGCTGCGGCAAAAGGCAACCCTTACTTGGCGATTACCTTCTGGCCACGGTAGAAACCATCGGCAGTCACGTGGTGACGACGATGAGTTTCGCCAGTGGTCTGGTCTACAGACAGGTTGGCAGTGCTCAGGGCATCGTGTGAACGACGCATACCACGCTTGGAACGGGTTTTACGGTTCTGTTGTACGGCCATTTGACCTAACTCCTAAATCAGTTACTTTCGTTTCAGCTCTTCCAGAATCGCGAAAGGATTCGGACGCTCTTCGGCTTCGGGAATATCGCCGTAGCTCAGATCATACCGGCCTTCGGCGCAGTGCTCATTGTCATGAGCCGGCACCAGGGGCAGTGCGAGAATGAGTTCATCCTCAATGATCTGGACCAGATTGATTTCCCCGAATTCATCAGCCTCAAACGTCTCGTACGCTTCCGGCAGCTCCGGCGCCTCGGCGTCTTCACGCAAAGGCGTGTACGTAAACTCGGACTCTATGGCGGTGTCGAACGATTCGTTACAGCGCTGGCACTGAAGAGCCACCTGTGCGCGGGCATGGCCCGTCATCACACGCAGCCCCTGGGCATCGGTGCCAAAGCTCAGTGAAACGTCGATATCACCATGGATACCTAGGGTTGACTCCGCCAGTCTGGGCATCAGCGCTGCGGCAAAAACACCCTGGTAATCCAGGCGTTTATTGGCACAACGAACGGGGTCAACCTTGATGGGCAACTTTACCTTTTCCATAAGGCGCGCATATTATAGCGCCACTTCACCGGAGTCAAAGGGAAAATGGCGCAATGGCTAACCAGTCCCGGTTTGTAAGGCGAACGGGCCTGGCGTTAAAATCGGCCCCGACATTTCGTTAGCCAGAGTGATTTCATGCCTTCCCTTATCCTTGCTTCTTCCTCTCCCTACCGCCGCGCCCTGCTGGCACGCCTGGGCCTCGACTTTGCCTGCCACAGCCCCGACATAGACGAAGCGCCCCTGCCCGGCGAAACCGGCGACGCCCTCGCCCTGCGCCTGGCGCGGCAAAAGGCGGCGGCAGTGGCGACCCAATACCAGGCGGGGCTGGTGATTGGCTCGGATCAGGTGTGCGTCAACGGCGACCACCTGCTGGGCAAGCCCGGCACCCTTGAACGGGCCCGGGCACAGCTGCTGGCCGCCGCCGGCAAACGGGTGTCCTTTTATACCGGCCTGTGCGTGCATGACATTGCCTCGGGCCAGAGCCGTGCACTGGTTGAACCCTTTCATGTGCATTTTCGCCCGCTCACACCGGCGCAGATCGACCGTTATCTTGCAAAAGAGCCGGCACTGGACTGCGCCGGCGCCTTCAGGTGCGAAGGCCTTGGCATCAGCCTGTTCGAGCGCATGGACGGCCGCGACCCCAACAGCCTGGTGGGGCTGCCGCTGATCGCCCTGGTGGAGCTGCTGGCGGAATTCAGGGTGGATGTTCCCTGATTCGTGAGGGGTAAAGAGTGAGGAGTGAGGTGAAAGGACCTCCTCACCCTTCACGGTTTTAAACCCACTGGGGCAGATGGCGAATATCGTCGATCATGGCGATGGGGCTATGGGCGCCGAGCTGGTCGCGGTTATGCACACCGTAGGTGACGCCGATGCGATCCATGCCAATGGCTTCGGCCATGGCCAGATCGTAACTGGAGTCGCCTACCATTACCGCCTGCTCCGGGGCCAGACTGAGTTCGTCCAGAATTTGGGCCAGCATCAGCGGATCCGGCTTGGAGCGGGCCTGATCGGCGCCCCGCAGAGCATGAAACAAATGCCCGAGGCCGGTATCGGCCAGCACCCGGTCCAGGCCCACCCGTTGCTTGCCGGTGGCCACCGCCAGCCGGTACCCCTGCTGATGCAGCCCGGCCAGGGTGTCGGCGGCGCCGGCAAACAGCGGCGAGGGCGTGGTGTTCAGCTCCAGATAATGCCGGCGGTAGGCCAGCAACAAGGCGTCACTTTCCGCCGCAGACAGTTCGCCAAACAGAATCGGAAAGGCCTTGTACAGGCTGAGGCCGATAATATGACGCACCGCCTCGGGGCTTGGCACCGGCAGCCGGCAGTCGGTGGCCGCCGCCTGCATGCAGGACACAATGCGCGCCACCGAGTCCATTAAAGTGCCGTCCCAGTCAAAGATCACCAGTTCGTACTTCATGCGCCGGCCATTCTCGTGAGCAGTTTTTTGAGGGCCGGCTCCAGAGGCGCTTCCAGGGTCATGGTTTCTTCCCGGCCCGGGTGGAAGAAGCGAATGCGACAGGCATGCAGAAACAGGCGCCCCAGCCCCTGCTCACGCATTTTCTCGTCAAACTGACGATCGCCGTATTTGTCGTCGCCGGCAATGGGATGGCCCGCGTGCAGGGTATGCACCCGGATCTGGTGAGTACGGCCGGTGACCGGGCTGCACTCCACCAGGGTGGCGCCGTCAAACTTCTGCACGATGCGAAAACGGGTTTCCGAGGGCTTGCCGTCCCGGTCCACTCTGACGATGCGCTCGCCCGAAGCCAGCTCATTTTTCTTCAGCGGCGCCTTCACCACCTTCTGGTGCGGCTGCCACTGGCCGCGCACCAGCGCCAGGTAGTGCTTGTCCATGGTTTTTTCCCGCAGCTGCTCGTGCAGGCTGCGCAGCATGCTGCGTTTTTTCGCCACCAGCAGAATGCCGGAGGTGTCCCGGTCCAGCCGGTGCACCAGTTCCAGAAACCTGGCCTGGGGTCGCAGGGCGCGCAGCCCTTCAATCACGCCAAAGCTGAGGCCACTGCCGCCGTGTACCGCCATGCCCGAGGGCTTGTTGAGCACCAGCAGGGCGTCATCTTCATAGAGGATGGCGCTTTCCAGCCCCTGCACACTGTCGAGCCTGGCCGACGGCAATACCTCTTCCCGCTCGGCCACCCGCACCGGCGGCACGCGAATGACGTCGCCGGCCAGCAGCTTGTATTCCGGTTTGATGCGCTTTTTGTTAACCCTAACCTCACCCTTGCGCAAAATACGATAAATCAGGCTTTTGGGAACGCCTTTGAGCTGAGTCCGTAAAAAGTTGTCGATGCGCTGCCCTTCATGCTCAGCCTCTATGGTGAGCAGCCGCACGCTTTGATTGTCTTGTTTCATGCCGCCGATTCTACCACCGAAGCCGGTGTTTTTGCTGCAAAAATGGTGCCTTGCTAAGGCTGTGGGTAAAGTGTGATAATGCGTGAGTTTTTCGTGTCTTCCCGGTTGGGGAGACACACACCCAAACCCCGGAAACACCGTTTGGTTCGCGACCTTTGGGCTACCCTCCCTTTGACGTGATACACACCTGAAAAATGCGCCTCATGCGTAGCCAGCCGGGAGGCTGTAATGACTACGCTGACAGACTCGAGGCCGGTGTCGGTCGGAGCCGAATGGTCGCTCCGGGTAACACGAACACTGTAGAAAACAGTAAAAACATATAAAAAGAGTACTCAATGAAAAGAATGCTGATTAACGCAACCCAGGAAGAGGAGTTGCGCGTTGCCCTGGTGGACGGGCAAAGACTGTACGATCTCGATATTGAAAGCCCCGGCCACGAGCAGAAAAAAGCCAACATTTACAAAGGCAAAATCACCCGGGTTGAACCCAGCCTGGAAGCCGCCTTTGTCGACTACGGCGCCGAGCGCCACGGCTTTTTGCCCCTCAAGGAAATTGCCCGCAACTACTTCCCCGCCGGTTACAGCTATCAGGGTCGCCCCAACATCAAGGAAGTGGTCAAGGAAGGTCAGGAAGTCATCGTTCAGATCGACAAGGAAGAGCGTGGCAACAAGGGCGCCGCCCTCACCACCTTTATCAGCCTGGCCGGCTCCTACCTGGTGCTGATGCCCAACAACCCCCGCGCCGGCGGCATTTCCCGCCGCATTGAAGGTGACGAGCGCACCGAGCTGAAGGAAGCCCTGTCCCGCCTCAAGCTGCCCGATGGCATGGGCCTGATTGTGCGCACCGCCGGTGTGGGCAAATCCGGCGAAGAGCTGGAGTGGGATCTGAACGTACTCAAAACCCACTGGACCGCCATTCAGGAAGCCGCCGACAGCCGCGCCGCTCCTTTCCTGATCCATCAGGAAAGCAACGTCATTGTGCGCGCCATTCGCGATTACCTGCGCCGTGATATCGGCGAGATTCTGATCGACAACCCCACGGTGTTTGAACGGGCCAAGCAGCACATTCAGCTGGTACGCCCCGACTTTATCAACCGGGTGAAGCTGTATGAGGGCGACGTGCCCATGTTCAGCCACTACCAGATTGAGAGCCAGATCGAGTCGGCCTTCCAGCGGGAAGTGCGGCTGCCGTCCGGCGGCAGCATTGTCATCGATCCCACCGAGGCACTGACCTCCATCGACATCAACTCCGCCCGCGCCACCAAGGGCGGCGACATTGAAGAAACCGCGCTGCAGACCAACCTGGAAGCGGCGGAAGAAATTGCCCGTCAGCTGCGCCTGCGCGATCTGGGCGGCCTGGTGGTGATCGACTTTATCGACATGACGCCGGTACGCCACCAGCGCGAAGTGGAAAACCGCCTGCGCGACGCCGTGCGTCAGGACCGTGCCCGCATTCAGCTGGGCCGGATCTCCCGCTTTGGCCTGCTGGAAATGTCCCGCCAGCGCCTGCGCCCGTCGCTGGGCGAGTCCAGCACCCATGTGTGCCCCCGCTGTCTGGGCCAGGGCACCATTCGCGACAACGAATCCCTCGCCCTGGCCATTCTGCGCCTGATCGAGGAAGAAGCGCTGAAAGACAATACCGGCCAGATCCACGCCCAGGTGCCGGTGGACGTGGCCGCCTATCTGCTCAACGAAAAGCGCAAGTCCATTGCCAACCTGGAAAACCGCTACAAGGTCGATATCTACATTATTCCCAACGAGCAGCTGGAAACCCCCCACTTTGACGTGACCCGGGTGCGCACCAGTGATGTGGAAGAAGTGACCAGCTATGAGCTGAAGACCGAAGTGGAGCAGGAAGCCTACCAGCCGCGCCAGCAGCAGGCGGTGAAAAAGAGCGAGCAGCCGGCCCTGCAGGGCTTTTCCGCCCCGGCGCCGGCGCCGGTTGCGGCCAGCCGCCCCGAGCCCCAGCAGCAGCCTCAGCCCCGTCAGCCCGGTTTGCTGAGCCGGCTGTTCTGCGCCATCGCCGGCTGGTTCAAGAGCCCGGAGCAAACCCAGACCACAACCCCCGAGCCGACTCCGGTCAGGCAGGAGCGCAGCCCGCGCGGCAACCGCGGTCACGAAGGGCGGGATCGCCGTGAACGTGGCGAACGCCGCGGCAACAACCGAAACCGCAAACCCCGTGATGAAGAGCGCAGCCAGAAGCCGGCGCCGGCCGCCGCTGTTCAGGAAAGCAACGAGCAGCAAAAGCCGGAGCGTCCGCGTCGTGAGCGCCGCAAGCCCCGCCGCGAGCAGCAGCCCGAGCGCGCCGCCCGCCCGCCGCAGGAGCCAGCCCAGCCGGTGCATGAAGCAGAAGCGCCCCGCGCCACCGAGGTAACCGCTCAGCCTGATGCTCAGAAAGAGCAGGTCATTGCCGAGCGTCGCCAGCGCCGCCAGTTGCGCAAAAAGGTGCGTCTGGACAGCGAAGGCCGTGTTCAGGAGCCGCAGGCCGAGGCAGCGCAAACCACGGTGGACGAGCCGAAGACCGACGCCGCCCAGGAGCAGGCACACCCGCACAAACGTGCTCCCAAGCGCAAGCGCATCAATGAAGACAGCCGTCGCCGTCGCCGTGAGGAAAGCATTGCCGCACTCATCGCCGAACAGGGTGCCGACAAATGGGTAGCCAGCGAAACCGAGGCCGAACAGCAAGCCGCTCGGCCCGCTTCCGAGCCGCAGGCCACCGCCGGGGTGAAACCGGCAGAAGTGAAGCAGCCCGAGGCTCCGGCAGTGCCAGCCCAGCCCGAGCCGAAGACCGAAGCCCCGGTGGCCGAAGCCAAGCCCGAGCCGAAAGCAGAAGCCCCGGTGGCCGAAGCTCAGCCGGGACCCAAGGCAGAAGCACCGGCAGCGGAAGCTCAGCCCGAGCCGAAAGCCGAAGCTCCCGTTGCCGAAGCCCGGCCCGAGCCGAAAGCCGAAGCCCCGGTGGTTGAAGCCCAATCCGAGCCGAAGGTAGAAGCTCCCGTTGCCGAAGCCCGGCCCGAGCCGAAAGCCGAAGCCCCGGAGGTTGAAGCCCGGCCCGAGCCCGAGCCGAAAACAGAAGCGCCCGTGGCTGCAGCCCAGCCCGTAGCGACTGCCGGTCGTTACCTGGCGGCCCGCAAGGCCTCTGCGCCCATGACCAAGCCGCCGGTAGTGGAAGCCGTGCCTTACGTGAAGCCGGACTACCCGCCCCTGGTACGCCAGCCCGTCGCCACCAGCGGCCGCCAGGGTGGCTCCATCAACGCCCGCAACCAGGCCTCGGCCCCCATGGCCAAACCCTGATCGCTGCGCGCTAACGTAAAAAGGCTCCTTCGGGGGCCTTTTTTATCGCCATACGCCGCGTTATACCAATTACATGAATCAATTTCGGCTCTGCTGTAGCTGCCACTTTAGTAGGCAGGGTCTGTGCAACAGGCCTTGATGGTACAGTGGCCTGCCAGCTAAAGCGGCAGCTACAATACACCCACATTCAGGCCATCAAGCTCAGGCTAGCCCTTAAGCTGCTTCAATACCCCTTCGCAGGCCGCTTCCACCAGATCCAGCACCTGCTCAAAACCCCGCTCGCCACCATAATAGGGATCCGGCACTTCCTGCTCGGGACCACTGGCAAAGCTCAGCAACAGCTTCACCTTGTGCCTGTGCGCCGGCGGGCACAAGCGCAGCAGATCTTCCAGGTTGCAGCGATCCGCCGCCAGCACCAGATCAAAGTGCTCAAAATCCTGTCGCGTTACCTGGCGTGCCTGCATGCCGGAAAAATCATATCCCCTCGCCTCACCCGCCGCCCGGGCACGGGCATCCGGCCCCGAGCCGGCGTGATAGCCAATGGTGCCCGCCGAATCAACCTCCAGCTCAACACCGGCCCGCGCCGCCATGTGACGCAATACCGCCTCGGCGGTGGGCGAGCGGCAAATATTGCCCATGCAGACCATGAGCACACTGATACTGTCTTTATTTTTCAGAGGGTTATCCGTCATTATCCTGCCTGCTAGCGGTTGGTATGAATGAAAATAATATTCTTTATTTCAACGGCTTGCAGATTATTTTGAGGGTGATTTTTAAATTATCAACCGGCCGGCAGTGCTTTTGACCGGCGCATAAAAAAACAGGCCCCTACCGTAGCGGGATCCTGCCTTGTTTATGTTCGGAATTCCGGGCTCAGGCACGTATTTGGGAGGCTATCTCAGACAATACCGACCTTGAACTGTCATGGAGGTAATATGATGAGGGGATATAAAGAAACGGTCTGTGGCAATACCGGGCACGTCAGTGCCCGGTTGGTTTGAGTGTTACAGCAAGTTGTAAATAAAGACGGTGATCACGGCAACCGGGGTGATGTAACGCAGCACTCCGTACCAGAGACCGAACCAGGGGCCACGCAGAGACAACTCCTCTTCCAATGCCTTACGGGACATGCGCCAGCCAACAAACACCGCAACCAGTAAGCCCCCCAGGGGCAGCATGATGTTCGAGGTCAGATAGTCGAGCAGATCAAAGAGGGTTTTGCCCTCGAAGGTGGCGAACATGTCGAGGGGAGTGAAGCCGGACCACTCGTTGAACGACAGCACGGTACCCACACCCAGCAACCAACAGCAGCCACCAGCGATAAGGGTACTGCCGAAGCGGTTCATGCCCTTTTTCTCCTCCAGCCATTCGACCACCGGCTCCAGCAGCGAAATCGCCGAAGTCAGGGCACCGAACACCAGCAGCACAAAGAACAGGGTGGCGAGCAGATTTCCGAATGGCATCTGGCCGAACGCCAGCGGCAGGGTCTGGAAGATAAGACCAGGTCCTGCACCGGGTTCCAGGCCGTTGGAAAAGACGATGGGAAAGATCGCCAGGCCGGCCAGCAGCGCCACCACGGTATCCAGCACCGATACGGTCACAGCGGTGCTGGCGATGGAAACGTCCTTCCTGAGATGGGAACCGTAGGCCACCATCACGCATTGGCTGAGGGTCAGGGTGAAAAACGCATGCCCCAGCGCCATCATCATGCCTTCTGTGGTCAGTTTGGAGAAATCTGGCCAAAACAGAAAGGCCACGGCCTCACCGAAGTGGCCGGTGGTGATGGCATAGCCCACCATGATAAACAGCAGAACGAACAGCGTCGGCATCAATATAGTTACCGCCCGCTCGATGCCGCCGCGCACACCTCGCGCCACCACCAGCATGGTCATGCCCATGAACACCGAATGCCAGAGCAACAGCTTGCCCGGGTCGGCCAGCAGCCCCGAGAAGAGGGCGCCGATTTGCTCCGCATCCTGACCGGTGAACTGACCGCTGAGCGAGGTGCCGACGTAGGACACCGCCCAGCCACCAATCACCGAGTAGAATGACAGGATCAGGAAGGCCGCCAGCACACCCATGCCCGCCATCCATGCCCAGCGGCCGGAAAGCCCACTTTGGCTGGCGAGCAGACGCACGCTGTTCACCGGACTGTGACCGCCACGACGGCCAATCAGCACTTCCGCCATCAGGATCGGAAGACCCAGCACGGCGATGCAGAGCAGATAAACCAGTACGAAGGCACCGCCGCCATTCTCGCCGGTAATGTAAGGAAACTTCCAGACATTGCCGAGGCCAACGGCGGAGCCGGTGGCAGCCATGATGAAGGCCAGACGGGATGACCAGAAACCGCGGCCGGTTATCCCCCGGGACAGGTCACCGGTGCCGGCAGCCTGGCTGGTTGTAGAAGACTGAGTCACGTTATTCTCCTCCTTGAGTTTTCATATGAACGATGTGCCGGCCAGCCGGCACCGACCAAACGCACTATCGCCTCGCCGGGTCCGAAGACATGCCCAGCTCTACCGCACGACGGTGGGCCGCCTGTACGGCATGTTCAATGAGCATGGCCAGGCCATCTTCTTGCATGCTGTTGATGGCACATTGGGTGGTGCCATTGGGTGAAGTGACGCGCGCCCTGAGTTGTGAAGGTGATGCTTCGCCCTGCGCGGCCATGTTGGCTGCCCCCCGCGCGGTTTGCAGGGTCAGTTTCAGTGCATCCTGTTCCGACAGGCCGAGCTGAGTGCCGACCCGAATCATTTCTTCCATCAGCAGGAAGAAATAGGCCGGGCCACTGCCTGAAATAGCAGTCACCGCATCAAGCTGGCTTTCCTCGCTGACCGTGACGCAGATACCAAAGGACCCCATCATTCTGGTCACCATTGAGATCTGCTCCTCAGTGGTGCAGGCATTAGAAAAAATCGCCGTTGCGCCGCAGCCAATCAGGCTCGGCGTATTTGGCATGGCGCGAATAATGGCGGTGCCGAAGCCCAGAACCTTTTCCAGTTGTGAGAGCCGAATGCCGGCAGCGATGCTGACAAACAGCTTGGCGCCACGGCTTGGCATCACCGCTATTTGGGCGGCGACGCGTTCAACCACCTGAGGCTTGACGGCAAGAACGACAACCTGCGCCTGCTCAACTGCCTCAGGGGTGGTTGGGCTGATATCAACACCGAAACGTTTGACTGCCATGGCTCGCTGTTCTTCATTCGGGTCGGCGACAATAATGGATTGAGGCGGATAGCCATGGGTAACCAGGCCATTCACCATGGCGGAGGCCATGTTACCGCCGCCAATGAAGGCAATAACCGGGTGGTCTGTATGCTGGTACATATGCTGGCCTCTTAGAATTCGGTGATCACGGTCACGCCGGAGCCTTCGAATCTGTCCATGTTCATCAATGCATCAATTGACTGCTCCAATGAAATGGTTTTGCCAATCAGCTTTTCAGGGGCGAGTTTGCCCGACTGCATCATGGCGAGCATGGCGTCATAGCGATATGCCTGCATGCCGTGGCTGCCCAGTATTTCCAGCTCGTGGGCAATGACCTTGCTCATTGGAATGGCCGGTGTACTGTGATCCGCCAGCATCAGACCCACCTGTACGTGCTTGCCCCGTTTGCGCAGGTTGCTGATGGAATTGAAACAGGTCGTGGGGTGTCCCAGCGCATCCAGGGACACATGCACCCCACCCCGGGTGATCTCGGTCACCGCCTCAGCCACATTGGCCACCCTGGTCGCGTTGACGGTAGCGACCGCCCCCAGTTTGCGGGCCAGCTCGAGTTTTTCTTCCGAGATGTCGATGGCCACCACATGGGCGCCGATGGCGTTGGCGATCATAATGGCGGACAAACCGACGCCTCCACAGCCGTGAACCGCCACCCACTGCCCCGCAGAGGTTTTACCCTGATCAACGACGGCCCGGAACGAGGTCACAAAGCGGCACCCCAGGCTGGCCGCCGTGGCAAAGTCTAGGGTTTCCGGCAACGCCACCAGGTTGATGTCGGCCTGGTGAATGCCCACATACTGGGCAAAGGAGCCCCAGTGGGTGAAGCCGGGCTGAAATTGCGTATCGCAGACCTGATGATTTCCGGAGTGACACTCGGGACAGGCGCCACAGCCGCCGACAAAAGGAACGGTAACGCGATCTCCGACCTTCCACTTTCTCACGTCCTTGCCGACCGCCTCGACAATGCCTGCCAGTTCATGTCCCGGCACATGGGGCAGCTCGATATCGGGATCATGGCCAACCCAGCCGTGCCAGTCACTCCGGCAAACGCCGGTCGCCATCACCTTGACCACAACGCCGTGCGCTTCCGGTGTTGGATCAACTACGTTTCTGATTTGTGGGGGGGTGGAAAAGCTTTCATAAACAACAGCTTTCATAAAACGCTCCTTTTTTGAAACACTATTCCAATATAAAGCAGCAGGGGTGAAGTTACCTTTCTATTTACATTGACAAAATGACAGAATTTGAAATAGCCTTTCCGTATGTATCGTTTTTTGCAAGGATTAATCGGGATGGACTCGCTTGATAAAGTGGATGCGGCAATCGCTGACAGGTTGCAGCAGGACGGAAGGCTGTCTAATGCCAAGCTGGCCGATCAGCTCGCGTTGAGTGAAGCATCGTGCTGGCGGCGTCATAAACGGCTCGAGCAGGAAGGGGTCATTGAAGGCTACCAGGCCATTCTCAACCGGCGTAAGCTGGGAGGTGGTGTACTGGCCTTTGTACAGCTAACCTGCACGCAACATAGCGAAGAGGTAACGGCAGAGTTTGAGAAGGTTATCCAGGCCTGCTCCCGCGTGCTCAGTTGCCATAACACCACCGGGGAGTCGGACTTTCTGTTGCAGGTGGTGGCCAGGGATCTGGATGATTACAGCCAATTCGTGGACAAGGTGTTGAGAAAGCTTCCTGGCGTATCGAGTATTCGCTCGAATATTTCCCTGCGGGAGATGAAATCCACAAACAGGTTACCCATTACAGAGTTGCTCTCCCCTCACCCTTGATGAGTCCGCCCTAGATTTAAACACAGGGCGGATGGATGAGTTGCCTGAGATGGAAAAGTCAAAAGCAAAATTCAATACTCAATTTAATTTTACAAAAAACTTTATGGTGTCGTCCTCTCGTAATGCTGGTCATAACCGGTAACCGCAAGGATCACAAATTTTGTTAATTTTTTGTTTCCTCTGAAGGTTTTGTAATGCTGCCAAGGTACACTGTAGTTCCGGCCATTTCATCACAAAACCCCGAGAGCCCCGTCACCGTGAGCACCCACAACCATTTCCGCCTGCTTGAACAATACCAGCAATACGAGTCCGTTATTCACAGCCTGATGGAATCGATCATGACCAGCCTGAACGGGCTGGAGCTGCTGCGAAACGACCAGGCCCAGCAGCAGACCATCAAACATCTGAGCCGTTCTTATCCCTTTGTCGAGCTGCTGTACAGCCTCGACAGCAACGGTATCCAGATCACCGACTCCGCCTACAGCCCCACGGTCAGCGAGCGCCAGCGCCGCTCTTTGGGCAAGGGCAGCGACCGCAGCCGGCGCCCCTATATGCAAGCCGCCCGGCAGAGTTCCAGTGCCATCGTGGTAACCAGCCCCTATCTGTCCAACGCCACCCACCAGCTGGCGATTTCGGTGGTACAACATCTGGTGGACGAACAGGGCCAGGATGGCGGCTACCTGGTGATCAACTTCAACCTGCGCCGCCTGATCTCCTACCTCAACGGCGATCAAATGCGCTCTCACTGCCATCATTATTTTCAGTGGTTCTACGGCCTGATCGGCGGCCTGCTGATCGTGGTGGCGGCGCTGTTGCTCTATTCGGCCCTCGAGTCGCTGTTCTCAATGTTTTACGGAAGCGGCAACATGGTCACCGGGGCCTTTGGCATCGTCATTATGATCACCCTGGGCATGTCGATTTTTGATCTGGGCAAGACCATCCTTGAGGAAGAGGTGCTGGTCAACAAAGACATACACCATCACGACTCCACCCGGCGCACCATTTCCCGGTTTATGGCGGCCATTATTATCGCCGTGTCCATTGAAGCCTTACTGCTGATGTTCAAGTCGCTTCTCGACGGTGATGGCGGCGGTCAGCTGGTCAATGCAGTGTGGATGCTGATGGCGGCGGTGGCCATGCTGGCCGGTCTGGGGGTGTATCTCCGGCTGAGCCGGGACGCTCAAACTACTTCATAATCTGAAGATGGCCTCCCCCTGCAAGCAGGGGGAGGCTTGGCCGGACCAGGTTCAGCCAGCGGTATCGCCTTAACCTGCTCGACAATATGTGCCGCGATGGGCAGGGCAGAGGTGGCCGTGACTGCCTGAGAAAAAGTGCCTTACGAGAGTTCCTTGCGCAGAATTTCTGCACCGGCGCTCAGGGCTTCCAGCTTGCCTCTGGCCACGCTACGGGCCAGGGGGGCCATGCCACAGTTGGTGCTGGGAAGGAGCTTGTCGGCATCCACAAACTGCAGGGCCTTGCGCAGGGTGTCGGCCACCTGCTCCGGGGTTTCAATGGTGTTGGTGGCCACATCAATGGCGCCGACCATCACTTTTTTACCGCGGATCAGTTCAATCAGATCCATCGGCACCCGGGAGTTCTGACATTCCAGTGACACAATATCGATATTGGACTGCTGCAGCCGCGGGAAGACTTCTTCATACTGCCGCCACTCGGAGCCAAGGGTCTTTTTCCAGTCGGTGTTGGCCTTGATGCCGTAGCCGTAGCAGATGTGTACCGCGGTTTCACACTTCAGGCCTTCAATGGCCCGCTCCAGGGCGGCAATGCCCCAGTCGTTGACCTCGTCAAAGAAGACGTTAAAGGCCGGCTCGTCAAACTGAATAATGTCCACGCCCGCCGCTTCCAGCTCTCTGGCTTCCTGATTCAGAATTCTGGCAAATTCCCAGGCCAGTTTTTCGCGGCTTTGGTAATGACCGTCGTAGAGGGTATCTATCATGGTCATGGGGCCCGGCAGCGCCCATTTAATGGGCTTGTCGGTCTGCTGACGCAGGAATTTGGCATCTTCCACAAACACCGGCTTCTGGCGGCTGACCGCGCCCACTACCGAGGGCACGCTGGCGTCGTAGCGGTTACGGATTTTAACGGTCTTGCGCTGTTCAAAATCAACACCGTCGAGATGCTCAATAAAGGTGGTTACAAAGTGCTGACGGGTTTGCTCGCCGTCACTCACAATGTCGATGCCGGCTGTTTGCTGCTCCTGCAGCGACACCCGCAGGGCATCCTGCTTGCCGTCAATCAGCTCCTGACCTTCCAGTTTCCAGGGTGACCACAGTGTTTCGGGCTGCGCCAGCCAGGACGGTTTGGGCAGGCTGCCGGCAGTGGACGTAGGGAATAACTTTTTCATGATCAATTCCGTTTCTGTTCTCGTTAATCTTCAGGCGTAATTGGCAGACCATTGCTCAAGAATGTTCTGGTAGGGTTTGATGAACACCTCTTCGGCAAATTTACCCTGCTTGATCGCCAGTTTGCTGCGCTCTTCCCGGTCATAAACAATTTTCGTCAGTGAATGATCCGGATTTTTCAGATTCGGTTTGTAATACTTACCGGCTGCCGCATTGGCATTGTAAATCTCGGGCCGGTAGATCTTCTGAAAGGTTTCCATGGTGCTGATGGTGCTGATCAGCTCCAGGTTGCTGTAGTCATTGAGCAGGTCACCAAAGAAGTAAAAGGCCAAAGGTGCAACGCTATGGGGCGGCATGAAGTAACGTACCTTCAGGCCCATCTTCTTGAAGTACTGCTCGGTCAGGGATGACTCGTTGGGCAGATATTCCACGCCCAGGATCGGGTGGTGGTTCTCGGTCTGATGATAGGTCTTGTTATCGGACACACTCAGGCAGATCACCGGCAGTTTGGTAAAGTTCTGTTTGTAGGCTTCAGAATTTACAAAGCACTGAAACAGCTTGCCGTGAAGATCACCAAAGTTTTCCGGTACACTGAAGCCGGTTTTACCCTTGTTATGCTCCAGCAGCAACACACTGAAGTCGTAATCCCGCACATAGGAGGAAAAGTTGTTGCCGACAATGCCTTCAATACGCTGTTTGGTCTTGTGATCAACAATGTTGGTTTTCAGAATTTCGATGGTAGGGAAACTCTGACTGTTACCCTCGCTGTCGATATCCATATCAACGGAAATGATTTCAAGCTCAACGGAATAACGATCCGCCTTGGGATTATCCCAGTTCGCCATGGCATTGAACCGGTTGTTAATCATGGTCAAGGCGTTGCGCAGGTTCTCCTGGCGGCTCTCGCCCCGGGCCAGGTTGGCGAAATTGGTAGTAATACGCGTACTGTCTGCCGGCTGATAGTTTTCATCGAACGCAATGCTGTTAATGGCAAATTTAAAGTCGTTATTCATAATCTCACCCCTTGTCCCGCATGAAGCCTGTCTTTGTTGGTTGCTCTTTTTGGATGTCCAGCCATCCAGAGCTAAGCGTTAGGTATGTTATACAGGGGCCATTACATGAACAAAAATGATTTTACTTCATCAATAGATGAAACTTGCTCATGATTTATCGTGTGGCAAGGCGCTGTCGGGCACAGGGGCTGGCGGATTCACGGCCCGAGAGTGAGAGAACGCTCGAGAGCCAGCGGTCTGTGTAAGGAACAGGAGACAGCCGCCGACGGTGTGACGACTGTATGATTCAGAAAGATGAGGAAGTGTGAATAAAAAACGGCGCGATTATGCGACCCGCTGCGCCTGAGCGATGAAGTCACTCAGGTAGTTAATGCGCTCTTCGCCCTTGCGCACCCCCAGAAAAATTTGTTTTTTGATCCCCTGTTCGCCGAAGCGCAGGCTTTTAATGGCCAGGGTTCTGGCGAACTCGTCCACCAGCCAGCCAGGCAGTGCACACACCCCCCTGCCGGCGGCCACCATCTGCAACATGATTTCGGTGGTTTCAATGGTTTTGTGTTTTCTGACCGTGCATTTGGCAGGGTTTAAAAACTGACTGTAGATGTCCAGCCGCTCGGGCTCTACCGGGTAACTGAACAGCACTTCATCATTGAGCTGTTCGGGCAGAACCGAGTCCTGCCTGGCCAGAGGGTGATGGGATGCCACCACCAGCCGGTGCTCATAATCGAACACGGGAATAAAGGTCAGACTGGGTTTGTAGAGGGGGTCCGGGGTGACCAGAATGTCTATCTCGTAGCTGTGCAGCGCGCCCAGGCCGCCGAACTGAAACTCCTGCTTCACGTCAATATCGACGTTGGGCCACTTCACCAGATAGGGTTCAATCACTTTCAGCAGCCATTGGTAGCAGGGGTGGCATTCCATGCCAATGCGCAGTGAGCCCATTTCACCGGTGGCGATTTGACGCAGCAAATGTTCGGTGTGTCTGAACTGGGGCAGCACTCTGTTGGCCAGGGTCAGCAGCTGCTCGCCCGCATTGGTCAGGCGCAGGGTTCTGCCCTCTTTTTGCCAGACCGGGGTCTTGATCTGGCCTTCCAGTTTTTTGATGCTGTGGCTCAGCGCAGACTGGGATAAATTCAACGACTCGGCCGCCTGGGTCAGGGTGCCCTGCTCCTTGATGGCTGCCAGCACTTCAAGGTGAAACCGCTCCAACATCTCTTTACTCCGATCTGTGGCACTGGGGAGCATGAATATAATTCATGACTTTTGGAAAATACATTAACATTTCAATGTTAATGAAGGCCGCAGGCCCCATAAAAAAACAGGATCCGGCCGTGGCGCGGATCCTGTCTGATATGCCCGTTGAGCGCGGCTCAGGGAGTCAGCCTTGGCAGCTTAAGCGAGATAACCGTGGTGACCAGCAAGAAGGCCGTGGAGATCCCCAGGCACGCCTGCAGCCCGGCACTGCCCTGCCCCGCCAGCTGAAACACCCAGCCCGACAGCAAAGTGCCGACCAGCCGCCCCATGGCGTTGGACATATAGTAAAAGCCCACATCCAGCGACACGCCGTCGTGACCGGCATACCTGACAATCAGGTAGCTGTGCAGGGACGAGTTCACGGCAAACACGGCCCCGAACAGCAACAAGCCGCCGATCAATACCCATGCCGGATCCAGCTCCAGCCACAGCCCCAAGGCGATAAGGGCGGGCAGCAGGGTCAGCACCGCGACCCAGGCCGTGGCGCTGCGGCCGTCCGGTACCCCTCCCGCTGCGCGACCGGTAATGCGGGGCGCCAGCGCCTGCACCAGCCCGTAGCCCATCACCCACAGTGCCAGAAAGCCACCGGTCTGGCTGTGATCCCAGCCCAGGGTCTGGGACAGAAACACCGGCAGGGCCACCACAAACCAGACATCCCGGGCGCCAAACAGAAACAGGCGCGCCGCAGACAGGATGTTGATGGCCCGGCTTTTGGAAAAGACGTCACGGAATTTCGGCTTGTGCTTCGCCTTGCCCAGATCCTGCTTCAGCAAGGCCAGGCTGAGCAGCCAGACCAGGGTCAGGGCAGCGGCCATGGCGCCCACGGCACCGGCAAAGCCAAGGGCCATCAGCAAGACGCCGCCCAGAAAGAAGCCGGCGCCCTTAAGGGCGTTCTTGGAGCCGGTCAGGATCGCCACCCATTTGTAGAGGGTGCCCTGAGCCTCTGCAGGCACCAGCATCTTGATGGAGCTTTTGGCGCTCATCTTGTTCAGATCCTTGGCGATACCCGACACCGCCTGGGCGGCCATCACCCAGGGCACGGTGAGCCAGGCGGGCGGCACCAGCAACATGGCCAGCGCCACCACCTGCAGGCCCAGGCCGATGTTCATGGTGCGGTTCAGCCCAAGGTGCGCCCCCAGCCAACCCCCCACCAGGTTGGTGACCACCCCGAAGATCTCGTAAAACAAAAACAGCAGGGCAATCTCCAGAGGCGCATACCCCAGACCATGAAAATGCAGCACCACCAGCATGCGCAGGGCGCCGTCGGTCAGGGTAAAGGCCCAGTAGTTGCCGGTGACAACCAGATACTGGCGAATGGCGGGGGAAAGCCGGGTCAGCATTTACGCACGCCCCACCTTCAGCGCCAGCTCGGCGGTACGATTGGCATAGCCCCATTCGTTGTCATACCAGGCGTAGAGTTTCACCTGAGTGCCGTTCACCACCATGGTAGACAGGGCGTCAATGATGCTGGAGCGGGGATCGGTCTGGTAATCCACCGACACCAGGGGCCGCTCCTCGTAACCCAGAATGCCCTTCAGCTCGCCCTCGGCCGCCGCCTGCAGCAGCGAGTTGACTTCTTCCACCGTGGTTTCCCGCGCCACCTCAAACACACAGTCGGTGATGGAGGCGTTGGTCAGGGGCACGCGAATGGCGTGGCCGTTCAGTTTGCCCTTGAGCTCGGGAAAGATATGGGTGATGGCGGTGGCGGAGCCGGTGGTGGTCGGTATCAGGCTGGTGCCACAGGAACGCGCCCGGCGCAGATCCTTGTGAGGCGCATCCAGAATGGTCTGGGTGTTGGTAATGCTGTGAATGGTGGTAATGGCGCCATGTTTAATGCCCAGCTGCTCATGGACAACCTTGACCACGGGCGCCAGGCAGTTGGTGGTACAGGAAGCTGCCGTGACAATCCGGTGCTGCGACGCGTCATAGAGATGATCGTTCACCCCCATCACGATATTCAGCACGCCCTCTTCCTTGACCGGCGCCGTGACCACCACCCGCTTCACGCCCTGATCCAGATAGGCCTGCAACACCGCCTTGCTCTTCATTTTGCCCGAGGCCTCAACCACCAGGTCGCAGCCCGACCAGTCGGTCTCGGCAATGGTCTTGTTGCGGCTCACCGCCATGGTCTGGCCGTTGATCACCATGGTCTCGCCGTCGGCCCGGGCTTCATGGTGCCAGCGCCCGTGCACCGAATCAAAGTTGAGCAGGTGCGCCAGGGTGGCCGCGTCTCCCGCCGGGTCGTTGATCTGCACAATTTCAATGTCAGACTGTTCAAACAGCACCCGCATGGTCAGACGGCCCATGCGGCCAAAACCGTTAATGCCTACTTTAATGGTCATCGTTAAGCTCCTTGAGAAAGTTCTTCAGGTGATAAAGGAATACATGAGCCTGGGTTAAACCGCCTCAAACCAGTGCCGGGTGCGGTTGGTTATGCTCACCAGAGACAACATGACCGGCACTTCCACCAGCACCCCGACTACTGTGGCCAGGGCCGCGCCCGAGTGCAGCCCGAATAATGAAATGGCCACCGCCACTGCCAGCTCGAAAAAGTTGGAGGTGCCAATCATGCAGGCCGGACCGGCCACATTATGGGGCAGGCGCAACCAGCGGGCCGCCCCGTAGGCGATGATGAAGATGCCGTAGGTCTGGATCAGCAGCGGAATGGCGATAAGGCCAATGGCTTCGGGCTGGGCCAGAATGGTTTCCGCCTGAAACCCAAACAGCAATACCACGGTCGCCAGCAGCCCCAGCACCGACCAGGGCTTGAGCAGGCGCAAAAAGTGGCTGAGGCGGGCGCCATCGTCCTTGCGCTCCAGCCGGTGGCGGGTCCAGGCGCCAGCCACCAGCGGCAGCACCACATACAGCACCACCGACAATAACAGCGTCTGCCAGGGCACCTGAATATCACTGACACCCAGCAAAAACGCGGCAATGGGCGCAAAGGCAAAAATCATGATGATGTCGTTGACCGACACCTGCACCAGGGTGTAATTGGGATCTCCCTTGGTCAGCTGGCTCCAGACAAACACCATGGCGGTGCAGGGCGCCACCCCCAGCAGGATCATGCCGGCGATGTATTCCCCGGCGGTAACCGGGTCCACCCAGCCGGCAAAGAACACACGGAAAAACAGCCAGCCCAGCGCCGCCATGGTGAACGGTTTGATCAGCCAGTTGATCACCAGAGTCAGCAGCAGCCCTTTGGGCCTGTTGCCCACCTCCCGAATGGCACTGAAGTCTATCTGTACCATCATGGGGTAGATCATCACCCAGATAAGCACCGCCACCACCAGGTTAACGTGAGCCACCTCCATGCCCGCAATGGCACCAAACACCCCGGGAGCCAGACTGCCCAACGCCACCCCCGACACAATACAAAGGGTCACCCACAGGGTCAGATAACGTTCAAAGATTCCCACCTGTCCCTGGCTCCTTAAATGGCACACTGACTGACACGTGCGGAAAGCTGCTCGGCGCTTTCCACCCGCTCGGAGTAGCGGTCTGTCAGATAATCGCTGCAGTGCGGGTCCGGTAGCAAAAACTGCTCGCCATCAAGGTTGGGCAGCTTCTTTATGTCAGTGCTCATTAATACGCTCCTCATCACAGCTATTGCCCTCAGCCGAAGGGCGGGAATTCATCTCGTTCAGGCGGGCAAGGGGTTGCTCCAGCAGCTCCGGGCTGTGCTTCAGAGTCTCTTTAAGCATGTTGCGCATCCAGTCGCTCAACAGGGGGTGAATACGATAGAACACCCATTGGCCCTGACGCCGATCCAGCAACAGGCCATGCTTGCGCAGCTGGCTCAGGTGCCGGGAGATCTTGGGTTGTGGCAATGCCAGTGCCTCCATCAACTCGCAGACACACAGCTCCCCTTCCTGCTCTATCAGCAGCAGGCTGAGCAGGCGGGTTTCATCGGCCAGGGACTTGAAGAAGGTCAGCGGCGGCAATGGCCGGATTTCGGAGTCGACCTTTTTGCTGTTCACCAGCACAAACAGCCGCAGCCGCTCGCCAATTTCCTGCATGGTGCGCGCAAACGCATTGGGATCGGGGCTGGTTTTGGGATCAGGAAAGTCCCAGGCAATCACCACGCCGCTGGAAGGCCAGTGCCGGCATTCCTGATGCGCCTTGTCGCACAGGCTGATGACATAGTCGAAATGCCGCTCCCCCAGGCTCGCGACCGATTTGGATACCAGCCCTTCGGCGTTGAGTCCGAAGCCTTTTATGGCGTCAAGGGTGCGGGGATCCACGCCGGAAGGCGCCGTACCGGCACTGAAGACCTCGAACTGATCCCCCGCCAGATGGCGCAGCAGGGCTTCCGCCATCTGCGAGCGGGCCGAGTTGGCCGTACAGACAAACAAGACTTTTTTCATCATAGGCTCCCCTGCATCTGGACCACACCTTACATTCGAATAAACATATATTCAATAAAAAGAATATTTGGTTATTCGAATGCAGCCGTGAAGATGACAAGGGCATTTGGGATGAACAAGTGGCAGTGAGGCAGGGATAAATCGAACAAGGCCCTCAAGCGGGGCCTTGATAGACCTTATCGGTCAGGCTTACCGTACGCCTTGCAGCCTTGCCCGGCCGATTTCGAGAGCCAGAGGGCGCCAGGCGGGGGCTTACAGGGTCGCTTGCTCCGACAACCCCATGGCGCGCAAAGCCGGGGCCATGGCATGTTTTTTGTACATGTACCAGCTCATCAGGCCGGCCAGCAGGTTGCCGAGGGTGGCTCCGAAAAACAGCCCGCGCAAACCGTACAGCTCGGATCCCAACCAGATCAGGGGCAGGTAGCAACCCAGCAGACGCAATGCCGAAATGACCAGCGCCAGCCTGGGCTTGCCCATGGCATTGCACACCGACACCATGATCATGCACAGCCCCAGGGCACCATAACTTATCGGCACCAGCCAGAGATATTCGGCCAGAAGGGCCGCCGTGGCCCCGTCACTGATCAGCACCCTGCTCAAGGGAGCAGACAGCGCAGCCAGCAGGGCTGCCAGAACAAGCTGCCACAGCACCACGAATTTCACTGCCTTGCCCACCAGCCGCCGAATCTGTTCAAGGTTATTGCTGCCACGCAGCCTGCCAATCATGGGCGGCATCGCCATGGTCAGTGCCAGTACCACAATGATGGACATCAGCTCAATACGGCTGCCCAGGCCCCAGGCCGCTACCGCACGCTCGCCATGCGCGGCCACAATGGCCGTGGCCAGCATGGCCGACAACGGCGGCACCAGCTGACTCAGGGTGGACGGCACCACAAAGGAGAGCAGGCGTTTCAGCCCGGTGTGAATGCGGGCAACACTGCCGGGCAACTGGATAAACCGCAGCCGCGCCATGCTGACAAAAAGAACCAGACACCCGGCACCATAGGCGCAAATGGTGGCCCAGGCCGCACCGGCCAGGCCCATGTCCAGCACAAAGATAAACAATGGATCCAGCACAATATTCAGCAGGCTGGTCAACACCATCACCATGCCTGGCAGCAGGGTTTTGCCATTCGCCCGAAAAATGCTGTAGCCAAAATACAACATCGCCCCCAGCCAGCAACTGCCCAGCCACGGCAGCCAGTATGCCCGCACCAACGGGTAAAGGGCCTCACTGGCCCCCAGCGTGGAGATAATCGTTTGCTGGCCTGCCCAGATCAGCAGGCAGAGCATAAACACCACGGCGCCGCCGGTGGCCAGCACCAGGCTGCCCAGTTGCCGGGCATGGCCCTGCTTGCCGGCTCCCAGGGCGGTGGAAATCATCGTTGTGGTGGCGATACCCAGGCCGACCTGTATGCCGATAATGAGCTGAAACACAGGAATGGTGAACCCCACCGCCGCCAGGGGCTGGGTGCCCAACTGGCCGATATAGGCACTGTCTATCAGCTGGCTGCTCATGGTGGCCAGCACACCAATCAGCATCGGCCAGGTCATGCGATATAACTGTCTGCCCAGTGACTCGCCGGATTTACTCATTCGCTACCTGTTCAACTCGCCCAAAAGGGCATACCGTATCAAATTCATCAATGGCTTGCTCCGGTGCCTAACACCCAACAAAAAATGCACCGTTCAGGGTGCATTTTCGTTATTCAGCACTGGTATTCACGCTTAGCCTCGGGCCTTGCGCAATTCTTCCATGCGCTTTTTGAGTCGATCGACACCGTCCCCCTCCCCTTGCAGGAACAGTCGAGCTGGTGCCTGGCCTGAAGATACCGTTGCGATTTGTACTTCCTTGGTCTGAACTCCACGCCGTTCGGCCAGGCGCTTTTCGAGGCGATCAATGCCATCGGCATGGGCAGCGCCCATGGAAAACAAAGAAAACAGGGCAATGGCGGGCAGGACTTGTTTATGCATAATTATTTCTCTACTCAATATTTGGTTAACAGGATTTGTTGCTACCCCGCTATGATATTTGAACAGAGGTGAGGCTGTGTACCCGCTACCACTTTGGAATTATTGTGACAAAAAGTTGAAACAAATTCAGCCTTGTTATAGCGATGTACTAGTATAAACCTGCCCCATTAAGGTTTATATCCCCGGCACTATCAGGGATAAAGGGCTTAGAAGCTCGAAAAAGGTAGCTCCAGGCCGTTAAACCTCTATAACAATTCGAATATCAATACGCAAAGTTTAAACTTTTTGTTTAAACCGCTTTTCCGAAGAGTAGATCACTGAAGGAAGGGAACTCAGTCCAGTTTGTGCAATCTGTCAGGCGCCAAACATACACTTCCAGCCGGACGACTTACTTTGAATTAACAATTTACCCGCAGCCCCCGCCGTATTGAGCTGACCGAGGCCGGCCAGATGCTCTATGACAATACCGCCGACGCCATGGTCGATGCCGCCGAAAAGGGGCTCGGGGTCGGTCGCATCGTCACGCCCATGGTGGCGGATCAACTGGCATCGGGGCGCCTGCGCCCGGTGCTGCAGCGCCATTGGTACCCCTACTCCGGCCTGTTCTTGTATTTTGTGCAGAACAGCCAAAAAGCCCGCAGGGTGCAGGCCTTGATTGATTTTCTGGTAAAAAAGGCAGGCCCCCAAAGGAGCCTGCCTGGCGCGGAGCATGGCTTACAGTGCGCCTTGCAGAATGTCCCGGCTGACATCGGGGGTCAGATCGCCGGTTTCAGACAGCGCCACCATGCCGTGGGCGGTCAGGGCCTTGATAACGTCGTCAATCTGCTCGGCGCGAACCCCGTAGTCGGACAGCCGGGTCTTGACGCCAAGCGATTCAAAGAATGACTGAGTCCGCTCAATGGCCTGTTCAATGCGTTGCTCCTCGCTGCCGTCGCGAATGTCCCACACCCGCTCGGCGTATTGCAGCAGCTTGGCGCGCTTCTGCTCCTTGCGTACCTGCCACAGCGACGGCAGCACAATGGCCAGGGTCTGGGCATGGTCGATGCCGAACAGGGCAGTCAGCTCGTGGCCGATCATGTGCGTGCTCCAGTCGTGGGGCACACCGGCACCAATAAAGCCGTTCAGGGCGCAGGTGGCACTCCACATCAGGTTGGCCCGGGCGTCGTAGTCGGTGGGGTTTGCCAGGGTTTGCGGGCCCACTTCGATCAGGGCACGCAGAATGCCTTCGGCGGTGCGATCCTGGACTTGGGCGCCAACCGGAAAGGTCACATACTGCTCCACCACATGCACAAAGGCATCCACAATGCCATTGGCCACCTGATGCGCGGGCAGGGTGAAGGTCAGGGTCGGATCGAGGAATGAGAAGCGCGGAAACAGCAGCGGGCTCATTACCGGAAACTTGCCGCCCTCGTGGCTTACCACGGCGCCCATGTTCATTTCCGAGCCGGTGGCCGGCAGGGTGGCGACGGTAGCCAGCGGCAGGGCCCCGCTGATCGGAATGGGGTTGAAGCCGCTCTTCAGCAGATCTGTTTCCTCACCGGCATAGGGGGCTGCGGCGGCCACAAACTTGGTGCCGTCCATCACGGAGCCACCGCCGACCGCCAGCAGAAAATCCACGCCGTCACGGCGCACCACTTCCACCGCCTTCATCAGGGTGTCGAAACGCGGGTTGGGCTCAATGCCGGCAAACTCGCTGACCCGGCGCTGACCCAGGCCCTGACGCACCTTTTCCAGCGTGCCGTTGCGCTGCACGCTGCCACCGCCGTAGAGCACCATGACGTGGGCGTCGGCAGGCACCAAATTATCCAGCTCCGCCAGCCGGTCCTGTCCAAAAACAATGTGGGTCGGGTTGTGATAATCAAACTGTTGCATCAGTAGGCCTCCGTTAAGTGAACGATGGCCATTGTAAGGATGCGAGCAGGGTTTTGAATGGGCATTACTGCCTTTATCATGCCTAAAACTATCAACCATGACTTTTTTTGATATAGTAGAGGACCCAACGTTACAACTCCTGCGAGCATACCGCCGATGAATGAACTGGCTCACTTACTGGATACTCTCTCCCCTCGGGAAGGCTTCAATACCACCGCCATGCAGGGCGTTGGCGTGTATCGGGCCAGCCGCTCGGTGCCCAGAGAGCCCATGTGCTACACCCAGGGCATTATTCTGGTGGCGCAAGGGGCCAAACGGGTTCATCTTGACGGCCGGGTCTATGACTACAACGCCAACAACTACCTGGTGATGACCCTGCCCATTCCTGCCGAGTGCGAAACCCTGGTCACCCCGGGCGAGCCCTTGCTGGCGCTGCTGCTCGACATTCGCATGGACATGCTGCAACCGCTGATCCGGTTGCTGGATGAACACAACCGGCTGCCGCCGCAGGCCGACGGTGCGGCACAGCCGGGGCTCTACGTCAGCCGGGTCACTGAGCAGCTTTCCGCCGCGGCCATTCGGCTCTGCCAGTGCCTCGACTCCCCCCTGACCGCAGCCGCCCTGGGGGAAGGGACACTGCGCGAAATTCTGTATCTGATCCTGACCGGTGAGCACGCCGCTCCCCTGTTCGACCTGGCCCGTTACAACACCCAGCTGGCGAGAATGGAGCGAGTACTGAAGCATATGCACGAGCATTATCAGGAGAGCCTGGAGGTAGAGCGGCTGGCGGCGCTGGCCGGCATGAGCACGTCATCGTTTCACCGCCACTTTCGCCAGGCCACCGGCTCCCCGCCCCTGCAGTATCTGAAGAAACTGCGGCTGACCCGGGCCCGGGAGCTGCTGCAGGACAAGGACGTCAAGGTCAAGCAGGCCGCCGCCGAAGTGGGCTATGAAAGCCCCACCCAGTTCAGCCGCGAGTTCAAGCGCTACTTTGGCGTACCCCCGCAAAGCAGTGCCGGCGTATCACCGCCGGTATGAGTATCTGACGGCGCCAGCGTCAACTGTTCAGCACAAACATCCGGCGCCGCTGGCACAGGTGCCTGATTGCGTGACAGCAATTTGGCACTGGCAGCCCAGATAACAAACCCGCCGGCAAACAATATCGCGGCCACATAGCCCGACTCATGTATTTCTCCGCCGGCGGCAATGTAAAGACCGCCTACCCAGGGGCCGATGGCATTGGCGGTATTAAATGAACACTGCACTATTGCCCCTATCATGGCCTGCCCGTTTGGCGCGGCTTCCATCAGCAGAGATTGAACAATGGCCGCCAGTCCAATAGTGCAACCAATAAAGAACACCACCACACACAATAGCACCATGCTGCTGCTGACAAACACATACAGCAGGGAGAAGAGCGCCGCCAAGGCCAGAACCACCCCTGTGGTCATCACCGGCTGGCGGTTGCCTATTTTGCCCAGCACGACATTGCCCACCGTGCTGCCAATACCAAACACCACCATGGCGATGGACACGGCATAGGCGGGTGCCTGGGTGTGTTTTAAAATGGTATCGGCGACATAGGTGTACATACAAAAGATGCCACCGAAGCCGACGATGATCATCGCGATGATCGACCACACCGATTTACTTTTAAAAACACCCAACTCATTCGCCAGCGTCACTCGGGTTTTATTGGGTTCATTGGGCAGCCTGAACATCAACAACAAGGCGATCAGCGAAATAAATGAAACCAGCGCCAGGCAGTAACGCCAGCTTAAGTTCTGGCCGATAAGAGTGACCAGGGGAACACCGATAATGGTGGCAATGGTCAGCCCCATAAATACTTTGGATATATAGGAAACCCTTTCATTCCTGGGGGCAATTTCTGCCGCCATAATGGCCGCCGTGCCAAAGTAACAACCATGGGGCAGCCCGCTCAGAAACCGGGAAAGTACCAGTTGTTCAAGTGTTTGTGCCAATGCGCCCAGACCATTGAACACCAGCATCATGGCAACAAATAACATCAATGCCTGGCGCTTTCTGATATTGGCCGTCAACAACATAAACACCGGCGCGCCTACCACCACCCCAAGGGCATAAGCACTGATCGCATAGCTGCTTTGTGCCGGTGTTGAACCGAATGCGTCGGTAAACAGGGGAAGCATTGGCATCATGGCAAATTCGGTCAGGCCCAATATGAAGCCGCCCAGCGCCAGCACAAACAGAATTGATTTTTTTGAATGTAACGAACTTTGATTCATCAAACGTATCTCTGCAACGACATTAGGTTATTACACCTCAAAAATTTAAACATACCCGCAACAATACCAAAACACCCTTTCGGGAGTCCCGTAATCTAGCCCCTGTCAGCGTCATTGCCGCGCAAGATACCAGCCTGTAAAGCACAGAGACAACAGGTACCGAGTGATGATAGCGCATTAGCGCACAAGAAGGTTTCGATTAAATGAAAGGCTGCCATTTTAGGCAGCCGTGCAGCATTTTAAATGGGCATTACTGCCTTTCTCATGCCTATATCTATCAGTCGATATGAACCGCCGTTTTATTGGTGATCAGCCACCGTCCATTCACCTCCAGCATGTTGTGAAAATCAACAAATGAGGCCGCCGGATCGGTCAGATTGTTAAAATTCATGATAACATTCGCCGCACTGCCTACCTGATTAATCGACACGATTTGGGCATCAATGTCCCACCCGGTGCGGGACCAGCTCTCAAAACAGTCTGTCAGCAAATATTTATGCCGCTTGCCACTGGCATCGATGAAGAAGATCCAGGCGTCTTTATCAAACGCCGCTTTGAACTTGTTGACATCCCCTTTCCAGCCTTCCACATACAAGTTGATAACATCGATGATTTTTTGATAATCCGGCACGGCAGAAAGACCTTTTTCTGTCATAAATACCCCCTATATTGAGTGCTGACCATAACGAAAAAAAGCCCGCCATCAAGGCGGGCAAAGCACTGTCCATTCCGGACTTACAACACACTGCTCCAGCGCCCCGGAAAGGCACGCTGTAATTCGCTGAAGGCTTCCAGCAACCGGCTGTTGGCGTCGATAACGCCGGCCTCGGAGGTCAGCAGATCCCGCTGGGCATCCAGGAAGTCCAGATAGGGGATCATGCCTTCTTCATATCTCGATTCGGCCTGCTCATAGGCGCTGCGGGCATACTCCTGCCGGCGCATCAGCGCCAGCACCTGCTGCTCCCGGGCCTGCCAGTCCTGAACCGCGCGGTCGGCCCGGTTAAGCACACGCAGCCAGGTCTGCTCGAACTCGGCCAGCACGGCCCGCTCTTCCAGCTTTTGGGCATCCAGACCGTCTCTCAGGGCCGACAGGTTCAGCAGAGACCAGCTCAGCTGCGGACGAATGCCCAGGTTTTCATCGGCGCCCCCCAACCCCAGGCTGGTACTGCTCATCCAGCCCAGCACACCACTCACACTGATGCTCGGAAAGAGCGCCGCCCTGGCCTCGTCAGACAGGGCCATCGCCTCGGCCACCCGGGCTTCGGCCAGCCGTATCTCCGGTGACTGGCGCAATGCCTGCTCGGGCTCGTGGATCTGCAACTGCAGTGATGCCAGTGCCGGCAGGCCGGCGGCCGACACCTGCTCCCGCACGTCGGGCAGGGTTACCCCCGTCAGAATGGCCAGGGCGTCCTGATACTGGGTTCGAAGCACTTCCAGTTCCGGACGGCGAGCACGATATTCATACCGCAGAGCCTGGGCCCGGCTCAGCTCCAGGGGCGTCGACAGCCCTTCTTCCACCCGCAGTGTCAGCACATCCACGCCTTCATCCAGCAACGTCAGCTGCTTGTCGAGCAGGGCCAGTTGCTCTTCCGCGCCCATCAGCCGGGTATAGGTAGCCACGACGCCGCTGACCACATCGGCCATGGTCTGAGCCTCAAAGGCCTGACGATGGTCAAGGTTTGCCTGGGCCTGTCTCACCCGGGCGCGAATGCGGCCAAACAGATCCAGCTGCCAGTCGGCGGCCAGTCCCAGTGTGGCACTTTCCTGACGGACCACATTCAGGCTCTGAGGGTCCTGCTGGCGGGTCAGGGATATGTTGCCGGCAACGCCTCCCTGAGGCCGCAGTTGATCCCGGCTCACCCGCAGGCGTTCCATGCCGGCCTCGAGGCGCAAGGCCGCCGCCTCCAGGTCGTGATTGTTGGCCAGGGCCTGCTCCACTAGGCGGTTCAGCTGCGCATCGCCATAGGCATGCCACCACTTGGCGGCCGCCTCGGTTTGCTCACCGTCCAGGCTCACCTGCCCGGTAATCTGTTGCATCACCTGCTGGTCCGGCGCCGGTAGTGCTTCATGCTCTGTGGTCACGGCACAGCCCGCCAGCAGCAATGCGATGGAGGTCAGGGTCGGGAGCCGGTACAGGGCCACAGTATGGGTACGCTTACGCATGCTCTACCTCCTGACGAGGGGTTTCAGTGTTCTCATCGACCGCGGGCTTGCGCTCCAGGGCGGTCATGGCCATGTAAAATACCGGCGTAAACAGCAGGCCAAAGACGGTCACCCCAATCATGCCCGAGAACACCGCCACCCCCATGGCCTGGCGCATCTCGGCACCGGCACCACTGGCCAGCACCAGGGGGACCACACCGGCGGTAAAGGCGATGGAGGTCATCAGTATCGGCCGCAGACGCAGGCGGCAGGCTTCCAGAATGGCTTCCAGCCGGGAGTTGCCCTCGTTACGGCTGTCCCGGGCGAATTCCACCATCAGAATGGCGTTCTTGCAGGCCAGCGCCACCAGCACGATCAGCGCGATACGGGTGAAGATGTCGTTATCTCCGTCCACCAGCCAGATACCTGCCAGTGCCGACAAGATGGTCATGGGCACGATCAGGATGATCGACAGCGGCAGGGTCAAACTCTCGTACTGGGCCGCCAGCACCATGAACACCAGCAATACCACCAGCGGGAAGATATACACCATGGTGTTGCCCGCCAGGATCTGCTGATAGGTCACCTCGGTCCACTCAAACGCCATACCGGTGTCGAGCTGCTCGTTCAGAATGCGCTCAATCGCCTGCTGCGCCTGATCCGAGCTGTAGCCGGGAGCCGGGTTACCGTTCAGCTCGGCGGTCGGATAGCCGTTGTAGTGCATTACCCGATCCGGTCCTATGGTGGACTCCACGGTCAGCACCGAGCCCAGGGGCACCATGTTGCCGGCCGCATTGCGCACCTTGAGCCGCAGGATCTGCTCGGGATCCACACGATGCTCGGCATCGGCCTGGGCATTCACCTGATAGGTTTTGCCAAACAGGTTGAAGTCGTTTACATAGAGCGAGCCCAGATAGATTTGCAGGGTGTCGAACACCTGCTCCAGGGGAATGCCCTGCAGCATGGCCTGCTCACGGTCGATCTCGATGTCCATTTGCGGCACCTGAATACGGAAGCTGGAATACAGTCCGGTCAGTGCGGGATCCTGACGGGCCGCGTCCAGTACCTTTTGCAGGTTGTCGAACAGCGCCTCAAAGCCCAGGCTGGCCCGGTCTTCAATCTGCAGCTTGAATCCACCCGTGGTGCCCAGACCCAGAATGGGCGGCGGCGGAAACACGGCCACAAAGGCCTCGTCAATACCGGCAAACTGGCCATTGAGCTGGCCGGCAATGGCATTGGCAGACAGGCTCGGAGCCTTGCGCTCGTCAAAGTCCTTCAGGGTAACGAACACGATGCCGCTGTTGGAGCTGTTGGTAAAACCGTTCACCGACAGTCCGGGGAAAGACACGGTTTGCATCACACCCGGGGTTTTCAGGGCAATTTGCTCCATCTCCCGCACCACCGACTCGGTTCTGTCCAGGCTGGCGGCGTCGGGCAGCTGCGCCACCGCCACCAGGTACTGTTTGTCCTGCAGGGGAATAAAGCCACCCGGTACCGCATTGAACAGGGTCACGGTCCCCCCCAGCAGGCCAACGTAAACCACGCCCACCACCACACTCAGGCGGATCAGTTTTTTCACCCCTTTCTCGTACATTCGACCACCGCGCTCGAACAGGCGGTTAAAGGGAGCAAACAACCAGCGTCCAAAGAGGGCATTCATGCCGCGGGTCAGCCAGTCGGGCCTGGCATCGTGGCTGCGCAGCAAGAGTGCAGACAGCGCCGGCGACAGCGTCAGCGAGTTAAAGGCCGAAATCAGGGTAGAGATGGTAATGGTCAGCGCAAACTGCTTGTAAAACTGACCACTCAGACCCTGAATAAACGCCGTGGGAATAAACACCGCACACAACACCAGTGCGATGGCGATGATGGGACCGGTTACCTCGGTCATGGCCTGACGAGTAGCTTCCACCGGCGACAGCCCGTTACCGATATTACGCTCCACGTTTTCCACCACCACGATGGCGTCGTCCACCACAATACCGATGGCCAGCACCAGACCAAACAGCGACAGGGTATTGATGGATACCCCCAGCCACTGCATGACCGCAAAGGTACCAATCAGCGACACCGGCACGGCAATCAGCGGAATAATGGAAGCGCGCCAGGTCTGCAGGAACAGGATGACGACCACTACCACCAGTACAATGGCTTCCAGCAGGGTATCGATAACCGCATCGATGGAGCCACGCACAAACACGGTCGGGTCATAGGCGATGCGGTATTCCACGCCAGCAGGGAACTGCTCAGACAGCTCGTCCATGGTGGCCCGCACCTGATCCGACAGCTCAATGGCATTGGCGCCGGGGCGCTGGAAGATCGGGATGGCGACGGCGTTCTGCCCATTCAGCAGGGAGCGCAGGGAGTAGTTATCCAGGCCCAGCTCAATGCGCGCCACATCCTTCAGGCGAGTGATGGCGCCGCTGGGGTCCACCTGCACCACAATATTCTCAAATTCTTCGGTGCTTTCCAGACGACCTTTTACATTCAGCAAAATCTGGAATTCACTGTCGGTGCTGACCGGCTGGGCACCCAGGCTACCGGCGACAACCTGCTGGTTCTGCTCCCGCACGGCCTGCACCACATCCCCCGGCACCAGATTTCGTGCAGCCAGTGCCTCGGGATCCAGCCACAGACGCATGGCGTACTTGCCACCACCAAACATCTGCACATCACCCACACCGGGCAGACGCGCCAGCTGATCCTTGATGTAGATATCGGCGTAGTTGGACAGGTAGCTGATTTCCCGATCACCTTCGGGAGAGATCAGATGCACCACCATGGTCAGGTTGGGCGAGGATTTTTCCGCCACTACCCCCAGGCGCTGCACTTCCTGCGGCAAACGCGGCAGGGCACTGGTCACCCGGTTTTGCACCTGTACCTGAGCCCGGTCCAGATCCGTACCCAGGGCAAAGGTCAGGGTCAGGGTCATACGGCCGTCTGTGGTGGCCTGGGAGAACATGTACAGCATGTTTTCAATGCCGTTCATCTCCTGCTCCAGCGGCGCCGCCACGGTTTCGGCGATCACCTTGGGGTTGGCGCCCGGGTAGTTTGCCGTTACCACTACGGTGGGCGGCACCACTTCGGGATATTCACTGACCGGCAGCTGGAACAGCGAGATGCTGCCCCCCACCAGGATCAACAGCGACAGCATGGCCGCAAATATCGGCCGGCTGATAAAGAAATGACTGAATTTCATGACGTCTCTAATCCGGTTATGCAGACGGTTCGGCGGCGGACTGGGGCTTGGCCAGGGTCAGGTGCTGGACATCAATCTCGACATTTCGCGGGGTCACCGGCATGCCCGGGCCAACCCGGGCCGGTCCGTTGGCGGCAATGCGCTCTCCCGGCTCCAGGCCGGCTTCCACCACCCGCAGCGTGCCTTCGCGACGACCGAGTTCAACCTGGCGGTACTCGAGCACGTTCTCGGCGTTCACCACCAGCACAAAGCGGTTTTTCAGATCGGTGCCCACGGCGCGATCCGGCACCATCACGGTGGGACGGCTGCCGGCGGCCTTGAGGTGAATACGCGCAAAGGCGCCCGGACGCAGCTGGGCGTCTTTGGCGGTAAAGACCGCGCGCACGCGCAAAGTGCCGGTCTGTTCATTGATCTGGTTGTCAATGAAGTCCAGTACGCCGGCATGCTGCTCGCCGTTGCTGCCGGCCAGTGCCAGCATAACGGGCGTCTGGCCGTCGGCGGTAACCCCGGAAAATGACCCATTCCAGGTACGCTCATCCACGTCGAAATAGGCGTAGAGGCGGTCGGTGGCCAACAGCGAGGTCAGCACGCTCTGGCCCGCCTGCACATTGTTGCCCTCGGTGATAAAGGCATTGGACACCTGACCGTCAATGGGCGCCCGCACCTCGGTAAACTCGAGGTTCAGGCGCGCCGCCTGCAGGGCAGCCTGCACCGAGGCCAGCTCGGCCCGCCGCTGGCTGGCCAGCGACAGGCGGGATTCGGCCTGCTCTGCCGACATGGCATTACGGCCCTGCAGGCGCCTGGCACGCTGGGCCTCGGAGTTGGCCTGATGCAGCGCCGCCCGGGCTCGCTCCAGCTCGGCTTCAAGGCGGGCCACCTCGGCCGCAAAGGGGCGCGGGTCGATACGGAACAGCAACTCCCCCTGCTTTACATGGCTGCCTTCACGAAATTCCACCGACTCGATAACGCCGGAGACCCGGGGTCGCAGTTCAACCTGCCGGGGCGACTCCAGGCGAGTGGTAAAGGTGTATTCGGGGCTGTATTGGGCGTACAACACGGCGGCAACGTCCACCGGCTGGGCGGCAGGGGTTGCCTTTGCGGTCGACTCCGCTTCGGCGAAGCATCCCGCCAGTACAGCGGTAAACAACAGACAGGACAGTAAACGAAATTGCATGAGCCTAACTCCGGGGTTGGCGATCCAGAAAATGACGGAGCGCAAGTATCCGGAAGTTGGCTTCAACTCTGTAGCGGGTTGTTGGTTAAATTGGCTTAAACAAAAAGTTGAAGCATGTCCGTGCGGGACATGGTCATGGCTTTGAATGGAAAGGTAACAATGAGCGCGGCCTGGTCAGGAGAGTCTTAAAGGGAGACTATCTCGCCGATTGATAAATAATCATACCGTTTTCCCTCTCAAGTATTATCAAAAAATTTTATAAAGTTATTCAACAGCGCCCGACTTTTTATTCTTCGCAATTCAAATAGAATGCCCCCACTCCGCAGCAAACACTGCCATGTCGCCACTAGGCATCGCCCAAGCCGACCTTCACATACCATATTTTCTGAACACCATTACTCGGGGAGAACCATGTCTCATCAAATCATCAAAGATCTTACCCGTCGCTACACCGTCAAGAAATACGACAGCAGCAAGCGTATTCCGGCCGAGGATCTGAACATTGTGCTGGAAGCCCTGCGTCTGTCTGCTTCCTCCATCAACTCCCAGCCCTGGAAATTTATCGTGATTGAGAGCGATGAAGCGAAGCAGCGCTTTCACGATACCTTTGCCAACAAGCATCAGTTCAACCAGCCCCATGCCAAAGAGGCGTCACACACCATACTGTTTGCCTATGATCCTTATTTCACCAAGGACAAATACCGCAAACGGGTGGATGTCGAGGTCTCTTCCGGCCACCTGCCACCGGAGCTGTACGACAAAATGCTGGGGGCCTACGCCTTTGCCGAGGCCAACACCGATGAAAACGGCTTCAACGGCCACTGGACCAAGGCACAGATTTACCTGGCGCTGGGTAATGCCCTGCATACCCTGGCGCGACTGGGTATTGATTCCACCACCATGGAAGGAGTTGATCCTGAGTTGATAGGAGAAAAATTCAAAGAAGAATTGGGTGGTTACGTGTGTGAAGTGGCATTGGCCATGGGCTATTACAAGCAGGGCGAAGACTTCAACCACGGCCGGCCCAAGGCCCGCCTGCCCGCCGAAGACGTGATTGTGATGCTCTAATCCGGGTTATCAATACTTCCCCCGCTCATCGGGGGAAGTTCACGTTTATCTCATCGTTTCGGCAGCCCGTCATTGATATCAATAACCCTGCGGTCATAGAAAAAATGGGCCGTTAACTCAAAGCCATCGGGCAAAGGGCCCGGGTTACAGCGCTGGAACAACAGCTGAGACACCAGCTTCCACCCCATTGCATTGGTGTTATACAACACATCGCCACAGTGCTTGCAAAAGATGCGCGTCATGCGCTTGCGGGGATGCTGAAATTCAATAACATCCGCCTTGCCGCGTGTAATGGCGACATTGTCCGCTTCCCAGGCCAGCACCGAGTGGTACGGCACCTGCAGCAGCTCGCGGCAATCCTCACAATGACAGTAGCCATGTACCTTCGGCTGCCCCGTCATGGTGACTTCTACCGCCTCACAGTCACAGTGGACGGTATGCATGTGGTTCATCATTTTCCCCTCTGCTCACGGGTTATCGCTGGTTGCTCACACCAGGGCCTTCAGCGCTCGGCCTTATCAGGCTTCCGCCAGCGCTTCCAGGGTGGGGTAATCGTTATAGCCCTCGGCCCCCTGGCTGTAAAAGGTGGCCGGGTCGGGCTCATTGAGCTCGGCACCGGTCTGCAGGCGCGCCACCAGATCCGGGTTGGCGATAAAGGGCACGCCAAAGGCGATACCCTGTGCCTGACCGGATTGAACGGCGGCGTTGGCTTCCTCGCCGTCGTAACCCATGTTCAGGATCAGGTTGCCCCGATAGTGCTCACGGGCGGGCGTCACCACATCGCCTTGCTGCTCGCCAAGCACGTCGCCGCGCATCAGGTGCAGATAGGCCAGGTTGTAATCATTCAGACGCTGCGCCATCCAGGTGATCAAGCCGACCGGATCGCTGTCTTTCATGCTGTTGAAGCTGTTCAGCGGCGACAGACGCACACCCACCCGATCACTGCCCCAGACGCCCACGACGGCATCCAGCACTTCCAGCAGCAGTCGGGCACGATTTTCTATCGGACCACCATAAGGGCCGGTGCGCTGATTGCCGCCGTCACGCAGGAACTGATCCAGCAGATAACCATTGGCACCGTGCACTTCCACGCCATCAAAACCGGCGCGTTTGGCATTTTCAGCGGCGATTTTAAACCCTTCAACAATGGCCGGAATCTCGTCATCGCGCAGTTCACGGGGCACGGTGTAGGCCTTTTTCCCTTCCGGGGTATGCACTTCATCATTGGTGATGGCTACCGCACTGGGGGCCACCGGCACCCGGCCTTCATTGAGCAGCGGGTGACAGGCACGACCACCGTGCCAGAGCTGCAGAAAAATCTTGCCGCCGCGGGCATGCACGGCGTCGGTAACCTTTTTCCAGCCGGCCACCTGGGCGTCAGAATAGATGCCCGGCTCACGCCAGAACGCCGAATTGCCTTCCATCACCATGGTCGCTTCGGCAATCAGCAGGCCGGCGGACGCACGCTGGGCATAATGCTCCACGATCAGGTCGGTAGGAACATGGTCGGCATCGGCGCGAATACGTGTCAGCGGGGCCATCAGCACCCGGTTGTTCAGTTCAACGGCACCAAGCCGAACCGGCGTAAAGAGATCTGTCATTGTAATCCTCGCTATCGTTACAGGCAGGTTCCGCCTGCCAAAGGCACGGCCATATTGCGCCAGAACCTGCCTCGACGGGGTAGTCATGTCGGCCTTGGAACTGTTATAAGCAAAAGTTGAAACCAACACCCTAGACTTCATATCCTTCCAGAGGAAAGGTTCCCATTCCTAGAGAAGGCATCATGTTCATTACGGGTAACTCCTGTTATTGCGGGTGAAACAAGGGCAAAACACGCTCGCCGATGTCGTGAAAAGTGTCATCCAGTGGTCGTTGATTGCGGCGCACATGCAGGCCGATGTGATCCACCCCGGCGGATTTCATGGCTTCCAGTTCCTTGATCAGGCCGTTGATGCCGGTGCTGATGCCGAAATGGTGTCGCCGTATGGGGGCGTCCACATCGCCGACCAGATCCAGGTGAATAAAGCTGATGTAGGGCTTGTCTCCGGCAACGCGGCGCCAGAGCTCAACCCGCTTGATGTGATCCTGCGGTGTGCCCGGATAGGCCAGCCAGCCCTGCATATGCTCCCCCACCCAGGCAGGGCTTTGCTGCGCCAGCCCGGCCACCAGCAAGGGCGGCTGGGGCGCCTTGGGCAGCACTTCCATGCCACTTGCCAGAACGCCGTCCTGGTCGCCACGAAGCACGCTCACGGCGTCGCGAAAACGCTCACCCCGGCCGGGAAATTCCACCCCGAAAATCGGGTATTCACTGGGGCGGTCACCGCTGGCAACCCCCAGCAACAGGCGATCGCCGCTCAGTGCCTGGACCGTGGCGGCGGCCTTGCGTACCAGCCAGGGCTGGCGCAGCGGCAGCACCACGGCGGCGGTGCCCAGCAGGATCTGCTGCGTGTGTGAGGCCAGGTACCCCAGGTAGGTAAAGGTTTCAAACACCTGGGCAGCATCACCGAATTTCGGGTCGTACAGGGGCACATCGCGCACCCAGGCCGCTCTGAATCCCAGTTGATCGGCCAGCCGGATCAGTTCGGCGTGTCGTTGCATGTCCGGCACACCAAAAGGGCGGCCATCCTGCCGACGGCGCGTGTCGCCCTCGGCAGACCAGTCATTGTCGAGGGGCAGTTCCAGTCCGATGGAAAAACCGCCCTGGGTCAGTTTTTCAATGCTCATTACAAACACTCCCGGGCGAAGCCTGGCTTCGCCCTTGTTTACATTTCAGTCTCAGGCGGCTCGTGCCTCGGCACGCTTGTCGAGGGCGCCGGAGAACCGGGTCAGCACCAGTGCCAGCAGCACGATCAGGGCGCCAATCCAGGCGGTGTCCATCAGCGACATGCCTTCGATAATCACGCCACCCAGTACCGAGCCCAGGGCAATGCCTACGTTAAAGGCGGCGATGTTCAGGCCGGATGCCACGTCCACCGCCTCGGGGGTGTATTTTTCGGCCAGTTGCACCACATACACCTGGAGTCCGGGCACATTGCCAAAGGCGAACGCGCCCCAGACCAGAATGGTCAGCACCGCGGCCACCGGGTGGACGGCGGTAAAGGTGAAGACCAGCAGGATCAGCGCCAGTGCCGCGAAGATAATGTTCAGCGCCTTGATCGGGCCCAGACGATCCGCCAGACGGCCACCCCAGATATTGCCGATGGCCACCGATACGCCGTATACCAGCATGATGAGGCCGATGGCACCGGACTCGAAACCGGACACCTGCTCCAGGATCGGCGCCAGAAAGGTGAAAGCGGTAAAGGTGCCGCCATAGCCCACGGCGGTCATGGCATACACCAACAGCAGGCGCGGCTGAGTCAGCACCTTCAGTTGCTGTGCAATGCGCGCCGGCGGGGCCTGCTTGAGGTTTTTCGGTACCAGCAGGGCGCTGCCGACAAGGGCAATCAGGCCCAGTGCCGCCACCACCATGAAGGTGGCGCGCCAGCCGAAGCTTTGGCCGATCCAGGTGCCCAGGGGCACGCCGGTTACCAGGGCCACGGTCAGGCCGGTAAACATGATGGCAATGGCGCTGGCTTCCTTGTCTTTGCTCACCAGGCCGGTGGCAATGGTGGAGCCAATCGAGAAAAACACCCCGTGAGCCAGGCCGGTAAGAATGCGCGCCATGATCAGGGAGTTATAGCCCGGTGCCATCCAGGCCAGCAGGTTGCCGATCACAAACAGCGACATAATGGTCATCAATACGTTTTTACGTTGCCAGCGTCCGGTCAGTGCGGTCAGCACAGGGGCGCCCACGGCCACACCAAGGGCATAAAGGCTGACCAGCAGGCCGGCCGATGGCAGGGATACACCCAGATCCTGGGCAATGGTGGGTACCAGTCCGACAATCACAAATTCGGTGGTACCGATTGCAAATGCGCTCAGGGTCAACGCAAGAAGAGCAACAGGCATAACAGTCTCCGCTATGAGTTAGATTGCCGCGAAGTATGCCCACTGCTATCTTTTGCAAAAACAGCATCACCAACAAAATACCTTTGCAAATATGGCAATAGTCTCTCGTACCGAAGATCTGGAAATTTTACTGACGGTGATCGACAGCGGCAGCCTGTCGGCGGCGGCCCGCATTCTCGACATTCAGGTGGCCCGGGTATCCCGCGCCCTGAGCCGGCTGGAAAGGGAACTGGACTGCACCCTGCTGAACCGCACCACGCGCAAGCTGGAGCTGACCGAAGAAGGCCGACTGTTCAGCGAGCAGGCCCGCGAGGGCCTCGACCGGCTGGCCGAAGCCGAAGAAAACCTGAGGGCATTGCGCGGCATACCGTCGGGCCGGCTGCGAGTGGATGCAGTCACCCCCTTTATTCTGCATCAGCTGGTGCCGCTGGTGCCGGGCTTTCGCGAGCGATATCCGCAGATTGAACTGGAGCTGGTCGCCAATGAAAACATCATCGACCTGATTGAGCGCCGCACCGATCTCGCCATTCGCATCGGCGCCCTGCAGGACTCCAACCTGCATGCCCGTTTTCTGGGGCGCAGCCCGCTGCATATGGTGGCCTCGCCGGCCTACCTGGAACAACACGGCACACCCCAGACCCTGGATGCGCTGTTTCACCACCAGATCATCGGCTTTGCCGATGCACCCCACCTCAACCGCTGGCCACTGTCGCCCCCGGTGACCGTGGTACCCAACCTGTCCAGCAGCAGCGGCGAGACCATTCGCCAGCTTTGCTTGGCCGGACAGGGGCTGGCATTGCTGTCCGATTTCATGATCTGTGACGATCTGGCCAGTGGTCGCCTGGTCAAGGTACTGGACAGTTACATCCTCACCCCCAACGACCGCGAGCAGGTCCATGCCGTTTACTACCGCAATACCACCCTGTCCAGCCGCATCACCGCCTTTCTCGACTATATTTCCCGTCGCCTGAAGCTGGCATAATGGCCGAGCCACTGCTGTCGCGGACCCTTTTGTTCTTTCCGGAATAGGACAAGGACTACGCTTTCAACTAAAGGTTGAAGCCATTTTAAACGAACTGTGGCTACAAACAGCCCTCTTGTTTGCCTTATGGTGCTTCCATCACCTGGAGACAACGCCATGAATACCTTAATCGTCTACTGGCATCCGGAGCCGGCCAGCTTCAACGCCGCCATGCTGCGCACCGCCAGTCGCGTACTGACCGCCGAAGGGCACGAGGTGCAGATTTCCGACCTGCACGAGCTGGCATTCAACCCGGTATCGGGCCGGCATAATTTTATCACCACGGCCAACCCGGATTACTTCAAGCAGCAGGACGAAGAAGCCCATGCCGCCAGACATGATGGCTTTGCAGAAGACATTCACACCGAGCGCCAGAAGCTGGCATGGTGCGATCTGCTGATTTTTCAGTTCCCCCTGTGGTGGTCTGGCATGCCCGCCATGATGAAGGGCTGGGTAGACCGCGTGTTTACCTGCCAGCATGACGACGAAACCAAATACCGTTGCGAAGCCGCCCCCTGTAAGGGCAAGCGCGCCATGCTGTCGTTGACCACGGGTGGCCCGGCCTCACAGTACTCCGCCGGCGGCCCCCTCGGCACCATGCCGGAAGTCTTGGGCCCCATACACAAGGGCATGCTGGCCCTGGCCGGCTTTCAGGTACTGGAACCCTTTGTCGCCTATCAGCCGGCCTGCCTGTGCGAGCATGGACGCATCGCGTTGCTTGAACAATACACGCACCGGTTGCGAGGGCTCGAACAGGAAACGGCCATTCCCCTTCCCTCTTTATGTAACTGAACCACCAGGAGACTGAAATAATGACGACTCCCTACACTCCGCCCAGGGTCTGGACCTGGGACCAAGCCAATGGCGGCGAATTTGCCCACATCAACCGCCCCGTGGCCGGTGCCACCCATGAGAAAACCCTGCCGGTAGGCAAGCACCCGCTGCAGCTCTATTCCCTGGCCACGCCCAACGGCGTCAAGGTAACCGTGATGCTGGAAGAGCTGCTGGCCCTGGGCCACAGCGGCGCCGAATATGACGCCTGGCTGATCCGCATCGGTGAGGGAGATCAGTTTTCCTCCGGTTTTGTGGAAGTGAACCCCAACTCCAAGATTCCGGCGCTGGTGGATAACAGCACCGACCGGCCGGTGCGTGTGTTTGAGTCCGGTTCCATTCTGCTGTACCTCGCCGAAAAGTTCGGCGCCCTGCTGCCCACAGATCCGGCGCAGAAAACCGAGGTGATGAACTGGCTGTTCTGGCAAATGGGCTCGGCACCCTACCTGGGCGGCGGTTTTGGCCATTTTTACGCCTACGCGCCGGAAAAGCTGGAATATCCCATCAACCGCTTTAGCATGGAAACCAAGCGTCAGCTGGATGTACTCGATCGCCAGCTGGCCGAGCGCCCCTTTATTGCCGGCGACCACTACAGCATTGCCGACATTGCCATCTGGCCCTGGTATGGCGCCCTGGTATTGGGTCGACTGTACGACGCAGCAGAATTCCTGTCGGTGTCCGACTATCCCAACGTATTGCGCTGGGCCAACGCCATCGATGCGCGTCCTGCCGTGCAGCGCGGCCGGCGGGTTAACCGGATCTGGGGCGATGAATCCGAGCAACTGGCCGAACGGCACAGTGCGGACGATTTCAATCCCGCCTGACCTTCATCCTGGCGCCCTGCCGCCGGCAGGGCGCCAAATAACCGGAGAACACACAAACCGCCATGATCCCCAACCAGCTCAACATTTTTCTTGCGGTGGTCAAGAACGGCAACTTTTCTTCCGCGGCCCGCCATCTGGGAGTGACCTCGGCGGCCGTCAGCAAGGCCGTGGCTCAACTGGAAAAGTCGCTGGAACTGCGTTTGTTTCACCGCACCACCCACTCGCTCACCCTGACCGAAGACGGCCACGAATTGTACAAGCGAACCGAACCCCTGGTTGAGCAGCTGGAAGATCAGATCCGGCGCAGCAAAGACAAGAAAAAGCAGCCCCACGGCCGCCTGAAGATCAACCTGCCCGACAGCTTCGGGCGCATGGTGGTGCTGCCCCTGCTGCCCGCCTTCCTCGAAAAATACCCGGATATTGAGCTGGATCTGCAGTTCGATGATCGCATCGGCGACCTGGTCAAGGAGGGTGCCGATGTGGGCATTGGCGTCATGCTCAATCAGGACAGCCGCCTGATCGCCCGCGACTTCTACAAACTGCAGCCGGTACTGGTGGCCAACAGTGACTACATTGAGAAGTTTGGCGAGCCCAAAACGCCGGATGATTTGTCCCGGCACAACTGCATTGCCTATCGATCTTCCACCACCGGCCGTAAAAAGACCTGGGATTTTCGCGTCAATGGCGAGGTAATTCACCGGGAGCCTCAGGGCAACCTGACCGTCAACAGCCTGTCGGCCGCCATCAAGGCGGTGGAAATGGGGGTGGGTATTGCGGCCGTGGGCATAGGCCACGCCCAGACCTGTATCGAGCAGGGCTGCTTTCGCCGTGTGTTGCGTGAATACGAGGCCGATCCCATTCAGGTGAAAATTTACTATTCGTCCCGCAACTACCTGCCGGCGAAAACCCGCTTGTTTATCGATCATATGATGGAGCATGTGCACGATGAGCGAACGGCCGATCTGGACGCCATCGTGCACGAACTGTAGGCCATTTAACCGGGCTGAACGGCCCGGCGCCCGGGCAGGCGGAAAGGCCCCCGGCCCGTCTGCACCAGCATGGAGACAATAATCAGCCCCATGCCGAACCAGCCCGGCAGCAAAAACCGCTCCCCCACCACCACGACCGCCAGCAACATGGCCACCACCGGCTCCAGCAGGGTCAGCAGGGTTGCCTGGCTCACATCCACATGCCTGAGCCCATAGCTGAAACAGAGATAACCGAGGAACATCGGCACCACCGCCATGTACAAGGCCACGCCGGTATTGGTGGCGGTGGCAAACAGATTACTGCCGGTAAAGGCCAGTGACGGCAACAACACCAGGGCGGCCACCCCGAACATGCCCGCCATGGCCGAGCTGGAGTGCACGCCCCTGGCGATCATGCCCCTGGCCACCCAGGAATAAGTGGCATAGGTCAACCCAGCCAGCAGCCCCAGGGCCATGCCCGCATACCGGGCCAGCTCGCCGCCGGACGGCATCACTTCCTGCTGCTTGCCCAGGGCCAGCAGCAGCACCCCCACCATGCCAAAGACAAAGCTGAGGCACCATTGGGCGGATGGCTTTTTCCTGCCAATCAGGCACTCCATGATCACCGCAAACAGGGGGGCACTGGCAATGGAGATCACGGTGCCAATGGCAACCCCGGCCAGTTGCATGGCGCTGTAAAACGCCAGCGGATACGCCGCCACCGACAGTCCCCCCAGGGCCAGTGCGCCCGGGCTGGCCCACAGTTTCGCCCGGTCTTTTCGCAGCGCCTTGCCGGCACTCAGCGCCAGCAATATGCCTCCCACTCCCATGGCAAAGGCCCCGGTGGCCAGTGCACTGACATTTTCGGCAAAACTGGCCACGGTGCCCGTGGTTCCCCACAGCACACTGGCCACCACTATGGTCAGTATGCCCATCATTACTTCCCGAGACTGTGCCATGACAATCCGCTCCCTCATCAAACAATGGCTGTCATGGTATGTCAGCAAACAAGGTTTGTTTGTGCCGAAAGGACGCTTTGCCATGCCGCAAAGACGGAAAGTTACTGCGAGAAACGAGTGGGCGTCATGCCAAAATGCCGGGAAAACCGCCGGCTGAAGGCCGACAGGTCGGTATATCCCACCAGCTCGGCAACCAGCTGAATGGAATAGTCGGTGTGCTGAATCAGCGCCCTGGCCTTGTCCATGCGCTTTTGCGTGACATACTGCATCACCGTGAGCCCCACTTGCTGGCGAAACAATTTTTTTAGCTGGGTCTCACTGAGGCAGGCCACCCCGGCCAGCCGCTGCAGGGTCATTTTCTCCGTCAGGTGGCGTTCAATATGCGAGAGCACCTGCCGAATACGCGCATCCAGGCGCGGGCTCAGCCGTTGCTCGGCCACCAATACCGCAAAGGTAGCCACCATGGCACGCTCGATGTCGGCATTAACCTGATGCTCCAGCTGCGCCTCGATAAACTCCAGGTAACGGCTCAGGGGCGGGCTGACGGCAAATACCAGCCGCTCGCCGCCGACCAGGTTGGGTGGCAACGCATCCAGATCCGCTACCACAAACCGGGCCTGGGTGTCGGCGGTAAAATGATGCTGCTCCCCCTGCCTTATCACCGCGCATTCTCCCGGCGCCACCTTGCCGCAAAACCCTGCCATTTCAAGCTGGATCACGCCGCGCAGGGGCAGCACCAGCTGATGGAAGTCGTGGGCATGGCTGCGGCGCTGGCGCGTGTAGGAGCGAAGCGACAACTGATTTGGCATGGATCCTCCTTACAACAGGCCGTGCTCATTGAGCCGGCTTAGCAGGGCGCCGCATTTTTCCTGCAGAAAGTCTCGCAACAACCGCATGGCCGGGGTAATGGAATGACGGCTGGGGCACACCAGCCACAGCTCCGACATCCGCGCCCGGTAGCCCGGCATCAGCGGCTGCACGCGCCCTGCCAGCAGATCCTCGGCCATGTCGAGGCAGGACTTGACCGCCACCCCCCGGCCCGCCACACACCAGCGCCGCACCAGATCGCCGTCGTTGGAGGCCCGGTTGCCGGTCATTTTGACCCGGTGGCTCTGGCCGTCCCGAGTGAAGGTCCAGACATCGTGCAAAATATCGTGCAACTGATAAAACAGGCCGTTATGGGTGGCCAGCTCCTGTGGATGCGCCGGGCTGCCGTGTTGTTGCAGATAGGACTCGGCCGCGCACAGAATGCCCTGCACATCGCAGATTTTAAAGCCGTACAGGTTGGTCTCTTTGGGCGAGCCATAGCGCAGCGCCATGTCGACCTCGTCCCGGTAAAAGTCGATATTGCTGTCGCTGACATTGATCCGCAGCCGAATATCGGGGTGCTTGGCCATGAATTCATCCAGCCAGGGCAGCACCAGGTTGCGCCCCAGATCCGACGACACCGCCAGCCGCAGTTCACCCGCCAGCTGTTCGCTGTCATGGCGAATATTGGCGCGCGCCTGCTCCAGCAGCTGCAGCGCCTGCTCACACTGGGGCAGATAGCGTTCTCCGGCGCTCGACAGCCGCAATTGGCGGGTGGTGCGCACAAACAGCTCGGCGCCCAAGGCGCTTTCCACCCGTTTTACCGCGGCGCTGGCGGTGGCGGTACGCATGTCCAGGCTGGCCGCCGCCGCCGTGATGCTGCGAAACTGGGCCACCTTGAGGATCACCTGCAAGTCTTCAAGCTGCATATTTTCAAATAGTTTTTGAATATGTTTATCTGATTATACTGTTTTTCCTGAAATCTGCAATGCACACAATGATGATCAAGCCGATATCAAATCACGCTTTGACGCTTAAAGGAGTCTGTTATGAAAGCCATTGGATACCAACATCCCGCCCCCATCAGCGAAGCCGATGCCCTGGTGGATATTGAACTGCCGCAACCGGTGGCCACCGGCCGTGATCTGCTGGTGAAGGTGCACGCCATTGCCGTGAACCCGGTGGATTACAAGGTGCGCCAGCGCGCGGCGGCCGAGCCCGGTCAGTACAAGGTGCTGGGCTGGGATGCCGTGGGCGAAGTGGTGGCCACCGGTGCAGAGGTTAGCCTGTTCCAGCCGGGAGACCGCGTGTATTACGCCGGCGATCTGACCCGTCCGGGCAGCAATGCCGAATATCAGCTGGTGGACGAACGCCTGGTGGGCCACAAGCCCAGCAGCCTGTCCGATGCCGAGGCGGCCGCGCTGCCGCTGACCAGCATTACCGCCTGGGAGCTGCTGTTTGAACACCTGCAGCTGGCCCGTACCAAGCCCAACGGCGGCCAAACGTCAAATGAAGTACTGCTGGTGGTGGGCGCCGCCGGTGGTGTGGGCTCCATTTTGCTGCAACTGGCCAGGGTACTGACCGGCGCCACCATTATCGCCACGGCTTCTCGCGAGGCATCGCGCAACTGGGTGATCGAGCTGGGAGCCGATTATGTGGTGGATCACCGGCAGCCGCTGAAGCCCCAGATTGATTCCCTGATAGCACAGCACAACCTGGGGCCGGTCACCCATATTGCCAGCCTGAACGCCACCGAAGACTATTTCGAGACCTATGTCGACCTGCTGGCGCCCTTTGGCCGCATTGGCATGATTGACGATCCCGACACCCTGGATGTGATGAAACTCAAGCCCAAGAGCCTGTCGCTGCACATTGAGTTCATGTTTGCCCGCTCCATGCACCAGGCTCGCGACATGGACGCCCAGCATGAATTGCTGCAGCAGGTGGCGCAACTGATCGATCAGGGGCATATTCGCACTACCCTGGGCAAGCGGCTGGGCACCATTAACGCCGCCAATCTCAGGGCCGCCCATGCCGAGCTGGAGTCGGGCCGCGCCGTCGGCAAGCTGGTGCTTGAAGGGTTTGAGCCGTAACTGATTGCCGCCTTACCCTTTACCGACTCCAGTTTTCTCCTTCAACCACATAATGACGGCCGGGGCCCTTGAGGCACCGGCCTTGCCGTTATTGCTCCGCTGCCGTCAGCACCAGCTTGCCGGCCAGCTGCTTGGTCATAAAATCCTGCTGGGCCTGGTGTATGTCCGACAGTGCATAGGTTCTAGCCACCAGGGGCTGAACTTCTCCTCGCTCTATGTAGCTAATCAGGTTCTCGAACACATGCCTGGGCTGCCAGGTTGAGCCCAGCAGGCTCAGATCTTTCAGGTAGAGCGTGCGCACGTCCAGCTCCACCAAGGGCCCGGCAATGGCGCCGGAGGCAACATAACGCCCGCCCCGGCGCAACAGCTCCGGCAGCTCGGGCCATTGCGGTCCGGCCACCAGATCCACCACCACCTGCACGCTGTCTGCCCCCATTTCCTCAAGCAGCGAGGCGCCCCGGGACACCAGCCGATCGGCCTCCAGGGCGCGCACGGCATCAAACTTATGCTCTGCGCATACCGCAATCACCTCCGCGCCCCGGCGCTTGGCAAGCTGCACCGCCGCCGAGCCAACCCCACCGGAAGCGCCGGTGATCAGCACCCGTTCACCCGCCTTGAGATCCGCCCGCTCCAGCATGCCTTCCGCTGTGGACCAGGCGCAGGGAAACGACGCCAGCTCGGCATCGCTGAGCGAACTCTCTACGGCAAAGGTTTCGTGCGCCGGGGCCGTGGCATACTGCGCATAGCCGCCGTCACATTCGGAGCCAAAGGTCACCAGCTCGTAAGGCCCGGAGGTGGTCGACGGCGCGTGCATGGGGCGCACCAGCACCCGCTCGCCAATGCGCCCCTCGTCCACATCCTGCCCCACTGCCACTATGGTGCCGCAGCAGTCCGCTCCCTGAATGCGGGGAAACGCAATGGGGCTGCCCGACCAGCCGGCGTCTTCATGCCGGGCCGGTGCCAGGCCGCTGCTGATGGCGGCACCGGTGCCTGTGGTCACCCCCTTGGAGTACCAGCCGATACGGGTATTGATGTCGGTGTTGTTGATCGCCGTGGCGCCCACTCGAATCAGTACCTCGCCGGCGCCGGGCCGGGGAACGGGAAGATCATCCCGGTATACCAGCTTGTCCGGCCCGCCGTGTCCCGTGAGCACCACGCCCGCCATGGTCTCTGGAATGTCAAATACCGTCATGCCTATCGCCTCCACACAGGGTTGAAAAGATCCATCACCAGTGATGATGTGACTGTCAGCGTAAAAAACCGGCTATAGTTCAGTCAAACGAATAGATACAATTCAGTAATTAATAAAAAGTGAATCACCCTTAACAAAAAGGAGCCCCTAATGAAACCCCTGCTGGATCTTGAGTTACTCAACACCTTCACGGTGGTCGTGGCCGAGGGGGGATTCAAGGACGCCGCCGCCAGGCTGTTTCGCTCCCAGGCGGCGGTGAGCATGCAGATAAAACGCCTTGAAGAGCAGGCCGGCGCCTGTCTGCTGCAACGAAGCAACCAGGGCATTTCCCTCACGACGGCGGGCAGCACCCTGCTGCGCTATGCCGAACAGTTCCAGCGACTGAACAACGAGGCCCTGAGCGCGCTGAGTGACAGCCCGTTGCGGGGACGGGTGCATTTTGGCGTGCCCACCGATTACGCCCAGGCGTTTTTGCAGCATTTTATTCCCCGGCTGCGGGAGTCGTTTCCCGAGCTTCAGCCCAGAGTAACCTGTGCCCGCAGCCGTGCCCTGCGGGACATGGTGAAGCGCTCGGAGCTGGATATAGCCATCGTGACCGGCGAGCCCCGCTTTCCGCAGGAAGAAGTGCTGTGGACGGAACGGCTGCAGTGGGTAATCGCCGCCGGCCTGGCCCCCGAGCCGGGCTCGCCGCTGCCGGTGGCGCTGTTTACCGGTGACTGCATTTTGCGGGAACTTAGCCTGAACGATCTGAAACAGGCAGGAGTAAGTCATGATCCCGTGATGAACAGCACCGATCTGGAAAACATCTGCGCGGCGGTGAACAGCGGCCTGGCGGCCGCCCTGTTGCCCGAGTCCAGCCTGGTGGCCTGCAATGCCTCCCTGCAGGGCGTTGACGGCCTGCCCCGGCATCATGTGTTCAGCATGAACCTGGTGTATGCCTCCACCCTGGAAAGCAGCTTTCGCACGCCCCTGGCCAACTGCATGCGCGAAACCGCGCAGTCGGTGATGAGGCAAGGGCACTGACTCGCTCTGGGAAGCACGCGGGCGGGGTTACTGCAGGTGGCGCAGTGGGTGAAACGGGCACGGCTTCAACAGAATAGCGCCAAAGGACAATCAAAAGGGCGGCTTACGCCACCCCGTTGTGTTGTAATCCGGCATGATGACGGCGGGGTTACAGCCCCAGCTTGTCCAGCAGGCCGGGCAGTTTTTCGTTGATCTTGTCACCCAGCTCGCCGTTCAGTTTTTCATTGAGCTTACGCTTGACCCGCTCGGCTTCCTTGTCGGCTTTTTCCTTCAGGTACAGGTCAAACACCCTTTGCATGTCCAGGCTGTAACGGGGCTCCTTGTAACTGCCGCTGATGCGCACCGGCACCGTGATGTTCTTGAGTTCATCCAGGGTTTCACCGTCCTGGCCCTTGAGGGTACCGACGATGGCGGTATTCAGCAGCACATCGAGGGACTCATTCAGCAGGCTGGTTTCTCCCTCGCCCCGCACCCGCAGCAGCGGCGAGGCCAGCCGCAGGTTGTCGGTGCTGACCTTGCCCTTCTCGATGGCGAAATCGGCGGTCAGGGCACTGAAGTCGGTTTTCTGGGGCTCATTGTCATCCGGCAGTGGCTGGCCCTTTACCTGGGCGTAGCCCCGGCGGATCATGGCGGCAATGTTCACACCACGCAGGGCGCCGTCGGCAAATTCCACCCGGCTGGTGCCGGCCAGGCTTTCCTTGATGGCCTGGCCAGACAGGCCCCGGCCGGTTACATCAAGCTGCACGGTGGCGCGGCCTTCAAGCGAGTCCATGCCGGCGGCGGCATTCAGCAATCGATAGCCGTCCACACCGGTCAGTTCGGTTTGCAGCGCAAAGCGGGCCGGCGACGGATTGGCATTGAGGCTGGCCTGGCCGTTCAGGGAGCCGTCATACAGGCGGGCGCTGACCTGCTCGGCCGAGGCCTTGCCCTGGTGAACGCGAATATCAAGCCTGAGTTCGTCCATTTCCATGCCCTGGACCTTGAGCCTATCGGCGGCCAGACGCCCTTGCACATCAAGGCTTTTAAGTACGGACAAATCCGGCTCGCCGGAGGCTACCGAGGGCGGCAGCTTGGCGCGCTTTGCCGGCGCGCCGGCGTTGTCGGTTGCACTGGCACCACTGGCGGCACCGCCCTGTTCGCTGCTCCACTCGGCGCTTAACTGCTCCAGGTCCAGCAGCGGCGTGTGCAGGTCAAAGCGGATTTGCGGCACCTCGGGGGCATGGTTCACGCTAAGCTTGCCGTCCAGAGTGAGTGCGCCCACCGTCAGCGCCAGGTTACTGAACTCGGCCTGCTGTTGCGCCAGACTGTAGGCCAGATCGCCACTCAGGGTCAGCTCCTTGTTGCCGGGCACGGCGCGACCGGTGGCGCCGGCCTTGAGTGCGAGACCGTCCAGGCGCAGGCGATCAAATTCAGGCGCCAGCCACAACCGGCCATCGGCCTGCAGGTTGGCCTGTACCTCGTCGGAGAACAGGTTGCCGGAAAGGCTGAGTGGCACCTGTTCACCCGGAGCAAAACGGTCCAGGCGAAGATTGACCCGGTTGAGACGGGTCAGGCTGTCGTTACGCTCATCCTGCAGCAGTACCTCGGCATCCACCACCCGTACCCCGGCCAGGCTGACAAACTCCAGCTCGCGTGCCTGCCCGGGGGCGGTGTCGCTTGTCCCGCTACCGCCGGCTTCGCCAGCTGTTGTTTCGGCCGAAGCCCTGTTTTTGCCCAGGTTGCGTAAATCGTCCAGGTTGGTCGTGCCGTCCTTGTGCGTGATCAGGTGCAGACGCGCGTTGCTCAGTACTGCCTCGCCCACTTCCAGCCGGTTATCGAGCAACGGCTTCAGCGCCACATCCAGGCTCACCTCGCCCACCGACAGGGTGGCGCCCTCTTCAAAGCCGGCCGGGTTCAGCAGGGCGGTCTTGCCCAGGGTAAAGCCCAGCGAAGGGAAAAAGCGCCAGCTCAGGTCGCCGTCGATCACCAGGGTGCGACCGGTTTTTTCCCGGGTCTGCTCCACCAGCAGCCGCTTTACCCTGTCGGTGTCTATCAGCCGGGTCAGGGTAAAGGCCCCGAGCAATACCAGCAACACCAGCGCCGCCACCCCGTAAAGCCATTTCTTCATTATTTTTGTCCCGTTCTGTGCGTGTAAAACCAATAAATGACAGTTCCCTTGTCATTCCGGCCGGTGAGCCGGAATCCATTCCGCGGGCCACCGCGCAACCTGCCCTGGACTCCCGTTCCGTCTTCGCGGCGAATGACGTTTCTGCACGGGAGTGACAGGGCTTGAAGGCCTTCACCGAAGAGGGCTCAGTCCTGATTGATGCGGCTGGCATCCGCGCCCTTCTGGGCCTTGTATTTGGCACTGGCGCGGCTCATGTAGGGCCGCTCGGCCGGGCCGGACATGGTCTCGAAATTAAGCGCACCGATCACCATTTTGGGCCGCAGCGCGAGGGGCAATTTGCCGCTGTTGTAAAACTCCAGCACGATGCGGCCACTCCAGCCCGGATCAATGCGGTGGGCGGTGACATGCACCATCAGCCCCAGCCGGGCCAGGGAAGAACGGCCATCGAGCCAGCCAACAATGTCGTCAGGCAGGGTAACGGACTCGTGCGTAACAGCCAAGGCCAGCTCACCCGGGTGCAGAAAAAAGGCCTCGCCGTCTTCGATCACGATTTCGTCGCTCATCACCCGGTTGATCTGCTCCTGCACCTGGCCCTTGGGGCCGCTCAGATCGATATAGGGCGCGGTATGATCCTGAAACACACGAAACTCGTTGCCGAGCAGCACATCCACGGTCACACCACTGATCCGCTCCGCCGGCGGCTCGGGCACGATTTGAATGCGGCCATCGGCCAGATACTGCTTGATGTCCCGATCGCAAAGACGCATGAAAACTCCTTAAACCGAACAGGCTCCGTCGTACAGGACGTCCCGAAGCCCAGAAGAAGACACGGCGCCGGCCTGGCCCGCGCCGCAAGAAAACCATTGGTCATTATACCTGTCGGGTATAAAGGGTGGTGGGTACCGCCTTGCCGGAAAAATACAACCCGGCGGCCAGACGGGCGGCCATGGCCAGGTAAAGACCGGCCATTTCCCCTTCGGGCTCGGCCGCCACCACCGGGGTGCCGGCATCCATTTGCCGGCACAAAGTCGCACTCAGGGGCATTTGCCCCAGCAGGGGCACACCGTGCTCGCTGCACAGGTGCTCACCGCCCCCTTCGCCAAACAGGCTTTCCCTGTGGCCACACTGGCCGCACTGGTGGTAACTCATGTTTTCAATCACCCCCAGCACCGGAATATTAACCTTGCCAAACATATTGATGCCCTTCACCGCATCGGCCAGGGCCACGTTCTGGGGCGTGGTCACCACCACCGCCGCCGTGGTGGGCACCTGCTGGGCAATGGTGAGCTGAATGTCGCCGGTACCCGGCGGCAGGTCCACCACCAGGTAGTCGAGCTCGCCCCAGCGGGTTTCCCGCAATATCTGCGACAACGCCTTGCTGGCCATGGGGCCGCGCCACACGGTGGCGTCATCGGCGCCGACCAGAAAACCAATGCTGTTGGCCTTGATACCATGGGCCTCAACCGGAAGCATGGTCTTGCCGTCGTCGCTGGCCGGGCGCTCGCCGGCCACCCCCAGCATCAGCGGAATGGAAGGGCCGTACACATCGGCGTCGAGCAGGCCCACCCGGGCCCCCAAATGGTTCAGCGCCAGCGCCAGGTTCACCGCCGTGGTGGACTTGCCCACCCCGCCCTTGCCCGACGACACCGCAATAATGTTGCGTACGCCGGCCACCGCCGGCGCGTTGTTGGCATGGGCCAGGGTGGCCACCTCGGTGTGCAATTGCCAGTTCACGCTCTGTACGCCGGCCAGGGCACACAGCTCGGCATTCAGGGTCTGAAGTTCGTCGGTGAGAGTGCCTTGCGCAAAGGGCAGCATCAGCGAAACATGCAGCGCATCGCCGCGCCGTTCAATGTTGCGCACCACACCGGCAGACACCAGATCATGGGGCCAGTGTCTGGGCGAAAAACGGCCCAGACGCTGCCGAATTGGTTCAATATTCATTCACTTGCGTCCACGTGAGGGAATGCCTGCACTTTAGCAAAAGCGCAAGGAGGGGAAAACGCCGTTGAAGAGTGTATATGAGAAAAAACTCGGGTAACATGCAGGGTCCCGTCAACCCGACTCAACAAATAATGGAAATTATGGCTACCGATCCACGTAAGATTCTCGTTACCTGCGCCCTGCCCTATGCCAACGGTTCAATTCACCTTGGTCATATGCTGGAGCACATTCAGGCCGACATCTGGGTTCGCTACCAGCGAATGCGTGGCCATCAGGTCCATTTTATCTGCGCCGACGACGCCCACGGCACCCCCATCATGCTCAAGGCCCAGCAGCTGGGCATCAGTGCCGAGCAAATGATTGCCGAGGTGCAGAAAGAGCACCAGCACGATTTCGCGCGCTTCAACATCGGTTTCGACAACTACCACAGCACCCACAGCAACGAGAACCGGGAGCTGGCCACCTTGATCTACGGCCGGCTCAAGCAGAACGGCTTTATTCAGAGCCGCACCATTTCCCAGCTGTACGATCCCGAGCAGAACATGTTCCTGCCGGACCGCTTTGTAAAGGGCACCTGCCCGAGCTGCAAGGCGGAAGATCAGTACGGCGACAACTGCGAGTCCTGTGGCGCCACCTATACCCCGGCGGAGCTGATCAATCCCAAGTCCGCCGTATCCGGCGCCACCCCGGTGATGAAGGACACCGAGCACTTTTTCTTCGATCTGCCCCAGTTCGACGGCATGCTCAAGGCCTGGACCCGCTCCGGCGCGCTGCAGGAAGAAATGGCCAACAAGCTGGAGGAATGGTTCGAATCCGGCCTGCAACAATGGGATATCACCCGCGACGCACCCTATTTCGGTTTTGAAATTCCCGATGCCCCGGGCAAGTATTTCTACGTCTGGCTCGACGCCCCCATCGGCTACATGGGCTCGTTCAAGAACTACTGCGACAAGCGCGGCGATCTCAGCTTTGACGAATACTGGAGCCAGGACAGCACCGCCGAGCTGTATCACTTTATCGGCAAGGACATCGTCTACTTCCACAGCCTGTTCTGGCCGGCCATGCTGGACGGCAGCGAGTTCCGCAAACCCAGCAACATTTTTGTGCACGGCTATGTCACCGTCAACGGCGCCAAGATGTCCAAGTCCAAGGGCACCTTCATCAAGGCCGACACCTACCTCAACCACCTGGATCCCGAGTGCCTGCGCTACTACTACGCCGCCAAGCTGTCCAGCCGCATCGACGATCTCGACCTGAATCTGGACGACTTTGTCGCCCGGGTGAATGCCGACGTGGTCAACAAGCTGGTCAACCTGGCGTCGCGCAACGCCGGCTTCATCGCCAAACGCTTTGACGGCCAGCTTGCCGCCGAGTGCGCCGAGCCCGCGCTCTACGCCGAATTTGCCGGCGCCGCCGAACGCATCGGCGAGTTTTACGAGCAGCGGGAATTCGGCCGCGCCATTCGCGAGATCATGGCCCTGGCCGACAAGGCCAACCGCTATGTGGACGACAAGGCCCCCTGGGTTATCGCCAGGGAAGAAGGCAAGGACGCCGAGCTGCAGGCCATCTGCTCCTTGGGGCTAAACCTGTTCCGGGTGCTGATGACCTACCTCAAGCCGGTGATGCCGCAACTGGCCGAACGCGCCGAGGCTTTCCTCAACACCGAGCTGGCCTGGAACGCCGTGGCCACCCCACTGACCAATCATACCGTCAACAAGTTCAAGGCCCTGTTCAGCCGCATCGAGGCCGACAAGGTTGCCGCCATGGTGGAAGCCTCCAAGGAAGACCTGGCCGCAGAGCAGGCCAAAGTGGTCACCGGCCCGCTGGCGGACGATCCCATCGGCGACACCATCTCCTTTGACGACTTCGCCAGGGTGGACCTGCGGGTGGCGCTGATCAAGAAGGCGGAAGCCGTGCCCCAGGCCGACAAGCTGCTGCGCCTGCAACTGGATCTGGGCGGTGAAACCCGTCAGGTGTTCGCCGGCATCAAGTCTGCCTACAACCCGGAAGATCTGGAAGGCAAGCTCACCGTGATGGTGGCCAACCTGGCGCCGCGCAAAATGCGCTTTGGCATGAGCGAAGGCATGGTGCTGGCCGCCGGCCCCGGTGGCAAGGATCTGTGGATCCTGGAGCCTCACGACGGCGCCCAGCCGGGCATGCGGATTAAATAAATTTGTAGGCCCGAATTTATTCGGGCAAACATTCCAATATGCGGCATTGTTGCCCCGTTAAAACGGGGCCTACACTCCAAATACAAAAAGCCCGGCAATCGCCGGGCTTCTCTTTACGCTTCACGCCTTACCCCTCGCGGGCTGGCATCAACATTCGATAATGTTCACCGCCAGGCCGCCGCGGGCGGTTTCCTTGTACTTGGTTTTCATGTCCATGCCGGTGTCGCGCATGGTCTTGATCACCTTGTCCAGCGACACCTTGTGCTCACCGGTGCCACGCAGGGCAAGGCGGCTGGCATTAATGGCCTTGACCGCGCCCATGGCGTTGCGCTCGATGCAGGGCACCTGCACCAGGCCGCCCACCGGATCGCAGGTGAGACCCAGGTTGTGCTCCATGCCGATTTCGGCGGCATTTTCCACGTGATCTATGGTGCCCCCCACCACGGCGGTGAGCGCGCCGGCGGCCATGGAGCAGGCCACGCCCACCTCGCCCTGGCAGCCTACCTCGGCACCGGAGATGGAAGCATTTTCCTTGTACAGAATGCCGATGGCGGCGGCGGTAAGGAAATACTGCACCAGGGCGTCGTCATCCACCGGCTGCACAAACTTGTCGTAGTAATGCAGCACGGCGGGAATGATGCCGGCGGCGCCGTTGGTGGGCGCGGTCACCACCCGGCCGCCGGCGGCGTTTTCCTCGTTCACCGCCAGGGCAAACAGGTCCACCCATTCCATCACGCTCAGGGGATCCTTGTTGTACTGGGATTCGCTCACCAGCCGGCGATACAGCGACGGAGCCCGGCGCTTGACCTTGAGGCCGCCGGGCAGAATGCCCTCGGTCTTGCAGCCGCGCTTGACACAGGCCTTCATCACCTCCCAGATCTCCCGTAAACCGGCAATGATCTCTTCCTCGCTGCGGTTGACCTTCTCGTTGGCCATCATCAGCCCGCTGATGGACATGCCGTGCTCCCGGCACAGGCGCAGCAGCTCGTTACCGCTCTTGAACGGATAAGGTACCGGGCGGGCGCTGGACTCCGCCACCGCGGCGGCCTTGGTGTCGGCAAACTCCTCGGCCTTGACGATAAAGCCGCCACCAATGGAGTAGTAGGACTGCTCGGCGAGCACGGCATCGCCTGCAAAGGCACGGCAGGTCATACCGTTGCTGTGCAGGGGCAGGGTCTTGCGACGGTGAAACACGATGGCGCCGCTGCGCGGGAAGGCCGCCGGGTGGGTCTGGTTGAGCACAATTTCCTGGCTGGTGTCCACTTTTTCCAGAAAGCCCGGAATCATGTCCACATCCACCGACTCGGGATCAAAGCCACCCAGACCGAGGATCACCGCCTTGCCGGTGCCGTGGCCGATTCCGGTCTGGCCGAGGGAGCCAAACAACTCGACTTCCACGCGGGTGGTGCGCTCGAGCGTGCCCTGCTCGGCCATGGCCTGAACAAAGGCATGAGCTGCCCGCATGGGGCCAACGGTATGGGAAGAAGAAGGGCCGATACCGATACTGAACATGTCAAACACGCTGATCATGGCAAACTCCAAACACTACTCGCTTAGGAACCGCGACGCGCACAGGCTGTCGCTCAACTATTATTGAACGATTGTAGGTTTATTTGAGTTTTAACCCAACAACAATTTAACACGTTAAAAAAATGTAACGCAGGAACTGTGATGGCGATCGCCGCTCAGCGTGCCACCTGGTGAGCAAACTGGTGGATCACGGCGGCGGTAATGCCCCACACCCACAGGCCGCGCCAGCGAATAAACACCACCCGGTGCAATTTGCCCCGCCGGTGCTGGCTCAATACATGGTGATGGCGCAGATCCAGCAGGTAATCGAGCGGCACCCGGTAAAGTTCATCCACCTCATCGGGATTCAGTACAAACTCGGGCTGGCCTTCCACCAGTCCCACAAAGGGCGTGAGCGCAAAGCCGGAAATGGTGTATTGGGCCCTGAGCCGCGCCAGCAGCCGGCAGCGTTCCGGCGGCAGGCCGATTTCTTCCTCGCTTTCGCGCAGGGCGGTGTGCCACAGGCTGGCATCGCCTTTGTCCACCCGGCCACCGGGAAAGCTTACCTGCCCCGGATGCTGGCGCAGATGCCGGCTGCGCCGGGTGAGTACCAGCTCCAGGCCCTGCTCCCCTTCCAGCACCGGCATCAGCACCGCCGCCGGCCGGGCATGGGCCGGCCAGCCATCATCGGGCCGGGGCGGCAGCAGGTTAAGGCGGGTGATCAGCTCGTCCAGGGTCACAGCTTCTCCAGCACCGGCAAAATGCGGCCCAGCTTGTCGAACAGCTCCTGATATTCGGCATCCTGCCCGGAGTCGGCCACCACCCCTCCGCCGGCCCAGCAATACAGCCGGCCCTGCTCTGCCAGCAGGGTGCGAATGGTGATGCTGGTGTCCATGCGACCGTGAACGCTGAGGTAACCCATGCTGCCGCAGTAGCCGTGGCGACGGTGGGGCTCCAGCTCCTCGATGATTTCCATGGCCCGCACCTTGGGCGCCCCGGTAATGGAGCCGCCGGGAAAGGTGGCCGCCAGCAGATCGGTGCCGTCCAGGCCACTCTTCAGCTCGCCGGTAATGGTGGACACCAGATGATGCACCGCCGGAAACGACTCGACGGCAAACAGCGACGGCACCTTCACCGTGCCCGGCACACACACCCGGCCGATGTCGTTGCGCAGCAGGTCCACTATCATCAGGTTCTCGGATCTGTCCTTGGGCGCCGCGGCCAGCTCTTCGGCCAGTTGCCGGTCTTCCCGCTCGTTGCTGCCTCGGGGCCGGGTGCCCTTAATGGGCTTGGTTTCCACCCGGCGACCGTCGAGGGCGATAAAACGTTCCGGCGACAGGCTGAGCACGGTGCTGTCGGGCAATGGCATAAAGGCGGAAAAGGGGGCGCGGTTGTGCTCGCTCAGCCGGCAATAAGCGGCCCAGGCATCGCCCTCAAAGGGGGCATTAAAGCGCACCGTCAAATTAATTTGATAACAGTCGCCGGCGGCCAGGTACTCCTGCACCCGGTTAAAGTTGGCACCGTACTGCTCGCGGCTCTGGTTGGCCTGCCAGGGCCCGGTGAGATGAAACGGTGCACCGGGCGCGGCGGCAAGCCCGCGCCACCAGGCCAGCCTTTGCCGCAGCGCCTGCTCGTCACCCAGCACCAGCAGATGGGCCTGCTCACGTTCACGGTCAATCACCCAGGCCCAGTCGTAAATACCTACCGCCATGTCGGGGGTGGACAGTTCGTTGATGGCACGCTCGGGCATGCGCTCCAGCCGGCGGCCCAGATCGTAACCAAACAGGCCCAGGGCACCGCCGGCAAAGGGCAGATGGGCATGCTCTTCGGGCAGACTCACCTCTCCCAGCAACCGCTGCTGCCAGGTTTTGAGCAGGGCAAAGGGGCACTCACCGCTGTGCTCAGTGCCATCGGGATGGGTAATGGTGGTCTTCTCGCCTCTGGTGACCAGCGTACCGACAGGGTGGGCGCTGAGTATGTGATAACGGCTGTCGCCGGCCAGCGGCGAGGCCGACTCCAGCAACACCGCCCAGGGGGTGCTGGCCAGGGGGGAAAAGAAGTCGCGCACCGGGCCGGAAAAGGGCTCGCTGTGTATGTGCAAAGGCAGTCCCATTTATGTAATCCACTCGACAGTTTTGGCATTCCGCCCCGGGCCAGACTGGTCAGCCGGGGGCGGCAAAGCGTATCATGGCGCCGATTATAACAATACAGAGCCAGCCGATAACCCATGAGGAAGCCATGAGCATTATCAAAAAGCAGGACTTTATCGACTCCGTTGCTGACGCCCTTCAATATATCTCCTACTACCACCCGCTGGATTTCGTGAAAGCGCTGGAAAAGGCCTACGAAAAAGAGCAGAGCCAGGCCGCCAAGGACGCCATCGCACAAATTCTGATCAACTCGCGCATGTCCGCCGAAGGCCACCGCCCCCTGTGCCAGGACACCGGCATTGTGACCTGTTTTGTGAAAATCGGCATGCAGGTGCAGTGGGATTCCGACATGACGGTGCAGGAAATGGTGGATGAAGGCGTGCGCCGCGCCTACTCCAACCCCGACAATCCGCTGCGCGCCAGCATCGTCGCCGACCCTGCCGGTGCCCGTAAAAACACCAAGGACAATGCCCCCGCCGTGGTGCATATCGACATGGTGCCCGGCGATCATGTGGAAGTGGCCATCGCCGCCAAGGGCGGCGGCTCCGAGAACAAGTCCAAGATGGTGATGCTCAATCCGTCCGACGACGTGGTGGAGTGGGTGCTGAAAACCCTGCCCACCATGGGGGCCGGCTGGTGTCCGCCGGGCATGCTGGGTATCGGCATCGGTGGCACCGCCGAAAAGGCCGCGGTGCTGGCCAAGGAGTCCCTGATGGATCCGGTGGACATTCACGAGCTGATCGAGCGTGGCGCCGAAACCACCGAAGATAAACTGCGCCTGGAAATCTTTGAAAAGGCCAACAAGCTGGGCATTGGCGCTCAGGGCCTGGGCGGCCTGACAACCGTGGTGGACGTCAAGATCAAGACCGCCCCCACCCATGCCGCGTCCAAGCCGGTGGTGATGATCCCCAACTGCGCCGCCACCCGCCATGTGCACTTCCACCTGGACGGCTCCGGCCCCGCCGAGCTGACGCCGCCGAAACTGGAAGACTGGCCGCAAGTGACCTGGGAAGTGGGCGAAAACGTGCGCCGGGTCAACCTGGACACCGTCACCCGCGACGACATTGCCGAGTGGAAAATGGGCGAGACCCTGCTGCTCTCCGGCAAGCTGCTTACCGGCCGGGATGCGGCCCACAAGCGCATTCAGGACATGCTGAATAAAGGCGAAAAACTGCCGGTGGACTTCAAGGACCGCTTTATCTACTACGTGGGTCCGGTAGACGCCATTGGCGACGAAGCCGTAGGCCCCGCCGGTCCCACCACCTCCACCCGCATGGACAAGTTCACCGACATGATGCTGGAGCAGACCGGCCTGATGGGCATGGTGGGCAAGGCCGAGCGCGGCCCGGCCACCGTGAGCTCCATTCGCGATCACAAGGCGGTGTATCTGATGGCGGTGGGCGGCGCCGCCTACCTGGTGGCCAAGGCGGTGAAGAAGGCCCGGGTGCTGGCCTTTGAAGACCTGGGGATGGAAGCCATCTACGAATTCGAGGTGGAAGACATGCCGGTGACCGTGGCCGTAGACAGCGAGGGCAACAACGCCCACGAAGCCGGCCCCGCCATCTGGAAAGCCAGAATCGAAGAGCTGGACGCCACCCTTAAGGGCTAAAGCTGATGCAGATGCCGGCCCCGAGCCGGCATTTTCTTTACACCTCGCTCCCCCGTACCCGCGAGCGTATCTGAAAATCTGGCCCGGTGTCGGTCCGGCCCCTCCCCCGGATTGTCAGCCGGTCTCAAACCCGTGCCCCCCTCTGGGCGCAATTTCTTCTTCCTGCAAGCCGGTCACATGGGCGGTATCCGGCCCGGTTCGCAACCAGGCCAGCAATTGCCGCACCGCCGCGCTGTCGCCTTCCGCCAACACCTCTACCCGGCCATCGGGCAGGTTACGGGCGTAGCCGTGCACCCCCAGCCGTTCGGCCTCGCACTGGGTATAATAGCGAAAGCTCACCCCCTGCACCCGGCCGCTGACCCAGATTTTTTTGGCAATCATGGTCATTTTTTCTCGCCTCCCCTTTGTGTTTTATGCTCGTCACTTCTAGAATTATGCCCCTTTTTTCAAGCAATCGGCCCAGCCTATGACCTCCTCTATAACCCTAGTTGCCGGACGGGAAAAATCCCTTCTGCGCCGCCATCCCTGGGTGTTTTCCCGTGCCGTCGACAAGGTGCAGGGTCAGCCCAATGCCGGCGACACCGTCGATATTCTGAGCCACAACGGCCAGTGGCTGGGCCGGGGCTTTTACTCGCCCCAGTCCCAGATCCGCGCCCGGGTGTGGACCTTTGACCGCCATGAAATGATCGACGATGCCTTCTTTCTGCGTCGCCTGGAGCGCGCCAGGGCCGGCCGCGAAGACATGATCAATGAGCAGGGGCTCACCGGTTACCGGCTGTGCGCCGCCGAGTCCGACGGCCTGCCCGGGGTCACCATCGACGTGTACGCCAATGTGGTGGTGTGCCAGCTGCTCAGCACCGGCGCCGAACGCTGGCGCAAGGCCATTGTGGCCGCCCTCACGCAACTGTATCCGGACGCCTGCATCTATGAGCGCTCCGACGTGGCGGTGCGCAAGAAGGAAGGCCTGAAGGAGCGCAAGGGCCTGCTGGCCGGCACCCTGCCCGCACAACCGGTAGTGATCGAGGAAAACAACGGTGTGCGCATTCTGGTGGACGTGGAAACCGGCCATAAAACCGGCTTTTACCTGGATCAGCGCGACAACCGCCGTATTGCCGGCCGTTACTGCCGGGGCAAGCGGGTGCTGAACTGCTTCAGCTACACCGGCACCTTTGGCGTGTATGCCCTCAGGGGCGGCGCCAGCGAGGTGGTGAACGCCGATGTGTCCGAGTCGGCGCTGGCGCTGGCCAAGCAAAACGCCGAGCTGAACCGGCTGGATCTGAGCCGGGCCCGCTTTGAGCAGGCCGACGTGTTCAAACTGCTGCGGGAATACCGGGAGCAGGGCGAAAGCTTTGACGTGATAGTGCTGGATCCGCCCAAGTTCGCCGAAAGCAAGGCCCAGCTCAACGGTGCCTGCCGCGGCTACAAGGACATCAACATGCTGGCGTTTCAGCTGCTCAATCCGGGCGGTGTGCTGCTCACCTTCTCCTGCTCCGGGCTGATGACCTCGGATCTGTTCCAGAAAATCGTGGCCGACGCCGCCCTCGATGCCGGCCGCAACGCCCAGATCCTGGAGCGCCTGAACCAGGCCGCCGATCATCCCATCGGCACCGCCTATCCGGAGGGCCACTACCTCAAGGGCCTGGTGGTGCGGGCCTGGTAAGGCACACCCGGTGAAGCGGATGCGGAAAGCGACCAGAAAGAGTAGAATGGGCGCTTTCCGTTAGTCACCAAGGAAGCTCGAGTGGAACCCATTCGCCTGACCCAATACAGCCACGGCGCCGGCTGCGGCTGCAAGATTTCCCCCAAGATCCTCGACACCATACTGCACAGCCAGCTGCCCGGTTTTCACGACCCCCGTCTGGTGGTGGGCAACGCCAGCCGCGATGATGCCGCCGTGGTCGACATTGGCAACGGCATGGGCATTATCTCCACCACCGACTTCTTCATGCCCATCGTCGACGATCCTTTCACCTTTGGCCGCATTGCCGCCACCAACGCCATCAGCGACATCTACGCCATGGGCGGCACCCCTGTGGTGGCCATTGCCATTCTCGGCTGGCCGGTGAACACCCTGGCGCCGGAAGTGGCGCAGCGAGTGATCGACGGCGGCCGCCAGGCCTGCCATGACGCCGGCATCTCCCTCGCGGGCGGCCACAGCATCGATGCGCCCGAGCCCATCTTCGGCCTGGCGGTCACCGGCCAGATCCCGCTCGACCAGGTCAAGCGCAACGACACCGCCGCCGCCGGCGATGTACTGTTCCTGACCAAACCGCTGGGCATTGGCGTGCTCTCCACCGCCCAGAAAAAGGGTGTGCTGCGGGAAGAAGACAGCCAGCTGGCACCCGAGGTGATGTGCCGGCTGAACAAGCCCGGTCAGGACTTTGCCACACTGGAAGGCGTGAGCGCCATGACCGACGTCACCGGCTTTGGCCTGCTCGGCCACCTGCTGGAGGTATGCGAAGGCGCCGATGTGAGCGCCCGCCTCAACATGGCGGATATTCCCCTGTTGCCCAACCTGGACCACTACCTGCAGGCCGGCGCCGTACCCGGCGGCACCCTGCGCAACTTCGACGCCTACGGCCACAAGCTGGCGCCGCTCACTCGGCGCCAGCAGCACATTCTGTGCGATCCGCAAACCAGCGGCGGCCTGCTGGTGGCGGTGCGCCCCGAGGCCATCGATGATTTCCTGACCGTGGCTGCGCGCCATGATCTGAGCCTCTCCCCCATTGGCGAGCTGGTGCCCGCCGGCGAGCACCGCATTGAGGTTGTGGATGCCTGAGCTGGAAACCGATCTCGACCGGCTGCTGGCAGAAGACGTGCCCATGCTGGACCTGCGCGCACCGGTGGAGTTTATTCAGGGCGCCTTTCCCGCCGCCACCAACCTGCCGCTGATGACCGATGACGAACGGGCGCAGGTTGGCACCTGCTACAAGCAGCAGGGCCAGCAGGCGGCCATTGAGCTGGGTCACCGGCTGGTGGCCGGTGACGTGCGCGAGGCGCGCATGCAGGGCTGGCTGAACTGGCTCGACGAACACTCGAACGGCGTAATTTACTGTTTTCGCGGCGGCCTGCGCAGCCAGACGGTGCAGCAATGGCTGCAGGATGCCGGCCGCCCGGTGGCCAGAGTCAAGGGCGGCTACAAGGCGCTGCGCCGCCGGTTGCTTGAGGAGATTGAACGGGGCTTTGCCTGCCCCGGCTTTGTGCTCACCGGCCTCACCGGCAGCGGCAAGACCGACTGGCTGGCGCGCAGCCCGCTGTCGCTGGATCTGGAAGGCTATGCCCACCATCGCGGCTCCAGCTTTGGCCACTGGGGCGAGCCCCAGCCCACTCCCATCAACTTTGAAAACCGGCTGGCCATTGCCCGGCTCAAACAGCGCCAGGCCGGCATTCACGGCTGGCTGGTGGAAGACGAAAGCGCCATGATCGGCCGTTGCCCGGTGCCCCTGCCCCTGTATGAGCGCATGCAGCAAGTGCCGTTGTTGTTGCTGGAGGTGCCCTTTGAGCAGCGGGTGCGGCAAATTCGTCACGATTACGTGGAGACCATGCAGCGCCACTTTAACGACGATTTTGACCGGCTGGAGCACTACCTGCAGGACAGCCTCAAACGACTGTACAAGCGTTTGGGCGACCGGGAATGGCGCCGGCTGTCGGAAGTGGTAAGCGACGCCGTGCGCCAGCAACAGGCCGGGTTTGGCTGCGGTGCCCACGAAGAGTGGATCGCCACCCTGCTGGGCAGCTATTACGACCCCATTTACGCCCGCCACCAGGCCGCCAAGGAAGACCGTATCGTCAAGCGGGGCGAGGCCGAAGAGCTGGCCGAGTGGCTGGCCCGGCAGCCCGAAGCACAGATTTCATAACCCGAATGATTATGTTAAAGGAAACCTCATGCTGAACCGTATCACCCTGCCGGTGACGCCCTTTATGCAGAACTGCAGCCTGGTGTGGTGCTCTGCCACCCACAAGGCGGCGCTGATTGATCCCGGCGGGGAAACCGAACGCCTGCTGGCGGCCATTGCCGAGCGCCAGCTCACCCTTGAGCGCATTATTCTCACCCACGGCCATCTCGATCATGTGGGCGCCACCGGTGAGCTGATGGCCCGCACCGGGGTGCCGGTGGACGGCCCCGGCGAGGAAGATGCCTACTGGATAGACGGCCTGCCCCGGCAGGCGCAGATGTTTGGCTTTGATCCGGTGCCGGGCTTTACCCCGGATCGCTGGCTGAGCGCCGGCGACACCGTCGCCGTGGGTGAAGAGCGGCTGAAAGTCTTCCACTGCCCCGGCCATACCCCGGGCCATATGGTGCTGGTGCATGAAGGCCAGCGGCTGGCCTTTGTGGGCGACGTGCTGTTTCAGGGCAGCATCGGCCGCACCGATTTTCCCGGCGGCAACCATGAGCAGCTGATCCACAGCATCAAGCACACCCTGCTGCCGCTGGGCGACGACATCACCTTTGTACCCGGCCACGGCCCGGAAAGCACCTTTGGTTTTGAGCGCCTGCATAACCCGTTCTTGCGTTAATCCCCGGCACCCGTGCGCGGGCGTGTTCCTCTCCCCCTTTTCGCTGTTCCGATAACGAGAAAAACAAACGGATGAAAATAAAACACAAACTCGCGCTCAACACCCTGGTGGTGATGGTCGCCATGGGCATTCTGTTCACCCTGTTTATCCATACCCTGAACACCATCAAAACCCTGAACCATGGCAAGGTGCTGGCCATGACCCTCGGCAACGACATGCTCAGCCTGCGCAGGGAAGAAAAAGACTTTATGGCGCGAAAGGATCTCACCTACCTGAGCCAGTTTCAGCAGCAACTGGCGCAAACCCGTGATCACCTGTCCGAGCTGCGCACCCTGCTTGCACAGCAGCAACTGCCCCTCGACGCCCTTGCCCTGCTGGATCAGCGCTTTGGCCAGTACGGCCAGGATTTTGAAGCCCTGGTCGCCGCCTACCGGACCCTGGGGCTGGACCACGAGTCGGGGCTGGAAGGCGAGCTGCGCCGGGCGGTGCATCAGGTAGAAGCCGAACTCAATCGGTACGGTGCCGACCCCATCCTGGTAACCCTGCTGCAGCTGCGCCGGGCCGAAAAGGACTTTATGCTGCGCCACGACGCCCGTTACGTGGACAAGTTCAACGCTCTGCACCAGCAACTGCTGACCCAGCTTGATGTCCTGGGCCTGCCGCACACCGAGGCGGCCAGCTACCGGCAGCGCTTTCTGGCCTATGCCGAGGGCCTGCAACGGTTGGGCCTGAACAACGAGCAGGGGCTGCAGCTGGCCATGCGCCAGACCATTCAGGGTACCGAAAGCCTGCTGGACAGCACCCTGGCCGACATCGAACAGCAGTTGCAGGCCTATATTGAGCGGGCCCGGCATACCGCACTGCTGGTGTTTCTACTGATGCTGCTCACCAGCACCACCGTGGCCGTGCTGATTGGCCGTTCCATTTTTCGTCCTATCGAACAGATCCGCGACGCGGTACTGCGCATTCATCACAGCCGGGATCTGGGGCTGCGCCTCGACACCGGCAGCCGGGATGAACTGGCCGACGTGGCCACCGCCCTCAACACCCTGCTCAGCGGGTTTCGCGAGGTGATCCAGCAGGTTAATCTGGCGGTACACACCATGAACCAGACCACCTCGCTGCTGTCGGCCAACGCGGCCGCCACCACCACCGACATAGAACGCCAGCACCAGGAGACCGAGCAGGTCGCCACCGCCGTCACCGAAATGGTCAGCACCATAGACGACATTGCCCGCAATACCGACAACACCGCCCTCAAGGCGGGCCAGGCCAACAGCAGTGCCGCCGAGGGCCAGCAGCAGGTGCAGGGCACCATCAGCCGCATTCGCCGCCTGGCCGGCCAGCTTGAAGACTCGGTAGGCAGCATTGAAGAGCTGTCGCGTCAGAGCGAAACCATTGGCAACGTCCTGCAGGTGATTCGGGATATTGCCGATCAGACCAACCTGCTGGCGCTCAATGCTGCCATCGAGGCGGCCCGGGCCGGCGAGCAGGGCCGGGGGTTTGCCGTGGTGGCCGATGAGGTGCGGGCCCTGGCCGCCCGTACTCAGGAAGCCACCCAGGAAATTGCCACCATCATCGGCTCGCTGCAGGGCAAGACCGACGCCATGGTGCAGATCATCTACCAAAGCCGGGAAGAAGGGCTGGAAAGCAGTCAGCAGGCCCAGCAGGCGGAAACCGTGCTGAACGAGATTACGCGGGAAGTGACCGAAATCTCGGACATGGCCACCCAGATCGCCGCCGCCATCGAACAACAGAGCAGCGTGGCCAACGAAATTGGCCGCAACGTGGTGGTGATTCGGGACATTACCGACAGCACGGTGCAGTCGGTGCGCGAAAATTCCCGCGCCAGCCAGGACATTGCCGAGCAGGCGCAAAACCTGCAACGGGTGGTGGCGGTGTTTCGTACCTGAGCCCCCCAGCACAGGCGGAGCAAGATACATACCGCACCGGCTCTCCTCCCCGCCTTCGTGACCACAGAAAAGCGAAGCTGGGTCAGCGGTCTGAAGGGCACACCAGTGCAGCACCGTTTTTCGGTCAGGCGGTCAGCCGGGTGCGCAGGAACGCCAGGGTACGCGACCAGGCCAGCTCCGCCGCCTCGGGGTGGTAACGGGGGGTGGAGTCATTGTGAAAGCCGTGCTGCGTGCCGGCATACTGGTGCATTTCAAACTCGATGCCGCCGGCCTGCAACGCCTCCCGGTAAGCGGGCCAGGCGCTGTTGACCCGTTCATCCTGCTCCGCCAGCTGAATGAGCAGCGCCCCCTTGATATCGGACACCCGGGACAGATCCGGCGGCAGGCCGTAGAAGGGCACGGCGGCACGCACCGACTCCGGCAGGCGGGCGGCCAGGGTATTGGCAACAAAGCCGCCGAAGCAAAAGCCAATCACCCCAATGCCCTGCCCCGGCTGATCCAGCAGGCGGGCGGCGGCGGTGAAATCGGCCAGGATGTTGTCGGTCTCCAGTTGCTGCTGCAGGGCCCGGCCATCGTCGTCGTTGCCCGGGTAACCGCCCAGCGATGCCAGGGCGTCGGGGGCAAAGGCCACGAAGCCGGCCTTGGCCAGGCGCCGGGCCACGTCCTCGATATAGGGGTTCAGGCCGCGGTTTTCGTGCACCACCAGCACCCGACCCAGCACCTCGCCGGTGGGCTCAACCCGGTAACCGCGCCCCTGGCCGTGGCCGTCGGGGGAGTCAAAAACGAGATAACGGGCGCGAATGGCCGGATCGGTAAAGGACACCTGCTGGGCCTGGGCATAATCGGGCATCAGGGCCTCAAACAGGGCGGTGGCGGTCAGACCGCCCACCGCCAGCCGGGCCAGCCCGCTCATGAACTGGCGCCTGTCTATCTGGCCGTGGGCGTAACGGTCGTACAGACCAAAGGCGGCGGAAGGAATGCGGGGAGAATTCGGCCTGGACATGATCGGGGCTCCTGGATGCAAAACAGCCCTCGAAGTATAGGCTCAGTCGTCCCGGTCGTCGTCTTCCCCTTCGTCCGTGAGCACCACCGGCGCCACCGCCGGCGCCAGCACCCCAACGGCCGCCAGCAGCTTGCGCCGGGGCTGCCAGTTGGCCACAAAGCCGAAGCGGTAGCGGTTTTCGCCCAGGGCAAAGCGCTCCTCGGCCTGGGTTGCCAGGGTCTGGTGTACCTGGGCCAGCTCCTGCTCACTCAGCTCAAGATCCAGGGTAAAGGCGATAATGGCACCGTCGTGGCCCGGCAGCTTGCCCTTGTTCACCGCCTTTACCCGCTCCCGCGGCAGGCTCACCGCCTGCCTGCTGTGACCGTTCACCAGATACAGCCGGTCGGCGTCGAACGCCAGGTTGATCAAGCGCTGCCGGCTCCAGCTGGCCGGCCACAGGCTGACCAGCAGCAGCACACCGCCAAACACCAGCCCCACATAGTGCATCAGCTCAAAACCCTGGCGACCATCGAGCAGCGACCAGATCACCGCCGTGAGGCTGGCCAGCAGCACCGCCCCCTGCGTGGCATAAAAACGAAAGGCGGGCGGTTGCAGCACATACTCAAGGGGCTGCTGCAAAAGCTGTGGCACGGTCAGGCGCTGCATGGTCATTATGGTGTTCCGGGCATGTCAAAAACCGCTACCCTAGCAAAAAACCGTCTGGGCATAAATAATGGTGCCATATGGGCTATAAACAGGCGTCTCTCATGGTCAATCCCGTTTTCATGCTGGTTGTGCTGGCCGCGGCCTTACCCCTTGCCGCACGTGGTGAAGCCGTTGGCGGTTACGCCGCCGGCTGCCAGACCGGGGCGCAGGCCCTGCCCTTGTCCGGGCCCGGCTACCGGGTGGTGCGCCCGGAGCGCCGGCGCCATTACGGCCAGCCCGAGCTGGTCGACTATTTACAACACCTCGGGCAAAGAGCCCGACAGGCCGGCCTGCCGCCCATGCTGGTGGCCGACATGGCCAGACGCCACGGCGGCCCCTTTGCCCATGGCCACCGCAGTCACCAGACCGGACTCGATGCCGATATCTGGCTGCGCCCGGGCCGGGACGGCACGCCGGACGAAGAGCTGGATATGGTGGATCACCGGCTCTATATCCTTAATCGTCATTTTGGCGACGACCAGCGCCAGCTCATTGCCCTGGCGGCCCAGGACGAACGCGTGAGCCGCATTTTTGTGCACCCTCTGATCAAACAGGCCATGTGCCGCACCTATGGCCACGCCCCCTGGCTGGGCCGGTTGCGGCCCTGGTTTGGCCATTCCGGGCATTTTCATGTGCGCCTGCACTGCCCCCCGGAGCACGCCCGCTGTGAGCCGCAGCAGGCGGTTGCGCCCGGCACCGGCTGCGGCCGGGAGCTGGCCAGCTGGATTAACGATAAAAGCGGCGCCCTTGCCCCCGGCCCGCGCACGCCGTGGCGGCCGCTGCTGCCCGCCGCCTGCCGGGCGTTGCTCAATCATGAGGAGCCGGATTGATGAACACCTCCAAACCCTATGTGCTGGCGCTGGATCAAGGCACTACCTCGTCGCGCAGCATTTTGTTCGACCGCCAGGCGCAAGTGGTGGCCATGGCCCAGCGGGAATTAACCCAGCATTACCCCCAGCCCGGCTGGGTGGAGCACGACGCCACCGAAATCTGGGCCACCCAGCGCGCCACCCTCACCGAGGTGCTGGCCAAAAGCGGCGTGCGCCCCGAACAGATCAGCGGCATTGGCATTACCAACCAGCGGGAAACCACAGTGGTGTGGAACAAACACACCGGTCTGCCCATTCATCACGCCATTGTGTGGCAGTGCCGGCGCACCGCCCCCCTGTGCGAGCAGCTGAAAACCCAGGGCCTGGAAGCAGAAATCCGCTCCCGCACCGGCCTGGTGCCCGACGCCTATTTCTCGGGCACCAAACTGCGCTGGCTGCTGGACAACGTGCCCGGCGCCAGGGCGCAGGCCGAGGCCGGGGAGCTGCTGTTTGGCACCATGGACACCTGGCTGGTGTGGAAACTGACCGAGGGCCGGGTGCATGTAACCGATTACACCAATGCCTCGCGCACCCTGTTGTTCAACATCAACAGCCTGGAGTGGGATTCACTGCTGCTGAAAGAACTCGATATTCCCGCCGCCATGCTGCCCGAGGTGAAGCCGTCCTGCGCCCGGTATGGCCATACCAACCTGGGAGTGCCGGTGCCCATTGCCGGCATGGCCGGGGACCAGCAGGCGGCGCTGTTCGGCCAGCTGTGCTTTCACAAGGGCATGGTGAAAAACACCTATGGCACCGGCTGCTTTATGTTGATGAACACCGGCCGGCAGAAGGTGGAGTCGAGCCATGGCCTGCTCACCACCCTGGCGGTGGGCGCCGATGGCGGCGTGAACTATGCGCTGGAAGGATCCGTGTTCATGGGCGGTGCCGTTATTCAGTGGCTCAGAGACGAGCTGGGGCTGATTGCCCGCGCCGCCGACAGCGAAGCCTGCGCCCGCCAGGTTAGAGATACCCACGGCGTCTATCTGGTGCCCGCCTTTACCGGCCTGGGCGCCCCCTACTGGGATCCCTACGCCCGGGGCACCCTGGTGGGGCTGACAAGGGGGACCAATAAAAACCACATCGTGCGCGCGGCGCTGGAGGCCATTGCCTTTCAGAGCCGGGATCTGCTCGACGCCATGCAGCAGGATGCGGGCCTCAGACTGGCGGCACTCAAGGTGGACGGCGGCGCCGCCGCCAACGACTTTTTAATGCAGTTTCAGGCCGACATTAGCCACGGCCGGGTGATACGGCCGGCGCTGCTTGAAACCACCGCCCTGGGGGCGGCCTTTCTGGCGGGGCTGGCCACCGGGCTGTGGCAGAACACCGACGAGCTGGCCCGCTGCGTGATGACAGACCGGGAGTTCACCCCGCACATGAACAACCGGGAGCGCGAGCAGCATTACCGGGGCTGGCAAAAAGCGGTGGCCCGTGCCCGGCACTGGGTGGAGCCCTCATGACCGAGCCGGTGGATGTGCTGGTGATCGGCGGCGGCATCAACGGCACCGGCATCGCCCTCGACGCCGCCGGACGTGGGCTGTCGGTTACGCTGTGCGACATGCACGATCTGGCCTCGGCCACCTCGTCGGCCAGCAGCAAGCTCATTCACGGCGGCCTGCGCTACCTGGAGCAGCTGGAATTCCGGCTGGTGCACGAAGCCCTGGCCGAGCGGGAGATTCTGCTGCAGGCCGCGCCGCACATCATCTGGCCACTGCGCTTTCGCCTGCCCCACCAGCCACAGCTGCGTCCCGCCTGGATGATCCGGCTGGGACTGTGGCTGTATGATCACCTGGCCCGCCGGGACCGGCTGCCAGGCTCAGAAAGCCTGCGGCTGAACGACCACGGCCCGCTGCAAAGCCGCTTTACTCGGGCCTTTGAGTATTCCGATGCCTGGGTGGATGACGCCCGCCTAGTGGTGCTGTGTGCCCTGGCGGCCAAAGAGCGCGGCGCCGTTATTCTGCCCCGCTTCCGTTGCACGCGGGCAAGCCGCGAGCGGGGCCTGTGGAAGGTACAACTGGAACACAAAGACGGCGGCATTCAAACCCGCTGGGCCCGAACACTGGTGAACGCCACCGGTCCCTGGGCCAGTTCATTGTTTGACACCGTGCTGCCGGCAGCGGCACCGGCCAGCCTGCGGCTGGTCAAGGGCAGCCATGTGGTGGTGCCGCGACTGCACGGCGGAAACGAAGCCTATATTCTGCAACACCGGGATGGCCGCATCGTGTTCGTGCTGCCCTATGAGCAGGATTATTCCCTGATTGGCACCACGGATGTGGATTATCACGGCGAGCCCGCAAAGGCCGGCGCCAGCGCCGAGGAAGTGGATTATCTGTGTGCCGTGGTTAACGCCCATTTTCGCCGGCAGATCAGCCCGGCCGAGGTGGTTTACCGTTATGCCGGAGTACGCCCGCTGATGGCCGAAGGCCATGGCCGGGCCCAGCGCGCCTCCCGCGACTACCGGCTATGGCTGAACACCTCCACCGGCCAGGCACCGCTGTTGTCGGTATTTGGCGGCAAGATCACCACCTTTCGTGCCCTGGCGGAAGACGCCGTGAACCGCCTGACCAGGTACCTGCCCCACGCCAGCGGCCCCTGGACCCGGCAGCTGGTGCTGCCCGGCGGCGATTTCGGTACCCAGGCCGGGCTGGCGGCCGAGCTCGCTGAGGAATATCCCTGGTTGCCCGAGCCCCTTGCTCGCCGTTATGTGCGCAGCTATGGCACCCGCTGCCGGCGCTTTTTGCAGGAAGCCGGCACGCTCGAAAACATGGGTGAACACCTGGGCGCCGGCCTTTATGCTGCCGAGCTCGAATATCTGATGCAGGAAGAATGGGCCCGCAGTGCCGACGACGTGCTGTGGCGGCGCAGCAAACTGGGGCTGCGGCTCACCCCCGAGCAGCGGCAGCAAGTGAAGGAATATATGGCGACGACGTTGAACGTGAGCCGTGTCCCCCGCTAAAGACGGGGGGCCGGGGCACAACGCTCCTTCCCCTCGCCGGCACAGAAGCAGGGTAACCGCCGCCAGCCTATTAATTCAGCACTTCGCCTTCCGGTCTGCCGGCGGCCAGATCCAGCAGGGGCCAGATCTCATCTACCGGCATGGGTTTGTAGTAGTAATAGCCCTGCACCCTGAGCGGACCAAAGTCTTTCAGCAAAGCCAGCTGCTCCGCCTGCTCCACCCCTTCCACCACCAGGCTGAGAGACAGCTGCCGGGCCAGCGCCATGATGGTGCACAGCAGGATCTGCGCCCGTTCATGCTCACAGGCTTCCACCATGAAACTGCGGTCGATCTTGAGCTCGTCCAGCGGAAAGCGATGCAGGCACGACAAAGCCGAATAACCGGTGCCAAAATCGTCCAGCGACAGCGCAAAACCGCACTCCCGCAGCTGTTGCAGCATGTTCACACCGGCCTCTATCTGCTCCATCATGGTGGACTCGGTCACTTCCAGCCGCAGTTGCCGGGGGCGCAGACCGTAGGCGCTGACGGTGCTCATCAGCCAGTCACCGAAGTCGGGCTGACTGAACTGCTGCGCTCCCAGATTCACCGAGACCACCGGCGGCGCCAGCCCCCGTCTTTGCCAGGCAGACACCTGGGCACACACCTGCTCAATGACCCAGCGATCCAGCCGCACCGACAGGCCACTTTGCTCGGCCACCGGAATAAACTCCACCGGCGACAGTCTCCCCAGACGGGGATGGGTCCAGCGCAGCAGGGCCTCCAGCCCCACAATGGTTTCGTCACTGGAGCACACCTGGGGCTGATAATGCAGGCTGATGCCCTGGGCCTCACCGGTGCTGAGCATGTGGCTGAGGCTGTGCTCAATAATCAGCTCGCGATGGTGCAGCTCGTGCTGGCGCTGATCCACAAACTGAAAGCGGTTGCGCCCTTCCCGCTTGGCCATGGCGTGAGCATATTCCGCCGCCTGCAGCAGATTTTCGGGCTCTCGTGCATCCCGCGGATACACGGCAATGCCGATGCTGGGTTGCAGGCAAACGATGTTTTTATCCGCCAGCACCATGGGCTGGGCCAGCAAATTCAGCAGCTTGTCGGCCAGTTGCGCCATGGTGGCGTCTTCCGCCTTGCTGTGGCGCAGCACCGCGAAGACATCCCCCTGCAGCCGCACCAGGGTGTCGGCCTCGTCCACCGCCGCCTGCAACGTGCGCGCCTGCTGGCGCAGCACATCGTCGCCCCAGGTCATGCCAAGCTGTTCGTTAACCGGCTTGAGACGGCCGATATCAAGCACCATCAGGCCCACGCGAATCTTGTTACGCTGAGCCTCGGCCAGGGCCTGCTCGAGCCGGGTAGCCAGCAACTGGCGATTGCCCAGCTGGGTGAGCGGATCCTTGAAGGTAAAGGGTGTGCGGTCCTGCTCAAGGCTGCGCTGGCCGCTGAGATCGTGGCCAATGGCCACCCTGTGGGTGACTTCGCCCCGTGCATTGGTAAGGCTGTTGATGCTGAGCCACTGCAGGTACACCTCACCGGATTTACGACGATTCCATACCTGACCGCTCCAGCTGCCATGTTGCAGCAATTGCTGCCACATTTGCCGGTAAAAGTCGGGATCGTGCCGGGCCGACTGCATTAACCGCGGAGTTTTGCCCAGTACCTCCTCGGCGCTGTAGCCGGTGATTTGAGTAAAGGCCGGGTTGACCCGCTCGATGATGCCGTTGGCATTGGTAACGATGATGGATTCCAGGGCGTTGTCGAACACATGCTGCAACAACTGCCGCTTGAACTTGAGGTTGTGCTCCAGCGTAAAGGCATCCATGCCTGGCACCACCACTGACGTAGACTGTTCTTCGCGCACTGTGGGTATCCTTACCGTTTGATTGTTATTGTTTATGTCGTTGTATGATAATTTTTTGTAAACAAAAACTGAAACATTATTGTCACAATTTTGCACCCTCACACCCGTGAAGTTGCAAACCTTATCGTTAACGTGTGACCTCGCGCCGGTTAAAGGTACGATCGCTGGCCCGCAACCTGGGGTTGCTGAGTATGTCCAGCATGGCGGACGGGTTGGTCAGCTCACCAGCCTTCTCCTGATCGGCGGGCTTCAGCCAGGCGGGCAAGTTCTCAATAGTCACTTCGATGTTTTTTTGTTCGCTGCTATAAGGAGCAACATCAATCACCTTTTTATTACCAGACTTCACAGACAAGCCCGGGAAACTGGTGCCGTCTGGCAAACTCCCCTTCGGAAGGTCGCCGTCCGACAAACTGTAGTCAGTATCACCGTCTTCCTTCAGGGAGTTCAGATCATCGCCATAGTAGTGCAGCGTGCTGGCCATGGTGCCCGCCTCTCCCACTTTTATCTCGGTGTCCATCAGGGTGATAAAGCCAAAGCGCAGGGTGTCCTTGTCTTCGGGATCCTGCGTGTTACCCAGCGTGGTTTGTGCCGCTGTACCCCGAGTTTCATCGTGATTGGTGATGGTGAGATTAACTGGCAGATCGAGATCCGTTTCCGGGAACGGCGTGATCTTGTTGAACTTGATCTTGCTGGTATCAAAGCTGATAACATGCTTGCCGGCTTCATTCTCGGCAAAAGTCGGGACCACTACGCCCACATCAAGATCGTCACTCAATTCAAGCGAAGTGTTGCCTTTCAGGCCACCGGCAAACTCACCGCTGTAACTGGGCAGTTCTTTACCATTAACATCCAGCCCCACCAGGGTAAAAGATGGTTTGGTCAGGAACTCTACACCGGGCTTGCCTGCGTAAACTACATCACCATCTATATCACCGCTATGGGTTTCAATTACTTCAAGAGAGGCAGGTACGGTGCGGCCCAGAATGGCGGTATCACCATTAATCAACAATGCGCAATCATCATCTGGATCATCAGCACAGGTTGGGGATACATAAGCCTCAATCAAAGCCACATTCTTTATATATCCTTCACCCTCATCTTCACTATCGGTTTTAAAAACAACAACACCTTGGTCATCAAATTTAATTTCCGTTTGTTCAAACTCTCTAATCAGATTTAAACCTGCATTCAACTCACGTATTTTTATACAGCCCGGCTCATCATCTTCTTTACAGTCAATCTCAATCTCAAGATCATCAACATTCTGATTTTTTATTGCTATACCATCGGCATCATAAGCCTGTAGCTTGAGTGATAACTTTTCACCTGCTTTACCGATGACAGGGCATGTATTTTCATGAATATTATATTCAAAACCGTTAGCATCGTAACAAAATACTTCAGCAGGCTCTGTTACCCATGCCAATTTATAAGGCACATATATTAGGTCAAGCTTGATATGAACCTTTTGCCCCTCACCATCAATCTCTTTCAGATCAAACTCTATTTCGCCTACACGATTATAGTAAAGCGTATTGGGAAAGGTGAACTTATCACCTTTTTTCAACAGCTTACCAGACTGATCTCGCAGCTCGACATTTTTATTATCATCCTCCCCTTTAACGTTCTCTATTATCAGAGAGAGTCCATTTATTTCTTCATTATCTATGCGAATACCCGCTTCTTCAGAGCTAAAACCAACATAACCAACCAAATCCATGTCTACAGAAATATCTTCTGGCCTATCATCATCTTCAGAATCACCATCAGAGCAGAACTTACAACTTGGATTTAACACACCCTTGATATAACACTTAAGGCCAGGCTCTCTACTAGGTTGAGGCGTAGTGCTTTTACCTTTTAAACTAAGCCTTAACGGATAACATGTTCCCTCATTAGCATTGTAAGCTTCACTATCTTTACCATTACTCACGTTTTTGAAGTAGATTTCATTCCCTTCATTATTATTATCTTTTGTTATCTTCACTTTAGTTTTATTACTTTTATATAAATTAGTACAACTTTCATCCTCACAGGAAAGTAAAGTCATCACCTCTTCATCAGGATTATAATCAAGACGATAATGATCCACCTCTCCTTTCTTTCCTGCATATGATAAAAGGGGAATCAGAGCTATCAGAAAAATCCAATTACGGTTAATCATTCAATCACCTCAACTCCAATATTGCGGACCACGGTCAGACCGCTGCCGGTACAGGTGCCGGTCGCAATGACGCGAACCTGTGTAACACCGTCATTGATTGTGGGCACCGAACCGCTTGCTTTTCCTTCACAGCCGGCAATGGTGGTGGAAACGGCGGCAGAGTTGCCGAAGGAGCCGAGCAGGTCGTATACCTTGCGCTCCAGCACGGCTTCAGCGGCCAGCCGGGCCTTCAGGGCCTGGACTTCATACACCAGCTGCCGGCTGCTCTGGCCCGAGAGAGTGACCGTGGCGGCCATCAGGCCGGAGAGGATCAGCATAATAAAAATAACACTCAGCAACATGCTGCCGGTCTGTAAAGGGCTAAGGCGCATAAGTCACCTGCAACTGGCCGGGTAACACCAGGTCGCCGTCTCGCGTGGTCACTGTAAGCTCCATTCGAATCAATTGATCGGACTCATCGTAGCCCAGAAATACCGTGTCTCCTGTGATCTCCGTCAACATCAGACTGGCTTTTCCCCACTCTTCGCCGGGACTTTTTACTTCACGGTAAAGGTCATTATTACGCTGACAGTAACGCACCTGCTCACCCTTGAGCAGGGTATAGCGCTGACCATAGCCGGCACGACTGAAATGAACTGAACCCAAGGCATCGTGAAAGCCGATGCTGGTGGGTGCAGGATCCTGATCGGTAAAAGGGTAAACGTCCTCAGGCTGCTCGTCGGGGTATTCACTCCAAATGCTGCCGCTGTCCGGTCGAATGGCCATAAAGGCGTTCTCTATCTTCTCTCCCTGCAAACTAAGCGGTATGACAAACGTCGCCGTGCCGGTTTTTACCGAATCCGGGAGCCCCAGATAAGTGCCGGCGGCCAGGGCCGGTACAAAGGCAAGACAACCATCCTTTATATACACGCTGGGGCCATAGGCAACGGCCAGTTCACGGCGCAGGCGCTCCATGGCAAAGCGGGCGCCGGCGAGGGCCTGGGCACGTTCGGCGCTGCCCATATAGCTCTCGGCCATTTGCGCCACAAAGCGGGTGCCGAATACGGCGCTGATGCCAATCAGCACCATGACGATCACCAGCTCCAGCAGGGTAAAACCACGCGCCTTCATCGAATGTTGTACCTGTGCAGGGTAAAGGAAAGATCGGAGCCGTTTTGATCTGCTATGGTGATCACAACCTTTTTAAAGGATGTGCCGGCACTATCGTCTTCGGATGTAACGCAGGTTGCCACCCGATAGCGACGATAGAGCTGAGGGCTGGCCAGTTTCAGATTTTCTTCATTGGCCAGCTCATCACCATCAATAGCATTTTCATCACACCAGAGGTTGAAATCATCGACATGTTTAAAGGAATTAAGACCACTGTGTTCCTCTGCTGTCGCGCTATTTACACAACCGGTATCCTCATCAATATCACAACGAATTTGTAACCGTGGATTATTGGCAGCATCGTATTTTACCGCCAGCACCTGTTCGGCCAGGGCTTCCGCCAGCGCCACGGCGCGAAACTGAAATACCGGATCCAGCTGGCGCGGCTGACTCAAAAAGAACAAGCCCGCCCCCACCAGCACGATGGCCAGTATCGCCAGCCCCACCACGTATTCCAGCAGGCTGAGCCCAGCGTTACGGCGCAACATGAATATAGCCCTCGGGTTCTATCAATACGGTTTGCCCGCCAAGGGTAATTTGCAGGGTATTGTCCAGTGGCTGCTCCCCCGCACCACTGTTCACGAAAGGACGCCCCAAACGGCTGGACTCACTGAGATAATCAGGGTCGCCGGCCGCTTCGCCAAACTGCAGGGTAAAAGGCAGGGTTTGATTTGAAGACACCGGCTGGTTGACTCCCAGCCAGAGGTTGGGATCCGGGCTGTTCATATCTGCCAGCAGGCTCGTACTGCGGCAATCACTGGAAATGGTCACACCTTCGGGGGTCACCGCAATGACGCCACAGCGGTCTGTGCCGGTGCCGCCTTGCAGCGCCTGTGGATCGTTCATCGCCCTGAGCTGGGCCAGCCGCAACAAGCCCGCCAGGTTGCGGGCCTGCAACGAACCGTCAAAGTCGCTGCCCACCGGCAGGCGAGGAATGGCCACGGCGGCGAGAATACCCACCAGCACCAGCACGGCGACCAGTTCAATCAGAGTAAAGCCGTTATGCCGCTTCATAAGATTAAGGCGTTAAAAAAGGCGGCCGAAGCCGCCTTTGGTCTCTTAACACTTATCATCTACTATAGCGATAGTGGGCCGCTTACCGAAACTATCAGGCTCAGTGTAAGTAACTTTACAATTTTCAGCACGGTTAGCTGGATAAATTTCGAAAACACCGTCATCAGTAACATTCGTATTGTAAGTAGCATCAAAGTCCAAAAGTGACTTTATACCAGTATCTTCTTCTGCTGTAGGGTAACCGTACACAATGCTTACTGTTACCTCTTCACCTGCATCGTTATATTTTAATTCCACAGGTGCATCATCAGCATCTGCGTCTCGACCTTGATTATCCAACCCTTGTATTATCGCTTTAGAGTTTGCCAGTGTCGAAGCTGTCTCCATGGAGCTCTTTAAGGCTTTCAAGTTTGCGCTATACGCATCACCCTGCAGGTTCAAAAAACGCGGCGCAGCCACGGCGCCCAGAATGCCGAGAATAACAATTACAATAACCAGTTCGATCAGGGTAAAACCCGCTGCTCTTTTCATCTTGATCCCTTGTTTTTTACGTTACCAGCCTGTTGTGAAAAGTTGAGCATTTTACTCAACAAATTCAATAAACTACCGGGTCAAATCTTACCGTTCCGGCAGGTTTCATTCCAGCCCTTTTTGTATAAAAACCGGTCATGCATGCCGGAATGCACATTAACCGCCTTTTACAATGTTTACCATGTCCCACATGGGAGTGAAAATGCCCAGCGCCAGCACCAGCACCATGGCGGCGATGGCGGTGATCAGTATGGGCTCGATGCGGGAAGACAGGTTGGCAATGTCGTAGTCCACTTCTTCTTCGTAAAAGCGGCCCGCTTCCATCACCATTTCATCCACCCGGCCGGTTTCTTCGCCTACCCGGAACATCTGCAAAATCAAAGGGGTAAACACACCGATGTGCTCGGCCACCGCCGACAGGCTGTCGCCGGAGGTGAGTCCTTCCTCCATACGGTGAATGGCCCTGGTGAGGAAGGCGTTGTCGGTGGCGCTGCCGGCCAGACGCAGTACCCGGGTGATGGGCACGCCGGCGGAAAGCATCATGGCGAAGCTGCGGCAAAAACGCGCCAGCAGAATGCGCTTGATAAGCGGCCCCACAATGGGAATGCGCAGCAGGGCATGGTGCCAGCGCAGCCGGCCCGTTGGCGTGCGCACATACCACATAAAGCCGCCGGCAAGGGCCAGCACCCCGGCCACCACCAGGCCGAAGTAATGGGTGAAAAAGTAGGAGCTGCCAATCAGAAAACGGGTGGTTAACGGCAAGTCTGCGCCCAGTTTGGCAAAAATGCCGCTGAAGGCCGGGATCACATAGAGATTGATAATGGTCATGGCCGCCACCATGGCGATGGTCACAAACATGGGATAGCGAATGGCAGCCTTGATGCGCCGGCGGGTATCCAGCTCCAGCTGGTAGTAATGAGCCAGCTGTAAAAAGGCCTGTTCCAGCTGGCCGGTGCTTTCGCCCACTTCCACCAGCGACACAAACAGGCTGTTGAACAAATGCGGGTGAGCCGCCAGGGCGTTGGCCAGGGTCTGGCCCTGATTCAGGGACTGAGCCACCTCGTCGAGGGCTTCCTTCAGCACCCGCACGTCCGTGGTGTCCCGCAGCCCTTCCACAATGCGCAGAATGGGAATGCCCGCCCGGGTAAGCGAGGCAAACTGGCGGCTTAAAATCAGCAGCGCCTCGGGCCTGATGCCACCCTTTAAAAACTGACGCAGCGTGAGCCAGGTTTTGGTGCCGGAGCGGGTTTCCTTCATTTCCACCGGAATAAGCCCGGCCTGGGCCAGGCTGGCAGCCGCGCTTTCCCGGCTCGGCGCCTCCATGCGGCCTTCGCTGAGCTGGCCCTGGCGGTCCCGGGCCTTGTACTGATAAAAGGCCATCACTCCACCCACTCGGACAGACGCAGCACTTCCGATACCGCAATGGTGCCCTGCAACGCCTGTTCCAGGGCCGCCTGGGCCAGGGTCGCAAAGCCGGGCTGCCGTGCCACCTCGGCCTCAAAGGCTTCAATCTGCTGGCGGCGTAACGCATCGGCCATGGCCTGGTTCACTTCCAGCCATTCAAACACACCAATCCGCCCCTTGTAGCCGGTGTGGTTGCAGCTGGCGCAGCCTTCGCCCCGGTAAAAACGGCCATGCTCCGCCTGCGGATTCAGGTGCATCAGAAACTGGCGCTCACCCTCGTCGGGCTGGTGGGGCACCTTGCAGTATTCGCAGATTTTGCGCACCAGCCGCTGAGCCAGCACGGCTTTCAGGGTGCTGGCCACCAGGTAGCCGGGCACCCCCATGTCCATCAGCCGTACCGCCGAGCTGGGCGCGTCGTTGGTATGCAGGGTAGACAGCACCAGGTGGCCGGTAAGGGCGCCGCGCATGGCGATTTCGGCGGTTTCCTGATCACGCATTTCACCGATCAGCAACACGTCGGGATCCTGACGCAGGCTGGTGCGCAGAATGCGGGCAAAGGTCAGCCCCACCTTGCTGTTCACCTGCACCTGGTTCACCCGGGGAAGACGATATTCCACCGGATCCTCGGCGGTAATGATTTTGCGGTCGGGGGTATTGAGCTCGGACAGGGCGCCGTAAAGGGTGGTGGTTTTACCGCTGCCGGTGGGACCGGTCACCAGAATAATGCCGTTGGGGCTGGCCAGTTTGCGCCGGAACGCCGCCAGCAGCTCCGCGGGCATGCCCGCCTGGGCCAGGGTGCGGGTGCCGCCGGACTGATCCAGCAGCCGCAGCACCACCGCCTCGCCATATTGCACCGGCATGGTGGCCATGCGCACGTCCACCGGGTTATTCCTGATGGTGAGTTCAAAGCGGCCGTCCTGGGGCAGGCGCCGCTCGGAGATGTCCAGCCCGGCCATGAGCTTTAACCGCGACACCAGCGCCGGGGCAATGGCCACTTCCTTGAGCTCGGTTTCCTGCAACAGGCCGTCCACCCGCATGCGCAGGCGAATCACCTTGTGATCGGGCTCAATATGAATATCCGAGGCGCCCACCTGCAGGGCGTCTTCAAACAGGGAGTTGAGCAGCCGGGCCACGGTGGCATCGCTGTCTTCCAGGCCGGCGGTTTCTATCACGCTGCGGCTGGGAGCATGCTCCTCCGAAAGCTGGCCGGCCAGGTTGGCAATGTCGTCGGTACGCCGGTAAAGCTGATCATACAAGGCCAGCATCTGGCTGTGGGGGGCCACCGCCAGGTGCACCTCGCGGGGAGCCAGCAGGTTGCTGATGGCATCCTGAGTGTCAAGATCGGCGGGATCGGCCAGCACTACTGTGGCCTGGGTGTCGTCAGCGTCGATCACCAGCGCCCGGTAACGCCGGGCATAGACTTCCGACAGCAGCTTCACCGCCTGGGGCTTGATCTCGGTCTTGTTGAGATCCAGCAGCGGGATCACCAGCTGCTCGGCCACAAAGCCCAGCAGCTCCAGCTCGGTGAGCATGCCCATCTGCACCAGCACGGCGCCCAGGCGGCCCCCTTCCTGGCGCTGGCGCTGCAGCACTGTGTCCAGCTGGGCTTCAGTGATTACGCCATGATCAATCAGCAGCTCGCCCAGGCGTTTAGTGAGTTTGCGTTGTGCCATGTTGCTCCAGTTGCTGGTTTACAAATTGCAGCGAGGCCACGCCCAGATCCACACTGGCCCGGGCCTGCTCAAAGGCAGCGGTAAAGTCCTGCCCCAGGCGGCGCTGGCACAGCCCCAGGCCCAGCCACCAGGGGCCGCTGTCCTGCACGGCCAGCAGCCGGTGATAAAGGGCGATGGCCGCCTCACACTGGTTGCTGCGCCGGCCGGCTTCGGCCTTGAGACCGTAATAATCCAGATGCTCGGCCAATGACGGCGTGGCGCCGTCCAGTACCTTCCAGGCCGCGGCATGGCGGCGTTCGCTGGCCAGAATGCGTGCCAGAGTCAGCCGCAGCTCGGCCTGCGCGGGCGCCAGCGCCAGTCCCTGCTGCAGCAGCGCCCTGGCCTGGGCCAGGGCGCCCCGGCCATATTGCAGAGAAGCCAGCTTCAACCGCACCGAATGGGCGTCGGGGTACTCGGCCAGCAGGCTCAGCAGGCGTTGCTCGGCGCCGGCCCAGTCGCCGGCGGCCAGGGCCAGCTCGGACGCCTTCTGGCCTTCCGCCAGCCGCTCGGCCCGGCTGGGCGTGACTTCGCTGATGGCCAGCTCGCTGGCCGCCGGCGGAGTGGCCATGATCTCGGCCCAGACCGGATCCTGCCAGTCGGGCTGCTCTTCCTGAGCCACGGCCGGTGCTCCCAGCAACACCAGCCATAGCAGGCCACTGACCTTTTTCATTATCTGACTCCGCTGTGCAGTTCATCGAGTGACGATGGCGGATACCATTTTTCCAGCAAATCCCGCGAGCGTTGCAGCTCGGTTTGCCAGGTGTTGGCCGCCACCACCACCGGGCGCAGCATAATCACCAGCTCGCTCTTCTGGGTGGCCAGGTTACGGTTCTTGAACAGGTTACCCAGCACCGGGATCTGGCTTATCAGCGGCACGGCGGTTTCCTGCTGGGTTTGTTTCTCCTGCATCAGGCCACCGATAATAATCACCTCGCCAGACGCGGCTTCCACTACGGTGTCCGATTCCCGCACCGTGCTTCTGGCCAGCGGCAGGCGCAGCTCACCACTGCCAAAATCGATGCTTTTGCTGCTGTCTTCCACCTGGCTCACCGCCGGATGAATATGCAGCAATACCCGGTTGTCGTCGGCAATCTGGGGCGTTACATCCAGGGAAATACCGGAAAAAAACGGGCTCAGCTCAATGTCGGGCGTGGTTTCCGACACCCCGCTGGTATTGGTGGTGGTCAGTGAAAAATCGGTAACAAAATACTCGTCGGTGCCCACCTTGATCACCGCCTTCTGGTTATTGCTGGTGGTCACCCTGGGATTGGACAGGGTATTGACCTCACCCTGGGTCTGCAGCAGGTTGATCACCGCATCGAAGTTGCCGTCGGTGTAGGTAAACACGGCCCCGCCCCCCAGCAACTCCGACAGCGGGCTTAAAAAGCCGCCGTAGGGGTAGCTCTGGCCGGTGGCCAGTTGCCCCTTGCGGCTGTTGGCGCTCAGGTTATTCCACTCAATGCCCTGCTCGTAGCCGTCGTTCAGCTCCACTTCCACAATGCGCGCTTCCAGGATCACCTGACGCTTGAGCTGACGCTCGGCCCGAGTGAGAAAGTCGTCCACCAGCGCCAGCTCGTCGGGGGCGGCGCGCACCGTCACCAGCCCGGCCTGGGGGTTGGTTACCACCACCCGGCCTTCCTCGTCGCCAATCAGCCGGCCGAGGGCGCTTTCCAGATCGGCCCAGAAATCGTTGCTCGACTCGGTGTTGATGCGGGTGGCGCTGGTCTGGCCGCCGCCGTCTTCGCCGCTGGCCAGGCTGCTGCCACTGATGGCGGTCTGAGACTGACCGTTACGGGACAGCATCAGGTAATTGACGTTAAAGGTGCGGGTGCGCACGCCGTTGGGAAACACCTGATACACGCCGCCGCGGCGCTCAATGCCGTAGCCGTAAAGGCCGGAAATGGCGTCAAGGATCTCCGGCAGGGTCACCCGGCGCAGGTTGAGGGTAATGGTGCCGGCCACCTCCGGATGCACCGCAATGCTCACCTGGTGCTGGCTGCCCAGGGCGGCAAAAAATTCCCGGGCGTCCACGTCCCGGGCGGAAATATCGAAACGACGCAGCGGCGCGGCCTGGCTGGCCGCAAGTGGCCGACCCGAGCTCAGCAGCTCCTGCTCCACCGCCGCCGGCACCACGTCGGGACGGGCCCGCAGCGCCTCGTCGAGGGCGTCCTTGGGCAGGGTGCCGTCGGGGGCATGCACGCAGGCCGCCAGGCCGGCGCAGATAAAGGCCAGGGTAAGGGGTCGTATCATCCGTTTCATTGAATATCCGTGTTGTCAAAAGTGGGAAACAGGCTCAGCTCCAGGCGTTTGCCCTGCCCTTCCAGCACTACCCGCCCGGTGCCGATGTGCACCAGGCGATAGCCGCCGATGGTGTCGCCCTGCACGTAGCGACGACCGTCGAGAATGGCGCTGGGCCGGCCGCCGCTGAAAATGGCCTGCAGCCGGGGCCCGGCAGCGGCTTCAATACGCTGCTCTCCCATGCCGGTTGCCGGCTGGCTCAGGCCGGCAAGGGGCCGGGTAGGATCCTGCAGACTGCCGGCGGCACTCAGCAGGGTAAAAACCAGGGCACTGGCATTAACCACGGATCAGCTCCTTGTGTTGACTGATGGTAAAAAACTCCAGCCGAATATGACCGGTGGGATATTGCTCCAGTTCAAAACTCAGGCTTTGCCAGAAAATGCGCCCGTGCAGACTTTCCAGCCGCTTTACGTAATCCAGCAGTTGCAGATAACTGCCGGACAGCTCCAGCGCCAGGCCGTGACGATACAGTCGCTGGTCGCCGTCCTGGCCCTGGGCCATGGGCTCGGCGGGCAGATTGACAAGCCCCTGCAGGGTGAGGCCACTGCCCTGATCCAGCACCGACAGCAGCAAACCGGCCATTTGCTCCGGCCCCACCAGGGTGCGCATGCGTTGATCCACGTTCTCATTCAGCCGGCTGAGCTGACGGTTCAGCCGGGCAATGCGCGGGCCCTGATCATTGGCCTTGAGCTCGGCAATGCGCCGGTTAATCTCCTCTACCAGTCCCTCTTGTCCGTCCAGCTCCCGTTGCAACCGCTGTTGCTCGGCCTGAAGCGCGGTGGCGCTGGCCTGCACCGTCTGTTCAAACAGGGTCAGCCCCAGCCAGACCGCCAGCGCCCAGCCGGCCGCCACCAGCAGCCAGCGCTCACGCTTGGGACGGGCCATAAAACGCTCGTTCAGCAAGGCAAGGCGCTGCTTCATTGGGTTACTCCGTCGCTGTGCAGGCTGAAGGTCAAACCGCCGGGATCACGACGATGAATATTCAGCTTGCCGAACTCGCGCCGGGCCAGGCTGTCCTGCCCGTCAAAGCCCAGTATCCAGGCCGGCACGGCGGCGGCATCGCTGGCCTCGCCGGTGAGGGTCATGGCCCGCCCCTGCAGCTGCACGCCGGTCAACGACACTCTGCTCCAGGGCACCCGGGCCAGATCTTCCAGGGTATCGGCATAAGACACCAGCTCGTCCTGACTCAGCAGCCCCAGCAACTGCCGGCGGGTGCGAATGTCCCGCTCAAGGCGCTGCCGTTCGCCGTCGTCCTGGCGCTGATTAAGCAGGGCCAGGCTTTGCTGCAGTTGCGCCACATTCCCCCGAGCAGCGGTCAGTTGCTGCTCCAGGCTGCGGTTGGCCGTGCTCAGCCGGTGGTTGACATAGCTCTGCCAGCCAAAGGCCGTGCTCCACAGCAGCACCAGCGCCAGCAGCCCCAGGCCAAAGTGGCCCAGGGTGGGCAGATCCCGCACCGGCCTGAGGGTGGCCTGATAAAACTCGATACGGGTTTTCACAGGCTATCCTCCCGCAACATGCCCAGGGCCGGCAGGCTCACCGGCGACAGGTGCTCGTTGCTGAGGGAGTCGGGCTGAATATCAAACACCTGGCCGATGGCGGTCTGCACCGCCGGGGTAACCCGGGCCGGCAGGGCCAGAAACCACTGATTGGGGGCGTTCAGCTTGAGCTGGCCGGTGGCGTAGTCGATGCTGCGCTGCAGCTCCAGCAGCAGGTTGTCGAACACGAACTGATCCACCGCCATGGTGTCGTCATCCAGAGCCTGGAAACCGCGAATGGTACGGGAAAAATGCCACTGACGCTGATGAACAAAGGTCATGGTCAGCTCCTGACCGGGCACCTTGTGCAGCACCAGGCCACGCTGCTCCGGCGCCAGCAGGTTGCACATGGCCAGCTCGTCCACGCCCATGGTCTCGATCTCGCACAGGGGCGAGACAGCCCTGACCAGCTCCGCCAGCTGGGCGCGACGGCTGTAATACACGGCAATGCGCTCAGTGCCCTGGGGCCCGGCGGGCAAGTCGATATAGTCAAACAGCAGTTGCTCCACCGGCTCGTCTACCAGCTCACGCATGCACCAGGGCAGGGCCTGGGCCAGCTCGTCATCGGGCATGGCCGGCTTGTCGAGCTGCACCTGGCGATAAAACGGCCGCCCCAGCGCCAGACGCAAGCGCCGGCCCTGCCACTGCTGCGCTTCTATCAGGGCGGCCAGGGCGGCGGCCGGCTGCTCACCGCCGGCCAGGGGGCGCTCCACCACCTGCTGCGGGTATTGTTCCTCCACCCCGTAAAGCGCCCCCTGGGCAAGGTAAACCCCCACCGCCGTGGTGCTGCGGGCAGACTTGAACCATTTGAACATTCAGGCCCTTTCTTCGGTGAAAAAAGAAAAAGCCAGTATAAACAGTTAAAACCGGTTAATGAACATGGGCTTGCATAAAGCAGAAATAAAAAAGGGACGCTGATGCGTCCCTGTTATTTTCATTGATGTGGATCAATGGCTGTGTGCTTCGCCGGCGCCCTTGGGAAAGCGAATGCTTTCCACCAGCTCCTGCACTTCCTGCGGGGTTTCCGTGGTCAGTTTGGCCACCACCAGCGATACCGCCAGGTTTACCAGCATACCCAGGGTACCGATGCCTTCCGGCGAAATACCAAACCACCAGTTTTCGGGAACACTGGCCGCCGGATTAATGAACTTGAAGTAAATGATGTAGGCGGCGGTAAACACAATGCCGCTCACCATACCGGCAATAGCGCCTTCCTTGTTCATTTTCTTGTAGAAAATGCCGAGCACAATGGCCGGGAAGAAGGACGCCGCCGCCAGACCAAAGGCGAAGGCCACCACCTGGGCCACAAAGCCCGGCGGGTTGATGCCGAGATAACCGGCCCCGAATACCGCCACCGCGGCGGCGATACGCGCAGCCAGCAGCTCCTGCTTGTCGGTCATGTCGGGCTTGAGGCCCTTCTTGAGCAGGTCATGGGCAATGGAGGTGGAGATCACCAGCAGCAGGCCGGCCGCGGTCGACAGCGCCGCCGCCAGGCCACCGGCCGCCAGCAGGGCCACCACCCAGTTGGGCAAACGACCGATCTCGGGACTGGCCAGCACGATGATGTCGGGGCTGATGGTCATTTCGTTGCGCTCGTCACCGGCATAGAACATGCGGCCGTCACCGTTCTTGTCTTCCCACTGTACCAGGCCGGTTTTCTCCCAGTTTGCCACCCAGGCCGGGGCCTGTTCGGCGATCACGCCCTGGCCGTCGGCACCGTTAAGGCCGTCGATCATGTTGGCGCGGGCAAAGGCGGCCACGGCGGGCGCGGTGGTATACAGGAAGGAGATGAACAGCAGCGCCCAGCCGGCGGAAATGCGGGCGTCTCGCACCTTGGGCACGGTGAAGAAGCGAATGATCACGTGAGGCAGGCCGGCGGTACCCACCATGAGCGCGGCGGTAATGAAGAACACGTCAATACCGGACTTCTTGCCCGAGGTATATTCGGTAAAGCCCAGCTCCCGGGACAGGCCGTCGAGCTTGTCGAGCAGGTAAACGCCGTCGGAGGTCTCACCGATAAAGCCCAGCTGGGGCACAGGGGTGCCGGTTACCAGCAGGGAAACAAAGATGGCCGGCACCAGGAAGGCGAAGATCAGCACGCAATACTGGGCCACCTGAGTGTAGGTAATGCCCTTCATGCCGCCCATGACCGCGTAGAAGAACACGATGCACATGCCGATGATCACACCCAGGTTGATGTCCACTTCCAGAAAGCGGGAGAACACCACGCCCACGCCGCGCATCTGGCCCGCCACATAGGTGAAGGACACGAAGATGGCACAGAACACCGCCACCATGCGGGCGGTCTGGGAATAGTAGCGATCGCCGATAAAGTCGGGCACGGTGAACTTGCCGAACTTGCGCAGGTAAGGCGCCAGACACAGTGCCAGCAGCACATAACCGCCGGTCCAGCCCATCAGGTAAACGCCACCGTCATAGCCGGCAAACGAGATGATGCCGGCCATGGAAATAAAGGAGGCCGCCGACATCCAGTCGGCCGCCGTGGCCATGCCGTTGGCCACCGGATGCACACCACCGCCGGCCACATAAAACTCACCGGTGCTGGCGGCCCGAGCCCAGATGGCAATGCCGATATAAAGTGCGAAGCTGAGCCCCACCAGAATAAATGTCCAGGTTTGAATATCCATTTCCCGCCCCTTTTACGCTTCGTCTACGTTGTATTTCTTGTCGAGCACATTCATTCGCCACACATAGACGAAAATGAGCACCACAAACACATAAATGGATCCTTGCTGGGAAAACCAGAAACCCAGCTTGGCGCCACCAATGGTGAAGGCATTGAGCACATCCACCAGCACAATGCCAAACAGGTAGGAAACCGTGAACCAGATGGCCAGCAAGATGCCCATCAGCCGCAGGTTTTCTTTCCAGTACGCCTTTTGTTTTTCCTGACTTTCGAACGCCATTCTTTCTCTCCTTGAATAGCCGAATACGGTTCGAAAATAACAGTAGCGCGAAGCGGGGCGGTTGAAACTTAGACTTTGGTATTAACAGGTCATTAACATTAATGAAACAAACGTAGCCGGCGCGGCGGGCACCGCATCGACACAAGAAAAGGATTCAAAAGAAACTCAATGTAATGTAAACCACCACGGGAATAATGACCACTGCCATGACATTGCCAAGCAGTACGATGCTGGCCATTTTGTCGGGCTGGCAGCGGTATTGTTCACACAGCAGGTAATTGAGCACCGCCGGCGGCAGCATCACCGACAAGGCGAGCAATTGCAGCCATTCGGGCCGGAGCGGCAGCCACCCCGCCACCAGGGCAAAGGCCACCGCCCCCGCCAGCAGATAAGCCAGGTTCACCCGCAACGCCAGCCCCAGATTGCCCACCTCGCCCACCGACAACCGCACGCCCAGGGCAAACAGCATCAGCGGCACCGCCATCTGTCCCAGCAGATCGGCGCTGGTATAGACAAAGTCGGGCAGCACAGACTTGTGCTCCGCCAGCAGCACCCCGGCCACCGCCGCCCACACGATGGGATTTTTCAGCCACTGCCAGCGCCCCGCCTCGCGGGAGAGAATAAACAGTCCCAGGGAAAAGTGCAGCAGGTTGGACAACACAAACAGCACAATGATGGCACCAAGCTGGTCTTCGCCGTAAGCCAGCATCATCAGCGGAATACCGATGTTGCCGGTGTTGCGGAACATGCCCGCCAGCACCAGGGTGCGCCGTTCCAGGCCGTGAAAGCGGAACAGGGCAAGCAGCAGCCCCGGCAGGATAATGCACAGGGCGCCGGCCAGGATCAGCGGCCAGCTGTCGGCCAGGGAAACGGGGTTGTGGATCAGGGCGGAGAACACCAGCGCCGGGCAGAACACCGCCACATTGGCCAGGTTGACAAAGCCCATGTCGGGGTTGCGCTGGCGCCGGCCAAACACATAACCGACCGCCACCACGGCAAACACCGGCAACACGATATTGAGCAGGGTAAGCAGCATAAAACGAAAACGCCAAAAGACGGCATAGTGCGTCTTTTGGCGTACGGTGTCCAGACGGAACATGCCGGGCCTGGCCCGGCATCTTGCTTAACCGTAGCGGCTGAAAGCCAGGCCGTCGCTGTCGATGTCCGGCTGCTTGCCGGAGATCAGGTCGGCAATCAGGGCACCGGAGCCCGCGCCCATGGTCCAGCCCAGGGTGCCGTGGCCGGTGTTCAGCCACAGGTTCTTGTAGCGGGTGCCACCGATGATGGGGGTGCCGTCCGGGGTCATGGGGCGGAAACCGGTCCAGAACTCGGCCTCTTCCATCTTGCCCCCCTTCGGGAACAGGCTGCTCACCGAGTGGGCAATGGTCTCGCGGCGGGCGGCAGGCAGATCCTTGTTGAAATCGGCCAGCTCCGCGGTGCCGGCGGCACGAATACGGTTTTCAAAACGGGTAATGGCCACCTTGTAGGTCTCGTCCATCACGGTGGACTGGGGCGCGTCTTCGTCCTTGTTCACTTCAATGGTCAGAGAGTAGCCCTTCACCGGGTAAATGGGCAGGCTGATGCCGAGCGGGGTCAGCAGGAAGGGCGAATAGCTGCCCATGCACACCAGCACCTGATCGGCGGTTTCCAGACCGTGATCGGTCTGCACGCCACGAATTTCGTCGCCGTCGCGCACCAGCGCCTTGATCTCGGTGTTGAACTTGAACACCACGCCCTTTTCCTGGCACTTTCTCGCCAGCGCCTTGGTGAACAGGTTGCAGTCGCCGGTCTGATCATCGGGAAAGTGCAGTCCGCCCACCAGCTTGTCCTGCACTCGCGCCAGGGCCGGCTCGCGGGCGATACACTCGGCCACATTGAGCATGGTGTGCTTCACGCCAAACTCCTGCAGCACCTTGATGTCCTTGGCGGCATCGGCCACCTGCTTCTCGGTGCGGAATACCTGCAACAGGCCCTTGCGGCGACCTTCAAAGGGCAGGTTCAGCTCGTCCTGCAGGGCGTTGATGCACTGACGGCTGTACTCGGACACCCGCACCATGCGCGACTTGTTGATGCTGTAGGACTTTTCGTTACAGTTGGCCAGCATGGACAGCATAAACTTCCACTGCGCCGGATTGGTGCCGGGACGAACCTTCAGCGGGGCGTGGGCCTGAAACATCCACTTCATCGCCTTTACCGGAATACCGGGGGCGGCCCAGGGCGACGACATCCCAAAGGACAGCTGACCGGCGTTGGCAAAGCTGGTTTCTTCCGCCGCATCGGGCTGGCGATCCAGCACCACCACTTCATGCCCCTGTTGGGCCAGATACCAGGCGCTGGTCACGCCGACAACACCACTACCCAGAACCAAAACTTTCATAACGCTCACCTATGAGAATGCCTTTTGGGCGAGAATATCGTCCAAAATATTCAAAAAATCCAGATGAATTAAACACAGAAAAACCCGTCACCAGCCTGTAAAAAAGGCCGGTGACGGGCAGTAACGGAAAGGGACTAGAGGTTAATCTGCCGCGGGTTTAAGCATAAGAATAAAGTTTCAATAAAAAAACAAAAATCAGAATTTAATACCAATCAACATCAAGCTGTGATGAGCATCACAAACCGGAAAAGTCAGCCTGCGTCATGGCGTTCCAGGGCCTTGTCGAGGGCGCCCTGCAACTCCGCCAGCCGGGCATGAGGCAGCGCCTGCTGCCGCTCGGGCCAGTGCCGGGCCTGCTCGGCCTGCTCGGCCAGGACCATTTCCCCGTCGGCCCGGGCACAGTGCGCCAGCTCGGCCAGCAGGCCGGCGGCCTCGCCCCAGTTGCCCTCGGCCTGGGCCGCCTGCAGCAGCCACAACTGATCACGGCAGGCGGGCAGCCCGGCGGCCTGTGGCGGTGCCAAGGGCGCTGGCGCCGGCACGCTGCCGGCCTGTGCCAGCGCGGTGCCGGGCCGGCCACATTGCTCCGCCAGCGCCTGGTAAAGATCATTGCGGTTGACCGGCTTGGACACATAGGCATTCATGCCCGAGCCATAGCTGCTTTCCCGATCGCTGCGCATGGCACTGGCGGTGAGGGCGATGATGGGCACATCGTGATGACGCTGCAGCCGGCGGATCTGGCGGGTGGCTTCAAGGCCATCGAGAATGGGCATCTGCAGGTCCATCAGAATGGCGTCAAAGGCCTGGCGGGACACCAGCTCCACCGCCTGACGGCCGTTGTCGGCCAGGATCACGGAGACCCCCACCCGGGCCAGATATTCGATAATCAGTTGCTGGTTGAGCCGGTTATCTTCCGCCAGCAGCACCTGGCGGCCGCACAGCCGCCGGCGGTAATGCTCGGTATCGGTGTCGGCCGGGGCCGGTGTGGCGGGAGCCGGCGCCGGATTAAGCAGGCGCGCCAGACAGGCCGACAGCCGGATCCAGGTCACCGGCTTGGACACATATTCTTCAAGGCCCAGCGCCCGCATCTGCGCCGCCGGACGATCCCGGCCAAAGGCGCTGACCACCACCACGGGCAGGGCTTCAAGGTGAGGCTGCTGGCGAATGAAGCGGGCCAGCTCAAGGCCGTTTTCCCGCCCCAGGCAACAGTCGATCAGCACGGCCGCCAGCTCGCTGCCCCGGTGTTGCAGCAGCCCCCGGGCGGCCTCAATGTTCATGGCGGTATACACCACAAAACCGGCGCGCCTGAGCATGCCGCTCATCACCTCCAGCGCCTGGGGGTTGTCCTCCACCACCAGCACTTTCAGCCCCGGCTCAAACACCGGGGCAAAGTCGGGCTTGTCGTCGCGGGCCGGGCGCAGCGGCAGGGTCACGCGGAAGGTGGAGCCCCGCCCCGGCACGCTGTGCACCTGAATGCTGCCGCCCATCAGCTCCACCAGGTGCCGGCAAATACTGAGCCCCAGGCCGCTGCCGCCATATTTGCGGGTGGTGCTGGCATCCACCTGGGTAAAGGACTGAAACAGCTGCTCCTGCTGCTCGGGCACAATGCCGATGCCGGTGTCGCGCACGGCAACACACAGCCGGGGCTCGGCCTCGTCGGTAACCGAAATGCTGACCACCACCTCGCCCCGCTCGGTGAACTTGAGGGCGTTGCTGACCAGGTTGGTCAGCACCTGCCCCAGGCGCAGGGGATCGCCCTGCAGCCGGTCGGGCACGTTCGGTGCCTTGTTGATAATGACCTCCAGCTGTTTCTGCTCCGACATGTCGGCAAACAGCCCCGCCAGCCGCTCCAGCTGCTCGTTCAGATCAAAGGCAATGTCTTCCAGCTCCAGCTTGCCGGCTTCCACCTTGGTCAGATCGAGAATGTCGTTGATCAGCAGCAACAGGTTGTCGGAAGACAGCTGGATCTTGGACAGATAGTCACTCTGGCGGGCGTCGAGGGCGGTTTGCTGCAACAGCGACACAAAGCCGATGATGGCGTTCATGGGGGTGCGGATTTCATGGCTCATGTTGGCCAGAAAATCGGTCTTGGCCTGGGCCAGGGCACGGGCGCTGCGGCTGGCCTGGCGCCATTTTCGGTTGTTGAGGTAAAGCAGGCCCCCGCCGGCGCACAGCAGCCCCAGCACCAGCATCAGCGCCAGTGCCAGCAGGCGATCCCGGCTGTGCTCGGTATGCTGGCGCCAGCCGGCAATCCAGTCATAAAAGTCGGCGATATTGGTATCGGCAAAACGGTGGCGCAGACGAATCAGCTGGCGCAGGTTGGCGGTGTAAATGCCCTGGGCGTAAAGGGCTTCCTTCAGCCGTGGCGTGGAAGCCGTGCGCTGGCGCAGGGCACCCGCTTCCCGCTCCAGCCCGCGCACAAACAGCGGATTGGTGGTGTACAGATACAGCCGGCTGTGCTGCAGCAGTTGCTGCAGGCCCGGGCCGGCCTCGGCCGCCGGCACCCGGCCCACCGCGTCGGCAAACACCGCCAGGCTGTGGCGGGCGTGCAGCTCGGCCTCCTGCAACTGCTGCAGGGTTTCAAGGTAGTCGTCGGGGTGCTGATCCCCGGTGAGGGTGGCCAGCCTGGCCATGTTCGACTGGCTGACCTGTTGCTGAAAGCGCGACAACAGCAGGCTCAGCCGGCGCACCTTGTCATCCAGCAACACCGCCCCTTCGGCGTCGGGCATCATCACCTGGCGGTGAATATGGTAGAGCTCGTCGACGATGGGCTCGGCATGACGCAACAGCTGACGTCCGTCCTCATACTGGCGATAGAGCCCGTGGCCATGGCCGAACAGCAGCGCCAGCGCCGCCGCCAGCAATGGCAACCACAGCCAGCGGCGTTTTTGACTACGGGCATCGGGTTTTGCGGGCGCCATCATCTCTTGTATTCGCCTCATGGTGGTATAGTTCGCTCGAATTCTGACAATTCAAAACCAAAACAACAACATAACAGGAAAATCATGTTCGACCATGTTTCGCAGCCGGCCCTGCCGGGAGCCCGTACGGGCGTGTTAGTGCTTTGTTTGCTGGCGCTGCCGGCGCTGATGTTTACCCTGCCGTTCGAGCCCGGGGTGAATAAGGGGCTGGCACTGCTGCTGGTGATTGCCGCCCTCTGGCTCACGGAAGCGGTGCATATTACCATTACTGCCCTGCTGGTGCCCCTGCTGGCGGTGCTGCTGGGCGTGCTCGATACCGGCGCCGCCCTCGGCAACTTTGCCAACCCCATTATCTTTTTGTTCCTGGGCGGCTTTGCCCTGGCCGCCGCCATGCGCTGTCAGGGGCTGGACCGGCTGGTGGCCGGGCGCATTCTGCAGCTGGCCCGGGGCCGGCTGCTGGCCGCCGTGCTGCTGCTGTTTGCCACCTCGGCGTTTCTTTCCATGTGGATAAGCAACACCGCCACCGCCGCCATGATGCTGCCTCTGGCCCTGGGCCTGCTGCGCTGCCTGGATGCCGAGCGGCACGCCTCCACCTATGTGTTTGTGCTGCTGGGCGTGGCCTACAGCGCCAACATCGGCGGCATCGCCACCCTGGTGGGCAGTCCGCCCAACGCCATTGCCGCCGCCGAAACCGGCATGGGCTTTACCGACTGGATGGCCATTGGCCTGCCCGTTGCCCTGTTGCTGCTACCGGTGGCCATCGCGGTGCTGTGGCTGCTGTTTCGCCCCCAGCTGAACGAGCAGGTGGAGATCGCCGACGACAGCCTGAGCTGGAACTCCGGCCGCCTGATCACCCTGGGCATTTTTCTGCTCACCGTGTGCCTGTGGATCTTCTCGGCCCCCATTTCGGCGGCGCTGGGCCGGCTGCCGGCCTTTGACACCCTGGTGGCGCTGCTGGCCATTATTCTCATCGGCATGACCCGGGTGGCCGGCTGGAAGGACATAGAGCATCAGGCCGACTGGGGCGTGCTGCTGCTGTTTGGCGGCGGTCTCACGTTAAGCCACATTCTCAAGGAAACCGGCACCAGCCTGTTTCTGGCCAGCCACCTGGCGGAAGGCCTGGCCAGTGCCGGCCCCTGGCTGATTTTGCTGGCCATTACCGCCTTCGTGGTGTTTCTCACCGAGCTGGCCTCCAATACCGCCAGCGCTGCCCTGCTGATCCCGGTGTTCACCGCGGTGGCCGAGGGCCTGGGGCTGTCACCGGTGGCGGTGGCGGCGCTGATCGCGGTGTCGGCATCCTGTGCCTTTATGCTGCCGGTAGCCACCCCGCCCAACGCCATTGTGTTCGGCTCGGGGTTTGTGCCCCAGCGGCAGATGATGAAGGCGGGCTTCGTCATCAACCTGGGCTGCATCGCCCTGCTCACCGCCTGGTTTGGCCTGACCGGCTGAGATCAAAAAAAGCCGCTGACTGACAGCGGCTTTTTTGTGAGGCGCATTCCCTGCGATTATTGTTGCCAGAACGGCTTGCTGACCTCCTGAAAACGGTCGGCTTCGTTCAGGCCAATATCCTTCAGCAAATAGGGGGGCAGTTCGGCCAGCTCACGACGGGAGCGGCTGCGGTGCAGCCAGAGGCCAAGGGTGGCCAGCAGGCCGGTGGAACGCTGGGTGGTGCCGCGGGCCAGGGTGGCCGGACGGGAAGAACAATGCGTGGTCATGGTGCGCCTCCTGAATGATGAATGCGCGCACAGCATAGGGGCCGCCTTGCCCGTGCTCAATTGACTTTTCTTGTGCAGTAAAATAAAAAAAACTAATGGCAGATTACGCACAAACTGTCAGAAAACACGTATTTAACCATCACTTTTCAATCGACTAACACCACCAACGCAGCTTAACCCATAAGAAAAACTGATCATTGAATGCTTACGGGTATTTTGTGAATTTTTATGCCAACACTGTGCATTTATGCTTTGATTATGCGCTAAGGCGCCTACAAATACTGCATAATCATCAAACAGCCTTGTCTCCTGCCGGATTGTGCGCGGCTTAATGGTTTTTATCAAAATGCAAAAAACACGATTTCGCTGGCTCACCGGCAATAACAAAGAAGATCACACCAAATTAACAACACGATGTTGTTGATCATTCCAAACCTTACTCATAAACCGCGAATATATAAGGCATAAATCCTTCGAGACAGCAGATCGGCGCGTTGATTTTGCCCCCGCCTCCCCCTACCCTGCCGCCGGCAAAACTATCCTGTAGTTATATTTTCTGATTGATGAGGCTTCGTTATGAAACGAGAACAATGGGGTTCTCGCACCGGCTTTATTCTGGCCGCGGTCGGCTCCGCCGTCGGCCTGGGTAACATCTGGCGCTTCCCCTACATGGCTTACGAGAACGGCGGTGGCGCCTTCTTCATTCCCTACCTGTTTGCCATGCTGACCGCCGGCATTCCCTTCATGATCCTGGAGTTTACCCTGGGTCAGAAGTACCGCGCCGGCGCTCCCGGCACCCTGCGCCAGCTGAATGCCCGCTTTGAATGGCTGGGCTGGTTCCAGGTGATGATCTGCGCGGTGATCGCCTTTTATTACGTGGTGGTCATCGCCTGGGCCATTTCCTATGCCTGGTTTGCCCTGGATCAGAGCTGGGGCGAAGACAGCAACGGCTTCTTCTTTGGCGAGTTTCTCGGCCTGGGCGACAACTCGCCGTCCAGCCTGGGCGGCATTCAGACCCACTTGCTACTGCCACTGGTACTGGCCTGGGCCGCCAGCTTCTTTGCCACCTACCGGGGCGTAAAGGGCGGTATTGAAAAAATCAACAAGGTGCTGATGCCGCTGCTGTTCCTGCTGGTGCTGATACTGATCGGCCGCATTCTGTTCCTGCCCGGTGCCCTGAACGGCATCAACTGGATGTTTGCCCCCGACTTCAGCAAGATCTGGGATCTCAAGGTATGGTCCGCCGCCTATGGCCAGATCTTCTTCACCCTCAGTGTGGGCTTTGCCATCATGCTGTCTTACGCCAGCTACCTGCCGGAAAAGTCCGACATCAACAACAACGCCTTTATGACGGTGCTGATGAACTGCGGCTTTTCCATGCTGGCCGGCATCATGATCTTCGGCGCCCTGGGTTACATGGCCGAGATCCAGGACAAGGCGCTGACCGAGGTGGTGAGCTCGGGCGTGGGCCTGGCCTTTGTCACCCTGCCCACCGCCATTAACCTGCTGCCCGCCCCCGGCATCATGGGCCCCATGTTCTTCCTGGCACTGGTCTTTGCCGGCATCAGCTCGCACATCTCCATTGCCGAGGCGGTCACCACCGGCCTGATGGGCAAAACCGGCTGGAGCCGGCAGAAAACCGCCACCCTCTTCTGTGGCACCGGCTTTGTGGTGAGCCTGCTGTTCATTACCGAAGGCGGTCTGCTGCTGCTGGATCTGGTGGATCACTTCATCAACAACATGGCGCTGCTGGGCTCCTGCCTGCTGGAGCTGTTCCTGGTGGGCTGGCTGTGCAAGCTGTCCGATTATCAGCAACGGGCCAATGCGCTGTCGGAATTCAGCATCGGCATCTGGTGGCAGCTGTGCATCAAGTTCGTGTCCATCGCCATGCTGGCGGTGATCCTGTTCAACAACATCGTCGGCGCCTTCAGGGAAAACTACGGTGGCTACAGCGATAATGAAATTCTGTTTATCGGCTGGGGCATGATTGCGGTGATGCTGGTGGTGGCCATTGTCATCAACGCCAACAGCAAACAGGAGGTGAAAGCATGACGACCGGCGCCATTATCATGATGCTGATAGGACTCGGCATCACCTGGGGCGGAGCCGCCCTGTGCATTCGCCGGGCCATGAAGGCCAGGCAGTAAAGCAGGAGGCAGCCCATGGGCTGCCTCTCAGTAAAAAGGGGCGGAGTCATTTTGAAAAGACTCCGCCCCTTTTTTTACGGTGCTGCGGGCGCGAACCTGGGCTGCACAAAGCGGCGGGACGGATCGATCAACACATCGTCGTTCATGAACTCCCGGCCCAGCAGCACCGGATACAGCATGCGGGTCCGATCCTTGAGAGTAAACTCCACCTGCTTTTCCAGATCGCCCACCTGCACCGGCAGCAGCACAACCGGACGGCGATCCGCTTTCTTGCTGTTGGCCTGACGAATTTTCACATAGCGGCTGAGGGGGGCTTCCAGACGAGATGAATGACGGTCGTGAAGAAAGCGAAACCGGATCCAGGCTTCACCGTCCCGTTCAAATTCCTCAATGTCGGTGGCCGACATCGACGAGGTCTTGGCCCCTGAATCAATGCGCGCCTTGACGCTGTCGCTCAGCGCCGGCAACCATAACCACTCCACCCGGCCCAACAGCCATTTATCATCAATTTTCACATTTTCCCCTTTGGCCGCCTGGGCAGCAAATGCAGGCAGCAGTACCAAAGTCAGTAACATTACCCTAAAAACACGTTTCATCGGCACTCCCCGTGCGTCAGCCATGGTCGCGTGCATTCTACTCGGGTCCGAACAGCCCTGAAAATGGGGCAAACAACAAAATTTTGCTGAACATTGCATGGCGCCGGGAGTATGCTTGGCGGCTTTGATGCTGACGGACAACCGATGAACTGGGATCCCGATTTTACCACGCGCAACGCCATTCTGGGCCAGCTTGCAGGTCTGGTGGCATTTGATGAGCCCGACTGGCCGTCCCTTGCCGGCCTGAATCGGCGGCTGGCCGCCGGGCTGCCGGTACGTTTTGTAAGTGAAGAGCACTTTACCGACCTCGCCTGCTACTACGAAGAAGCCGTGGCTCAAGGCGTCGTACCCACCCGCAGCGCCAACTGGCACGACTTTTTCGGCGCCGTGATCTGGCACCTGTTTCCCCGCACCAAGGCATGGCTGAACCAACGGCACATGGACGACATTCGCGCCCATGGCGCGCGCCAGCGCACCCCGCGCCGGGATCGCATCACCCATTTCGACGAATGCGGCCTGGTGCTGGCGGTGCCCGAGGGCGACGATGCCGAGGCCCTGGCCCTGCTGCAGGCCCATGACTGGCACGGGCTGTTTCTGGACCGGCGGGCCCGCTGGGGCAACGACTGGCAGCCGTTCATCTTTGGCCACGCCCTCTACGAACAGGCGCTCGCACCCTTTATCGGCCTCACCGCCAAGGCGGTGGTACTGGCCCTGCCCGCCGGTTTTTTCACTCGCCCGCGCCATGAGCAGTACCCCCTGCTGGACCGGGCACTGTGTGCCCGGCTGCAGGATCAAGCCCTGTTCGACCGCCCCAGGCCGCTGCAGCCCTTGCCACTGCTGGGCATTCCGGGCTGGTGGCCGGCCAGCGAGCAGCCGGCCTTTTACGATAATACCGATTACTTCCGGCCCCGCCGGCAAAGGTGATTTGCCCCGCGTTTTTTCATACACTTGGCGCCCTTGCAATCAAGAGGAAGACGTTATGTCCGGGCACGATCCCGTTTATGATGCACAGTTCAAATCCCGTTACCTGCACCCGCGCTACTGGCCGACCTGGCTGGCCATTGCCTCTTTGTGGCTGCTGGCCTGGCTGCCGGTGCGCATGCGCGACGCCCTGGCCGGCGCCTTTGCCCCGCTGCTGGTGAAGTTCGCCAAAAAGCAGTGCTATATCGCCCGCACCAACATTCGGCTGTGCTTTCCCACGCTCACCGAGGCCGAGGTTGAGCAAAGGTTGCTGCATTCCATTCGGGCCGGACTGATGACCTTTTTCGCCTATGGCGAGTGGACCGCGCGCTCGCCGGCCTACCTGCAGGGCCGCTTTCATCTGCAGGGCCGGGAGCATATCGACGCCTGCCTGGCCGAGAACAGGCAGATCATTTTCATGATCCCCCACACCTGGGCCATTGATGCCGGTGGCCTGTACCTGACCTCCCTGGGCCTGCCCATGTGCACCATGATGCACAGCGCCAAGAACGAAGTGTTCGACTGGTTCATCAACCGCCAGCGGGCCCGTTTCAACGGCATTGTTTACGAGCGCGATGCCGGCATCAAGGCGGTGATCAAGACCATTCGCGACGGCAAGCATTTCTTTTACCTGCCGGACCAGGACCATGGCCGCGAGGCCAGTATTTTTGTGCCGTTTTTCGCCGAAATGAAGGCCACTCTGCCGGCCCTGCCCAAGCTGGTGAAACTGACCGGTGCCCGCGTGCTGCCGGTGCTGAGTATTTACAACACCGACGCCCACCGCTATGAGCTGGTGATTCGCCCGCCCATGGCGCCCTATCCCACGGCGGATCTCACCGCCGATACCCGGGCCATGAACGCCGAAATTGAAGCCCTGCTGAGCGACTGGCCCGAGCAGTACATGTGGTTTCTGAAATACTTTCAGACCCAGGTCGATAGTCGCGAGGGCCGCTACGAGGCTGGCATCCGCAAGATCCGGGGGCGCTGATGGAGTGGCTGAACCATGCCTGGAACGCTGTCTGGAATTATGCCGGCCCGGTGGCCCTGGGCCTGCTTATTCTGTGGCTGGTGGCTAAAGCCGATGACTGGCTGGCGAAACGGGAAAAGCGGGACTAGGGAGGGACTGGGGACTGGCATGATTCAAATTCCCGGTCCCCGGGCCCTCACCCCCCGTTTTTTACGCCGGGAAGAACAAAAACTTGGCGCCCACCAGCAACAGAAACACCGCAAAGGCGCGCTTCAGTACCACCGCCGACAGCTTGTGCGCCAGAATGGCGCCCACCCGGGCAAAGGGCATGCTGGCCACGCTGATGCCGATCAGCGCCGGCAGATAGACATAGCCCCAGGCCTCATCCGGCAGGCTGCCATGATCCAGGCCGTGCACCACATAGCTCAGGGCCCCCACCAGGGCGATGGGAAAACCGCAGGCCGACGACACCGCCACCGCCCGCTGCATGGGCACCGAGCACCAGCTTAAAAACGGCACCGTCAGCGAGCCGCCGCCAATGCCGAAAATGCCCGACGCCCAGCCAATAAAGCCGCCCATGGCCACCTGCACCGGCTTGCCCGGCAGCTTGCCGCTGCCGCTCGGCATCAGGTTGAACAGCATCTGCGCCGCCATCAGCCAGGCAAACAGACCGATCACCCGCTGCAACTGCAGCCCGGACATCTTATCGGCGGTGTACCCCCCCAGCCAGGCGCCAACCACTATGCCCGCCGACAGCATGGCCGCCAGCTTCCAGTCGATGGCCCGTCGCTGATGATGGGTGTGAATGGCGCTGAGCGAGGTAAACATGATGGTGGCCAGCGAGGTGCCCACCGCCATATGCGCCACCAGCTCGCCGCCAATGCCCTGCAAATTGAAACTGAAAATCAGCACCGGCACGATAATCAGGCCGCCGCCCACCCCAAACAACCCCGCCAGGGTGCCGGCAAAGGCGCCCAGCACCATGTACATCAACCAGGTCATGCTCTCTCCCTGAAATGTTAAAAGGCTCATAAGCTACCCAAGCCGGGTGCAAAGGGAAAGGGGGAAACGGCTTTTTAACAGATAAAACGCATGTTCAATGCTGAACCCGTATTCCTGCACGACGCGAAGGAACCACATGGCAGGCGCAGTTTATCCTTGCCCCTCTGTCCTTTCATGAAGGAGCGGAATCACGGAAATAACGCGCTTTAAATGGGGGCCCGCCCCAGGCTGATCACCACCCGCCGGTTGCTCTGGCGGCCCTCGGGAGTGCCGTTATCGGCAATGGGCCGGCGCTCGCCGTGGCCTTCCACCCGAATGCTGGTGTCGGGCAGGCCCAGCTCCAGGAAGCGGTCCTTGACGGCCTTGGCCCGCAGCAACGACAGCTGCTTGTTGTGAAACTCGGTGCCAAAGCTGTCGGTGTAGGTGTTGATCACCACCTCGCCAATATTGGGGTCGGCACGCACATAATCGGCGATCATCGCCAGCCGCTGGCGCGAATGGGGCGTCAGCTCGTCGGCGTTGTTGACGTAGTTGAGCACGCTGAAGGCGATGTCTTCAAAGCCGTACGGCAGCAGGTTGTGCTGGCAGTCAAGAAAGGCGGCGTAACGGGCGCGAAAGTTCACCGATGACAACCCCACCCCGGTGGTACGGTCTCCGGCGTACCAGTCGTCGAAATAAAAGGTGGGCCAGCGCCCCTGGCTGAGCTCGTCGAGCATGATCCAGGCGTTTTGCTGCTCCACCATGGCGTCGAACTGCTGGTAAAAGGTGACCTGGCTGATGGGCCGGGCCGCGCGGCCGGGCTGCCAGTAGGGCGACTCGCTTCTCAGTGCCGCCTGCCGGGTGCGGGGCATGGCCCTGAGCGGACTCAGCTCAAAGACCAGGTTGACGTTCTTGCCGGCCCGGCTGACAAAGGCCCCGGTGCCAAAACCGGGAATGGTATGCTCCAGCCGGCACTCCACCGCCGAGTCGGCGGCCAGCCGCCAGCGGGAATGATCCAGACTCGCCACATAGGTACGCGGCTGGGCCCAGCTTACGCTGCTGAGCACCAGTCCCGTTACTGCCATGAGTTTGCGCACACCCGCTGCCTCTTGTTACACCCTGACCGGTTTATCGGCGCCGGGGGCGCCAGCTTTAGCCATCAAAGGCCCGAACGCCGAATTTTTCTCCATGAGCCTGAATGTCGTGCAGCAACAGGGTCTTTTCTTCCGGCGACAGCCAGCAGGCCTCCACCCCGTTCATGGCAAGCCTGAGCAGTTCGCCGTCGCTCATGCCAAGGCCGTCCTGCAGGGCCTGGTAGTTGGCATTCATGTAGCCGCCGAAATAGGCCGGATCGTCCGAGTTCACGGTCACGCACAGGCCGGCCTGCAGCAGCTTCTGCATCGGATGCTCGGCCATGGCATTCACCACCCTGAGTCTGAGGTTCGACAAGGGGCACACGGTCAGCGGCACCCGGCGCTCGGCCAGCTCCGCCATCAGGGCATCATCCGCAATGGCCGCCACACCGTGATCGATGCGCTCCACCCCCAGCAGCTCCAGGGCATCGCGAATGTATTGCGGCGGCCCTTCCTCGCCGGCGTGGGCCACCAGCCGGTAACCCTGCTCCCGGGCCAGGGCATAGGCCCGGCGAAATTTCTCCGGCGGGTTGCCCCGCTCGGCGGAGTCGAGCCCCACGCCGGTGAGCCAGGCATGAAACGGCTCGGCCTGACGCAGGGTGTCGATGGCCGACGCTTCCGGCAGATGGCGCAGAAACGACATGATCAACCGGCTGCTCATGCCCCAGTCATGCCGGGCCTGCTCCAGCGCCCGGTGAATGCCGGTGATCACCACGGAAAACGGCACCCCCCTGTCGGTATGGGCCTGGGGATCGAAAAAAATCTCGGTGTGGCGCACGTTTTCACGGTGGGCCCGTTGCAGATAGGCATGGGTCATGTCGAAAAAGTCCTGCTCGGTCTGCAGCACGCTCATGCCCGCGTAATAGATATCCAGAAACGACTGAAGATCGTCAAAGTCGTAGGCCGCCCTCAGGGCGCTTTCATCGGCGTAATTCAGGGTGATACCATTGCGCCGGGCCAGGGCAAACACCAGCTCCGGCTCCAGGGAGCCTTCAATGTGAAGATGCAGCTCCACCTTGGGCAGTTGCTCGATAAATGCAGACATGGCACCTCTCCTTATTCTGCCGGCATGTTACTAAAGATAACAAAGAATCGCCGCCGACCGAGGTTCCAGTTGACTCAAATTTGAAAACCGTGATCCGCCCGTGACATGGAGATGAACCCTGAATGACCACCCTGATTAAACGCCTGCTCGGCTGGCTGGCCGTGCTGCTGTTGCTGGTGCCGCTGGCGCTGACCCTGGTGTACCGGTTTGTGCCGGTGCCGATCACCCCGCTGATGGTGATCCGGCTGTTTGAAGGCGAAAGCCTGCACAAGGACTGGCAGCCCGGCGCGCGCATTTCCAGCCAGCTGAAAATGGCGGTGATCGCCGCCGAAGACAACAAGTTCTGCCGCCACCGCGGCTTTGACTGGGACGCCCTCGGCGATGTGCTGAGCGAAGCCGCCGACGGTGGCCGGCTGCGCGGTGGCAGCACCATCAGCATGCAGACCGCCAAAAACCTGTATCTGTGGCCGGGGCGCAGTTACACCCGCAAGGCGCTGGAGGCGCTCTATACCCCCATGCTGGAATGGCTGCTGCCCAAGGAGCGCATTCTCACCCTTTACCTCAACATCGCCGAGTTCGGCCCGGGCATCTACGGCGCCGAAGCGGCGGCACGGGCGTATTTTAATACCTCCGCTGCCCGCCTCAATCGTCACCAGGCCAGCCTGCTGGCGGCGGTGCTGCCCAACCCGCGGCGCTTTTCCGCCGGCCGCCCCTCGGCCCATGTGCAGCAAAGGGCCGCCGCCATTTCCCGGCGCATCAACGGCCTGGGCGGCTGGCTCGAGTGCACCGGCAAATGACAAAAGCCGTTCCCGTGGTCATGAAACTGTCATATTCTGGCAACACAGTGGGAACCAGACCGGCCCAAGAATCCGGCACAAGGAGCACCAATGCAAAAGAACAACCTTATCTGCGATATCGACGGCGTTATCCTGCACAACAACGATCTCATTCCCGGTGCCGATGCCTTTGTGCGACGCGTACTGGAGCGGGACATGAACCTGCTGTTCCTCACCAATTACCCGGCACAGACGCCACGGGATCTGCAAAACCGTTTTTACTCGGCGGGCATCGAGGTGCCGGAAAGCTGCTTTTACACCTCGGCCATGGCCACCGCCGACTTTCTCAAGCGCCAGAGCGGTGAAAAGGCCTACGTCATCGGTGAAGGCGCGCTCATTCACGAGCTGTACAAGGCCGGTTTTACCATTACCGACATCGATCCCGACTTTGTGGTGGTGGGCGAAACCCGCAACTACAACTGGAGCATGATCCAGATGGCGGCCCGCTTCGTGGCCGACGGCGCCCGCTTTATCGCCACCAATCCGGACACCCACGGCCCCCAGATGCACCCGGCCTGCGGCGCCCTGTGCGCCCCCATTGAGCGCATGACCGGCAAAAAACCGTTTTACGTGGGCAAACCCAGCGCCTGGATAGTGCGCGCCGCCCTCAACCACATGGACGCCCATTCGGAAAACACCCTGATCGTGGGAGACAACCTGCGCACCGACATTCTTGCCGGCTTTCAGGCGGGGCTGGAAACCGTGCTGGTGCTGACCGGGGTGAGTCAGGTGGCCGACATCGACAAAATGCCATTCCGGCCCCAGCACATCTACGCCTCCGCCGCCGATATCGATCTGTTCTGAACGGCAAAACCGGCTTCAAACTGGCCGCCTTTGTTGACAAGGTGCGGCCTGAACACCGACTATAGCCCCACCTCAGGAGCTGCAACCCATAACACGCCCATCATGGATCCCGTTTTTATCGCTGTCGCCTTTGGCTGCGGCCTCATCGTTTATTTGATTGGCCTGCCGCCGCTCATCGGTTTTCTGGCCGCCGGCTTCGTGCTCAACGCCATGGGCTATGAGCCCAACGCCACCCTCGATACCCTCGCCAACCTGGGTGTGACCCTGCTGCTGTTCAGCATCGGGCTCAAACTCGATATCAAGACCCTGCTGCGCCGGGAGGTGTGGGGCACCGCCTGCGGGCACATCGTCTCGTCCACCGCACTGTTTACCCTGGTGCTGCTCGGCATCAAGACCCTGGGCTTTGCCCTGGCCCAGGAGCTGCACTGGCAGCAGGCCATGCTGATGGCCTTTGCCCTGAGTTTTTCCAGCACGGTGTTCGCGGTCAAGGTGCTGGAAGAGCGCAGCGACATGAACACCTTCTACGGTGTGGTCGCCATCGGGGTGCTGGTGATGCAGGATCTGTTTGCGGTGGCCTTTCTCAGCATTTCCGCCGGCAAGGTGCCGAGCCCCTGGGCGCTGTCGCTGTTGGTGCTGCTGCCGCTGCTGCGCCCGCTGTTCTGCCGCATTCTGGAGCGGGCCGGCCACGGTGAGCTGCAAACCCTGTTCGCGGTGTTTCTGGCGCTGGTAGTGGGCTACTACGGCTTTCAGCTGGTGGGGCTCAAGGGGGATCTGGGCGCGCTGGTTATCGGCATGATGCTGGCTTCCCATTACAGCGCGGCGGAGCTGGCCAAGTCGTTCTTCAACATGAAAGAGCTGTTTCTGGTGGCCTTTTTTCTGAACATTGGCCTGAACGGCATGCCCACCCTGGATACCCTGTGGATTTCGCTGATCCTGCTGCTGGTGCTGCCGCTGAAAAGCGTCATCTACTACAAGCTGTACAAGCGCAGCCACCTGCGCCCGCGCACCTCACTGCTGGCCACCCTGAGCCTGAGCAACTTTTCCGAGTTTGGCCTGATTGTGGCGGCGCTGGCGGCCCAGCAGGGCATGCTGAGCAACGACTGGGTGATCGTCGCGTCCATTGCCCTGGCCATTTCCTTTGTGGCCTCGGCGCCCCTCAACGCCAACAACGAGAACATCTACCGCCGCTTTATGCACCGGCTCACGCCCCAGGATCCGGCCCTGCTGCACCCGGACGACATGCCCATTCAGCTGGGTGATGCCAATATTCTGATCGTGGGCATGGGCCGCATCGGCCAGGGTGCCTACATGGAGCTGGAGAATGTGAACCCGCACAAGAAGCTGGTGGGCATCGACTCGGACGAGAAAAAGATTCCGCTGCTGAAGGAGCTCAACATCAATGTGATCAAGGGGGACGCCTCGGACTCGGACTTCTGGGACAAGGCCAACATCGGCAGCCAGCTGGAGTACATTTTTCTGGCCATGCCCAACCACGCCGGTAACCTTTACGCCCTGGAGCAGATCCGCCATGCCAACTTTCAGGGCCGGGTGGCGGCCATTATCCGTTATCCGGAAGAAGGCGCCCAGCTGCGCGAGCTGGGCGCCGACGAGGTGTTCAATATCTACGAAGAAGCGGGCAGCGGCTTTGCCCGCCATGTGATTGAGCACACGGGGTAACTTCGTGAGAGGTGAGTGGTGAAAGGTGAGAGGTGAGACGAAAGTGACACTCCTCACTCTTCTCTCCTCCCCCCCTCACTACAATCAGTGCCCGCCCTCGTCCTTGTCGTAGGGGTATTTGGTGTGACCAAAGCGAATGGCGAGAATGGCCAGGGCCAGCACCAGGGCGGCGCCGGCCACAGTGATCAGCCGCCAGTTGTCCATGCCCTTCATGTCGAGGATCAGGTAGCGGGCCAGGGCCACAATGGCGATATAGAGCGGAATGCGAATGGGCAGCTTGCCCGAGCGCAGGTAAATGGCCACCATGGCCAGCACTTCCAGATAGATGAACATCAGCAGCAGATCCGCCAGCGCCACGTTGCGCGCCTGCCACATGGTGTTCACCTCCAGCGCCACCGCCACCACGGTGGCCATGGCCACGATAATCAGGCCAATATGCTGCATCACATCCAGCGCGCGGCTGCCCAGCATTCGCTTGTCACTCATTTAGGTTCTCCTGTTGATTGCCATCGGTATCGGCCTTGTTCGACCCGGACCGGATCCCTATAATACCCGTTCTCAAAATCGCGACGCTTCTAATAAATGACGTTTTGATGAAAAAACTGCATAACGTCAGCCCGCGACCCAATTCGGCTTTCGCACCCGCATTTTCATGCTTCCCGAAAGGCCATCGACCCACAATTCGGAAACCGCAATGATCTCCAAGCTCAAACAAACCTGGCTCTTTAACGTCAAGGGCGACGTGCTGGCCGGTCTGGTGGTGGCGCTCGCGCTGATCCCGGAAGCCATCGCCTTCTCCATCATCGCCGGCGTCGATCCCAAGATCGGCCTTTATGCGTCCTTCAGCATGGCGGTGGTGATCGCCTTTGCCGGCGGTCGCCCGGGCATGATCTCCGCCGCCACCGGTGCCATGGCGCTGCTGATGGTGACCCTGGTGAAGGAGCACGGCCTGCAGTACCTGCTCGCCGCCACCCTGCTGTGCGGCCTGCTCCAGATAGTTATCGGCTACCTGCGCCTGGGCGAGCTGATGCGTTTTGTGTCCCGCTCGGTGGTAACCGGCTTCGTCAACGCCCTGGCCATTCTCATTTTCATGGCCCAGCTGCCGGAGCTGACCAACGTCAGCTGGCACGTGTATGCCATGACCGCCGCCGGCCTGGGCATCATCTACCTGCTGCCACTGGTGCCCGGGGTGGGCAAGTTGCTGCCCTCACCGCTGGTGTGCATTGTCAGCCTCACCATCGTTGCCGTCGCCTTTGGCATTGACGTGCGCACCGTGGGCGACATGGGCGAGCTGCCCGATACCCTGCCGGTGTTCCTGTGGCCCGATGTACCGCTGAACCTGGACACCCTGGCCATTATCTTCCCCTATTCACTGTCGCTGGCGGTGGTGGGCCTGCTGGAGTCGATGATGACCGCCACCATCGTCGACGATCTCACCGACACCAAGAGCGACAAGAACCGCGAATGCAAGGGCCAGGGCCTCGCCAACATCGCCACCGGCCTGCTCGGCGGCATGGCCGGCTGCGCCATGATCGGCCAGTCGGTGATCAACGTGAAGTCCGGCGGCCGCGGCCGGCTGTCCACCCTGGTGGCCGGGGTGGTGCTGCTCATTCTGGTGGTGTTCCTTGGCCCCTGGGTGTCGCAAATTCCCATGGCCGCCCTGGTGGCGGTGATGATCATGGTGTCGATCGGTACCTTCAGCTGGGCCTCCATTCGTGATCTCGGCACCCTGCCCAAAAGCAGCAGCCTGGTGATGATCGCCACCGTGGCGGTGGTGGTGTACAGCCACAACCTGGCCTGGGGCGTGCTGGTGGGCGTGCTGCTCAGTGCCCTGTTCTTCGCCCACAAGGTGGGCCAGCTGCTGTATGTCGGCGCGGAAAAAACCGCCGACGGCACCCGGGAATACCGGGTGGTGGGCCAGGTGTTCTTTACCTCGGCCGAGCAGTTTGTGGCCGCCTTTGACTTCAAGGAAGTGGTGGACAAGGTACGCATCGATCTGAGCCGCGCCCACTTCTGGGACATTACCGCCATCAGCGCCCTCGACAAGGTGGTGATCACCTTCAAGCGGGAAGGCACAGAGGTGGAGATTATTGGTCTGAATGAGGCCAGTGCCACCCTGGTGGATCGCTTTGCCGTGCATAATGATCCCCAGGCGGTCGAAAAGCTGATGGGCCACTAACAGAGAGGGAAAGCAAATGACCGAACACGTTCTGGCCTGTATCGACGGCTCCGGCCACGCGGCCACGGTATGCGACTGGGCCGGCTGGGCCAGCCAGCGCCTGCATGCGCCGCTGACCTTTGTGCATGTGCTCGACAAGGAAGCCACACCGGTGCAGGGCGATTTGAGCGGCAGCATCGGCCTGGGCAGCCAGGAACAGTTGCTGGCCGAGCTGGCCGAGCTGGATGCCCGCCGCGGCAAGCTGGCCAAGGAGCAGGGCCGGCTGATGCTGGCCGCGGCGCAGGAGCGCGCCCGGACCAGCGGCCTTGAACACACGCATACCCTGCAACGCCACGGTGCCCTGGTGGATACCCTGGTGGAACTTGAGCCCACCACCCGGCTGCTGGTGCTGGGTCGCCACGGCGAGGCGTCTGCCTCGGCCCATGCCCACCTGGGCAGCCATGTGGAGCAGGTGATCCGCGCCCTGCACCGGCCCATTCTGGTCACCCTGGGTGAGTATCACGCCCCGCAAAAAGTGATGCTGGCCTTTGACGGCAGTGCCACCACCCGCAAGGGCGTGGAAATGCTGGCCGCCAGCCCGCTGTTCAGGGGGCTGGAGCTGCATCTGGTGCTGGCCGGCGCCGACACCGACGACCACAGGGCCCAGCTGGAGTGGGCCCGCCAGCTGCTGGCCCAGGCCGGCCTCACCGCCGTGACCGCCATTGTGCCCGGCGAGGCGGACAAGGCGCTGACCGGTTACCAGCAGCAACAGGGCATGGATCTGATGATCATGGGCGCCTACGGCCACTCCCGCATTCGCCAGTGGCTGGTGGGCAGCACCACCACCGCCATGATCCGGGACGCCAGAGTACCGCTGCTGATCTTGCGCTAACGCCTTACTCGCTTCCACGCTCCGCGTGGGAGCGAGTCCATTCCCTGATCCCCATTCCCGCTCACCGGCTCCCCCGCCGCCAGGCGCCTGAGCTCACCACACAGGCTGACCGGGCTCAGTGTAGCCGCCTCCAGGATCAAGCGCCGGCCCAGCCACAGCGCCTGACGCTGACAGTCCTGCCGCTGCGCCGGATCGGCAATGTCGTCGAGATCCGCCACATGGGCAATGCCAATGGTGCGCCGAATCATCTCGGTGCCGGCAAACCCCAGGCTGTCCCGCCATACCTGCTGCACCCACTCGCCGGCCACTCCGGGCTCGCCCAGCAGGGGCGCCGAGGTGGTCCTGGCGCGGGCCAGAAAGTCCTCGCTGAACGCCTTCCACAGCCGGCGCAGCTCCTCCACCCGGGCAAAGCGGGCCGCCTCGGCGGCGCCGGCGTCCCGCCAGCCGGACTGGGCGCAAAAGTTCAGCAACAGGTTGGCCATCACCAGACCCATGTCAAAGCCCATGGGGCCGTAAAAGCCGAACTCGGCGTCAAACACCCGGCATTCGCCCTCCCGCACAAACACCGAGCCGGTATGCAGATCGCCGTGCAGCAGGGCCTCGGCGTTACACTGAAAACGCAGCCGCAGGTGAGCCACCCTGTGTTTCAGCTCCCTGTCACGCCACAGCGCGGCGGCGTCGCTTTCAAGCCCGGGCGGCACCCGGTTGCGCTCACCGGGCCGGTAAGGATCGTGAAAAAACACCGTGTCGGTGGTTGCACACAGCTCCGGGTTGGCCAGCCGCACCACCTCGGCCCGCTTGATGGCCGACGGCACCTGAAAGTCGGAAGTGCCATACAGTACCCTTGCCAGGTGCTGCCCCAGGGCGGTTGCCACGCTTTCAGGCTCATCCGTCTCCAGCAGGGCCCGGCGCCATAGCTGCCAGTGGCTCAAATCCTCCAGCAGCAGGGCCGACAGCGTATCGTCATGATGCAACAACGCCAGGGTGCCGTGTGGACTCAGCTCGCCATGACGCAGCAGCACCCGCGCTTCCCGCGCCGCCCGCTGGCGGGTCAGCGGCCAGCCTTCGCCAATACAGCGAATGTAGGGCAGGGCCTGCTTGACGATCACTCCCTGCCCCTGCGGGTCGCTCACCCTGAACACCCGGTTGAGATTGCCGTCCCCCACCTCCTCGGCGCTCAGCGCCGCCCCGGCGGCAAAGCCCCGGTAGTGACGGCGGGCAAAGTCGATGGCGTCATTCAGGGTAAACTCGTGATAGGCCGTCATGCCGTTCCTCCGCTGATGGTACTTTCCTTGTGGCTGTCTCCACTATAGATGCCGGCATTGAGCATGGGTCAAACGAACCATTTTCACCATTCCTGCTACCTTTTTGTAAGAAAGCGCCCGGCACACACCACTCATCAATACCAGCCATTGCCACGGAGTCCTGTGATGCGAAACATCCTGCCCCTGCTCGAGCAGACCGCCTTTCCGCCCCTTGTCCGCGACCGGACCGACACCCTGCAGGTGAACCTGGGTTACCGCTGCAACATGAAGTGTGCACACTGCCATGTGGCCGCCGGCCCCCACCGCACCGAAATGATGGATGAGCAGACCCTGGCGCTGATCCCGCAGGTGCTGCAGGCCCGCGGCATTCACACGTTGGATCTCACCGGTGGCGCCCCCGAGCTGCACGGCGGCTTTCGCGACCTGGTGCGGCAGGCGTGCCGGCTGGGAGTCAGGGTGATCGACCGCTGCAACCTCACCGTACTGCTGGAGCCGGGGCAGGAAAACCTGGCCGCCTTTCTGGCGGAAAACCGGGTGGAGGTGGTGGCGTCCCTGCCCTGTTACGCCATGGAAAACGTCGACCGGCAGCGCGGCAAGGGCAGCTTCGACAAAAGCATTGTCGCCCTGCAGCAGCTCAACCGACTGGGCTATGGCAAGCCCGGCTCGGAACTGGTGCTGAACCTGGTATACAACCCGCAGGGGCCCCGCCTGCCGCCCCCTCAGGCCGAACTGGAAGCCGCCTACCGGCACGAGCTGAAACGCCACTTCGACATCGAGTTCAACCAGCTGTTTGCCCTGGCCAACATGCCCATCAAACGCTTTGGCGATTCCCTTGTGAGCACCGGTCAGTTTCACGACTACATGCGCCTGCTGACGAACAACTTCAGTGCCGCCAACCTGACCAGCGTCATGTGCCGGAACCTTGTCAGCGTGGACTGGCAGGGCTACCTGTATGACTGTGACTTTAACCAGCAGCTTGGCCTGCCCCTGTCCGGCCGGGGCCGGCCACACCTGCGGGAGCTGTTGCAACGGGATTACGCCGGCTGCCCCGTTCGCGTGGCCGGTCACTGCCATGGCTGCACCGCCGGTCAGGGCAGCAGTTGCGGTGGTGCCCTGGAGGAGCAGTAATGAGCCTCAGCATTGTTATTCCTGCCCTGAACGAGGCTAGGGCCTTGCCCGCCACCCTGGCGACCCTGCCGAAGCAGGCCGAGGTCATCGTCGTGGATGGCAACAGCAGCGACGACACGGCTCGCCTGGCCAGGCGGTGGGGGGCCACTCAGATCACCACGCCACCGGGACGGGCGCGACAAATGAACGCCGGCGCCGCCGCGGCACGGGGCGAATATCTGCTGTTTCTGCACGCCGACACCCTGCTGCCCGGCCAGACGGCACGACTTGTCACCACCGCCCTGCAACATCACCACTGGGGCCGCTTCGATGTGAGCCTGCAGGGCCGCCATCCCATGCTGGCAGTGATCGGCGCCATGATGAACCTGCGCTCCCGGCTGACCGGCATTGCCACCGGCGATCAGGGCCTGTTTATGCGCCGAAGTGCCTTTATGGCGGTAGGCGGCTTTCCCGAACAACCGCTGATGGAAGACATAGCGCTCAGCAAACGGCTCAAGGAGTTGGGGCCGCCGGCCTGTTTGCGACAGCGGGTGATCACGTCGGGCCGGCGCTGGGAGAACCACGGCGTGTGGCGCACCATCTGGCTGATGTGGCGGCTGCGGTTTGCCTACTGGCGCGGCGCCGAGCCGCAGCGGCTGGCGGAGCGGTACCGGTGAACACCCGCATGCTGGTGTTCGCCAAGGCGCCCCTGCCCGGCCAGGCCAAAACCCGGCTGGTTCCGACCCTGGGCGCCAAGGGCGCCGCCCGCCTGGCCCATGCCATGCTCAATACCACCCTGGCCCACGCCCTGGCCGCCGGACTTGGCCCGGTGGAATTGTGCATGAGCCCGGCCCCGGCACACCCCGACTGGCGAGCCTGTCGCCTGCCGGCGGGCGTAGTGCAACGTGACCAGGGTGAAGGCGATTTGGGGGCACGCATGGCCCGGGCCGCCCGACGCGGCCTGGCACGCAACGGGGCCGTGCTGCTGGTGGGCACCGACTGCCCGCAACTGAGCCCGGCCCTGCTGCACCAGGCGGCGACACGGCTGACGGATTGCGACGCGCTGCTGTACCCCACCCGGGACGGCGGCTACGCCCTGCTGGGCCTGCGCCGGTTTTCTGCCACCCTGTTCGAGCACATGCCCTGGAGCACCGACCGGGTGGCCGAGCTGACCCGCCGGCGGCTCACGGCCCTGGGCTGGTGCTGGCGTGAAGGGGAAACCCTGCTGGATATTGACGAGCCGGGGGATCTGTTTCAGTTGCCGGGAAGCTGGGTAACTCCATGCTGAACGAATTTGAACCCTGGCTGCGGCTGGGCAGCTTTGCCGGCCTGTTGCTGTTGTTTCTGCTGTGGGAGCACTACGCGCCCCGCCGGCCACAGCGGCAACGGCGCGGACCGCGCTGGCTGCGGCACCTGGCCCTGGCCGGCCTCAACACCCTGCTGGTGCGTGCCCTGTTTCCCCTGGCTGCGGTGGGAGCGGCACTGCTGGCGGCGGAGCGGAACTGGGGAGTACTGGCCTGGCTCGCCCTGCCCGACTGGCTGGCCCTGCCACTAACGGTGCTGTTGCTGGACTTGCTCATTTACTGGCAGCACCGGCTGTTTCACCGGGTGCCGCTGCTGTGGCGGCTGCACCGGATGCACCATACCGATACCGAGCTGGATGCCACCACAGGGGTGCGCTTTCATCCGCTGGAAATCCTGCTGTCCATGGCAATCAAGCTGGCAGGGGTATTGCTGCTGGGAGCTTCCCCGCTGGCGGTGCTGGTGTTTGAAGTGCTGCTCAATGCCACCTCTCTGTTCAACCATGCCAATATCCATCTGCCCGCCAAGGTGGACGCGGTACTGCGGCGGCTGCTGGTTACCCCGGACATGCACCGGGTGCATCATTCGGTTTACCCGCAGGAAACCGACAGCAACTTTGGCTTCAACCTCAGCTGCTGGGATCGCTGGCTGGGCAGCTACCGGGCCCGGCCTCGGGATGGCCACCGGCACATGCGGCTGGGGCTCAAGGAATTTCGCGCTCCCGAAGAGCGGGGCCTGCTGCGCCTGCTCACCCAGCCCTTTCGCCGCACCGGCATATGAACACAAAAAAGGAGCCCCTGGCCCCTTTGGTTATGTTCGAGTGAGTGACGTGACGAAGATCAGGGCTGACAGAAACCGGGCAGTTTCTTGCCCTGTTTTTTCATCATTCTGCACTGACGGTTATCCACACCGTCCCCACGGGATGAAAACGTATCGGCAAACGGCTGGCTGGCCGTGGCGGCCTGGGTATGAAGCGGCAACATGCTCAGCGCAAACACGGCGGCAAGCATGACTGACATGACGGTCTTCATGGTACATCTCCTGCTCAAGACCCGCGCCTTGCCCGGGAACCAAAACCGGGCGGCACGAGTGGCCTTCTGGCACATCCTGAACGCCGGAAAATCCGGCGTCTACTCCATAAGGGTTGACCGGCATCAAGATTATTACAATTTTTTTCACGTTTTTTTTGCTTTTTTCGTTGACCTATGCCAAACGAGTCGTTCCGCGCCACAAAGCCCCTTTCAAAAGGCACCGGCGGTACTTCTCCCGCCTGCAAACTGTGTTAGAGTGCAGACCATAAAGCCCCCGCAATTCTTTTTCGCATCAATTACCTATCAGGATAAAAAAGATGAGCACCAATGTACTGGCCGGTATCGACGGTTCCAAACACACCGCCTGCGTTTGCGATTATGCGGCCTGGGCTGCCCAACAGCTGTCCGCCTCCCTGGTGCTGCTGCACGTCATGCACAAGCCCGAACCCACCATGCTGCTGAACATGGGGGCAGCTTCCACCCTCAGCGCCCAGGACAGTGTTCAGGCCGAACTGGCCGACCTCGACAAGAAACGGGCCGAGCTGGCCCGGGAGCAGAGCAAGCTGATCCTGGAGCAGGCCAGCAAGCATGTACAGCAGGCCGGCTATCCCGAGCCACGCACCATCTCCCGCGAAGGCCGGCTGGTGAACGTGCTGGAGCAGTATGACGACTATGCCGATCTGGTGGTGCTGGGCCGCCGGGGCAACAACGAGGACGACAGCCCGGAGCGCCTGGGTGGCCATGTGGAGCAGGTGATCCGCACCACCGACAAGCCACTGCTGCTGACCGACGGCGACTACACTCAGCCTCAGCGTATCATGATTGCCTTTGACGGCAGCGACACCACCCGCAAGTGCGTGGAGTACATCGCCAAGTCTCCCCTGTTCAAGGGGCTGGAGTGTCATGTGGTGATGGTGGCCGGCCCCAGTGAGGAGAAAAAAGCCCAACTCGAGGCCGCGCGTCAGCAACTGGAAGACTACGGTCACCAGGCCACCGCCGCCCTGCTGCAGGGCGAAGTGAAGAAAAACCTGCTGGCCTACCAGGACAGGCAGAACATGGATCTGATGGTCATGGGCGCTTACGGCCACTCCCGCATTCGCCTGTGGCTGCTGGGCAGCATCACCGATCTGATGCTGCAGGAGTCCAGCAAGCCCATGCTGATTTTGCGCTGAGGCCATTGCACGCCCCATGAATAAAAACGCCGGGCATTGCCCGGCGTTTTTTTGTTTACTGGAACCCCCTCTGTGCCATGCACATGAGGCCCATGGTGCAATATGTCACGGGTCTCCGCCTTCGCGGAAATGACGAGAGTTGAAACGGTGACTAAACCGTGATCAAAGCACGCCCTGCTCACGCAGGTAGTCGTCGTAGCTGCCGCTGAAGTCGCGAATGCCGTGCTCACTCAGCTCCAGAATGCGGGTGGCCAGCGACGATACAAACTCCCGGTCGTGGGACACGAAGATCAGTGTGCCCTGATACAGCTCCAGCGCCATGTTCAGCGATTCGATGGATTCCATGTCCAGGTGGTTGGTGGGTTCGTCCATCACCAGAATATTGGGCTTTTGCATCATCAGCTTGCCAAACAGCATGCGACCCTGCTCGCCGCCCGACAGTACGCCCACCTTTTTCTTGATGTCGTCCTGGCTGAACAGCAGCCGGCCCAGCACCGAGCGCACGGTCTGCTCGTCGTCCCCTTCCTGCTGCCACTGGCTCATCCATTCGAACACGGTGAGATCGGTATCGAAGTCGGCGGCATGATCCTGGGCGTAATAACCGATGCGGGCGTTTTCCGACCACTTGATGGTGCCGCTGTCGGGCGCCAGCTCGCCCACCAGGGTTTTCACCAAGGTGGACTTGCCGATGCCGTTGGTGCCCAGAATGGCGATACGCTCGCCCACCTCTACCATTAACCCCAGGTTTCTGAACAACGGCGCCTCGCCATAGCCTTTGGTCAGCCCTTCCACTTCCAGAATGTTGCGATACAGCTTCTTGTCCTGCTCAAAGCGAATAAAGGGGTTCTGGCGGCTGGAGGCCTTGACCTCTTCCAGCTTGATCTTGTCGATTTGCCTGGCGCGGGAAGTGGCCTGACGTGCCTTGGAGGCATTGGCACTGAAACGGGCCACGAAGCTCTGCAACTCGGCAATCTGCGCCTTTTTCTTGGCGTTGTCCGCCAGCAGCCGCTCCCGCGCCTGGGTGGCGGCCAGCATGTAGTCGTCGTAGTTGCCCGGATACACGCGCAGCTCGCCGTAGTCCAGATCCGCCATGTGAGTGCACACACTGTTCAGAAAATGGCGGTCGTGGGAAATGATGATCATGGTGCTGTTGCGCTCGTTCAGCGCCCCTTCCAGCCAGCGAATGGTGTCGATGTCCAGGTTGTTGGTGGGCTCGTCGAGCAGCAGTACATCGGGATCGGAAAACAGCGCCTGGGCCAGCAGCACCCGCAGCTTCCAGCCCGGGGCCACCTCGCTCATGGGGCCCTGATGCTGCTCCAGGGGAATGCCCACTCCCAGCAGCAGTTCGCCGGCCCGGGCCTCGGCGGTGTAACCGTCGTACTCGGCCACCAGCCCTTCCAGCTCGGCGGCGCGCATGTAGTCTTCGTCGGTAGCCTCCAGGTTGGCGTAAATGCTGTCGCGTTCGTGCATGGCGGCCCACAGTTCGGCATGCCCCATCATCACCACGTCGAGTACCCGCTCGTGCTCGTAGGCGAACTGATCCTGACGCAGCTTGCCGATGCGCTCGTTCACGTCCAGGCTGACGTTGCCGGCACTGGGCTCCAGATCGCCACCGAGAATTTTCATAAAGGTGGACTTGCCGCAACCGTTGGCACCGATAAGGCCATAACGGTTACCGTCGCCAAACTTGACGGAAATGTTTTCAAACAACGGCCTGGCGCCGAACTGCATGGTGATGTTGTTGGTGGAAATCAAGAAACAAACTCGCTGTGGTTAAAGAAGGAAAACGCAGAAGGCGAACCCTGAAGGCCGCCAAGGATACCGGCGGCCGGCACAAAGTTCAAAGGGTTGTTCAGGAATCAATCAGTTTTCGGATTACCGGGCCACCAGCACGTCGCAGGGAGGCGCGCTGAGAAAGCTCATGGCCAGGTTGCCCACCAGCAACCGGCTGATGCCCTGGCGACCGTGGTACCCCAGCACCAGCAACTGAGCGCCGGTTTCCTCCACCACCGAGGCGATGGACTGCTTTACCGCTCCCGACAGAATGCGGGTGTCGATGCGATCCTGATCTTCGGCGGCAAGAAAGTGAGCCATCTCCTCCCTCACCTCCCGCTCAATGCGCACCTTCTGGTGGCTCATCAGGCTGTCGGTATGCAGGGCATCATGGCGCAGCAACCCCAGCAGCAGGGGCGGTTCAAACACGTGCACCAGGCTGATGGCGGCATCGGGCGCCAGCGTCAGTCCCGCCCGCAGGGCATGATGGGAGCTGCGGGAAAAGTCCGTGGCCGCCACCAGTTGCCGGTAGGGTCCGCCACCGCTCTGAGTGACCACCAGCACCGGCATGGTGCAGTGACGCAACAACCGCTCGACCGTGGTGCCGAGAAACAGCTCCTGCACCGGCTCCTGATGCTGTCTGCCCGCCAGCACCAGATCGGCCTGCAATTCGGTGGCCTTGCGGGCCAGGGTCTGGGACGGCTTGCCCAGCAACACATGACGCTCTATGTTGGCCCTAAACGCAACGGGAAGCCCGTTCACCAGCTGTTGCAGGGCCTGGGTGGCGCCCTGTTGCAACCGGCGCCGCACCGAGATCTCGACCATGGGCTCATAAAGCACCATGGCCTCGTCAATCACGTGCACCAGATGCAGCCGGGCATGCAGCCGCGCCGCCAACTGTGCCGCGCGCTCCACTACCCGCTCTGATCCCGCCTGCAAATCCACCGCCGCCAGCAATATCTTCATTGGCTCATCCTTCCTACCCGACATGAGGCATTACTGAGTCTTACCGGCAGCTTTCCCCCTTTTGGCGGAAAAAGCAACCGGGTCACCCCGGCTTTTGAATTTTCCTGGCCTTCGGCTTTGGTTTACAATGCGGCTCCTTCAAGCTTTCTTTTATCGGGACATCACGTGTTAACAGCAGAAGTAGCCATGCGCTGGCTGGTTGCCGGCCACATCGACCATTACATTTGCGAGAACTGCCACGGCATTCACCTTGCCGAGCTGCAGGCGCTGGATGGCGTGCTGGAAAGCCGGCTGTTCGTGGAGCATGAAGACGCCATTCTCACCACCGAGGTGGAAATTCGCCCCACCGGCCTGCTGACCCTGATGGCGGATCTGGGCCGGCTGAACATGAATTATCCCAGCCTCAAGATCTTTGTCGACATCGTGGACGACAACCTGCCCCGGCTGATCGCCGCCGACTACCTGCACACTCAGGCGGGCATGGAGCAACATCAATTTCAGTGGATTGTGCAGCAGACCATGATGGCCACTCACCAGCTGGTGCAGGAGCTGGCCGAGCTCGGCTACCTGATGCAGGATGAGCCACAGAAAATGCCGGCGGCTGTGCATTAAGCCGGCAGGTTGCGCAGGAATAAGGCAGTTGAAACGTAACCGGTTAAAAATGCTTGAACCTGCCCGCCACAGCCAGTACATTACGCCCCGTTCCCAAGGGACGCACCGAGTGAAGCGAACACTCTCAAAATAAAAACGCAAAAAATGTGGTGAGGTGTCCGAGTGGCTGAAGGAGCACGCCTGGAAAGTGTGTATACGGCAACGTATCGAGGGTTCGAATCCCTCCTTCACCGCCAGCATTTTGAACCCCGCGCAGCAATGCGCGGGGTTTTCTTGTTTCTGCATTGCCGCCGGTTTGTGCATTTGGCACTATCCTTTAATCCACTCTTTCTGACGGGAAAAATTTCTCGCTGTTCCCCGCGTTGTTGAAGGTGTACATAAGCGCTCCACAGGAGGGTTTTGCCATTGAATACTGCGCCGCTTGCCACTTGCATTTTTGACGAGATCACCGAAGCCATTGCCGGCCCGGGCCTGGGTATCTTTCCCGGTTTTCTCAACGCCGCCGACACCGCCGCCCTGCGCCGGGACTTTTCCAGCCTGCCCGACTGGCAACTGACCCCGGCGGGCATTGGCCGGGATCAGGCCCACCACAACAATGAACGCATTCGTACCGACAAAACCCGCTGGCTGGACGGCAGCACTCCCCCTCAGCAGGCCTTTCTGGCCCACATGGCCGGGCTGCAGCAACAGCTCAACCGCCAGCTGTTTATGGGACTCAAGGATTACGAGTGCCACTATGCCCGCTATGACGAAGGCGACTTTTACAAAAAACACCTGGATGCCTTTCGCGGCCGCAGCAACCGCCGGGTAACCACGGTATTTTACCTGAACGACGACTGGCAACCGGCTCATGGCGGCGAACTGCTGATCTATGGCCACAAGAATCGGCAGCCGCTGCACCGGGTGCAGCCCGAGGGCGGTACCCTGGTGTGCTTCCTGTCGGAACAGTTTCCCCACGAGGTGTTGCCCGCGCGTCGGCCACGGCTGAGCATTGCCGGCTGGTTTCGCGTGGACGATCCCGTTTCCAGCGCGCTGCGACTGTGACGGAAGCCACCTTGACGAATATTCGTTTTTTCAGGCTTTATTTTAAATTTTTACCAAATTAAGCGCCTTTAATTAACGAAATTAAGCTCGGATCGGTTTTATAGTGAGATTTCGTTATTGCCTCTTTTCAGCGCCGGCATCCTCTGTCACTCTGAAGGCATTCGGCTCACCTTGTTAAGGAAAACCCATGTGCTCCATTTTCGGTATTCTTGAACTCAAATCTGATCCCGCCGTCCTGCGTGCCAGGGCGCTGGAGCTGTCGCGGCTGCTGCGCCACCGCGGCCCCGACTGGTCGGGTATTTACAGCAACGACAAAGCCATTCTGGTGCATGAACGCCTGGCCATTGTCGGCCTCGACAGCGGTGCCCAGCCCCTGCTCAACCCCGCCGGCACCCACGCCCTGGCGGTGAACGGTGAAATTTACAACCACAAGGAGCTGGAAGCCGGTCTGACCTGTGGCTTTGAGTTTCAGACCCACTCCGACTGCGAAGTGATCCTCGGCCTTTACCAGGAAAAGGGTCCGGAGTTTCTTGACGATCTCAACGGTATTTTCGCCTTTGTGCTCTATGACGAGGAAAACGACGCCTACCTGATTGGCCGGGACCACATGGGCATTATTCCCCTTTACACCGGCCATGACGAAGCCGGCAACTTCTACGTGGCGTCGGAGATGAAGGCGCTGACCCCGGTGTGCAAGACCATCAGCGAGTTTCCGCCCGGGCACCTGCTCTACAGCAAGGAAGGCCAGCCCCGCCGCTACTACTCCCGCGACTGGGAAAACTATGAGGCGGTGCAGGACAACACCTCCAGTGTGAGCGAGCTGCGCGAGGCGCTGATGGCGGCGGTGAAGCGCCAGCTGATGTGCGACGTCCCCTATGGCGTGCTGCTCTCAGGCGGACTGGACTCTTCCATCGTCTCCGCCGTGGCCAAGCTGTACGCCGACAAGCGTATTGAAGACAACGACAACAGCGAGGCCTGGTGGCCCCGGCTGCATTCCTTTGCCGTTGGCCTGGAAGGGGCTCCGGATCTGATTGCCGCCCGCAAGGTGGCTGACGAGCTGGGCACCGTGCATCACGAGCTGCATTACACGGTGCAGGAAGGCCTGGATGCCCTGCGCGAGGTGATCTACCACCTGGAAACCTACGACGTCACCACGGTGCGCGCCTCCACCCCCATGTATCTGATGGCCCGGCGCATCAAGGCCATGGGCATTAAAATGGTGCTCTCCGGCGAGGGCTCCGACGAGCTGTTCGGCGGCTACCTGTATTTTCACAAGGCGCCCAGCGCTCGGGCCTTTCACGAAGAAACCGTGCGCAAGCTTCAGGCCCTGCACCAGTTCGACTGCCTGCGCGCCAACAAGTCCATGGCCGCCTGGGGCGTGGAAGCCCGGGTGCCCTTTCTCGACAAGGAATTCATGGACGTGGCCATGCGCCTCAACCCCGCCGACAAGATGTGCGTGAACGGCAAGATGGAAAAGCACATTCTGCGGGAAGCCTTTGCAGACCTGCTGCCTGCCGAGGTGGCCTGGCGGCAGAAGGAGCAGTTCTCCGACGGCGTGGGCTATTCCTGGATAGACAGCCTGAAGGCGCTGGTGGAAGAGCAGGTGACGGATCAGATGATGGCCACGGCAGCGTTCCGCTTTCCGCTCAACACCCCCACCAGTAAAGAGGCCTACTACTACCGCGCCATCTTTGAAGGCCACTTCCCCCAGGACTCCGCTGCCCAGTGTGTGCCCTGCGGTCCCTCGGTGGCCTGCTCCACCCCCACCGCCCTGGAGTGGGACGAACAATGGAAGAACATGGCCGACCCTTCAGGCCGCGCGGTGAAAGGCGTGCACAGCCAGTCTTATTGAGTGTTAAAACAAGCGCCCCGAAAAAACGGGGCGCATACAGACACTTAATGAACCACTACAGCTTGTTGCAGCGAACAGGGCCAAACAACAGATTGCCATTCATCCATACCGAGATTTTCGGGTTCCCGGTTACCCCATTTTCATCTGCGCCTTGCTTGGGCAGATCAATTACACCGTTCAGATCGAGTATCAAATCCACTTTATATTCGTCTGTTTCATAGTCGTGTTGACCACCACCATCAAAAAACACAGTGACCGGTATGCTGTTCAGTTCCAGGGTCGGTCCTAAAACAACACGAGATCCCCTGTTATCACAGTCTCCTTCTATGTCCATTTTCATGGTGGCAGGCAGATCCAGATTCTTGACCACTTGTACAGCCTGGGCAGGCTGGGCAAGGCCCACCCCGACTGCAACCACAGCAGCCAGGGCCGATGTACCAAATAGGCTTCTCATCATGGCGTCCTCCCTTACCGTTTATACAGACAAGGACGTAACGAGGCATCGCCGAGGACGGAAAAACACGATTATTTTTTCGAGCCGGACAAGTGCCTGAAAGACCCTTGTCACAAACAACAAACGCATAAAGTGCGCCAACGCGCTAATGCTATGAATATATACACTTTTGTTGATGTTTCAGAGGCACATCCTCACACCAGGTTGTAAGTCAGACGAAACACCTATTTCCCTGTACTCTACCAAGTCACTGATATATAAGTGGAAAAACAGAAGATCAATCATAACAAAAATGAAACACTAAATCGCAAGCCGCCGGCGGGCTGTTTCAATACAAAAAAACCCCTGCACTGCAGGGGCTTTTGTCATTCACCGATAACCGGCTTCACTCCCACTCTATTATTAAAAATGACTTTAAAACCTTCAGTATCAGTAGCTTAAGAAGCCGTAGCTCTTCGATACCAAGAAAAATACCATGTTCAGAATTTTTTAGTTTTTTAACTGAGTGGAGACTGTTCTTACAACTCCAGTCCCGACCAAAAGTCACGTTGGAGCTGCTCTACCCTCTCGTAACTACAGAGGTTCTGACTTCTGAACTGAGCCCCAACCAGTCCATCAATATCAGCCGCCAATGCGGTTATCCGGCTGACGGTATCCGGGTTAGTGGCTGGCTCAGACAAGAGCATCTTCAAATCGTACCCGAGCAGGAAAGCCCCTTGCCGCTCGGTATCATACTCCAGGCGTTCTGCCGGGACATAAGGCTCCCACAGACGATCCTCCTGAACATGCTGATACTCAAGCAGAATGGTTAAGAAGTCAGCCACGTCTTTGCTGCTCTCGTTTCCCCGCTCCTGCCAGGCAATCAGTTTTAACAGAGTCAGCCCGGCCAGCGACGCAACCTTGATGGTATCGCCCTGCCCTAACTCTACTGATAAGGCGGCACCGTAAGCTTCCTGAAATCCAGCCACCGTCATGGTGACAGAATGCTCTGGCGGCCACTGTATTTCACCTGCGTCATCGGCTATGGCACCAAATGGAATAATATCTATTGGCAAGCCACTGTCAGGGTCCTGTAGTCGATGAATCCTCTTGGTTACGGTTAAACCAGCATCCAGCAAAGCCTGCCTTACTCTGGAAAAAGCTTCCCAATCCGGCACCAGGATACCGGTATCAATATCCCGGGTCTGACGACCGGGATCCCGCCCGAATACATGGTACAGAACGAGATCTCTCGCCGTTGCCCCAGCAACAAAAAATGGCACTCCGGTTTGCCTGGTTGTGCGGGTGATCAGTGTCAGTACAGGCTCAAACCCGGGTTTCAGGGAGCGTTTTAAGGTGTAGATATTGCTCATTGATGAGTTCGGCAACCTCTTTATTTCGGCTATCGCTGCTTGCAAGCAGCTCGGCAACAGCCAGCAATGCCTTGGCGTTGATATTGATGTCCAGCTCCTTTCCCCAGAATGCAGGAACCAACCAGAGTCTGCCGGCAGGGTCAGGTTTTGCCTTGAGCAAAGCCAGCTTTTTCTGCAGTGGCTCAAAGGTAAAAAGCTGTAACTCACAAGGCTGTAGATAGTGCGTCAGTTCATCGGCGGCCACTTCCCCCCCCCAGTAATCATTGGGTGTTAAGGGAATCTCTCGCCAGTCATCAGGCGCAACCAGCTTTAGCCCACCGAGTTTTGGTCTTAGTACCGTGCGATAGTGTTCAATCCAGATATGGTAAAGGGCTTCCTTATCCAGAATGCGCCGGGTACTGCCCAGACTGACAAGCTTTTCAGACTCCAGGTATTTAAACCCCTTGCTGACCATGCCCAATGAAATATTTGCCATCTCGGCAATGGCTCGAAACGGTAGACGTAACACATCCTCTTGAGCCAACAAGGCAAACAACAGCTTCATAAAGCCCAACCCCGGCTTTGCCTGCTGCTGAGTTACAGGGTGACTTTCAGAACTGTTTTTCCCCTCAATCCACAGATTCAGTCCGTTACAGCTCACCCTGGCGTTGCCGGCCTCATCAATGAAATTGATAGCGTTACTGGAGCAAAAGTCGGCGAGATGAGCGGTCAGTCTGTTACACACCAGCAGAGTGTCGGGACGAGCAGCGTCCAGCAGCGCTGTGAGGCTTTCTTTACGGTGGATATGCTTTATTTCAGCGCTAAACTGGTAGCGTTCGCCGCGAACCGTCAGGGTAACCTGAGCATCGGTGTAAGGCTTGCCATCCGACTGTGGGTCAAAGGTGCACTCCCCTTGAATGTGCGAGGGCAGATTATCTATGGCCAGCATCAGCAGAGTCGCGTTAGTGTTCACACATCACCACTGTTCATGAATCATGAACAAATCATAAACGTGAACACCAGAGTCTGCAAGAGACTGGTTCTCCCCGCTGGTGTCTTCTTAGCTGAACCTGTCCGAGCGCCAAAGGTTTTGATAATTCCTGCTCAAAGGATGAACTTCTGTGTCACGAGTGTGAAAATGTCGGGTGTGCCGGCATCATAAGTTATATACACCCAATAACAAAAAGCCCCTGCACTGCAGGGGCTTTTGTCATTCACCGATAACCGGCCTCACTCCCACTCTATTATTAAAAATGACTTTAAAACCTTAAGTATCAGTCACTTAACAAGCCGTAGCTCTTCGATACCAAGAAAAATACCATGTTCAGAATTTTTTAGTTTTTTAACTAAGTGGAGACTGTTCTTACAACTCCAGTCCCGACCAAAAGTCACGTTGGAGCTGCTCTACCCTCTCGTAACTACAGAGGTTCTGACTTCTGAACTGAGCCCCAACCAGTCCATCAATATCAGCCGCCAATGCGGTTATCCGGCTGACGGTATCCGGGTTAGTGGCTGGCTCAGACAAGAGCATCTTCAAATCGTACCCGAGCAGGAAAGCCCCTTGCCGCTCGGTATCATACTCCAGGCGTTCTGCCGGGACATAAGGCTCCCACAGACGATCCTCCTGAACATGCTGATACTCAAGCAGAATGGTTAAGAAGTCAGCCACGTCTTTGCTGCTCTCGTTTCCCCGCTCCTGCCAGGCAATCAGTTTTAACAGAGTCAGCCCGGCCAGCGACGCAACCTTGATGGTATCGCCCTGCCCTAACTCTACTAATAAGGCGGCACCGTAAGTCCTTCCAAAACAGCAGACACAGCTCACCGTAGACAGGACTAAAAACTAGGCAAAAGGATCCTCATACTGGATATGCACTTGACAATAAACTTACCAATGGTAACTTACTAATGGTAACATAACCAAGTGTGACAGAGCCCGATAGTTTCAGAGGCGGCTCAATCAGCTGGGGTAATATGAATGGATAACAATATGAATTGCGACCTTTTCTGTATGCGTGCAGGAGTCTGTACTCACTGTCCACCTACTATTCGTAATACGTGGCTTTATACCCCTAGCACAGGGGAATTCAATGTTTATTATCGAAGAGGTCGGAAATGCAAGGAATTAAACGCAGAGTTACCTACGTATTATTTTATGAAGCAATAACTCTTGCTATTATTAGCACCGCATTCTATTTATTCTCAGATAAAGATGCCTCACATTCCAGTATGCTAGGTGTTGTGACGGTAGTTCTGGCTATCATTTGGAACACTGCATATAACACAGTTTTTGAATGGTGGGAATCCAAGCTGGCTAAACGTGGGCGAGATGTAATACGACGAGTGATCCACGCTGTAGGATTTGAAGTTGGTTTTGTAGCTATTACTCTACCTTTATTTTCATGGTGGCTTGATCTATCACTATGGGACGCATTCATGCTTGATATTGGGTTAACTTTGTTTTTTATGTTTTTCACTTTCTTTTATAATTGGACGTTCGACCGAATATTTGGACTGCCTCTATCAGCTCAATAAGAGCCACACCAAAAAAATTTAACATTATATTGAATCAATAAGCGGTCAGTTACTTAAGTAATGGTGAATGTATAACGCTTTTGCCCCAAGTGAACTGGCCGCACTACAAACATTTAATCTTAAAACATAAAAACCAACATACTACAACAGGAGAAAACATGAACAGCCAGCGTAATTACCAACCATCATACAGTCGTCTTATTCGGTTTTTTGGCATTGTTTCCATCGCCATATTCCTAATCACATGGGCCATTGACCTGACTGGTCTGACTTACCCCTGCCCTTATTGCCGAACCCAGAGAACCATCATTGGTATTTTGGGGCTTATACTATTAATGACCTCACGATTGCATCCACTACTTACTAAATATATAGTTACTGTTTTAGGTGGCTACGGTTTCGTAGTTGCAGCTATGCAACACTTCATGGGCTGGGACGACATCTATGAAGGGGTCTATAAGTTTGGAAATGGTGGCCCTTGGTTCTTCGATGAAATGTTGTTATCAGGAGGAGCCATGTTTGTTATAGTCGCGCAGGTTTTCACGACTTTACTACTTACAACAAATTGTAATAAGAGGCCGATTTAATGGGAAAGCGCATGTCAAAGGATGCTCGTCGAGAGCAGCTCTTGTCTATTGCCGAAGAGATCGTTAGAAATGAAGGAGCAGATGCATTAACACTTATTACGCTTGCCGAAAAGGCAGGCGTAACCAAACCATTAACATATGAACACTTTTCTAATCGCGAAGGTTTGCTTTCGGAATTGTATAAACGTTGCGATGAAAAATTAGTCTCTGCAATGACTGTGTCTATTCAGGTAAAAACCTCCAGCCTCAAAGATGCAGCCAGTATCGCTGCTTCTTCCTATATGGATTGTGTGAAGATCTGTGGGAGTTTATACGAGGCTGTAATTTCAGCTTTATTGGCGTACCCTGAATATAACAATATACGAGTTCAGATAAGAGATTATTTTGTTAAGTCATATCACAAGTTATTTCGTCCTTTTGTATCCATTCCAAACGATGAACTCAGAATAAAGCTAATCGCGATATTCGGAGCTCTTGAAGAAATTGGAAAAGCTATGAATCATGGTGAGATAAGCTACCAGAAAGCAAACGACACTCTTACAAGTTTAATTATTTCTTTTCTAGGAGCAAGATAAATTAAAGCAAAGAGCTTTATCTAATAAAGCCACATTATGGCTACCCAGCAGTTATTCCCAGGGATGGCGATACAGTGTCTATAAAATGTCTGACTCATTTTACATTGACGCCATGCTCTCGCTGAACGCCTACGACGTGTTAAATATGTGGAGAAAACGACTCGGTGTGCTCTACATCAATCTAGCTCAGGAATTTTGGAAACACCCAGCGACAGCCACTCTTCCGCCAGTTCGGCCTGCCATAATGGATGAATAGGCTGGAGCGCCACCTCTAAGAGATCGCAGAGAGAGCATGCTCCGACTGCACATCTATCATCTTCCTCTGGTAATCAGCCAAATACAACAGCTTACCAGGATAGGCCCAACAGACGGCTCTCAGCAACAACTTGACCACTACAACTAAAGCAAAAATTGCCTACCAGCACTCACAAAGGTCATCCTAAGCAAGCTCAATGACCGGACTTGCTCTCCCACACAAACAGAAAGCCCAGCGAAAACGCTGGGCTCTGAGATTTATTTTGTTATTGCTAGATATTGCCAAGTGTTACTTGTCGGTACCTGTCACTCCCACTCGATGGTGGCGGGTGGCTTGCCGGAGATGTCGTATACCACGCGGCTGATGCCGTCGATTTCGTTGATGATGCGGTTGGACACATGGCCCAGGAAATCGTACGGCAGATGCGCCCAGTGAGCGGTCATGAAGTCGATGGTTTCCACGGCGCGCAGGGATACAACCCAGTCGTATTTACGAGCATCGCCCATCACGCCCACGGAACGCACCGGCAGGAACACGGTAAAGGCCTGGCTGACCTTGTTGTACAGGTCATGCTTGCGCAGCTCGTCAATGAAGATGGCGTCGGCCCGGCGCAGCAGGTCGCAGTATTCCTTCTTCACTTCACCCAGCACCCGCACACCCAGGCCCGGGCCCGGGAAGGGGTGACGGTAGAGCATGTCGTAAGGCAGCCCCAGCTCCAGACCCACCTTGCGCACTTCGTCCTTGAACAGCTCTTTCAGCGGCTCAACCAGCTTGAGCTCCATGTCTTCAGGCAGGCCACCCACGTTGTGGTGGGACTTGATCACATGGGCCTTGCCGGTGGCGGAGCCGGCAGACTCGATCACATCGGGATAAATGGTGCCCTGGGCCAGCCATTTCACGTCTCTGATCTTGCCGGCTTCTTCGTCGAAAACTTCGATAAAGACGCGACCGATGATCTTGCGCTTGGCTTCCGGATCGTTTTCGCCGGCCAGGGCATCAAGGAAACGCTGCTCGGCGTTCACATGCACAATGTTCAGGCCGAAGTGGTCACCGAACATTTCCATCACCTGCTCGCCTTCGTTCAGGCGCAGCAGGCCGTTGTCCACGAACACACAGGTAAGCTTGTCGCCAATGGCGCGGTGCAGCAGCATGGCGGTCACGGAAGAATCCACACCACCGGACAGGCCCAGCAGCACCTTGTCGTCGCCCACCTGCTCGCGAATGCGGGCCACGGCGTCTTCAATGATGGAGGCCGGGGTCCACAGCGCTTCACAGCCGCAGATGCCACGCACAAAGTGCTCCAGCATGCGTGCGCCCTGACGGGTGTGGGTTACTTCCGGGTGGAACTGCACGCCGTAGAAACGGCGGGTTTCGTCGGCCATGGCGGCAAAGGGGCAGCTGCCGGTCTGGGCCACCTTGTGGAAACCCTCGGGCAGGGCCACCACCTTGTCGCCGTGGCTCATCCACACGTCGAGCAGGGCGTTACCGTTGTCGTCGATGGCGTCTTCAATATTGGCGAACAGGGCGCAGTCGGCCACCCGCTGCACCTGGGCGTAACCAAACTCACGCTCGCTGGAGCCGGCCACGGCGCCGCCCAGCTGCTCGGCCATGGTCTGCATGCCGTAGCAGATGCCAAACACCGGCACGCCGGCGTTAAACACATATTCCGGCGCACGCGGGCTGTTTTCCTCGGTGACCGACTCCGGCCCCCCGGACAGAATGATACCGTTCGGATTGAAGTCGCGGATCTGCTCCTCGGTGACGTCCCAGGCCCACAGCTCGCAATACACGCCCAGTTCACGCACACGGCGCGCAATCAGCTGAGTGTATTGTGAGCCGAAGTCCAGGATCAGGATCCGGTTGTCGTGAATGTTCTTGGTCATCGTCTTCCTACTCGTTACAAACACCGTCTGTGGGGGGAGCAGACGGCAATAGAAAAACGGGGGGACCAGCCCCCCGTTCGTCGCGTTCCGGGATTAACCCAACCGGTAGTTGGGCGCTTCCTTGGTAATGGTCACATCGTGCACGTGCGACTCCTGAATGCCCGCGCCGGATATCTTAACAAATTCTGCCTTGGTGCGCAGGTCATCTATGGTGGCACTGCCGGTGAGGCCCATGGCACTGCGCAGACCGCCCATCTGCTGATGGATAATTTCCTTCAGTTTGCCCTTGTAGGGCACCCGGCCTTCAATGCCTTCCGGCACCATTTTATCGGCGGCGTTGTCACTCTGGAAGTAGCGATCGCTGGAGCCCTTGCTCATGGCACCTAGGGAGCCCATGCCACGGTAAGACTTGAACGCCCGGCCCTGGAACAGCTCGATTTCACCGGGGGATTCTTCGGTGCCGGCAAACATGGAGCCCATCATCACGCAGTGGGCGCCGGCCGCCAGGGCCTTGGCGATGTCACCGGAGAAACGAATGCCGCCGTCGGCAATCACCGGAATGCCCAGATCCTTGAGCGCCGCCACGGCGTTGGCCACGGCGGTAATTTGCGGCACCCCGCAACCGGTAACGATACGGGTGGTACAGATGGAGCCGGGGCCAATGCCCACCTTCACCGCGCTCACGCCCGCCTCGGCCAGGGCCAGGGCGCCGGCGGCAGTGGCCACGTTGCCACCGATAATAGGCAGATCCGGATAGGCGGCACGGGTTTCCCGAATGCGCTGCAGCACACCTTCGGAGTGACCGTGGGAAGAGTCGATCAGCAGCACGTCGAGGCCGGCAGCCACCAGGGCGGCAATGCGCTCTTCATTGCCGGGGGCAGCCCCCACGGCGGCACCCACCCGCAGGCGGCCCTGGGCATCCTTACAGGCGTTGGGCTTGCTTTCCGCTTTCTGGAAGTCCTTGGCACTGATCATGCCGGCCAGACGACCGTTACTTTCCACCACCAGTACCTTCTCAATACGGTGCTGCTGCATCAGGGCTTCCACCTGATCACGGCCGGCGCCCACGGGCACGGTGACCAGGCGGCTCTTGTCGGTCATGACTTCATGCACGGCCTTGCTCATGTCCTGCACAAAGCGCACATCACGGCCGGTGATGATACCCACCAGTTCGCCGTCGGCGGCGATCACCGGGTAGCCGGCAAAGCCGTTCTGTTGCGTGAGTTCGCGCACATCGGCAATGGTCATGTCGGGGGAAACGGTCACCGGATCGGACACCATACCGCTCTCGAATTTCTTGACCTTGCGCACCTGGGCGGCCTGGGCCTCAACGGACATGTTCTTGTGAATAAATCCGATACCGCCTTCCTGGGCCAGGGCAATGGCCAGATCGGCTTCGGTCACAGTGTCCATGGCGGCGGAGACGATGGGGATGTTAAGATTGATTTCCCGGGTCAGACGGGTGCGGAGATCCGCCGTGTTGGGCAATACGGTGGAATGGGCTGGGACCAGCAGTACATCATCAAAGGTCAGGGCGTCTTGGGCAATCCTAAGCATCGCAATATTCACCATAGTTTGGGGGGTAAAAATATTGCCAAAGAATTTTAGGCATTCCCCCCCTTCGGGTAAAGCGATTTTTTGTTATTTTGGTCGGCAAGACGAAAAACTCTCCCCAAAGCAGTTTATTTTCAAATAAAAATACTCACCAGAGGTGATTTTGCAGCAGGAAAAGTTAACCAACATCTACACCGTCAGCCGCCTTAATCGCCATGCCCGGCTGCTGCTGGAAGGCGACCTGGGCGCGGTCTGGCTCACCGGTGAAATCTCCAACCTGGCCATGCCGGCCTCCGGCCACTGGTACTTCTCGTTAAAAGACAACCAGTCGCAGCTGCGCTGCGCCATGTTCCGGGGCAATAACCGCAGCGTGGGCTTTCGGCCGAAAAACGGCGATCAGGTGCTTATCTTCGGCAAAGTCACGCTCTATGAGCCAAGGGGCGACTTTCAGCTGGTGGCCCAGACCCTGGCCCCCGCCGGTGAGGGCCTGCTCAAGCAACAGTTTGAGGCGCTGAAAACTGCGCTGGCCGCCGAGGGCCTGTTTGCCGCCGAGCGCAAGCGGCCGCTGCCGGCCCATCCGAACCGCATCGGCATTATCAGCTCCCCCACCGGGGCGGCGGTGCACGACATTCTCACCGTGCTGGCCCGCCGGGCGCCGCAGCTGGAGGTGATCCTCTACCCCAGCCAGGTACAGGGTGAAGGCGCCGTGCCCCAGCTCATTAAGGCCCTGAACGAAGCCAACCGGCGCAACGAGACCGATCTGCTGCTGCTGGCCCGGGGTGGCGGCTCGCTGGAGGACTTGTGGTGCTTTAACGACGAGCGGCTGGTACGCGCCATTGCCGCCTCCCGCCTGCCGGTGGTGAGCGCCGTGGGTCACGAGGTGGACGTCAGCCTGAGCGATCTGGTGGCGGATCTGCGCGCCCCGACCCCCTCTGCCGCCGCCGAGCTCATCAGTGAAGACAGTGGCGTGCAGCGCCGCCAGTGGCAACAGGCCGGCCAGCGTCTGGAGCAGGCCATGCTGCGTGTGCTTGCCGACCGGCACAACCGGCTGGGCCAGTGGCAGCAGCGACTGGAGCGCCAGCATCCGCGCCAGCGCCTGCAGCAGCAAAGCCAGCAACTCGACCAGCTGCAGCTACGGCTGGAGCGGGCCATGGCCCGTCGGCTGGAGCAGGCCCGGCAGCGGGCCGAGCAGGCCGCACTGCGACTGGCCCACCAGCACCCGGGCCAGCGCCTGGTGTACAGCACAGAGCGGCTCGGCACCCTGGAGCAGCGGCTGCACGGCGCGCTGAAGGCCCGACTGAACCGCCTTGAGCACCGTCTGGCCCTGGCCGGCTCCCGGCTGCACGCCATGAGCCCGCTGGCCACCCTTTCCCGGGGCTACAGCATTACTCTGCATAACAACCGGGTGATCACCGATACCGGCCGGCTGAAAGAGGATGACATGATCACCACCCGGCTGGCCGAGGGCGAAGTGACAAGCCGGATCGAAACCATCAAGCGTACTTGAGTCAGTCTTGCTGCTCCGGCAGGCTGGCCAGCTGCGCCAAGGTCAGGGGGGCGGCGGGCCAGCGCGGAGTGAATACACCCAGCTCGTTCACCGCCCTGCCCTGCACCGCTGCCAGCACCATGGCCGCCTGCGGGCCGCACTGGCGGCCCTGACAGGGCCCCATGCCACAGCGGCTGAAGGCCTTGAGGCCGTTCAGATCCAGCCGGTGTTCACCGGCCAGCGCCCGCACCCGCCCCAGGGTAACGTTCTCGCAGCGGCACAGCAGGGTGGTATCACTTTCTTCGGCCAGGGCCCGTTCATCGGGCCGGTACAGGGCTTCAAGAAAGGGCCGAATGGCCGCATCCCGCGCTGCCTGAGCCTGTAATTGCGCCGCTTCTTCGCTATTCAGCACCGGCGTCAGCTTCAGCTCCTGCGCCAGCTCCCGGGCCAGCAGGCGGCCGTGCCAGGCGGCCTGCCGCGCGCCCAGAATGGCGGCGCCGTCGCCGGCCACATAGAGGCCGGGTACCGGGGTGCGGCCCGCCTGCTGGCACGGCTCCCAGCACAGCCGTTGCGGGCTCCAGTCGAGCGGGCAGCCGGCCCCGGCAAGCAGGGCGGTATGGGGAATAACACCAAAGTGCGTGAGCAGGGTGTCGGTCTCAATGTGGTATTGCCGCCCTCTGTGCCCAAAGCGCACCGACTGCAGCCAGTCGTCACCTTCCGCCGCCAGCCCGTGAGCCCCCAGATAAAGGGGCACGCCGGCCCGTTTCAGCGCCCACTGATAGCGCAGTCCCTGCCACAGGTAGTGACCGGCCCGCAGCGCCTTGGGCAGCGCGCCAAGGGCACGGCGATAGTGGCGCAACGGGGTCAGATCGATGACCGCTCTGGGCGCCCGGCCATGCCGCAAATATTGCCAGGCCAGCAGATACAACAGCGGGCCACAGCCTGCCAGCACCGCGCCCTCGGCGGCCAGCCCCTGCTCCTTCAGCAAAATCTGGCCGCCGCCGGCGTTCACCACCCCGGGCAGGGTCCAGCCGGCAAAGGGCCAGGCCCGCTCCATGGCGCCGGCACACACCGCCACCCGGGCGGCCTGCACCCGGCTGGCCTCGCCTTTCCGCAGCAGCGCCACCTCAAAGCCGGGCTCAATGGCCCAGACCCGGGTGCCCGGCCAGTAGTGCAGCCCCTGCCGGCGAAAGGCATGCACCAGTTCACCGCCCCGGTGGTAGTCCGGGCCCAGCAGGGCCAGGGCGTCATCGCCCTGCTGCTCCCAGCGCCGGTAGATCTGGCCGCCGGGGGCCGGTTGTTCGTCCACCACCAGCACGCTCAGGTCCAGCCGGGCGGCATCGGTGGCCAGGGCCAGGCCCGCCGGGCCGGCGCCCACCACCAGCAGATCAACCTGCATGCTCACCTCCGGTCTCAATCTCCATGCCCTCGGCCACCGGCACCTGACAGCCCTGCTGCTGCTTGCCATCTATCCAGACCAGACACTCGTAGCACACCCCCATCAGGCACAGGGGTGTGCGCGCCCGGCCTTCACGCCAGATGACTTTACGCTGCTGCAGTAACACCGAGGCCACCGAGCTGTCCGCCGGCACCCGGCAGGGGGCGCCGTCAATGTGAACCGATACGGTGGCGCCGGCTTGGGTTGGTTTCCACATCAAATCTCTCCGTGGTCATGGATATCAGGGGAGCCCCGCTTTGTTGCTCCAGCAGCTCGGCCAGCTCAAGGGCATGCCAGGCGGCCAGGGTAATGCCGCTGTGGCAGGCCACCGAATGCACGTTGGCATAAAGGGTCGAAGGCTGATACAGGGGCGCGCCGTCCGGGGTGATCACCCGGGTGGCGGCCCAGGCCCGCAACATGCGCGCCCGGCCCAGGGCCGGCAGCAGTTGGGTGGCGGTGCGGGCGATGGCGCTCAGCACCGACACCCGGGTCTGGTTGCCGGTGTCGCCTTCTTCCCAGGAGTCGCCACACAGCACGGTGCCGTCGGCGGTCTGACGCAGATGGGCGGTGGCAAAGGGCAGCAGCGGCGGCTGACGGGCAGTCACCAGAATTTGCCCCTTCACGCCCCGCACCGGCAGGCTGGCGCCCAGTTCGTTGCGCAGCGGCTCGCCCCCCAGGCCGGTGCACAGCAACAGCCGCCGGCCCTGTACTTGGGTGCCGTCGGCCAGTTGCAGGCGAATGCCGTCGCTGCCCGCCTCTGCCGTCTGCACCGCAGAGCCCCGCCGCACCCGGCCACCCTGCCGTTCAATGCCCTGAGCCAGCGCCAGCAGCAGCATCAGCGGGTTAACATGAGCGTCGGCGTCGCACCAGGATGCCCCCGTCACCTCGCCCACGCCGGGCAGCCGGCGCGCGACTTCCGCCCTGGTCAGCATCTGCGTTTGCAGGCCGGTGGCAGCATGCAGTGCGGCCAGTTCGGCCGCGCGCTCGGCCAGCTCCCGGGCACTCAGGCAAAAATCCAGGCCGCCGCTGGGGCGGTATTCCAGATCCACCCCGGTCAGCTGCTGCAGCTCCTGAGCAAAGCCCGGCCAGAGCCGGGCCGAGGCCTGGGTAATGCGGGCATAGTCGGTAAAGTCTGCGCCCTTGCCCTGCACCCAGATCAGCCCGAAGTTGCCCCGGGACGGCCGGGCCAGGGCGTCCTTGTCGTCAAGCACCAGCACCCGCTGGCCACGCCGGCTGGCGCCATAGCCCAGGGCCAGGCCACAGGCGCCGCCGCCCACAATAAGCCAATCCCACATGCTGAACCTTCCTCTCTTCCGATGATATCGCTGGCAATCCATAACATTCAGCGCATAATGCCGTTAACATCATCAGGGAACGTTATGTATGTTAACTTTTCAGCAGCTCAACGCCTTTCGCGCCATTATGCTGAGCGGCACCGTCACCGAGGCCGCACGCCAGCTTCATATCAGCCAGCCGGCGGTGAGCCGGCTGCTGGCCCAGCTGGAAGCCAGCCTGGGCTTCAGTCTGTTTGAGCGGCACAAGAGCCGGCTGCTCGCCACCCGCGAGGCCAGGGCCTTTATGGCGGAAGTGGACAAGGCCTTCATCGGCCTCGACCGGCTGGAGCAGGCCGCCGCCGGCATTCGCGAACACAGGGGCGAGCAGCTGGTGATCTCGGCGCTGCCGGCGTTTTCGCTGTCGCTGCTGCCGCAGGTAATCGCCCGCTTCTGCCGGCGTTTTGAGGGGGTCAGTATCGGCCTGGTGACCCACCGCTCCGCCGATGTGCAGGCCCGGACCCGGGCCACTCAGAGCGACATTGGTTTTGCCGACGCCATGCCCTCCGAACAGGGGCTGGACCACATTCCCTGGGTGTTTGACTGTGTCTGCCTGCTGCCCGAGAATCACCCGCTGGCAAGCCGAAACACCATCGCACCCGGAGATCTGCACGGTCAGCCACTGATCCAGCTGGAGCCGCACCTTGATCCCAGCGGCCGGGTGCAGCACCTGCTGGCCGAGGCCGGCGCCCGGCCACTCACCCGCATTCATACTTCTCTGGTGGCCAGCCAGGCGGGGCTGGTGGCGGCCGGCGCCGGACTGGCCCTGGTAGACCCCTTTACCGCCGAGGCGGCCCGGCCACTGGGGCTGGTGAGCCGGCCCTTTGCGCCCGCCGTGCCCTTTCGGGTAGACGTGCTGTTTCCGGCCTTTCAGCCCCGCAGCCGGCTGGCCAGCGCCTTTCTCGATGAGACCCTGGCCTGGATCCGCGAGCGGGGCATTGTGATGGCCGGTCAGGGCAGCTCGGGACCAAAGATATCCACCGGGAAGTAACGGTCGTTGATTTCCCGGTAGCGGCCATTGGCGCGAATGGCCTTGATGGCGTCATTCAGTTTCTGCTTCAGTGTCTGGTCCTGCTTGCGCACGGCAATGCCGACCCCTTCGCCGTACCAGCGCGGATCCGTCACCGGCTCCCCCACCTGGGAAAAGCCCTTGCCGGCGTCCAGGTCGAGAAAGCCCTGGCGCACCGCCAGCTCGTTGACCAGCAACAGATCGAGCCGGCCGGCAGACAGGTCCAGATAGGCTTCGTCCTGAGAGCCGTAGCGCTTGATGTCGACGTCACCGCCGAAGTTGTCGCTGATGTACTTGTCGTGAGTGGTGGCCCGCTGCACGCCTACGGTTTTGCCGCTCAGGCCTTCCGGACTCAGGGTAAGGTCCGTGCCGCTGGCGCCCACGAAAATGGCCGGGATCTGGTAATACTTGTGGGTGAAGTCCACCTTGCGCTTGCGCTCTTCGGTGATCGACATGGAGGCGATAATGGCGTCAAACTTGCGTGCCAGCAATCCCGGGATCATGCCGTCCCAGTCCTGGCTGATCAGCTCGCATTTGGCCTGCATCTGTTCACACAGGGCGTTGGCGATATCAATGTCAAAACCGGTAACTTCACCGCTTTCGGTGGTGGAGGAAAACGGCGGATAGGCCCCTTCCACGGCAACGCGGATCTGGCTCCAGTCCCTGGCGCTGGCGGACGACATGGCCAGCAGCGACAGGCCGGCGGCAAACAGTACGGTGGTTTTTCTCATCATGGTTCCCTCATTGTTGAGACGAACCTCAGTATTTACAGACGGCTGATCCCTGTCCAATACCGGTTTAACGCCAGGTCATAAGCCGATGTTATGCCTGCGCCGAACCACGCTCCCGTTGCCGGGAGACACCGGATAAAGTCCGGCATGGCACAACTCGGTTATTGACCAGTGGCCACAACCAAACAGGGTTGATGTACGTTTCCCGTTCAGCATGAACAAGGGCTGCCACAGCAGCCCTTGTTATGTTAACGAGCCGGTACCAGCTCCCCCACCGGCGGAGCATCATCAAGTGTATGGGCTCCCTGTAACCGGTAATGGGCGATCATCTGCTCCAGCACCCGGCATTCCTCCACCAGTTGCAGGCTGGCGCTGGCGGCGGCTTCGGCCTGAGACAGGGTCTCGCCCGAGGAATCGCGCACCCGGGTAATGTTGCGGCTCACCTCCGCGCACACCGAGCTTTGCTCATCCGCCGAGGCCGATACCTGGGCGTTCAGCTCGTTAATGCGCGCCACCTGCTCGATAATGGCCTGCAGCGAGCTCATGGCATCCTGAGTGCGGGCCACGCTGTCGGTGGCCTGGCCTTCGGCCTTTTCAATGGCGTGTACCGCGTCCTTGGCTTCGTTTTGCAGCAACCGGATCATGCCGGTGATCTCCTCGGCCGACTGCTGGGTACGCAGCGCCAGGGTACGCACTTCGTCTGCCACCACCGCAAAGCCCCGTCCCGACTCACCGGCCCGCGCCGCCTCAATGGCGGCGTTCAGCGCCAGCAGGTTGGTTTGCTCGGCAATGCCCTTGATCATGTCAAGCACCTTGTCGACCTGATCACAACGGCCGTCCAGCTCGCGGATCACCCGATCGATGCGGCCAATCTCGCCACTCAGGGTCTGAATGCCTTCCACCGCTACCCGGGCCTGGTCGCTGGCGGTCAGGGCAAAGGCATGGCTCTGCTCCGAGGTTTCGGCGGTCAGCCGGGCGTTTTCCCGTACTTCCCGGGCGGAGGCTTCCATTTCGTTCACCGCCGTGGCGATGAGAGCGGTTTCCGTATCCTGCGCCTTGGCGAAAGAATCGGTCTGTGCAGAGGAATGCTGAATCTTGTCCGCCGCGGTGTAAATGCGGTCGGTCACCCGGCGAACCTCACTCAGGCTGTGCTGAAAGCTGCCCAGCAGCCCGTTGATGGCACCCACCAGGCCACCCAGCTCGTCCTTGCCCAGGGGAGCCAGCCGGGTGGACAGATCCCGCTCCGCCGCCACCCGCTGCAACCGTTGGCTGATGTTGAGAATGGGACGCTTGAGGTAGTGATTCTGCACCAACCAGAGCACGGCAAAGGCCACCAGGAACACGCCGATCAGCACGGCAGCCAGGCGCAGGTTGTTGTCCCGTATCTGACCAAAGGTGTCGCTCAGATCATAACTGATGCGCACCGCCCCCATTACCGTGCCCTCGGGCACCTGGTGACACTGCAGGCAGGCGGTACCGCGATATTCCTTGAACGCCTTGAACGGCTTGACCAGGGTCAGGTTGGGAATGTCGTCCTCGAGGTGCAGCTCGAGCACGGTTTCGCCCTGTTCAATGGCGCGCCGGTCCAGTTCGTCTTCAATGCCCTGATCGGGCGCGCCCGGACCAAACAGGCTGGTGACCGCCGGTCCCCGGATCACCCGTGCCTGCTCAATGCCCTTTTCTTCCTGGATCTTGGTCTGCACCAGGCCGCGCTGGTGTATGGCACCGTTCACCATCAGCACGTTGAGCTGATCCATATAGAGGTTGGCGGTGGTCTCGATTTTTTCCTCGGCCAGATGCAGTGCCAGGGCGCGCTGAAGCTGGGTCGACACGCCGTAGCAGAGTGCAAATACCAGCACAAAAATCACCAGCAGCGGCAAAAATATTTTCCAGTTTAAAGAAAGGTTACGCATTCCGTGAAGGCCTCTGAATGAGTCCAAAAAAATCATTCTAAAGCAATTACATAACATGAAAATGACATTCGGTAACCTCCTTGATCTGGATCAACCAGCCCGCTCGGCTACCCTTTTGGGCGGGCACACGGGCGGGAACTATACTTATAGGGCTGTAACAGAAAGCAGGCGTTCGTATGCCTGCTTTCGGGAGGTAAACATGGGTATGTCACTCAGACTGAAACAATTTCTCGATCAGCGCCACGTCCCTTACGCCATGGTGCATCATCCTTACGCCGAGGGGGCGGCCCAGAGTGCCATTGCCAGCCATGTGCCCCTGGCGCAAATGGCCAAGGCCGTGATGCTGGAAGATGCCAATGGCAGGGCCATGATGGCCATCATTCCCGCGGCGGATCGCATTGACATGCGCCGGCTGAGTTATCTGGTGCACGATGAAATGCAACTGGCACCGGAGCACCACCTGGACAACTGGTTTGATGATTGCGATCCCGGCGCCATTCCCGCCTTGGGGGATGCCTATGCGGTGGACACCCTGGTGGACGACGAGTTGCTGGGCATGGCCGACATCTATCTGGAAAGCGGCGATCACCGGGACCTGGTGCATCTCAGCGGCGAGGATTACCGCCGGCTGGCAAGCCACTGGAAACACGGTCAGTTCAGCCGCAAGCCGGATCCCTGGAGCCGGGTTGAACGAATGTAAACCTGTTCGGAACATAACAAAAAGGAGCCTTTCGGCTCCTTTCTACTTCCAGCTTCGCGCTTCAGGCTTTCTTTTACCAGCCGGTCACTTCGCGCAGCGCGGAGCCGATGTCGGCCAGGGAGCGTACGGTTTTCACACCGGCGTCCTGCAGGGCGGCAAACTTCTCGTCCGCGGTGCCCTTGCCGCCGGAGATGATGGCGCCGGCATGGCCCATGCGCTTGCCCGGAGGCGCGGTCACACCGGCGATGTAGGACACCACCGGCTTGGTGACGTTTTCCTTGATGAAGGCGGCGGCTTCTTCTTCGGCGGTGCCGCCGATTTCACCGATCATCACGATGGCTTCGGTTTCCGGATCGTCCTGGAACAGCTTCAGAATGTCGATAAAGTTGGAGCCGGGAATGGGGTCGCCGCCGATGCCCACGCAGCTGGACTGGCCAAAGCCTTCGTCTGTGGTCTGCTTGACCGCTTCGTAGGTCAGGGTGCCGGAACGGGACACGATGCCCACCTTGCCCTTCTTGTGAATGTGGCCGGGCATGATGCCGATCTTGCACTCGTCCGGGGTAATCACGCCCGGGCAGTTGGGGCCGATCATGCGCACACCGGCTTCGTCCAGCTTCACTTTCACGTCCAGCATGTCGAGGGTGGGAATGCCCTCGGTGATGGTCACGATCAGCTCAATGCCCGCGTCGATGGCTTCCAGAATGGCGTCTTTACAGAAGGCCGCCGGCACATAGATCACGGTGGCGGTGGCACCGGTGGCTTCCACCGCTTCGCGCACGGTGTTGAATACCGGCAGACCCAGATGAGTGGTGCCGCCCTTGCCCGGGGACACGCCGCCCACCATTTGCGTACCGTACTCAATGGCCTGTTCGGAGTGGAAGGTACCCTGGCCGCCGGTGAAGCCCTGGCAGATGACCTTGGTGTCTTTGTTGATCAGAATGCTCATGCTGTTATTTCCCCTGTGCGGCGTTAACGACCTGAACGGCGGCGTCGGTCAGGCTGGTGGCGGCGATGATGTTAAGGCCGGACTCGGCCAGCTTGGCGGTGCCGGCTTCGGCATTGTTGCCTTCCAGGCGCACCACCACCGGGACTTTCACGCCTACTTCCTTCACCGCACCGATAATACCTTCGGCGATCATGTCGCAACGCACGATGCCGCCGAAGATGTTCACCAGCACCGCTTTCACATTGCTGTCGGAGAGAATGATCTTGAACGCTTCGGTGACCCGTTCCTTGGTGGCGCCGCCGCCCACGTCCAGGAAGTTGGCGGGAGAGCCGCCGTGCAGGTTGACGATGTCCATGGTACCCATGGCCAGACCGGCACCGTTGACCATGCAGCCGATGTTGCCGTCCAGCGCCACGTAGTTCAGTTCCCACTTGGCGGCGTGGGCTTCACGGGCGTCGTCCTGGGACGGATCGTGCATCTCGCGCAGCTTGGGCTGACGGTAGAGGGCGTTGGAGTCGATGTTGATCTTGCCGTCCAGGCAGTGCAGGTTGCCGGCCTCGGTGATCACCAGGGGGTTGATTTCGAGCAGGGCGAAATCGTAGTCCAGGAACATCTGTCCCAGACCGAGGAAAATTTTGGTGAACTGCTTGATCTGGTCGCCTTTCAGGCCCAGTTTGAAGGCCAGTTCACGCCCCTGGTAGGGCTGCGGGCCCACCAGAGGATCGATGGCAGCCTTGTGGATCAGTTCGGGGGTCTCTTCGGCCACCTTTTCTATTTCCACACCGCCTTCGGTTGATGCCATGAACACCACACGACGGGTACCACGGTCCACGACCGCACCCAGGTAAAGTTCCTTGGCGATGTCGGTGCACGACTCCACCAGGATTTTGGCCACCGGCTGTCCCTTGGCATCGGTCTGGTAGGTCACCAGGTTCTTGCCCAGCCAGTTTTCCGCAAACTCGCGGATTTCTTCCTTGCTCTTGGCCAGCTTTACGCCGCCTGCCTTGCCACGGCCACCGGCGTGGACCTGACATTTTACCACCCACATGTCGCCGCCGATTTTGCTGGCCGCTTCTACCGCTTCCTGCGGGTTGTCACATGCGTAGCCTTCGGACACGGGCAGACCGTATTCGGCGAACAGCTGTTTTGCCTGATATTCATGCAAATTCATGTTGTGTTTCCGTTGTTGTTGGGTTCAGGGCATGGGGCGGAACCGGTCCGCCCTCTTGTTATTGTTGACTTACACGTCCAGCAGCAGACGGGTCGGATCTTCCAGCAGTTCCTTGATGGAGACCAGGAAGCTCACCGACTCGCGGCCGTCGATCAGACGGTGATCGTAAGACAGCGCCAGGTACATCATCGGCAGAATTTCCACCTTGCCATCCACCGCCATGGGGCGGTCCTGGATCTTGTGCATACCCAGAATGGCACTCTGCGGCGGGTTGATGATGGGCGTGGACATCAAGGATCCGAACACACCGCCGTTGGTGATGGTGAAGTTGCCGCCGGACAGCTCGTCCACGGTCAGCTTGCCGTCACGGCCCTTGATGGCCAGCTCCTTGATGCCCTTCTCGATGTCGGCCAGGCTCAGGCGATCACAGTCGCGCAGTACCGGGGTCACCAGGCCACGGGGGGTGGACACGGCGATGCTGACGTCGAAATAGTTGTGGTAAACGATATCGTCACCGTCAATGGAGGCATTCACTTCCGGGAAGCGCTTGAGCGACTCCACTACCGCCTTCACATAGAAGGACATGAAGCCCAGACGAATGCCGTGGCGCTTCTCGAAGATGTCCTGGTACTGCTTGCGCAGATCCATGATCGGCTTCATGTTGACCTCGTTGAAGGTGGTCAGCATGGCGGTGGTGTTCTTGGCTTCCAGCAGACGCTCGGCCACACGCTTGCGCAGGCGGGTCATGGGCACGCGCTTCTGGTCACGCTCGCCCGGCGCTACCAGCGGCAGCTCGGTCTTGGCGGCGGCCGGCTTGTCGGCGGTCTTGGCCTGACCGGCGCCCTTGATGAAGGCTTCCACGTCTTCCTTGGTGATGCGGCCGCCCTTGCCGGAGCCGGACAGCTTGCTCACGTCGATGTTGTGCTCGGCCACCAGGCGACGTACCGCCGGGCTCAGATCGTCGCTGTCGGCAGCGGCGTCGGCCTTGGCTTCACCATTGCTGGCGGGCTTGTCCTTGGTTTCCTCGCCGGCCTTGGCACCCTGCTTAAGCTTGCCGATCACCTGCTGACCCAGCACGGTGGCACCGGCGTCTTCCATGATGGCTTCCAGAATACCGGCCTCGGGGGCCGGCACTTCCAGTACCACCTTGTCGGTTTCAATATCGACGATCACTTCGTCGCGCTCTACGCTGTCGCCGGGCTGTTTGTGCCAGGTGGCGATGGTGGCGTCGGCAACGGATTCGGGGAGGTCGGGAACCTTGATTTCGATGCTCATCAATATGTCCTTAGTGCATTATGCTTTGGTCAGCGTCAGTGCATCTTCCACCAACGCCTTTTGTTGTTGTAAGTGAACCGAGGTGTAACCCACCGCCGGAGACGCCGAGGCCTCGCGACCGGCATAGCTCAGTTTGGCGCCTTCCGGAATGGCGGCCCGGAAATGGTGCTGGCTGCAATACCAGGCGCCCTGGTTCTGCGGCTCTTCCTGGCACCAGACAAAGTCGGTCACGTGCTGGTAATCGGCCAGAATCGCGGCCACTTCCTCCTGCGGGAAGGGGTACAGTTGTTCGATTCGAATGATGGCCACATCGGTCTGTTCATTCTTGCGACGCGCTTCGAGCAAATCGTAATACACCTTGCCGGCACAAAGAATCACGCGCTTGACGCCTTTGGGATCCAGATCATCTATTTCGCCGATGGCGTTCTGGAATGTGCCGTTGGCCAGGGTTTCCAGCTCGGACACCGCCAGCGGATGGCGCAGCAGCGACTTGGGCGTCATCACCACCAGCGGACGACGCATGGGGCGCAGCACCTGGCGACGCAGCATGTGGAACACCTGGGCCGGGGTGGTGGGCACGCACACCTGCATGTTGTGCTCGGCGCACAGCTGCAGGTAACGCTCCAGACGGGCGCTGGAATGCTCGGGGCCCTGCCCTTCGTAGCCATGGGGCAGCAGCAGGGTCAGGCCGCACATACGGCCCCACTTCTGCTCACCGGAGCTGAGGAACTGGTCAATCACCACCTGGGCACCGTTGGCGAAGTCACCGAACTGGGCTTCCCAGATGGTGAGACCCACCGGCTCGGCGGTGGCATAGCCGTATTCAAAGGCCATGACCGCCTCTTCGCTCAGCACCGAGTCGTACACCTGAAACTGGCCCTGGTTCTCCGACAGATAGCACAGCGGGGTATACACGCTGGCATCGTTCTGGTTGTGCAGCACCGCATGACGGTGGAAGAAGGTGCCCCGGCCGGAGTCCTGGCCGGTGAGGCGCACTTCATAACCGTTGTCACACAGGGTGGCGTAGGCCAGGGTTTCGGCAAAGCCCCAGTCCACCAGCTTCTCGCCCCGGGCCATCAGCTTGCGGTCTTCGTAAATCTTGGCCACCTGACGCTGCAGAGTATGGGTTTCCGGATAGCGCACCAGTCGCTGACCAAGATCCTTGAGTTTCTCAAGATCGTAGGTGGAGTCGTAGGGCATGTCCCACTCGTGTCCCAGATAGGGAGACCAGTCTACCGAATGCTTCTGCATCGGCCGCCATTCCTTGACCACACACTCACCGTGATCCAGCGCATCCCGGTATTCGTTGATCATGGTGGTGACCTGCTCTGCCGATACGGTGCCGTTTTCAATCAGCTTGTCGGCATAGATCTTGCGCGGTGTGGGGTGCTTCTTGATCTTCTGGTACATCAACGGCTGGGTGGCACTCGGCTCGTCGGCCTCGTTGTGACCGTGGCGGCGGTAGCACACCAGATCGATCACCACGTCGCGACCGAATTCGTTGCGGAAATCCAGCGCCAGCTGAGTCACCTGCACCACGGCTTCCGGATCGTCGGCATTCACATGGAAGATCGGCGCCTGCACCATTTTGGCGATGTCGGTGCAGTATTCGGTGGAGCGGGTATCGCGCGGATTGGAGGTGGTAAAGCCCACCTGGTTGTTGATCACGATACGCACGGTGCCGCCCACCCCGTAGCCCCGGGTCAGCGACATGTTGAAGGTTTCCGCCACCACGCCCTGACCGGCAAAGGCCGAGTCGCCATGAATGGTCACCGGCAGCACCTGACGGCCATCCGGGTTGTCGAGGCGATCCATACGGGCACGCACCGAGCCGATGACCACCGGGTTGACGATTTCCAGGTGCGACGGGTTGAACGCCAGCGCCAGGTGAACGGGGCCGCCCGGAGTGTCGAAATCGGAGCTGAAGCCCATGTGGTATTTCACGTCGCCGGAGCTCTGGGTGTCGTACTTGCCGGCAAAGGCGTCGAACAGGTCTTGCGGACGCTTGCCCAGCACGTTGACCAGCATGTTCAGACGTCCCCGGTGGGCCATGCCGATCACCACTTCACGGCCGCCCTTTTCACCAAAGCGACGAATGAGCTCCTTGGTCATGGGGATCAGCGCATCGCCCCCTTCCAGGGAGAAACGCTTGGCGCCCGGGAATTTGGCGCCCAGGTATTTTTCCAGGCCTTCGGCGGCGGTGAGGCTGTCGAGGAAGCGCACCTTGTCTTCGTCGGTGTATTTGGGCGCGCCCACCACCGGCTCGAGGCGGCTCTGAATCCAGCGTTTTTCCCGGGTGCTGGTGATGTGCATGTATTCCGCGCCCACGGAGCCGCAATAGGTTTTTTTCAGCGCGGCCACCAGGTCCTTCAGCTTCATGGTCTCGCTGCCGATGGCATAGGAGCCCACATTGAAGGTGGCGTCGAGATCGGCGCCGGTCAGGTTGTGAAAGGCCGGATCCAGCTCGGCCACCGGCTCGCGGTTCCACAGGTTCAGCGGATCCAGGTTGGCATTCTGATGGCCCCGGAAACGGTAGGCGTTGATCAGTTGCAGAACCTTGACTTGCTTGGCGTCGGTGTGGGGATCACTGACCGGGGTGGCATAGCGGGAGGTATCTTTGGCGAGGCGACGAAAATAGTCTCTCACCTGAGAGTGAGGCTGATCCTGCACCGGGGCTTCGGCGGATGGCAGGCCGTCGAACACGGCGCGCCACTCTTCGGACACGGAGTCGGGATCGGCCAGATAGGCCTCGTACAAGTCTTCTACATAGGTCGCATTGGCACCGGCAAGGTGAGAAGATTCCAGCCAGGCTTGCATTACGCCATTGTGCATCTTTATCCCTTTGTCACTTCGCGACAGGGCTACTGTCGTTCTGGTCGTCGAGTCAATGCCGCCCTTGCGGGCGGCAGCTTGTTATTTGGGACGTTTATACTGCCCGTTTCAGCAGCATGGACTTGATGTTGCCAATGGCCTTGGTGGGGTTCAGGCCCTTGGGACACACGTTCACGCAGTTCATGATGCCGTGACAGCGGAATACGCTGAAAGCGTCATCCAGGTTGGACAAGCGCTCATCGGTGGCGGTATCGCGGCTGTCGATCAGCCAGCGGTAGGCGGCCAGCAGGCCGGCCGGGCCGATGAACTTGTCCGGATTCCACCAGAAGGACGGGCAGGAGGTGGAGCAGCAGGCACACAGAATGCACTCATACAGTCCATCCAGTTTGGCCCGCTCTTCCGGAGACTGCAGGCGCTCACGCGCCGGCGGCTGTTTGTCGTCGGCAATGAGGAAGGGCTTGACCTTCTCCCACTGGGTGTAGAACTGGGTCATGTCGACCACCAGGTCGCGCACCACCGGCAGGCCCGGCAACGGGCGAATGACAACCTTGTTGTCCTTGCCCAGCAGATCGGACAGCGGGGTGATACAGGCCAGGCCGTTCTTGCCGTTCATGTTCAGGCCGTCGGAGCCGCACACGCCTTCGCGGCAGGAGCGACGGAACGCCAGGCTCGGCTCCTGCTCTTTCAGCTGCAGCAGGGCGTCGAGCACCATCATGTCGGAGCCTTCGGCAATCTCGAGCCGGTAGTCCTTCATGTAGGGCTTGGCGTCGGTTTCCGGATTGTAGCGATATACGGAAATGGTTACTTGCATCTTCACTCCCTCCCCTTAGTAGGTCCGCACTTTCGGCGGGAAGGCATCACGAGTCTTGGGCGCCATGTTCACCTCACGGCGGCTCATGGACTCGGTCTCGGGGTTGTACAACGAGTGGCACAGCCAGTTTTCGTCATCCCGGTCGGGGAAGTCGAAACGGGTGTGGGCACCACGGCTTTCGGTGCGGAAGTTCGCGGCCACGGCGGTGGCGTAGGCGGTTTCCATCAGGTTGTCGAGTTCCAGGCACTCGATGCGCTGAGTATTGAAGTCGCGGCTGGTATCATCCAGACGGGCCGACTTCAGGCGCTCGCGGATTTCCTTGAGTTCAGCCAGACCGGCCGCCATGGCATCCCCTTCCCGGAATACCGAGAAGTTGTTCTGCATGCAGCGCTGCAGGTCTTTCTTGATCTGCACCGGGTCTTCGCCGGAACGGGTACTTTCCCAGCGGTTGTAGCGGGACAGGGACTCGTCCAGATCGGACTCGGATGCGGCGCGGCTGTCACCCAGCTCGTTGAGAGCTTCGGTCAGATGACGACCCACGGCACGGCCGAACACCACCAGGTCGAGCAGCGAGTTGCCGCCCAGGCGGTTGGCGCCGTGTACCGACACACAGGCGATTTCGCCCACGGCGAACAGACCTTTCACCGGCACGTCGTTACCGTTGGCGTCCTGCTTCAGGGCCTGACCGTGTACGTTGGTGGGAATGCCGCCCATCATGTAGTGACAGGTCGGAATCACCGGAATCGGCTCTTTTACCGGATCCACGTGGGCAAAGGTGCGGGACAGCTCGCAGATACCGGGCAGACGGCTTTCCAGCACTTCCTTGCCCAGGTGATCCAGCTTCAGCTTGATGTGCGGGCCCCAGGGACCATCGCAGCCGCGGCCTTCGCGGATTTCGATCATCATGGAACGGGCCACCACGTCACGGCCGGCCAGATCCTTGGCGTTGGGCGCGTAACGCTCCATAAAGCGCTCGCCGTCCTTGTTCAGCAGGTAACCGCCCTCGCCCCGGCAGCCTTCGGTCACCAGCACGCCGGCGCCGGCGATGCCGGTGGGGTGGAACTGCCACATTTCCATGTCCTGCACCGGCACGCCGGCGCGCAGCGCCATGCCGACACCGTCGCCGGTGTTGATGTGGGCGTTGGTGGTGGACTGGAAGATACGACCGGCACCGCCGGTGGCCAGAATGGTGGCCTTGGCCTTGAAGTAAACCACTTCGCCGGTTTCGATGTCGATGGCGGTACAGCCCACCACGTCACCATCCTGGTTCTTCACCAGATCCAGCGCGTACCACTCGGAAAACACGGTGGTTTTGTGCTTGACGTTCTGCTGATACAGGGTGTGCAGCAGGGCATGGCCGGTGCGGTCGGACGCCGCCGCAGTACGGGCCGCCTGCTCGCCGCCGAAGGCCTTGGACTGGCCGCCGAAGGGGCGCTGATACACCTTGCCGTTGTCGAAGCGGGAGAACGGCAGGCCCATTTTTTCCAGCTCGAGGATGGCCTCGGGGCCGGTCTGACACATAAATTCAATGGCATCCTGGTCACCGATGTAGTCGGAGCCCTTGACGGTGTCGTACATGTGCCATTCCCAGTTATCGTCGTGGGCATTGCCCAGCGCCACCGTGATGCCGCCCTGGGCAGACACGGTATGGGAACGGGTCGGAAATACCTTGGACAGCAGCGCACAGCTCTTGCCCGATTCAGCAATCTGAAGGGCGGCGCGCATACCGGCACCGCCGGCGCCGATCACCACGGCGTCGAATTCTCGAATAGCAATAGTCACCTTATACACCCCACAAAACAACGATACCGGTCAGCAGATAGGACAACAGCAATACCACCACACCAAACTGGGCCAGGCCGCGCCACAGTGCCGGCTTGACGTAATCGGACAGCACCTGCCAGGCGCCGATCCAGCCGTGCATCAGCACGCTGAACAAGGCCAGCAGCGTAAACACCTTGGTAAAGGTGCGGTCAAAAAAGCCGGTCCACACCTCGAAGGTGATGTCGTTAAAGGCGATAAAGCCGACCAGATACAGGGTGTACAGGGTCAGAATGACAGCCGTTGCGCGCAGCAGCAGGAAATCGTGCACGCCGCTGCGGCCGAAAGTTGCAGAATTACTTACCATACCAGTACCCCCGCCAGCAGTGACAGAACAATGGTCACACCGAATGCCACCTTGGCACTCAGGGCGCCCGATTCAATCTCTTCGCAATAGCCCAGATCCATGATGAGGTGGCGAATGCCGCCTACAATGTGATAGGCCAGAGCGGTCAGCACACCCCAGAGGATGAAGCCGACAAAGAAGCCATCCAGAATCTCCACCACGGCATTGAAGCCCTGCTCGGAAGACAGGGATTCACTGAGCAGCCACAGCAGGATGGCCAGCGCGAACAGGGTGATCACGCCGGAAACCCGGTGCAGGATGGATGAGATGGCGGCGACGGGCTGGCGAATAGTCCGTAGGTCGAGGTTTACAGGTCTCTGTTTTTTAGTCACGGTCTTGCCCACTAGCTCCATGGAGCACGTTAGTTATTGTTTTGACAGACTTTACCCGGATATTTGGACTGTGAGCATGACCGAGAACAAGCTGCGTGGGCTGTTTCTGCCTGCAAGGTCAGAGTCAGCACCGGCAGTACGACCGCGGCATGGCCACAACTGCGTCCTATACCCTCGGAAAGCCAGTATAAGGAGGGAATCAACAAATACAACGAAGCACCTGAATCAATTGCGAATTCTGTAAAGCCGATCGCACAACGGCGTTAACGGCCTGTTGCTGGCTGCGAGTAAAATTGACATTACCCCCTGCTTTGTTTTCAATATGCCGGCACCATGAGAAGAGAAAATGCTGAGATATTCAGTTTTTCTGTGTAAAAATGCGCTTACTCGTGGACCTAATTATAAAAGCAAAGGAGACGTGCTATGGCTGACCAAAAGGCCACTCTGCATCTGCCCGGCAAGGAACCCGTTGAACTTCCTATCGCCTCCGGCACCGCTGGCTACGATGTGATCGATATCAGTTCTCTCGGCTCACACGGCTACTTCACCTACGACCCCGGTTTCCTGGCGACGGCTTCCTGTCAGTCCGAGATCACCTACATCGACGGTGACAAGGGGATCCTGCTGCACCGCGGCTACCCCATCGAGCAACTGGCCCAGGATGCCAGCTACCTGGAAGTATGCTACCTGCTGCTGTACGGCGAGGCTCCCACTGCCAAGCAATATGAGCAGTTCAGACGCGATATCATGCGCCATACCATGGTGCACGAGCAGCTGTCTTCCTTCTTTAAGGGCTACCGCCGCGACGCTCACCCCATGGCCATTGTGTGTGGTGTGATCGCCGGCCTGTCGGCCTTCTATCACGACCCCATGGACATCAATGATCCGGTGCACCGCGAACTGGCCGCCCAGCGCCTGATCGCCAAAATGCCGACCATCGCCGCCATGGCCTATAAATATTCCGTGGGTCAGCCGTTCGTGTATCCGCGCAACGACCTGAGCTACGCCGGCAACTTCCTGCAAATGATGTTTGCCGTGCCCTGCGAAGACTACAAGGTCAACCCGGTGGTGGAAAAAGCCATGGACCGCATCTTTACCCTGCATGCGGATCATGAGCAGAACGCCTCCACCTCTACCGTGCGTCTGGCCGGCTCCAGCGGCGCCAACCCGTTTGCCTGCATCGCGGCCGGCATCGCTTCCCTGTGGGGACCGGCCCACGGCGGCGCCAACGAGGCCTGCCTGCTGATGCTGGAAGAAATCGGCTCGGTGGACCGCATTCCCGAATTTATCGAACGCGCCAAGGACAAGGACGATCCCTTCCGCCTGATGGGCTTCGGTCACCGGGTTTACAAGAACTTCGATCCGCGCGCCAAGGTGATGCGCGAAACCTGTCACGAAGTGCTGGACGATCTCAAGATCGAGGATCCGCTGCTGGACGTGGCCATGGAGCTGGAACGCATTGCGCTGTCCGACGAATACTTCGTGGAGCGCAAGCTGTATCCGAACGTGGACTTCTACTCCGGTATCATTCTGAAGGCCATCGGCATTCCCACCAGCATGTTCACCGTGATCTTCGCCCTGGCCCGTACCGTGGGCTGGATGTCGCACTGGAACGAAATGATGTCCGATCCCAAGCAGAAGATCGGCCGTCCGCGCCAACTGTACACCGGCGCCGCCGAGCGCGAGTTCAAAACTCAGGTTGCCGACAAGTAACACCGTATTACCCTGCACCAAGGCCGGCATATGCCGGCCTTTTTTGTGGCTGCTGCCCATATACGCCCCCCCCCATCCATCAGCCACATGGGGGCGCGCAAACAAAAAAGGCGCCGAAGCGCCTTTTTGTTGCCGGTGCGATCACTCGCCGGCCGGTTTGGAATACTCGGCCATAAAGCGTTCGGCCTTCTCCACCATGGCGGTGGAGCCCACAAAATAGGGCGTACGCTGGTGCAGCTCGGTGGGCTTGATTTCCATAATGCGCCGAAAGCCGTCACTGGCCTTGCCGCCGGCCTGCTCGGCCAGGAACGCCAGCGGGTTGCACTCGTACAGCAGGCGCAGCTTGCCGTTGGGAGCATTGGTGCCGGACGGATAGATATAGATGCCGCCCTTGAGCATGTTACGGTGGAAGTCCGACACCAGCGAGCCGATATAGCGGGAGGTATAGGGACGCCTGGTGTTTTCGTCCTGCTCCTGGCAGTACTTGAGGTACTTCTTCACCCCCTCGGGGAACTTGATGTAGTTGCCCTCGTTGATGGAGTAGATTTTGCCCTCTTCGGGAATGCGAATGTTCTCGTGGGACAGGCAGAAGGAGCCCAGCGACGGATCATAGGTAAAGCCGTGCACACCGTTGCCGGTGGTGTACACCAGCATGGTGGAGGAGCCGTACACCACGTAGCCGGCGGCCACCTGGTTCACCCCCGGCTGCAGGAAGTCTTCCATCACCACGGGCGTGCCCGGCTCGCTGACACGGCGGTAAATGGAGAAAATGGTGCCCACAGACACGTTCACGTCGATATTGGAGGAGCCGTCGAGCGGATCCATCAGCACCACATATTTGGCATCGCTGCGCTTGGCGCTGTCGAAACAGACGAAGTAGTCTTCCTCTTCCGAGGCAATGCCGCACACTTCGCCCCGGGCTTCCAGGGCCGCCTTGAACTTGTCGTTGGCGAACACATCCAGCTTTTGCTGCACTTCCCCCTGCACATTTTCGCTGCCGTTGCTGCCACCGATAATGTCGGTGACCAGACCGGCCCGGTTGATTTCCCGGTTCACGATCTTGGCCGCGCGACGAATGGACGACAGCAGCGAGGTCAGCTCACCGGTGGCGCTGGGGTATTCGGACTGTGTCTTTACGATGTATTCACCCAGGGTAATCATACTTTTCCTCAAACGTTTCCGTTGTGGGTGGCCGCACCACCCATTTACCGGGCAATGTACCCGCTAAACTTTTTTTTTGCAGTTAATTTTGTCAGCGAAGCAAGCTCGCCGGCTCAGTCTTTCGCCAGATATCTGCGCACCGCCTCCAGATCCGCCGGGGTATCCACCCCCGCCGGCGGCACTTGCCGGGCCACGCCAAGGGCAATGCTTTCGCCGTGCCACAGCACCCGCAACTGCTCCAGTTTCTCCAGCCGCTCCAGCGGACCGGCGGGCAGCGCCACGTAGCGGCAAATAAAGCCCGCCCGGTAAGCATAGATGCCAATGTGGCGCAGGCAGTGATCCAGACCGGGCGTACCCTCGGCGGTGCCATCCCGGTCAAAGGGAATGGGGGCGCGGCTGAAATACAGCGCCTTGCCATGCAGGCTGTGCACCACCTTGACCACATTGGGATCGGTCAGCTCTTCGGCATGCAGCAGTGGCGTGGCCAGCGTGGCCATGGGCGCATCGCTGGCGGCCAGCAGGCCGGCCACCTGATCCACCAGCGCCGGCGGCAGCAGGGGCTCGTCGCCCTGCACATTCACTACGATGTCGTCGGGCGCCAGTTGCAGCTGCTCCACCACCTCCGCCAGCCGCTCGGTGCCCGACTCGTGGTGACTGCCGGTGAGGCAGACCTCTACATCACAGCCGGCCAGGGCCGCCCTGATGCGTTCGTCATCGGTGGCCACCACCACTCTGTGTGCTCCGCTTTTCAGCGCCTGCTCGGCCACGTGCTGGATCATGGGCTTGCCGTGAATGTCGGCCAGGGGCTTGCCCGGCAGCCGGGTGGACTGCATACGGGCGGGGATCACGACGATAAAGCTCATCCCTGCAGCTCGTCCAGATCCAGCTTGCGCGCCCGGTTTTCCAGCAGCACCGGAATGTTTTCGGTGATGGGATAGGCCAGACGGTCAAAGCGACAGACAAGCTCGTTGTGCTCCCGGTCCAGTTGCAGCTTGCCCTTGCACACCGGGCAGGCAATGATTTCCACCAGCTTGGCGTCAATCGCCATGATTCAGCTCCTTCAGTCGGTTAAGCAACAGATGTTCAAATTCGGTTGGCAGGCACGCATTCACCGGCAAATACCAGCAATCGGGGTGGCCACCGGGCCACTTGACCGCGTCCTTTTCGGTGATCAGCAGGGGCGCATCGGCCAGCCCCGCCAGCTGCGCCGGAGCCACCGCCTGGTGGTCGGCCAGCGCCAGCTGCCGGTCCAGTATAAAGCCCTGCTCGGCCAGGGTGGTAAAGAAACGGGGCGGATGGCCAATGCCGGCCAGGGCATGCACTCTGGTTCCCGGCACGGGCGCCTCACCCTCGCTGCTCACCGGGCGCAGCGCGCCGGGTGCCAGGGTCATGGCAAATTCACCGGCTTCACCGGGGCCGCCGTTGTTGATCACCGCATCCACGGTGGCGAGGCGCCATTTTCCTTCGCGCAGCGGTCCCATGGGCAGCAACCGGCCATTGCCAAAGCGGCGCTTGCCGTCCACCACCACCAGCTCGATATCGCGCGCCAGCGCATAATGCTGCAGGCCGTCATCGCTGACGATGACATTCACCCCCAGGCCGGCCAGCTTGGCGGCGGCCTCGGCCCGCTTCGGCCCCACCACCACCGGGCAGCCGGTGCGCTTGTAAATCAGTACCGGCTCGTCGCCGGCCTGCTTGGCGGAGGTGGCCTCATTGAGCACCAGCGGATAGTGCTCGCTGTTGCCGCCATAACCCCGGCTGATCACGCCCGGGTTATAACCCTGTTTCCGCAGCCACTCCACCAGCCAGATCACCAGGGGCGTTTTACCGTTGCCGCCCACGGTGAGATTGCCCACTACCATCACCGGCACCGGCGCCCGCCAGGCACGCCTGAGCCCAAGAGCAAACAGCCGGCGGCGCAGAGCGCTTGCCAGCCCGAACAGCAGGCTGAGTGGCCACAGCAGCCACAGCCAGCTCGCGCCCCGGTACCAGGCCTGCATCAGTGCTCGCCGAACTGAATGGAGCGAAGCTGGGCATAGGCACCCTGACGAGCCATCAGCTCGGCATGGTTACCCCGCTCCACAATGCGGCCTTCGTCAATCACCAGGATTTCGTCGGCGTTTTCGATGGTGGACAGCCGGTGGGCGATCACCAGAGCGGTTCTGTCCTTGCGCAGCTCGTCCAGCGCCGCCTGAATATGCCGCTCCGACTCGGTATCCAGCGCCGAAGTGGCTTCGTCCAGGATCAGCAGCGGGGCGTTACGCAGCAGCGCCCGGGCAATGGCGATGCGCTGACGCTGGCCGCCGGACAGGCTGGCGCCGTTTTCGCCGATCACGGTGTCGTAGCCCTGCTCCAGCTTGCTGATGAACTCATCGGCATAGGCCACCCTGGCCGCCGCCTCGATCTGCTTGCGGCTGTATTGCCCTTGGGCGGCGTAGGCGATGTTGTTGGCAATGGTGTCGTTGAACAGGTGCACATGCTGGGACACCAGGGCGAACTGACGACGCAGATCGCTCAGCCTGTAATCCTGAATATTCACGCCGTCGAGGCGGATTTCGCCCTCGTTAATGTCGTAGAAACGGGTCAGCAGGCTGGCAATGGTGCTCTTGCCCGAGCCGGAACGGCCCACCAGGGCGATGGTCTTGCCCGGCTCCAGACTGAAGCTTACGTCCTTCAGCGCCGGCGTTTCCTTGGTGGGGTAGCGGAAGGTCACCTGATCGAACTCGATATGGCCCTTGGCCCGCTCCAGGGGGCGGGTGCCGTTATCGGGCTCGGCGTCGCTGTCGAGCAGTTCAAACAGGCTCTGGCAGGCGGCAATGCCGCGCTGGTAGGGGCCGTTGATCTGGGTCAGGCTCTTGAGCGGGCGCATCAACATCATCATGGAGGTGACGATCACGGTAAAGGTGCCCGGGGTCAGGGCCTCCTGAATGCCGTCGAAGCTGGCCACATAGAGCAGAATGGCCAGGGCGGTGGAAGCGATCACCTGCACCAGGGGGGTGCCGATGGAGTCGGCGGCCACCATTTTCATGTTTTGCTGGCGAACCTTGTTGCTCACCTTGAAGAAACGGCCACTTTCCACCTGCTGGCCGTTGAACATCAGCACCTCTTTATGCCCCTTGAGCATCTGCTCTGTGCTGCTGGTGATGTTGCCCATGGCCGCCTGCATGCCCTTGCTGATGCGGCGAAAGCGCCGGCTGATCACGGCGATCATGACACCCACCACGGGGCCGATGACAAAAAAGATCAGCGACAGTTGCCAGGAGTGGTAGAACATCAGCCCCAGCAGGCCGATGACGGTGGCGCCTTCCCGCACCAGGGTGACCAGGGTGGAGCTGGCCGCCGACGACACCTGGGAGGCATCGTAGGTCACCTTGGACAACAGATTACCGGTGTTGTGCCGGTCAAAGAACGCCACCGGCATGGCCATCAGCTTGTCGAACACCTGCTGCTGCAGCGACATCACCACATGGTTGCCCACCCAGGCCATACAGTAACCCGACAAAAAGGTACAGAGGCCACGCAGAAAAACGATGCCCACCACGAAAAACGGCATCCATTTAAGTACCGCCGGGTTGTCGCCGGTCAGGCCCTCGTCGATCAGCGGCTTGATGGAATACACAAAGGTGGTGTCAACGGCGGCGTAACCGGCCATGCCGATAATGGCGGCCACCAGACCGAGCTTGCGCTCCTTTACATAGGCCAGCAGGCGCTTGAGCACCGGCCAGGATGAGGAGTGTGCATCTGTGGACATAAAGACTCTGGCGTAAAAAACGAGGCGCTATTCTAACGGCTTAGCCGGAGTCCCGCCAGTTTCACGCCAGGCCACCAGCCGCTGATACCATGGCCCGGGCCGGCCATGGCCCACCCGGCGCCAGCGGGTGCCGTTTGCCGCCAGCTGGATCATGCCCTGTTCGCCGGTGATCAACTGCTCCGCTCCGGCCCGCCGGTAACGGGCCACCACCGCCGGGGCGGGAAAGCCCCAGCGGTTGGCAAAGCCGGCGGTATGCACCACCCACTGAGGCGCCACCGCTGCAATCAGGCCCGCACTCGACGAGCTGCGGCTGCCATGGTGAGGGCTCAGCAGCAACCCGGCTTCAAGCGCTGCATTGCGCACCAGCAGTGCCTGTTCGGCCTTCGCTTCAATATCGCCGGTGAGCAGCACGGAGAGCCGGCCATCGCTAATGCGCAGCACGCAGGAGTCGTTATTGCGGTGACCGGTGAGGGCCTCCGGCCACAGCATTTCCAGCCGCAGCCGGCCCCATTGCCGCTGCTGGCCGGCCCGGCAGGGCATACCCCTGGGCCAGGCCCCCCAGCGGTGGCGCACCGGCACCCGGGTGGCGAGGTAATCCCGGTTGGCGCTGTGATCGCTGTCTTCGTGACTCACCACCAGATAATCGAGCTCATCGATGCCAAGGCGCGCCAGCAGCGGCAAAATTACCCCGTCCGCCATATTGAACCCGGACGGAAAACGGTTGCCGGTGTCATACAACAACGCCCGGCTGCCCTGGGTCACCAGCACCGACAGCCCCTGGCCCACATCCAGCACCCGCACCTGCCAGGCCGGCCCTGGCCAGAGCGTCAGGACCGCCAGCCAGCCCAGGGCCAGCCCCAGCCAACGGGCCGCAGGCAGTGCCATGAACAGGGGCAGCAGCAGACCGAGCACTATCACCCCCTGAGCCACGGCCGACAACTCGGTCCAGGGTGAAAACTGCTCTGCCAGTCCGTGCAGCGCGGTCATCAGCGGCATAAACAGGGCATTCAGCAGCCAGAACACCGGCGCCGCGGCCGCGGGCCCCATCAGCAGCAGGGCGCAGGCCAGCAGCAACAGAGGGATCAGCAGCAGGGAGAACAGCGGGATCAGCACCAGATTCACCGGCACCGACAGCCAGCTGAGCCCTCCAAACCACAGCAGCACGGGGGGCAACAACAGCATACCCAACCCCAGCTGCAGCCGCAGCAAACCCGGGCGTACCCGGCCACCGGCCAGCCACAGCAGGGCCGCCACCGCCAGCACCGACAGCCAGAAGCCCTGGTTCAGCACCAGCCAGGGATTGAACAACAGCAGCAGCGTCATGGTCAGCAGCAGAATGCGCCGGCCGCTCCAGAACCGCCCCCACCACAGCCCTCCCAGCCACAACACCAGCATCAGCAAGGCGCGCTGGGTGGCCACGCCGAAGCCGGCCAGCCAGGCATAGCCGGAGGCCAGTATCAGCGCGGCCAGCACCCCGGCCCAGTGATGGCCGCTGAACCTTCCCGCCAGCCACCCCAGGCCCGCCACCAGGCCGATGTGCAACCCGGAAATGGCAAACAAATGGCTCACCCCCAGTGCCCGCAACATGGTCCAGTCTTGCTGGCTCAGGCCACCCCGCTCGCCGAAGCCCAGCGCCCGCAGCCAGGGCCGGGCCCCCAGCCCCCGGGTGGCTTCGTCAAACCGGGCCAGCAATGTCGCCCTGCCGGCGGGAGCCACCTGCCGATGAGTCAGGGTGCCGGTAATGTAGCCCCGGGCGGTAATGCCCTGCCCCAGCAGCCAGCGGGCGCTGTTGAAACTGCCGGGATTAACCAGGGCATGGGGCGGATAAAGGCGAGTAATGGCGCTGAAAGAATCTCCCTTTTGCAGCCCCGGTTCAGGTCCGTACCAGCTCAGCAGAACACGGGGCCGGGGCAAAAGTGCTTGACCATCAAGGTGCGACAGACCGACAATCAGCCGGCTGGCGCCGTCGAGACGGGGCTGAACCTCGACGACACTGGCAGTGATGAGCTGGCTGCGCTCCCCCATTCCAGGCGTTTTAAGCCAGGCCAGATGCCAGTGGCTGAAACACAATACCCAGACAAACCCCAGCAGGAATCCGGCCAGCGCAGGCCGGGAACGCCAGCACACAACGCCGATGATCACCGGCAGCAGCCATGGGTCCCGGGCCGGCAACCAGGGCCAGATCAGGGTACTGGTTACCCCGGCACAAAAGAAAAACAGCCGCTTGTCCATCCGGTAAGTATTGCGGACCTGGAGCAGATGCCAAGAAAGATCCTGAAACGTCTGATGCCCGAACACGGCACCATCAGAAACCACAAATACCTGAGCCTGTTTGGCAGCCGGCTGCACGACACCAACCTCTGGCACCTGAACCGCCATTCGGCCGCCGGCGCCTTTGCGGTGGGGCTGTTCTGTGCCTGGCTGCCCATTCCCTTTCAGATGGTAGCGGCGGCCTGTGGCGCCATGCTGTTTCGCGTCAACCTGCCCCTGTCGGCGGTGCTGGTGTGGTTTACCAACCCGCTGACCATGCCGCCCATGTTTTATTTCGCCTACCGGCTGGGCTCGTTTCTGCTGAACCGGCCCCACCATTACAAGCATTTTGAGGTCAGTCTGAGCTGGCTGGCGGGCGCCATGAGCACCGCCGGCCCGCCCTTTCTGCTGGGCTGCCTGGTGCTGGGCCTGGTGAGTGCCGCCACCGGTTACATGTTTATTCACGGCCTGTGGCGCTGGTCAGTGTCGCGTCAGTGGAAGCGCCGACGCCGGAGCCGCTGATGTTACGCCAGTGGGTGCGCAGCCGGCTGCCCAGCCAGGAAACCCTGCGCCATAACAAGGCCCTGCGCCTGTTCGGGGATCGCCTGCTCGACCCGGACTACTGGTTTTGCAATCGCCACTCCGCCGCCGTGGCGGTGGCCGCCGGCCTGTTTGCGGCCTGGCTGCCCCTGCCCATGCACACCCTGGTGGCCATTGCCCTGGCCCTGCTGATGCGCGGCTACCTGCCCCTGGCCATCGCCATGGTGTGGGTCAACAACCCGCTGACCATTGCTCCCATGTTTTATTTCGCCTACCGGCTGGGCCTGTGGCTGCTGGGGCACCCGGAGGTGGAATTTACCGCCACCTTCTCGCTGGAGCACAACGCCCTGGCCGTGGCCCTGCCCCTGCTCACCGGCTGCCTGCTGCTGGCGCTGGCATCCGCCGCCCTGGGCTGGCTGCTCACCCGCCTGGGCTGGCGCTGGAAGGTGCAGCTGGCATTGCTGCGCCGGCGCGCACGGCGAGAGCCATAGCTTCCAGCCATGTTTTATGCTTCACCCAGCAGCTGCCGCGGCAACAGGCGCCCTGCCCGCCAGGCAGGGTAAAGGGTGGCGATAAAGATCAGCACCAGGGCCGAGCCGGTCACCAGCCAGAGATCGCCCCAGTGGAACTCAGTGGGAATAAAGTCGATAAAATACACCTCGGGGTTGAGCACCCGGTGGCCGGTGAGGCGCTCAACCCCCGCCACCAGCGCCGACAAGCGGCTGGCCAGCAGCGCGCCGAGCAAGCCGCCCGCCAGCACGCCCACCACGCCGTTGAGCATGCCCTGCACCACAAAGGCGCCACGAATGTGCCAGGGACCAGCGCCCATGGTCTTGAGAATGGCGATGTCACCCTTCTTCTCGTTCACCGCCATCACCAGGGTGGACACGATGTTGAAGCTGGCCACCGCCATAACCAGCAGCAGCACCACTATCATCAGGGTGCGCACCAGCTGAATGTCCCGGTAGATATTGCCCTGACTGTTCATCCAGCTGGTCACGTAAAAGCCCGCCGGCAACGGCATGGCCGCATCAAAGCTGATGCGGTCGGCGCGCAACACGTCATTCACCTTCAAATGAAAGCCCATTACGCTGTCATCAATGCCGCGCAGCTCCTGGGCGTCCCGAATATGGGTGTAACCCAGCAGGGTATCGAGCTGTCCGCCCAGGCGCAACACGCCCACCAGGGTAAAGGCGTAGCGGCGGGGCGAGCCAAAGCCCTGCTCATCCGGGGACGGCAACAGCAGCGACACCGTATCGCCTGCCCGCAGACCGAGCTTGTCGGCAATGGCCTGCCCCAGAATAATGCCCCGCTCGCCGGGTTTGAGCACGTCCAGGCTCCCCCCGTCCAGATAAGGCCCCAGCGCCGAAATACGCATCTCCCGTTCGGGGTCCACCCCCTGCAACTGCACTCCCTTCAGGGTAGAACCCCGGCTCAACAGGCCTTCCAGCGGCACAAAAGGCGCCACCGCCTGCACACCGGGAGCGGCTTCCAGGCTGGATTGCATGCCCTGCCAGTTGGCCACCGGACCGTCGGCGGCATAGAGCTGGCCATGGGGCAACACCGACAAAATGCGGTTTTCCAGCTCCCGCTGAAAGCCGTTCATGGCGGACAGCCCCAGGATCAGCGCACTCACGCCAATGGCAATACCAAGAATGGAGGCCACCGAAATAAAGGAGATAAAGCGGTTGCGCCGCCTGGCCCGGCTGAAACGCCAGCCCAGGTAAACCGGTAACGGCCGAAACATTTACTGCTCCTCCAGGTGGCCGTCCACCAGCCGGGCCTGACGATTGAGCCGCGCGGCCAGCGCCAGATCGTGGGTCACCACCACCAGGCCGGTGCCGAGCTCGCGCTGCAATTCCGCCAGCAGCTCAAACACGTCCGCCGCGCTGTGGGCGTCCAGGTTGCCGGTGGGCTCGTCCGCCAGCACCAGCCGGGGGTTGTTCACCAGCGCCCGGGCAATGGCCACCCGCTGACGCTCACCGCCGGACAGCTGGGCCGGACGATGATCGAGCCGGTGCGCCAGCCCCACTCGGCCCAGCAGCGCTTCTGCCCGCTCCCTGGCTTCGGCCACCGGACAACCGGCGATCAGCAACGGCATGGCGGCGTTTTCCAGGGCGCTGAACTCTCCCAGCAAATGGTGAAACTGATACACGAAACCCAGTTTCTGGTTGCGAAAACGGGCCTGGGCCCGCCCCGGCAGCCGGTGCAGATCTTCCCCTTCCACCAGCACCCGGCCGGAGGTAGGCGTGTCCAGGCTGCCCAGCAAATGCAGCAGGGTGCTCTTGCCCGAGCCCGAGCTGCCCACCACCGCCAGGCTCTCGCCGGCGTTCAGCGTCAGGCTCACCCCGTGCAATATGCTCACCGAGCGTTCGCCGTCGCGGTGGGTTTTGGTTAGGTTCTCAACCGTCAACAACGGGTTACTCATAGCGCAGGGCCTCGGCAGGTTGCACCCGGGACGCGCGCCAGGCCGGATACAGGCTGGCCAGCACACACAGGGCAAGGGTGGAAAACAAAATGGTCACAAGCTGGGCGGGGATCAGCAGCACAGGCAGCTGACTGCCACCGGCACTGGAATAAAAATTGATGCCAAGGGCATTGAGCACCCCATCCAGATTGAGGGTGAGCAGCAGCCCCAGGCCAAAGCCCAGCAGGCTGCCCAGCACGCCGCTGAAGCCGCCCTGGATCATGAACACCGTCATCACACGCTGGCGGCTCAGGCCCAGGGTTTGCAGCATGGCGATTTCGGCTTCCTTGTCGGTCACCACCATCACCATGGCGGAGAGAATATTAAAGGCCGCCACCAGAATGATCAGCGCCAGCATCAGGCTCATCAGCCGTTTCTCCATGGCCACCGCCTGAAACAGCTCGCCCCGGCTGTGCTGCCAGGTTTCGTATGTCAGGCCGTCATTGAGGGCCGGCAAGCGATCCAGTTCAAAAGGGTCGTTCAGCCACAGCCGCAGTCCCGAGGCCTGCTCGGGCCGGTAACGCAGCAACCGGCGGGCATCTTCGAGGCGCGCCAGCGCCACCTGGCGGTCCACGTCCTGTCCGGTGGCAAAGGTGCCCACCACGGTAAACAGCCGCTGGCTCGGCACGCGCCCCAGCGGCGTAAAGCGGCTGCCCTCGGTCACCGTAACCCTCACCTTGTCGCCGGGGCCCACCCCCAGCTCCCGGGCCAGCCCGGCGCCCAGCACCAGGCTGTAGGGCAGATCACGAAAATAGCCCCGGGTCTGCACATCCAGCGCCCCCAGCAACCGGTCGGCCGTGTTTTCGGGGTCAACGCCGTAGAGCTCGGCACCGGTCAATGCCCCCGGCCCCTGCACCATGGCCTCGGCGCTGATAAAGGGACTGCTCGCCACCACCTCGGGCACGGTGGCAAAGCGCGCCGCCTCTGCCTCGGGGGTGTTCAGACGGCGGGCGTCATTGGTGACCAGAGCGTGAGGGATCACCCCCAGCAGATGGCTTTTCAGCTGCTGTTCAAAGCCGTTCATCACCGATGACACCAGCATCAGCGCCGCCACCCCCAGCAAAATGCCGATGGTGGAAAAGCCGGAAACAAAGGAGGCAAAACTGCGCCGCCCCCGGGCTCCGGCATAGCGCAGGCCCAGCATCAGCGTCAGGGGTTGAAACATGGCATAATCATCCGTTTTTCAAAGGGTTTTACGTCACCCGCAAGTTGCGGAATAATAAAGGCTTGTGACAGGCGCAACAAGAGCAGCACAGCATGGCAGACCCCTATTTCAGCGTGGAATACAGTGCCCAGGTGAACCTGATCCCCCTGGGTGAGCATGAAACCGTGCCCGAGGTGGCCGCGCTCGAGGCCGATATTCCCGCGCCATTCCGGCTGATCAGCGAAGTCACCCGCATCGACACCCACCAGGCCCGGCTGCTGCGCAACCTGGACGAGCACGCCACCGAACTGGTGGAGATCATCAACCAGCAGTCCCGCAAAATCGACCTGGTGCTGAGCTTTGTGCTGGCCGGCCAGGACGACCCGGACTGCCGCTATCGCACCCTCAGCCTCGGCGGTGGTGGCTTTCGCTTTGCATCGCGACACCCCATGACCGATGGCCAGCCGGTGCGCGTGAAACTGTTTCTGCCCGAGCACTCGGTGGCGGTGTATGCCTACGGCGAGGTGCATGCCGAGGCACAAGCTGGCCACTATCGGTGCGACTTTACCGCCATTCGCGAGCAGGACAGGGACGCCCTGATCCGCGCCAGCCTGCAACAACAGGCCAGACAACTCAAAGCCCGCGCCGAGCAGCGCGCCCAACAGAACGACAAGCCCGCTTCATGATTGAGATTTCCAGCCCCGTTCCCAAGCCCAGGGCCAGCCTGGGCGGCCTGATTGGCAGCAGCCTGGCCCTGGCCATTGCCAGCCAGGTTAAACGACAATCCCAGCGCGTGCTGCTGGTGGTACCCGATACCCCCACCGCCCTGCGCCTGGAGCAGGAAGTGCGCCACCTGCTGGCCGACGACGCCCTGCCGGTGCGGCTGCTGCCCGACTGGGAAACCCTGCCCTTTGATCAGTTCTCGCCCCATCAGGACATTATCTCCCAGCGGCTGGAAACCCTCTATGGCCTGCCCGCACTCAGCCGGGGCCTGCTGATTGTGCCGGTCACCACCCTGATGCTGCGCACCCCGCCGCGGGCATGGCTGGAGCAGAACAGCCTGTTGCTTAAGGTGGGCGACCGGCTCGACTTGCACCATCTGCGCCAGCGCCTGGAGCAGGCCGGCTACCGCGCGGTGGAGCAGGTGCTGGAGCACGGCGAATTCGCCGCCCGGGGCGCATTGCTGGATCTGTTCCCCATGGGCGCCGAGGAGCCGGTGCGCATCGACTTTTTCGATGATGAAATCGACACCCTGCGCCCCTTTGACCCGGACAGCCAGCGCTCAAAGGACAAGGTCAAGGAAGTGCGGCTGCTGCCGGCCCGGGAATTTCCCACCGACAGCGCCGCCATCGAGCGCTTTCGCGGCCAGTACCGGGAGCGCTTTCAGCTTCGCAACGAGCCGGAGTCGCTCTACCATCGCGTCAGCCAGGGCCAGCTGCCACCGGGCATTGAATATTATTTCCCACTGTTCTTTGAACAGACCCAGACCCTGTTCGACGCCCTGCCCGAGAACATGCAGGTGCTGGCGGTGGGCGATATTGAGCCGGCGGCCCAGGCCTTCTGGCGGGATGTGAACGAGCGCTATGAAGACCGCCGCCACGACCTGCTGCGGCCGCTGCTGGCCCCCGACGAGCTGTATTTAAAGCCTGATGCCCTGATGCACCAGCTGAACCGCTGGCCCCGGCTGCAGCTGAGCCAGAGCCCGGTGCCGGAAAAGGGCGATCGCGTTAACGCCCCGGTGCGGGCCCTGCCCGAGCTGGAAGTAGAGCACCAGAAAACCGAGCCGCTGGCGCGGCTGCTTGGCTTTTGCCAGCAGTTTGCCGGGCGCGTGCTGTTTTCGGTGGAAAGCGCCGGCCGGCGCGAGGCCCTGACCGAGCTGCTGGCGGGCTCACCGCTCAGGCTCACGCCGGTGGACAGCCTGAATGACTTTGCCAACAGTAAAGACAAGATCGGTTTGCTGGTGGGGCCGCTGGCGCAAGGCTTTGTGCTGGGCGAGGAATTTGCCCTGATCTGCGAAGGCGACCTGCTCGGCGGCCGGGTCATTCAGCGCCGGCGGCGGGAAAAGTCCGCCAGCTTAAGCCCCGACACCCTGATCCGCAACCTGGCGGAGCTGTCCATCGGCCAGCCGGTAGTGCACCTGGATCACGGCGTGGGCCGCTACATGGGCCTGCAAAGCCTGGACGCCGGCGGCATGAAGTCGGAATACCTCACCCTGGAATACGCCGGCGGCGACAGGCTCTATGTGCCGGTCACCGCCCTGCATCTGGTGGGCCGCTACAGCGGCGCCGACGAGCCTACCTTAAACCGCCTTGGCAACGACGCCTGGGCCAGGGCCAAACGCAAGGCCGCCGAAAAGGTGCGCGACGTGGCCGCCGAGCTGCTGGACGTATACGCCCGCCGGGCCGCCCAGCCGGGCCAGGCCATTGCCCACGACAAGAACGCCTACCGCCAGTTCTGCGACGCCTTTCCCTTTGAGGAAACCGACGATCAGCTCAAGGCCATCAACGCCGTGCTTACCGACATGACCCAACCCAGGGCCATGGACCGGCTGGTGTGCGGCGACGTGGGCTTTGGCAAGACCGAAGTGGCCATGCGCGCCGCCTTTGTGGCGGTGCACGGCGGCAAGCAGGTGGCGGTGCTGGTGCCCACCACCTTGCTGGCCCAGCAGCACTACGACAACTTTCGCGACCGCTTCGCCAACTGGCCGGTGAAGGTGGAGCTGATCAGCCGCTTTAAAACCGGCAAGGAGCAGGACAAGGCGCTGGAAGGGCTGGCGGACGGCAGCATCGATATTGTGATCGGCACTCACAAGCTGCTGAGCCAGGATGTGCGCTTCAAGGATCTGGGCCTGCTGATCGTGGACGAGGAGCACCGCTTCGGCGTGCGCCAGAAGGACAAGATCAAGGCCCTGCGCGCCGACGTGGACATTCTCACCCTCACCGCCACCCCCATTCCCCGCACCCTGAACATGGCCATGGGCGGCATGCGGGATCTCTCCATTATCGCCACGCCGCCGGCCAAGCGGCTGGCGGTGAAGACCTTTGTGCGCGAGTCGGATCCGACCGTGGTGCGCGAGGCCATTCTGCGGGAGCTCAAGCGCGGCGGTCAGGTCTATTACCTGCACAACGAGGTGCAGACCATCGAAAACAGCCTGGACGCCCTGCGCACCCTGGTGCCCGAGGCCCGCATTGGCATCGCCCACGGCCAGATGCGCGAGCGGGAGCTGGAAAAGGTGATGTCGGACTTCTACCACCAGCGCTTTAACGTGCTGCTGTGCTCCACCATCATTGAAACCGGCATCGACGTGCCCAGCGCCAACACCATTATCATGGACCGGGCCGACAAGCTGGGCCTGGCGCAGCTGCACCAGCTGCGCGGCCGGGTGGGTCGTTCCCATCATCAGGCCTATGCCTATTTGCTGACCCCCCACCCCAAGCGCATGACCACGGACGCCAAAAAGCGGCTGGAGGCCATTGCCGCGCTGGAAGATCTGGGCGCCGGCTTTGCCCTGGCCACCCACGATCTGGAAATTCGTGGCGCCGGCGAACTGCTCGGCGACGAGCAGAGCGGCCAGATTACCGCCATTGGCTTCAGCCTTTATATGGAAATGCTGGAGCAGGCGGTGAAGGCGCTGCAGTCGGGCAAGGAGCCGGCGCTGGACAAACTGCTGGGCAGCCAGACCGAGATTGAACTGCGCCTGCCCGCGCTGCTGCCGGACGACTACATTCCCGACGTCAACATGCGCCTGTCCATGTACAAGCGCATTGCCGCCGCCGACAGCGATGCCGCCCTGCGCGAGCTGCAGGTGGAGCTGATCGACCGCTTTGGCCTGCTGCCGGAGCCGGGCAAAAACCTGATTGCGCTTTCCGCCCTCAAGGCAAAAGCCAGTGCCCTGGGCATTGAGAAGATCGACGCCGGCCCGCAGGGGGGCACCATCAGCTTTGGCCAGGACGCCAGAGTGGATCCCGGTTATCTGGTGGGGCTGTTGCAAAGTCAGCCGCGCATCTACAAAATGGAGGGCCCGAGCAAGCTGCGCTTTGCCATTCCCAGTGCCGATGCCAAGGCCCGGCTGGCCCTGGTGGGCGACATGCTCAATGAATTTGCCGCGCATCAGGCCTGATGCGCACTCCCACGGACGGGACCGAAGTAACAGATGAAGTGACACCCATTGATATCCGTCATACCGGGCCAGGCCCGGTATCTTTCTGCAGGAAGATCCTGACCGAGTCGCGCTGACTTGCGTCAGGATGACTGGCTTAACAAATGGCCAATCTGTTTTGAATTTCATCCTGACCGAGACGTAATGAACACAGAATCCTGCGCTGCTTTTGCCCGGCGCCCGCTGCGGGTGGGCATTCTGGGAGGCGGTATTGCCGGTGCCACCGTGGCGCTGCGCCTCACCGACCTGGGCATTCACACCCTGCTGCTGGAAAGCAGCACCGGTCTGGTCAACGGCCCGCCCATCTGCCATTTGCACGCGGGCGGCAACCTTTACCGGGAGATCAGCGACGACCAGTGCCTGACCCTGCTGCGCCAGTCCATTGCCTCGGTGCGGGCCTACCCCCACAGCATTAACCGCCGCCCCACCGTGATTGCGGTGCCGGTGACCGACCCCGGCGATCCCGAGGCGCTATTACCCCGGCTGCGCCAGGTGGCACGGGAATACCGGCTGCTGGTGGACGAAGATCCGGCCAACCGGGTGCTGGGTGAGCCCGATGACTATTACCGCTGCTATGAGCGCGAAGAGTTCGAAGCCCTGGCCAGCCGGCCGCTGCCGGCCCGGGCACAACACCACGACGACTGGCTGATCCCCCTGGCCCGCCAGCTGGACGCCGGCAAGCTCAAGTTTCCGCTCATTCTGGTGCAGGAATACGGCTGGAGCCTGTTTCGCATGGCCGCCACCGCCACCCTGGCATTAAGCCATTCGCCCCTGTGCGACCTGCGCCTGAACACCCGCGCCACTCGGCTGGAGCAGCGCGAATGCAGCTGGCTGGTGCAAAGCGTGGGGCCTGCTGGCGAACGGGTGGATGAAGTGGACTTTCTGGTCAACGCCTGCGGCTTTCGCACCGGCCTGGTGGATGACATGGCCGGCTACCGCCGTGAGCGGCTGGTGGAATACAAGGCCGCCTATCTGGCCCGCTGGCCCGGTGCCGCCCACTGGCCCGAGGTGATTTTTCACGGCGAGCGCGGCACCCCCCGGGGCATGGCCCAGCTTACCCCCTACCCCGGCGGCCTGTTTCAGCTGCATGGCATGACCGATGCCATCACCCTGTTCAAGAATGGCCTGGTGGCCAGTTGTGAACACAGCGCCCAGCCGCGCCTGCCCGACGCCTATCGCCACCAGCTGGATAACGGCTGGAGCCAGGACGACGCCGAGGCCCGCACGCAACGCGCCATTGACCACCTGGCCCGGCTGCTGCCGGACTTTGCCCGTGCCACTCCCGCCGGCAAGCCGCTGTTTGGCGCCCAGCAAATTCCGGGCAGCGATCCCAAACTGCGCGCCGCCGATGTGTCTTTTGAAGGGCATCACTACGCCCGGGTGGAAATTGTAAAGGCCAGCTCTGCGCTCACCGCCGCCGACCGTATTGTGGCCAGACTCACCGAGCTGGGCTGGATCACCGGCCATGGTCCGCTGTCGCCGGATCTGGCACTGGTCAGCGGGCAGAGCGCCGCCGAAGTGGAAGCCACCGCCATCGCCCTGGCCGAGGCCCGTGGCTACCCCAGAGAGCTGGCCGAAAACGGCTGGTGAATATTAAAGGGAATGGGAGTTCGGGATTAGGGACTCAAAACGATCGTCATGCCGGCCCCCGAGCCGGCATCTGCTCCTTTCCATTTCCAAGGGAAGCACCAACGCCCAAAAAACAAGAGCCACCTCACAAAATCTGCTAAATTACCCGCCCCGGCTGACAGCAAGTAAAGGAGTATCAATGCGCAGTCACCCCTTGCGGGAGCAAATTATTGCCGAGGTGCACGCCCGGCCCTTTCAGATGCTGCAGGCTCCGCTGGGCATGCGCCATATTGCCGTGACCTACGACGGCACCCCGCTGAACGAGGTGCAGGAAAGCCTGTCCCGGCTGAGCGACCTGCTGCAGCTGCGGGAAACCACCGGCAAATCGCGCTTCTGGCAGGGCGAGAACGACCAGCTGACCCTGCGTTTTGAAGCCCATCACGAGTTTTATACCCTCACGCTGACCGCGCTCAACACCCTTGAACTGCCCGAGCTGCCGCAAGCCTGGCTGGACACCGCCCCGGGCAGTTTTCTCTGCGGCGCCGAAATTCTGTTTCGTGACCATCGGCCCGGCGCCGATGTAAATCCCTGGCTGGAGCAGCACTTTGGTGAAAACCAGGTCAACAGCTCGCTGGTGATGTCGGAGGTAGGCCAGATCTGGACCGACTTTTTTCCCCGGGAAGACAGTGGCCTGGTGCGGGTGCTGGTGGAAGACCGCGGCCTGCAACTGCGCCAGGCCGGCCGGCTGCTGCAGCGCATCTGCGAAATAGAAACCTATCGCCATGTGGCCCTGCTGGCACTGCCGCTGGCCAACGAGGTGGTGCCGGTGATCAACCAGCTGGAAACCGAGCTGGTGGAACTGTCCACCCGGGTGGCCTCGGAAGAGCCGTCGGTACTGCTGCACCAGCTGATGGATCTGGCGGAACGGCTGGAAGCCCTCTCGGCCCAAACCTCCAACCGCTTCTCGGCATCGGACGCCTACTTTGCGCTGGTGAACAAACGCATTGGCGAGCTGCGCGAAACCCGCATTGAAGGCCGCCAGACTGTGGAGCAGTTTATGGACAGGCGGCTGGACCCGGCCACCCGCACCTGCCGCACCGCCGGCCTGCGCATTGAACAGCTGTCCCGCCGGCTGGCCCGCACCACCCAGCTGGTACGCTCTCAGGTGGATCTGTCCATTGAGCAGCAAAACCGCGACATGCTCTCCAGCCTGAGCAAGCGGGCGGGTGAACAGCTGCGCCTGCAGGCCAAACTGGAAAGCTTCACCATTATCGTGATGACCTACTACGCCTTTGACCTGATCGATCGCACCCTGCGCAATCTGGTTTCAAACGAGGAATACCGCCACCTGATGGAAGCGGGCCTGAGCATGTCGGTGCCCTTTATCGCGCTGGGACTCTGGCTCTATATTCGCCGGCTGCTGCGCGGCGTGGGCGAAGACTGACAATAGACACATTTAAGAACAGTAATGGAGGGATTACCGGCCTGTTGCCATGGAGGCAGACACAGGCAACGCTCCGGTTGCAGACATTGCATTGCGTCAATCGCAGATCGTGCACTCAAACACGAGACAGAGTGATAGGGAAAATTGGGAATCGCAGGCCGGAGTGAAAACCGTCCCGGCCTGTTATGGTTGATACCCGCCGGCTATAGCTCCAGCCCGCTTAATAGCCTCGCCATGATGGCTTCGTCGTCGACCAGCTCAAATACCCCGGGGCGAACCTCAAACTCCCTCAGCCACACAACGTAATCCCGGCCATCAGGGCCCGGTGCACATAAATAATTTGTATATCAGCTCCCGGAGCAGGCCGACAGGGGCTGATCAGACCGTGAACTTACCCACCAGCCGACTCAGCCGCTCCGCAAGCCGTGCCAGCTCGCTACTGGACATATTGGTCTGACTGGCACCGGCAGAGGTTTGTACCGACAAATCCCGAATATTCACCAGATTGCGGTCTACCTCACGGGATACCGAAGCCTGCTCTTCGGCCGCGCTGGCAATGGTCTGGTTCTGGTGGTTGATTTGCATGATGGCGTCAGTGATCAGGTGCAGTGCCTCACCGGCTTCCTGGGCAACCTTGCGGGTCATGGCACTCCGCTCCGTGCTGATCTGAATGGCATTAACGGTATCATTGGTTTCGTTCTGTATGGCATTCATCATGGCTTCAATTTCCGTGGTCGACTCCTGAGTGCGACGAGCCAGCGCCCTCACCTCATCTGCTACCACCGCAAAACCTCGTCCCGATTCACCCGCCCGCGCCGCCTCAATGGCAGCGTTCAGCGCCAACAGATTCGTCTGTTCGGCAATGCTCCTGATCACATCCAGAACCGTACCAATGTCGCGTACCCGGCTTGCCAGACTTTCCACTCCCCTTTGAGTATGGGAGATTTCCTGTTCCAGCTCATTGACGGTGCTGATGGTATGAGACACTTTGTCGCGCCCGATGCGGGCCTTCTCATCGGCGGTGTCGGAGTTTTGAGAAGTGGCGGCAGCATTGCGGGCAACTTCTTCCACCGCAGAGGTCATTTCATTCACCGCGGTAGCGGCCTGCTCCAGCTCATCGCTTTGTTGGTTCAGCGTGCGCGAGGACTGCTCGGTGACCACATTCAACTCCTTCGCGGTAGACGCCAGTAGTGTTGAGGACTCATTTATTTCGTGGATGATCTGTTTCAGCCGCTGTTGCATGTTGGAAAGTGCCCGGATCATGTCACCCGCTTCGTCCTGAGCTGTATCAGTAAACTGAGTGGTAAGGTTGCCCGATGCCATGATGTGGCAAACTTCCACCGCCTTGCGTATGGGTAACAACACACTACGACTGAACAGCAAAGCCAGGGTTACCACCAGCATCATGGCAATCACCATGGCGAGCGTCATTGCCGTTTTGGAAAACGCAATAGAGTCGTGGACATGAGCAGAAGCATCATTCGCTCTGCGCTGATGATACTCGGCTATCGCTCTCAGAGTATCACTCACCGCCATGCCCAATGTGGCAAACCCTTGGTGACGAAAGCGATCCGCCTGCTCCAGTCGGCCATTCGCAATCATTGCCAGTAACTGTTCATGCCGTGTGTCATACTGAACCTTGGCCTGCTCCAGTCTGCCATGTAAATCTTTCCCTTCCGGGGTCGTGAGGTAGTCCTGCATGTCCTGCAAGTCTCGGGCGAACTCATTGTTAATGGTTTGCAGATGGGCAAGGGACTGCCGCCGGCTTTGAGAGTCACTGGCATAGAGCGCATCAAGGGTATAGAAACGTATCAGCAGGAATCCCTCACGCACTTTCCCTACATTGTTGGTTGCAGGAATACGCTTGTCCGTGAGGCCGGTAACGACTTTATCAATACCATTAAACTGAATAATGGCCATCAGTCCGATCAACAGGGTGATGACACTCAGCATTCCAAAAGCGATGGCAGATCGGGGAGCTATGTTTATTTTTCGGAGCATACTACGTTCCTTGTCTGTTTTGGTTGGCCGCGTCAATTACCTAACTCAATTAAGCCCGTTCTCCCCCCCACCAGCTCAAATAGACCAAAGTTGCTCACTTTCACCGTACAGCTCCAATCATACCCCTCTTACCCTGTTGTTTCATAAGGCAGATCAACAGTTACACACAATCCGGTGTACCTTTAAACCCTAGGAACGAATGGTGCTGCATTTGGCTCTTGCACTGGAGGTTGTGGGTCATAATGGCATGTAATGACGGAGGAATCAGACGAGCGTTACCCGTTCATCTATGAATGCCGGATTTGATGCTAACCCAGTAGGCGCTGACCCATAAAACAACAATTACGTTGATACAGAACGAACTATGTGCTCATATGAAACTTAATCACCTCACCAAATCAACCAGAAAGTATGTCATTCCGCTGTTACATAAACGCCTTAAAGTGCCAGGGCGATAGAGAATAACACCTCGACATCATGAATGTATGTTCAGCATATAAACTCACCAAAATAAGATTAACATCTTATTTTATTGAAATATGAAATTTCAGAAGGATAAAACTCTACAGGAGGTACTGATGCTCTCAACACTTAAACACTCCATGGCCGCCGCCACAACGCTCTTGCTGCTCACGGCAGGCCAGGCATGGTCGGAAGAGCCCCCTTCCCCTGCGGTAACGCTGTTTACCAATGTCAATGTGTTTGACGGCGTTAATGAGTCGCTGATTAAAAATGCCAACGTGGTCGTGACAGATAACCTGATTTCTCAAATTTCAACCGAACCCCTGGCCGTGGCCGGCGGTCGGGTTATCGACGGTGGCGGACGCACCATGATCCCCGGCCTGATAGATGTTCACTGGCACACCTCATACTGCTGTGCCGCACAAAGCACCGTTGTCACCGGCGACATTCTGGAAGTCGCTATCCGTGGAGCCCAGGGCTCGGAAAACACCCTGATGCGCGGCTTTACCACCGTTCGCGATGTGGGTGGTAATCCTTTCGCCACCAAAAAAATGATCGACGCCGGTGAGCTTGTCGGCCCCCGCATTCTTCCCTCGGGTCCACCCATTGGTCAGACCGGCGGACACTTTGATTATCGCCCGTACCAGGCCGTGCCCACGAACCCGGGAGACTCCCAATGGTATTGGTACAGCACTGGCCTGATGGCAATGGCTGACGGCGTGGATGAAGTCACCAAGCGCGCCCGCGAAGTCATGCGCATGGGCGCCAGTCAACTCAAAATTTCAGGCGGTGGGGGAGTATCATCTGTCTACGATCCGCTCGATGTACGTCAATACACTTTTGACGAACTCAAGGCATTTGTAGAGGTTGCCGACACTTACAACACCTATGTGGCCTCACACATCTTTACCGACGAAGCAGCTCAGCTGGCCATCAAGGCGGGTATAAAAACCATCGAGCACGGTTTCCTGATGAACACGAATACGCTTCAGATGATGGTTGATAACGACGTCTGGCTCAGTATTCAACCGTTACTGAACGACGAAGATGCCTTTACTTTCAACGATCCTGTCAGCACCCAGAAGTGGCTCCAGGTTACTGACGGCACCGACATCATCTACAAGCAAGCCAAAAAAATGGGCGTAAAAATCGCCTTTGGCACTGATATATTGTTCGACCCCGCCCTTGCAGAAAAACAGGGCGCTTTTCTCGCCAAGCTCAAGCGCTGGTTTACTCCCTACGAGGTGATGAAAATGGCCACCTCCACCAACGCCGAGCTGCTTGAGCTGTCGGGACCTCGTCATCCCTACCAGCAAGGCCCACTCGGAAAAATTGTTGAGGGCGCCTACGCGGATCTGATCCTGGTGAACGGCAACCCGCTGGAAGACATTGATCTTGTTGCTAACCCCCAAAAGAATTTCGACTTAATCATGAAAGACGGTGTGATTTACAAAAACCAGTTGAAATAGATAATCAGACGTTTGATTTCTGGCGGTAAAAGGAGGTTTCGCTTGAAAGAAAAATGCAGACACCTGGCAAAAAAAGGAAGATAACAAAAGGCGGCCGGCTCCTGCTGGCCGCAGCATGCCTTGGCAGCCTGACAGCTGCATGAAAGCAAACGGGGCACCACGGCTGGCGAAAAGTTCTGGGGCTGCTCCCAGTTTCCCAAATGCCGGGACGTCATCAAGCCGGCACAACAATAATGCATACTCATAAACACTATCCCTAACCGTCAGACCAAAGGAGCACATCATGTCTGCCGAAAACGAAAACCAGAAAGTCACCGTGGTCGATATCAAAATGCCGTTTATGTCCATGGTGGTGTTTATGGTGAAGTTCGCCATCGCCTCCATTCCCGCCTTTATCATTCTGTCGATCATCTTCAGCCTGCTGGCCATGGTGTTTGGCGGCATTTTTCACGGCATGGGCATGATGGGGCGCTACTGACCGCAAAAAATCACCGCCGGGGCACGCCGGTTCGGGTAACATGTTCATTGTTCCTTTTCTCACTCCGGTGTGGTCATGCTCAAGTTGCTTACCAAACTGGCGTTGTTGCTGCTGGCCTGCGTGTGCGCCGGTGTGCTGGTGCAGCAGACCACGCTGTCGGCGCTGGCACTGAGCCGCGTCGATCCCCTGCCCCATACTCGCGAGCTGGTCAGCGCAGCACGCTATGCCGAGGCGGCGGATTACCTTGGCTTTTTTATGGACTACGACTATGTGAGCTCGAATCCAGAGGCTCAGGCACTCCATCACGACATTGTCCGCCAGCGGGAAAGCTGGCGTTACCGGTTTGAAAAACTGAGCGAAGGACTGGTGCTGGGCAGCAGTGACGAGCCCCTTGGCATAGCGGCGGCGGTGGTCACCGATTTTCTGGTGATCGGCGATATTCGGGATCTCACTCGCCAGGGCCTTCACCTTGCCAGAGACGAGGAGGTAGACGAGGTGCTGGTAGCGCTGTCCACCCTGGGGCTGGTGGCCAGCACGGCCCAACTGGCCAGTGGCGCCGGCACCCTGGCCACCGCCGGTGCGACCGCGCCGGCAGCGGCAGGCGCAACCGCCGCCAAAAGCGGCATAGTGGCGCTGAAAACCGCGCGCCGACTGGGCCACCTGCCGCCCTGGCTGGGCAAAACCCTGGTGCGGACGGCGAAAACGGCCCGCCAGTCCAAAGGCTTAAGCAAGCTGAATGAGGCGTTTGCCAGCGTCACCACCCTGGCACGCACCCGGGGCGGCTTTCGGCTGATGGCGAAAACCCGCAACGCCGACGAGCTGGCCGCCATGGCCCGCTTCGCCCGCACCTTTGGTGATCACAGCCGGCCCCTCTACCGGCTGGGTGGTCGTCTGGCGGTGGATCTTGCCGGCACAGTGAGCAAGGAAACCGTCAAGCTGGCGGCCACCTTTGGCAAGGGCGGACTCAGGCTACTGAACCAGGTTGGTGCCGTCAAGTTCACCAAAATTGCCAGCCGCAGTGCCAAAATGGCCTACAAGGGCGAGGTGTTCCGCCTGCTCGCACGGGCGCTGTTCCAGCTGCCGCCGTGGCTGCTGTCTTTGTTGATGATGCCGGGCCTGCTGCTCTGCATTCCCTGGCGCTGGCTGCTCGATCATCGCCGAAAACGGCGTGCAGGCCGGCGCGAGTGCGCCGGCCTGAATGGTCAGTAAGCCCCTTCGCTGTAGATCAGCTCATAGCTGTGGCTGTAGATCTCCACGATGTTGCCGAACGGGTCTTCCATATAGATCATGCGGTAGGGCTTTTTGCCCGGGTAGTAGTAGCGCGGTTTTTCCATGCGCGCCTTGCCGCCGGCGGCCACAATGCGCTCAGCCAGGCCTTCCACATCCGGATCCTGCACGCAGAAGTGAAACACGCCGGTTTTCCAGTATTCAAAGTTGTTCTCAGGGTTTTGTTGGCCCTGAAACTGGAACAGCTCCACGCCGATACGATCACCGGTAGACAGGTGGGCGATACGAAAGCGGCCCCAGCCCGGGCCGAACACGTCGGTGCACATTTCGCCGATGGCGCTGTCGTCTTCCACGATGTCGGTGGGCTTCATGATCAGATACCAGCCCATGACCTGGGTGTAGAACGCCACCGCCTTGTCGAGATCCGGCACGGAGATGCCAATGTGGGAAAAGTTTCTCGGATAGACCTTGCTCATGATAATGACCTCTTGGGTTGCTCGTTGTTGAAGCAAGCTTAACCCCATGGTTTAATCATTAAAAATTATCGTTTTTTATTTTTATGAGTATCATTCTTAATGGTTAGCCCAGTCTGGCTGCGCAGCTTCTGCACCCTGGTGGAGGTGGGCCACTTCACCCGCACCGCCGAGCGGCTGCACATGACCCAGTCGGGGGTCAGCCAGCATGTACGCAAGCTGGAAGAACATCTGGGGGTGGCGCTGCTGGTGCGCCAAGGCAAGGGCTTTACCCTGACCGATGCCGGCGAACGGCTGTTTGCCGAAGCCAGGGATATTTTGCAGTCGTTGTCGGGCCTGGAGCAACGGGTAGGACAGGACGACCCGTTTACGGGGCAGGTACGGGTAATGTCGCCGGGCAGCGTGGGCCTCAAGCTCTATCCGCAATTACTGGAATTACAGCGCCAGCATACCGGGCTGATAATCGACTACCGCTTTGCCCCCAACGCCAGCGTGGAGCAGGCGGTGGCCGGCAATAGCGTGGATCTGGGGCTGATGACCCAGCCCTCCGCCCATGAGGCCGTTCAGTGCCGGGCCATGGCCGAAGAGGCGCTGCTGCTGGTCACCCCCGCCAGCATCATTGAGCCGGACTGGGCTACCTTGCTGAAGCTGGGCTTTATTGACCACCCGGACGGCAACCATCATGCCGGCCTGCTGCTGGGGGCCAACTTTACCGAGTTTGAACACGTGAGCCAGTTTCAAAAAACCGGCTTTTCCAACCAGATTGGGCTTATCCTGGCGCCGGTCAGTCTCGGGCTGGGTTTTACCGTGCTGCCGGCTCATGCTGTGGCAGCCTTTGCACAGCCGGCGTTGATCCGCGCCCATGCCCTGCCTCATCCCGCAAGCGAAACCATTTATGCCGCCACTCACCGCCACAAGCCGGTGCCCAGCCGGGTCAACACAGTGCTGAGGGTGGCCAAAACCTCCTTAACCCAACCAAAGGACGAATCATGAGCTGCATTTTCTGCGACATCGTGGCGGGCAAGGCGCCCTGCCACAAGGTGTGGGAAGACCACGAGCACCTGGCGTTTCTGTCCATCTTTCCCAACACCAGGGGCTTTACCGTGGTGATCCCCAAGACCCACCACCCCAGCTATGCCTTTGACGCCCCCGACGAGGTACTGAGCAAGCTGATTATCGCCACCAAACGGGTGGCGAAGCTGCTGGATCAGTCCTTTGACGACGTGGCCCGCACCGGCCTGTTTTTTGAGGGTTACGGCGTGGATCACCTGCACAGCAAGCTGTTCCCCATGCACGGCACCGGACAGGACTCCAAGTTTCAGGCCATTGAATCGGTACGGGAAAAGTATTTCGAGCGCTACGAGGGCTATTTGTCGTCCCACGACAGCCACCGCGCCGACGACGCCGAGCTGGCTGCGCTCGCCGCCCACATTCGCGGCGTGGCAGAGCAGGGCTAAAGAATCTGGTTGCGCACCAGGCCACGTTTCACACTTTTGCACAGCTTGCCAAAACGGCGTATTTCATCAAAGTGGGGCACAATGCCCCGCTTTACCTGGTGTTCCCAGTAGCTGAGTTCGGAGTCGAGCAACTCCATCAGTTTTTTCGGGCAGCCAATGCAGTTGTTGCCGGTGCCGCACACAAAAGTATCGGATTCATAAAGGGGAAAGGTTTGCTTGGCCTGCTCAATCAGCTCCCGCATGGCGGTGAGCCGGTCGGGTTTGCGCGACATAGAGTTCTCCTTCCGTCAGACAGACGGCAATGCAACATCAAACCCCGTCAGCATACGCCTGTTGCACCTGTCCGTTCTGATCTGCATCAAGCCGGAGCAGCCTGCACTGTACTAGCCTGTAGCTAACGGCAAATAAAGGCAGGAAGCGTTATGTCCGACACCATGCTGATCCGGGTGCTGAAAACCGCCATGATCATTGGCATTTGCCTGATCCTGTTAGGGGTTTATCTGCACAACAGCCATCATATGGAAGCACTTGGCGTAACCGGCATTCTGATCAGCGCCGGCTGTGTGGCCGTGGGTATGATCCTCTCCCTGCCCACCAAAATGTATCTTACCTTTGTGCTGATGAAGCGGGAGAACAACCGCCCTCAGTAATCAAATCCTTGCTGGGCCTTCACGCCGGCTTCAAAGGCGTGCTTCACCGACTGCACTTCGCTCACGGTATCGGCCAGCTCGATAATGGCCCGGTGACAGCCGCGGCCGGTGATCACCACATGCTGGTGGGCCGGACGATTTTTCAGGGCGGTCAGCACCCGGTCCAGATCCAGATAGTGATAGGCCACCATGTAGGTGAGCTCGTCGAGCAGCACCAGATCGATGCTGGGGTCGGCCAGCATTTTTTCCGCCGGCAACCAGGTTTGCTCGCAGGCTTCCATGTCTTTTTCACGGTTCTGGGTTTCCCAGGTAAAACCGGTGTTCATCACCACAAAGGGCACACCCACCTGTTGCAGCAGGTTGCGCTCACCGCAGTCCCAGCCGCCCTTGATAAACTGTACCACGGCGGCCTTTTTGCCGTGGCCCACGGCCCGCGCCACGGTGCCAAAGCCGGCGGTGCTCTTGCCCTTGCCGTTGCCGGTGATCACCATGAGTACACCACGCTCCTCGGTGGCGGCGGCCACCTTGGCGTCTACCGCTTCCTTTACCTTTTGCTGGCGCTGCTGGTGGCGCTCGGCTTTTACCTGCTCGCGATTCTGATCATTGCTCATGGGGGTGTCCTTGTTGCGTGTTCGGTTGCATCAGTTGTTCGAGTAATTCCAGGTTAAGGTGCTGCTCAAGGGTGTCGGCCAGCCGGTTGATGCTGGCCTCGCGCAACGCATCCAGTGCCACCGCCTGCCGGCTGTCGCTCAGGCCGGCCCAGGACAGCAGCGCATTACAGGCGGCGGTGCTGTCGAACAGGCCATGCAGGTAGGTACCCAGCACCTGGTTGTCGTTTGATACCATGCCGTCGGGCTGCGACTCGCCGTCGGCCACCAGCCGCATCAGCGGCGCATGTTCATCCAGCGCCGTGCTTTGGCCACAATGAATTTCATAGCCGTGCACGACGCAGGAGGCGCCGTCAAGGCTCAGGGTGCCGGTGACGTTGCGTAGCTGCTTGCCGGCTTCAAGCCGGGTGGTCATGGGCAAATAGCCCAGTCCGTCACTGCTGCCGGCGGCACTTTCAATGCCCTGGGGATCGTCGATGCGCAGGCCCAGCATCTGGTAACCGCCGCAAATGCCCATCAGCTTGCCGCCGTAGCGCAGGTGGCGATCCAGCCAGGCCTGCCAGCCGTGAGCCTTGAGCACCGCCAGATCGTCCCGCACCGCCTTGCTGCCGGGCAAAATCACCAGATCCGCCGGAGGGCACAGGGCCGGGTTTGAACCCGCGTGCACCAAAGTGAGCGCCACCCGCGGATGCAGGCGCAGGGCGTCGACGTCGGTGTGATTGCTGATGCGCGGTGTCACCAGCACCACCACCCGGAGCGGGCGCTCGTCACTGTGGGCGGCACCGTGGTGAACGATGGCATCTTCCGCATCCAGCACCAGGTTGTCCAGGTAGGGCACCACTCCCAGCACCGGCTTGCCGGTGAGATCTTCAAGCATGGTCAGGCCATTTTCCAGCAGGCGAATGTCGCCGCGAAACCGGTTGATCACCAGTCCCTTTACCCGCGCCCGCTCCGCCTCGCTCAGCAGCATCAGGGTGCCGTAAAGCTGGGCAAACACGCCGCCCTTGTCGATGTCGGCCACCAGGATCACCGGGCAGTCGGCGGCCTCGGCAAAGCCCATGTTGGCAATGTCGTTGTCGCGCAGGTTGATCTCCGCCGGGCTGCCCGCCCCTTCCACCAGCACCAGCTGATAGCTGTGGCGCAGGCGCTCAAAGGAGTCGAGCACCGCCGTCATCACCCGTTGCTTGTACTGGCGGGCGCCGGGGCCGAAAAAGTCTTGCGCTTCCACCACCGACAACGCCCGGCCCTGCACGATCACCTGGGCGCTGGTGTCGCTCTGGGGCTTGAGCAGTATGGGGTTAAAGTCGGTATGGGCCGGCACGCCGCAGGCCACCGCCTGCAACGCCTGGGCCCGGCCGATTTCACCACCCTCGCTGGTCACGGCGCTGTTCAGCGCCATGTTCTGGGGCTTGAACGGCGCCACACGCAGGCCACGGCGGGCAAACACCCGGCACAGCCCGGCCACCAGGGTGGTTTTGCCGGCGTCGGAAGCGGTGCCCTGCACCATCAGGGCGAGGGCCGGGTGAGAAGAGCTGGTCATGGCTGGAATCAGGCTGGCTTGAAACTGATGCGCACCTTAGCACGAATGGGTGTGGGGCTTAAGAGCTGCCCCCTTGACCATAGTCATTCCGGCCTGTAAGCCGGAATCCATTCTGCAAGCCACGGTGCAGTATACGCTGAACTCCCGCCTTCGCGGGAGTGACAGCATAAACTCAGTGCAGCTTCAGCCGCGGGCGCAGAAAACGGTTGATGCGTCCCACCAGCATCATCAGGCCGGTGCGGGTATAGCCGTGCAGCGCTACCTGGTGCATGCGGTACAGCGACACATACACGGTGCGGGCGATACGCCCTTCCACCATCATGGAGCCACGCATCAGGTTGCCCATCAAGGATCCCACGGTACTGTAGCGGCTCAGGTTCACCAGAGAGCCATGATCCTTGTACACATAGGGCTTGAGCGCACGGCCATGAAGGCTGGCGAGAATGTTGTCGTAGGCCAGGCTGGCCATCTGGTGGGCCGACTGGGCCCGGGGCGGCACCGGCTTGCCGTCGGCCTGCAGGCAGAAGGCGCAGTCGCCAATCACGAAAATACTGTCGTCGCGGGTGGTTTGCAGGGTGTCCTTCACCGCCAGCTGGTTGATGCGGTTGGTCTCAAGACCGGCAATGTCCTTGATAAAGTCGGGCGCCTTGATGCCGGCGGCCCACACCATGAGGTTGGCGGGGATCAGCTCGCCGTCCCTGGTTTTCAGGCCCTCGGCGGTGGCTTCCACCACCATGGTGCCCACCCGTACGTCCACGCCCAGCTCGCGCAGCTCCTTGTGGGCCATGGCGGAAATGCGCTCGGGCAGCGCCGGCAGAATACGCGGACCGGCTTCCACCAGGGTCAGACGCAGGCAGTCGCGGGTCAGCTTCTTGAAGCCGTAGGCATGCAGATGCTCCACCGCGTTATACAGCTCGGCGGAAAGCTCCACACCGGTGGCACCGCCTCCCACAATGGCGATGTCCACCTTTTCATCCACGGTGTCGCTCTCGGCGTATTGCAGAAAGCGGTTCATCAGCTCATTGTGAAAACGTTCGGCCTGTTGCGGGCTGTCGAGGAAAATGCAGTGATCCCGCACGCCCGGCGTGCCAAAATCGTTGGACACCGAGCCAATGGCCATTACCAGAATGTCGTAGCTGAGGGTGCGCTCACCCACCACCGGCTTGCCGTTGTCGTCGGCCAGCGGGGCCAGCTTGATACGCTTGTGGTCACGGTCGATGTCGGTCAGGGTACCCAGGTGAAAACTAAAGCCATGGTTATGGGCCTGGGAGCGGTAGCTCAGCCCGTCAATGCCGGTGTCCATGGCGCCGGTGGCCACTTCGTGCAGCAGCGGCTTCCACAGGTGGGTACGGTTGCGATCCACCAGGATCACTTCCGCTTTGCCCTTGCGCCCCAGCTGACGACCCAGTTTGGTTACCAGCTCCAGCCCGCCGGCCCCCCCGCCGACCACTATGATGCGTGTCATTATTCAAACCTCGTAAGATAAAAAAACCTGCGGCTATGGCATATCCATAGCGGCAGATTCTTGCGATGCCGCCTCCGCAGAGGCGGACACCATTGTAAAAGTTGCAACCGATTCCACAACTTTATTTTTACATAAAAATAACTACCGGCTCAATGGCTCCAGCCCTGCTCGGCACCAATGCGCCGCAACCGCGCGCTGGCCTCCCGCCAACGCCGGCTGCCATACAGGTGCGCCGGGCCGGCATTGTCTTTCTTGCGCAGAACGGACAGATCCCGCTGCAGATCGTGAGGCAGGCTGTCGATAATGGCCACGGCACCAGGCCGGTGGTTGCAAGCCAGCAGCAGGTCGCAGCCCGCCGCCAGGGCCTGGCGCGCCCGCTCGGCATACCCCCCGGCCACCGCCGCCCCCTCCATGGTGAGATCGTCACTGAAAATGAGGCCGTCAAAGCCCAGACGACGGCGCAGCACCTCTTTCAGCCAGAATTCCGAGAAGCCGGCGGGCCGTTCATCCACCTTGCGGTAAATCACATGGGCCGGCATCACCCCCTGGATCACCCCTTGAGCAATCAGGGTTTGAAAGGGCACCATGTCGGCCTGCTCAATCTCGGAAAGTACACGTTCGTCCACCGGGCTTTCGGTGTGGGAATCGGCGCGCACACTGCCATGGCCGGGAAAGTGCTTGGCCACCGCCGCCATGCCGGCGTCCTTCATGCCGGCAATAAAGGCGCCGGCGTGGTCTATCACCGGCCGCGGATCGGCACCAAAGCTGCGATCGCCTATCACCTCGCTGCCCCGCTCCAGATCGAGCACGGGGGCAAAGCTCAGATCAATGTCGTGAGCCAGCAGCTCGGCGGCCATCAGCCAGCCGGCATCGGCCAGCAGCGCTTGCCGCTCGGGATGGTCGAGGCCGGCCAGTTTGCCCGGCGCCGGCAGCGGAAAAAAGCCGTCGCGAAAGCGCTGCACCCGGCCGCCTTCGTGATCCACGGTCAGCAGCAGACCGGGTTTGACCGCTCGAATGGCCCGTACCAGGGCGGTAAGCTGCGCCCGGTCATGATAATTTCTGGCGAAAAATATCACCCCGCCCACCGCCGGGTGCGCCAGCAGCTCACGCTCTTCCGCATCCAGCTCGCAGCCGGTGATATCGAGAATAAAGGGACCCATGTTTGCTCCGGGGCCGCGTTGCGGCCGTGTTGAAATGACAGTGTTATTCAAGACTAAGGATTAACCGCGTCCGGGCGCCATCGGCCCAGACGGCATAATCCGCCCCGCCGCTGTGCCGGTGCTGCACCAGGGCCCACAGCAGGGTAAGCAGGTGCACCCAGGGCAGGCGGGCACGCAGGCGGGCCAGGCTCATGCTGCCGCCGGCCCGAAGATAGAGGGCCAGCAGCTCACGGCAGCCCGCATCATCCAGGCCCTGGTCATCGGCGATCACCGCCAGCTCAAAGGCGGGATCTGCAAGTGCCGCATATTCCCAGTCCACCAGCCAGGGCCGCGGGCCCAGCAGGTTGCCGGCGGTCAGATCACAGTGACAAAGGGCAGGCACAAAGGCCGGATTCAGCTCGGGGCGGTCAAACTCCGCCAGCAATGCGCGCAGCCAGGACGGTGGCGTCTCCAGCCGGGCAAGGTAATGCCCGGCTCTTTGCGCCAGGTTCAGCGTTGCCAGGCCGGTGCCGTCAAGCCCGTGCAACCGCGCCACTTTGGCCATCAGTGCCGCCAGCTCCCCCGGTGCACGGCGCCAGTCCGGTTCGTCCAGCCAGTCCAGCACCAGCAGGCCGGTTTCGGGGTGGGCATAACGAATGGCCGGGGCCAGCCCGGCCCCGGCCGCCACCCGGTGAGCCAGCAGCTCATGCTCTCGGTGAATGCCCAGCTCCTGAGGCCGCGCCCGCCCCAGCCGCAGCCAGTAGCTGGCCTGTTCGGTGTCCAGCCGGTAACAGCGGTTGGTATGGCCGCCGGCCAGGGGCGTCAGCCTGCCCCGCAGTGCCGCCGGCAGGCCGGAGAGCCATGGCTCAGCGTCCACTGACGCTGTCGGACCAGAGCACCTCACCGCTGGCCAGCTCCATTAGCTGGGCGCGCAGGCTGAAACCACTGCCGGCCCGGTGCAGACTGCCGGACAGCAGGTAATCGGCACCGCTTTGCTTGCCCAGGCGCACCAGTGAGGCCATGTCGGCGCGGCCGCTCTGATAGGCCAGCTGCTGGCGCAGGCTGTTCACCTCGGGGCCGGAGACAAAGTTGAGCGAACCGCTCAGCTGTGCCTGCAGCCGCTCGGTCAGCCCGCGGGTGTCCACCGGACTGCCGGCCTGATTGCGAATGTCGTCAAGCAGCACCGGGCCCGTTACCTCGTTAATGGCGGCGCTGGCCCGCAGCCTGGCCGCCAGGCTGTCGGCCAGGCGCTCCATGCTGGCGTTGTTGGCTTCCGGCAGCGGCGCCGGCGGTGCCTCGGGCAGCTCAATCACCGGCGGCTGGGGAACCGGCCGGGGCAGCACCGGCGGCCGCACCGGCTCGGGCGTAGCCGGCGTTACCGGCGCCGGCTGGCTCGAATAGGGATTGGGCAGGGTACAGGCACTCAGGGCCAGAACCGCCGAGGCCAGGGTAGCAATGCGAAAAGGGGTCATGAGCGCTCCTTTATACCGCCAGCATGGGGCCCAGCGGGCGGCCCCCCAGCAGGTGCATGTGAATGTGATACACCTCCTGGCCGCCGTGGCGGTTGCAGTTTACCATCAGGCGGTAGCCGTCTTCGGCAATGCCGGCATCGGCGGCCAGTTTGCGGGCCACGGTAAACAGGCGCCCCAGAGCCAGCTCGTGCTCGGCTTCCACCTCGTTCACCGTGGGGATCACCACATTGGGAATGATCAGAATATGGGTGGGTGCCTTGGGGGAAATATCACGAAAGGCGGTGACCAGCTCATCCTGATACAGGATGTCGGCGGGAATTTCCTTGCGAATGATTTTGCTGAAAATGGTCTCTTCTGCCATGGCCTGTCTCCTTGAATGAATCGCCTGCCGGCTTGAGCAGGATGGCTATTATAGCCTGCCGGGCCGGCAAGTGAATGGGTAAGCCCTTGAGCGACAACGGGCTTCGCTGCCGGCGGGTGTGCAATTTGTCGGCAGTCGCGCACGGACTGCAGGATTGCCTGTTGACAGCACCGGCCGCCTTTTCTATTATGCGCCCCGTCATCACGAATGACCTTCTCGGCGTGTAGCGCAGCCTGGTAGCGCACTGTCATGGGGTGTCAGGGGTCGGAGGTTCAAATCCTCTCACGCCGACCAAATCATCCTCAGAAAGCCCACCCTCGCGGTGGGCTTTTTGCGTTTACGATAAAACCCGTTCATGGCCAGGCGACGGGCCGGTTCCCCATTGACGCAACCCTTCTAAACTTTAAGTATTCCCTTGGTTACATGCGGGGGCGCAATGCAACAACCCTTTCCCGATCGCCACCAGGCCGGGGTTATTCTGGGCCGGGAGCTGGCCCGCCTGCGCCACAAGTGCAAATGGCCGGCACCGCTGATTGTGCTGGCGCTGCCCCGGGGCGGCGTGCCCGTGGCCGCTCCCGTGGCCGGGGCACTGTCGGCGCCGCTCGATCTGATGATGGTGCGCAAGCTCGGCTGCCCCGGCAATCCGGAGCTGGCCATGGGCGCCGTGGCCAGTGGTGGCGTGCATTTTCTCAATCATCCGCTGATCCGGGAGCTCGGCATCAGTCAGTACCAGATAGAGCTGGCACTGCAGCAGGAGCAAAGAGAGCTGGCCCGGCGGGAAAACAAATACCGCCATCGGCGCCCGCCCCTGGCGCTGGCGAACAAAACCGTGATCCTGGTGGATGACGGCCTGGCCACCGGCGCCACCATGCGGGTGGCCATTGAAGCCACCCTGGCCCACCAGCCCGACCGGGTGCTGGTGGCGGTGCCGGTCGGCTCGGCCGATACCATTGCCGAGCTGGCGCCGCTGGTAGACAGGGTATGCTGCCTGGCCACGCCCCTGCCGTTTTTTTCCGTTGGCCAGTGGTATCTCGACTTTCCCCAGGTGAACGACGCCGAGCTGATGACCCTGATGGCCGGGGCATAAAACTACGCCAGCCTCTGTCCGTTGTACCGCCATCAAGGATTCAGACTGCGCCATTATCCTATACACTCAACAGGTTGTTTTTCTTTTCGAGAGGTATGCTATGGCAAGGTTCAAGCAAAAGACCCTGGCGCTGGCGCTGGCCGGCATCATCACCACCCAGCTGGCCGCCTGCGGCACCATTTTTTACCCGGAGCGCAAGGGCCAGCGCAGCGGCCGCATCGATCCCGTGGTGGCCATCGCCAACGGGGTGGGCCTGCTGTTTTTCCTGGTGCCGGGCGTGATTGCCTTTGCGGTGGACTTTTCCAACGGCACCATCTATCTGCCCGGCGGCCGCGCCGAGCACCCGCCCGAGCTGACCCCCGAGGGCATTAACCGTACCCTCTACGCCGCCACCGGTCAGGAAGTGGACTGGACACAGCAGAACATTACCGTCACCTCGCTGCACGGCGACGACTCCCTCACCGGTTTCGCACTGCGGCCCGCCCAGGGATAAGCCCCGTTAACCACTCGGTTCCCGCTTCGAGCCCTTCTAATAGGCCCCGCCAATGGCGGGGCGCAAATTATCATACAGCGGCAGGTAACTGCTGATACGACCGGTGGTCATGCCCTGATCCAGCTGCGCCAGCCGTGCCAGCGCACGGCCGATGCTGGCCTTGCGCAGCAGCACCACGTTGGGATAGAGCCGCCGGGCCTCGGCCAGCAGCGCTTCGGCCCGCTCGGGCTCACCGGCACGGATCAGGGCCAGATAGGCGTTGTAATAAATACCGGCCCGGGGAGTATGGCGCAAAAAACGCTGTGCCCAGCTGACATAATCAAGCAATGGTGCGCGCTGGCCGCTCAGCAGCCCGCGCTCCAACTGAGCATGATGGCGGTAAAAAGCGGTGCGGTCGTGCCATACCAGCGGGTTCAGCACGCGCTCCAGCCGGTGCGGATCCCGCTTTGGCTGATGGGCATAGGCGGTGATCTGCTGGCTGGCCACCAGTCCGGTGGCCATGAACAGCATCACCCCCAGCCCCCAGGCCCGCACCGGCCAGCGGCTCCAGGCCGGCGGCGCCGGCAGCAACATGCGCTGGCCGTGTTCGGCGTCAATCACGTACAGCAGCACCAGCACCACAAACCAGTGGGGCAATGAATGGTACACGGGAAACTCGGTCTGGCTGTGCACAAAAATCGGCATCAGAATGCCCACCCAGGCCAGCGCCCGGGCCAGCGGCACCCGGCTCAACAACCGCAGCACCAGCCCGATCATCAGCAACAGCCCCAACACAGGCGCCAGCCCGCCTTCTATGGCCCAGAGCAGAAACTCGTTGTGCGGATGGCCCATTTCGGTGAACAGCGGCTGGGCGCCGGGGGTCTGCTCCCGCCACAGGGCATAGGTGCGGTAAAAGGCCGACTCGAAACTGCCATAACCATAGCCGGCCCAGGGCCGGTCCAGCCACATGCGCAGGCCGTGGGCGTAAATATCGAAGCGACCGTCCGCCTGGGTGTAAATATCCAGGCTGCGCTTGCTCATGTCGAATACATCGAGCCCGAACAGCCCCACCAGGGCCCCCAGCGGAATCAGCACCAGGCTCACCAGCAGCCGCTTGGAGCGGGTTTGCACCAGGGTCTGCCAGAGCAGCGGCAACAACAGCAGCACCCCCAGCAACAGGCCCAGCTGGCCGGCCCGGGACTGCAGCAGCACCACCAGCATGGCACCGGCGCCGAGCACGGCGGCAAACCAGCACGACTTGAACAGGAACGGCCGCCAGGGGGATTTGGCCTCGTTCAGCCACAGATACACCGCCAGCACCATGCCGGTGGCCACAAAGCTGGCCATCACATTGCGGTGCTGGAAAATGCCGTAGGGAGAGCGCACTTCGGTGTTGTAACCAAACACATTGCCCGGCTCCAGCACAAAAAACTGCAACAGCCCCAGCAGCATTTCCATGCTCACCGCCAGCAGCAGGCCATACAGCAAATAGCGACGGCCACGGGCGTTGAAACGGCATTGTTGCATGGCAAGAAAAAACAGCAGGCCACCGGTCAGCCCCAGCATGCGCGGCAGCGCCTGGCCGGCCACCGAATTATTGTGCCAGTAAAAAAACGGCAGCCATAACAGCAGGCTGGCCGCCATCAGCCCGAGCCAGAAACGGCTGGTGAGCAACCGGCGCCGGTGCCAGTGCCACAGCCCCAGGCTGGTCATGGCGCCCACGCAAAACCAGCCGGCAATGTTAAAGGGCAACTGCAAGCCGGTGCCAAACAGGTGCGGCAGATACAGGTGCATGCCAAACAGGGTATAGGCCGCCACACACATCAGCATAACGCGGGCCAGGCGCTCCTGTTTCAGCAATTGCACGGACTTCATGGTAGGCAGATACTCGCGGGCCGGTTGGCGGTGACAGACTGCCTACTTTACCCAAGGCCGCGCCAAAAAGCATGAGGGCAACGGCAGCCGGCGGGCAAATTCCGGCGCGCACGCAATAACAAGGCCGGAGTCACTTTTAGCTGAATGTCTCCGGCCCCCGGTCATCAGAACTCGAACTTGTAAAACAGGTCAATGGCCTGGCTCAGTCCGCTGGTGGCCTGCAGGTACAACCGGGGCAGCAGCTCGTAGCGCAGCCTGAGTTCACCGATGGAGGAGAACACTCCCACGCCGTAGCCGATTTGCAGCCCGGGCAGCACATAGGCGCTGATGTTCACCGCCGTGTTTTCGCCCGAGCCGCTGGTGTCCACCGCCACGTCCTGAAAACCCAGCGCTTCGCCCACCCCGGTGACTAGGCCGCCCACCCGGCCCACGCCGGCCCCCAGCAGCATGGACTGCACCAGGGCGTTGCCGTCGGTATCGTCGCCGCCTTCCAGCCCCCGGCCACGCAGCAGCCAGGAAAGCTGCTCGGCCTGAGGCATGCCGGGCTCGGAAAAGACCTCCAGCTCCGGCTGGGCGGCACTGCCGGTTACCCGCACCCCCACCACTATGCTGCTGTCGGCCATGCTCGACGGATTGCGAATGGCTTCCACCCGCAGGTTGGGCTGATCCAGCGGCCCGCTGAACAGTATGCTGCCATCGCGGATCAGCAGGTTCTGGCCATAGGCCTTGAAGCGGCCTTCTTCCAGCCGGATTTCACCGTTGGCGCGCATGATCCGCCCCGGCGGCTGTACAATGCGCAACTGGCCGGCCAGGTTGGTGTTGAGGCCAAAGGCCTGCAAGCGTACATCCTCGCCCAGCCGCACCCGCACGCGAATATCCAGCGGCAGCGCCGGCCCGATGTCGGGCACCACGCCCGAGGGCTGCACTATGACCACGTCCGACGACTTGCGCACCGCACTTTCGGGCAGCTCCTTCACCTTGATGCGCGCCCAGGGAATAAAGATCTCGCCCCGCACCCTGGCCTGCTCGCCCAGGCTAATCTGCAGATCCGGGCTCACCCTCACCCGGCCCATGCCCGGATAGCCCGCTTCCAGCTCGCTGCCCTTGAGACGAATTTCACCGCTCACCGGCAGGCGGCTCCAGTCGAGCTCGCCATCGATATTGAGCGGCCCCTTGCCCACCCGCAGCTGGCCGTTTAGCAGCGCCCGGTTGCCCTGCACCGTCAGCCGGCTGGTGAGATCCCGCACCCTCACCATGTCGGCGTAGGTGTCCACCTCGCCGCCGCTGAGGGTAATGTCGCCATACATCAGCGGCGCCGCCAGGGTGCCGGCCAGCCGCACATCGCCGGCCAGGGTGCCCTGCAGCCGCGCCACCTCCGGCAACAGGGGCGTCAGCCAGTCGAGGCGCAACTCGTTGATGGTAAGCTCACCGTCCAGGTTGCGGGGGCCGTCCAGCCGGTTGACCCGGGCGTTCAGGCGCAGCCGGCCCAGGGGCTCGGAGTCAAAGGTCAGCCCGCTCACCAGGCGGTTGTTCACTACCTCGCTCTGCAGTTGCAGCCGCTCATACCCCAGGCGGGTATCACCGCTGACAAAAGTGCCCGGCGTGGTGCCGAGCCGGGCGTTGACCCGGGGCGCCTCCCCCTGCTGCCAGCTGGCGTCCACCCGTCCTTCCAGCACCGCCTCCCAGGCGAAGTCGTCGGGCAGAAACGGCTTGAGCCGGGCCAGATCGAACTCACGGATATTCAGGCCGGCACGACCGCCTGTCGCGCCGGCATCTAGCACATCCAGGCACAGAGCGGCCTGCTGTGAGCGCCAGCAGTGCGCGGCGGCACTGAACTGGCCGTCGGACTGCCGCCAGCTCAGGGCCACCGGCTCCGCCACCCGCCAGGCATCCAGCGGCGTGTTCAGCTCGGCCCGCTGCATCTGACCGCGCCAGCCCTGCTCGTTCAGGCTGCCGGCCAGCGCCAGCTCCAGCGCCAGCGGCTCGCCGGCGGCGCTCAGGGTCAGGCGGTGGGCCTGCCGGTCGCCGTCCGCGACCAGTGCCAGATCATCAAAGCGCAGGCCGCCGGCCTTCAGCCGGTTAACGGTCAGCCGCAGCTCGCCGGCGGGGGCCTCGCCCAGGGTGACATCGGCGTTCAGCGCCAGCCCGCGGGCTTCGTTGTCGTTAAAGCCGGCCCTGTTGCCGGCAAGACGGGCACGCAGCCGGGGGGCACTGCGCGGCCCGGTCACATCAAACTCGCCCTGCATGTCGCCAAACAGGCCGGGGGCATACACCGCCAGCCTGGGCGCATTCAGGCTGCCCTTGAGCGCCCAGCCCTGTTCAATGCGTCCGGCCACCGCCAGCCGGTTGTTGCCGTTGGCCAGCACCAGATCCCTGAGCTCCCCCTCCAGATCCTGATTGAGGCTGAGTTCGCCGGTCAGCGACAGCGGGTGATTGCGCAACAGGCCGGTCACCCCGGGGCTAGCGTCCAGTTGCCAGCGCTCGCCGTTCAGCTCAAAGCGGTTGCCAATGCGGCCGTTGAGGCGGCCCTCAAAGCCCTCGGCAAAGGCGCCGGGATCCACCTCGCTCAGGGTCAGCTCACCCTGCCAGCGCACACCATCGGTCCAGCCAAGGTCGCCGGTCACGCGGGTTTCCCCCTGAGGCAGCACCAGGCTCAGGGGCTCAATACGCGCCTGCTGCAAATTGCCCCGGGCGGCAAGCTCAATGCCCAGCGGCGGCAGCTCCGGGCCACCGGCCTCGGTGTTCAGCGTCAGCCGGTAGTCTTTCAGCGCACCGGTGAGCGTGAGCTCCCCCTGGGTCAGGGTCCACTCCGGCTTGTTCAGTGGCCAGCCCAGCCGCTTCCAGCTGAGCGCCAGATCGAGCGGCAGCTCGGGCTTGAGCGGCTGCGCCCTGAGCCGGGCCCTGGCCGCCACCGGCCCCTTCAGGCGGAGATCGGCGGCCAGACTCGCCAGGCTGTCGCTCAGGGTTAGCGCCAGTTGCTGGCCCTTGAGCTGACCGTCGAGCAGCGGCTCATGCAGGGTGGCGTTGAGGCTGGCGCTGAGCGGGTAGTCGCCGGCAAGCGTGACCTCGCCGGTCAGGCTGGCGTCGGCCAGCTCATGAGCCAGGGCGAACTGCGCGATGTGCACCCGGCTGCCCTCGCCCTCCAGCGCCACCGCCAGCCGGCTGAGCGCCTGGGTCTGGCCGTGCTGCACCAGGGTGCTGTCGGTCAGCGCCAGCTGCTCAATTTTCAGCGGGAACGGCAGCACTATCTCCGACAGGGCTATGGCCTCGCTGTTGGCTGCCTTTTCCGCAACCTCCGCCGGGGTGGCCTCGCCGGTGGGCTCCAGCTCAATGCGCAGCCCGCTCATTTGCGGCCCGGTGATCACCATGCCGTCGGTGCTCCAGCGGGCCGCCACCTGCAGGCTTTGCCAGCCGATGCGCTGTCCCGGCAGGGAGATGTTCACCCGGTCGGCGCGGACGTCATCCAGCTCAATATTCAGCGGCGGCGTGAGGCCGGTGAGTGGCGCGCTTTCCTGCTCCGGCTCGGCCGGGCTTGCCGGCAGGGCACGAATGTCCACCTCAATGTCGGCGGCCTCGAGCCGGCGCAGCCAGAGCCGGCCGTCCAGCACCTTGCCCAGCTGCCAGTCCAGGGTCACCTGCCGGGCGCGAAAGGCCAGCGAGTCCTGCTCGTAGGCCAGCTCGGAAAATTCCCAGCCGCTCAGCAACTGGCCCGACACCAGGGTGCCTTGCAGCCCCGGCACCTGTTGCTTGGCCAGGCCCCACAGCCACTGGTTGCCGGTGTGGGTAAGCAACAGGCTGGCCACCAGCATCAGCAGCAGGCACAGGGTAACCAGGGCCCCCAGCAGCAGGCGTTTCAGTCCCATCATAATTCCGGCCCCAGGGTGAAGTGCAGGCGCCAGGGGGTGTCTTCTTCGCTCACCGCAAAGGCCAGGTCAAGGCGCACCGGGCCCACCGGCGTGAGCCAGCGCAGGCCAAGGCCGGTGCCCACTTTCCAGTCGTCCTGATAGTCGTTGGTGGCGGTACCGCTGTCCACAAAGGTGGCCACCCGCCACTTGGGGGCAAAGCGGTAGTCATATTCCAGGCTCACGGCGCTGGCGTATTTGGCGCCCAGGCGATCGCCGTTTTCATCCAGCGGGGTGATCGACTGGTAGCTGTAACCACGCACCGTGGTGTCGCCACCGGTGAAAAAACGCAGCGACGGCGGCAGATCGTCCACGTCCTCCACCCATACCGCGCCCTGCTCGGCCCGGGCCAGCAGGCGGTGATCCTCGGCCAGGGTACGCAGCCATTTGCTGCGGCCCCAGAAGCGCACAAAGCGGGTATCCGAGCCCCACCAGGGTTCCGAGAGCTCCAGGGTGGCGGTCTGGGCGTCGCCCCAGTAAGGATCGAGCCCGCCGCGAATGCGGGTGCGGCTGAGGCTGGCGCCGGGGATCAGCAAGAAGCTTTCGTCTTCCTGCACCCCCTGGGTATAGGATTCGTATTCGCTGCGAATAAACACATCCCGGGTCCAGCCGTTTGGCTGTATGTTCCAGCGGTGTATCCCCGCCACCAGCCGGTCACTCTCGGTATCGTCCTGATCCAGGCGCTGGTAGCCGCCCTGAAGGGTGTAGTAATCCTCAAGGGGGTGGCCGCGGGGAATTTTGTACACCAGGGTCACGTCCTGGGACGGCGCCGACACCTTGAGGCTGGTGGTGAGGCTGTGACCCAGGCTGTTGATCCAGGGTTTTTCCCAGTTTACCGAGGTGCGCGGGCCTTCGTCGGTAGACACCCCCACGCCCACCTCCACCTCGTTGTCGGCCCGGGCCCGCAGCACCACCGACAGCGGTACCCGGTACTGCGCATCGGCTTCGGCCACCATGGGCAGCACTTCCACCTGTTTGAAGTAGCGGGTGGACGACAGCGAACGGCTGAACTCCGCCAGCCGGCTGGCATGGTAGGGCTCACCGGGTTTGATCTGCACCAGGGGCCGGAGCAGGCGGTCCACCGGGCGGTCGGTGTCCACCTTCAGCTCGCCAAAACGATAGCGCGGGCCGGAATCGAAAACGAGGTTGACGTCGGCGGCCTTTTCCCAGGGCACCACCTGCACCCGGCTTTGGCGGTAGCCGGCGTCGAAATAGCCCCGGCGCAGCGCCAGGCTGAGCAGGCTGGCCTTGGCGGTTTCATACTTGTCATGGTGCAGCACCTCGCCTTCCTTGATGGCGAGCTTGCCCAGCAGCTCGGCAAAGGCGCTGTCGGCGCCGGCCTCTCCCTGCAGCTGCACATTGAGGGTGCGAATGCGCACCGGCTCCCCGGCATTCACCCGCACCGTGACCCGGGCAGGGTTCTTTTCGCTCTGTTTCAGTTCAATCTCGGGATTGTAATAGCCCAGCGCCTGCAGGCTGTCGGACACCGCCGTGGTGATCTGCCGTTGAAACCGGGGAAACTGCTCCACCTCGATGGCCGGCAGCTGATCCAGATAAACCTGGGTGTTGTCTTTCAGCTCACCGTCCAGCCCGCGCAGGCGCAGTTCCACCTCTTCCGCCCATGCCCACGGGCCGATCAGCATCAGCGCCATCATTACCCATTGTGTTACCTTCATAGCGCCACCCGCTTCATTGTGTACTGCCCTGTTTTCCTGCAGGAACGGGGCATTTATTGATCCTGTGCATCGGCAACGGCGGGCCGCCGTGGCACACTGTGCACCGTAATTACTGACCGGAGCAGCCATGACGCCATCTCACCAAGAAAGCCGCCTGCTGGGCATTGCCGGCTACAGCGGCAGCGGCAAAACCACCCTGCTGACCGCCCTGCTGCCCCTGCTGCGCGCCCGGGGCCTGCGCCTGGGGGTGGTCAAGCATACCCACCACGACGTGGAGCAGGATACCCCCGGCAAAGACAGCTACGAGCTGCGCCACGCGGGCAGCAGCCAGACGGTGCTGGCCGGCCCCAGACGCAGCATTCTTACCCTTGAGTATGACGCGCCGCACGAGCCTTCGCTGAGTGCCTCACTGGCCCTGCTCGACACCCGGGCCCTGGACCTGGTGCTGGTGGAAGGCTTTCGCGACCAGCCCTTCACCAAGCTGGAAGTGCACCGCCCCGCCCACGGCAGGCCCCTGCTCGGTGCCACCGATCCGCACATTCTGGCCGTGGCCACCGACCAGCCCGACCTGAAGGCACCGGTGCCGCTGCTGGACCTCAACCGGCCCGCCGCCGTTGCCGATGCCATCAGCCACTGGCTGGCGTCGAACCGGCTAACCCGCATCCGTTAACAGGGGATGCAGGCTCAGGCCGCTGCCATCCGGATAGCCGCACACGCTGCGATAGGCGAAATAGAGCCAGGGGTGCCGGCGATAATAGCGCTGGTGGCGCGGCGGCGCCGGCACAAAACGGCCAGCGAAAAAAATGCGCACCGCGGGCCGCCGGCCCCGTTCCAGCCCGAGGGTGGAGCGGCTTTGCCGTGCCCATTTCAGTTGCAGCGGGCCATCCACAAACAGCGCCGGGCTGAATTCGGTGCCGCGGTCACAATACTGGCCACCGGCATCAAAGGCATCCACTGCCTGCCAGTAGAGCCTGAGCAAGTCGCCGTAAGTGAGGGTGTCGTCCTGATAATGCACCCGCACCACCTGCCGGCGCGCGTGCCGGTTCTCGCCCTGCATCCAGCCCGGCTCCACCCGTTCAATGCCGGGCCGTTCGGCAAACAGCGCCTCCATCACCCAGAAACTGCCGCCGGCAAATACCGCCTGGCCGGCCATGACCGGGCCCCCGGGCAGCAGCAGTGCCGTCAGCATCAATAGTCGGATCACCCTGCCCTCATCGTCATCTGTTCGGCCATGTTCAAGGCCCCTATGCTAACCGATTGAAACCATTTGAAAACCCCAAGGGGTGTGATAGTAATAGGCGCGGCCACAATAATCACAACGCAGTTACAAAAAACCATTGCGGTGCAGCTAGACTGTTTACATAAGAACCCCGAATAAGGGGGCAGAGGCAGATTATGGACGTGATACCGCACTCGGAACATACTCCGGCCAGACTGAAGGATCAGCAGCCCGAGGTCCGGCCGCTGGCAAAACGCCGCTGGCGCTGGTTGCTGTGGCTGTTGTTGCTCGTCCTGTTTTGCGCCACCACCGCGGCGGTGATTTACGAGCTGCGCACTTCCCGCCTGCAGAGCCGGGAGCTTTCCCGCTATGCCGCCACCCTCACCTACCAGCTTGAAGCCGGCCCGAGCCAGGCGGTGCGTTTTCCCGAAGCCGGCCCCTTTGATCAACGGCTGGGTTATACCCGGTTGCCTGCATTGCTGGCCAGGCTGCAGCAACAGCATTTTGTGGTGGAGCAGCAAACCCAGTTTTCCAGCGCCCTGCTCAATTACAGCCAGCACGGCTTTTTTGTGCCCTACACCGAAAAAACCCGCGCCGGCCTCAGCCTGCACGACTGCCGGGCCGAGCCCATTTACGAGCATTTCTATCCCCAGCGCCATTTCGCCCGCTTTGACGACATAGCGCCGCAAATTCTCAACACCCTGCTGTTTATCGAAAACCGCACCCTGCTCGACACCGACCAGCCCCTGGCCAACCCGGCGGTAGACTGGCCACGCTTTGCCAAGGCGGCGCTGTCGCAGGTGGGCCGGGCGCTGGAGCTGCAGGATGACTCTGCCGGCGGCAGCACCCTGGCCACGCAAATTGAAAAATTCCGTCACTCTCCCGGCGGCATGACCCACTCGGCGGGAGAGAAAATCCGCCAGATGATCTCCGCCAGTGTGCGTGCCTACCAGCTTGGCCCACACACCTTGGCGGCCCGCCGGCAGGTGGCGCTGTCTTACCTTAATTCGGTGCCCCTGGCCGCCGCCCCCGGCCATGGCGAGGTACACGGCCTGGGAGACGGCCTGTGGATCTGGTTTGGCGCCGAGCTGGAGCGGGTCAACACCCTGCTCGATCCCACCCAGAATGCCGGCCTGCCCCTGGCCGAACAGGGCCTGGCCCTGCGCCGGGTGATGGCGCTGATGATTGCTCAGCGCCGGCCCTCCTATTACCTGTTTGCCGGCCGCCACGAGCTGGAAACCATGACCGACAGTTATCTGCGGCTGCAGGCGGAAGCCGGCCTGATTGCCCCGGCGCTGCGTGACGCTGCCCTGGCCGAGCGGCTCAACTTTCGCGACTTCGGCGCCGAGCCGGTGCTGCAGCGGGTGGAAGGCAGCAAACTGCTGCACGCCTCCCGGGGCCGGCTGGCCGGTCTGCTGGGCCTGAGCTACTACGAGCTGGACCGGCTCGACCTGCAGGCCGAAACCACGCTCAATGCCCGCTTGCAACAGGAGGTGAGCCATTATCTGGCGCAACTGGCCAACCCCGATTTCGCCCGCGACATCGGCCTGTATGGCGAGCGCCTGCTGTCGCCGGAAAAAACCGCCGAGGTGCGCTACAGCTTCACCCTGTTTGAACGGGATAACAACAGCTTCAAGGTGCGGGTGCAGACCGACAACACCGGCCAGCCCTTTGACATTAACGAAAGCAGCAAGCTGGAGCTGGGCTCCACCGCCAAGTTGCGGGTGCTGACCACCTACCTGCAGCTGGTGGCGGAGCTGCACCGGCTGCATGCCGGTAAAACCCTGCCGGCACTGCGCGAGCTGGCTCCCCACCCTAACGACACGCTTGGCCGCTGGGCCATTGACTATCTGGTGAACCACCCCGATCGCAGCCTGGACGCCATGCTGACCGCGGCCCTGGAGCGGCGTTTTTCCGCCAGTCCCCATGAGCGCTTTTTTACCGGTGGCGGTCTGCACACCTTTGCCAACTTCCGCAAGGAAGACAACGGTCGCCGCCCCACCCTGACCGAGGCGCTGCGCGAGTCCATTAACCTGCCCTTTATTCGGCTGATGCGCGAACTGGTGCGCCACACCCTGTATCAGGACGAACAGCGAGCCCGGCTGCTGACCGACGACAGGGATCCCCAGCGACTCACCTATTTAAGCCGGTTTGCCGACAAGGAAGGCACCGTGTTCCTGCGCCGCTTCTGGAACAAGTATCAGGGCAAAACCGGCGAGGAGCAGTTGCAGGTGTTTTTTGACGGACTGCGGCCACTGCGCAGCCGGCTGGCGGCAGCACACCGCTACCTGCTGCCCCACGCAGAGCTGCATGAATTCACCGCCTTTATGCGTGCACGCCTGCCCTGGGATCACAAACTCAGCGACCACCAGCTAGAAAAGCTCTATCACCAGCACGGCCCCGGCGCCTGGAGCCTGCCCGATCAGGGCTACATCGCCCGGGTGCATCCGCTGGAGCTGTGGCTGCTGGGCTATCTGCGCCAGCAGCCCGGCGCGAGCTTTGCCGACGCCGTGGCGGCCAGTGCCGAGCAGCGGCAGGAAGTGTATGGCTGGCTGTTTAAAACCCGCCATCGCAGCGCCCGCGACAGCCGCATGCGCACCATGCTGGAGATTGAAGTGTTCAGCGAGATCCACGAGCGCTGGCAGCAGCTGGGCTTTCCGTTCGAACAGCTGGTGCCGTCCCTGGCCACCGCCATTGGCAGCTCGGGCGACCGGCCCGCCGCCCTGGCGGAGCTGGTGGGCATTATTCTCAACGAGGGGGTGCGCCTGCCGGTGGTGCGCATCAACTCGCTGCACTTTGCCGATCGCACCCCCTATGAGGTGCATCTGGCCCCCAACCCGAGCCGGGGCCAGCGGGTGATGCAAAAAGAAGTGGCCGCCGCCCTGCGCCACGCCCTGTCGCAGGTGGTGGAAGGCGGTACCGCCCGCCGGTTGCAGGGCAGCTTCAGCCTGAACGACGGCACCCCGCTGGTGCTGGGTGGCAAAACCGGTACCGGCGACAACCGCATAGAAACCGTGACCCGCTACGGCCAGGTGATCAGGTCCCAGGCCCGCAACCGCACCGCCACCTTCGTGTTTTATCTGGGCGAGCGCCATTTCGGCACGCTTACCGCCTATGTGCCCGGCGAACAGGCCGACAACTTCCGCTTTACCTCCGCCCTGCCGGTGCAGGTGCTGAAGGGCATGGAGCCGATTTTGCGGCCCTACCTGCAACCGGGCGCCCAGACCCAGTGCCAGCGGCAATTTGCCGCCAGCGAAGGCTCGCCCCGCAATGAGGGATAACAACCGCAAATGCCGTTATACCGGGCCCGACCCGGTATCTTTAATCCGGACGCCGTGCAGCCCGCCCTGGACTCCGGGGTCAGCCCGGAGTGACCATTTCCTCCTCCACGAAGGCATCACCCCGGTGGCATCAGCGGTTGTCCCAGGGCCCGGCGCCACAACCAGGCCCCGGTTTCGGTGCCGGGCCGTTCACTGAACTGGCGCGGCACCGGCAAGGGGTGCCATTCTCCCTGGCCGTTTCGCTGTGCCACCACAAAATTGAACACATACCCGGGCTCCTGGCCCATACGCAAATCCGTGATCACCAGGGCCTGGTCCCGCTCACTCATGCTGAAAAAGCCCTTGGTAAACCAGGCCATGCGTGCCACCGGAGGCAGATCGCGCCATTGCCGGTAAAGCGCATGCCCGCCGTCGTGCATCACAAAGGGCGTGGGCTCACGGTCCAGCAACGAGATATGACCTTCGGCATAGCCGGTAGGGGTCATGGCCAGCACCCGCCACAACAGGGTATTGAACGGCGCCGGGGTGACCAGCACCTGGCTCGCCGCTATGCCCTGACGGGCCAGCAGTTGTTCCGCCCGAATGCCCACCTGCCACTGGGCCACCAGACTCCAGCCCAGATACAGGGTACTCAGCCACAATCCCAGGCGGTTGGCCTTCAGGCTTTTCCGGCGCAGAGCCAGCCACAGCCCCGCCAGCAATGGCAGGGTATACAGCGGATCGATAATAAACACGCTGCCCACACCAAAGGGATAATCGGTAAAGGGCTGGGCCAGCTGGGTGCCGTATACCGTCATGACATCAATGCCCACGTGGGTCATGAAGATCAGCCAGAGGGCCAGGGTCCAGCGCCACGCGAGCGCCCGCCGGCCCAGCAACCAGCCAAACAGCGGAGCGCACAGGGTGAGGTAAAACAGCCCGTGGCTGGCCCCCCTGTGTTTGGTCATGTTGCTGACCGGATCGCCATAGTCGATGATCACATCCAGATCCGGCAGGGTGCCGAACAAGGCACCCGCCAGCGCCGCCTTGCCGATGCCGACCTGCCTGCCCATGACCGCCACACTCACGGCGGCACCCAGTGCCATTTGAGAAACTGAATCCATTACACCCCACTCAACCCGTTCAGCATTATCGTCAGGTCTGCTAGCATGCGAGCCCTTGATATTTAAGCACCCACCGCCATGCAACCCATGAATGCTCTCATAGTGCCCGCCATTACGCCCCTGGCCAACCCCGAACTTGAACACCGGCTGCGCCAAAGGGTCAATACCAAAACCAAACCGCCCGGCTCGCTGGGGGAGCTGGAAACCCTCGCCATTCGGCTGGGGCTGATGCAGCAAAGCGACAGCCCGCGCATTGAGCAGCCCCAGGTGCTGGTGTTTGCCGCCGATCACGGCCTGGTGGCGGAAGGGGTCTCGGCCTTTCCCGCCGAGGTGACCCCCCAGATGGTGCACAACTTTCTGCACGGCGGCGCCGCCATCAATGTGTTCGCCCGCCAGCATCGACTGGCGCTGCAGGTGGTGGATGCCGGGGTGAACGCCGACTTTGCGCCGCACCCGCAACTGATTGACCGTAAAATCCGCAAGGGCACCGCCAATGCCCTGCACCAGCCGGCCATGACCGCCGACGAATGCCACCGCGCCCTCACCGCCGGCATGGAGTTGGTGCGTGAACTGCCCGGCAACCTGCTGCTGGTGGGCGAAATGGGTATTGGCAACACCTCCGCCGCCAGCCTGCTGCTGGCCCGGTTGGGCGGGCTGCCGGTGGCCGAGTGCACCGGGCCCGGCACCGGGCTGGACGAGCAGGGCCTGTGCCACAAAACCCGGGTGCTGCAGGCGGTGCTGGCCCGCCACGCCGAGGCGCAAACGCCGCAGGCCGCCCTGGCCGCCCTGGGCGGGCTGGAAATCGCCATGATGGCCGGGGCTCTCATTCAGGGAGCCTGCGAGCGCCGCATTCTGCTGATGGACGGCTTTATCGCCGGCGTGGCCCTGCTGGTGGCGGAACGGCTGGCGCCGGGCACCCGCGACTACGCGGTGTTTGGCCATGCCTCTGCCGAGCCCGGCCATGGTCATCTGCTGCGCCTGCTCAACGCCACGCCCCTGCTCAGTCTCAACCTGCGCCTGGGCGAAGGCAGTGGTGCGGCGCTGGCGTTTCCACTGTTACAGTCGGCCTGCGCCTTTATGAACGAGATGGCCAGTTTTGCCGATGCGGGCATCAGCGGAGCCTCATCATGAAACACGAGCTCACCCTGCTGCTGGTGGCCACCCAGTTTTTAACCCGGCTGCCACTGCCGGCACTGCGCCATTTCGACCCCGACTGGCTGCACCAGAGCAGCCGCCACTTTCCCGCCGTGGGCCTGCTGGTGGGCGGCCTGTGCGCCCTCGCCTACGGCCTGGGTGAGCACCTCTTTGGCCCGCTAGCGGCGGCGGTGCTGGCCACCGCCCTGGGCATTTACATTACCGGCGCCTTTCATGAAGACGGCCTGGCCGACACCTGCGACGGCCTGGGCGGTGGCCTTACCAAAGAGCGGGCGCTGGCCATCATGAAAGACTCGCGCCTGGGCACCTTTGGCACTCTGGGGCTGGTGCTGGCGCTGTTGCTGAAAATTGCCCTGCTGGCGAGTCTGACGCCAACGGCAGCCATGGCGGCGCTGGTGCTGGCTCATGGCGCATCACGGCTGGCCTGCATCAGCCTGATTGCCCTGTTGCCTTACGGCGGCGACCCCGACCACGCCAAGGCCAAGCCCATGGCGCAGCGACTAACCCACGCCCAGTGGTGGCTGGCCAGCCTGTGGCTGCTGCCAGCGGTGTGGCTGTTGTGGCACCGCTTTACGCCCGGCACCTGGTTGCTGGCCGGAGTGCTGGCGGGGCTCACCACCCTGTATATGTACCGGTTGCTCAAGCGCCGGCTGGGCGGCTACACCGGCGACGGTCTGGGCGCCACCCAGCAACTGGCGGAAATTGCCATTTATGCCGCCCTGGCGGCCCGGCTATGACCCTGTATATCTGGCGCCACCCCAGGCCCGAGCGGGCAGAAGGCCTGTGCCTGGGCCGCACCGACGCTCCCGTACATTCCCGCCGGCTGCGCCGGCTGGCCAACCAGATTCAAGGGTTTGCCCGCCGTCACTGCCTGCCCAGGGTGATCCACACCAGTCCGCTGCAACGGTCCGCCGGGGTGGGCAAACTGCTGGCGCAACGGGGCTGGCAATGGCACCTGGTACCGGAACTGCAAGAAGTGGATTTTGGTGACTGGGACGGTCGCCCCTGGAGAGACATTGATATTGCGGAGATCGACGCCTGGTGCGCCGACTTTGCCGGTTTTGCTCCCGGCGGCGGCGAAAATCTGCACCGGCTGTTTACCCGGGTGAACGGCTGGCTGAGTACCCTGCCGGCGCAGCCGGTGCTGGCGGTGGGCCACGCCGGCTGGATGAATGCCGCTCACCTGCTGGCGCAGGGCACAGGGGTACCTGAGCAGGCTGCCGACTGGCCACGCCCCGTGGCCTACCGGCAACGGCTGGTTATTGCAACAGCTCCAGTTTGACCGGCGCCACCCCGGCTCTGAGCATGCCAAGCTCCCGGGCGGCCCCTTCGGACAGGTCGATCACCCGGCGTTTGGCGTAGGGGCCGCGATCGTTGATGGTGACCACCACAGAGCGCTGGTTGCGCATGTTGGTCACCCGTACCCGGGAGCCGAACGGCAGGGTTTTGTGCGCGGCGGTAAGCGCATTCTTGTTAAAGGGCTCGCCGCTGGCGGTTTTGCGACCATGATGACGAGCCCCGTAATAGGAAGCCATGCCCTCGTTCAGAAACACGCCCTGTTTCACCGGCTCGTCGCTGGTCTCGGGCACATCGGGGCGCGAGCCACAGGCCGTTATTCCAAGCAATACAAAAAAACAGCAATAGCGCAGTAATGAACGCATAAGCACTCCGCAACTTCCACTATTGCATTTCCAACCAGGCGACCAGCGCCACCGCCTCTTCGGCAGAGCGCACCGTCAGTTTGGAAATGCAGCAAATACCCAGCCCGGCGGCAAAACGGCGCAGGCTGGCGTTGAGTTCCGGCAGGCATACTAGCTTTGGTGACGGCCGCCAGTACAGCCCTTCCCTCCCGCCCTGCGACAAAACATGCACCCGGCCGGCACTGTCAATCAGCCGGTCACCCTCGCACCAGTGGTGTTCGCCCAGTGCTGCCTCGCCGGAAACATGAATAAAATCATGAGTATTAGCGCTCTCCACCACGGCCGGCCAGCGGCACGCCAGCACACTTGCGCTCTGCTTATCTGCATTCATGGCACTTGCTCACAAAAAATAAAAAGCCTCGCCGGAGAACCGGCGAGGCCATACTGCAAGCACCGGGCTCAGATGCCCAGTATTTTCCTGGCTTCACCCAACAGCCGCATCGACTCCCGATGGTCACCGGCCTTGTGCCTGGCTTCCCCCTCGGCCCTGAGCTCGGCCACCCTGGCCGCTTCCTCTGTTGACAAGACCGGCTTCTCCGCCAGCCTGGCGTCGATATCCGCCATGTGGCTCGGGCAGCCATTGGCCAGCGCAAGCCCGCTTGCAAGCAACAGCACACCGCCCAGCAACGCAGAAACCAATGAACGCATAACCACCTCCCTCGCTTTGATTCACGACTTAAGGGTAGTGCAGATGCGGAGCGTAACGGATAATTCAGTGATAAAGAAGGCCGGCCACGGGGCACGCTCTCCCCGCTTGACCTCATCATTACCCGCAGGCAATGGGCTCGTAGCGATTACGACGACCGGCCTGTTATAAGTATGCCTGTGCCGCCTGTCCTCACAACTGCAAACTGACCAGGCTGGTTGGTCAGGCGTCAGAAAAAATGGCGGATGGGAGGCCGGCTGCCCTCCATCACATCCCCACCATATGGTTTTGGTCGCTGGCTCGCTGTCTGATTTCCAGCGGTCATCCGCCATAACAGATTATATAAAGACGATGAATGATTAAAAGCCACTCCTCCTGCGTCATCCCTTGCCTTTCTGGGCTGCCTGTACGGCAGCGAACTGGCTGCTCATCGGTACCCGACCACCACGCCGTTTCTGAACTGCCTGTGCGGCAGCGAACCAGCCCATTGGCGGCGACACCGTCATTCACCTTTTCTGAGCTGCCTGTGCGGCAGCGAACCAGATGGAGAAGGCCGGAGAGCTGAACGTGTCTTTCTGAGCTGCCTGTGCGGCAGCGAACAATCTGCTCAAAGGCCCGCTGAGCCTGATAAATTTCTGAGCTGCCTGTGCGGCAGCGAACGGTTTCAACAGCAACAATTATGACCTGCCCATTTTCTGAGCTGCCTGTGCGGCAGCGAACGCCAGCAGCAACTCGTTGAGAGTATTGGCGGTTTTCTGAGCTGCCTGTGCGGCAGCGAACCCGCACCGAACGACAATGGGCCTAAATATGACTTTCTGAGCTGCCTGTGCGGCAGCGAACAACTGGCTGCATTACCTGGACCACCTGAACCATTTCTGAGCTGCCTGTGCGGCAGCGAACGTGCCCGGCGAGGCCGAGCCTTGCCGCATTCATTTCTGAGCTGCCTGTGCGGCAGCGAACGCCCACCACCCGGGCCCCGTATACGGCAGCCATTTCTGAGCTGCCTGTGCGGCAGCGAACTTCCGTGAGGTGTTCACCTTCGACTCCGAAGATTTCTGAGCTGCCTGTGCGGCAGCGAACTCTGCCATGCTCACGGTCGAGCGCGCAATGCGTTTCTGAGCTGCCTGTGCGGCAGCGAACTTGAATTTGACTATTGCTGGTCGGCGGCCCTTTTTCTGAGCTGCCTGTGCGGCAGCGAACGCCATGGACGAGCTGGTGACCGGGGATGACCATTTCTGAGCTGCCTGTGCGGCAGCGAACCTGAACCAGGCCCTGGCCCAGGTGTTGCCGATTTTCTGAGCTGCCTGTGCGGCAGCGAACCGATCTGGGTGTCGCCGGCGCTGTTTATCGACTTTCTGAGCTGCCTGTGCGGCAGCGAACTTCCAGCTTGTTCATGCACTGGTCGAATTCCATTTCTGAGCTGCCTGTGCGGCAGCGAACGGCAAGTATCTCTATCAGCACGATCTGCAGCGTTTCTGAGCTGCCTGTGCGGCAGCGAACTACTGGCTGGTGATGGACGGCCTGGTGGTACTTTTCTGAGCTGCCTGTGCGGCAGCGAACGCGTTCACCGCCACCACCCCATACCAGTAGGTTTTCTGAGCTGCCTGTGCGGCAGCGAACCGAACGGTTGGCCTTGTGGGCGGTGAGCCAGCTTTCTGAGCTGCCTGTGCGGCAGCGAACGCGGTGAACCCCGTGGGCCGCAGCACCATGACTTTCTGAGCTGCCTGTGCGGCAGCGAACAAGCCACCATGGACAAGCGGCAGCTCGGCGTCTTTCTGAGCTGCCTGTGCGGCAGCGAACGCTGGTTGGGCTGTGGCGCCGTGATTACCTGTTTTCTGAGCTGCCTGTGCGGCAGCGAACCAGAACGAAATCTTCAAGGCCCGCCGCACCGTTTTCTGAGCTGCCTGTGCGGCAGCGAACGACCCCGGCAGTTTCGTTTCTCAAGGGGTTGATTTCTGAGCTGCCTGTGCGGCAGCGAACCAGCGATGTACTGGACTTTGATCGCGGCCCCTTTTCTGAGCTGCCTGTGCGGCAGCGAACGTCCAGGGTGCCGGAAGAATTGATTTCGTTATTTTCTGAGCTGCCTGTGCGGCAGCGAACTGCCGCTCGACCTTGCAGGCCGCCAACAGTCTTTTCTGAGCTGCCTGTGCGGCAGCGAACAGCCTGGTCAATGACCTGCTGCTGCCGGCGGTTTTCTGAGCTGCCTGTGCGGCAGCGAACGTTTAGGCTCACTAGGTCTTGCGCTAATGTTGTTTCTGAGCTGCCTGTGCGGCAGCGAACGCGTTCGGCCTGTCTGACCCGTTCGTTCGGCTTTTCTGAGCTGCCTGTGCGGCAGCGAACTGCCGACATGAGCAGGCCGATTACCCCCTCAATTTCTGAGCTGCCTGTGCGGCAGCGAACAAAAAAAGTTATCCCAACAGCATTCATTGGAATTTCTGAGCTGCCTGTGCGGCAGCGAACTATCTCTTTAGATAGAAAGTTAATGAGGGTTATTTCTGAGCTGCCTGTGCGGCAGCGAACCCCGCTTTCGTCGGTGAGCGTGACACCGGTCGTTTCTGAGCTGCCTGTGCGGCAGCGAACTTCACGGGTAAGCGGAAACTTGACCCGTATATTTTCTGAGCTGCCTGTGCGGCAGCGAACCTCGGGCGCTGAATGCGTGGACTGTACTGTCATTTCTGAGCTGCCTGTGCGGCAGCGAACGCGAAACAATCACAGCAATATGTGAAAGCTGTTTTCTGAGCTGCCTGTGCGGCAGCGAACGCTAGTGCATTATGCAATTCCTGCTCGGTGACTTTCTGAGCTGCCTGTGCGGCAGCGAACCACCATTCGTGTGATTACCCACCCATCCACAGTTTCTGAGCTGCCTGTGCGGCAGCGAACACCCGGCGGGCAACTGAGCAGAGGTTATTAATTTTCTGAGCTGCCTGTGCGGCAGCGAACATCCGGTTAATCACCGGCTTGCCGATTGGCAATTTCTGAGCTGCCTGTGCGGCAGCGAACATCACCTTTAACGACGGGCTGCGCATTGAGCGTTTCTGAGCTGCCTGTGCGGCAGCGAACGAGATAACGTACCCCAGCGTCTACGGCGATGATTTCTGAGCTGCCTGTGCGGCAGCGAACTAACGCCTATGCCGGCGCTCGCCTGGGCGGCCTTTCTGAGCTGCCTGTGCGGCAGCGAACAAGTGCCATTCAACCCACAAACCAGGGTTCAATTTCTGAGCTGCCTGTGCGGCAGCGAACCACTCGTCGCCGTGCGTGTCTCCGCTGTGGTTTTTCTGAGCTGCCTGTGCGGCAGCGAACGCCCTCGAACGTGAAGGTCGCTCCGGTGGTTATTTCTGAGCTGCCTGTGCGGCAGCGAACCCCGGTTGATTCCCACACCCGTATTGTGTCCATTTCTGAGCTGCCTGTGCGGCAGCGAACGCCCAGGCGAGCGCCGGCATAGGCGTTATCCACTTTCTGAGCTGCCTGTGCGGCAGCGAACGACGCTCACCCAGAATGGGGCGCTTTGCTATTTTTCTGAGCTGCCTGTGCGGCAGCGAACACCAGCCATTCATCCACCAGATGGTTCCAGCGTTTCTGAGCTGCCTGTGCGGCAGCGAACAGCCGCTTTCTCATGCTCCCCTTGACCTATAATTTCTGAGCTGCCTGTGCGGCAGCGAACTAGACACTAAAAACTGTAACGTCCTGATTGTTAAAGAACAAGTTCTATAAATCACCCTTTGCCCCTTTTCTTCAGGGGCAAAGTAAGTGATTGATTTAAATGGCTTGGTTTTTCAGCCAAAGAAAAGGGTCAAAACCAGGGCACAGTTGCCCTGGTGCTCAGCCCATAGCTGCTGAACGCTGCTTTTCGAGGCTGAGCCAGCAGCTCTCCCTGCTCAATAAACAAGTGAAAATTCTGCCCGGTGCTCTGGCTTCGCAATTGCACATAAGGCAGTTCCGGCGAACGCTCTACATGACGGGGAATGGCTTCGGCCGCTTGCTCATAGGTCTCCCCTTTGCGTTTCATTCGGCGGCGGCGCAAACGCTCACTGCTGGTTTTAAACTGCCGCCGTGACACGGTTCGGAACCGGGCATTATCCGGCACAGGTAACATTTCCGAGCACTGCACATGATCGCTCATGCCTTTCAGCCAGTGTTGAGCCATCAGAGCTGACAGCGCCTGCTCTGTACCATGCAACCGAAGTCGCTCTCCCAGGCCACGAGGAGCAAGGCTATAGTCCGGAAAACTGAGGCCGATGTTATCGGCTTTCAGTTCAACCAACGCACGGTGCAACTTTCCAAACAGGGCACCCATCAAAAAATGCTGCGGAAACTCAGGTTCCGGCAGCAACCTGATTTCAAGATAGATATCCATGTTAACCCGCCTCCCCGAACACCCCGCCACGGATCAGGGTGGCCATGACAAAATGCTGATCCCCTTCTGCCGGCACCTTGTCCTTCAGTACCCAGTTATCCAGCAGGTTATAAAAGTCGGCTTTGGCCTTGGGCTGACGATAGGCCTTGCCTTGCGTAGTGACCGAGCCATAGGGTTCAACGGCGATGGGCCCCAGCGGCACATTCTCATCCTGCGGATACCAGGTGTCGATGGTACGCAATGCATTGCCGATTTTCTGAGAGTGCATACCGGCAATGCCCTGCACCTGGTAAAGCGTGCGGCTTTTGTCATTCTTGCCCTTGTCGAGAATAAGCTCCTGGGACGGAAACACTTCCTGGCCGGCGCCAAGGCGGGCAAAAGCGGTCACTTCCAGCAACACATGCTGTTCATTGGCCAGACCAAACTCAATCTGCTGTGCCAGCTCCTGCAAACCAGCGGGGTTATTGCCAGCTTCCTCAAAGTTGCGCAGAGAATAGCTGTGAGCATCAAAATTCCATACCTGCTCATGCTTACCCTGTTTAAGCCTGGCAACCTGCACTTCCACCTGCTCCGCCCCTACCCGGTTACGCCACAGAAACCGGGCATTGGCGAGGTTACAGGCATAACGCTGGGCCAGTGGCGAAAAACCATGCTGCTGCACATACCCCTTGATCACTTCGGTCAGCTTGTGCTGATAATCCGCATTGTTACAGGCAGAAGGAATACCGGCCCCCGCCAATACCCGCAGCGTGAATTTTACCATCAGGGTGTCGGCGCTTCCGGGCAAAGTCGCCACATCCACGGTTTGAAGGTTGGGGTTTTCAATGGCCGCATCCAGCTTGGCCGGATCCTGATCCTTGGCCTTCAGCCGGTTGGAGATGGTACCGCGAACGGACTTTTCACGGACTTCAACCGGCAGCCAGTTGCTCGTCTGCTCTCGCTCTTCCCAGTTACCCGCAAACATCAGCGCATCGGATACATCCAGCTTGCGCTCAAACGCCAGTACGGATGCAGTTTTCAAAGTATCTTGCTTGGCCATGTTCAAAACTCCTTGTCTTGCTGGTTCAGGGAATAGTCATTATTCAAACGGTAAGTACCGGTATCGAGACGGTTGTCCACATACCAGAGAAAGTCGTTAAAGCGTTCGAAACGATGGGGGCTGAGCCATTGCCCGATGGAGTACAATCCTTCCACAAACCGGAAAGGGGTGGTCTGATCCCGGGCGGCTTCCACTTGCCCGGCATCATACAGTTCCGACAGTGCAGCAAATCCCACAGGAATGGGCACCAGCCAACCCGGATGATCCCGCCTGATAATCCACTCAACACTGTCCTCCACTTGCCGGCATTCATGGTTCAGGCGAGACAAATCCAGCCAGGCATCGAGCAAGTCGGCATCGGGATCCTGCTGTTGCTTCACTTCAAGGTGCTGCTGCAACAGATCACTCCGCAGCACCAGGGCAAAGCCGGGCAACAACTGCCGCGTTAAACGACGAAGTTGCTTTTTACGAATATCTACGTCTTCATCCACGTTAATCAGCCAGGGATGATGCTCTCTTTGGCCGGGCATGGCTGGCTGCACAGTGCCACCGGCCACCCGCAGGGTAGCAATCAGGTCCGCCACTTGCTGGGCAAACGCTGCCTGCTCTGCTTTGCCACTCAGCCGTTCGTCCTGCAGATCCACTTCCAGAATCAAGCTAAGCTCCAGGTGAATACGACCTTCTTCAACAATGGCGGCGGTTTTGCCGGTTTTATCCACGGGGTTGCGCGTAAGATGAAACGATCGCTGATATCCGCCCTGAGTAACTTGCGCTTCATGGTGATGGCACACCACACCAATGGCGGGAAAGGACACCTTGAGGCCGGCGGCGGCACATTTGCGCTCAAGGGCATGGCTCATGCCCACAAACGCCGTCATGGCTGGAAAGCCCCAGGTCAGGTTGCCGGAGATAGCATTGGCATTCTGAATGCGCAGTCGCGGCAAAATAAGCAGGGTGTTCGGTTCAGTCATCAAGCACCTCCCGCAGTGCATTCAGTTTTTTATGAACACGGCTCATCCATTCGCTGTGCTCGCCATCCCCCACCGGCAGTTTGCCCAGTGCCTTATTTATCTGGTTGGCAAAACGATGCTGTACCTCTTTTACCCACTCACCCGCCATTCGGCGAGCGGCAAAGTCTTCATCCTGTGCAGCACGCATGGGGTCCAGCCAGAGCTGCTCCGCCTCCACCAGCTGGCAATCGGGATCGGCAGACCAGCCTGGCTCCAGTTGCTGAAAATAAGCACTGAACAGGATCATTTCATCTATCAGGGCATCAATATAAGCATCTACCCGTGTGCGGGTGCGCACATTGGCCGGTGGGTTGCTCAGCAAAAACTCACGCAGTTTAACCAATAGCCAGCGGGGCTGCTGACTGCGCACAAAGCGTGGAAACACGGAGTCTGTCTTCAGTGGCGGGCGCTGTTCCCGGCTCCGCCAGACCGGCGGCAGCGAGCACAGCAGATAATTATTGCCGCCGCGCTCACTGTTGAGCTGGGAAATGTTCTGGGGCTTGGTGCCTCCCAGTTTCTGAACAGCCAGGTTTGGATAATCGGCATATCCCGTTTCCGATGCTTTATTATCACGCCTTGCCTGACGGGCAGCCTTGGCCTCTTCACTGAACCTGTCATGCTGAATATGCTGGTATACCCTGTGTACCAGTGATGAGGGATAGAGCGGCGATAACAGATGAAAATGATCATTTTGGGTTGGATCATCGCCGGTAAGCCAGTAAATTTGCTTGGCGCGCGAGCTGGAACGTACGTCGCCTTTGTTATCTGTGATTGATGAAAAGGCATCAAGCCATTCCCTGGCCTTTAAAACATCGTCATTCAATGCTGCCAGCAAGGCTGCATCCTGCTCCAGAGCTCTGGCCAGTAGTGTCTTGCCTTGATATTCCAGTTTGAGGAATTTATAGACATCCAATGCTGCCGCATTGCCAACAACATCGGTGGCATAGTCTTTTTCAAGCAAATGGCTGCCAACACCACAGGGTTGAGCGGTCAAGGTGTCGGGAGAAACGAACAGGCTGGTGCCTTTGGCATCCGGGTGTGTGGCTTTGAGCGTGTGAGAAACAACCTGTAGCTGACCAACACGCCGCGCTGCATCCTCTATCCAGTTTTCATATTGATACTGAAGCTGTAATTCCTGATATTTGGGATCATCAGGCTCCAGTTTTTCAAGCTTGGCTGCCAGTCGCTCATCAATAAATGACTGCATCAACTGGCGCAGCTCTGCGCTTCGTGCGCCGGGCTCCTGTGCCATGTTGCCTCCTTAAGTTAAATCCATAACGTCAAGCCGCAAGCGCCCTACTTTAACGGCGCACGGTAAACCCAAGGGCCGGGTGAAACTCCCAGCCATTATCTTTTTGATCGAGTGACAGGGTGCCAAAACGCCGCGCGCAAACATCAAGAGGCAGCTCCATTTTTTCGGCCAGCGTCTCCAGCGCAGTCAGGTAATCTTCCGCGCCCCAGGTCACTACCCCTTCGGCACAAGCAAGCTGCACCCGGTGCAACAGGTGATCCACCGGAATATAAACATCCTTGCGTTGCTCCCGGCTGAACTCGATCTTGTGCAGTTGTGCGTTCACGCCGTCTTCATCGGGCAACAGCACCAGGTCATCCTGCACGGTATGACTTTCCCGAAACGGCTGCCGGCGCTGCAGAATGGATGTGAGCATGGCACCTGAACGCTGATAACAACTGGCGGCAGACAGTGGTTGTACCGGCTCAGTTCTGCGCCGCCGGCGATTATTACCAGCCGCTGCCGCCTGGGGCGCTCGCTCACCCAGCATTTGTGCCTGCAGCCGGGCATGCTCCAGGTCCACCAGACTGGCTCTGGGGTTCAGCTCGCTGCGGGGCAAAATTCGGGGCCTGGCATCAATCACATTCCGCTCTTCGGGCAACAGCAGCTGTTCCAGATCATGGCTGCTCAGTAAAAAGTCGGCGCTTTCAAAACCGGGCCGGCAGAAGGCGGGCTTGCCCTTGTGCTCCAGCGCTCTCAGATTGGTATGTAACAGCGCAATATTGGGCACTTCGTACACGTCTGGCCGGTGACGGCGAACACGGCCGGCAAGCTGAATCAGCGAGCGCATGGAGGAAGGCTCTACAATGGCCCAGTCGTAGTCGTGGTCCCTGCCCACTTCTGCAACCGGGCTGGCGAGCACAATAAACAGCTGATCCTGCTGCGCATAAGTATCAATTCGCCGGCGAATCTCCGGCAGCTCAAACACGGCATTGCTGTCTTTTCGGTTCAGTGCGCTATCCAGCTGCTGCTCAATGGCTGAACGGAGCAGTAACGGATATTGAGAGTGGTAAACACAAAGGTGAATAAGGATGCCGCTTTCGGCCCCCATGGCATAAATGGCTTTGGCCACTTCCACCATAGGCTCAATGTTGGCCATGCGTGCCAAGCCAAAACTCACCCGTTTTTGCGAATGCGGATCCACCGTGTAGTGCGCCTGATGCAAAACCATGGCCTGCTGCATCAGATCCTGTGCAAACCCCTGGCGTAACAACTGAGACTGTCCGGTTAATGTGGTCAGGCGTGACAGCTCTGCCCGCCGGCGTATGCCGTCCCGGGCAAGCTTCTGAGACCGCTTTTCTACAAAACGCAGGTGTGCCCGGACGTAACTTGCTTCATCCGGGCAGTCTTCATGCATGCGGTCATGCTCATCAAACCAGGCACAACAGATGTTTACCGCCGTGCCCGGCTCTCCCCTGTTGCACTGAAATTGTTCCCGCCCTGCCTTGTAGGCACGAAACAACCCTTCCGACAAGGACGGGGGAATGGTGGCTGAAGACAACAATACCCGGCTGCCAAGCAGACCCGCCCAATAGACCAGGCGTGTGAGTGCCGGCAGATCGTTGATATCGAAGTCATCAATTTCATCCAGCACCAGATCGCTGCTGAGCAAGCGCAACATGGGCGCAATCTGATGGCCGCCCCGCTCGCTTTCCGTTGCCGGGATCAGGTGATCGACTGTGCATACCAGCACGGGTGCCGAAATAAGGGCCTTGATCCTGTCGTCATGGCCGGCTGTTTTGAGCACCGGGTGATCGGCAAAATTGCCTTCAAACACCACATGGCTGTCTTCCGGCACCAGAGACTGGGACGATGCCGAGCCACTGGCCTCGGCCTGAGCTTCATGAAATTCATACAGCTGGCGGCTGGCACTGCCGCCTACCCTGACGGCCAGCTCATCATCCCCAAGATGCAGGCGATCACGATAGGCCTGACCGGTTTGCAACGTGAGGGTTCTTAGCCCCAGTGCCACGGAAAATCGCGCCCCCTGCTGAGGATTGGCCAGCGCATACAAAATACGGCCATTGGCCAATGTTTTACCGCAGCCGGTGGAGGCCATATTGATGCCGAAAAAACCCTGCCGGGCGGCACGCGTTTTTAAGCCTTCGGCCAGGTCAAAAGCATGATCCTGCCAGCGAAAACGCGCATGCTGGCTACGTTTTCTGAATCCTTTATGGCGTGCCAGGCGAGGCAGGTTTTCACTCAGGGTCGGCAAATGATGACTGACACTGCGGCTGACTTTGGCCACGCCCAGCAGATGCTCGTCCAGCCGCTGACAAAGCTCGCCGGTTTTTCGGTTGGTATTAGCATAAAGTGGATAGTTATCTTCGCCCTTAACGCGCAGGTTGGGTTCAGACAGGCTGGAATAGTGATGGTCAGAAAGCATCAGCGATAAACGGGCCAGGTGCATAACATAAGCATTCGTCAGCCAGCCATCAGGTGCTCGCTCCCGGCGCTGCTGTAAACGCTGAGCATATTTTGCCGCCTGGGTACGCCAGCGCTGCGTGACCACCGGCAACGGCGCTTCAAAGGTCCAGTAAGGCGCTATCTCTTTGGGGTCAGGATTGTCTGTACGCTGATTCCACTGTGAATCTATATCCGCCAGCGGCATATCAAGCTCTTCCGCCCTGAGCCCTTCCAGGCTGGGCCGGCCGGGCAGACGATGATGGGTGATAATCAGCCAGCCTATGGCCTGAGCCAGCGGTGGTAGCGAGCGAAAAGGATAAGGATCCGTATTATCCAGCCCGTCCTTTACCAGGTTATCCAGCCAGTCATGACTGAATTTATCTGCATTCTCCAGGCGAGAGAGCCAGCCAGCATCGTCATCATTACCCACAAATGCCTGAAACAAACGCAGCGATATCCACTCATGCCGGTAAAGGTTGGCACCTTGCGGACCTTTACCCACCAGCCTTGACTGAAATGCCTTGCAGGCCTTGCCCAAATCATGGAGTAATGCCGCCAGCGCTGCCAGTAACTTGATGTCTTCTGCGGTATGCCAGTCATTTTCATCCTGCTGGCGCAGAATGTTTCGCCCGGTGGTGTTGGTCGGCACTGTGCCCTCCGCATTAAAGCGGCTGTTATCGCCTACGATCCACATCAATTCACTATGATCCTTGCCTCTGATCCAGTGACAGGCCACCGCCGTATTTTTACGGGCGGTCTTGCGCAATAACTTGCGCAAGGTAGTCAGACCGTCCCAGGTAATGGGCGTTTGCCAGGCTCTGTCCCCTTTCCGCCCGGCAAACTGGTCCAGAATGCGCCGGGTTTCGGTGAGTGCATTTTTACTGCAACGGGAAATCAGCAACACATTCATGATGCCGCTCCCCCAAGTTCTGTTGCTATGTCCTTTAAGGTATCGACCATAAAGTCCAGGGCTTCGGCGCGGGTCAGCGACTCAATACAGCGATGGCGAAATTCCTGCTCTTCTTCACCTTTTACAGCAGACAAAAACGCCTGAGGCAAAACCAATGCATCTTTCACCAGATCGGCCACGTCAAACACCAGGCCGCCCCGGCGGGTTTTGCCGTGCAGCACAGCCAGGCCATGAGGCAAGCCCAGCACCCAGGTGGCCGTGGCTCCCAGGCCATAAGCCAGATAGTTACCATGATCCAGAAAACGGTTGGCCGGATCGGTGCCGCTACCCCGCTTGGCACGCACAAAATCGCCATAAGACACGGCTCTGGCCGCCAGCTTGAACAGATGCTTGGTCAGGCGCGCTTCTTCGGTCAATAAACCGGTGACATTGACTGCCTGCTGAATATTTTTCCGGTGCTGCTCCAGCAGCGGTACCAGATGGTCCGCAGCAATATCAAACCCTTGTTCTTTTAGCTGGCGGTTATCCAGCCAGTGCTTTTTCAACTGATCCAGTCTGGCCTGTTGAATTTTTCGCGCCGCTTCCAGCCGCTGTTCATCATCAAACCAGAATCGTACCCAGCTCTGCAGATATTCGGTGGGCCGGTATTCGCTTTGTGGAGAAAACCAGGCCACATCAATATCTACTTCATTGGCGCTGAACAAAGGGGTTCCGCCCCCACCACAAAAACCGACCAGCACCCCCGCCTTGGCCAGCTCCCGCATGGCAGCCTGGGTCACGGAAGTGCCTGTTCCCAGTAAAACCGTGGTGGTGTTGGCAATGGGAATGTTCCAGTAGTGGGAACGGCGCCCTTCATCGGTGACATATTCCACCCGGCCGCCCTTAACAAGCACCCGGCAATATTCCAGATAATAAATATTTGCCCGCTTGGAGTGCAGTATGGTTTTCAGATCTGACGGTGATAAATCATCCATGAGATTGCCCTTCCTTAAATAGCTATTTTTCTACTCTGCCCTTTCTGTTGCCAAAGGGCCAACCCTGTACAAAAAACATGTCGCCTCACTTTACAGGTCTTCAAAACAACCACTCCTTCACCTCATCGTAATTGGCGAGGATCAGTTGCTGGGCGGCGGGGTTACCGTCGAGCATTTTGGTGTTTATCTGCATTTCCTTTAGCAGGTAACCGGCCAGGGCGGCGCGGGTGTTTATTTTGAGCTGGCCGTTTTCCATGGCGTAGTCGTGGATCAGAGCCTGTTGTTGTTCGGGGCTTAAACGGGGATCGGGGCTGATATTGAGGGTGATATGCGTATTCCAGCCGGTGTCGGGCGGCAGTGGTGCCAGCAGTGTGCCTTCCGGCTCGGGCGTGCCGTGAAAGCGGCTGAGCACAAAGTCACGGTAGTTTTGTGCTTTTTCGCACCAGGCACGCAGGTGCCAGCGGCTGCCGGTGTTTACAAAGCGCACCGGCACAATAATGCGGCCCTGGCGGTCGGCACTGCTTACCGCGCCATAGTCCACTTCCAGCCGCTCATGGTGGCGCAGTGCGTTTACCAATCGCCGGACCACCTGCGCAGACACCTGCCTGGCCGGCAACCGCAAAATATGATGGGCCAGCCCATAGCCGGGCTCGGTGGGCATGGCGTGAGCGCTCTGGCCGGTCATCCAGTTGAGATACTCGGCTACGTCGCCTGAAATATGAAAGGGCTGAAAACCTTGGGCAGGTAAATAGCCCTTGCGCGACGCGCAATATTCCAGATTACCGGTATGTTCCTGCTGATATTGATTGATGGCTTTGCTGGCCTGCTGACGGCTCAGGCCAAAAAACTGCCGCAGGTGTCCAGTGGTAAGCCGGCCTTCCCAATGGCTGACAAGCTCAATCAGCCAGTAACGGCGATGGAGTTCGGGTTTTATCATGGCGTCCGTGCTTTTTGTTTTTCACCATTAAAGGCATTTGGCCGGAGAATAACAAGGGGTATTGTTCAGGAATGAAAATCACGACACGCAAAATGCAGTGACTTTGCCGCTTGCATCATATAACTGTTCAATAAGCGAGCCGAATCGGGGAGACTGATCAGCCCATCACTTTTTTGGCCACCTGCGGGGCGAGCACCTGGTGCAATATGCCCTGGATCTCCGCCTTCGCGGAGATGACACAACGATAGAAGTTCAGGTTGCCCTGCTGAAGTGTGATTCTGGGTTGCCGTTTTGTGCCAATAAAAAAACCCCGGCAAGCCGGGGTTAAACAAGAGACCAAACTACAGGGTTTTTGCAAAAATTAACGGTGGCCGCGCAGCGCCTGAATGCGTTTTTCCAGCGGCGGGTGGCTCATAAACAGCTCGCTGTGGCGCTTGCCGTTAATACCAAAGGCGGCGAGAGAACCTTCCAGCTGCGATTCCGGGCCGTGGCGCAGGCGCTCGAGGGCGGCGATCATTTTTTCGCGGCCGGCCAGGCGGGCGCCGCCTTCGTCGGCACGGTATTCCCGCTGACGGCTGAACCACATCACGATGATGGAGGCCAGAATGCCGAACACCAGCTCCAGCACCATGACGGTAGCGAAGTAGGCAATGCCGCCCATGCCGCCGCCTTCTTCTTCCTCGCTGTTGTTGCTGAGAACGCCGCTGATCACGTTGGCCACGATGCGGGCAAAGAACATCACAAAGGTGTTCACTACCCCTTGGATCAGGGTGAGGGTAACCATGTCGCCGTTGGCCACGTGGCTCACCTCATGGGCCAGCACGGCTTCGGCTTCATCCCGGTTCATGCCGTACATCAGGCCGGTGGACACCGCCACCAGCGAGCTGTTGCGGCTGGCGCCGGTGGCAAAGGCGTTCATGTCGGGAGAGTCGTAAATGCCCACTTCCGGCATGCCAATGCCAGCCTGCTGGGCCTGGCGCTGCACTGTGGTGAACAGCCAGTGCTCCATTTCGTTGCGAGGTTGTTCAATCACCTGCACGCCGTAGGCGCGCTTGGCCATCCACTTGGACATAAACAGCGAAATGGTGGCACCGCCAAAGCCAAACACGGCACAGAACACCAGCAGGCCGCCAATGCTGCGGCTGTCAATGCCCAGCACCGAAAACACTATGTTCAGCACCACGCCCAGCACCAGGACCACGGCGAGGTTGGTGGCAATAAACAACAGTATGCGTTTCATAACCCTTCCTTACATTCAGGTAACTGCAGACATAATATGTCCGCTTATGGGAATTTCAAGATGGCCATGATGAATTATTTCAGCAGCGGTGCAAGATCAATAAAGCTTTGGGCGGTCTCGGCCTCCTGCTCGGTGAGCCTCGGCACTTCGCCCAGAAAGGGAGCGGAAATCAGCTGCTTGAGGGTGGCCGCGTTTTCCTCATAGTGACTCATGTGAGCATCCACCCGGTTCAGCACCCAGCCGGCCACTACCAGACCGTCGTGACGAATGGCTTCAAGGCTGAGCAGGGCGTGGTTAATGCAGCCAAGGCGCGCCCCCACCACCAGGATCACCGGCAGGTGCTCCTTCTTTACCCAGTCGGAAAGAAAATGGCCCTGCCCCAGGGGCAGTCGCCAGCCGCCGGCGCCTTCGGCAAAAATCCAGTCGGCGGCGGTCTCCCTGAGCCGGGCCAGCCCCTCGGCAATGCGGGGCAGTGCAATCACTTCCCCCGCCTGCTCGGCGGCAATGTGCGGGGCAATGGCCGGGGCGAAGGCGTAAGGATTATGCATGGCATAGGGCAGCCGAATGCTGGACTCGGCCTGCAAGGTGAGCGCGTCTTCATTCCTGAGGCTGCCGTCTGTCAGCTCACAGCCCGAGGCCACCGGCTTGTAGCCCAGCACCTGTTTGCCCGCCTCTTTGGCGGCGCGCATCAGGGCGCGGGTAACAAAGGTTTTGCCCACTTCGGTGTCGGTGCCGGTCACAAAAAAAGTCTTAACCATAAATCACTCCATATGCCAGCCGGTAGGTGGCCACGCAGTGGCCCTGTTGGTTTTTAGGATAGATGAGATTGAGCCGCTGCCAGGCGGCCTTGCCCAGCAGGCCGCGCCGGCGCTGGCCGTTCACCTGGTTGGCGCCAATGCCCTTGAGATCGAGCAACAGGCCCTTGAGCTCGGGATAAAACAACTGCTCGGTGGCGGTATGCAACTGCCAGTCGCGGCCGGTGGCAGCGAGTTGCGCACGCAACAGCGGCTCGGCAATAAAACGGTTGATATGGGCGTGATCATCCAGAGCTTGCCAGCTTGCGGCCAGCTCCGCCAGGCTGCCCTCCAGCAGGGTGGAAAACACCATCACACCACCGGGCTTGAGCCGTTTACTCCAGTTGTCAAGCCAGGCGGCGGTGTCGCTGCTCCACTGCATGCACAGGTTGGCGAAGATGAAATCGAGGCTGGCCTCGGCCACAGGCGGGGCATCCATGTCGGCACACAGGGGAGTAATCTCGGCCCGGGTGGCCGCCTGTTGCAGCATGGCGGGGGACAAGTCCAGCGCCAGCAGGCGCTGTGCCCGCTGTTTCAGCATGGGGGCAAACCAGCCGCTGCCACAGCCCAGATCCAGCCCGGTGTGCGCCCGCGCCGGCAGATGCGCCAGCAGCGCCTCTCCGCTGCGCCGCTGCAGGGCGTTGTGGCGGTCATAGCTGGTGGCCGCCCGGCTGAAGGCGGCGGCCACCCGGTGTTTATCCACCTGTTGCATGGAGTTCTCCGGAAATCAGCTGTAAGCCATAAGCTGTCAGCTTTAAGTAAGGTCATTCCGGCCTTCGAGCCGGGATCTATTCTGCAGGCGGCTGTGTACTCAAGCTCATATGGTGCACCATGCCCTGGACTCCCGCCTTCGCGTGAGTGACGTTGTTTTGTAGGCCCCAATTTATTGGGACAACGGCATCGCCTGTTGGCCGGATTGCCCAGCTAAAGCCGAGCCTACAAAGCACTGTGCAGGGCATCAATCAGCCGTTGCACATCGGCCTCGGTGTGAGCGGCGCTCAGGGTAATGCGCAACCGGGCCGAGCCCTTGGGCACGGTGGGCGGACGAATGGCGCCGGTCCACAGCCCCTGTTGTTTGAGCGCGGCGGCAAGCGCCAGGGTAGCGGCTTCTTCGCCCACCACCAGGGGCTGTATGGCTGTGGCGGAAGGCAGCAGTTGCAGCGGTAATGCGGCCACCCCGGCGCGAAACTGCGAAACCAGATTGCGCAGGTGCGCCCGCTTGTCGTCGGCCCGGCGCACCAGCCGCACCGCGGCCAGCACGGCGGCGGCCTGGGGCGGAGGCAAGTGCGTACTGTAGATGTAGCTGCGGCCGAAATTGTGCAGATACTCCACCAGCGCCCGGCTGCCGCCGACAAAGGCGCCGCTTACCCCCAGCGCCTTGCCGAAGGTGCCCATAAAGATGTTCACGCTGGTCGGGGCGAGCCCCTGTTCATCCAGCGTGCCCCTGCCTTCGTTGCCCAGCACACCCAGGCCGTGGGCGTCGTCGATCATCAGCCAGTTGCCGCTTTGCCGGGCCAGCTTCACCAGCTCGGGCCAGGGCGCGGTGTCGCCGTCCATGCTGAACACCCCTTCCGACACAATCAGCCCCGCCGATGGCCTGAGCCTGCCCTCCAGCGCGGCCATGTCGTTATGGGCAAAGCGCACCAGGCGCGCCGGGCTGAGCAGGCCGGCCTCCTGCAGCGAGGCGTGGTTGAGCCTGTCCTGCCACAGGGTGTGCTCCTTGCCAAGCAGCGCCTTGACAACCGCCTGATTGGCGGAAAACCCGGAGCTGAACAGCATCACCGCCTCCAGCCCCAGCCAGTCACACAGCTCGGCTTCCAGCTCCCGGTGGATGGCCTGATGGCCCACCACCAGCGGCGAAGCCACGGCACCCACGCCGTAGTCCCGCGCCGCCTGTTCACTGGCCGCCTGCAGCTCGGGAGCCCGGCTCAGGCCCAGGTAGTCGTTGCCGGCAAAGTTGAGATATTGCTCGCCACCGGCGTGCAGCCAGCGGCCGTTTACCCGGTCAATGGCTGGCACACTGCGTTTCAGCCCGGCGGCGGCGCGCCCGGCCAGGCTCAGGTTAAAGGGCATGATTCAGGCTTCGTAATACAGTGGTTTGGGCGCGTTTTGCTCGGCAATCTGCTCGTGCAGTTCAATCTCCGCCATTTCGTCGGGCTTCTGACTCACGCCGCTGGGGCGCAGGCCCAGCCGCTTGAACAGCTGCATGTCGCTGTTTTCGTCCGGGTTGGGGGTGGTGAGCAGCTTGCAGCCATAAAAGATGGAGTTGGCACCGGCCATAAAGCACAGGGCCTGCATCTGGTCGTTCATCTTCTCGCGGCCGGCCGAGAGGCGCACGTGGCTCTTGGGCATCAGAATGCGGGCCACGGCAATGGTGCGGATAAAGTCGAAGTCGTCGAGATCGTCCTGATTTTCCAGCGGAGTCCCTTTTACCTTTACCAGCATGTTGATGGGCACGCTTTCGGGCTGGCGCGGCAGGTTGGCCAGGGCCAGCAGCAGGCCGGCGCGGTCTTCCGGGGTTTCTCCCAGGCCCACAATGCCGCCGGAGCACACCTTCATGCCGGCCTCGCGCACGTTTTCCAGGGTGTTAAGCCGGTCGGCATAGGTGCGGGTGGTAATGATGTCGCCGTAGAACTCGGGGCTGGTGTCGAGGTTGTGGTTGTAATAATCCAGTCCGGCTTCTGCCAGCCGGCCGGCCTGGTCGGCGTTGAGCATGCCCAGGGTCATGCAGGTTTCCAGCCCCATGGCCTTCACTTCCTGCACCATCTTCACCAGATAGGGCATGTCGCGCTCCTTGGGATTGCGCCAGGCCGCGCCCATGCAGAACCGGCTGGAGCCGTTGCTCTTGGCTTCGCGGGCCCGCTCCAGCACCTTTTCCACTTCCATCAGCCGTTCGGTTTCCAGCCCGGTGTTGTAGCGGGCGCTCTGGGGGCAGTATTTGCAGTCTTCCGGACAGGCGCCGGTCTTGATGGAAAGCAGGGTGCTTACCTGCACTTCGTTGGGGTCGAAGTTGGCCCTGTGCACCTGCTGGGCTTCAAACAGCAGATCGAAAAACGGGCGGTCAAACAGTTCGAGCACTTGCTCGCGGGTCCAGAGTGTACGGCTCATGCTGAGGCCTTTTGCTTGATTGGTTATAAAGGTGTTTCGCTTGGCTAGTGTAAGGGCCGGTGTTAGCCTGTCAATCACAAACCAACAAGCAAGTTTACGTTTGATTTATTTATGACCAATCCGGAATTCGATCTGCACCATCTGTGGCACCCCTACACCTCCCTCACCCGCCCCCTGCCCTGCTACGAAGTAGACAGCGCCAGCGGCGTGCACCTGCAGCTGAAGGACGGCCGCCGGCTGGTGGATGGCATGTCGTCCTGGTGGGCCTGCCTGCACGGTTACAATGTGCCCGAGCTGAACGCCGCCGCCACCGCCCAGCTGGGCAAAATGGCCCATGTGATGTTTGGCGGCCTGACCCACGATCCGGCCATTGCGCTGTGCCGGACACTGACAGACGTGCTGCCACCGGGGCTGGATCGCTTCTTTCTGGCGGATTCTGGCTCGGTGTCGGTGGAAGTGGCGCTGAAAATGGCCATTCAGTACTGGCACGGCAAGGGCACGCCCAAAACCCGTTTTGCCTCCTTAAGCCGGGGCTACCACGGCGATACCTTTGGCGCCATGAGCGTGTGCGATCCCAACGGCGGCATGCACAGTCTGTACAAGGGCTTTTTGCCCGAACACATCTTTGTGCCCACACCCCAAAGCCGGTTTGACGGCGACTTTGATGCACGTGACTTGCAGGCCCTTGAGGCGGTGTTTGAACGGCATCATCACGAGCTGGCGGCGCTGATCCTGGAGCCGGTGGTACAGGGGGCCGGCGGCATGCGCTTTTATCACCCGGACTACCTCAAAGGTGCCCGCGAGCTCTGTGATCGCTACGAAGTGCTGCTGATTGCCGACGAAATCGCCACCGGGTTTGGCCGCACCGGCAAACTGTTTGCCTGCGAATGGGCCGGCATTGCGCCGGACATTATGTGCATCGGCAAGGCGCTTACCGGTGGCTACATGACCATGGCCGCCACCATTACCACCCAGCAGGTGGCCGAGACCATCTGCAACGGCCCCGCCGGGGTGCTGATGCACGGCCCCACCTTTATGGCCAACCCGCTGGCCTGCGCCGTGGCGCTGGCCAGCCTCAGGCTGCTGCTGAGCACGCCCTGGCAGCAGCGCATTGCGTCCCTTGAAGCGCAAATGAAGCGGGAGCTGGCCCCGGCGCTTGAGCTTGATTCGGTGGCCGATGTGCGGGTGCTGGGCGGCATTGGCGTAATTGAATTGCATCAGCCGCTGAACGTGGCCGAGGTGCAAAAACGGCTGGTAGAGCTGGGGGTATGGATTCGGCCCTTTGGCAGGCTGTTCTACATCATGCCGCCCTACATTATGCAGCCCGAGGAGCTGAGCCGGCTGACCGCCGCCATGCTGGCGGTGTGTGAAGAACTGCCGTACTGATGTATACGCCCTCCCCTTGTGAAGGGGAGGGTTGGAGTTAAATCACACCAGCTCGCGGCACACCAGATCCACCAGCATGCGAATGTGGGCGGAGTTGTCGTTCAGGGCGGGAATGTAATGATACTGCTCCCCCCCGGCCTTGAGAAAGATGTCCTTATTCTGCTCGGCTATCTCTTCCAGGGTTTCCAGGCAGTCGGCGGCAAAGGCGGGGCAGATCACATCCAGCTTCCCGATGCCTTCTTTGGGAAGCCTTGCCATGGTTTCGTCGGTATAAGGCTGAAGCCATTCTTCCCGGCCAAAGCGCGACTGAAAGGTGGTGCGCCACTGGTGCGGCTCCAGCCCCAGCTCTTGTGCCAGCAGCTCGGAAGTGCGATGGCACTGCCGGCCGTAAGGGTCGCCCTCGTTTTCAAAGCGCTTGGGAATACCATGGTAGGACAGCAACAGCATGTCGCCCCGGCCGTGCTCCTGCCAATGAGTCCGCACCGAATCCGCCAGAGCGCCGATGTAACCGCTGAAGTCGTGATAATCGTGCACAAAGCGCAGCGCCGGCACCAGCCGCTCCTGTTTCATCAGTTTGGCCCAGGCATCAAACACCGAGGCGGTGGTGCTCACCGAATACTGCGGATACAGCGGCAACACAATCACCCGATCCACGCCCTGATCCTTAAGCTGCTGCCAGGCCGAGCCGATGGACGGCTCGCCATAGCTCATGCCCAGGGCCACCGGCACGTCTATGCCTTCGTCCTGCAACGCCTGTTGCAATGCCGCCTGCTGGCGACGGCTGATCACCATCAGCGGCGAGCCTTCCGGCCACCAGATGGACTGGTAGAGCCTGGCGACCTTGGGAGAACGAAATGGTAAAATAATGCCGTGCAGCAGCGGGCACCACAGCGAGCGGGGTAAGTCCACCACCCGGTGGTCGTGCAGAAACTGACTGAGAAAGGCCTTTACCGCCGCCGAGGTGGGAGCGGAAGGCGTACCCAGGTTGACCAGTAAAACGCCTGTTTTCACCTTGTTACCTGCCTTGATACAAACAACAAAAAGCCGGACCCTTGTGGGCCCGGCTTGAACCATGCCGGCTTAAGCCAGAATGTCGGTCAGCTCACGGCTGACAGCTTCAACCGACTGAGTGCCATCCACCTTGTAGTGCTTGGTGCGACCGGCGTCGGCTTCCTGCTTGTAGTAGTCGATAAGCGGAGCGGTCTGCTCGTGATACACGGCCAGACGCTTGCGCACGGTGCTTTCTTCATCGTCGGCGCGGATCACCAGCTCTTCACCGGTCACGTCGTCCTTGCCTTCCACTTTGGGCGGGTTATACACCAGGTGATATACCCGGCCGGAGCCCGGGTGCACCCGGCGGCCACTCATGCGCTTGACGATTTCTTCGTCGGGCACGGCGAATTCGAGCACGAAGTCCACATTCACACCGGCTTCCTTCATGGCATCGGCCTGGGGAATGGTGCGGGGGAAGCCGTCGAGCAGAAAGCCCTTGGCGCAGTCGTCCTGGCTGATACGTTCCTTAACCAGACCGATGATGATGTCGTCGGACACCAGCTGGCCGTTGTCCATCACTTCCTTGGCCTTCAGGCCCAGCGGAGTGCCGGCCTTGATAGCGGCACGCAGCATGTCGCCAGTCGAAATTTGCGGAATACCGAACTTCTCCATGATGAACTGAGCCTGCGTTCCCTTACCCGCGCCCGGAGCACCCAGCAAAACGATGCGCATAACAGCGTCCTCTTTTTGATTAGTCATTCACAAATTGGGCCTGATTGTGTCACGACACCGCCATGGGAACAAGTAACAGCCCGGTCCGTTAGACCTATTGATGATATAAGCGGCAGGTTTGCAACCCCTCCCCTTGGCAAGGGAGGAAGACATTCTGCATTTTCCCCTTATTCAAGGGAAAGACCGGGAGGGGGTTCGCTCCTCCCCCTTGCCAAGGGTGAAGGCTGGGAGGGGTGTGCGCACCAGCCAAATTCAGGTACTCTGTTCGCCGTTTTAATCAGCCAGGAACAACGAATTGGCCCGCATTAAACAACGGCAGGTATTTTATCTTCACGGCTTCGATCCTCGCGGAGCCAGACATTATCACCGCCTTTACCGCGAACAATCGGCATTGCAGGCAAACGTAAACGGCCTGCACATTCATGTGTCAAATCGCAGCCGCGATAGCGCACACACCCATTACTGGCAACTGAATACAGAACACACCCAAAGCCGCTACAGCTACCTGGGCTGGGACGACATAGTGCGCCGCCACTGGGCCAGGGGCTGGCTGGCAATTCTGGGCGATCTGGTTTGTTTTCTGCAGGCCTATGTTTTTTCGGGCAAGGTCGTGCGCTTTGCCAAGGCATCGCCCAAACAACTGATGGCCGGACTTTACCCGGCCGTTTATTTACTGCTGTGTCTGCTTCTTTCCGGCTGGCTGGCGACTCATTCCGCCGGCCAGTTGCCCTGGGCCTACGCACAACTGCCGGCAGGCCTGGTGTTGTTTTTGCTGCTGATGCACGCCAGCAAACACCTGGGCAACAAACTGGCAGTATTCTGGCTGCTGCGCATCTACGCTTTCTCGGCACGCTGGGCCAAAGGGCAAATATCCGAACTGGGCCCCCGCATTGACCGTTTTGCCGAGCAAATGGCCAATGCCATTAACGACGACACCAACGACGAAGTAGTGGTCATTGCCCATAGCGTGGGCACCATGGTGGTGGTTCCAGCCCTGGCCCAGGCTCTGCAGAAAATACACAGCCCGGAAAAACTGGCCAACCAGCGGGTAGTGCTGATCACCCTAGGGCACTGCATTCCACTGCTCAGCTTTCACGCTGCCGCCGCTGACTTTCGCGCCAGCCTGCAATGCTTGGGGCAAAATGAGCAGCTACTGTGGCTGGACTACACCGCCCCCACCGACGGAGCCTGCTTTCCGCTGCTTAACCCGGTTACCTCCTGCGGCCAACGCTGCGCGCCCAATGCCGGGCCACACCTGCTCTCGCCCCGTTTTTTCACCCTCTACCGGCCAGCGCGCTATAAAAAACTGCGCCGGGCCTGGTATACCATGCACTTTTTATATTTGATGGCCACCGACAAGCCCGGCCCTTACGACTTTTTTGCCTTTACCGCCGGGCCCGAAGCCATTAGCAGCCAACTAAAGGAACAGTTATGACCTGCCCGGTGTTTCCCAGGCCCGCCAAAAGCAAGGCCTCGCTGTGGAAAGTGTTTTTCACCAAACGCCACTCCTGGCTGGATGCCCTGTATGAACGCAGCTACGGCATGAAAATGGGCGAATACAAACTGCCCGGCCTGACCCTGTATATGGTGAACCAGCCCGAGCTGGTGCGAAAGGTCATGGTGCAGAACATGGCCGACTTCCCCAAACACGCCATGCTGGGCGACATTCTCGAGCCACTGCTGGGAGAGAGCATATTCACCACCAACGGCGAACAATGGCAAAAACAGCGCAACATGCTCGATCCCGCCTTTAAGCACGCCCGGGTGCAACAGGTGTTTGGGCTGATGCAACAGGCCGCCAACGACATGCTTGAACGCCTGAAAAGCCACCGGCCCGGGCAGGACATAGACCCGGAAATGACCTTTGTGACCGCCGACATCATTTTTCGCACCATCATGTCGGCCAGGCTCGATGCCGAACAGGCCAACCGCATTCTCGATGCCTTTGCACGCTTTCAGGCCGAGTCGCCCAAACTGGCACTGATGAAAATGTTCCGTCTGCCCGCTTTCTTGCAGCGGGGCAGCAGCGAACGCCGGCGCATGGCAGCGGCGAAAGAAATTCGCGGCACCATAGAAGACATTATTCGCCCCCGCTACCAGCAGGCCGAAGCCGCCCGCGCCGGTTGTCCGCAGGCCAGAGCCAAGCTGGAGCAACAGCAGGACATTTTGTCTTCCCTGCTGCTGACCACAGACACCGCCACCGGCCAGCCCTTTGGCTTTGATGAAGTCGTGGATCAAATCTCCATGCTGTTTCTGGCCGGGCACGAAACCACCGCCAGCTCGCTGACCTGGTCGCTCTATTTGCTGGCTACCCATCCGCACATACAACAAGACGCCCATGCAGAAGTCACCCGGGTGCTGGCCGAACAAGCCATGAGCGTGGAAGCTCTGCGCAAAATGGTGCTGGTACGAGATGTGTTTCGCGAAGCCCTGCGTCTTTACCCGCCAGTGGGCTTTTTGGCCCGTGAATGCGCCCATGCCGGCGAAATGCGCGACAAAAAAATGAAAGCCGGCAGCTCGGTCATGGTGTCCCCCTGGCTTATTCACCGCCACAAGGACTACTGGCACAAGCCGCACCAGTTTGATCCCTATCGCTTCACTTCCAAGCAGCTGAAAACTCCGCTCAGCAAGTCTTACCTGCCCTTTGGCGCCGGGCCGCGGGTGTGCATAGGTGCCGCCTTTGCCCAGCAGGAATCCAGCCTTATACTGGCCAGCATTCTGCAGCACTATCACATTTCGCTGCCCGAAGGATTTGTGCCTCAGCCTGTGGGCAGGCTCACCATTCGCTCCGAGAATGGCCTGCAGCTCAACCTCACTCCAAGGAGCAAGAACCAAGCATGAAAGAACGCATTGCCGGCTTTATATTAATGTGCGCCGTGGTGCCCCTGGCCATAGTGGGCTACCTCATCATCTGCTATGTGGGTTTTATGGGCCGGGTGGAGCGCGGCCGCGCCGGAGTACGCGCGCTGGACCACTTTGTAAACGCCTCCGTGTTCAACGGCTACGCCTGGGAGTCGGTGTCGTCCCACGCCTGGCGGGAGCGCAACAACAAGCGCTGGGCCCGCTTCGTGATCTGGCTGACCAACCATTTTCAGCAGGATCACTGCCAGCGGGCCAACAAGCGCGAACAGCCCCTGGTGGATTTGATGCTGCAAAAAGGGCTGCACAAACAAACCATCAAATAACAGCCGTGAGTTACAAGAAACCCCCTCCCGGCCTCCCCCTTGGTAAGGGGAGGTATAGGGTAGGGTTCGACTTAAAGCTGACAGCCCCCAAAGGAGGCCGTAATAAATATTTGATATTAATCCCGGCACCGCCCTGTGGTAGGATACGCCCGCGCAAAAGCACGGACATAACAATAAAAACTCATACGGGACTCTTGATGAAATCAGCCTTGCTACTGCAGGGGCCGCTGGGGCCTTTTTTTCAGCACTTTTCCCGCTTTTTAACCGGGCAGGGCATTTGTGTTCATAAAATTCACTTCAACGGCGGCGACGGCTGCTGGCCCTGCAGGGGCACCAATGTGCACTACACCGGCACCCTGCCCGAATGGCGCCATTTTCTGCACAACTACATTAGCGAAAATGAAATTGACACCCTGTTCTGCTACAGCGACTGCCGTGAATACCACGCCGTAGCCCGTCATTACTGCCTGAGCCATAACATTCGCTTTTTTGTATTTGAAGAAGGGTACCTGCGCCCGCATTACATTACCCTGGAGCAAAATGGCGTAAACGCCCACAGCCCCTGGTTTGGCAAACTAGCCGACGAGCTGCCCAAACAAGATCCCACCCACGTTAAGCACCAGTTCGACATTCGCGCCAGTTTCAAACGCCGCATTTACTATGCCATGCGCTATTACTTCAGCATGCACTGCTGCCGCTGGCGCTTCCGGCACTATGTGCACCACCGCCACCGCCCCTACTGGAAAGAAGGCATTGCCTGGCTCAAGGGCTGGTACACCAAATATACCCACAGCGCCCACGACCAGGGCCTGCAACAGCAGCTGATTGACCGGCACTCGAAGCATATTTTTCTGGTGCCGCTGCAGGTAGCCGACGACTTTCAGATAAGAGCCCACTCCCCTTTTAACGACGTGGCCGAATCCATTCGGCACATTATAGCCTCGTTCGCTGCCTGTGCTCCCCGGCAGGATGTGCTGCTGTTCAAGCACCATCCCATGGATCGGGGCTACACCAATTACACCCAACTTATTCATTCACTGGCCGCCGAACTGGGCATTAAAGACAGAGTGTTTTACGGCTTTGAACTGCACCTGCCGGACCTCTACCACCACTGCAAGGGCGTGGTAACGGTAAACAGCACAGTAGGCCTGTCGGCGCTGTTTCACCATGTGCCCACCATTACCCTGGGCAAGGCACTGTACGACATTCCCGACCTCACCAGCCAGGGGCCTCTGGCAACTTTCTGGCGTACGCCACAACCGGTAAACGTGGACTTGTTCAAACGCCTTAGAGCCTTTTTGCTGGAGCGCACCCAGCTGAACGGCAGCTTTTATGCCGAGCCGGACAACACCTGCCGGCAAATCTGGCAGCGGCTGCAACAACAGGCCGAGCCGCCCATAAAACACCCGCGCGTCATTAATCTGCCCACCGCGGCAAATGGTAAAAAAGGTAAAAAAGAAGTGGCCTGAGCCGGACTTTAATCGAACTGGCCATAAATCAAACACTTGAGCGAGCCGTCATCGAAATAACACAAATCCGGTGATAATATCTCTCGCCAGACAAACGCCGCCTTGCAATTTGCGAGACGGCGCACAAGGAAGTGGCATCGGCACATTGGGAGCCGCACCCCAAGGGCGGTAGCGTGCCTTTTTTATTTGTAGCTGCCGCTAACGAATATCTCTTCAATTAAAACGAGTTAAACCATGCATTTTGTTCGCAAGCCCCTGGCCGGCACCCTGGTTGCCCTGTGCCTCACTCTGGCCGGCTGCGCCAGCCAGCAGGAAAACAACACTAACTCTGCCAGCACACCGCTTAACCAGTTTCTGACATCCGCCGTCGCCAACGCCACCACCACTCTGCCCACCAGCCCCTGGGGCGCCAATGCCCAGGTGACCGCCGGCGCCCCCTATTTTGCCGCCAGCGGCAAAACCTGCCGGCCATTGCAGGTAACCCAGGCCACCGGCACCAGTGAACAACACATTGCCTGCCAAACCCAAAACGGCGAATGGCAACTCACCCGATCCCTTCGGGAGCTGTAAGCTATAAGCTGTCAGCTGTAAGTCGCCCCTTCGGGGAGCCGTAAGCTTTAAGCTGTCAGCTGTAAGTAAAACAACGTGGCCGTAGCTGCCGCTTTAGCCGGCAGGCTATGTGCAACACGGCAAACAAAAAACAAAACCGAAGCAACAAACACAACACCGCAGCCGCACACAACGCCGAGCAACTTAAAGCTGACAGCTTATAGCTTACAGCTGTTTTTTGAGCTTAAAGCTGACAGCTTATAGCTTACAGCTATGTTTTCCGCTTACAGCTGCCCGCGACATATTTCGCAGATTCCGAGAACAAGTCATGTCCTTAAAGAAACTCGCCCTGCCTTTGGGCTTACTCGCAATGTTAGCGGGCCAGGGCCCCGCCCACGCCCAGCTCATTGGCGCCACAGCCGGCGAACTGCCCGCCGAGCAAAACAGCCGCTTTGCCGCCACCTCAGAGGCCGACCGCGCGGCCCAGAACAGCAACACCCAATGGCAAAACCCCCGTTACGGCACCCCCAGTGCCAGCCGCCCCGAGGCCGACTACCCCAGCTTTGGCAGCCATTTGTTCAGCGGCGGCTTCAGCGGCGTGCGCGCCGACGGCCTTAACCCCGACTACATGATCACCCCCGGCGACCAGATCACCCTGCGGGTATGGGGCGCAGTAGACATCGACAAGGTGCTGCCGGTGGATGCGCAGGGCAACATCTTTATTCCCGGTGTGGGCCCCATTCGAGTTCAGGGTGTTAAACACAGCCAGCTGGACGCCCGGGTGCGCGCCGCCGTGAACTCCATTTATTCCAACAACGTGCAGGTATACACCAACCTGCAGGGCGTGCAGCCGGTGTCCGTGTTTGTTACCGGCTATGTGCAAAACCCCGGCCGCTTTGCCGGCACCCCCAGCGACTCGCTGCTGTATTTTCTCGATCAGGCCGGCGGCATAGACGACGCCACCGGCAGCTACCGCAAGGTGCGGGTGCAGCGCTACGGCAAAACCATTGCCAGCGCCGATCTTTATGACTTTCTGCTGAACGGCACCCTGCCCCGCCTGCAGTTCAAGGACGGCGACACCATAGTAGTGGAAGAGCGCGGCCCCACCGTGACCGTGGAAGGCGACGTGGCCCGCCCCTACCGCTACGAGCTGCTCAACACCGGCATGACCGGCAACGAGCTGCTCCGGCTGGCCCGGCTCAAGTCGAACGTGACCCATGTGCTGCTGCGCGGCGCCCGCGCCCAGGGGCCGGTATCCAGCTATATAAAGCTGAACGAATTCGGCCAGCAGCCCCTTAACAGCGGCGATCAGCTGGTGTTCAGCCGCGACATGCGCGACAACACCATAGTGGTGCAGCTGGAGGGCAGCTATTACGGCCCTTCCCACTTTGCCCTGCCCCGGGATGCCCGCCTGCACGAGCTGCTGAACGCCATTGCCGTGCCGCAGACCATGACCGACACCGGCAGCATTTCACTCAAGCGCGTGAGCGTGGCGGAACGGCAGAAACAGGCCCTGGATGAAAGCCTGGCCCGGCTGGAAACCACCTATCTGGGCGCCACCTCCTCCACCGCCGAAGAAGCGCAAATTCGGGTGCGCGAGGCGGAGCTTATCAGCCAGTTTATTGAACGCGCCCGCCAGGTAGAGCCCAACGGCCGGCTGGTGCTGGCCAACAACGGCCGAATCAGTGACATTCGCCTGCAGGACGGCGACGTCATCACCATTCCCGAAATTTCCGATTCCGTGCTGATCAGCGGCGAAGTGCTGGTGCCCCAGTCCGTGGTGTTTAACGCCGGGCGCAGCGCCAAGGACTATATCGCCGGCGCCGGCGGCTTTACCGAGCACGCCGATGAAAGCCGCATTCTGGTGGTGCGCCAGAACGGCGAAGTGCGCGAAGCTGCGGACGTAACCCTGCGCCCCGGCGATGAAATTCTGGTGCTGCCCAAGGCCCCCACCAAAAACCTGCAACTGGCCGGCACCATTACCCAAATTCTTTACCAGATTGCCATTGCCGCCAAAGTGGCGGTGGATCTGTAATGAGCACCCTGCAAGGCCGCACGCCCTGGCAGGTAACCCGCAGCGTATGGTTTGCCATGTTTATGCGTGAGGCGGTAAGCCGCACCATGGCCGACCGCATGGGCTGGTTCTGGATGATTGCCGAGCCGGTGGCCATCATTGCCATCATGACGTTTATCCGCAGCTTTGTAAGCGGAGGCCATCAGTTCATTACCGGAGCTGAGTTCATTCCCTGGATGATAGTGGGCATGATGGGCTTTTTTCTGGTGCGAGAAGGCATGACCCGCAGCCAGGGCGCAGTCAACGCCAACAAGGCGCTGTTTGCCTACCGCCAGGTTCAGCCAGTGGATCCGGTGCTGATCAGGGTGTATCTGGAAGGGTTACTGAGAACCTTTATTTTTCTGCTGTTTGTACTGGGCGGGCTCTTGCTGGGGCTGGAGTTGTTCCCCGACAACGCCATTAAGGCCCTGTTTGGCTGGATTTCCCTCTGGGCACTGGGATTGGGGCTGGGGTTGGTGGTGTCGGTAACCGGCACCCTGATCCCGGAAACCACCAAAATCATAAACATGGTTTCATTACCCCTGCTGATCATTTCCGGCGTTATTCTTCCCCTGAACGTGTTGCCCCATTACCTGCTGGAATACTTAATGCTCAACCCCATAGTGCACGGGCTGGAGTTTATCCGTGCCGGTTTCTTTCATAACTACCGGGTAGTGCATGGCACCAGCGAGACCTATTTATGGCTATGGGTGCTGGCACTGAACGCCCTCGGGCTCTTGCTGCACATTCGTTATAAAGAGAGGCTGAAAGCCCAATGATTAAAATCAGCAACCTCTACAAACGCTACAACAGCCGCGACGGTCGCGAAGCTCCCTGGGTGCTGCAAGATATTAACCTCGCCATTCCCCAAAATGTGAGCGTGGGCCTGCTGGGCCGCAACGGCGCCGGAAAAAGCACCCTGCTGCGTCTGATTGCAGGCATGGACAACCCCGAACGCGGCAGCGTAGAACGCCATTGCCGGGTGTCCTGGCCCATTGGCCTTTCCGGTGGCTTTCAGGGCTCCATGACCGGTCGGCAAAACGTAAAATTTGTGGCCCGGGTGCATGGTGGAGGCATGAATGTACAACGCATTATCGACTATGTGGAAGACTTCGCCGAGCTGGGCAGCGCCTTTGACAGGCCGATAAAAACCTACTCGTCCGGCATGCGCGCCCGGCTTAACTTTGGTTTGTCACTCGCCTTTGACTTTGATGTGTACCTTTCTGACGAAGCCACCGCCGTGGGCGACCGCGCCTTCAAAGAGAAAGCCTCCAAGGCCTTTAAAGACAGGGTAGGTCAGTCCAGCTTGATCATCGTTTCCCATGCCGAGGGCATACTCAAAGAACTGTGCCAGGCCGGCATTTATCTTAAAGAAGGCCAGGCCACCTGGTATGACGATATCAACGACGCCATAGCGGCTTACCACCAAGAAACCAAGCCCTCCGGGCAGCCATAAGCTTTAAGCTGTCAGCTGTAAGTCACCCCTTCGGGGAGCTGTAAGCGGTAAGCCATCAGCTGTAAGTTAAACAATCGCGTCTGCAGAATAATTGCACCATTGTAGCTGCCGCTTTAGCCGGCAGTCTCTGCGAAGCAGAGAAAAAACCCACAAGTACAACACAGAAGCAACAAACAACGCCGAGCGGCTTAAAGCTGACAGCTTATAGCTTACAGCTGCGCCCGAAGACTTTCACAAAGCTCAAAACCAACACAGAGTTCTCATGCAGCACTTTATTAAAAAACAGCCCCATTGGGCGCTCGCCCTGGTGGCCATTCTAGCCGTCAGTTTTTACTGGTTCGCCTGGGCGGCAGACAGATATGTATCCCGCGCCACCGTGGTGCTGGAAAGTCCGCAAATTGCCGCGCCTGAATTCAGCTTTTCCAGCCTTATCAAGGGGGCCGGTGGCCACAGCGATTTACTGCTGCTACGCGAACACCTGCTCTCTACCGACATGCTCAAAAAAGTAGAGGCCGAACTGCCCTTTCGTGAGCACTACAGCCAGAATGGTGATCTGTTTGCCAGCCTGTGGAATGCGAATGCTCCCATTGAAGAGCTGCATAAATACTATAAAAAGCGTGTCAGCGTAGAGCTGGATGACTACGCCGGCGTACTGAACATAGAAGTACAGGCCTTTACCCCCGAATTTGCCCATGAGCTGGCCCAGCTGCTGCTCAACGCCGGCGAAGCTCATATGAACGCCATGGGCCAGCGCCTGGCGGAAGAACAGGTGAAGTTTCTGGAAAAGCAGGTGGACCGCCTGGGAAGCAGGCTGGACGAAGCCCGTGCCAACCTGCTGGCATTCCAGAACGAGCACGGGCTGATTTCTCCCATTCATACCGTAGAAAGCCTCAACCAGGTGGTGGGTACACTAGAGGGCGAGCTGGCCCGGCTGCAGGCCCGCTATACCGCCGCACAAAGCTACCAGAGCACCCGCTCTGCCGAGCTGGTGCAAATAAAAGCCGAAATCAACGCCCTGCAACAGCAAATTGGCAAAGAGCAAAATCGTCTCGCCAAGGAAACCGGCACCGCCCTTAACCAAATCTCCGCCGGCTATCAGGCACTGGAGCTGAAAGCCCAGTTTGCCCAGCAAACCTACTCCAGCGCTCTGGCCGCGCTGGAAAACACCCGCATAGAAGCCGCCCGCAAACTCAAGCAGGTAAGCGTGCTGCAAAGCCCATTGCAGCCTGAATATGCCACTCAGCCCGAACGGCTCTACAACACCACCGTATTTGCCATCATCACCCTGTTTCTGGCCTTTATTGCCAACATGATGCTGCTGATCATTCGCGACCATCGCGATTAAACCGTATGAACAGAGCCAAACCACAGTGCCCGGTATCACTGGCAGCCTCCTCCGATCTGGCAAATCATCCATATAACCAGCCGGTACCTTTGCCCTTTGATCTGCCAACCCGGTTTTATGCAGGCATGTATGTCATCTGGCTGCTACGCCCAGCGTTGCAGCAGCGCTTTCCGTTACACAAACGGCGCCGGAAAGACTACCTCAAATTTCTGGCCTGGTGCGTGGGCATAGGCAGAAGGCAATACGCCCTGTTAAGAGAAAACCAGGCCTGGAACCGTGAACTGGATCAACCCATAACACTGCCCTCCCTGCGCGGTGACCAGTGGCAGGGGTGCTACACCAAAGCAGTATATCTGGCAGGAATTTATCGCGCGGGTTTCTGGCCTGCCTTTTATCTGCATAACAAGAAAATACGCCACCGTGCCACACGCTGGTTTTTCCGGGATGGCCGGGAGCTGCTTGGCTTCAGCAAACTCCCCCAATGGCAACAACAGCAGGTTCTCACAAACTTTGGCAGCACTGAACACTTTCTTCATGCCATAACCCTGCCCAAAGATCACCAAAGTGAGCACGGCATAGCGCGCCTGAAAGAGATGAACAAAGACATTCTCTCTCTCACCGTTACGCCGAATGTTGATGCTATGCCAGAGCCGAGTTGCGCAAATGCCATTAGCCAACCGGAAGCCTGGCTGGCCAGCCTGTGCTGGCCCATTACCACCCGTTTGCTGAGCACAAAATATAAAAAGCACCCCAGAGCAAGTGTGCAAACCCTGGCGACAACAATGGAAGCGGTGAATCACTTAAAGTGGGAACGAACAGCCTCCTACTCAACCTTGCCATTTGGTGTAAATCTCTATGGCTATGCTCGTGGTGAGCTTGGTATAGGTGAAGACGTACGCATGATGGCACTGTCGCTGAAAGCCGCCGACATTCCCTTTTGCATTATCAATATTGAGCCGGGCAACGATGTAAGCCAGCAAGACAGCTCCGCTGAACACTGGATTAGCCAAGAGCCCAAATACCACATCAACATATTTTGCATGACCGGCATAGAACATTGCCGGCTGGTGTGCGAGCAGGGCTTGGCGCTTCTGCAAAACCACTACAACATAGGCCTGTGGCCCTGGGAGCTGCCCCAGTGGCCCGAACCCTGGGAGCACAGCTTTCATCTGGTGGATGAAATCTGGGGAATCAGCCAATACACCTCCAATGCCTACCACCAAGCGCCGGTTCCGGTGCACACCATGCCGTTGCCAGTGACGCTGGGTGAAGTAAGCAACAAACAACGCCAGCACTGGCAACTGCCCGAGCAGGCTTATTTGTTTATGTTTTCCTTTGACATGAACTCTACCCTTGCCCGAAAAAATCCGGCTGGCTTAATTAATGCGTTTTTACAGGCCTTCCCTGATAAAACGGCCAGCGAAGTAGGGCTGGTGCTCAAAATAAGCCACCTTAAGCAAGAGGATCCTGAGTGGCAAAAACTGGCAGCACTCATTAAGCAAGACGCCCGGATCCACCTTGTTTATGAAGAGTTGCGTCGGCCCGATGTGTTGGCCCTGTATGGCTGTTGTAACTGCTACGTTAGCCTGCACCGTGCAGAGGGCTTTGGCCGAGGGCTGGCCGAGGCACAACTGTTAGGGTTGCAACTCATTGCCACCGGTTACTCCGGAAATATGGATTATTGCACTCCCCCAACCCTGCTGGTAGATAGCCGACTCACCCCCTTACAACCGGGTGAATATTTTTACGGAGACGGCCAACACTGGGCCGAGCCTGACATATTCCATGCCGCAAAACTCATGCAGCAATGTGTGAAACATGAACGAAATATAAAAAAGTTAAAATACGACCATACTCGTTTTACCCCGGCCCACTGCGGCCAGGTATTTAAAGAAATACTCACCCGCTTTAACCATTAACAATAAAGGGAAATACAACATGAGCACCGAGCGCATTCACCCAGTGGTACTTTCTGGTGGCTCCGGCAGTCGTCTTTGGCCCCTCTCCCGCGCAGGCTACCCCAAACAGTTTTTGCCTCTGGCTGGCGAAAACAGCATGTTGCAGGGCACCATGCAGCGAGTGGCAGGCTCCCAGTTTGCTGCTCCGCTGATGATTTGCAATGATGAGCACCGTTATGTGGTGGCCGAGCAGCTACGCACTGCTGGAATTACCGCCAACCGTATTATTCTGGAGCCCATTGGCCGCAACACCGCACCAGCCGTGGCCGTGGCGGCATTGACCCTTTTAGAACAGCAGGAAGACGCATTGATGCTGGTGTTGCCCTCGGATCATGTCATTCAGAATGAGCCGGCCTTTCACGCCGCCATTGCCCAGGCGGAAAAAGCAGCACGCCAGGGCCATTTGGTCACTTTTGGCATTACTCCCAACAAGCCTGAAACCGGCTATGGCTATATTCAGCAAGCTGAGGAATTAAGCGTAAGTGGTGTGCACAAGGTCGCCCGTTTTGTAGAAAAACCGGATTTTGATACCGCCGCCACCTATGTGGCCAGTGGCGAGTTTCTGTGGAACAGTGGCATCTTCCTGTTCAGTGCCAAGCAATACCTTGATGAGCTGAAAGCCCATCACCCCAAAATGGTCAAAGCCTGTCAGGCAGCTCTTGAGCTGGCTGAAAATGACCTCACTTTTTGCCGTCTGAACAAGGAAGCTTTTGCCAACTCACCTTCCGACTCCATTGACTATGCGGTAATGGAAAAAACCACTCATGCCGCCGTGGTACCGGTAGACATGAACTGGAGCGATCTGGGTGCCTGGTCAGCACTGTGGGACATTACTGAAAAAGACAGCGATGGCAACGCCAGCCATGGTGATGTGCTGCTGCACAACACCCGCAACAGCTATGTACATGCCGATCACGCCCTGGTGGCGGTAACCGGACTGGACGATGTAATAGTGGTGGCGACCGACGACGCCGTGCTGGTAGCCAACCGTGATAACGCCCAGGACGTGAAAAAAATAGTCGACACACTCAAAGAGCAGGGCCGTTACGAGCACACCCTGCACACCACTGTGCACCGCCCCTGGGGCAACTACCGTGGTATAGATCTGGGTGAGCGTTATCAGGTAAAGCGCATCAGCGTAAAACCTGGCGAACAACTCTCGCTGCAAAAGCACTACCACAGAGCTGAGCACTGGATTGTGGTCAAAGGCACCGCTCTGGTTACCTGCGGTGAGAAAGAGTTTCTGGTGCGAGAAAATGAGTCTACCTATATTCCCATGGGTGAAGTACACCGTCTGAAAAACCCCGGCAAGGTAGAACTGGAGCTGATTGAAGTACAGTCTGGCGGCTATTTGGGTGAAGACGACATTGTAAGACTGGAAGACGGATACGGACGCACACAATAATGAAGGCACTTTGTATTACCGGCATGAACTCAGCCAATCTGGAGCAGATTGGCTCTTTTGTTATTCAGGGTGATATAGCTGAAGCAAAGCCAGTTAAGCGTGGTACCTCCGTCACTATTCAGGACTGGGAAAGCACCATACTCGCCAAACAGTCTTCACCCTCTGCTCTTAAAGTCTCCAGCCTGTGGCGACAGCTTGCCTCGGATCTGTTGCTCAACAATATAGACAGCAGCATCTGGGCATGGGTAAGCAACAATACTAGCACCGTGCTGCTGGATTTTTGGGCAGAGCTGGATCATGACATTCACTTTTTGCTGATATGCAACTCACTTCAGGATTGCCTGCTTGAAGAAGTGAATAAAGGAGCCCAAAGGCAGGAACTCGCAACCTGTTATGAAAACTGGTGTAACTACCATCAGGCATTGCTGGCATTCTACCTGAAGCACCCTGAGCGCTGCCTGCTTGTGGATGCCAGCAATGCTTTGCTGCATCCGGCCGAACTTTTGAATGTGATGGGTGAACGCTGGCAGTGGCAGCTTGGTGATACTGTTCTACCAGATCTATGCGAACATAATGACAGCCAGGATGCCATTGCCGGCTATATCGTCCACCAACTGCAACAGGAATATTTCCCACAGCCAGATTTCGCCGCGGAACTGAATGCAGCACAACACCCGCTATTGATCAAATCTGGCAAAACCAGTTCAGACAAGACAATAGCCATTGAAGACGTGATTTCTGGCTACCAATATCAGCGCGAGCAGCAACAGAAACTCATTGAAGAAAATAAAGCGTTATATCAGCAAAATCTCTCAATGCTGGAGAATAGCAAGGAACAGCAGGAGCTGCTTGCCAAACATATTGATGAATTGCAGACTGAAATAGTTCAGCTCAACGGCCGCAATAACGCCCAACAACAGGCCACTGAACAGGCAAATGCCCGCTTGGCCCATGTTGAGAATGAAGCGGAAGCATTGCTACTGGAATTGCATAACACCCAGGTTGAGCTTGAACAGGCATTAACTGACTACGCCTCTGTTCAGCAGCAGAGAACAGAAGCCGAACAGCAAGTTTCCAGATTTAAACAGCACAGCCAGCAACAGGCGCAACAACAGCAGACATTGCAAAACCAGATGTCTGAGCTGGAAGCTCATCGTAACCAGCTGGCGCGGTCTGAAGCAGAGCTTCACGACCGTGTCAGGCATGTAGAAAGCGAAGCCGAAAAGCTGCTGGTAGCGCTGCATAACACCCAGCAAGAGCTGGAGCAGGCACTATCTCTTAACGCTTCTGCCGAACAGCAAATTGCCAGGCTTGAACAGCGCAACCAGCAGCAGGCTCAGCAACAGCAAGCCTTGCAAGATAAAGTGTCTCAGCTTGAAATTCATTGTCACCAGCTGGCTCGGTCCGAAACACAACTTCACGACCGTGTCAGCCATGTAGAAAGCGAAGCCGAAAAGCTGCTGGTAGAGCTGTATAACACCCAGCAAGAGCTGGAGCAGGCACTGGGACGGCAAATTGAGCTGGAAAAACAGCTGCAACCTCAGCCTCAAGTCGAACAGCTTACCCCTCGTACCGGCTTGCCCAAACTGTGGAATGGTAAAAAAACCACCTTACCCAAGCTGGGTTTCAGCGAGCTGGAGCTGCGCCATGTTCAGGTAAATCCGGATTATGAACATCTCTGGTTCAGCCTGAAGAACCCCCAGTTTGGCAAGCGCCAGTTGCCGCACTGGCAATTCCGTTTGTCATGTGCTGCCATTCGGCCCGGGCAGTTTGGCAGCCAGCCCAAGCTCGAGTTTCCCAAACAGTCACAACAGCTGCTAGGCAACTGGTTTGCAGAAAGCCAGGATGACTTTGGTGAAAAACTGGAGCTGCGTTTCGCTCTGCCGGATGCCATGGACAAGGGGCTGTGGAAAAAGCTGGGTAAAGAAGATCAGCGGCTGATCCAGGCACTGATTCTTCAGCTTCCAGCCATATTGCAACAGGCACAGCAGCGTCGCCCTGCCCTCACCCGTAAATGGCAAGACTGGCATAACCTGGCGCAAGATATAAATCGAATTTATACCCTTAAAACCCAAAAGGGAAAATAAGTCATGGCGGTGCAATATCATACTCTCATTCACATAGGCTGTGGTTCGCAGCCTGATATAGAGCTTTACACACAACTGGCGGAAAGCATCATCCTGGTGGATGCAGCCGGCTCAGTAGCAAGCGTACTTAAAAAACTGGAAAAGAAGACATCCAAAACAGTGACCGTGCTGCAGAAGAGTGTCGCCGCATCAACAAGGCCCGTTTGCTTCCATGAATATAACGTTTCCTGGGCAAATGGGTTTACTCCTGCCTCAGAGCAGCTGAAACGGCTTTATCCGGGGCTTACGCTGTTATGCCAAAAAGAGGATACCGCCATCAGCCTGCCAGAGCTGCTGGAAACGCTGGATCTTGAGGACAATGCCAGTCACCTGCTGATCCTGGACTTGCAGGAAGAAGCCGAAGCCATGTTGCAGCAACTGGCACAGACTGAATTGCTTTCCTGTTTTGCTGCCATTGTTCTGCCTTATCACCGGCAAGCCATCAGACTGGCAAAGCTGCCGCTGCAGCTTCATCCTGCAGCAGATCAGCTTGACGCCAGGCTCACCCAGGCACTGAACCAGCCCGATGTATATATTGTGCACCCCTGGCAGCAACAGCTACATGCTCAACAGAGTCAAATCATCCAGTTACAACAACAGCTGAAAAAACAAAGTTCAGAAAAGGCCCAGACAGAAAAAGCATTAAAAAACAACAAAAAGAACACTCAGCAGCTACAAAAACAAATAAAATCTTTGCAACAGAACTTGAACTCGGCCAGCACCAAGAATGCCGAACTGCAGAAAAAACTGGAGGATACTCAAAAACAACTGGAGCAAGCCCAACCGCAGACGCATAATACCAGCCTGCCGCTGGTACAGGAACAATACTCACGTCAGCAACTGATTGAGCATGAAATGCTCAAGGCAGAGGCACAGCTTGAATTAATCAAGGATGTGCTGATCCGAAATCAGGAATTCTGAGATGGCACAGTCACAGAATAAAAGTTCCCCCCCATCACCCAGGCGCAAGAAAAAAAGAGCAAAAAAGTGCGAGCCGAACACAGCCATTACCCGGCCGGTACAAACGCTTTCGTCCTCTCAAAAAGAAGCCACCCGGTTAACCCAGGCTCGTACCCACTGGTTGTTTAACGAATGGGCACAACTTACCCAAATGCAGCTGAAGGATGTGGAACACCAGCCACAACGAGACCAGCTGGCGCTGCTGATTGCCAGTGCTTACCAGCAACAACACAAGCTAGCCGAAGCGAAAACCTGGGCCTGCCAGGCTCTGGCCTGGGGGGCCAGCCGTGAGGCCGTGACCCGGGTGCTGGTGTCGGGCGTGCATAGTGCCCTGGGCCGGGTTGCGCTGTTGCAAAATAACGGTGAAGAAACCACACGCCACTTTGGCGAAGCGGTGCAAGTGATGCAAATGCAGGACACTCACACCCGGACTCTGGTAAAGGCCCGCATTGCCCACGAAACCCGCACCCTGCAGGGAAAACCGCCAAGCCAACCCTCATCTCTTAATGAAGAGGACGGTTTTTACCGTGCCTTTGAAGACAAGTTCCGTGGCTCCCGGGAGTCGATCAAAGAGCGGGTGGCGGTCTATGTGCCCTTTGTGCAGCCCGTGGCCGAACGTTATCCGCATTTGTCTGCGCTGGATCTGGGTTGCGGACGGGGCGAATGGCTGGAGGTATTGCAACAGGCAGGAATCACGGCAGAGGGAGTAGACCAAAACAGTGGCATGCTGCAGGCCTGCAAGGAGCTTGGGTTAAGTGTTCAGCAAGGTGACCTGGTCACCTTTTTACAGCAACTGCCCGACCAAAGCCGCGTGTGCATCAGTCTGATCCATGTAGTAGAGCACCTGCCCTTCGACACCCTGAGAATGGTGGTCAAGGAAGCCAAACGGGTGCTGGTGCCGGAAGGCATCTTGATTATGGAAACGCCAAACCCGGAAAATATACTGGTGGGCAGCTGCAATTTTTATATGGATCCTACGCACCGTAATCCGCTGCCACCACCATTATTGGCCTTTGTTACCGAGTATTACGGTTTCGAGCGAAGCAAAATACTCAGGCTACAGGAAGAGCCCGCACTGCATAACAAGCAAAACTACGAAATAAAAGACTATCTTGGCGGCATCAGCCCTGACTATACTGTTTTAGCGCAAAAAAAAATTCCATTATCAAAGGACACCTTAGAGGAACAACACTGGGGCAGAGAGTACGGCTTTGACATACAAGATATAATACTTAAGCTATGAATAACCAAGAGAAAATTAAAGTGAACCTTCAGGAATTAAAAGTCAAAAACAGACAGCGCTTAGTAGAATATGCCTTTTCGGTTTTTCATATCTCAGATGATTTACCACAAGTAAAAAAAAACAAGGAGCAGTGGCTCCAACGTCTTCTCGAGGGACACGATGTGGAAGACTTTCTCCACAAGTTAAAATCGGGTCAACAAGTAACAGACAAAATAGACACACCTATAACAATAATATCCAAAGGCACTATAGGAAGTATACATATACAAGATACAGACCTTGATTTTCATAGCGGCTTAAAACGAAAGTTAACAATTAATATAGTTAACCACTCCGCGGAACCTTTCCAAACAACAACAGAAAACCCACTGTATGCTGCTTACCATTGGTATGATATTAATGGTGAAGTATATGAGTACGATGGTATTCGCACAGCACTACCACAGGTTATTAGCCCAGGCTCTGAGCATAAATTAGCTATCGATGTAACAGCACCGACAGAACCCGGTAGATTTTCTTTAATGCCCACCTTGGTACTAGAGGGCCAAGCATGGCTGGAAAACTGCGGCCTCGATGTACAAACATATATGATTGATGTAACCGAAGTAAATGGTCCTGGCATGACAAAACAAGCGCAACAAATTTACAACAAACTTAAAGTTCACCTCACAACTCAAAACAATCGCGAGGTAACTACATGCGCATTGTAATCGATATGCAGGGTGCTCAGGCAGAAAACAAAAACCGTGGAATTGGACGTTATAGCTTGGCATTGGTCAAAGGAATCATTCGCCATGCCAATAAACATGAAGTTATACTAGCACTTAATGGTGACTTTGAAGATAGTATTATTCCTATTCGCGCTACCTTTCAGCAAGAATTACCACAAACAGCAATTCGGGTATGGCGTCCGGTTACACCTGCCACGCATATAGAACCCAAAAATAACTGGCATCGCAAGACCTCTGAAAAACTATATGAAGCCTTTCTAAAATCTTTACAGCCTGATGCAATTATCATTACCAGTCTATTTGAAGGACTGACAACAAATGCTGTAACCAGTATTGGTCAATACTCTGATCTACCTATTGCAGTAGTATTATATGATCTCATTCCTCTGATAAATAAAACACCTTATTTAGATAACCCAGCCGTTAAGAAGTGGTATGAAGAAAAGATAGGCTTTATTCGTAAGGCGAACCTGTTACTATCTATTTCAGACTCCTCTCGCAATGAAGCACTATCATATCTCAACTTCTCAAGCGACAAAGTAATCAACATTTCAACTGATGCTGACCCACAGTTCTCCATCAAAAAACTTAACACTGAAGAAAGAAAAAAAATAAAAGACACCTACGGCATCAAAAAGGACTTGGTTCTTTATACTGGCGGTATCGACCATAGAAAAAATATTGAAGGGTTAATTTCTGCTTATAGCCTCCTCTCAAAAAACATACGGTCGAAACATCAGCTAGCTATTGTTTGCTCAATCAGTGAAGCAGAAAAAGTACGATTAGAAAATTTGGCAAAAAAACAAGGACTGGATTCAAATGAGTTACTCCTGACCGGTTTTGTTCCCGAAGATGACTTAATTTCTCTATACAACTTATGCAAAGTTTTTGTCTTCCCCTCGTGGCATGAAGGCTTTGGCTTACCGGTTTTAGAAGCTATGCGTTGTGGCGCAGCAGTAATAGGTGCTAATACATCCAGTTTGCCAGAAGTAATTGGTTCGCAGGAAGCACTTTTTGATCCACACAATATTGATAGCATTACTAGCAAACTTAACCAGGTTCTAAGCGACAATGAACTGAGAAATCATTTAAAGCAGCATGCCGTTAAACAGGCAAAGAGTTTTTCATGGGAGCGCACAGCAAAAATTACACTGATGGCTTTGGAAAAGCACTTCATGGTAGATAAGGGAAGTTCATATTGCAGCCGCTTGTTATCCATAGAAAAAAAACCCAGAATGGCCTATATATCACCTTTACCACCGGAGCGAAGTGGTATTAGCGACTACAGTGCAGAGCTTCTCCCTGAACTAAAGAAATACTATAACATTGACGTAGTAGTTGAGCAGAAAGATATTTCCGACAAATGGGTGGCGAACAATCTAAATGCACTCACACCAAGTGAGTTCCTTGAAAATCACCACAATTATGACAGAATCATATACCACTTCGGTAATTCTGAATTTCACGCTTACATGCTGAAACTAATAGAACATGCACCTGGCGTTATCGTTCTGCACGATTTTTTTCTTTCCGGTTTAATGGGTTACTATAGTGGTTATGCAGAAGAACCTTTATATTACATCCATAGCCTGTACAATAGCCATGGTTATCAGGCAGTGCACCGCTACTTCAACAATGATGACACTGCGTGGATTTACCCTTGTAATATAAAACCTCTATCGACTTCAAAAGGTTTAATCGTCCACTCACCATTTTCTAAAAAACTAAATAATGACTGGCATGGTAAAACACCCTCTGAAAGAATTAAAGTAATCCCTCTGTTGCGAACTCCAGCCAACATTAATGTTACAGAAAGGCGGATGATTAGAAAGGCTTTAGGTATAGACGAAGAAGCATTTTTGGTTTGTAGTTTCGGCATGATTGGAAAATCCAAATTTAACCACCGTTTATTGAAAGCCTGGCTAGCATCAAGTTTATCTAAAAATAAAAGAAGCTATTTAGTCTTCGTTGGGGAAAATGATCCAGGTGAATATGGTAAAAATCTTTTAAGTGAAATAGAAGACTGTGGATTAGGAAATAGAATAAAAATAACGGGGTGGGCAAGTGAAAAGCTATTCAAACAATATTTATCGGTAGCCGACATTGGCGTTCAATTACGTGGGCTGACTCGTGGTGAAACATCTGCGGCTGTACTCGATTGTATGAACTATGGCCTTCCTACTATTGTTAACGCAAATGGCAGCATGGCAGACTTACCCGATAATGCTGTACTTAAGCTGCAGGATGTATTCGATGATGTAGAGTTAACAGAAGCCTTAGAACACCTATGGGAAAATCACCTAACACGAGAGAGGTTAGGTGACACCGCCTTAAATATAATTAAACGTTATCATTCCCCCAGCCACTGTGGAAATATGTATGCTGAAGCCATTGAGGATTTTTATAAAAATGGACCTGTCAATCATGTAGATATTATAAAGTCGATAACACCTCCAGAAGATCAACTTGACGTTAATAGCGCTTTAAAATCTTTGGCTAGCTCTATCGATTATGCTATTCCCCTTTCAATAGAAAAGCCGCAATTACTGGTTGACATCTCCGAATTAATTCAGCGTGACTCACGGAGTGGCATTCAACGAGTAGTAAAAAGTATATTAAAAGAATGGTTAATCAATCCTCCTGACGGCTATCGTGTAGAAGCAGTTTATGCAACACCGGATCGCCTTGGTTACTATTACGCCAGAAGATTCACATTAGGCTTTTTGGGCTGTCCGGAACATATCCTCGATGATGAGCCAGTCCGCTACCGCAATGGTGATATATTTGTGGGTTTAGACTTGAACTTCTTTGTTGCAGAGGCACAGAAAGATTACATATCTGATATGCAACGAACAGGCGTTCATGTTAGTTATGTGATTTATGACCTATTACCTATACAGTTTCCAGAATTTTGGGAAGAGCAGCATAACATTAAAATGCTTCATAACAACTGGCTTAAAACTGTCACAAGTTATGATAGTGCTATTTGCATTTCAAAAGCAGTTGCTGATGAATTACACGACTGGCTTAAAAAATATGGCGAACCTCGTAAACAACCATTACATATTGGCTGGTTCCACTTAGGAGCGGATGTAGAAAACTCAAACCCAACCAAAGGAATACCACATGATGCCGAAAAAGCATTACATCAACTACAAACACAGCACAGCTTTTTGATGGTTGGTACTTTAGAGCCACGTAAAGGTCACCAGGAAGTACTGGCAGCATTTGAGACACTATGGCATCAAAATGAAAAAATAAATCTGGTGTTCGTAGGTAAAAAAGGCTGGCTGGTTGATGATCTAGTAACAAAATTAAAAAACCACCCTCAGCTAAACAAAAAGCTCTTTTGGCTTGAAGGCGTTAGTGATGAGCACCTGGAAAAAATTTATAATGTTTCTACCTGTCTAATTGCAGCTTCTTATGGAGAGGGATTTGGGCTACCCTTGATTGAAGCTGCACAACATCACCTCCCCATTATTGCTCGAGATATACCTGTATTCCGCGAAGTGGCAGGCAATCACGCCTACTATTTTAACAGTCAAGAAAAATCAACAGCTCTTACCAGCACGATAAAAACATGGTTAGAAAAGTTTAAAAAAGATACACATCCGAAGCCAGAAAACATGCCTTGGCTAACATGGAAGCAAAGTGCAAATGAATTACTTCGCAACTACAACCTTAAATAAAACTTAACTACGGTGATTCAAAGTGGAAAAGATAGTTTTTTTACATATACCAAAAACTGGTGGAACATCTGTACATGACTATTTAATTACAAAATTCTCAGGCAATGAAATTATCCCTGATAGATTTAACACACTCAGAAATCATAGCCCTGAACACTTAAACCAGTTTCGTTACTTTTCAGGTCATTATGATATAGATGGCATTAACAGAATCCCTGGTAACAAGAAAGTTTTCACATTTTTTCGGGAGCCAAAGGAAACTATACTATCACTTTACTATTTTTGGCGCTCTCATAAAATTAGTTTTATTGAAAAGCATAATCTCAATGGACCTCGCATAGCGAAAAAGTTAAGTCTTTTAGAGTTCTTACGGTATAACAAAGAAGGAATACCCGCAAACATCAATAACTACACAACACGAGTCCTGATAGGGAAGATGCACTACGGCCCTAACGGTGAATTTTTATACCCCGAGGATGAGCTAATAGATAGAGCAAAAGCCACTATTAATAGTTTAGCGACTTTTGGAGTAATGGATAACTATAACAAATCTTACCGAAAAGTAATTGAAGATCTTGGGTTTAAAGCCCCTGAAATCATACCTCACTCACGAAACAGCAGTGAGCGAAAAGATCCAAACCTAGAACCCATAGAAAAGGAAAAAATCACCGATGATATCAGTGAAGAGTTAGAAAAACTTACTCAGTTCGATCAGGTAATATATAATTACGCAAAAAAAACACTCAACACTTGAAGTTGAATATTAATTTACCAACTTAACTTAGAGCAGGCTAAAAAATGAAAGCAATTATAACTGGCATTACTGGACAAGACGGCGCTTATCTGGCCGAACTACTGCTAAAAAAAGGCTACACAGTTTACGGTACTTATCGAAGAACCAGCTCAGTTAACTTCTGGAGAATTGAAGAGCTGGGCATAGAAAAACATCCCAACCTGCACTTGGTAGAGTACGATCTGACCGATCTGTCTTCCAGTATTCGACTGCTACAAACTACCGGTGCTACCGAGGTATACAACCTAGCGGCACAAAGCTTTGTCGGTGTGTCGTTTGATCAACCATTAACTACGTTGGATATTACCGGCGCAGGTGCCGTAAACCTGCTTGAAGCCATCCGCATTGTTAACCCCAAGGTGCGTTACTATCAGGCTTCCACCTCCGAGATGTTTGGTCAGGTTCAACAGATCCCACAAACTGAAGCAACGCCATTCTATCCGCGCAGCCCCTATGGTGTAGCCAAACTCTATGCTCACTGGATGACCATTAACTACCGCGAGTCTTACAACATTTTTGCCACCAGCGGTATTCTGTTCAACCATGAATCACCACTGCGTGGCCGTGAATTTGTCACTCGAAAAATTACTGACTCCGTAGCCAAAATCAAACTGGGTAAACTGGATGTACTGGAACTAGGCAACATGGATGCCAAGCGGGATTGGGGTTTTGCCAAGGAGTACGTAGAAGGTATGTGGCGCATGCTACAAGCCGATAAACCCGATACGTATGTGTTGGCCACCAATCGTACAGAAACTGTGCGCGATTTTGTAACCCTGGCCTTTAAAGCAGTAGACATCGAACTGCGCTGGCAAGGTGAAGGCGAGCAAGAGCATGCCATAAATGCGGTTACCGGTAAGGTAGTTGTACGGGTTAACCCCAAGTTCTATCGTCCTGCCGAGGTGGAGCTGCTGATCGGTAACCCGAAAAAAGCCAAGGATGAGCTGGACTGGGAGCCCAAAACCAGTCTGGAAGAGCTGTGCCGGATGATGGTTGAGGCTGACTTACGCCGCAACGAGCAAGGCTTTTCTTTTTAATCCGTTATATTAATACACTCATCAACAATACTGTGGAGTAAAACATGCCAACAGCCTTGGTTACAGGGGCTTCCGGTTTTACCGGGCGCTATATGGTAGCCGCACTGCAACAACGCAGCTTCAAAGTGATCGGCTTAGGTAGTAAACCCTCTCCAGCAGATGTGATGATTCCGTGTGATTTGACGGATCCGGCCGCCGTAAAGGCGGCCGTTTCACAAGCTGCCCCCGACTGGGTTATCCACCTTGCCGCTTTGTCTTTTGTCGAGCATGCCGACCAGCAGGCATTTTATCAGGTTAACGTATTCGGTACTCTTAACCTGTTACAGGCCCTCTCCGAGCTGGAAAAGCCACCATCTCGAGTACTTATAGCCAGCAGCGCCAATGTATATGGCATACCTGACATTAGTCGCATTACAGAAAAGGAATGCCCGACACCCGTCAATCATTATGCCTGCAGCAAACTGGCCATGGAGCACATGGTAGCCAACTTTTTTGAATGTCTGCCTATTGTGATAACTCGCCCCTTTAACTACACCGGTCCGGGCCAAGATAGCCGCTTTCTTATTCCCAAGATTGTGGAGCATTTTGCCCGCGGCGATCGCACTATTGAACTCGGTAATATTGATGTCAGCCGCGACTTTTCTGATGTACGGGATCTAATCTCTGCCTATCTTTCCTTGCTTGAGTCAGATGTGAGTGGTACCACAGTGAATGTATGCTCGGGTAAAGATACCGCACTCAGAACAATTATCGAGCGGATGAACCACCTTGCTGGTTATAACATTGAAGTAAAGGTGAACCCAGCCTTTGTTCGTGCTAACGAAATACCCCGACTCTGTGGTGTTAATGACCGCCTAAAAAATCTCACCGGCTGGCAGCCCAATTATACTTTGGAGCAAACTTTACTTGATACCTTTAAGTCTGCCAAAGCAAGAAATATAGGTACTCAATAAAAACTTTCATATTAGGCGAACTCCTCAGGTACTTTTATGATTACAGCAGTAAGAGCTCGTACAATAATTGCACAAAGTAATATCGCCTTCGGCACCAGTGGTGCCCGTGGCCTGGTTGAGCAATTTACCGATGAAGTCTGCGCCGCCTTTGCGGTGGCGTTTTTATCGCAGTTGCAGCATTCTGCCACTGTTAAACGGGTGGCCATTGGCCTGGACCGGCGCCCGTCCAGCCCGGCCATGGCCGCTGCCTGCGCCGGTGCCGCCAGGGCCATGGGGCTGCAGGTAGACTATTACGGCATTCTGCCCACCCCGGCCCTGGCCTGGCAGGCCATGAAGGATGGTGTGCCGGCCATTATGATCACCGGCAGCCATATTCCCTTTGATCGCAATGGCATCAAGTTCTACCGGCCGGACGGCGAAATTACCAAGGCCGACGAGCAGGCCATAGTGCAATCGGCGGCGAAGCTGCCCGCCTTTGAACCGGCGTTGCCGCCCGAAACCTCCCGTGCCCGCGAAAGCTATATTGCCCGCAATCTGTCGCTGTTTTCGGCCGGCTTGCTTTCAGGCTGGCGCATTGGGGTATATGAGCACTCTGCCGCTGGCCGCGATATTAATATTGAGGTGCTCTCTCACCTGGGTGCCGAGGTGGTGTCTTTGGGCCGCACCGACACTTTTGTGCCCATCGACACGGAAGCCGTAACGGAAGAAGACAAGGCCCGTGGCAGAGCCTGGTCGCGCGAGCACAAGCTGAATGCCATTTTCTCAACCGATGGCGACGGTGATCGCCCGCTGGTGGCGGATGAAAACGGCGAATGGCTGCGCGGCGATATACTCGGCTTGCTGTGCGCACGCTTTCTCGGCATTGAGGCACTGGCCGTGCCGGTAAGCTGCAACACCGCCATTGAGGCCTGTGGCCACTTTGCCAACGTGCTGCGTACCCGCATTGGCTCACCCTATGTGATTGAAGGCATGCAGCAACTGGCCGGTCAGCATCGGCAGGTAGCCGGTTTCGAGGCCAATGGTGGCTTTTTAATGCACGATCTGCCCACGCGAGATGCCCTGTTGCCGGCCCTGGCGCTGTTTGCCGCCGCCCGGGAAGTGAACCAGCCCATTTCGGCCTTGCTGGCCAATTTGCCGTCGCGCTTTACTGCCAGTGATCGCATTAAAAACTTTCCTACCGAGCAAAGTCGGGCTTTGCTTGCCACCTGGCAGCAAAACACCGCCGAGCTTGAAGCCGCACTGAACTTGCCCGCCCCTATTGCTAACATCAATACCACAGACGGCCTGCGCGCCACTCTGGAAAACGGCAGCATTGTGCACCTGCGCCCTTCCGGCAACGCCCCCGAGCTGCGCTGTTATGTTGAGGCAAGCAGCACAGCACTGGCAGACAATCTGGTTGCCCACAGTCTTGCCCGGCTGGCTGGCCTGCCCGGCTGATTACCCGGGTTATTATTCACCATTAATGGCGTCTTCCGCCTCGGTGCAGAAGATGAGCACACCTCATGCTGAACAAGTTAAAAAGCGTTATTCACCTTAAACGTAACCATACCCTGCCACAAACTGAGGATTTTCCTCTGTTTGGCCGTTTGTTTATGTCGTCGGCCAACCCGCTGGGTTCACTCAATAAGCAGGAAAATCTTGCCAGCATCAAACAACTCCTGCAAAAGGTGCAGGCCCTGCAAAACGACTATCAACCTGCCTATGGCCTGCTGGAAGAATATCCATCTACGCGGCAGGAGCTGCTGGAAAGAAACTGTGAGCTGATCACTCAGGAGGTGCAGTTAAAAGGCGCTGAGCAGCAAATCAGAATTCTGGATGTGGGCTGCAACTGTGGCTATACCGCCATGAAACTGGCGGAAATCTTTCCTAATGTAGTGGGGCTGGAAATTCAGCAGGATCTAACCGAGCTGGCAAACCGGCTGGCGGTGTGTGCCAACTCCGGTGCCCGCTTTTACGATGTTGATATTTTCGCTTTGTTGCTTGAAGACAGGTGTGATTTTGAAAACATCGATGTGTTACTGCTGCTTAACGTAATGCACCAGATTATTTTTCACTATGGCCTGGATCAGGCCAAAGCGATGCTGTTTAAAATTCTCGCCCAAGTGGATTACGTGTTCGTGGAGCTGGCCCACCAGAAAGACTACATTCGGCATGGTAAGGCTCATTTGCTGCCCAGTCGCCCGGAATATTTGCTGGATGGACTGGAAGAACTTGGCTTTACCATAAAAAAACTGGCCGACACCCCCAGACCCTTTTATCTGATTAAACGCAACCAGTGCACCTTGGGCAAGCTGCACATTCAATACAACAAGCTGGACTTCAGCCGCTCAAAAAACCCGCTGATCAGCCGCAAGTATTATGGTGGCCAGCATCAGTTTCTTAAACTGTTCCGGTTTACTTATGGCCAGAGCAGCGAATGCTACGAGCGGGAGCTGAAGGCGTTGCTGGCCACTCAGCACCTTGCCGCCACTCCGCGGCTGCATAACTGGGCCATGGGGCATGGCTATGGTGCGATCATGATGAGCCGCCTGCCGGGCCAGCCACTTACCGGCCGGGTTTATGGCAAGAATCAGCTCACCCAAACCGAACGCTTTCACATTAGCGCACAATATGTGGCAATCAATCGACAGTTACAGGAATGCATTGGTTTTCATAACGATCTTCAGCCACACAACCTGTTTATTGACCAGCACAATGCACTGTTTGTGTTCGATTTTGAACAGGCTCACGAGCTACCGCAAAACGATCCTTACGGCATGCTGCTATGGACGCTGTTCGATATTTGGGGCGGGCGGGTACCCAACCGCCCACAGTGCATTGCCAGCTTAAGGCCGGTTCCCCAAGGCAAGGAGCGCGCCGCTGCGGCGGTTTATCCCGATTTCAGTACTCTTGATTTACCTGAGCAGATAAAAGCGCTGGTCAACGAGGCCCTAACGGCACCATCCTGGGCTGCATTTATCAGCAAGTGGGATGACAAGCTTGCCAGTGCAGCAAAGCCTTCATAACCATGCGGCCTTTTTCATTCAGCCGTTTATGGCCATTCTCGCCTGGCATTCGTCAGGTACTCGGCTCTGATTTAACTGCCGTGCACCTGCGCCATAGCAGCAACGACTGGGTGTTGCTACAAGGCAAGCGCACCCGGTTAACCCCATTGGGTATGGCTACCTTTAACCGCTATATTCGCCGGCATGCCAATGCAGTGCTGCTCTATTCAGACCATAAGGTCAGTGTGCCCGGGCACAGCCATACCCTGCTAAAGCCCGCCTGGAGCCTGGATTTGGTGCGTGCCAGTGGCTATCCCGGCGAAGTACTGGCCATTCGTGCCGACGCCCTTGCCCATGCTTTACATGGCCAGCCTGCGTCCGGCATTTACGAACTGATGCTGTATTTGGCCACCCGTTACCGGAATGAACAATTTGTGCACATTCCCCAAGTGCTGTGGCACACCAGCACTTCGTGCCGGGAGTTTAGGCAGCGGGAGCTGAATCCGCACATTCTTGAGCAGCATTTGCGCCACATGAGGGTTGAGGCGCAGCTAAGCTGTGATGACCACCATTATCTGCACGTTCACCCAACACTGCCGGCAAGCCCGCCTCGGGTAAGTATTATTATTCCTACCCGTAACATGCTGCATTACCTTGAGCCCTGCATTGACAGCATTTTAGCCAACGCCACTTATCCGGACGTTGAGATAATAGTGGTAGACAATCAAAGTGATGATCCGGCCACCCTGCGTTATCTGGATAAAATTGCCTGCAACAGCTATGTGAAAGTGCTTCGCTACCCCCACCCTTTCAATTATTCCGCCATTAACAATTTTGCTGCTGAACATGCCACAGGCAAAATATTGTGCCTGCTTAACAACGATACGGCCGTTATTACAACGGACTGGCTGGAACGGCTGGTGGCCCAGTTGCTGCAACCCGGAGTGGGTGTAGTGGGTGCCAAACTACTCTACGCCAACCATACCGTGCAGCACGCAGGTGACGCAGTTGGTGTGGCCGGTTGTGCCGCCCACATGCATGTAGGACTGGAGGCGGATGCACCAGGCTATATGGGCCGGGCCATTCTCACTCAGGATGTGTCGGCCGTTACCGGCGCTTGCCTGCTAACGCATACGGCACTTTATCGGCAACTGGGCGGGCTGAATGCCAAGCATCTGGCGGTGGCCTTTAACGACGTGGACTATTGCCTGCGGGTACGTGAAGCGCAATACAAGGTAATGATGGTGCCCCATGCCAGGCTTTATCATTACGAGTCGGTATCGCGTGGTGGAGCTAAAACACCGGAAAAAAAGCAACGAATGAAGCAGGAGCTGAACTACATGCACCAGCGCTGGCAACACCAGCTTAAACAAGACCCCTTTTATCACCCACACATGAACAAGCGCCTGGCCGATTTTACCCCGGCCAGTCGTTTCTGGCCCTGGAACTAACGCCATGCCACGCCATTGCTATTTGGTGGAAGAGCAAACCAACCCCAGTTCCGGCTTTTTTCTATGGCCCTGGTTACAGGCGAGCGGCCATGAGGTTAGCGTATGTAGGCTGAACGCTCCACCGCCAGTTATGGCACAAACTAACAGCAGCGTGATATTTGTTCGCTACCTTACCCCTGCCTGGCGAAAGTGGGTTGAAAATAACCGGGCCCAACTTGGCCGGCTGGCGTTTTTTATGGACGACGATCTGTTCGACCTTGGTGCCCATGCCGGTTTGCCGTTGCGCTATCGCTACAAGCTCTGGCTGCTGGCCTGTCGGCATAAAAACTGGCTGCAACGCATGGGGGTGGAACTGTGGGTATCCACCCCTTGGCTGGCGGAAAAATATGCCCGCTGGTCGCCACAGGTGCTGCAACCGCAGTCACCCTATACGCACTCAAGGCCACAAAAAACGCTGTTTTATCATGGCTCGGCGTCTCACGGGCCCGAGTTTGAGTGGCTTTACCCTGTGTTTGAGCAAGTGCTGGCGCAGGATGCCAGCCTGAGTGTGGAGTTAATTGGCAGCCAGGCGGTTCGCAAACAGTTTGCCGGACTCCCCAAAGTGCATGTGTTGCACCCCATGAGCTGGCCGGCTTACCAGGCCTTGCTGGCCCGCCCGGGCCGCACTATTGGCCTAGCGCCGCTGCTGAACAGCCGCTTTAACGCCGCCCGGGCTCCCACTAAATTTTTTGACATTACCCAGGCCGGCGCCGTGGGCCTTTATGCGGACCACCCGGTATACCGCGCTCTGGTGCGCCATGAGCATAATGGCCTGCTGCTGCCCATGGTTCAGCAAGCCTGGGTAAATGCCATTTTGCGGTTAAGCGCGGATGATAAGGCAAGACAGATAATGATGGAAAAGGCCAAAGCGGCCATTACAAAAAAATGAGACATTAATTCCATGCGCAAAATTCTGGTTACCGGCGGAGCCGGCTTTATTGGCTCGGCGGTGATCCGCCATATTATTCAGCACACGCCCGATGCGGTGATAAACGTAGACAAGCTCACCTATGCGGGCAATCTTGAGTCGTTGGTCGGGGTAGCCGACTCGCCCCGCTATCACTTTGCTCATCTCGACATTTGTGATGGCGCCGGACTGGAAACGCTGTTTGCCGAGCATCAGCCCGATGCGGTGCTGCACCTGGCAGCAGAGAGCCATGTGGACAGATCCATTTCCGGCCCGGCCGAGTTCATTACTACCAATGTGGTCGGCACCTGCACCCTGCTGGAAGCGGCCCGCCACTACTGGAGCGGGCTGGATGACGAGCGCAAAACGGCCTTTCGCTTTCATCATGTGTCTACCGACGAGGTCTATGGCGACCTGCACGGCACGGACGATCTCTTTACCGAAACCACGCCCTATGCTCCCAGTAGCCCCTATTCCGCCAGCAAGGCCGGTTCGGATCACCTGGTGCGGGCCTGGCACCGTACTTATGGCCTGCCGGTGCTGATCACCAATTGCTCCAACAACTACGGCCCCTGCCAGTTTCCGGAAAAGCTCATTCCACTGGTGATATTAAACGCGCTGGAAGGCAAGCCACTGCCCGTGTATGGCAAGGGTGATCAAGTTCGCGACTGGCTCTATGTGGAAGATCATGCCAAGGCCCTGTATACCGTGCTCACTCAAGGCCAGATTGGTGACACCTGGAACATTGGCGGCCATAACGAAAAAACCAATCTGGAAGTGGTTAACAGCATTTGCAGCATTCTGGATGAACTCGTCCCCTCACCCCTTGCCCCTTACCGTTCACTGATCACTCATGTAATAGATCGTCCGGGCCATGACAGGCGCTACGCCATAGATGCCGGCAAAATAGAACGAGAGCTGGGCTGGACACCGCAGGAAACGTTTGAAAGCGGCCTGCGCAAAACAGTGCAATGGTATCTGGCCAACCCAAGGTGGGTGAGCCATGTAAAAAGCGGCGAGTACCGGCAGTGGCTTGCGCAACACTATGGTGGGCAGGGCTGATGCATATTTTGCTGTTGGGTAGAAACGGCCAGCTGGGCTGGGAGTTGCAACGGGCTCTGGCTCCGCTTGGGCGGCTTACCGCGCTGGATCGCCACAGTTCCGATTATTGCGGCGATCTGGCAAGACCAGAGCAGTTGGTGCAAACGGTACGGACACTCAGGCCGAATGTGATTGTGAATGCCGCCGCCTACACAGCAGTGGACCGGGCCGAAACCGAGCAGGAGCAAGCCATGTTGGTTAACGCCACTGCGGTGGAGACACTGGCCCGGGAGGCGGAAGCTCTGGGGGCCTGGCTGGTGCATTATTCCACCGATTATGTGTTCAGTGGTGAGGGCTTCTCCCCCTGGAGCGAAGCCGACGCCACCGCCCCTATCAATACCTATGGCGCCAGCAAACGGGCCGGAGAGCTGGCCATTATTCGCAATTGCTCACGGCATTTGGTTTTTCGTACCAGCTGGGTGTATGCCACGCGCGGCAACAACTTTGCCCGCACCATGTTGCGATTGGGCCAGGAGCGACAAACGCTGAACGTGGTGAGTGACCAGATTGGTGCGCCTACCAGCGCTGCCCTGATCGCAGATGTCACCGCCCATGCACTGCGCCTGGCTATGGTGCAGCCGGCACTGGCCGGTTTGTATCATCTGGCAGCAGCGGGAGAAACCAGCTGGCATGATTATGCCGCCTTTGTGTTTGAGCTGGCGCGCAATGCCGGCCTGCCTCTGGCGCTGCAAGCGTTGCACCCTATTGCCACTCAAGCCTGGCTCACGCCCGCCATTCGGCCACTTAACTCCCGGCTGGATTGCCGCAAACTGGAGGCCAGCTTTGATATCATGCTTCCCCCCTGGCAACAGGGGCTGACACACACGCTGAGCGAAATTCTGGAGTCTCTCATTGAACAGGCGTAAAGGCATTATTCTGGCCGGGGGCTCAGGCACCCGGCTTTATCCGGTCACCATGGCGGTGAGCAAACAGCTGCTGCCGGTCTATGACAAGCCGATGATCTATTATCCGCTGTGCACCCTGATGCTGGCGGGCATTAAAGACATTCTGGTGATCAGCACGCCGCAGGATACCCCTCGTTTTGAGCAGTTGCTGGGCGATGGCAGCCAATGGGGGATTAACTTGAGTTATGCGGTGCAGCACAGCCCCGACGGGCTGGCTCAGGCCTTTCTTATTGGTGCAGATTTTATTGGCGAAGACCCCTGTGCCCTTGTGTTGGGCGACAATATCTTTTTTGGCCATAACCTGCAGCAGGAGCTGGTGCAAACCAACAACCAGGCTCAGGGTGCCACCGTGTTCGCCTATCATGTGCAAGATCCGGAGCGCTATGGCGTGGTGGAGTTTAATGAGCACGGCCATGCTCTCTCATTGGAAGAAAAGCCCGCTCATCCCAAAAGTAACTATGCAGTTACTGGCCTGTATTTTTACGATAACCAGGTCATTGATATTGCCCGTAGTTTGCAGCCCTCTGCACGGGGAGAACTGGAGATTACCGATGTAAACCGGCAGTACCTGGCGCTGGGCGCATTGTCGGTATCTGTAATGGGCAGAGGTTATGCTTGGCTGGACACAGGCACCCACGACAGCCTGATGGAAGCCGGTAGTTTTATTCAGACCATTGAGCACCGCCAGGGCCTGAAAGTGGCCTGCCCGGAAGAAATTGCCTACCGCAAGGGCTTTATTGATGCCAAGCAGGTTGCCCGCTTGGCCGAGCCACTGGCCAAAACCGCCTATGGCCAGTATTTGCTGCGCCTGATCCAACCCGGATTTAAAGCCTGATGCATATGATTAATACCTCAATTCCCGACCTTTATATTATTGAGCCCACCGTGTTTGGCGACGAGCGAGGCTTTTTTTTTGAAAGCTTTAACCAACAGCGGTTTGAGCAAGCCATTGGCCGCAGTGTGCCGTTTGTGCAGGATAACCACTCCCGTTCTGCCCGGGGCGTACTGCGTGGCCTGCATTATCAGGTGGCCCAGCAACAGGGCAAACTGGTGCGCTGCACCCTGGGAGAGGTATTTGATGTGGCGGTTGACCTGCGCCCGGGCTCGAATACCTTCGGACAATGGGAGGGCATAGTGCTCTCGGCGGAAAACAAACGGCAGGTGTGGATTCCGGAAGGCTTTGCCCATGGCTTTGTGGTGTTATCAGAAGTGGCTGAATTTTTGTACAAGACCACCGATTATTACGCCCCCAAGCATGAGCGTGCCATTCGCTGGGACGATCCCACCCTGGCCATAGACTGGCCCTTGCCCTGCCCGCCCCTGCTTTCGGAAAAAGACAAACATGCGCCGCTGTTTGCTGATGCGGAACTGCCTCAAAACGGAAACACCACCGGCACCAGTGCAATGACCCCGGCGGAGTAAGCCAGGCTGACGGGCAGGCCGGTTTTGATGTAATCCACCATGCGGTAACGCCCGGGGGAATACACCATCAGGTGGGTCTGGTAGCCGAAAGGCACCATGAAACAGGCGCTGGCGCCAAAGGCCACCGCCATGATAAAGGGCATGGGGTCAACGCCAAAGGCCTGCGCTGTGCTCAGCCCGATGGGGAACGCCAGGGCGGCGGCGGCGTTATTGGTCACGGTTTCGGTCAGCAGCAGGGTCATTAAATACACTCCTGCAAAGGCGCCGAACACGCCGTGCCCGTTAAATAGCGCCCGCATGCCGTCGGCTACCAGTTGTGCCGCTCCCGAGCTGTCCATGGCCTTGGCCACGGTCAGCGCCGAGCCGATAATCACCACCAGCTCAAAGGGAAAGCGCCGGCGCAGTTCGGAAAGCGTTAACATGCGGCTTAGCAACAGGCCGGCCAGCAACAGCAGCAGGCCATTAAGCAGCGGCAGCAGGTTCAGGGCCGCCATGGCAATAACAGCGCCAAAGCCGGCAAAGGCCAGCACGCTCTGGCGATTGCTGAGTTTGGGCCGCTGCATTTTGCCCAGCAGATGAAAGTTGCGATCCAGGTTGCGGTGCTGGGTAAAGTCGGCGCCTACCGCCAGCAGCAGGCTGTCGCCCACCCTGAGCGGAATTTTACCCAGCTGGCCGGTCAGTCGTTTGTTGCCCCGCCTGATGCCCACCACACCGGCGTTGAACATGGTGCGAAAGTCCACTTCCTGCAGGGTGCGCTTGGCCAGCTCCGACTCGTTGGACACCACCACTTCCACCAGGTTGGAGGCCAGCAACCGATCCACGCCATTGCCAAACAGCTCCAGCCCGCTGAAGGGCTGCAATGCCTGCACCTTTTTCACCTCTCCGGTAAACACCAGTACGTCGTTGGCTTCCAGTATTTCATCGGGAGCCACCGGGCTGATGAGCCGGTCGTTGCGCACAATTTCCAGCAAGAACAACCCATCCAGGCTGCGCAGCCGGTTTTGCTCTATGCTGCGGCCAACCAGCGCCGCCCCGGGCTGCACCCTGGCTTCCAGAAAATAGGGCTGGGCACTTTCCTCGTCTTTCATGCCATTTTGCGGCAACAGCCGGGCACTGAACATCAGCACCATCAGGCACAACAAGGCAACCGGCACACCCACGGCGGCAAACTCAAACATGCCCAGCGCCGGCAGGCCAGCGTTCACCACAAAGGAGTTGACCACCAGGTTGGTAGAAGTGCCTATCAGGGTAGTCACGCCCCCCAGCACGGAGGCGAAAGAAAGCGGAATGAGCAGGCGCGACGCCGGAATATGGCGCTGACGCGAAATCACCCCCAGCAGTGATCCCACCACGGCGGTGTTGTTAAGAAAGGCGGAAAGACCGGCCGTTACTCCCATCAGCCGCAGGCTGGCCAGGCTTTCATTGCCCTTTAGCAGAGCGCCGGAAAACCGCTCCAGCAAGGGGGAGCGCTCCAGTGCCAGCGACACCAGCATTAATACCAGCAGGGTGATCAGCGCCGGATTGGTAAAACTGCTCAGCCATTGCTGCTCGCTGACCACCCCCAGCACCAGATAACCGGTGGCCCAGCCACCAAACAGCACGGCCGGAGAAAAACGCCCCTGCACCAGCAGCCCCAGCAACACGCCCACCGACGTTAACACCCACCAGGCGGTCATTGTTTTTGTTCCTTTTCAAGCATGCTTTTATTCTACGTTGATGTTTAATACACTGTCATGCAAAACACGGTCGGGCAACTGACAATAATTAAAAAAACCTTGTGGTGGCTTAACTTGAGCAAAGCAAAGGCTATTAAAGATTTATCGCCGGATAACATTAGCCACCGTCGCAGAAAGGCGGTGGAGCTGCGCCTTGCCGGCGCCACCCTGGCTCAGGTATCTGCCGCCACCGGGCTCAGCAACCCCACTATCATTGCGGCCTGCAAGGCCTTTGCCGCCGGCGGCTGGGAGGCCGTCAAGGTAAAGCCCAGAGGCAGAAAAAAGGGAGAAGGGCGAGCCCTTTCTGCCGAGCAGGAGCAGGTGTTGCTGCAGCGCCTGCAATCCCCCCCGCCGGGCAATGGCCTGTGGCATGCCCAGCCCATACTGCAATGGGTTGCCAGTGAACTGGGCGTGCCGTTAACCGAACGCTCGCTGCATCGTTTTATGGAGCGCTGGCAGCTGCAGGCCGAGCCTGAGCAGCATGTCTTTTCACGCTCGGCTCACCCTGCCGCTCAGCAATGGCTCAAGCATGCCCTTCCCCTTATTGAACAGCGGGCCAGATACAGCGGTGGCCGGGTGCTGTGGGGCGGCCTTAAAACAACAGGCACGCATTCACTGCTCTATGCACACACGCCCAGAGGGCGACAGCTTTGGCTTGCGGTGCCCTACCCGGCCACGGCAGAGCATTTTATTGCGTTTTCTGAGCGCCTTCTTTTTGAAGAGCAGCCGCTTTGCCTGGTGCTTGCCGGCTGCGATATATCGCGCGTAACCAACATTCAGCGCTGGCTGAACGAACACACAAACATCGGTGTTTTTCACCCTGCCCCATATTCATCTTCGCCGGCTGTTACCACAGTGCCACGGGAGCCTGATCGGCACCCGCTACCTTCTGCCATTTCAGCCCAGGCAACCTTAGTAACCAAGAGGAACTCCATGAATCTGACCCACCTGCAACGGCTGGAAGCCGAAAGTATCCACATCATGCGGGAAGTGGTGGCCGAGGCCGACAACCCCGTCATGCTCTACTCCATCGGCAAGGACAGCGCCGTGATGCTGCACCTGGCCATGAAGGCATTCTACCCCTCGGTGCCGCCCTTTCCGTTGCTGCACGTGGACACCCGCTGGAAGTTCCGCGAAATGTACGAGTTCCGCGATCGTATGGCCAAGGAGCTGGGCATGGAGCTGCTGGTGCACATCAACCCGGAAGCCATCGAGAAGGACATCAACCCCTTCACTCACGGCTCCGCCATTCATACCGACATCACCAAGACCGAAGGGCTCAAGCAGGCACTGGACAAGTACGGTTTCGACGCCGCCTTTGGGGGCGCCCGCCGCGATGAGGAAAAGTCCCGGGCCAAGGAGCGCATTTTCTCCTTCCGTACCGCCCAGCACCGCTGGGATCCGAAAAACCAGCGCCCCGAGCTGTGGAAGCTGTACAACGCCCGCAAGCACAAGGGCGAGTCCATTCGCGTGTTCCCGCTGTCCAACTGGACCGAGCTCGACATCTGGCAGTACATTCACCTGGAGAATATTCCCATCGTGCCGCTGTATTACGCCGCCCAGCGCCCGGTGGTGGAGCGCGACGGCACCCTGATCATGGTGGACGACGAGCGCATGCCGCTGAAAGAGGGCGAAGTGCCGATGATGAAGAGCGTGCGTTTCCGTACCCTCGGCTGCTACCCGCTCACCGGCGCGGTGGAGTCCGAGGCCGACACCCTGCCCGCCATTATTCAGGAAATGCTGCTGACCAAGACCTCGGAGCGCCAGGGCCGCATGATCGACCACGACTCCGCTGCATCCATGGAAAAGAAAAAACAGGAAGGTTATTTCTGAGGCGCGCAGCGCCTCGGAAATAACCAGCTGTAAGCTATAAGCTTTATGCTGTAAGACAAATAAAGTCACAGCGCAGCTGATGGTTTATGGCTTCCAGAGAGGGCGTGATGAATTTTGAGAAATTGCAGGTGTGGAAGAAGTCGGCGAGGTTATCGGCTGACTTGTATAAGGCGCTGAGAGAACTACGGGATTTTGGTTTTCGCGATCAAATTACCCGTTCGGGCCTGTCCATACCCAGCAATATTGCCGAAGGCATGTCACGCTTCTCCAACAAGGACAAACGCCACTTTTTGGTGATCGCCAGGGGCTCATGTGCCGAGCTGCGCACTCAGGTCTATATCGGCATCGAAATTGGCTATATCAACGAGCAACAGGGTCGGCATTGGTTGCAGGAAACCCGTGATATTTCAGCCATGCTGCACGGGCTTATTACCACCCTGAATGACGAACAAAACGCCGCAAGCTGACGCTTTGACATACAGCATACAGCTTACGGCATATAGCTCTGAAGGATACGCAAGATGCACCAGTCATCTCTGATAGAAAGCAATATCAACGAATACCTCAAGCAGCACGAAAGCAAGAGTCTGCTGCGCTTTATCACCTGCGGCAGCGTGGACGACGGCAAGAGTACCCTGATCGGGCGCTTGTTGTTCGAGTCCAAGATGCTGTTTGAAGATCAGCTCGCCGCCATGGAGGCCGACTCGAAAAAGTACGGCACTCAGGGTGAGGACATCGACTTTGCGCTGCTGGCGGACGGCCTGGCCGCCGAGCGCGAGCAGGGCATTACCATCGACGTGGCCTACCGCTTCTTCTCCACCGACAAGCGCAAGTTCATTGTGGCCGACACTCCCGGACACGAGCAGTACACCCGCAACATGGTGACCGGCGCCTCCACCGCCGACGCCGCCATTCTGATGGTGGATGCGCGCAAGGGCATTCTCACCCAGACCCGCCGCCACAGCTACCTGATGTCGCTGCTGGGCATTCGCCAGGTGGTGGTGGCCATCAACAAGATGGATCTGGTGAACTACTCGGAAGACACCTTCCGCAAGATCAAGGAAGACTACGCGCAATTTGCCGAGCAACTCAACCTCGACAACATCACCTATATTCCCATGTCGGCGTTCAAGGGCGACAACATCGTTGAGCCCAGCGCCAACATGCCCTGGTATCACGGCACCACCCTGATGGGCTACCTGGAAACCGTGGAAGTGGACGACACCCGCATGCAGCGCGCGCCCTTCCGCCTGCCGGTGCAGTGGGTCAACCGCCCCAACCTGGACTTCCGCGGCTTTGCCGGCACCATCGCCAGCGGCGTGGTCAAACCCGGCGATCGCATTCGCGTGCTGCCGTCGGGCAAGGAAAGCACCGTGGATCGCATTGTGGTGCACGGCGGCGATCTGCCCGAGGCGGTAGCCGGTCAGTCGGTGACCCTGACCCTGAAAGATGAAATCGACATCTCCCGGGGGGATGTGATCTCCACCGCCGAGGCGCCGGTGGAAACCGCCGATCAGTTCGAGTCCACCCTGGTGTGGATGCACGAAGATCCACTGCTGCCGGGCCGCCCCTACCTGCTGAAGATCGGCACCAAGACGGTGACCGCCTCGGTGACCGACATCAAGTATCAGGTGAACGTCAACACCCTGGAGCACGTGGCCGCCAAGAAGCTGGATCTGAACGGCATTGCGGTGTGTAACCTCAGCCTGGACCGGGCCATTGCCTTTGACGACTACCAGAGCAACAAGGACACCGGCGGCTTTATTCTGATCGACCGGCTGTCCAACAACACGGTGGCCGCCGGCATGCTGCACTTCTCCCTGCGCCGCAGCCAGAACATTCACATGCAGCACGTGGACGTGAACAAGGAAGCGCGGGCGCTCTCCAAGGGCCAGAAACCGGCGGTGCTGTGGTTTACCGGCCTGTCCGGTGCCGGCAAGTCCACCATCGCCAACCTGGTGGAGAAAAAGCTGCACGCGCAGGGCAACCACACCTACCTGCTGGACGGTGACAACGTGCGCCACGGCCTGAACAAGGATCTGGGCTTTACCGACGCCGACCGGGTGGAGAACATTCGCCGGGTGGCGGAAGTGTCGAAGCTGATGGTGGATGCGGGCCTGATCGTGCTCACCGCCTTTATCTCGCCGTTCCGCGCCGAGCGCCGCCTGGCCCGGGAGCTGCTGGAAGACGGTGAATTCATCGAAGTGCACGTGGACACCCCGCTCAACGTGGCGGAAGAGCGCGACGTGAAGGGACTGTACAAGAAGGCCCGCCGCGGTGAGCTGAAGAACTTCACCGGCATCGACTCCGCCTACGAGCAGCCGGAGAACCCGGAAATCCGTCTCGACACCACGGCCATGAGTGCCGACGAAGCGGCGGATGCGGTGATTGCCGTGCTGAAAGAACGGGGAATTATTACAGGATAAAAAACAGCAGTCAGTTAAAGCGTAGGTTGGCGATGAACGAAGTGAATCCCAACATTTATGTCGCCAGCCGAATGGACTCCGGCCTTCGCCGGAGTGACGTTAAAAGGAAATAGAATGTCAATTACTCAGGAATTGCTTAATCAGGTGGATGCATTGGCCCGCAAGGCCGGTGCCGCCATTATGGAAATTTATGGCCGCGACTTTACCGTTGAGCAAAAGGAAGACAAGTCACCGCTTACCGAAGCAGACGCCGCCGCCCACAACATTATTGTGAACGGTCTGGCCGAGCTTTCTCTGAAGGCACCGGTGCTGTCGGAAGAAGACACCGCCGGCTTTGCCGGGGCCGATGAACATGGCCGCTACTGGCTGGTGGATCCACTGGATGGCACCAAGGAGTTCATCAAGCGCAACGGCGAATTTACCGTCAATATTGCTCTGGTGGAAAACGGCAGGCCCGTGCTGGGTGTGGTCTATGCACCGGCGCTGAATGTGGGTTATACCGCCGCCGAAGGCCTGGGGGCCTTTAAAGCCGAGGGCAATGCCGCGCCGGTGGCAATTCGTGTGACTGAACATAAAGCTGATCAGCCCTGGCGCGTGGTGGGCAGCCGCTCTCACGCCGGAGACTCCTTGCTGCAGTTGCTGGAAAAACTGGGTGAGCACGAGCTGGTGGCCATGGGCAGCTCGCTCAAGCTGTGCCTGGTGGCCGAAGGCGCCGCCGATGTGTATCCGCGTCTTGGCCCTACCTCGCTGTGGGACACCGGCGCTGCCCAGTGTGTGGTTGAGCAGGCCGGCGGCCAGGTACTGCAACTAAACGGCGAACCCCTGAGCTACGCAAACACCAGGGAAGTGCTCAACCCCTACTTTCTGGTGCTGGGCGAGAATGACGTGAACTGGCCGGCACTGTTTGCCTAAACAAGAAAAAGGGGTCGGAGTCATTTTAAAAATGACTCCGACCCCTTTTTTAATGATTGAGCCTTTTATGCTTCTAACCACCTCTTTCGGCATCTGGCGCCAGCGCCGGGTGCTTAACGTTCTGCTGGCGCCCCACTCCCTTGGGCTGATGCCTGACAACAGCCCCGCCGCGGTGGTGGGCTGGGGCATGAAGCCCAACACCGAACGCGCCCGCCGGCTGGCAGAGCGGCGCGCCCTGCCCTTCTGGCAGCTGGAAGACGGCTTTATCGGCTATATCGGCCACCCGGCCGGTGGCGGCCACCGGCTGTCGCTGATTGTTGATAAGGTTGGCGTGTATTACGACGCCACCCGCCCAAGCGCCCTTGAGCACATGCTGCAGAGCCTCGACTGGTGGAATGACGACTGGCAACAGCGGGCCGGGGCGCTGCGCCAGGCTCTGGTTGAGCATGGCATTACCAAATACAACTGCTATGCCGGCAACACATTGCCGGCGGCAGTGGCGACCAGGCTGGATAATGCTCGCCCCAGGGTGCTGGTGATTGACCAGACCAGAGGGGATCAGTCGGTGCGGCTGGGGCTGGCCAGCGAGCAGTCATTTGCCAATATGCTGACCGCCGCCAAGGCCGAAAATCCGGGTGCCCAGATTATTGTGCGTACCCACCCGGATGTGCTGCTGGGCAAAAAGCTGGGCTATTTAAACGATGTGGGTGACGATGTGCTGTTGCTGGCCGACAGTGTGAATCCCTTTGCACTGATGGCGCAGGTAGACAAGGTGTATACCGTTACCTCTCAGCTGGGCTTTGAAGCGCTGCTGGCCGGCAAGCCGGTGGTGTGCTTTGGCGCCCCCTTTTATGCCGGCTGGGGCGTGACCGACGACCGCATTGCAGTGCCGCGCCGGGGCGAGCCGCGCACCGTGCCGCAGCTGCTGGCGGCGGCCTATCTGCGTTATTGCCGTTATCTGGATCCGATCACCGGTGAGCGTTGTGAGCTGGAAGATGTGCTGGATTTGATTTTGGCGCAGCGTTCACCGGTGCCGCCGGTGGATGAGTTGTATGCAGTAGGGTTTTCGCTGTGGCGACGGCGCTTCGCGCCCCGTTTTTTAAGCCGTTACGCCAGGAAAGTGACCTTTGTTAACCGTATTCCCGACGCCATGGATTCCCGCTTTCGCGGGAATGACAATAAAGCCGTGCTGGTATGGGGCCGCCGGTTTGAATCGCAGCTGGCGAATTGCCCGCTGCCGGTATGGCGCATGGAAGACGGCTTTTTGCGCTCGGTGGGGCTGGGCTCGGATCTGCGTCGGCCGGGCTCACTGGTAATAGACCCTGTTGGCATCTATTACGATCCGCGCACACCCAGCGCCATTGAACATTATCTGGGTCACCACGACTTCTCTTCCCTTGAGCTGAGCCTGGGCGAGCAGTTGTTAACCCATTTTCGCGAGCAGGCGCTCACCAAATACAATGTGGGCACGCGCAGCCGGCTTGACTGGCGGAAACAGGCCAATGGCCGACCGGTGCTGCTGGTGCCCGGCCAGGTGGACGACGATGCCTCGGTGCAGCTGGGCAGCCCGTTCGTGGCCGGCAATGCCGCCCTGCTGCAGGCGGTGCGGGCCGCTCATCCGAATGCCTTTATCATATTCAAACCGCACCCGGATGTGGTGAGCGGCAACCGCAAGGGGCAGGTGCCGGAAAAGGTACTGAAGACTTGTGTGGATCTGGTGGAAACGGACGCCGGCATTGTGGACTGTCTGGACGCCTGCGATACGGTGCATGTGCTTACCTCCCTTACCGGGCTGGAGGCGCTGATCCGGGGCAAGCCGGTCACGGTGTGGAGCCAGCCGTTTTATGCCGGCTGGGGACTGACTACCGATGTGCACCCTGTAGCGCGCCGGGGCCGCGCCCTGCCCCTGCCGGCGCTGGTGTATGCCACCTATGCCTGGTATCCCACCTATGTGGATTATCAAACCGGCCTGTGCAGCACGCCGCAACGCTTCGCGCGCCAGCTGGCCCGGGAGCGGGAGCAGTTCAAAGAGCCGGACAACCGGGTGCTGCGGCTGGTGCACCGCCGGCTGCGCAAGGCGCGGTTTTTGTGGGAAGCATTGGCCCCTTTGGGGAGCTTTAAGCGGTAAACTGTCAGCTAAGAAAAAGGGGTCGGAGTCATTTTTAAAAATTGACTCCGACCCCTTTTTAAGAAGCACAGAAGTGAACATGGAGCAACTGGCAAACACTGTGAAGCTGGCGCGCCAGCGCTCTGATATTGCTGCGCTTTGGCTGTATGGCTCCCGGGCCAGAGGAGACCATCACGCCGGTAGCGACTACGATCTGGCAGTGGTATTTACCCACTGGGAGCCGGATGCTTTATCTCGCCGGCTCAGGCCGAAAGAAATAGCACTGGACTGGCAACACAAGCTTGCCATGCCGGAAGGCACCATCAGTGTGGTGGACTTGGCCATAGCTCCCGTTCCCCTTGGCTGGAGTGTGCTGAGCCAGGGCAAGCTGTTACTGGATCTGTCCCCTTCTCACCGCATGCAGGCAGAGCAGCGCATTTATTCCATGTGGGAGCTGGATTACGTTCATGCCCACAACGCCGGAGAACAACATGATTAACACCGGTCAAAATTCCTACCTGAATGCGCAAAAAGAACATGTCGACTAGTGCGAATTGGATCTGGCTGAGCTGAAGCTGCGGCTACAAAAAGAGCCCTGGAGCCGCTTTGAGCAAAGAGCTGTGGAGCGAACGCTTCAGGTGCTTATAGCGTCCTGTATTGGTCTGGCCAAACACTGGGCAAAAAAAGAAACCGGTATGGCCAGTAACGAGGCGCTTACTGCGTTCAACCGGCTGGCTGAAAAGGGGGTGATCGACAAAAGCACGCCCTGGCGCAAGGTTATCGGGCTTCGAAATGCACTGGTGCATGACTATCTCGAAGTTGACCCGACCATTGTGCATGACGTGATTTTGTTATCATCAAGCGCTTATCGACTTTGCTCGTTTGGGGATCAAGGCGCTAAGCTGAAAGAAAAAAGAGGTCGGAGTCATTTTTTACAAGCGTCGTCATATCTGCAGCATCGGCGTTGTCTGCTCCGGCGGCTGAAGCGCCGGCTACAAACACCTCGAAACAAAAAACCCGGCGCATGGCCGGGTTTTTTGTTTATTTGCTAAAGGGTTATCAGCCCAGCAGCAGACGGTTGACCCGGGCCACGAAGGCGGCGGGATCTTTCAGGCCGCCCTGCTCGGCCAGCTGGGCCTGCTCCAGCAGCAGGTGGGACCATTCGTTGAACTGCTCGCCTTCTTCCAGGCTTTCCAGCTTTTTCACCAGACTGTGCTCAGGGTTCAGCTCGAGAATGTATTTCTGCTCCGGCACCGGCTGGCCGGCGGCGCGCATCAGCTTGATCATCTGGGTGCTCATGTCGTGCTCACCGGCCACCACACAGGATGGGGTGCTGGTCAGGCGGTGGGTCAGGCGCACTTCCTTCACCTCGTCACCCAGGGCGGTTTTCACCCGCTCCAGCAGCGGGGCCAGGGCTTCCCTGGCTTCTTCCTGGGCCTTTTTGGTTTCCTCGTCGTCCAGCTCGCCCAGATCCAGCTCGCCCTTGGTCACCGACACAAACTGCTTGTCTTTATAGTCGCTCAGGTGACTCATCAGCCACTCGTCCACGCGCTCCCACATCAGCAGCACTTCAATACCCTTCTTGCGGAAGATTTCCAGGTGCGGGCTGTGGCTGGCGGCGGCGTAGCTGTCGGCGGTGATGTAGTAGATCTTGTCCTGACCTTCCTTCATGCGCTCGATGTAGTCATCCAGCGACACGGTCTGGGCATCGGAGTCGGTGTGGGTGCTGGCAAAGCGCAGCAGGCCGGCAATCTGTTCGCGGTTGGCGTAGTCTTCCGCCGGGCCTTCCTTCAGCACGTTGCCGAATTCTTTCCAGAAGCCCTGATATTTTTCAGACTCGTTTTTGGCCATCTGCTCCAGCATGGACAGTACCCGCTTGGTGCAGGCCTTGCGCAGCTGAGCGGTGATCTTGTTGTCCTGCAGGATCTCGCGGGACACGTTCAGCGGCAGATCGTTGGAGTCGAGCACTCCCTTTACAAAGCGCAGGTAAGTGGGCATGAACTGCTCGGCGTCGTCCATGATGAACACCCGCTGCACGTACAGCTTGAGGCCGTGCTTCTGCTCACGGTTGTACAGGTCAAAGGGCGCCTTGGCAGGCACATACAACAGGCTGGTGTATTCCTGGTTGCCTTCCACCTTGTTGTGGCTCCAGGCCAGAGCGTCCTGCCAGTCGTGAGAGATGTGCTTGTAGAACTCCTGGTATTCCTCGTCGGTTACCTCGCCCTTGGCGCGGGTCCACAGCGCGGTGGCCTTGTTTACCTGCTCCCACTCGCCCTCGGTGGCCGGTGAGGTGACCTTGCCGTCTTCGTCGGTCTGCTCGGGGCTGCCGTCCTTCCACATTTCCACGGCAATGCTGATGTGATCGGAGTACTTGCCGATGATGCTGCGCAGGCGCCAGTCGTCGAGGAACTCCAGCTCACTGTCACGCAGGTGCAGGATCACGTCGGTGCCGCGGCCGGTTTTTTCAATGTCGGCCACGGTGAAGCTGCCGTCACCGTCCGACTCCCAACGCACGCCCCGATCGGCACTTTCACCGGCGGCCCGGCTCAGCACGGTAACCTTGTCAGCCACGATAAAGGCGGAGTAGAAGCCCACGCCGAACTGGCCGATGAGCTGGGAGTCCTTGGCCTGATCGCCGGACAACTGGCTGAAGAAGGCCTTGGTGCCCGACTTGGCGATGGTGCCCAGGTGTTCGATCACCTCGTCCCGGGTCATGCCGATGCCGTTGTCGGAAATGGTCAGGGTCTTGTTGTCCTTGTCGATGACCAGGCGCACCCGCAGGTTGCCATCGTTCTCGAACAGGTCGCTGTTGGACAGGGCCTTGAAGCGCAGCTTGTCGGCAGCATCGGCAGCGTTCGACACCAGCTCACGCAAAAAGACCTCTTTATTGGAATAGAGGCTGTGCGCCATCAGGCTGAGCAGCTGTTTGACTTCGGTTTGAAAACCATGGGTTTCGGTATGCACGGCTTCGGTCATCTTGATGTTCCTTGCTTGGTTTAACCTACAGTCGAAAAGATGGGGGTGGTGCGACGGTTTTCAAGGGTGGAAAAGAGAAAAACGTTAGCACGGGAGAAGGAAGAGGATTCAGCCGACGGAGTCCGTGCGGCAGGTTTTAAGCGCTCTTGCGAGCGCTAATGCAGGCAGGCCGCCTGCGCACCATAAGAACAATACGCCGGAAGTTTGGAGCGCGGGCGGCTCGCCCGCAGTTTGACGCAAAGCGGCAATGGGGTTCAGTAATAACTCTCCCCCCGTTCGGCCATTTGCCGCAGCGACTCACAGGGCGTAAAGCGTTCGCCGTATTTACGGCTGTATTCCTCCATTTTGGCGATAACGGTTTCGAGTCCCTGCTGGTGCATGTAATGAAACGGGCCGCCGGCAAAGGGCGGAAAGCCAATGCCGAACACGGCGCCGATGTCGCCGTCCCGGCTGGATGCCACCACGCCCTCCTCCAGCGCCAGCGCCGCCTCGTTCAGCATCAACAGCACGCAGCGTTCGGCCATGTCCTGCGCCGGCAACCGGGCCCTGGGCACCACGCCCAGCAGCCGGTACAGGTCGGGATCGGCGGGCTTGCCCTTTTTGTTGAAGGCGTAAAAGCCCCGGCCGTTTTTCTTGCCCAGGCGGTTGTCGTCCAGCAGCCTGCCGAACGCCGCCGGCGCCCTGAAGCGATCGCCCAGCTCGCGTTCAAGCACGGGCGCGATTTTAGCGGCCACGTCGATGCCCACTTCATCCAGCAGGGTAATGGGCCCCACCGGAAAGCCGTAGTCCACCAGCGCCCGGTCGATGGCCTCAATGGGTTCGCCTTCCAGCAGCAGCCGGACCGCCTCGTTGATATAGGGCGCCAAAATGCGGTTCACATAAAAGCCGGCGCTGTCCTTGACCACTATCGGCGTTTTCCCCTGGGCCCGGGCCAGCTTCAGCGCCGTGGCCACGGCTTCCGGGCTGGTACCGGCGTGGGGAATGATCTCGGCCAGGGGCATTTTCTCCACCGGGCTGAAATAGTGCAGCCCCAGCACCCGCTCCGGACGCTTGGCGCCTTCGGCAATGTGATGAATGGGCAGCGACGAGGTATTGCTGGCAAACACCGTGTGCGCGGGGCAATGGGTTTGCACCTCTTTTACCATTCGGCGCTTTACTTCCAGATCCTCAAACACCGCCTCCACCACCACATCGGCCCGCTCAAAGCCGCGATAGTCCAGGGTGCCGGTAAGCCGGGCCAGCTGCTGGTGCATCTCGGCCCGGCTCAGCTGCCCTTTCTTCACCTTGTCGCTGAGCAGGCGGTGGGCCGTGGCCATGGCCTGGTTAATGCCCTTGTGGTTAATGTCCTTGATGCGCACCGGCAGCCCGGCCCTGGTGGCGGTCACACAGGCTATGCCACCACCCATCAGGCCGCCGCCCAGCACACCCACCCGGTTTAACGGGTCAGGTTCGGCGCCCTGATAGCGGGTTTCCTTTTTCAGGGCGGTGGTGGCAAAAAACAGATGGCGCAGGGCCGCCGACTCGGGGGTCATCACCAGCTCGCCAAAGGCGGCGGCCTCGGCTTCCAGCCCGGCCTGTTTCCCCTGCTCGCAACCGGTGCGCACCACCTCCAGCAGTTTTTCCGGTGCCGGGTAATTGCCCCGGCTCTTGCGGCGAAGGGTACTGAGCGCCCGGTCAAACACCAGCTTGCGCCCCAGCGGGTTGCCCTCCAGCATAAGGGATTTAAAATTCCTCGCGCCGGAGCGGGCCGGTTTGCCCTGCTTCGCCATGGTCATGGCGGTGTTCAGCAGAATGCTCTCGGGCACACAGTCATTCACCAGCCCGGCCTTCAGCGCCTGTTTGGGGCGCAGTTGTTTGCCGGTGAGCATCATGTCCAGCGCCCGCACCAGCCCCACCTGATGAGGCAGACGCTGAGTGCCGCCGGAGCCGGGAATCAGCCCCAGTTGCACCTCGGGCAGGCCCAGGCGGGTAATGTCGTCGTCGCTGCATACCCGGCCATGGCAGGCCAGCGCCAGCTCCAGCCCGCCGCCCAGGCAGGGGCCGTGAATGGCGGCGATCAGGGGAATGTCCAGCGCTTCCAGTTCGTTGCACAATGCCTGCCCGGCCCGGGACAGCGCCATGGCCTGCTCGATGGTTTGGCAGTCATCCAGCATGCGCACGTCGGCGCCGGCAATAAAGGAGCCGGGCTTGCCGGAGCGCAGCACCAGCCCGGTGATGGCGGGATCCTGGCGGATCTCGGCCAGCAATGCGCGCAACTCACCGGCAAAGGATTCACGCAGGGTATTCATGCGCTCGCCGGGCACGTCCAGGGTGATAATGCCAATGCCGTCGTCCAGGCGCAGGCTAAAGATGTGTTCGCTCATTCGGCTGCCTCCAGTACCATGGCCACGCCCAGGCCGCCGGCGGCGCAGGCGGTGACCAGGGCCAGACCGCCGCCCCGGCGGTTCAGCTCGTTCAGGGCTTGGGTGATCATGCGCGCGCCGGTGGCGGCAAAGGGGTGCCCATAGGCCAGCGAGCCGCCCAGCACGTTGAATTTGCTCATGTCCACGCTGCCAATGGGCGCGCTTAGGCCCAGCTCGTGTTCGGCAAAGTGGCGGCTGTCAAAGCACTGCAGGTTGGCCAGGGTCTGGGCGGCAAAGGCCTCGTGCATGTCAATGAGATCCAGGTCGGACAGCGAGCAACCGGCCCGGGCCAGGGCGGCGGGGGTGGCATAACTCGGCCCCAGCAGCATGTTGTGGCGCACGCCAATGGCGGCGTAGGCGTGGCTGCGCAAATAGCCCAGCGGCCTGAGCCCCAGGGCCCTGGCCCGGCTTTCGGTCATCATCAGCATGGCGGCGGCACCGTCGGTCAGGGCCGTGCTGTTGCCGGCGGTGACGGTGCCGTGGCGTTTGTCAAAGGCGGGCCTGAGCCGGGCGTAGTCGTCCGGGCCGGCGTCGGGGCGCAGGGTGTTGTCCTGCTCCACCGCCGCTTCAAAGGGCGGCACATGGGCGACCATCACCTCGTCATGCAGCCAGCCCTGCTGCCAGGCTTCGGCGGCAAGCCGGTGGGAGCGACGAGCGAACTCATCCTGCGCCTGGCGGGAAATGCCGTGGCTCTTGGCCATCTGCTCGGCGGTCTGCCCCATGGTCAGGCCGGTGGAATACTCGGCAATGGCCGGCGGCACCGGCGCCAGATCCTTGAGTCTCAGCCGGCGCACTATGGCCCACTTCTGCTTCAGGGTCCTGGCCTTGCTGAGCGCCAGCAGCGCATCGGCAAGCCGGCGCGACACGCCAATGGGCAGCACCGACGACGAGTCGGCGCCCCCGGCAATGCCCACCTCCACCCGTCCCGCCAGCATCGACTCGGCCAGGCTGGACATCGCCTGAAAGCTGGTGGCGCAGGCGCGGGTAACGCTGTAGGCGTCGGTGCTCACCGGCAGCTCGGTACCGAGCACAATTTCCCGGGCGATGTTGGGGGCACTGGGCATCTGAATAACCTGGCCGAACACCAGTTGCTCAATCTCGCTGGCCGGCACCGGGGCCCGGGCCAGCAGCTCGGCCACCAGCATGCAGCCCAGATCGAGCGCCGCCATGCCGTTGAACACGGTGGCCTGACGGGCAAAGGGCGTGCGCAGTCCGGTGACGATGGCAATGCGATCCCCGTGGCGGGTGGTAAGGGGAAAAGTCGACGACATGGGCGCTCCTTGTCCTTGGGGTAGCTGGAAGTTCGACCTCACTGCATAGTAGCAACGGTAAAAGCGGTTTCAAACAGGTGTCTGACACCCGGCCATTCCGGCAGACCGGCACACGGCGGTCGCACCAGGCGGGAACAGTGGTTAGACTGAACATCAGGCTCCCACACGGGGTAAGTGATGATTTCCATATTCAAACGAAAGCAACAGGGGCAAAACGCGGTCTCCAAAAGCATGATGATAAAACAAAAGCGTTACGAGGCTCTGGTGTATGCCCTGCATGGCGATCTGTTCCGCTATGCCTTCTGGCTGTGCCACGACCGGCAGGTGGCTGAAGACCTGGTGCAGGAGACCTTTTTGCGGGCCTGGAAGGCGCTCGACAGCCTGAAGGAAGAAAAAGCCGCCAAGGCCTGGCTGATCACCATATTGCGCCGGGAAAATGCCCGCCGCTTTGAGCGCAAACAGTTCGATCTGGTCGACATCGAGACCACGGCGGTGCCCGATCGCAAATCGCCGGGGCTGGAGCAGGACATGGAAAACGAATGGCTGCGCCGGCATATTGCCGGGCTGGCCCCCGAATATCGTGAACCGCTGTTGCTGCAGGTGATCGGCGGTTTTAGTGGAGAAGAAATTGCCGGAATACTGGATTTGAACAAGAACACCGTAATGACCCGCCTCTTTCGCGCCCGCAACCAGTTGAGAGAGGCCCTGGAGCAAGACAAACAAGCAAGAGGTCTCAGCAATGGATGATCTGGAATTCCGCCGCCGGGCCTATGCGGATCCCGATGACAAAAGCCCCGAATTTTTATCCGCCTGTGCCGCCAATGCCGGCAACCGCCAGTTTCTGGACGAGATGAAGGCGTTCAACCGCAAGCTGTCCCACGCGCTGGCAGAGCCGGTGCCGGCGGCCCTGCCCGACAAGCTCATGTTGTCGCACCTGCTGCGCCAGCCCGATCGTCATGTTCCCGGCTGGCGCCACCTGGCCGTGGCCGCCTCGGTGGCCTTTGCCCTTGGCTTTACCACCCGCTTTGTGACCTTTTCCCCCCAGGCGGCGGCCGAGCCGCCCTCGGTGTCGCAGGTGGCCATGCAGCACGTATTGCGGGAAATGCCCTTCACCCATTACATCGACGAGGAAGTGACCCTCACCACGGTCAACGCCAAGCTGCGCCCCTATGGCACTCAGCTGCACGACATGGCGGAAATCGGCAAGGTGTATTATGCCAACCATTGCATGTTTGCCGGCGGCCCGGCGGCTCACCTGGTGATTCAGGGCGAGCACGACAGGGTGCATGTGTTTCTGGTCCCCATGGAGCGCGTGATGCAACTTGAGCCGCGCTTCAGCGAAAACAACCTGCACGGCGAAGTGATGCCCATGAGTTACAACCGGCTGGTGGTGGTGAGCGATCGCCGCGAGGATGTTCACCGCATGGCCCAGAAGGTCAAGGCATCGCTGGAAAAGGCCATTTAATCCCGGCTCCCGGGGAGCTGTCGCTCCCCTTCACACTTTTCCATGCTCGTTCCGTTCGGCGCCATACTACTATAAGAGTTGCACCCGCTTTTGGTGTAACATTCGGGCCCTCGCTCACACGGACGCCATTAATGCTGTTTGCAACAACAGGAACGCGCTATGACCATTGAACTCCCTATTCTCATTACCTTTGTCGGCTACCTGGTGCTGACCATGCTGATTGGCGTGGTCGCCTACAAGGCCACCAGCTCGCTGAGCGATTATATTCTGGGCGGTCGCCGCCTGGGGCCGGGCGTGGCCGCCCTCAGCGTGGGCGCCTCGGACATGAGCGGCTGGCTGCTGCTGGGCCTGCCCGGTGCCGTGTATCTGCACGGCATCAATCAGGCCTGGATTGGCATTGGCCTGGTGATCGGGGCCTGGCTCAACTGGCTCTTCGTGGCCAAGCGGCTGCGGGTGTATACCGAGCAGGCCAACGACTCCCTGACCCTGCCCGACTTTCTGGAAAACCGGCTGGACGATAAAAGCGGCCTGATCCGCGTGATCTCGGCCCTGACCATACTGGTGTTTTTCGTGTTTTACACCTCCTCCGGTCTGGTGGGCGGCGCCATTCTGTTTGAAAAGGTGTTTGGCCTGTCTTACCTCACCGCCCTGTTTGTGGGCGGCGCGGTGATCGTGAGTTACACCTTTATGGGCGGTTTTCTGGCGGTGTCCTGGACCGACTTTTTCCAGGGCATTCTGATGCTGCTGGCGCTGGTGATCATGCCCTGGGCGGTCATGAACGAGCTGGGCGGCATGGAACAGACCATGGCCACCCTGGATGGCATGGGTGAGCACAAGCTTGACCTGTTCCATGAATTTTCGCTGCTGAGCGGCCTCAGCCTGATGGCCTGGGGCCTGGGTTATTTTGGCCAGCCTCATATTCTGGCGCGCTTCATGGCCATTGACTCGCCCCGCTCGGTACCGCTGTCGCGCCGCATTGCCATGAGCTGGATGATTCTGTCGCTGCTTGGTGCCCTGGGTGTGGGCCTGGCCGGTGCCGTGTATTTCAGCGGTGCGCCGCTGGAGAACCCGGAAACCGTGTTCCTGGCCCTGGCCAACGCCGTGTTCAACCCCTGGGTGGCCGGCTTCCTGATTGCCGCCATCATGTCGGCCATCATGAGTACCATCGACTCCCAGCTGCTGGTGTGCTCTTCCGCCCTGACCGAAGACTTTTACAAACGCTGGCTGCGCCCCCAGGCGAGTGATTACGAGCTGGTATGGGTCGGCCGCCTGGCGGTGCTGGCAGTGGCCATTCTGGCGCTGGTGATCGCCATGGATCCGCAAACCACAGTACTGGGCCTGGTCAGTTATGCCTGGGCCGGTTTCGGCGCCGCCTTTGGCCCGGTGATCATTCTGTCGGTATTCTGGCCGCGCCTCACCCGCAACGGCGCCCTGGCCGGCATTATTCTGGGAGCGCTGACGGTGATCGGCTGGAAGCAGCTGGAAGGCGGCCTGTTCGACCTCTACGAAATCGTGCCCGGCTTTGTGGTCTGTGCCCTGGCCTGCATTCTGGTCAGCCGCGCCGACAAGGAGCCCTCCAAAGCCGTTGTGCTGAGTTTCCGGCGCATGGAATCCGACCTTTAAGGGTTGATTTTTCTCACAAAAGAGGCCTCCAGGCCTCTTTTTTATAAACACCTGTTTTACTTTCCTGTAACTTCTTTCTAATCTGGCCTCTGGCAGGAACTGTTTGCTTCTGCCGGCCGCGTTTAAGCTGTCGCGCCCTTTGTTCCCCCCCCACACAGCGAGAGTGCATTATGAGCAAAAAGACGTTGACACTGTCGGTGCTGACCGCCTCGATCGCCCTGGCCACCGGCCAGGTTCAGTCGGCGGCATTTCAGCTGGCGGAGCAGAGCACCAGCGGCCTGGGCCGGGCCTATGCCGGCGAGGGGGCCGCCGCCGACAACGCCGCCGTGCTGGGCCGCAACCCGGCCGCCATGACCCTGTTTGACCGTCCGGCGCTGTCGGCAGGCGCCGTGTATGTGAATCCGGAAATTGATGTGGAAGGCAAACCCACACAGCAACAGGCCGCGGGTGCCAGTCAGGCAGGCCTGCCTACCCAGTCCAGCGATATTGCCGACGATGCGCTCGTGCCCTTTTTCTATTATGTGCAGCCCATTAATGGGCAATGGGCCGCCGGCATTGGTGCCTTTACCAACTACGGCCTGTCCACCAGCTATCAGGACAATCACTATGCCGGCCCGGTGGCGGGCAAAACCGCCCTGACCACCCTTAACCTGAATCCCAGCCTGGCTTATCGGGTGAATGATCATCTGTCGCTGGGCGCCGGTTTTAATGCGGTTTATGCGGATGCGGAGCTGATAAGACATAAAGGGATTGCCAGCCTGCAACCACTGCCCGCTGGCTTTGGTGGTAATGCCACCGATGAGCTGGTTCGACTTGCCGGCGACGACTGGGGCTATGGCTGGAATATCGGTTTGCTGCTGGAAGCGGATAGCGATAACCGCTGGGCACTGAGCTACCGCTCGGAAATTGACTTAACGCTGGAAGGCCAATACAGCAGTGCTCTGCCCAACGGGGTACCCTGGGGCCCAAATAATCCGGCCGGTACCGGGGGGAATGCCATTCCCGGCAAGCTGGATTTAACCCTGCCCGCCATTGCGGAATTATCGGGTTTCCATCAGGTTAATTCCCAATGGGCCCTGCATTACGGCCTGATGTGGACCGAATGGAGCAGTTTTGAAGAGCTGCGCGCACTGGGCAGCGACGGCAATACCTTGTTTCAGAAGGATGAAAAATTCAGAAACAGCTGGCGCGTCAGCGCCGGGGTCACCCATTTCATGAACGATCAATGGACCCTGCGCGGCGGCCTGGCCTACGATCAATCGCCGGTGCCGGCAGCCACCCGCAGCATTTCCATTCCGGATGTGGACCGCACCTGGTATACCCTGGGCGCCGGCTATGCACTCAATGCACGCCTGAGTCTGGATGCCGCCCTGGCTTTTCTGAAAGGCGGCCAGGTAGAGGTAAATGAAATGCCTTACCGGTTTACCTCCGGTGGTGATGCCTGGCTGATGGGCCTGCAGCTGAATTATCGGTTCTGAGCCCCCTCGCAAACGCCCTTGTCCATAAAAACGCCAACCGGCGTTTTTATTTTTTCTCTAGCCAACTTGGTCTGACCCAATTGCTTCCTGTATATTACGGCGTTCGGTTTTATTGTGGTGTTTTCATGGACAATTACAGTTTCGTCGCGCGCCAGGCCATCCTCGATGTGAATGGCAACCCGCTGGGTTATGAACTGCTGTTTCGGCTTGGCCTTGAAAATCGTTTTCCCGACATTTGTGCCGAGCAGGCCACCCGCCGACTGATTGCCGAGCAATTTCTCAGTGAAAAAATCGACGATCTGGTCGGCTCCGCCATGTGCTTTGTCAACTTTCCCGAAACCTTGCTGGAAGAAGGGCTGGTGGACGGACTGAAACAGCACAACATGGTGGTTGAAATCCTTGAAAGCGCCAAACCCACCGCCCGCCTGCTGAAGCGGGTAAAACAGCTGAGCGCCATGGGCATGAAGGTGGCGCTGGACGACCACGTGCCGGGCGAAGGCTGGCACGAATTTCTGCCCTACCTCGACTTTATCAAACTGGATCTGCGCCAGTTGTCACTGGAGCAGTGCCGTCACCTTATTGAACAATATTCCTGTTTCGGCTCGTTGCGCTTTATCGCGGAAAAGGTGGAAACCCGGGAAGAATTCGATGCGGCACGGCAAGCGGGATTTCATTATTTTCAGGGGTATTACTTTCAGCAACCCCAGGTCATTAAACGCCGCCTGCTGACCACGGATGAAGCCACCGCCTTTGAACTGCTGGCCGCGGTCAGCGAGCAGCACATCGACTACGATCGCCTGACCGCGCTGTTCAGCCGGGATCTGCCCCTCACCTACAACCTGCTGCGTTATGTCAACAGCCTGCACCTGGGCTACAAACGCCGCAGCATTGAAAATCTGCGCAATGCCATCGTCTACCTGGGTCAAGAGCAACTCAAGCGCTTTACCGCCATGGTGATGACTGCCTACATCAGCAAGAAGAAAAACCGCGAGCTGTATCGCCTGTCCATTGTCCGCGCGCGCTGGTGCGAGCTGCTGGCCGGGCACCTGAACAGGGACATGGCCGACGATGCCTTTATGTGCGGCCTGTTTTCACTGCTGGATGTGCTGCTGGAACGCCCGCTGGCGGACATTCTGCCCCAGTTGCCGGTGTCCGATGCCGTGCGCCAGGCCCTTGAAAGCGGCAAGGGACAGCTGGGCTTTTTGCTCGCCACCATACGCGAGCATGAGCGTGCGGACTGGACCAGGCTGCAGCAGCGGCTCGATTTCATGGGCATGAAACCCGACATCAACGCCCAGTGCTACGAAGAGGCCGTGCGCTGGAGCAACCGCATTGCCGCTCACCAGGAGTAGCCTCCCCCCTTTCTGTCTGTTTTCAGGCTGGCGGCTCCCGATGGCCCACGGCCACTCCGCGGTGACCGTGGGCCGGCACCGAGGCCCTCAGCGCCGTCGCAGGCCCCAGAACCCCAATACCAGTGCAAAGACCAGGGCCGAAGCCGCAAAGCCCGCCAGCAGGCTGCCGGTCGCGCCCAGGGCAAGAAAACCGGCAATGCTGACCAGCGCCATCGACAGGGCATAGGGCAGCTGGGTCATCACATGGTCAATGTGATGGCAGGAAGCGCCGGTGGACGAGAGAATGGTGGTATCGGAAATGGGCGAGCAATGATCGCCAAACACGGCACCGGCCATGACCGCCGCCATGCCGGGCAGCAACATCTGGGCGTCGATGGCCATGGTCATGTCGGCGGCAATGGGCAACATCACGCCAAAAGTGCCCCAGCTGGTGCCGGTGGCAAAGGCCATGATGCCCGCCAGCACGAACAGAATGGCCGGCAGCACATAGAGCGGCAGATTTTGCTGCACCAGTGACGCCAGGTATTTACCGGTTTCCAGCTCCCCGATAAGCCCGGCAATAGCCCAGGCAAACAGCAGAATGTAAATGGCCGGCAGCATGCCCTTGAGCCCCACCATCAGGGTGTGCCACCAGTCACGTCCCGTGGTCCGCTCGCGCACCAGGGCCATGGCGCAGATCACCAGACCGGCCAGGCCACCGGCCACCAGGGAACGGCCCACATTGGTATTTTCCAGCGCCCCCAGCAGGCTGAACGCCTGCCCCGCCTCGCGCAGCACCAGCGCACCGGTCCACAGCAGACCGGCCACGGTCACCAGCGTCAGGCCGCCAATGGCCAGCAGCAGATCCGATACCCGTCCGCCGGATACCTGATGATCGTGCACACCGGGCGGTGTGCCCTTGGCTTGATCAAACAGCTCGCCGTTCAACGCCCGGCTTTCATGGATTTGCATGGGCCCCAGATCCCACTTTCCGCGAATCACCAGGATCACCATCAGCAGGGTGAAAATGGCGTAAAAGTTCATGGCGCCCATGGTCATAAAGGCCGCCAGCGGACTCTGACCGGTCAGGCCATAACCGGCCAGAATGCCGCCGATAAGCGCTATAATATAGGCTCCCCAGGAAGACACCGGCATTAATACGCAGATGGGCGCGGCGGTGGAGTCCAGCAAATAGGCCAGCTTGGCGCGGGAAATGCCAAAACGATCGGTAACCGGGCGACAAATGGTGCCTACCGACAGACTGTGAAAATAATCATCGATAAAAAATACAAACACCAGCAATCCGGTCATGGCCTTGGCCTGGCGCCGGCTCTTGATGTGTGCCTGGGCCCATTCAGCAAAGGCATGGGTGGCACCGGCCCGGCTCAGCATGCTGATAATGCAGCCCAGCAACAACAAAAACAGCAATATATTGACGTTCCACTCATTGAGTGCGCCATCATTCCAGAACAACGAGAAGACCTTGCTCGCCACATGGGAAAAGGCGGCCAGCGGATTGAATTGCTGCAACAGCAACGCCGCCAGCACAATACCCAGCCCCAGGGAGAAGAGCACCCGGCGGGTAACAATGGCCAGCAGAATCGCCAGCAAGGGAGGTAACAAGGACCAGACACTTTGAATAAACGGATGAGCTTCCACAGCGGCACCTGAATGTTGAGTTACAAAAAAACCACCAGGAGCAGGAAACCGAGCCGTCTCGTCCTATCTTTCCCAGCAGTAGCGCATCACGACCACTCGTCATGACAGTATCAGCCCTTTCGGCACTGATCCCAGCAGGGGCTTGTTGATAAAAGCCACCACTTCGGCAACGCATCCTTTCAACCGGGGTAAACGGCATCACCCTGTTCCGGCCTACTGATAAGCGCTGCACCTCTACGCAGGTAAGTTGGCGGATTTTACTGCCTTAGCAGGAAAGATCAACATAACAAACTACTTTGTTAGCATATTGTTAGCACAGATGGCGAAAATTTCTCATTTTGTGAGAAACCAGCGTTTCAGTCCGACATGGCGCCAACATTATCTGCTGACAGGGCTTACGCCAGTCATCAACGGTAATATATTTAATATGATTCTCAGCCAGGGAATATCCTTGCATTTTGCAATGAATATAAAACTCATTTTGACATAATCAAAGTCCACTTTGGTTTAAAGGGGAATGAAGAAATCAATTTACTTGCAACCATGCAACTCTGACTGTAAATTTAAACCATTAAAACGATTACAAAGATACCAAGGTGAACAAGATGACCGATTTTCTGAAAACCCTGCTCAATATTCGCAGCCTGCGCGCCGCTGCCCGCGAACTGACCATGGAACAACTGGAAGAAGCCCTGAGCAAACTGACCATGGTGGTAGAAGAACGCCGCGAATCCGAAGCCGAAGAGCGCGCCAAGGCGGAAGAAAAAGAACGCAAGCTGAAAGAATACGCCAATATGCTGGCCGCCGATGGCATTGATATCAGCGAACTGGCCGAAGTGGTTGAGCCCAGCAAGAAAGCCTCGGCACCGCGCAGCAAGCGCCCGCCCAAATACGCCTACACCGACGAAAACGGCGAATATAAAACCTGGACCGGCCAGGGCCGTCAGCCTGCAGTGATCAAAAAAGCCATTGAAAATGGCGGCTCACTCGAGCAATTCCTGATCAACAAGTAACCGTCAGCGGTTATCAAAACGGGGCCCCTGAGGCCCCGTTTTTTTATTGCTTTTAACGCCTTGTACTTCTATTGCGGCAATAGATGACGTACAGGCATTTACCATACCATGCCGGTCAACCCTGGTTTCCGTGCCCATCGGTCCCTGCGCTTCTCAGGAGGTCAACAGCCCGTAAAGCGCCAGATCCAGGCCATTGTGCTTCAGCTCATACACCAGCGCCAGCTCGGCGCCCAGCGCGCCCTCGGGCCAGCCCCGGCGCTCCATCCAGCACAGATAGGCCAGGGGCAGCCGCAACAGCGGCTGGCCCCGGTATTTGCCGTAAGGCATGGGTCTGCGAATAATGCGCAGCAGCCCGGCCCTGTCCAGGCCGGGCGGCAGAGGCTCAGCCATGCAGGCCGGCATTGATGGCCGCCAGCGCGGCGGCGGGATCGGCGGCCTGAGTGATGGGACGGCCAATAACCAGGTAGTCGCTGCCGGCCTTGAGAGCCAGCTCGGGCGTCATGATACGACGCTGATCACCGGCATCGCTGCCCGCCGGCCGAATGCCCGGGGTGACCAGTTTAAAGTCCGGGCCCAGCTCGCTTTTCAGCAGGCTGGCTTCCTGGGCGGAACATACCACGCCGTCGAGGCCGGCAGCTTGAGTGAGCCGGGCCAGCGCCAGCACCTGCTCGGCCGGGGAGCGCAGCACGCCGGTCTGGTTCAGTTCGTCGGCGGTCATGCTGGTCAGCACGGTCACCGCAATCAGCAGCGGCGCCTTGTCGCCATAGGGCGCCAGCGCGGCTTTGGCCGCTTCCATCATGCGGCTGCCACCGGAGGCATGCACGTTCACCATCCATACCCCCAGCTCGGCGGCGGCGGCCACGGCCTTGGCAACCGTGTTGGGAATGTCGTGAAACTTGAGATCCAGAAAGACATCAAAGCCGCGAGCTACCAAGTCCCGTACAAAGTCGGGGCCAAACAGGGTAAACATTTCCTTGCCTACCTTGAGCCGGCACTGGGCCGGATCCAGCCGGGCTACCAGGGCCTTGGCCTGCTGCTCATCGGCAAAGTCAAGGGCGATCAGTACCTTGGGATCGCTGTGGTGTGATGTTTGCATGAGTTACCTTTTCTTTTTTGTGAGGGGTGAGGAGTCAGTGGTGAGGAGAAAAAACCGGTGTTTCTCTCCCCTCACTCCTCACGCTTCACCCCTGTCGTAATTTATTCGCCGTCGAGGCCGCGCACCGGCTTGATGGTGCCCCACTGCTTGCAGGACGGACACTGCCAGAACAGGCTGCGGGCCGAAAACCCGCACTGACCACAGCGATGACTGGGCTTGGCCTTGATCTGCTCGGCCACCAGGGCTTTCAGCATCTCCAGGCTGGCCCGGGCCCTGCCCTGCTCGGCATTGGCGGCATGGTAGGACATCAGCCGGTAAAAGCCCTTCATGGTGGGGTAGCGCTGCAACTGCGCCAGCACCAGTTGCTCGGCACTGACCTGACCTTCCCGCTCGGCCACCCGGTCTGCCAGCATCAGCACGGCGCTGGCGCCGCAGTCTGCCGCTACCCACTGCTCCAGCAGGACGGTAAAAGCCTCGTCCTGACCCAACTGATGATAACAGTGCTGCAGACTGGCCAGCACCTCACTGGCAAAGCCCGCGTCCTGCTCCATGACCTGCTGCAGGCAGGCTGCGGCCTGGCTCCACTGCCCCGCCGCCATGTAAATGGCTCCCAGCCGCATATTGGCGCGCACGCAGCCGGGATCGGCCCTGAGTGCCTTTTTCAGATCACTGATGGCGCCCCTGCTGTCCTGACGCTGCCATTTCTGCTCGGCCAGCTCACAGTAGAAGTGGCCCATGGGCACCAGCGCCTTGCTGCCCAGGCGCTTCTTCAGCCGCGCGGCCACGGCAATGGCCTGCTCCCAGTCACGCAGTTGCTGATAAAGGGTCATCAGCAGTTCCAGGGCATCCTGCTCGTAATCGGGATCGTCTTTCAGCTCATTCAGGATCTGCTCGGCCCGATCCAACAGGCCGGCGGCAAAAAAGTCCCGGGCCAGCTCCAGCATGGCCAGATGACGTTGCTCCAGCGAGAGGCTGGGCCGGGCGATGAGGTTCTGGTGAATGCGAATGGCCCTGTCTACCTCGCCACGGGTGCGGAACAGGTTGCCCAGGGCCAGGTGGGTTTCTATGGTTTCGCTGTCGACCTGCAATAACTCAATAAACAGGTCGACCGCCTTGTCGGGCTCATCGGAAAGCAAAAAATTCAACCCGGCAACATATTGCCGGGAGAATTGACTGGATTGTTTCTGCGCGTCCTGACGAACTCCCCTGCGACCCATATACCAGCCATAGGCCGCCGCCACCGGAAGCAGCAGAAACAGCAATTCCAGCATGAAGTTCGTCAGTCCTTAACCGGCAGCGCCCTGAGCTCTTCCAGTTCTTTTTGCTGACGCTCCACCTTTTTATTCAGTCCCTTGTTGGTCATTTTAAGGCGCAGCATCACCAGGCCGAACACCAGCCAGCCAATCAGAAAACCGGCCACAAATACCACCGCCAGCAGGGAAGAAAGGCGATAGTCGCCCTGGGCCAGCAAATAGTTAACGTGCACCAGCTGGTCGTTCTGGGAGCCCAGCGTCAGGCCCACCGCAAAAAGGATCGCCAGAATTATCAGGCCAAAAATTATTTTCACCTTACCCTCTCAACATCCTGATTTTAGAGTGATTGGCATTATCCCGAAAAAGCCCGGGCGGCGCCAGCGCAGCCACCGGGAAAAGTGAGCTCAAGCCGGGTTTACCCGCTCGCGCAATTCCTTGCCCGGTTTGAAGTGGGGCACGTATTTGCCGTTAAGCTCCACCTTTTCGCCGGTCTTGGGATTGCGACCCAGGCGGGGAGCGCGGTAATGCAGCGAGAAACTGCCAAAACCGCGAATTTCAATGCGATCCCCCGATTGCAGGGTGGATGCCATTTGCTCCAGAATTTCCTTGATGGCGTTTTCCACTTCCTTGGCGGAAAGGTGAGCATACTGCTCGGCCAGTCGTTCAATCAGGTCGGATTTTGTCATGATTCAGTCTCCGGAACACAAAACAAAAAGGGGCCATGAAGGCCCCTTGTTTCAATACGGTCAGGCTTATTCGCCTTTCGCCGCCTTGAATGCTTCTGCCATGGCACTCAGACCAACTTCATCTTGCTGCTGGTTCAGGGTGTCGATGGCGGCCTTCTCTTCAGCTTCGTCCTTCGCACGGATGGACAGGCTGACGGTGCGGTTCTTGCGATCGATGCCCATGAAGCGAGCTTCCACTTCTTCACCGGCGCTCAGCACGGTGGAGGCGTCTTCGATGCGGTCGCGGGAGATGTCGGCAACGCGGATGTAACCTTCCACGCCTTCTTCCAGCTCAACCACGGCACCCTTGGCGTCAACAGCGGTGATGGTACCCTTAACGATAGCACCTTTCTTGTTGTCAGACAGGTACTTATTGAAAGGATCTTCATCGATCTGCTTCACGCCCAGGCTGATGCGCTCGCGCTCCGGATCGACCTGCAGCACCACGGCTTCGATTTCGTCGCCCTTCTTGAAATCACGAACGGCTTCGTCACCGTTGGCGTTCCAGGAGATGTCGGACAGGTGTACCAGACCGTCGATGCCGCCTTCCAGACCGATGAAGATACCGAAGTCGGTGATGGACTTGATCTTGCCGGATACGCGGTCACCCTTGTTGTGGGTTTCGGCGAACAGCTGCCACGGGTTGGATTTGCACTGCTTCAGACCCAGGGAGATACGACGACGCTCTTCGTCGATGTCCAGCACCATCACATCCACGTTGTCGCCCACGGAAACAACCTTGGACGGGTGAATGTTCTTGTTGGTCCAGTCCATTTCGGACACGTGTACCAGGCCTTCAACGCCTTCTTCGATTTCAACGAAGCAGCCGTAGTCGGTCAGGTTGGTTACACGGCCGGCCAGACGGGTGCCTTCCGGGTAACGGTTGGCGATATCTACCCACGGATCTTCGCCCAGCTGCTTCAGACCCAGAGACACACGGGTGCGCTCGCGGTCGAACTTCAGCACTTTCACGTTGATTTCGTCGCCAACGTTCACGATCTCGGACGGATGCTTGACGCGCTTCCAGGCCATGTCGGTGATGTGCAGCAGGCCGTCTACGCCACCCAGATCCACGAAGGCACCGTAGTCGGTCAGGTTCTTGACGATACCCTTGACTTCCTGGCCTTCCTGCAGGTTTTCCAGCAGCTGCTCGCGCTCGGCGCTGTTTTCGGTTTCGATCACGGCACGACGGGAAACCACAACGTTGTTGCGCTTCTGGTCCAGCTTGATGACCTTGAACTCAAGCTCTTTGCCTTCCAGGTGAGTGGTGTCGCGAACCGGACGCACGTCTACCAGGGAGCCCGGCAGGAAGGCGCGGATGCTGTTCACTTCCACGGTGAAGCCACCCTTGACCTTGCCGTTGATCACGCCGGTCACGGTTTCTTGATCTTCGTAGGCTTTTTCCAGCTGCAGCCAGGCTTCGTGGCGCTTGGCTTTCTCACGGGACAGCTGAGTCTCGCCGAAACCGTCTTCCACGGCATCCAGCGCTACGTCTACTTCGTCGCCAACGCTGATTTCCAGCTCGCCCTGGGCGTTCTTGAACTGCTCGGCGGGAATGGCAGACTCGGACTTCAGGCCGGCGTCAACCAGCACGATGCCGTTTTCAATGGCAACAACGGTGCCCTTGACGATGGAGCCCGGACGGGTTTCGAGTTCTTTCAGAGACTCTTCAAAGAGTTGAGCAAAAGATTCAGTCATGTTTAATGAATACACTGTTAAAGTTGAACATCCACGGGGCATTCCGGCGCGCGTGGGGTGACTAACACATTCCGCCCTTCTTCCCTGAGGGCGGCATTGCCAAATGGCTTAACGGCCAAGTTTAACCTTAGTATGACTCAGCACCCTGTCCAGCACCTGGGTGATGGTCAGTTCGGTGGAGTCGATCACCAGAGCGTCGTCGGCTGCCTTGAGCGGCGCCACGGCCCGGTTACGGTCGCGGTCGTCGCGTTCCTGTATTTCGCTTAAAAGGCGGTCAAAGCTAACATCAAAGCCCTTGTCTTGCAACTGCTTGAGGCGCCGGCGGGCCCGCTCCTCGGCACTGGCGTCGAGAAAGATTTTGACCTCGGCGTCGGGGAATACCACTGTGCCCATGTCGCGGCCGTCGGCAATCAGCCCCGGCCTGGCCCGAAAGGCGCGCTGGCGGCGCAGCAGTGCCTCACGCACACGGGGAAACGCCGCAACCTTGCTGGCGGCATCGGCCACTTGCTGAGTACGAATGTCGCGGGAGACGTCTTCGCCTTCCAGGATCACACGGATTTCTCCGCTTGCTGTCGGAAACTGCACGTCCAGGTGCGCTGCCAGAGGCATCAGCCCCGCTTCGTCATTGAGATCCACGTTGTGGTGCAGGGCGGCCAGCGCCAGCACCCGGTAGATGGCGCCGGAGTCGAGCAGGTGCCACTCCAGTTGCTCTGCCAGCAGCTGGCAGAGGGTGCCCTTGCCGGCACCGCCCGGGCCATCCACGGTAATGACGGGAGCTTGTTCAGACATACATCCTCCAGTTGGTCATGAGTTCGGGCACCGCCCGAGAGCGGGTGCCGCGCGGGCGGCATTATAACCAAGTTGCTTGACAAAGACAGGCATTACAAACAATTAACAATCGCCACAGGGCGATTGAGCCTATACCTGCCGGCCCATCCGCTTTACAATAACCGCCATTTTTTATCGATGAATTGACTCTAAGAGGAACGCCATGAGCAGTGTTACCCGAATGGCAAACTCCAAACTGCCCACTCCCTGGGGCACCTTTACCCTGGTCGGGTTTGAAGAAAAGGGCACCGGCAAGGATCATGCCGCCCTGGTGATGGGGAATGTCGACAGCGGCGAACCGGTGCTGGCGCGCATTCATTCCGAGTGCCTGACCGGTGATGCCCTGTTCAGCCTGCGCTGCGATTGTGGCTTTCAGTTACAGGCGGCGCTGGAGCGCATCGCCAGGGAAGGCCGGGGCGTGCTGCTGTATGTGCGTCAGGAAGGCCGCGGCATCGGTCTGCTGAACAAGATCCACGCCTATCACCTGCAGGATCAGGGCAAGGACACGGTAGAAGCCAACGTCGAGCTGGGCTTTGCCGCCGACATGCGCGACTACACCATCTGTGCCGACATGCTGCACAGCCTGGGCGTAAGCGCGCTCAGGCTGATGACCAACAATCCGCGCAAGGTCAAGGCGATGGAAAACTTTGGCATCAGGGTGAGCGAACGCCTGCCGCTGCAGGAAGGGCGCAACCCCTTCAACGAGCATTACCTCGACACCAAGGCCGGCAAGCTGGGCCATATGCTGAAAGAGCAGGACTGACTTCCCGCCCTCAATAAACAATAAAAAAATACCGGCCAGGAGCCGGTATTTTTGTGCCGGTGCAGCAGGCGTCAGGCCTTGCCAAAGTGCACGTCTTCTTCCTTTTCGCCGGCATGGGGGTCGTGAAAGCGGCTCAGGTTCATGGCGCCTTCGCTCTTGCCCACAACGCAGGTGACCACGGCGTCGCCGGTAATGTTGACGGCGGTACGGATCATGTCGAGCAGGCGATCCACACCGATGATCAGCGCAATGCCTTCCACCGGCAGCCCCACCTGGTTCAGCACCATGGCCAGCATCACCATGCCCACCCCGGGCACGCCGGCGGTACCAATGGAGGCCAGGGTCGCGGTCAGGATCACCATCAGGTAGTCGCTGAACGACAGATCGATATTGAACGCCTGGGCGATAAAGGCGGTGGCCACCCCCTGCATGATGGCGGTGCCGTCCATATTGATGGTGGCGCCCAAGGGTACGGTAAAGGAAGCCACCCGGTTTTCCACCCCCATGCGGCGGGTGGTGGTCTCCAGGGTCACCGGAATGGTGGCATTGGAAGAAGCGGTGGAAAAGGCAAACATCACCGCATCTTCCATCTTTTTGAAAAACACCAGCGGATTGAGCCCGGTCAGTACCCGGAACAGGCTGGCGTAAGTCACCAGGGCATGCAGCAGCAGGGTACCCGCCAGCACCAGGAAGTACTCAATCAGGTTGACGATGGCGTCCAGCCCCAGACTGGTGAACAGCTGGGCCATCAGGCAGAACACGCCGTAGGGGGCCAGGTTCATCAGCAGCGCCACCAGCTTCATGATCACTTCGTTCAGATCCACAAACAGCGCCGCAATCCGCTCTCCGGGCTTGCCCGCCAGGCTGATGGCAATGCCGAACAGCACCGCAAACACGATGATCTGCAGGGTGTTGCCCTGGGCCATGGCGTTAATGGGGTTGGTGGGGAACATGTTGATGATCACCTCGGCCAGCGACGGCGCCTCGCGGGCGGCAAAGGTGCTCGACGAGACCAGATCGGCCCCTTCGCCGGGGCGGAACAGCTCGCCCATCAGCAGTGCCAGGCTGATGGCCACGGCAGTGGTGCACAGGTACAGGGCCAGGGTCTTGCCCCCCAGCCGCCCCAGGGTGGAAATGTCTTTCAGGGAGCTGGTGCCGCACACCAGCGACACAAAAATCAGCGGCACCACCAGCATGTTGAGGCTGGCGATAAAGATTTTGCCACCAACCAGAAACAGGCCGTTGACCAGATACTCCTGCACCGCGGCCACATCGGCAAACAGAGTGCGGATAACAAAACCGGCCAGCACACCCAAGCCCATGCCCAGCAGAACACGGGTGGTGAGTGACCACTTTTTCTCGCTCGCATTCATGGCTGAATACTCCTTATTCGAAATCCCTTGCGGGGTTGCAATGAAGGGGCGCAAGAGTAACAGCCCGGGGCGAAAAACGCCTCATGAAAACCTTAAAAAAACAAAATATCTGACTACCAAATAGACTAAAATTGAACATTAAAACTAATTTTAGTGATTTTTATCACATTTTAATTCATCGAGCCGCCATGTCCGTGCCGGCCGCCAGCATTTGGGCATCGCTGCGTTTGAGTACCGAGTAAACCACGCCGGTGAGTAAGGCGCCGGCGGCAATCGCCAGCACGTACCAGCCCAGTTGCTCAATGGCATTGGGAATAAACAGCACAAACACGCCGCCGTGAGGCGCCAGCAACTTGGCGCCAAACAACATCGACAGGACACCGGTCAGCGCGCCGCCGGCCATGCAACAGGGGATCACCCTGAGCGGATCCCGCGCCGCAAAGGGAATGGCCCCCTCGGAAATAAAGCACAGCCCCAGCACAAAAGACGCCTTGCCCGCTTCCTGCTCATTGGGGTTGAACTTGCGCCGCGCCAGAAAGGTGGCAATGCCCATGCCCAGCGCCGGTACCATGCCTGCCGCCATGGCCGCCGCCATGGGGCCGTAGGTTTGCGAAGCCAGCAGCCCGACGGAAAAGGCATAGGCGGCCTTGTTGACCGGCCCGCCCATGTCAAAGCACATCATGGCCCCGATAATGATGCCCAGCAGCACGGCGTTGGCCGAGCCCATGTTGTTGAGAAAGTCGGTCATCACCGCCATCACGGCGGCCACCGGAGCGCCCACCACGTAGATCATTACCAGCCCGGTGAACAGGCTGGCACACAACGGAATGATCAATATCGGCTTGAGCGACTCCAGGCTCCTGGGCATGGGTACCCGCCGGGCCAGCAGGCGGGCGCTGTAACCGGCGAGAAAGCCAGAGATGATACCGCCGATAAAACCGGCGCCCAGGGAGCTTGCCAGCATACCGCCAATCATGCCCGGGGCAATGCCCGGCCGGTCGGCAATGGAATAGGCGATATACCCCGACAGCACCGGGATCATCAGGGCAAAGGCGGAGCCGCCGCCAATCTGCATCAGCGCCGCCGCCAGGGTGCCCTCCTGCTTGAACGCCTCAATGCCAAAGACAAACGACAACGCGATAATAAGCCCCCCGGCCACCACCATGGGCAGCATGAAGGACACTCCGGTGAGCAGATGCTGGTAAGAGCCGGGCGCCTTTTTGCCGGCGTCGTTACCGGCGTCGGCACCCTTGGCACCCGCGCCGTTTTGCGGATGCCAAATTTTAGCCTCGCGCAGGGCCGTTTCAATGGTTTGCCGCGGTTGTTTCAGCGCCGGGCCGGTGCCGGTGCGGAACAGCCGCTTGCCATTGAAACGGCTCAGGTTAACCTCAATGTCGGCGGCCACGATCACGCAGTCGGCCTCACGAATGTCGTCGGCGCTCAGGGCATTCTGGGCGCCCACCGAGCCCTGGGTTTCCACCTTGATCTCGTAGCCCAGCGATTTGGCGGTATCGGTCAGGGCCTCGGCCGACATAAAGGTGTGGGCCACTCCGGTGGGACAGGCGGTGACCGCCACCAGCCGCGGTGTTTTCGGTGCCGTTTGGACCGCCGGCAGCGGCCTGGCCTGCTCCGCCGCCCGTTGCAGCCAGCCGGCGGGGTCGTTCAGCGCCGGCTGAATGTCGTCCACAAACGCCGGCTTGCCGGCAAAACGGGACAGCTCCAGGGCCGGCCCGCTGGCCGCCACCAGCACCAGTCCGGCACCGGCGATCTGTGCCGGAGTGAAGGGAATGACCGGCTCAAGCCGGCTGTGACATTCCACCGCCACCTGCCAGCCCCGTTGTTGCGCGGCCCGCTCCAGCAGGCGGGCGGCCAGGAAACTGCCGGCCATGCCGCTGGGGCAGGCGGTGATGATCAGTATATTCATGGGTTCACTCCCCGCTCGTCAAAGGGTTCCACCTGTATCTCGCGCTGAAAGGCGGCAAAGGTGGCCTGATCGTAAATGCCCACGCCGATCTGCGTGACCGCCATCAATGACAGGGCCACTGCCCGGCGCAGGGTATCGGGCTCGTTCAGCCCGTCCAGCAGGCCGGCGCACAGGCCCGCCACCAGGGAGTCGCCGGCGCCCACCGTGCTCACCAACTGCACCCGGGGCACACGGGCCCGCCAGTGCCCCTTTGCCCCAAACCAGACCACGCCATCGGCACCGGCCGACACCACCACCTGCCCCACCCCGCCGGCCATCAGCCGGCGGGCGCACTCGGCCAGGGCGTGATCGTCGTGAACGGGCCGGCCCGCCAGATCTTCCAGCTCCTGCAGGTTGGGCTTGATAAGCTGGGGCAAGCCGCGAATGCCAGCCTTGAGCGCCGCCCCGCTGGCATCCAGCCACACCGTCTTGCCCCGCCTGCGCCAGTACTCTATCAGCCCTTTCAGCCGGGTCGGGCTGACTCCGGGAGGCAGGCTGCCCGCCACTACCAGGCAGCCGAAATCATCGGCCAGGGCGTCCAGCCGGACCAGCAGCCGGCGCCAGTCGTCCTCACTCACCCGCAGGCCGGGCAGGTTGATGTCGGTCACCCGGCCATCGGCCTCAGCCACCTTGACATTGACCCGGGTATCACCGGGCAGGTACAGAAAATCATCATGGATGCCGTGGCGCTCAAACAGGGTGCGGTACGGCGCCGCGTTGTTGGCGCCAAGAAAGCCGCAGGCGCGGGGGTGATGACCCAGCTCCGCCAGTACCCGGGCCACGTTGATGCCCTTGCCGGCGGCACCCAGGTGACCGGCGCTGGCCAGGTTGACCCGGCCGGGGCTGAGGGTGGCCAGCGACACCGTCAGATCCAGCGCCGGATTCAGGGTCAGGGTCAGCACATTCATGACGATGTCTCTACCAGGGCCCGCACGGCCCTGGCGTCCCGCGCGGCCAGGGCGCGCCCGGCCAGCGCCCGGCACCGGGCCAGGTTGCATTCCCGCACCCGCGCCTTGACCATGGGGATTCGCCCGGGGCTGACCGACACTTCGTCCACCCCCAGCCCCAGCAACAGCGGCAGGGCCTGAAGGTCCGAGCCCAGCTCGCCACAGATCCCCACCCACTTGCCCTCGGCGTGAGCGGCATCAACCGTCATGGCAATCAGCTTCAGCACCGCCGGATGCAGTCCGTCCGAGAGCGCCGCCAGCGCGCCGTTGCCCCGGTCGGCGGCCAGGGTGTACTGGGTCAGATCATTGGTACCGATGCTGAAAAAGTCCGCCTCTTTGGCAAACTGGGGGGCATGCAGGGCGGCGGAAGGCACTTCCACCATCATGCCCACCTGCACATTGGGAGCATGGATGTCGGCCTGCACCCGTTCAAACAACTCCCGGGCAAAGCGCCACTCGGCCCAGTCCGCCACCATGGGAAACATGATGCGCACAGGCTGGTCGCCGGCGGCGGTGAGCAGGGCCCGCAATTGGGTTTCCAGCAGTTCGGGTTGTTGCCGGCACAGGCGAATGCCGCGCACCCCGAGAAAGGGGTTGTCTTCCCTGGGCGCCGGCCACCAAGACAACGGTTTGTCGCCGCCCACGTCCAGGGTACGGGCCACCAGGGGCCGGCCCTTAAGGGCCGCAAACGCCGCCTGGTACTCGGCCAGCTGCTGTGACACATCGGGCGCCCGGCTGCGGCCCATGAACACACACTCGGTGCGCAGCAGCCCCACGCCTTCCGCTCCCGCTTCCACGGCGGCGGCAGTGGCGGCGGTATCGCCCAGGTTGGCCCCCACTTCCAGCCGGTGGCCGTCGCGGGTGACGGCAGGCTGGTGGCGCTGCGCCCAGGCCTGTTCGGCCAGTTGCCGCTCCCGCGCCTGTTGCGCCCGAGCCCGCGCCAGCACCTCGGGCGCGGGGGCCACATGCAGGGTGCCGGCCTCGCCGTCGAGGATCACCGGGGTGCCGGTTTTAAGCCCCATCACGGCGCCGCCCATGGCCACCAGGGCGGGAATACCCAGGGTGCGGGCCAGAATGGCGCTGTGAGACGAAGGTCCGCCGCCGGCGGTCACCAGCCCCAGTACCCGCTCGGCATTCATGTTCACCACCTCCGACGGCCCCGTGTCTTCCGCCACCCACACATAAGGGGTATCGGGAGGGCTCGGCAGCGGTGTATTGCACAGAATGGCCATGACCCGGCGGCCGATATCGCGAATGTCGGCCGCCCGCTCCGCCAGCAGGGCATTGGCGCTGGCCGCCTGCTCGGTGGCGGCGGCGTCGATTTCTGCCCACCAGGCGGCGGGCGCCGAGGCGCCCCGGCGCAGCCGTGCTCCGGCCCCTTCCAGCAATGCCGGATCACTCAGCAGCTCCCGGTGCATGGCAAGAATGTCCCGCGCCTGGGGCGCGGCTGCCTCTGCTGCGGCCTCGGCCAGCTCTCTGTCTGCCTGCTCCAGCGCGCTGTTCAGCCGTTCACGCTCGGCCTCGGCGTTGCAGGCCATGTCGGCATAGTCAAACGTCACCGGTGTTTCCACATACACCGGGCCGATGGCGATGCCCGGGGAAGCGCCCACGCCATGCACTTGCGTGTTGGCGGCAATGTCCTGCACGCGATGCACTGTGCCGGTTTCGGCGGTCACCGGCACCAGCTCTTCCCCCAGGCCCTCGTGAATGGCGGCCTGTAATTGAGTGAGGGCCTCATCGGCATCGGCACCATTGGCGGTAAACAGCAACTGGTGGCCGGGCCGTACCCCCAGGCCAATGAGTTTCATCAGGCTCTTGGCGTTCACCTCATGGCCATCGCCGTCCAGGTTGCGTACACGAATCTCGGCCTCGAACTGCCGAGCAAGCTGCACCAGCATGGCGCCGGGCCGGGCGTGCAGGCCCTGGTGGTTGCGCACCGTCACCACCCGCTGGTTGGCGGTCAGGGCCTGTTCGCCCGGCGCAACCGGCCCCCGAGTCAGCGCCCGCTGCAGCGCTTCGCCGGCCAGCGCAGCCAGCTCTGCTCCCTTGCCGGCCACCAGCCAGTCGGCCAGTTGCACCAGCAGGCGTTTATGGCCGTTGCCGCTCACCGCCAGCGCCAGCAGGGCGCGCACCGGCTGGCCGTGGTGCTCACCTTCCGCCATGGTGGTCACCAGTGCCATGCGAGGCTTACCCTCGGTGACCGTCTGGCTCAGCCACCAGCCCTGCCCCAGATGCAAGGGGGACTGCAAGGCCGCCAGCTCCTGCTCATTAGTGCGCAGCAGATCGGCGGCGGCGCGTTGCAGCTCGTCCAGGGCGGTGGCCTTCAGCCCAGTGCGTATGGTCTCGGCGCGCCATTCCAGCAACGGCGCCTCTTCCCCTTCATCGACGCGTAACAGGCGCAGAATGTCGTCGCTGTGCCGGGCTTGGCGCACCCGTTCGGCCAGATCGTCCCGGCCCAGGGCCCTGGCCAGCCGGCGCAGTAGCTCCAAATGCTCGTCGGAGCCGGCGGCAATGCCCAGCACCAGATAGGCCTTTTCCCCCTCGCCCCAGTCCACCCCCTCGGGCAGGTGCAATGCCTTGATGCCGGTCTTTTTCACCAGATGACGGCAGGCCTGAATGCCGTGGGGAATGGCGATGCCCTGGCCCAGGTAGGTGGAGGTCTGGGCTTCCCGCGCCAGCATGCCGGCGCCATAACCGGGGGCCACATTGCCGTCCTGCTCCAGCCAGTCGGCCAGGGCCGAGATCACCGCCTCCTTGCTGGCCAGGACCTGGCCCATCCGCACATCCTGGGGGGTAAGAGAAAGCATCACATCTCCTGTTTGAAAGCCGGAATACTGTCAGCCTAGGGGAAACAACGGAATTTGCCTGCCCGGTATGCTGTCTCCTTTTCATCACGGGAGCAAGAATGGCGGCGCGGCAGAATGACCTGTATCCCCGGCCACACAGGAGCAAGGCATGACGAGGGGGCCGCCTCAGGGATGGATTTCCTGACCGTTCCAGGCGAACAGCCGGCCCGACTGCGCGGGTGTAAGGCCGTCGAGTACCGCCAGCAGGTGCCGGGCCGCTTGCTGCGGCGTCTGCAACTGCCCCGCAGGCAGGCCGGCACAAAAGGGCGCCGAGAGATTGGTGGCCACCGTGCCCGGATGCAGGCCCACCACACAAGCGGCGGGAAAGCGCCGGGCCCATTCCACCCCCAGGTTTTTAATGGCCATGTTCAGCGCCGCCTTGCTGATACGGTAGCTGTACCAGCCGCCGCCACGGTTGTCGCTGATACTGCCCACCCGGGCTGAAAGCGCCGCCAGTCGCAGGGGCTGACGCCGCTCCATGCGCGCCGACAACAATTTTGCCAGTGCCAGGGTGGGCCAGGTGTTGACCCGCAGATGATCGAGCAGGGCGGCGTCGGTCAGCTGCTCGATGCGCTTTTCCGGCTGCCACCGCTCGCTGTGCAGCATGCCCACGGTATTGATCACCCGCTCCGGCAACGGCAGTTGGGCGCAAACGGTGTTCATGGCGGCTTCGTCGGTGACGTCGAGCGCATGCCAGTGCACGCCCGCCAGCTCGGGAGAAGTTCGGCTGAACAGCCTGATCTCGTCGCCTCGTTCGGCACAGGCCGCCGCCAGCGCCCGGCCGATGCCACCGCCGCCCATGATCCAGTAACGCATCAGAAAGTCTCCGGTTAATAACTGTCGCCATGGAGACCGAACGGGATTGCGTTTGCTTGCAGTCAGTTCGCCCGGGCGGCCGCCCACTCGGCCAAAACCGCATACCACTGAGTAAACCGCTCGCCCTCGATGGCGGGAGCCGTGACCTCGATGCGCTCGCCCCGCCAGTCAAAGGCCAGCTGCCAGGCATGCAGGTAGCCCCGGTCGGCCGGCGTGCCACCATAACGGGTATCGCCGAGAATGGGGCAACCGATGCTTTTCAGCGCCACCCGCAGCTGGTGGGTGCGCCCGGTGTAGGGCTGCAGCACAAAGCCCCGCACTGCCGGCGCCAGCGAGGTGCTGAAAAACCGGGTTATGGCCAGATTATTGTCATTGCGGGTCAGCTTCCAACTGCCATTGCGAGCCTTTTCCATGCCACCCTTGACCCAGCCCTGCTTTTTGGCCGGTTTGCGATCGCTGAGCGCCAGATAGCACTTGGTGGTGGTGCGCTCGGCAAACTGGCCGCTGAGGATCCGGTTGGCCTCGGAATGGCGTGCCAGCAGCAGGGCGCCCGTGGTCATTTTGTCGAGCCGGTGCACCGGATAAAGCGGCTGCTCCAGTTGCTCACTGAGCAGGCGCACCAGACCGGGCTCCTGCCCCTGCTGGTGCATGCCGATGCCGGCGGGCTTGTTGATGATTAAAAAGTCGGGGTGGTCGAGCACTATGTTCATGACTAACTCCGGCGTGAGCCTGGGCACAGCGCCCAATGCAAAAAGCCCGCTGCAAACGCAGCGGGCTTTTTTGTCTGGCGGAGGAGGTGGGATTTGAACCCACGGTAGGCTATTAACCTACGCCGGTTTTCAAGACCGGTGCATTCAACCACTCTGCCACCCCTCCTGACGGGCGCCAATACTACTGAGCCCGCCGCACCTTGTAAACCGTTAAATGGCGTTTATGATTCAAATGAACAAGAAAGCGCCAGCCCGGTTCACGGCCGCGCAACACAATGCTCGACAACCGGGTCATATTATGTCCAGAATAGAGTAAATTCATTCGAGTCATTTTGAGTCAGATACCCAAGGAGTCTGGATCATGCGTTACAACAATACCCTTTCACGCACTCACGGCGGTGCGCTGGAAACCAACAAGGTCCTGCGCAATACCTATATGCTGCTGGGCATGACCCTGGTGGTGGCCGCCCTGTCCGCCGGGGTGAGCGCCATGCTGAACCTGCCCCATCCGGGCCTGATCATCACCCTGGTGGGCTTTTACGGTCTGATGTTCCTGACCGAGCGCAACCGCAATAGCGGCCTGGGCCTGCTGTTCATCTTCGCCTTTACCGCCTTTACCGGCTACACCATAGGCCCCATTCTCAACTACTACCTGAGCACCAGCTCCGGCACCGAAACCGTGATGCTGGCCCTGGGGGGAACCGCCCTCACCTTTTTGGCGCTGTCGGCCTATGTGCTGACCACCAAAAAGGACATGTCGTTCCTCGGCGGCATGATGATGGCCGGCTTTGTGGTGATCCTGGTGGGCTTTGTGGCCAACATCTTCCTGGCCCTGCCGGCCCTGAGCCTGGCCCTGAGCGCCCTGTTCATTCTGTTCTCGTCCGGCGCCATTCTGATGCAGACCAGCGCCATCATTCACGGCGGCGAGCAGAATTACATCTCCGCCACCGTGACCCTGTACGTGTCCATCTTCAACATCTTCCTGAGCCTGCTGCAACTGCTGGGCATGAGCCGCGACTAAGCCGGCAAATAAACAACCAGGGCGGCCATGATGCCGCCCTTTTTTATGCCCGCTGCGTTCCCCCCCGGGTTTCGGTATGATGACAACACGCCCCCTGTTACGAGATACCCCATGCCCCCTGCCAGCCAGTGGCTGAGACGCATTTTTACCGACAGTCATTTCTTCTTCGCCCTCAAGGTGTTGCTGGCCATGGCCAGCCTGCTGCTGGCCGGCTGGTGGCTGGATCAGGTGCCGGCGGCGGTGACCCTGTCCCTCGGCGCCATGGCCGGCGCCCTGAGCGAGACCGATCAGCCGCCGGCCCGCCGGCTGGGCCAGCTGCTGCTGGGGCTGGTGTGCTTTTTTGTGGCCATCACCGGTGTCACCGCGCTGATCGACATCCCCTGGCTGTTCGGCCCCCTGCTGGTGCTGGTCACCTTTGGGCTGATCCTGGCCGGGGCCTGGGGTCAGGCCGCGGGCAAGCTCGGCTTTGGCACCCTGCTGGTGTCCATCTACGCCATGCAGGGCCATGTGGACAGCCCGGGGTTCTGGTATCAGCCGCTGCTGCTCACCGCCGGCGCTGCCTGGTACGGCCTGTTGTCGTGGCTGATATTGCTGGCCTGGCCCTACAAGCCGGTGCACGAACAACTGGCCCAGTGTTATTTCGCCCTGTCCCGCTACCTGCTGGCCAAGTCGCGCTTTTTCGACAGCCCCGGCGAACTGCACCGGGGCTTGCGCCACCAGTTGGCTCAGCTCAATATTCAGCTGGTCAACAGCCTGGAGCTGAGCAAGCAGATGCTCAACCGCCGCCTGCGGGGCCACTCCCGGGATGGCGAGCTGGCCCGGTTGCTGGAGCTGCATTTGCTGATACAGCACATGCATGAACGGGCCGCCTCCAGCCACTATTCCTATCAGCAACTCAACCGGGCACTGGATCAGGCCGAGGTGCTGGCCGGCTATCAGGTACTGCTGGCGGAGCTGGGTGAGGCCTGTTACCGGCTGGGGCTGGCCATTCTGACACACCGCCCCTTTCAGCCCGGCAAGCGCATTGCCTGGGAACTGTCGGCGCTCAAGGATCAGCTCGACTACAGCCACCTGCGCCGCCATTATTCGCCCGAACTGATGAGCCCGCTGAAATTCCTTACCCGCAATATGGAGCATGTGCACCAGGCGCTGCTGCAGGCCGAACAACTCACCGCACACCGGGGCCAGGAGCGGCCGGCATCCCGGGCCGAGCTGGCCCGCCCGGCGCCCCAGACCTTTGGCGAGCGGTTGCGCGCCCTGTTCACCCCCAACGCCATTCTGTTTCGCCACGGGGTGCGGCTGAGCGCCTGCTTTGCCCTGGGCTACGGGCTGATCACGGCGCTGGAGCTGGAGCGGGGCTACTGGATCCTGCTGACCATACTGTTTGTGTGCCAGCCCAGTTTCAGCGCCACCCGCCAGCGCCTGACCGAACGAACCATCGGTACCCTGGCCGGCATCGCCGCCGGCGGGCCACTGCTGTGGCTGTTTCCGTCGGTGGAAAGCCAGCTGGTGATCCTGCTGATCTGTGCCTTTGTGTTCTTTACCCAGGTGCGGGTACATTACAGCTGGGCGGTATGCTTTATCACCCTGTTTGTGCTGCTGGCCTTTAACCTGCACGGCACAGCCCAAGGCCCCATCCTGCTGCCCCGCCTGTTCGACACCCTGGCCGGTTGCGTGCTGGCCTTTGTGGCGGTAAGGGTGATCTGGCCCGACTGGCAGCGCCGCCACCTGCCCCGGCTGCTGGCCGAGGCCATGGAAGCCAACGCTGCCTATCTCACCGCCATCGGCCGGCAAAGCGCCGGACTGGAGCATGAAAACCTGCCCTACCGCATTGCCCGCAAGCAGGCCCACCTGGCCGACAACCAGCTGGCCCAGGCCTGGCAAAATATTCGGGTTGAGCCGGTGTCAAAACACTGGCTTAACCTGTGTTTTGAAATTGCCTATCGCAACCATACCCTGCTCTCTTACCTGTCGGCCCTGGGCGCACACTGCCGGGCGGATCAGGCGCTGCCGCAACCGTTTGTTGACGGCCTGAATGAGCGGCTGCGCCTCGCCGCCGATGCCCTGCGCCGGGGCAGCCCCCTGCCCGACCAGCCGCCGTTGCCGGCCATGACCGGTGCACACGAAGATGACTGGCATATTCTGGTACGTCAGCTGCTCAACAACATGGCGCTGCTGGTCAACGATCTGCATCAGCTCGCCGGCGGCGTGCGCCAGGATGCACAAGCCGCCGCGCTTGGGTAAGATAGCCGGCCAACCGAGGAGACCCCATGTTTGAATTTGAAGGCCGCCCCATCGAGACCGATGCCCAGGGCTATTTGAAACATCACCAGGACTGGCAGCCGGCCATGGCCGAGCTGCTGGCAAAGGAAGAAGGCATTGCGCTGACCGCCGAGCACTGGGAAGTGATCCACTTTGTGCGCAACTTTTATCTCAAATACAACACCTCGCCGGCCATTCGGGCACTGGTGAAGGCCATGGCCAGGGAGCTGGGGGAAGACAAGGGCAACAGCCGCTACCTGTACCGGCTGTTTCCCAAGGGGCCGGCCAAGCAGGCCACCAAACTGGCGGGCCTGCCCAAACCGGTGAAGTGCATTTAAAAAAATTCCGGCGCGAGGCCGGAATTTTTTATTTGGCCATCACCCGGCCCTTCAGCCCGGTCAGGCGCTCCAGCGCCGGCAATTGCTGCTCCAGCCGGGCCCGGGCATCCGGCCCGACCCACACCCGGTTCAATTCACCCTGTCGCGGCACCGAGGGAGTGGTCTGCACACGATAACCCGCCGCCTGCAGCTTTCTCACCAGTGCATTGACGTTATCGGCACTGCGGAATGCGCCCAGCTGCACCACAAACTCACCGCCGGCGGGAGTCGCCGAAGTGGTCCGGGAAGCCTGCGGAGCGGGCGCCACCGGCTTAATGACCCCCGCCTGCGGCGCCGGCGGTGCTACGGGCTTGACCACCGGTGCCGGTTGCGGCCTGGCCACGACCGGCTTAGCCTCGGGAGCCGGACGCACCGGCTCGGCGGCAGGCTCAGGTTTCGGCGCGGGCGCAGCAGCCACCTGTGACTGGGGTTTCGGTGGCTCGGGCGGTGCTTCCTTCACTTCTTCCAGAGTCCAGTTGTCTGCCGTGGCGGCAGGCGCCGGCGTCGCCTCGGACACAACCCGGGCCGGCCTGGGTGGCTCCAGCTCGGGCCGCAACGGAATGCTTACCGCTTCCTCCGGGGCAGGCGCCTGCTTGCCGTCCAGCAGATCGGGCAGAAAAATCACGCCCAGCGCCACCAGCAATACGGTGCCCACCAGCCGGTGCTGAAACTGGGTTGCCATCTCAGTGTTCCTCTTGTTGCGCGCCGTGCCAGGCCAGCGCCTCGGCCACAGTAAAGAAGGAGCCAAACACGATCACCCGCTCATGCTCGGCGCAGGCGGCCTGTGCCGCCAGCAGCGCCTCAGTGACCGAGCCATAGCCCTGCTCACACCCCAGCACCCGGGCCAGTGCACCGGCCTCCGCACCCCGGGGGCCACTCAGGGTTGCCGGATACCAGTGGCGGACCAGCGGCTGCATGGGCGCCAGGGTGGCGACAATGTCCTTGTCCTTGAGCATGCCCACCACGGCGTGAATGGCCCCCCCTTCATCCGCCTGCAGGCGGGATGCCAGATAGGCCGCCGACTCGGGATTGTGAGCCACATCCACCCACAGGTTGGGTGCCAGCCGTTGCAGCCGGCCGGCCAGGCGGGCCTCGCGCAACCCGGTGGCGATGGCCTCGAAAGAAAGCCTAAAGGGCGAAGCCGCCAGGGTGGCCAGGGCCGTGGCCGCGTTCATCAGCGGCAGGCCGGGCACCGGCAAGCCGGAAAGATCCAGCCCCAGCCCGGCAAAACACCAGCTGTCGCCCTGTTGCTGCCAGTGAAAATCCCGGCCACTGAAGGCCACCGGCGTGCCCAGCTTGTTTGCCTGCTCGGCAATGCTGGCGGGCGGGTCGAGATCACCGCATACCGCCGGCTTGCCCGGGCGCAGTATGCCCGCCTTTTCAACGCCGATGACCTCGCGGTTATCACCCAGCCAGTCGGTATGATCCAGCGCGATGGTGGTGATCACTGCCTGATCCGAGTCCACCACATTGGTAGCATCAAGCCGGCCGCCCAGGCCCACCTCCAGCAGCACCACATCAGGCCGCGCAGCCCGGAACAGCCACAGGGCCGCCAGGGTACCGAACTCGAAATAGGTAAGGGCCGTGTCGCCCCGGGCGGCTTCCACCGCGGCGAAGGCATCACAAAAGGCCGGCTCGGCGGGAAAGTCGCCGTTGATGCGCACCCGCTCCCGGTAGTCGAGCAGATGGGGCGAGGAATACACGCCCACGCTGTGGCCGCCGGCGCGCAGCATGCTTTCAAGCAGGGCACAGGTGGTGCCCTTGCCGTTGGTGCCGCCCACGGTAATGACATGGGACGGCAGGGTCAGCAGGCCAAGCCGGCCGGCCACTCGCTGCATGCGCTCCAGGCCCAGCTCGATGTGGGCCATGTTCAGGCCTTCAAGCACCGCCAGCCAGTCGGCCAGGGAGCGGCCCGGTGCGGGGGCTGCGGGGGTGTGCATCAGATGTCCAGCGGCTCCTGGTTCATCAGCTTGCCGATCAGGCCGGCCAGGCGATCACGCATTTCGCGGCGGTCGATGATCATGTCGATGGCGCCGTGCTCCAGCAGGAACTCGCTGCGCTGAAAGCCCTCGGGCAGCTTTTCGCGCACGGTCTGCTCGATCACCCGCGGACCGGCAAAGCCGATCAGCGCCTTGGGCTCGCCCACGTTCACGTCGCCCAGCATGGCCAGGCTGGCAGACACACCACCCATGGTGGGATCGGTGAGTACGGAGATATAGGGCAGGCCGGCCTCGGACAGGCGATTCAGCGCCGCACTGGTCTTGGCCATCTGCATCAGGGAGAACAGGGCTTCCTGCATGCGGGCGCCACCGGAGGCGGAGAAACACACCAGGGCACGGTTTTCGGCCAGGCAGGCTTCCACCGCCTTGACGAAGCGGGCACCCACCACCGAGGCCATGGAGCCGCCCATAAAGGAAAATTCAAAGGAGCAGGCCACCACCGGCAGGCCGCGCAGGGTGCCCTTCATCACCACCATGGCGTCTTTTTCGTTGCTGCTTTTCTGGGCCGCGCTGATACGGTCCTTGTAGCGCTTGGAGTCCTTGAACTTGAGAATGTCCTGGGGCTCCAGCTCGGCGCCCAGCTCCTCGCGACCGTCCTGATCCAGGAACTTGTCGAGGCGGTTGCGGGCGCTGATGCGCATGTGGTGGTCGCACTTGGGGCAGACTTCCAGGTTGCGCTCAAGCTCGGCACGGTACAGCACCTGCTCGCAGTTGGTGCACTTGGTCCAGACTCCTTCCGGAATATTGTGACGACGAACGCCGATGTTCTTGTTCTTGGGGAGAATTTTCTCAAGCCAGCTCATGGAAATCCTTAATCATTTTCGTGGTTGTCACGCGGCGGTCATTAAATCATATATTCGGCCGCGGGTTGATAAAAATTACAGTGGGTCCGGCAGCCACAGCGGGCCGGGAATGGTAACCGGCAGCGCAAACTCTTCGGGGTAATCCACCCCCACCAGATAGAGGCCGCCAGCCTTGGCAGTGACTCCGGCCAGATTGCGATCCCGGCCTTCCAGCACTTCCTTCACCCAGGCGCCGTCAGCCTCGCCCATGCCAACACGCAGCAGGGTGCCGGTGATGTTGCGCACCATGTGGTGCAGAAAGGCGTTGGCCTTGATGTCGAGCACAATATAGTGGCCAAAACGCTGCACGTTAAGGTGCATCACATTGCGAAACGGACTTTTGGACTGGCACTGCACGGCACGAAAGGCGCTGAAGTCGCGCTCACCCAGCAGGCACTGGCCGGCCTCGTGCATGCGCTCGGCGTCGATATGACCGGCATAATGACTGACCCCGGCACCGTGAATGGCCGGGCGCATATTGTGATTGAAGATAATGTAGCGATAGCGACGGGCGGTGGCGCTGAAGCGGGCATGAAAGTCGTCGGGTACCGCCTTCACCCAGCGCACCGCGATGTCCGGCGGCAGGTTGGCGTTCATGCCCAGGGTCCAGGCGCCGTCCGGGCGGCTGGAGTGAGTGTCGAAATGCACCACCTGGCCGGTGCCGTGCACGCCGGCGTCGGTACGGCCGGCGCACTGCACCTCCACCGGGTGATCGGCAATTTTTGAAAGGGCTTTTTCTACCTCTTCCTGGACACTGGGGACTTCCCGCTGCCGTTGCCAGCCGTAATAGCGGCTGCCGTCATACTCTATGCCAAGGGCGATGCGCATATTCAGTTCCAAGAAAAAAAAGGAGGGCAATTATACCCGTTGCCACGGCAAAATGAAGAACCGGCCGCGAGCGGCCGGTGTACGAACCCGTTACCGCGACGGCGTGCCGGTCAGCGCCGGTCAAGCCGTTGCAGCAGCTTGCGGGCATCATTGCGCTGCTGCTCGTTGCCCTTTTCCATGGCCTCGTTAAGCAGCTCGCGGGCGCTGTCAAGATCGTCAATTTCGATGTAGGCCCGGGCCAGATCCAGCTTGGCCCCCATGCCGCCTTCGTCCAGATCGATGTCCACATCCTGGCCGTTGCCCAGCAGCCCGGCGTAATCGTCCAGCTCGTGGCGAAGCAGGGGTTCACGGTCTTCAAACGGTGATGCAACCTGGTCCGGGCCGGCCGGCTTGCCATCGTCGGCCGCGCCGCCGGCCTGGTTCGCCATGGACTCGGCCAGCAGGTCATCAAACCGGCTGCCGGCCTCCTCCTCAAAGGCGCCCTGCTCCGCCAGTGAGCCCGGGCGGGATTCAGGCCCGCCCGCACTGGCCTGCTGCGCCACGGTTTTTTGCTCCGGCTCGTCCAGATCAAACAGGTGCTCGTCAAACGCCCCCTCGTCGTCGGCGTTATTGCCAAACAGCGACGGTTCACGCGCATCCTCAACCATGGCATCCGGCCCGGAATGATCCGCGGCCCTGTCAAGCCGGGAATCTTCGGCACTGCCTTCCCGGCGCTTGTCCTCGGCCATTTCATCCTCAAACAAAATGTCGTCGGGGTCCACGTCGGGCCCGGCCTTCAGCGCAGGACCGGCCATCTCATCCTCAAACAGAATATCGTCGGGGTCCACGGCGCGCTCGGCATCGCTCGCAGGATCGGCCATGTCATCCTCAAACAGCATGTCCTCGGAAGTCCCGGGCCGGGCGGCGTCATCGTCCAGCAGTGCCTCATCAGGGTTCTCGCGCCCCCTGGTTTCGGCCTCTTCCTGCTCCTGCCGCTCCTGTTCCTCCAGAAACCGGGCAAAGGCGTCTTCGTCAATTTCCACCTGCTCGCCGGTGCCGGTGGCCGGTGGCTCCTCTTCCACCGCACTCAGCTCGGTGGCAAAGAGATCATCAAACTCGTTGTCTTCGTCTTCCATCATCAGCTGGGACGAGTCCGCCTCCTGCTCGGCCATGTCTTCCCTTACCCGCTTGCGCCACCACAGGGTGAACAGCGCCAGCAGCAGCAGGGCCGGCAAGGTCAGCAACAGGGCCAGGTTCAGCGGCTGCCTGAGCAGCTCGCTGAACCAGCCGCCCTGCTCCACGGCGGCATTGGCCTCGGGCGTGGCCTGTTGCGCCCGCACCATTTTCAGCTCGTTGACTTCGGCGGTAAGCTGGCTGAGGCGATGACGCAGGGCCTGATTGTTGTCGGCCAGCTGCGCCAGTTGTTCATTGGACATGGCCACCTGCTCACGCAGCTCGTCCAGCAGCCGGGCCTGCAACCGCTCCAGGGCTGCCTGCTCGGCCTGCTCGGGGGTGGTCGGTGCTACCGGCGCCGCGCGAGGTTCGGCGGGTGCCGGCGGTGTCACCGCTGCCGGCGCGGCGGCCCGCGGTTCACTCAGGCCGGTGGCCGGAGCCGGTTGAGGTGATGCGGCCGGGGCCGTGCTCTGAGTCTGCCTGGGAGCGGCCTCCACCACGGGAGGAGTGGCCACCGCCGGCGCCGCGGTTTCCGCCGGCCGGGGCGTCTCTACCCTGGCAACAGCACGGGCCGGCGCGGGGGTGGCCGGCGCCTGCGTCACCCGCCGGTTGCCCTGACGGCTCAGACGGCGAAACTCGTTTTCGGCTTCCCGGGGGGAGCGTTGCTGAGCCTGGCTCAGCGTTGGCAGCCGCAGCACGGCGCCCCGCTGCAAATAGTTGATATTGCCCCGTACAAAGGCCCCGAGATTGAGGTAATAGAGCGCCACCATGGTCTGCTGCACCGTTGCCGGCGCCCGGGTATGGCGGGCGGCAATGGACCAGAGGGTGTCGGTGGGCGTAATGGGGCCATAACGGCTGGCCCGGGCCGGCGCCGGGGGCGTTTCGGGGGCCGGCGCCGGCCGGTCTTGCGCGGCGGCAGTCTCCGGGCCTCTCAGCTCGATATAGAACTCCTGTGCCGTGGCCGACAGGGTACAGGACAGCCACAGGGCCAGCACGGAATAAAGCGGTGGTCGGCGTGTTCTCATTATGTCGTTGGTATCCCTTGTTCTGACCCGGGGCGGCCTGCACGGCCGCCCGGCTGACCATGGCACAAGTGTAGAAAAAAACAGTCCCAATAGGAACTTATCTATTGGCACATCGAGTCAATGGTTATCGGCCGCGGGCACTCAGGCTTTAAAGCCCAGCGCTTGCGCGCCGGCGCTGGCGCCGCACCACTGCAACGAGCCCAGCTCACGGCGCTCGGGGTATTCCTTGCGCAGCCGGTCAAAAAAGCCCGGCTCGCCCGAGGCCAGGCCGCGACGGAAATTCCGGTCGTCCCGCTCAATGTCGTAAACCAGCCGCACCAATCGTTCCAGCTGGGCCTGATCCGGCGCCCTGTTCAGATGGACCGACCTCACCGCCGGGGCGGGCAACAGCGCCGCCAGGCTATGCCGCTCCGGCTGCCCGCCATGGTTGCACAGTGCCCGGTACAGGGCAAAGGTGCCCCGGGCCTTGCCTTCCAGGCTGTAGCCGGCAATGTGGGGCGTGGCGATCAGCACATGGGGCACCAGCTCGGCCAGCACCGCGGGCTCATGCTCCCATACATCCATGACCAGGGTCAGCGGGCGCCCCCCCTGCTGACGCGCCAGCAGGGCCCGGTTATTCCAGACATCCCCGCGGCAGGCATTGATCAGTACCTGATGGCCACCGAGCCGGTCAATGCGTTCCTCATTCAGCAGATGATGGGTGGCATAAGGGCCCTGATGAGTAATGGGCACATGAAAACTGACAATATCGGCGGCGAGCGCCTGGTCATAGCCGACCAGCCCCGGCATTCCGGCGTTGGCCAGGGGCGGATCGCAGCGCAGCACCCGCATGCCCAGGCCTTCGGCCCGTCTGGCCACCTCGCTGCCGGTATTGCCGGCGCCGATCACCGCCAGGGTTTTGTCCGCCAGGGTCCAGTTCTTGTGAGCCGCCACCCGCAACAGCGCCGCCAGCACATAGTCCCCCACCGCCACCTTGTTGCAGCCCGGGGCGCTGGCAAAGGCAATGCCGCGCCGGGCCAGCAGGCCGGTGTCGACATGGTCACAGCCAATGGTGGCGGTGCCCACAAAGCGCAGCCGGCCGGCCTCGCTCAGCAGTGCCTCGTCCACCCGGGTGATGGAGCGCACCAGCAGGGCGTCGATGTCGCGCAGATGTTCGGGCTGCAGCGCCCGTCCCGGGCGGGTGATCACCTCGGCCCGGCCGGCAAACAGCTCGCGCACAAAGGGCATGTTTTCATCGGCCAGCACTTTCATCGCTATCTCCTTGTTATAACGGCCACTATTGTACTCCGACTTGAACCGAGGTTCACTGCCGCGCTGACCGGCTTTCTGCTAGACTGCCGCCCTTGCCGTTATCGAGAGCCATCATGACCCTGCGTTTGCTGTTGTTTGTATCCTTGCTGCTGATCCTGCCCGTGGCCCTGGCGGGCCTGGCCTGGCACTGGCACTGGTTTCCGTTGCTGGATCTGGATGAGCCGCCGGCCCTGCTGGCCTACGGCCTGACCCTGACCGTGGGCAAGCCGGGCATTGGCCTGACCCTGCTGGCGCTCAGTGCGCTGACCCTGCACCGCTGGCGCCGGCGCCCGGGCCAGCTGCTGGTGTTCTTTTTCTGCCTGTTCGCCGCCCTGGGCGGTGCCTTTGTCACCAAAACCGTGGCCAAGAACCATTTCAAGGAGCCCAGGCCCTATGTGCTGTGGCTGGTGCAACAAGGCCAGCTGGCGGACAGCCGCAGCTTTTACGCCGGTTCCGAGACCGAGCGCGAAACCCGGCTGGCGCGAAGCCTGGTGCAGGTGAGCGAAACCCAGATCCCCGGCTGGCTCAAACACCACTGGCAGGAAGAGGTGAACTATTCCTTTCCCTCCGGTCATGCCATTGCGGCCATGACCATTGCCGGCTTTTTCTGCCTGCTGCTGGGCTACCGCCGCCAGCCGGTATGGCGCATGATGGCCCTGGGTAGCTGGGCGGTGGCAGTGTGTTACTCGCGCCTGCTGCTCGGTCTGCACTGGCCGGCGGACATTCTTGCCAGCAGCGTGCTCGGGCTGCTGTTTGGCGGCGCCGGCGCCTGGGGATTTGTGGTGCTGGACAAACGGCTGGCAGCGCCTGAAAGCAGCTAGCTGAGCTGTCAGCTTTAAGCTGTAAGTAAAACAAAAAAGTACATCTGATCGCCGGCATGTTGGACCCGTCCCGACCTACCGTTCACGCAGGCAACGCCGATGTCACCCGAAGCAGCAGTGGGGATTGCCGGAGCCGACCGTCAAATTCCAGGAATGGAAATTGCCGTGCGTCCCATATATGGGCTTGAAGCGTATCGGCGGAGCGTAACCGCGCTGCTGCTTCGCCCTCTCAAACAGCAGCAGATATAAAAAAGCGCCCTCAGGCGCTTTTTTTTGATTACCGGGCGGTTCAGGCCTTGTATTTGCTGAACACCAGGCTGGCGTTGGTGCCGCCGAAACCAAAGCTGTTGGACATGACGGTGTCCAGCTCGGCCTCCTGGTATTCGGTGACGATAGGCAGGCCCTGAGCCTTTTCGTCCAGCTCGGTGATGTTGATGCTCGGCGCGATAAAGCCGTGCTCCAGCATCAGCAGGGAGTACACCGCCTCGTGCACACCGGCGGCGCCCAGGGCGTGGCCGGTCATGGCCTTGGTGGCGGAAATGTAGGGAGCCTTGTCGCCAAACAGGCTGTGAATGGCTTCCAGCTCCTTGACATCGCCCACCGGGGTGGAGGTGCCGTGGGTGTTGACGTACTGCACCGGATTGGGCGCCGTGGCCATGGCCTGCTGCATGCAGCGCACCGCGCCCTCGCCGGACGGGGCCACCATGTCGTAGCCGTCGGAAGTGGCACCATAGCCGGTGATTTCGGCGTAGATTTTGGCACCGCGGGCCAGGGCGTGCTCCAGTTCTTCCACCACCACGATGCCGCCGCCACCGGAAATCACGAAGCCGTCACGGCCGGCGTCGTAGGTGCGGGAGGCCAGCTCGGGGGTGTCGTTGTACTTGCTGGACAGGGCGCCCATGGCGTCAAACTGCAGTGCCAGGGTCCAGTCCACTTCTTCACCGCCGCCGGCAAAGACGATGTCCTGCTTGCCCATCTGGATTTGCTCCAGGGCGTGGCCGATGCAGTGCGCCGAGGTAGCACAGGCGGAGCTGATGGAGTAGTTGATGCCCTTGATCTTGAAGGGCGTGGCCAGACAGGCGGAGGTGGTGGAGGACATGGTACGGGGCACCATGTAAGGACCCACACGGCGCACACCCTTTTCACGCAGGGTGTCGCAGGCTTCAATCTGGTTCTTGGAAGACGCGCCGCCGGAGCCCACCACCAGACCGGTACGCTCGTTGGACACCTGGGTTTCGTCCAGGCCGGCGTCGGCAATGGCCTGCTCCATGGACAGATAGGCATACGCGGCCGCGTCGCCCATAAAGCGCATCACTTTACGATCGATGTGTTCGGCCGGGTTCAGCTTGAGGTTGCCCCATACCTGGCTGCGCAGCTTGTAGTCGGCAAACTGTTGGGAAAAGGAAATGCCGGAGCGGCCGGCCTTGAGGGAATCAAGCACCTCTTCCTTGTTGTTGCCTATGCTGGAGACCACACCGATACCGGTAATGACTGCTCTTCTCATCTATCGTTCCTACTGTTTCGATTTGGTGCCAATTCTAACCACAAAGCATGGTCAAACTGGTCAGCTTTCACATAAAATGACCGTTTTTTGCGGCCCCGGAGCGTCAGTGTCACACCGTTTTATTACCACCGCCCGTCTCGACTGGAATGACCAGGGAACCCCGGTCGCCACCGCCTTTGACGATGTGTATTTTTCCAACGACAACGGCCTGGCCGAAACCCGTTACGTGTTTCTTGGTAACAACGGCTTGCCCCAACGCTTTGCCGACCACGATCGCGAGCTGTTCGTGGTGGCCGAAACCGGCTTCGGGACCGGCCTGAATTTTCTGGCGACCTGGCAGGCTTTTGCCGACTACAAGCGGCAGCACCCCCAGGGCAACACGCGCCGGCTGCACTTTATCAGCGTAGAGAAGTTTCCCCTCTCCCGCGATGACCTGCAACTGGCCCTGCGCCAATGGCCAGAGCTTACCATTTTAAGCGAACATTTGTTAGCTGAATATCCGGTGCTGGTTGATGGCTGTCACAGATTGCAGCTTGCGGAGGATGTGTGCCTGGATCTGTGGCTGGGCGACGTGGCCGAGGTGCTGCCGCAGATGGATGCCGGCCTGGCCGGCCGGGTGGACGCCTGGTACCTGGACGGCTTTGCCCCGGGCAAAAACCCGGAGATGTGGACCCCTGAGCTGTTTGCGCAACTGGCCCGGCTGGCCCGCAGCGGCGCCACCCTGGCCACCTTTACCGCCGCCGGCTTTGTACGCCGCGGGCTGATTGAAGCCGGTTTTGATGTGAAGCGGGTCAAGGGTTTTGGCCGCAAGCGGGAAATGCTGGCCGGGCACCGCCGCAGCGATGTCCGGGCGCCCTGCCCGGCGCCCTGGTACTGGCGCCGTCCGGGCCTGGGTGAACACACCCTGATCGTGGGCGCCGGCGTGGCCGGCGCGGCGCTGGCCCGCAGCCTTGGCCGCCGGGGTCAGCGCGTGACCCTGCTGGAGCAGGCCGGTGCGCCGGCTCAGGGCGCGTCCGGCAACCGCCAGGGTGCCATCTATCCGCTGCTGAACGGCGATCACGATACCCTCAGTCAGTTTTATCTGCCGGCCTTTCTCTATGGCCGGCGCGCGCTGGAGCGGCTGGCCCGGCGCCAGCCGTTTACTCACGACTGGTGCGGTGTGGTGCAACTGGCCCACGATGACAAAAGTGGCAACAAGATCGACAAGCTGATGGCCGGTGCCTTTCCGTTCGAGCTGGTGCAGCCCTTGTCTGCGGAGGAAGTGAACAACACCACCGGCATTGAGGCCAACCTGCCCGGCGTAGCCTATCCGCTGGGGGGCTGGGTGTGCCCTTATGAACTGACCGCCGCCCTGCTGGCGGACGCCGGTGAGATTGACTGCCATTTCAATACCCGCGTGATCAGCCTTGCACGCAACCATGAAGGCTGGCAAGTGCAGACGGAGAGCGGGCAGAGCTTCAGCGCCGATAATGTGGTGCTGGCCAATGGCCATGCCCTGACCGCCCTGGCACAAACCGAAGACCTGGCGCTGTACCCGGTGCGTGGCCAGGTCAACCACCAGCCCAGCACACCGGCGCTGACCAAGCTCAGCACCGTGGTCTGTTACGAGGGTTACCTCACCCCCGCCTGGCAGGGGCTGCACTGCGTGGGCGCCAGCTACGACCGGCGCGATGCCGGGCTCGATTACCGGAATACCGATGAAGCCGATAATCTGATCAAACTGCAGACCACCCTGCCCGCGCTGGGAGAGCTGAAGGCCAGCCCCGGTGAGGGCCGGGTGGGCATTCGCGCCGCCTGCCGGGATCACCTACCCCTGGCCGGGGCCGCCCCCGACAGACCCGCCCAGCTGGCCGATTACGCTGACATGCCCAGGCGGGCCGGTCAGGCCCTGCCTCTGGCCGCCGATCATGCCGGCCTGTATGTGCTCTCGGGGCTGGGCTCCCGGGGCATGTGCTCGGCGCCCTTGCTGGCGGAGCTGCTGGCATCCCAGATACTGAATGAGCCCCTGCCCCTCGGCCGGGAGCTGCTGGATGCGCTCAACCCCAACCGGCACTGGCTGCGCAAGCTGCTGAAAGGCAAACCGGTAACTTAAAGCTGTAAGCTGGACGCCAGAAGCCGATAGCTTCCGGCGCCCCGCAGGGGGCTTATTCTGCGGGACGAATAAGACCAAGCTGCCGGCCAAAATCGTGCCGGCGCTGAAAGTCTTCCAGCAGGGTCCGGGCGATGCCGAGCTGATGGTAACCCACGTTGTCGGCCACCCGGTGCAGTTGCAGGCAGTCCGGCTGGGGGGCAATGTCAAACAGCGAACGCTCCAGCCATTCGGCGGCCAGCAAGGCACGTTCGCGCACCAGCCGCTCGTAGGCGGTGAGTGCCAGCCGGTAATTCTGCCACTCGGGGGTTTGCGGCCAGGTCAGCGGCTCAGTCACGGTGGCGGTGAGCGACACCAGCACCTGAGCTGGCACACAGCCTTCTTCATGGCGCTCGCCGCTGAGTTGCCACGACAGCCGGTAATCCACATCCGCCAGGCTGGGCTGCAGTGACGAAGAGCCGTACACCTCCACCGTTTGCCGGGCCTTCAGCTCCATGGCGCCAAAGGCCGGCATGGCCAGCAATGTCAGCAACGCACAAGAAACCACTTTCACAACTCATCTCCCGGTAACGGCGCCTGGCGCTATTCGCTGAGTATAAACCCGCCGTTGTCTCAAGTCATTTGAGTCTATGGTCGAAAAGCCCGCAGTTGGTGGCCGCCAGCCCATCCCCGGCCTGACAAGCCAGGCTCCGCTCTATATAGTGCAGTCAAGCATGACTGGTTGGAGCGCTGCATGATCACCGCCTATATCCTCAACGGAAAATCCCTCGAAATTCAGCCCCTGAGCCTGAGCGACAAGCCGCCCGCCAACACCCTGTGGCTGGATATTCACAAACCCGACGAGCAGGAGCAGCGCTGGATGAAGCAACTGTTCGTGGAGGAAGTGCCGGAGCTGGACGAGCTGGACGACATCGAGGCGTCGGCCCGCTTTTACCGGGACAAGGACGGCCTGCACATTCATTCGCTGTTTCCCCAGCGCCTGGGCAAGGAGATTGACGGCATCAACGTGCTGTTTACCCTGCGCAACAACATGCTCATCAGTTTTCGGGAGGACGATCTCGGCCTGATGCGGCTGCTGCGCCACTATATGCGCCAGGACCGGCTGGAAGTGGAAGACGCCACCGATCTGCTGCTGGAAATCTTTCAGCTCAAAATCGAGTACATCTCGGATCTGATTGAGGACGGCTACAAGACCCTGGAAGACACCGCCAAGGAAGTGCTGCATGTGGAAGACCTGCGCGAAACCATGTCAAACCTGATGCTGCAGGAAGACGGCAACGGCCATGTGCGGCTGGCGCTGTACGACACGCGCCGCGCCCTGCGCTTTATGCGCCGGACCCTGCGTAAACAGGCCAGCGACGAGCAGCGCAAATGGATTGACGAGCTGCTGTATGACATCGAATCGCTGCTGCCCCACACCCAGTTTCTGTTCGACAAGATCAACTTTCAGCTGGAGGCGGCCATGGGCTTTACCAGCCTGGAGCAGAGCAAGGTGATCAAGATCTTCTCGGTGGCCGCCGTGGTGTTCCTGCCGCCGACGCTGATTGCCAGCATCTACGGCATGAACTTTGCGTTCATGCCCGAGCTGGCGCTGAAATACGGTTATCCGCTGTCGCTGGTGCTGATGCTGATGTCCGCCTGCGGCACCTATTACTTCTTCAAGCGCAAGGGCTGGCTGTAAGCTTGAGGGATTAGGGATTAGGGATTAGGGATTAGGGATTAGGGATTAGGGATTAGGGAAAGAGCTTAAAACGGCTCCTCGAATCCATATTCCCCATTCCCAACTCCCTGTTGTTAAACGTGGTAGAAACGCCGGCCGTGCTCGGCCCGGCGGCCGGCGCTGAAGGCCGACACCCGCTTGAGATAGCCAATCACCCGGGTGGCATGGTCAATGTGCTCGCTGCCGCACTCACCGCACTGCCAGTCGGTATGCTTGCTGATATGGCCACAGTCGTTGCACAGGGTGCTGCGCACGTTCACGGTAAAGTAATGGCAGCCGGTCTGCGCGGCAATGCGGTAAAGCTGTAAGTAGCCCTCCGCCGACAGGTGCTCGTCCAGGTTCAGGTGCAAAGCCGAGCCGCCGTCCAGATATTGCACCAGCTCGTGGCCGTGGAGCACAAACTTGTCCAGCACCTGCGTCTCCTCGTCTTCCACCGCATAGAAGTAGGAGTTGTAGCAGTCCCGGGGCACGGCATAGCCGTCGGCCCGGTCCCACTTGGCGTTTTTCACCCCCAGGTTTTCGGCGGGCACAAACTCGGTATTGAACAGATAGCCGTATTCCCGCCGCGCTGCCCGGTTGGCGTCATAAATCACTTTCAGCCGCTCCCGCACAAAGCGCCGGTAGCCGGCATTGTTGCCCACCCGAATGCCCCGGGACTCCGCCGCTTCCACCATGCCGTTCACCCCTATGGTCAGAAACTGCTTGTCGAGGCTGATAAAGCCGGCGTCATACACGGTGAGCAGGCCCTGCTGCTGAAACACCTCCATCAGCCGGCGATAGGCCACCTGATAGCGCTGAATTTTCTGCACCTCGGTGCGCAGATCCCGGCCATCCTGCTCCAGCCGGTTCATGTTGAGGGTGATCACGTTGATGGAGCCGGTGGCCACGCCCCCGGCCCCGAGGGTGTATGAAAAGGTGTTGTCGGTCATCTCGTTGCGCAACCGGCAGCAGGATGCCAGCGAGTCGGCGCTGTCCGACATATACACAAAAAAGCTGTTGCCCCGGCTCATCTCACCGGCGCACAGGGCGGCAAAGTCGTCATCGGCAGGAGCCCCGTTTCGAGTGAGCATGGCGGCGGTCACCACCGGAAAGGTGAGTACCGCCTTGCGCCGCTCCTCGTTGAACCAGTTCAGAAAATACGCCTGCAGCCGGCGTACCGACCCGGCCGCCGGTACGCTGCCATCGGGAAACACAAAGTGCTCAAACAGGCTGGCGAAATAGTCCCGGTCAAACAGGGAAATGTTCCAGAACACGCTCTGGTAGCCCCGGGCCGCCGCCGGCTGGTTGATGGCATACACCACATGCTGCAGGTGATTGTCGATGGCATGAGCATGGGTACCGAGATAATCGTCACCATAGTCCTTGCGGGCGAAATAATCGAAGTAGGTCAGAAACTCCACCGTGGCCACGGCCCCGGCAAACTGGGAGCTGACCGCAAACACCAGATTCACAAAAGCCCCGCAGAACGACTCCAGATGCCGGGGCGCCCGGCTTTCGCCCCCGAGTCTGGTCAGACCGTCCAGCAGAAAGGGATACATGGTCATGGACACGCAGTAGGGCTTGAGGCTGGTTTCGTCGTGCACATAGATTTCGTGGGCCTCAATCTGGCGTGCATATTCCGCCGCCAGCTCATCACCGAACTGCTCGGCAATCTTGTTTTTTACCAGGCCCCGGTTCACCTGCACAAAAAAGTCCTTCATCAGCTCGGCTTCGGCGGTGGCGATGTTCTTGTGGGTGACGTTGGCATTGGGGTCCATGCTGGAGCCATCGGCGGCATTGGCCGCCCTCATGTAGCGATAAAAACTGTCCAGCTTGGCAGTCAGCTGCTCCGGGTGCAGACGGATCATGGTGCTCTCCGAAAATGATGGTTAAGCAACTCGCCGGTGGTCAGACACCGCAGTTGCTGATTGGTATAAGGAGAATCGAGTCCGCCCAGCTCCGCGCGCCAGGGCCCGGTCTTGAGGTAATCCAGCTCCGCCATCAGCAGGCCGGATATCCGTTCGCGGCCGGTATAAAGACAGGTTTTCAGACCGAGCCTGCGGCAATGGCGCAACAGTGCCAGCAGGCTGTGGCGATCCCATTCTCCGCCAAAAAACAACACACAGCTCACCAGTCCGTCATAGCGGTCCAGCCACCGGTTCAAGCGCGCCTCGGTCAGTGGCGTGCCCGCATGCGGATCCCAGCTGTCCTGGCTGTGGCAACCCGGGCAGGCCAGCGGACAGCCGGTCACCAGCCAGGCCAGGCTCACTTCGCCCGGCACTTCCTGCAGCACCACCCGCGGCTCAAAGGCATTCAGCATAAAAAGACCAAGAATCACTATATGTTGTGCAAATACGCTAGATCGAAACACAATATATTGTAACTCGCGGTTTTAAGGATCCGCGCTTTCACTGATCTGGATCAGCTCTGCGCATCGGCCGCCGCCATTGGCCTCGGTGCCCGCTTTGTGTTATCACAGGCGAAGTGCCTGACAATGAGGAACAGCATGAAAAACAAGTGCATGGCAGTACTGCTGGCGGCCCTGGGGCTGGCCGGCTGTGATAACAATGAAGTGGGTGATGTGTCTCTGGGGCTGTTTACCACCAAGGACATCAAAATCGAGGTGCTGACCGATCCGGAGGTGCCCGGCGTCACCTGCCACATGTCCAACATAGTGGCAGATCTGGATCTGGCCGATCCGTCCGACATGTCCATCAGCTGCCGGCAGACCGGTGAGATCACCCCGGCCATGATCGCCGGCATCGACCGCTCCAAAAGCGGCGAGATCGTGTTCAAGAAATCCAAGAGCATCTTTCTCAAGAGCCTGAAGATCCGTCGCATCTACGACGAAACCAGCCAGAGCCTGCTCTATATCGCCTACAGCACCAAGGAAACCAGCGGCAGCTACAAGCACTCCATGTCGACGGTGCCGCTGTGGGGAACGGCGGCCTATCGGGCGCCGGCCGCGCCCTGAGTTAAGGCCGGCAGCCTCAGCTGCGGATTAACTGTTCGCGCAGGGCATGAATACGGTCGCGCACCGCCGCGGCCTGCTCAAACTCCAGATTCTGGGCATGGGCCAGCATCTGTTTTTCCAGCTCGTCGATTTGATGGCTGAGCTCCCTGGCGCTGGGCAGGTGCTCGGGCAGCGGGGTTTTCTCTTTCGCCCTTTTTGAGCCCACCCGCCTGGTGCCGTCCAGATCCATCACATCGGTGATGCGCTTGTTGAGGCCGCGCGGCACTATGCCGTGCTCCTCGTTAAAGGCCTGCTGTTTGGCCCGGCGCCGTTCGGTTTCCCCGATGGCAGCGGCCATGGAGCGGGTAATGGTGTCGGCATAGAGAATGGCCTTGCCGTTGAGGTTGCGGGCGGCCCGGCCTATGGTCTGAATAAGCGAGCGCTCGGAGCGTAAAAAGCCTTCCTTGTCCGCATCGAGAATGGCCACCAAAGACACTTCCGGCATGTCCAGACCTTCCCGCAGCAGGTTGATGCCCACCAGCACATCAAACTCGCCCAGACGCAGATCGCGAATGATCTCCATGCGCTCCACCGTGTCGATGTCGGAGTGCAGGTAGCGCACCTTGACCCCGTGCTCGTTCAGGTATTCGGTGAGATCTTCCGCCATACGCTTGGTGAGGGTGGTCACCAGCACCCGTTCGCCTTTCGCTACTCGCAGTTTCGCTTCGGAGAGCAGATCGTCCACCTGAGTGGCCACCGGCCGCACCTCCAGCTCGGGGTCGAGCAGGCCGGTGGGGCGCACCACCTGCTCGGCAATGTCGTCGCCGGACTTGTCGAGCTCATAGGGGCCGGGAGTAGCCGACACGAACACCGTCTGCGGCATCAGCGCCTCAAACTCCTCAAAGCGCAGGGGTCTGTTGTCCAGCGCCGAGGGCAGGCGAAAGCCGTATTCCACCAGGGTTTCCTTGCGCGAACGGTCGCCCTTGTACATGCCGCCGATCTGCGGCACGGTGACGTGGGACTCGTCGATGATCAGCAGGCCGTCACCGGGCAGGTAGTCAAACAGGGTGGGGGGCGGCTCGCCCTCGGCCCGGCCCGAGAGGTAACGGGAGTAGTTTTCAATGCCGGAGCAGTAGCCCAGCTCCTGAATCATCTCGATGTCAAACTGGGTGCGCTGGCTGATACGCTGCTCTTCCAGCAGCTTGTTGGCGGCCAGCAACTGGGCCTTGCGCTCCTTCAGCTCCGCCTTGATGTGCTCAATGGCTTCCAGCAGGGTTTCCCGCGGCGTCACATAGTGGGTTTTGGGATAGATGGTAAAACGGGCCAGGGTTTGCAGCACGGCGCCGGTGAGCGGATCGAACAGGCTGATGCGCTCGATTTCATCGTCGAACAGCTCCACCCGCACCGCCTGATCGTCCGACTCGGCGGGAAAAATGTCCACCACCTCGCCGCGTACGCGAAAGGTGCCGCGCTGAAAGGCGGCGTCGTTGCGACTGTATTGCAGTTCCGCCAGCCGGCGCAGCATGTCCCTCTGGTTGAGGGTGTCGCCGGTACGCAGGTGCAGCATCATGCTGAGGTAGGACTGGGGATCCCCCAGGCCGTAAATGGCCGACACCGACGCCACAATAATCACATCCCGCCGCTCCATCAGCGCTTTGGTAGCCGACAGCCGCATCTGCTCGATGTGATCGTTGATGGAGGCATCCTTTTCAATAAAGGTGTCGGTGGTGGGCACATAGGCCTCGGGCTGGTAGTAGTCGTAGTAGGAAACGAAGTACTCCACCGCGTTGTGGGGAAAGAACTCCTTCATTTCGCCATACAACTGGGCCGCCAGGGTCTTGTTGGGAGCCAGCACCATGGTGGGCCGGTTGAGGGTGGCAATGACGTTGGCCATGGTAAAGGTCTTGCCGGAGCCGGTGACCCCCAGCAGGGTCTGGTGCGCCAGCCCCGACTCAATGCCGTCCAGCAGTTGTGCGATGGCGGCGGGCTGATCGCCCCCGGGCTGATAGTCACTGACCAGTTGAAACGTTTTGCTCATGAACCCTGTCTCCTCGCTGTACGGAGCCAGTGTACCCCCGACCGGTGTTTTTAGGCAAAAACCACGCCGGCGGCGGCCAGGCACAAAAAGCCGTCAGGGGCTTGACCCGCGCTCTGATGACACGTATTATTCGCGGCCTCTTCACGAGATTCCCCCTTAGTTCAGTCGGTAGAACGGCGGACTGTTAATCCGTATGTCGCTGGTTCAAGTCCAGCAGGGGGAGCCACTTTTTTGCCTTTCGGCACTTGACTTATCCACTTCGTCAACAACCTTCTCCAACAAAAACCCACATCACAGTGCCTTTGCTCCAGTCCTTGCCGGTGTTCATAAACCGAGCGGGATTTTTTTCGTTGCATTTTTTAAATTATTGATTTTACTGGCTTTATTTTTTGCCTGTTTTTTTGCCTCCTTAAACGAAAGCCGCGCCCTGCCTGGCTTCTCACCGGTTCCGCTCACGCAATCCACACCCTTATCCACAGAAATGGTGGATAACCTGCGCCACCCCCGCCGGCACAAGGCTTTCGGCGGCTGTGCATAACCCGTCGTTATTTCAGTGCCGAACGAAACACAAAAAATTGTTCCGCGAGCCGGCATCTGCACCGGCTCAAAACCGATGGTATTTTTACAGACAGGACAGCGGCAACAGGCCCGGGAACGAAGGTCTGATGTGGTTTTTATTCCCTTTGGTACCGAATGCCGCGCCAAAGGAAAGAAAGTGTCATTATGATGGTGCCCGACGCGCCCGCATGGCCTCGGCCACCGCCTCGGCACGGGCACCGAGCACCACCTGCAGATGCCGCTCGCCCAGGCGCACCACTCCCCTGGCCCCCAGCGCCCTGAGCCGGGCATCATCGACCAGGGCGGTATTTTTCAGGCTCAGCCGCAACCGGGTAATACAAGCGTCAATCTGCTCCAGATTGCCGGCGCCCCCCAGGGCGACCATCCATTCATCGGCCTCTTCCCTTTCGCCACCGGTTGCGCTGTCCCCCGCGGCCCCGGTATCTCGGCCGGGCGTGGCCAGGTGAAACACGCGGATCACCCCGTAGAACAGGATAAAATACACCAGTCCCACCACCAGCCCCAGCCCTACCAGCCGCCAGGGGTGGGTAGCCAGCCCCCAGTTCAGCACCAGATCAAACAGGCCGGCGGAAAAGCCAAAACCGTGCAGCACTCCCAGGCCATTGGCCGCCACCAGCGCCAGCCCGGTGAGCAGGGCATGCAGCACATAGAGCAGCGGCGCCGAAAACATAAAGGTGAATTCCAGCGGTTCGGTAATGCCGGTGAGCAGCGAGGTCAGCGCCACCGACAGCAGCAAACCGCCGGCCCTGGCGCGCCGGCCCTTTGGCGCCGCCAGCACCATGGCCAGGGCCGCTGCCGGCAGGCCGAACATCATCACCGGATAAAACCCGGCCATAAACACCCCGGCGGTGGGATCGCCGGCAAAAAAACGGTTGAGATCGCCCCGGGTAGCCTGCTCGGCAAGGTGAGTAATGCTGGCGCCGTCCACGCCCGGCACGGCTCCGCCCAGGCTGAGGGTGCCTGCCAGTGCCGGCGGCAGGCAGATGTTCTGCAACTGCCCCGCCGCCTCGTAGCTCACCTTGATGCACTCGCCCAGGCCAAACCAGAACAGGGAATTGAGCACATGATGCAGACCCAGCGGGATCAACGCCCGGTTGAGCGCGCCATAGACAAATTGCCCCGGCGCGCCGGAGCCGGCCACCGCCCGGGCAAAGGCGTCGATGGCCTGTTGAACGGGCGGCCAGATCAGTCCCACCATCAGGGCCGCCAGCAGGCAAACCAGGCCGGTCACAATAGGCACCAGCCGTTTGCCGCCAAAAAAGCCCAGAGAGTCGGGCAGGCGTACCCCGTGAAAGCGGTTATAGCAGTGGCCGGCAATGATGCCGGCGATAATGCCGCCGAAAAACGACAGCTTGATGTCAGCATTCAGGGCCACAACGGCCCCGGTCAGCACAAAATAGCCCACGGCGCCGGCCAGGGCCGCCGCTCCCCCGCCGTCCCTGGCCAGCCCCACGGCAATGCCCAGGGCGAACAGCAGCGGCAACTGGTCGAAAATGGCGCTCCCCGCCGCCGCCATAAAGGGTATACTGAGCAGATCCGGCTGCCCCAGACGCAGCAGCAAGGCCGCCACCGGCAGGGTGGCAATGGGCAGCATCAGGGCCTTGCCCAGTGTTTGCAGATATCCCAACAGGTTCACGGTGCCCTCCCGGTGCAAACAGGCCAGCCCGCTGGCCCATGGTAAGAAAACGACGCTTTTTTATTATAAAAACCACATTGCAGATTAAGGTTTCAGACATGCGCCTGCTTCCCCTGGCCGACGCCGAACAGGTCGGCCACCGGGCCGCCCGCCACATTGCCACCCGCATTCGCGAGTTTGCGCCCGACGAGCAGCGCCCCTTCGTGCTCGGCCTGCCTACCGGCAGCACGCCGTTACCCACCTACCGGGCACTGATCCGCCTGCACCGGGCGGGCGCGGTGAGCTTTCGCCATGTGCTGACCTTTAATATGGATGAATATGTGGGCCTGCCCCAGGCCCACCCGCAAAGCTACCATGCGGTAATGCAGGCGCAGCTGTTCCGCCATCTCGACCTCCCCCGGCACCGGCATCACCTGCCCGATGGCATGGCCGGGGATCTGCACGCCGAATGCCGCCGCTACGAAGCGCTGCTGGCGCAACACGGCCCGGTGCAGCTGTTTCTGGCCGGGGTGGGCCGCAATGGTCATCTGGCCTTTAACGAACCGGGAGCTCCCCTCGACTCCCGTACCCGGGTGGTGTCCCTGAGCGAGGCCACCCGCCGGGCCAACGCCCGCTTTTTTCACGACACCCCGGAACGGGTGCCGGAACGCGCCCTGACCGTGGGCCTGGCCACCCTGCTGGAAGCCGAGGAAATCGTGCTGCTGGTCACCGGTGCCCACAAGGCCCGGGCGCTGCAGGCGGCGGTAGAAGGCCCGGTCAGCCCGCAGTGGCCGGTGTCGGCACTGCAACGACACCCCAACACCCTGATTTTCTGTGATCACGCCGCCACCAGGGCGCTGGCCCCCAGCACCCTGCACCCTTGTCGGCAACACCAGCTCAACCCGCCTGGCTGTCCGGAGTAAGCCCATGTACGCCTTCACCCATTGCACCCTGTTCGACGGCGAACGCCTGCACACCGACACCGCCCTGGTGATCGACGGCGCGCGCATTGCCGCCCTGCTGCCCGAGCCGGCCCTCGACGCCGGGCTCCCGCGCATTTCATTGCATGGCGCCGTGCTCAGCGCCGGCTTTATCGATTTGCAGCTCAACGGCTGCGGCGGTGTCATGTTTAATCATGCCATCAGTGCCGACACCCTGGACACCATGCACGCCACCAACCTGAAGGCGGGCACCACCAGCTTTTTGCCCACCCTCATCACCTGCCCCGACGAGCACATGCACCGGGCGGTGACCGTGGTGCGCGACTACATGGCCCGCCACCCCTGGCGGGTGCCCGGCCTGCATCTGGAAGGCCCCTACACCAATGTGGTGCGCCGGGGTATTCATCCGGCACACCAGATCAGGGCCCTGAACGACGCCATGCTGACATTTTTGTGTGACAACGCCGCCAGCATCGCCATGCTGACCCTGGCCCCCGAGGTGAACCAGCCGGCCCACCTGCAACGGCTTCGGGCCGCCGGCATTCGCCTGGCCATGGGCCACACCGGCGCCGACTACGATCAGGCCATGGCCGGCTTTGACGCCGGCATCGGCTTTGCCACCCACCTCTACAACGCCATGACCCCCACGGCCAACGGCCGCCAGCCCGGTGCCGTGGGCGCGGTGTATGACGCGTCAAATGTGGGCGCCGGCATCATCGCCGACGGCCATCATGTGCATTACGCCAATATCCGGCTGGCCCACCGGGTACTGGGGGATCGTCTGTGCCTGGTGACCGACGCCACCGCCGCCGCCGGCGCGCCGCCGGGCTTTGAACAGTTCGACTTTTGCGGTGCCACCGTGTATCTGCAAAACGGCAAATGCGTGGACGAGCACGGCACCCTTGGCGGATCGGCCCTGACCATGCTCGAGGGAGTGAAAAACCTGGTGCAGCAGGCAGGCCTGCCCCTTGAGGCGGCACTGGCCATGGCCAGCCGCAACCCGGCACGAATACTGGGCCTGGAGCAGCACATCGGCACCGCCACTCCCGGCCGGGTCGCCAATCTGGTAGCATTTGACGCACACTTCAACCTGGTTACCACCGTCGTCAACGGACAGCTTTCATCATGACCCGCGGACAAATCGCCAACGTCGACCTGGTCAAGCAGGTCAACTGCTCGGCCGTATACCGGCTTATCGACAGCCGGGGCCCCATTTCCCGAGTGCGCATTGCCGAACTCAGCCACCTGGCGCCGGCCAGCGTGACCAAGATCACCCGCACCCTGCTGGAGCAGGGGCTGATTCGCGAGCTGGAGCACCAGGCCTCCACCGGCGGCCGGCGCGCCATCTCCCTGACCACGGTCACGCAGGACTTTTACCTGGTATCGGCCAAGCTGGGCCGGGAGGAGCTGCTGCTCACCCTCTATGATCTGTCGGGGAAAGCCCACGGCCGGCAGCGGCTGCCCTTTCCCCGCCGGGAACAGGACATTCTGCTGGCCGCCCTGCACCGGCACCTTGCCGACTTTATTCAGCGCCATGGCAGCGGACGCCGGCTGGTGGCGGTGGCCGTGATCATGCCCGGTCTGACCGATGCCCAGGCCGGCCGGGTGATCCATCACCCCAGCTACCCCCTGGCCGGGGTGCCCCTGGCCCACGCCCTGGGCCAGGCCCTGAGCCTGCCGGTGTTCATTGGCAACGACATTCGCGCCCAGGCCCTGGCCGAGCATTATTACGGCGCCTCAAAAGACAGCCTGGACTCGGTGCTGGTGAGCGTGCATCACGGCGTGGGCGCCGGCATCATCACCGAGGGCCGCATCTTCAAGAGCCAGGGCCGGGACGTGGCCGAGATCGGCCATATCCACATGGACCCGCTCGGCGATCGCTGCGATTGCGGCAACGTCGGCTGTCTGGAAACCATGGTGGCCGACGCCGCCCTGCTGCGCCAGGCCAGCCATATGCTGGCCCAGGGCTATCGCAGTTGCCTGGCCGGGCAAACATTGTCGATGCAGGCCCTGTGCCGGGCAGCGCTGGCCGAAGACCGGCTGGCCCTCACCATCGTGCGCCGGGCTGCCGAGCGCCTGGGCCAGGCCCTGGCCATCGTGGTCAACCTGTTCAACCCCCAGCGGGTGCTGCTGAGCGGTGCCCTGTGCGAGGCCGAAGACATCGTCTTTCCCATTATCAATCAGGCCATTATCCATCAGTCCCTGCCCGGCTTTCATCAGGGGCTGCCCATCATTCGCGCCCGCTTTCAGGACGATCAGACCATCGGCGGCCTGGCCCTGGTCAAGCGCGCCCTGCTGGAAGGCGAGCTGCTGCAACGCATTATGGAGCCCAAACCATGAGCAACATCGTTTTCAGTACCGATCCCGGCTGGCAACCGGAGCAGAACGGCGGCAAGCCGGATCAGGGCCCGTTTCCCGACGACGGCATCATACGTCTGCGCCGGGAAACCAAGGGCCGCAAGGGCGCCGGCGTAATTTGCGTGTATGGCATCGGCCCCGGTCAGGTGGGCGAAGTGGCCAAAAAGCTCAAGAAACAGCTGGGCACCGGCGGCGCGGTGAAAAAAGGCGTAATCGAAATTCAGGGCGATCGCCTGGCGCAGATCAGGCAGTGGCTGGAAAAGGCCGGTTTTACCGTGAAGCAGGTGGGCGGTTAAGCACAAGGGCCTTGAACCGGCAGGCCAAATGACTAAAATACCTGTTCCCTGATCAAGGGGGAGTAGTCGCTGTCGGGAGCCATCCCGAAGACGGTCGTCAACATAGTTGGTGCAAAATCACCATGGTGGCCGTGACCTTAGCGGGTTTGACGAGACCTTTGACAGACGAATGCCGATACCGGGGACGGGCGGCATGGCGTCTGCTCATTGGTAACAATAACCCCGTCCCCTTTGGTATGACTCTTGGAAGCACTCACCACCTCCACCCTGGCCGTCTCCATCGCCGAGATCGGCGACAAGACCCAGCTGTTGGCCCTGGTACTGGCCTGCCGGTTCAGAAAGCCGGTGCCCATCGTGATCGGTATTTTTCTTGCCACCCTGCTCAATCATGCCCTGGCCGGCTCGGTGGGGGTCTGGATCCAGGGCTGGCTGGATCCGCTCTGGCTGCGCTGGCTGCTGGCGGCGTCCTTCTTTGCCATGGCGGCCTGGATGATGATCCCCGACAAGCCCGATGACGAAGACAGCCGCTTCTACCGGTTTGGCCCGTTGCTGGCGACCTTTGTGCTGTTTTTCCTGGCGGAGATCGGCGACAAGACCCAGATTGCCACCACCCTGCTGGCGGCGCGCTTTGTGGATCAGTTCTGGCTGGTGGTGGCCGGCACCACCCTGGGCATGATGGTGGCCAACCTGCCGGCGGTGCTGGTGGGGCACAAGGGTGCCGGCCGCATTCCCATGCACTGGGTACACGGCGTCAGCGCCGCCATCTTTGTGGCATTGGGCATCACCACCCTGTGGTGGCCGTGGTAACCGGCAGGCAGAGCCGCTTAATCAAAAGGGCCCCGCAGCGCGGGGCCCTGTGCCGTCAGCCGTACAGGTTAAAGCTCTCGGCATTCAGCCACAGGTGCACCAGTATGCTGGCCACATAGCCAAGGGCAATCACCGGTGCCCATTTCAGGTGGCCGGCAAAGGTATACATGCCCCGCGCCTGCCCCATCAGCGCCACCCCGGCGGCGGAGCCGATGGACAGCAGGCTGCCGCCCACGCCGGCGGTCAGGGTGATCAGCAACCAGTTGCCGTGCGACATTTCCGGCTGCATGGTCAGCACCGCAAACATCACCGGAATGTTGTCCACAATGGCCGACAGCACCCCCAGGGTAATGTTGGCGTAAACCGCATCCCAGCTGCTGTAGAGCAGATCCGACACCAGCGCCAGATAGCCCATGTAGCCCAGGCCGCCCACGCACATCACCACCCCGTAGAAGAACAGCAGGGTATCCCACTCGGCCCGCGCCACCCGGCTGAACACGTCAAAGGGCACCACGCTGCCCAGCCGCTTGAGGGCCTCATCGTCACCGCGCTTGCGCGCCAGCGCCCGCTTGCGGGCCAGCGATCCGGGCAAGGTCTGGCGCAGGTAGTAGCCAAAAAACTGCAGGTAACCCAGCCCGGTCATCATGCCCAGCACCGGCGGCAGGTGCAGCAGGCTGTGGCAGGCCACCGCCGAGGCGATGGTCAGCAAAAACAGCAGCACAATGCGAATGGCGCCGCGTTTGAGCTCCACCTCTTCGTACTGAGCTTCCGGCTTGCGGTTCTCGATAAAGAAGTTCATCGCCAGCGCCGGCACCAGGTAATTGACCATGGCCGGAATAAACAGAATAAAGAATTCGTTGAACTTGACGATGCCCGCCTGCCACACCATCAGGGTGGTAATATCGCCAAAGGGGCTGAAGGCACCGCCGGCGTTGGCGGCAATCACGATATTCACGCAACAGAGGTTGATAAAACGCTTGTCGCCTTCCGCCACCTTGGTGACCACGGCGCACATCAGCAGGGCGGTGGTCAGGTTGTCGGCAATGGGCGAAATGAAAAAGGCGAGAAAGCCGGTGAGCCAGAACAGCGACTTGTAGCTGAATCCTCGGCGAATCATCCAGGCGCGCAGGGCGTCAAACAGCCGCCGCTCTTCCATGGCGTTGATGTAGGTCATGGCCACCAGCAGGAACAGCAGCAATTCTGCATATTCAAGCAAATTATGGCGGAATGCCTCTTCGGTGACGCCGGGAATGCCGTTATTCATATAGGTCCAGCCGATGGCGGTCCAGATAATACCGGCGGCGATCAGCACGGGTTTGGACTTGCGCAGGTGCAGGTATTCCTCACCCATCACCAGCAGGTAGGCCACCACAAAAATGGCCACCGCAAACACCCCGACCCCGGTGCTGGTGAGATCCAGTTGTCCGGTGGCGGCAGCCAGGGCCGGCGTGCTCGACAGCGCCGCCACCCCTCCCAGGAACAGGCACAATTTCCTTGTCATTGTTATTCTCGCTTTTTTGTTTTGGCTATAGTTACCGGCTTTGCCCGCGCACGGGCAAAGCCCTGAAAAAGGCTATCATAAAGCCGGGGGCGGACGCAGGCCGGTTTCCCGACGGGGCTCTCAGTTTTGACAAATGCCCGGCCCGGACTTCCCGCCATGCCGACACAAGAAAGTAAATATTTAATCTTGTTTTTTGCATTAATTTTCACGATGATACCCTCGTGTTTCCCAGGCTACCAAGGACAAGTCCGTGCGCGAAAATGATGCCGCCCTGGTCAAGGCGTTTCGTCAATCCAGCCCCTATGTGAACCTGCATCGTGGCTCCACCTTTGTCATCATGCTGGGTGGCGAAGCCATCGATCAGGAAAACTTTCCCAACATCATCAGCGACATCGCGCTGCTCACCAGCCTCGGCATTCGGCTGGTGATCGTGTTCGGCGCCCGCCCCCAGATCGACCGGGGCCTGGCCGAGGCCGGCCTGACCGGCGTGTTCCACAAGCACACCCGGGTCACCGACGAGCCCAGCTTTCGCGTGATCAAGGACGTGTGCGGCGGCCTGCAGATGGACATTACCGCCCGGCTGTCGATGGGGCTTATCAATACCCCCATGCAGAACGCCCGCATCAACGTGGTCACCGGCAACTTTGTCATTGCCCAGCCGCTGGGGGTGGACGACGGCGTCGACTACATGCATTCGGGCCGGGTGCGCCGCATTCATACCGATACCATTCATCACCAGCTCGCCAACGGCGCCACCGTGCTGATCTCCCCCATCGGCTTTTCCGTAACCGGTGAAAGCTTCAACCTGTCGTCGGAAGAGCTGGCCCGCCGGCTGGCCATTGAGCTCAAGGCCGACAAGCTGATCGGCTTTTGTTCCCAGCGCGGCGTACTCAACGAAGACGGCGTGGCCATTGCCGAGCTGTTTCCCGAACAGGCGGAAGAGCACCTGCAAAAACTGCTGGAGGAAGGGGAAAGCCTGTCGGGCACCGCCCGCTACCTGCGCGCGGCCATTTCCAGCTGCCGGGGCGGCGTGCCCCGCAGCCACCTGGTGAGCTACAAGGAAGACGGCGCCCTTATTCAGGAGCTGTTCACCCGCGACGGCCTGGGCACCCAGATTGTCAGCCTGAGCGCCGAGCAGGCCCGCCAGGCCCGCATCGACGACATTGGCGGCATTCTCGACCTGATCCGGCCGCTGGAAGAGGAAGGCATACTGGTGCGCCGCTCCCGGGAACAGCTGGAGATGGAAATCGACCAGTTCACCATTATCGAAAAGGACGGCGCCATCATCGGCTGCGCCGCCCTCTATCCGTTTCCGGAAGAAGGCATGGCGGAAATGGCCTGTGTCGCCATTCACCCCGACTACCGCAAGGGCAGCCGCGGCGACATGCTGCTGCACAAAATTGAAGAGCAGGCGCGCAAGCGCGGCATGAGCCGGCTGTTCATTCTCACCACCCGCTCCATTCACTGGTTTCAGGAGCGGGGATTTAAAACCGTGGATGTCAGCGCCCTGCCCATGGGCAAGCAGAAGCTGTACAATTTTCAGCGCCGCTCCAAAATCATGATTAAAGAGCTCAACTGAACGATTTACCCGGCTGGCCATTGACAGCCGCGGCTTAAGTCAGTAGTTATAGGGCCGCTTCGGCAAAGAATGCCGAAGCAACAAGAAGAGGCGCGTTGTTCAGGCAGCCGGCAGAAGGAGCAGCCACTCCGAAGATCGCCGGTCAGGGGAGCAATGCCGAGACGGCGAACGGTGGCATAACGGTCGTTGTCGGCTGCGAAGGCTGAATCCTTCGGGCTGTCACCTGTTGGGTGGAGTGCTTCCTGATGACCTTTCCATGTCTTCGCAGTCGTTCCCCCCGTAGTTTGAACTTACCCAGTAAAGCAAGGAGCTTGCCTTGAACCAACCCGTTGTAGCCAAATTCGGTGGAACCAGTGTTGCCGACGCCGATGCCATGGGCCGTTGCGCCGCCATTCTTGAACAAAATGCCGGCACCCGGCTGGCGGTGCTGAGCGCAAGTTCCGGCGTGACCAACCTGCTGGTGGCGCTGGCCTCGGGCGCTCAGGGGCCGGCAGAGCGGGAACAACTGCTGCGGCAGCTCGCCGCGATTCAGCACGCCATTCTCGACCGGCTGGAACGCCCGGAGATGCTCACCCGGCACATCGAAGACATTCTCACCCACATCAAGGAGCTGGCCGACAGCGCTGCCATCAGCCCGACCCGGGCCCTTGCCGATGAAATTGTGGCCCAGGGCGAGCTGATGTCGACCCGGCTGTTTGTGGAGCTGCTGCGCCGCCGCGGCACCGACGCGGTGTGGTTTGACGTGCGCAAGGTGATGCGCACCGACGATCGCTTTGGCCGCGCCACGCCGGATCTGGCCAGCCTGAAGGCGGAAGTGGAAAAGGAACTCAAGCCCCTGTGCGACAGACAGCTGGTGGTGACTCAAGGGTTTATCGGTGCAGCTCCCGACGGCCGCACCACCACCCTGGGCCGGGGTGGCAGTGACTATTCCGCCGCCCTGCTGGGGGAAGCACTGAACGCCGCCGCCGTGGAAATCTGGACCGACGTGCCCGGCATTTACACCACGGATCCGCGGCTGGTGAGCGAGGCCCGCGCCATTCCCGAAATCAGCTTCAGCGAAGCCTCGGAAATGGCCACCTTTGGCGCCAAGGTACTGCACCCGGCCACCCTGCAGCCGGCGGTTCGCTGTCAGATCCCGGTGTTCGTGGGCTCCAGCCGGGCGCCGGAAGAGGGTGGCACCTGGATTCGCAACAGCACCCCCAGCCAGCCGCTGTTCCGTGCCCTGGCCCTGCGCCGCAATCAGGTGCTGCTGACCCTGACCAGCCAGAGCATGTTCCAGGCCCACGGCTTTCTGGCCGAGGTGTTCGGCATTCTGGCCAGGCACAAGATTTCGGTGGATCTCATCACTACCTCGGAGATCAGCGTGTCCCTGACCCTGGATGCCGGCGCCGAGCTGCTGACCGAAGAGGTCAAGAACGAGCTGGCCAGGCACTGCCACCTGAAAGTGGAAGAGGGTCTGGCGCTGGTGGCACTGATTGGCAACCGCATGAGCGAGGCCGGCGGCACCGCCAGCCGGGTGTTCCAGGCGGTGCATGACGTCAATATTCGCATGATCTGCTATGGCGCCAGCCCGCACAATTTCTGCTTCCTGGTGGATGAAGACAACGCCAACCGGGTGATTGCCGATCTGCACAGGGAGCTGCTGCCGGCCTAAGCTTCAAAGCGGCACGCCCAGATAAAAAACGGCGCTGTGGCAACACAGCGCCGTTTTTGTTGGCGAGACAACCCTGACGGAATGCCTCAAACGGTCAGTTCAGTCCCCAGGCGGTGAGCAGCCCCGCCAGCAGTGAAATGCCCATGGCCCAGGCCACACGCCGGCCAAGCAGCCCGTCCCCCAGGCTGACCGCCATGGCCGCCTTCACCAGGTTATTGACCGAGGCCGCCAGCACTATGCCCAGCACCGCCGTGCCCGGTGCCAGGCCGCCCTGGGACATGCGCGTCAGCGACAGGGTAATGGCATCCACATCGGTCACCCCGGAAGCCAGCGCCAGCAACAACACACCGGCATTGCCCAGCGCCTGCCTGAGCCACTCCCCCAACACCATGATCAGCAGGATCAGACCGCCGAACAGCAGCGCCGCCTTCAGATCCAGCGGATTCATGTGGAGGCTGGGCTGCTCCACGCTGCCGCCGGCCCGGTGCCGCTGCCAGATCCAGGCGGCGGGCCCATACAGCAGCAACGTCATCACCAGCACCGGCCACCAGAGTACGGGCAGCAGGGCGGGATTGATCAGCGCGCAATACACCAGAATACGCGGAAACATGGTGCCGCAGGCCAGTAATACGCCGGCGGCCAGCAGCGGCGCCAGCCCCGGTGTTTGCCGCGACAACCGGGCATAATGCAACGTCAGGGCGGTGGATGAGCTCAAGCCGGCAAACAGGCTGGTAAAGAGAATGCCCTTTTCGGTGCCGCCCACACGAATGGCGAAATACCCCAGAAAGGAAATGGAGGCGATCAGCACCACCATCCACCAGATTTCAAAGGGATTCACCACCCCGCCCGGCCCCATTGCCCGGTTGGGCAGCAGCGGCAGCATCACCACCGTGATCAGCAGCAACTTGAGCCCGGCATCCAGCTCATGCTCCCGCAGCCTGTGCAGCAGGCCGTGAATTTCCCGCTTGTTGTCGAGAATAAAGGCGGTGATCACCGCCGCCGTGGCGGCGATGGCCGGGCTGTCGAGCATGGCCAGTGCACCAAAGCAGAAGGTCAGCAACAGGCCGATGCTGCCGGTAATGCTGAAATCGTTCAGGGTGCGGGCCTGTGCCCGCCAGGCCACCAGGTTGATGGCCACCACCCCCAGCAGGCCCACGGCCAGCAACCAGTGCCCCACGGTCTGCCCGAGCAGGGCGATCAGACCGCCCAGCAGCCCCACCAGGGCATGGGTGCGAATGCCGGCGATGCGCTGCCCGGCTTCGGCATCGCGCCATTGCCAGCCCCGCTGAATGCCAATCAGCGCGCCCAGCAGCAGGGCAATGCCGAGGCGCACCAGGGGCTGGTGCCCGCTCCACAGATCGGCGGCCAGCTCATTCATGGCAGCGGCCTCTTTATCAGTTGGTGCCGGCCAGCACCCGCTCCAGCGGCTCATGCGCCAGGCCATGAGCCTCGGCCACCGCCCGGTACACCACCTTGCCTGCGTGCACGTTCAGGCCACGGGCCAGGTGCACATCTTCATTCAGCGCCCGGCGCCAGCCCTTGTTGGCCAGATCCAGCACAAACGGCAGAGTGGCGTTGGTCAGTGCCAGGGTGGCGGTACGCGCCACGGCCCCGGGCATGTTGGCCACACAGTAGTGCACCACCCCCTCCACCTCAAAGGTAGGCTGCTGGTGGGTGGTGGGCGTGCTGGTTTCAAAGCAGCCGCCCTGATCGATGGCCACATCCACCAGCACGGCCCCTTTCGGCAGCTTGTTCAGCATGTCGCGGGTGATCAGTTTGGGCGCCGAGGCACCGGGAATGAGCACGGCGCCAATCACCAGATCGGCGCGCTCCAGCTCGGCCTCAATGGCATCGGCGGTGGAATACTGGGTCTTGATGGCCGGACCATACAAGGCATCAAGCTGAGTGAGCCTGGGCAAAGACTTGTCGAAGATGGTCACATCTGCCCCCAGTCCCATGGCCATGCGGGCGGCGTTGATGCCGACCACGCCGCCGCCCAGCACCAGTACCCGGGCCGGAGGCACACCGGGCACGCCGCCCAGCAGTACGCCCCTGCCCCCTTGCGCCTTTTCCAGACAATGAGCGCCGGCCTGCACCGCCATGCGCCCGGCCACCTCGCTCATGGGCGCCAGCAGCGGCAGGCCGCCGTGAGCATCGGTCACGGTTTCATAGGCAATGGCGGTACAGCCCGAAGCCAGCAGACCTTTGGTCTGGGCTTCGTCGGGGGCCAGATGCAGGTAGGTAAACAACACCTGCCCGGGCTTGAGCCGGCGGTATTCCTCGGGTTGCGGCTCCTTGACCTTGACGATCAGCTCGGCCCCGGCAAACAGGGCGGCGGCATCCGCCACCAGCTCGGCCCCGGCGGCGGCGTAGTGATCATCGCCAAACCCCACACCCTCGCCGGCGCCGGTTTGCACCCGCACCCGGTGCCCGGCCCGGATCAGTTCGCGCACACCGGCGGGGGTCATGCCCACCCGGTATTCGTTGTTCTTGATTTCCCTGGGTACTGCGATATCCATGTTCAACCCCTGTGTGCCCTGGTGTTTTGGAGTAGAATGCTGCCCATTACACCGTTGCTGATATGATGAAGTGTCATTTCTTCTGTTATAGAAGCTGGAACGACATTCTGCTTGCGCGCCAATAAAGATTCAATTGTAACCATGGAGAAGACCGCCGTTATGGATATAGGCCACCGCCTCAAAACCATTCGTCTGCAGGCCAAACTGTCCCAGCGAGAGCTGGCCAAACGTTCCGGCGTCACCAACGGCTTTATTTCCCAGGTTGAAAAGAACCAGGTCAGTCCGTCCATCGGCTCGCTGAAAAAACTGCTCGACGGCTTTCCCATGACCCTGGCGGAATTTTTTGCCGAAGAAGAAGGCGCCGGTGCCGGTAAGCCGGTGGTGTACCGGGCCGAGGACCAGCCCGAGCGGGGCACGGGTAATATCAGCTACCGCCTGATTGGCAGTCGCTTTCCCGATCGCCATATCACCCTGCTGCGGGAAACCATGCCCCCCGGCGCCGACACCGGGCCGGAGATGCTCAGCCACCCGGGCCAGGAGTGCGGCGTGGTGATAGACGGCAAGCTGCTGCTGCATGTGGGCGAGCGCCGCTTTGAACTGGGCCCGGGCGACGGCTACTACTTTGACAGTACCGAGCCCCACCGCTTTGTGAACATTGGTGACGACGAGCTGCATATCGTTTCCGCCAGCCAGCCCAAGGCACTTTAAAACGTGGGCGGCGTGGCTGCCGACACCAGCTCGCATACCTCGGTGCCCCGGTTGCGAAAGCGATGGGGCTGGCAAGTGTCGAAATAATAGCCGTCGCCGGCCTTCAGCACCCGGCACTCTTCCCCCACGGTAATTTCGATTTCACCGCTCAGCACCAGGCCGGCTTCTTCCGCCTCATTGCTGAGCATCTCCGGGCCGGTGTCGGCGCCGGGCGGATAGCATTCCCGTAGCAGCGCCAGCTTGCGCTCGCCGGTCAGCGGCCCCACCAGCCACATGGTGACGCCGTTGCTGCCAAATTCCACCAGCTCGCCGGCACGAAAAAACACCTGCCGGCCAGCGCGCCGCTCCAGGCTGAAAAACGCCCCCATGGAAATGGGAAAGCCGTCCAGCACCCGCTTGAGGGTGGCCACCGACGGATTGACCGCCGCCTGCTCTATTTGCGAGATCAGGCTGTTGCTCACCCCGGCCCGCCGGGCCAGCTCCCGCTGGGTCAGGCCATGCTGATCACGCAGCCATTTCAGGCGTTCAGGCAAGTCCATGGCGCTCTCCTCATGCCGCCCGGGCGGCGGCGACTTCCTGGGCCCGGCGTTTTTCCGCCCGGGCCATCAGCCACCAGCCCACAAAGGTCACCAGCGATACGATCAGGATAATGATGGTGGCCAGGGCGTTGATCTTGGGGCTTACTCCCAGGCGCACGCTGGAAAACACCACCATGGGCAGGGTGGTGGCGTTGGGCCCGGATACAAAGCTGGCGATCACCAGATCGTCCAGCGACAGGGTAAAGGCCAGCAGCCAGCCGGCGACAATGGCCGGGGCGATGATCGGCAGGGTGATCACGAAAAACACCTTGAGCGGCCGCGCCCCCAGATCCATGGCGGCTTCCTCCAGGGAGCGATCCAGCTCCCTGAGCCTTGAGCTCACCACCACCGCCACATAGGCGGTGCAGAAGGTCACGTGGGCAATCCAGATGGTGCTCATGCCCCGCTGGGCGGGCCAGCCGATGAGATCGCCCATGGCCACAAACAGCAGCAGCAGCGACAGCCCGGTGATCACCTCGGGCATCACCAGGGGCGCGGTGATCATAAAGGCAAAACCGTTCTCGCCGCGAAAGCGGCCGATGCGGGTGAGCACAAAGCCCGCCACCGTGCCCAGCACCACGGCGGTGCTGGCGGCGAAAAAGGCGATGGTGAGGCTGAGCCCCACCGCCTGCATCATCATGTCGTCGGCCAGCAGCTCGCCATACCACTGGGTGGACCAGCCGGCCCATACCGTCACCAGCCGGGAGCTGTTGAAGGAGTAGACGATCAGCAGCAGCATGGGCGCATACAGAAAGCCAAAGCCCAGCCACAGGATCAACGGCCGCGCCCAGGAGCGGCTGACGGGAATGTTGTTCATGGCTCAGCCCTCCATTTCTCTGCGCTGAATGCGGTGGAACCACATGATCGGCACCATCAGCAGCAACAGCATGACGCTGGCCACCGCCGCCGCCACCGGCCAGTCCCGGTTGTTGAAGAACTCCTGCCACAGCACCCGGCCAATGAGCAGGGTATCGGGGCCGCCCAGCAACTCGGGGATCACGAACTCGCCCACCGCCGGAATAAACACCAGCATGGCGCCGGCGATAATGCCCCCCTTCACCAGGGGCACGATCACCGTAAACAGGGTGGTAAACGGCCGGGCGCCCAGATCCGCCGCCGCCTCCACCAGGGAATAGTCCAGCCGCATCAGCGCGGTATAGAGCGGCAGCACCATAAACGGCAGGTAGGCGTAAACAATGCCGATATAGACGGCGGTGTTGGTATTGAGAATTTGCAGCGGCTCGTCGATGGCGCCCAGCCAGAGCAGGGCATTGTTGAGAAAACCGGTGTTGCCGAGAATGCCCATCCAGGCGTAGACCCGGATCAGAAACGAGGTCCAAGACGGCAAAATCACCAGCATCAGCAGCACGTTGCGGGTGGAGGGTTTGGAGTGCACGATGGCCCAGGCCAGGGGAAAGCCGATCAGCAGGCACAGCAGGGTGGAAATGCCCGCCACCTTGAGGGACTGCAGGTAGGACTGAATGTACAGGCTGTCGCTCAGCAGAAACAGATAGTTGCCGAAATTGAGCACAATCTGCAACTGCTCGTCGACCACACTCAGCACCTCGCTGTAGGGCGGAATGGCCAGGGCCGCCTCCGACAGGCTGATCTTGAACACGATCAGAAAGGGCACCAGGAAAAACAGCAGCAGCCAGCTGTAGGGCAGAGCAATCACCAGCCGCTGGCCGGTGGCGGTTCGAGCCTTTGCCTTCATCGTCACCTCCTAGATCAGCAGCACGGCGCAGCTGTCCGCTTCCCAGCGCAGATACACCTCATCGCCCCAGGTGGGGCTGTTGCGTCTGTGCCGGTCCACATTGGGCAGGGTGGCCAGAATGCGTTTGCCCGAGGGCAGCCGCACATGGTAGATGGACACATCACCGAGATAGGCAATCTCGTCCACGGTGCCGCGCAGCCGGTTGTGGGGCTGTTCCGGCTCCTGCACCGACAGATGCATTTTTTCCGGGCGCACCGCAATCATGATGGGCAGCCCTTCGCCGATGGACACACCATGATTGATGTGCAGCGGCCTGTCCAGATCGGCGCAGCGAATGGTGGCGCTGTCGGCCTCGTTACGCTCCAGCTCCCCTTCAAACAGGTTGACCGAGCCGATGAATTCGGCGCTGAAGCGGCAGTTGGGGTATTCGTAGACGTCGAGTGGCTCACCCACCTGCACCAGCCGGCCCTTGTTCATGATGGCGATGCGCCCGGCCATGGTCATGGCCTCTTCCTGATCGTGGGTCACCATGACGCAGGTGACCCCCACCTTTTCGATGATGTTGACCAGCTCCAGCTGCATCTCTTCCCTGAGTTTCTTGTCGAGCGCGCCCATGGGCTCGTCGAGCAGCAGCAGCTTGGGCCGCTTGGCCAGGCTGCGCGCCAGCGCCACCCGCTGGCGCTGGCCGCCGGAGAGCTGATGGGGTTTGCGTTTGGCGTAGTCCTCCATGTGCACCAGTCTGAGCATTTCCGCCACCCGTTCGGCAATCTCGGCCCTGGGCAGTTTGTCCTGTTTCAGGCCAAAGGCGATATTGGCTTCCACCGTCATATGGGGAAACAGCGCATAGGACTGAAACATCATGTTGATGGGCCGCTCATAGGGCGGCACCTCGGCGATGTCGACGCCGTCGAGAAAGATTTCGCCCCGGCTGGGGGGCTCGAACCCGGCCAGCATGCGCAGCAGGGTCGACTTGCCGCAGCCCGAAGCCCCGAGCAGGGCGAAGATCTCTCCCCGCCGTACCTGCAGGCTGACGTCATCCACCGCCGGCTGGCCATCGTACAGCTTGCTGACCCCGCGTATGTCCAGAAAGGGCGTTTTTTCCGTGCTGACCGGTTGTTGCGGTTCCGGCATACTTGCCTCCGTGTTGCTTGTTCAGCGCAATTCCTTTACAGGCTTTCAAGGCCAGGAGCGGCAGCAGGGATTACCGGATTCGACCGTCAAATGCCAGGGACGGCATTTGCCGAGCGTCCCATGGAAGGGCTTGAAGCGTGTCGAAGAAGGTAACCCTGCTGATGCTCCGGCGCGTGGCAGACCTGCTTATTTGCCGGTCTTCACCCGGGTCCAGGCGCGGGTAATGGCCCGGTTGACCTTTTGCGGCAGCAGCCTGGCGGTATAGAGCTTTTCCGCCACTTCCTGGCTGGGGTAAATGCCCGGATCGTTGAGAATGTCCTTATCCACAAACTCGCTGGCCGCCTTGTTGGGGTTGGCATAGGCCACATAGTTGGAAATGCCGCCGATCACCTCGGGCTTCAGCAGGTAATTGATAAGCTGATGAGCATTGTCCGGATGCCTGGCGTCCTTGGGAATGGTGAGCATGTCCACCCACATCAGCGCGCCTTCCTTCGGAATGCGGTAGGCCACCTTCACGCCCCGCTCCGCCTCGTCGGCCCGGTCCCGCGCCTGCAGAATGTCGCCGGACCAGCCCACCGCCACGCAGATGTCGCCGTTGGCCAGATCGTTGATGTACTTGGAGGAATGAAAATAGGTGATATGGGGCCTGAGCTGCATCATCAGCTCGGTGGCGGGGCCATTGTAGTCGGCCACATTGGTGCTGTTGGGATCCATGCCCTGGTAGTTGAGGGCGGCGGCAAAGATCTCGGTGGGCGCATCGAGAAAGGCCACGCCGCACTGGCTGAGTCTGGCCAGGTTCTCGGGCTTCATCACCAGATCCCAGGAGTCCACCGGAGCGTCTTCTCCCAGCACTTCCTTCACCTTGTCGACGTTAAAGCCAATGCCGGTGGTGCCCCACAGATAGGGCACACCATACCGGTTGCCCGGATCCTTGTCTTCCAGCAACGCCATGATGCGCGGATCGAGATTGCCATAGTTGGTCAGCTTTGACTTGTCCAGCGGCAAAAAGGCCCCGGCCTGGATCTGCCGGCCCATAAAGTCGCCGGTGGGCACCACCACATCAAAGCCGGTGTTGCCGGCGAGCAGCTTGGCTTCCAGCACCTCGTTGGAGTCGAACACATCGTAGGTCACTTCAATGCCGGTCTCCTTGGTGAAGCTGGCCAGGGTGTCTTCGGCAATATAGTCGGACCAGTTGTAGAAATTGACCTGGGCCGGCTCCTCGGCCTGCACGTTCAGGGCCAGGGCCACACCGGCGGCCAGCAGGCCGGCTTTAAACACAGGGTTGTTGCTCATGCTACTTTCCTTGTTGGTTGCTCAGGGTATGAAGGGTCAAATCAAGGGCCCGGCGCGCCTTGTCCACCAGCTCGTCCACCTGCTCACGGCTGATCACCAGCGGCGGTGAAATGATCATGGTGTCGCCCACCGCGCGCATCACCAGCCCCTGCTCAAAACAGTGTTCGCGGCAAACCAGGCCGGCACCGGCGGCCTCGGGAAAACGTGCCAGGGTGGTTTTGTCGGCCACCAGCTCCAGCGCCGCCAGCAGCCCCAGGCCCCGGGTTTCCCCCACCAGGGGATGATCCCCCAGGCTGGCCCAGCGCCGTTGCAGGTAGGGGCCAATATCATCGTGCACCCGCTCGACAATGTGTTCCTGTTTCATCACCTCGATACAGGCCTGGGCCACGGCGCAGGCCACCGGGTGACCGGACCAGGTAAAGCCATGAAAGAACTCGCCGCCGTCGATCAGTCCTTCCGCCACCCTGGCGCCCACCGCCACCGCGCCCAGGGGGATGTAGCCGGAGGTAATGCCCTTGGCCATGCACAGCAGATCCGGCTGCAGGCCGTAATATTCGCTGGCAAACCAGTGACCGGTGCGGCCAAAGCCGCAGATGACTTCGTCCACCACCAGCAGAATGTCGTATTTTCGGCAAATGCGCTGAATTTCCGGCCAGTAGCTGGCGGGGGGAATAATGACGCCGCCGGCGCCCTGAACGGGTTCGCCGATAAAGGCCGCCACCCGCTCGGGGCCGAGCTCGAGAATTTTTTGCTCAAGCTGCCTCGCCCGCGCCAGACCAAACTCATCCGGATCTGTGCCCTGCCCTTCACCAAAGTGATAAGGCTGGTCAATGTGCACCATGTCGGGCAGCGGCAGTCCCCCCTGCGCATGCATCGGCGCCATGCCGCCGAGGGACGCGCCGGCCAGGGTGGAGCCGTGGTAGGCATTGTGCCGGCTGATGATCACCCGGCGCTCGGGCCGGCCCTGCTGGGCCCAGAAATGACGCACCATGCGCACGACGGTGTCGTTGCACTCGGAGCCGGAGCCGGTAAAAAACAGCTGCTGCAGCTCGCCGGGCAGCAGCCCGGCCAGGGTGGCGGCAAGCGTGGCCGCCGGCGGATGGGTGGTCTGGAAAAACAGGTTGTAATAGGGCAACTGCTGCAACTGTGCATGAGCGGCCTCTATCAGCTCCTGCCGGCCGTAACCCAGGTTCACGCACCAGAGCCCGGCCATGCCGTCGAGAATGCGCCGGCCGGCGGCGTCCCACAGATAAACCCCTTCACCCCGCTCGATCACCCGGGCGCCCTTTTGCCGCAGCGCCCGGCTGTCGGTAAAGGGATGCAGATGATGGGCCGCATCCAGCCGTTGCACCGCTCCCTTGTTCAACTCCGGCATGGTCAACTCCCTGTCGACATGGTGGTTGAGTTACACGTTCAGCAGCAGAAACTCCCGTTCCCAGGCGCTGATCACCGTGAAAAAGGCTTCATATTCCTTGCGCTTGACCGCGATAAAGGCGCGCACAAAGCGCGGCCCCAGCATCTCGCGCAGCTCCTCGCACTGCTCCAGCTCCAGCAGGGCTTCTTCCAGGCTGCGGGCCAGGCCAAAGGGCATGTCGTAGGCATTGCCCTCCACCTCGTCAGTGGGCGCTATGCCCTGCTTCATGCCCAGGTAACCACAGGCCAGGCTGGCCGCCAGCGCCAGGTAGGGGTTGGCGTCGGCGCCGGCAAAACGGTTTTCAATACGCCGGTCCGCCGGGCCCGAACGCGGCACCCTCAGCCCCACGGTGCGGTTGTCTTCCCCCCAGGCCATATTGCGCGGCGCCGAATCGCCAAAGGCCAGCCGGCGGTAGGAATTGACGTTGGGGGCAAACAGCGCCACCGCACTGGGAATATAGCGCTGCATGCCGCCGATATAGTGCAGGAACAGTTCGCTGTGGCTGCCGTCCGGGTTGGCAAACAGGTTGTTGCCGTCGGCGTCCACCAGGCTCTGGTGAATGTGCATGGCACTGCCCGGTTCGTTTTTCATGGGCTTGGCCATAAAGGTGGCGTACACATTGTGGCGCATGGCCGCCTCGCGCATGGTGCGCTTGAACAGAAACACCTGATCCGCCAGATCCAGGGCATCGCCGTGAATGAAGTTCACCTCCATCTGGGCAGCACCCGACTCGTGGATCAGAGTGTCCACCTCCAGCTCCTGGGCCTCGCAGAAGTCGTACATTTCCTCAAAGATGGGATCGAACTCGTTGACCGCATCAATGCTGAACGACTGACGGGCGGTTTCCGGCCGGCCGTTGCGGCCGATGGGCGGCTCCAGCGGGTAATCCCAGTCCTCGTTTTTCTTCACCAGAAAGAATTCCAGCTCCGGTGCCACCACCGGGCGCCAGCCTTCCCGTTCATAAAGTTTCAATACCCGACGCAGCACGCTGCGCGGGGCGATTTCCACCGGCTCACCGTCGGCGTTGAAGCAGTCGTGGATCACCTGGGCGGTGGGCTCGCTGGCCCAGGGCACCAGCCGGGGAGTGTTGATGTCGGCGTGCAGCTCCATGTCGCGCTCGGTCCAGTCGATGCTCTCGTCATCGGGCCAGTCGCCGTTCACGGTCTGCAGAAAGATATTGTCGGGCAGGCGCATGCCGCCTTCCTTCAGAAACTTGCTGGCGGGCAGTATCTTGCCCCGGGCATTGCCGGTAAAGTCGGGCAACAGGCATTCCACTTCGGTAATGGCATGCCGCTGCATCCACTGACGCAGCCACTCCATATCGCGATTTTCAGGATCTTGAACACTCATAGTGAAGCTCTGGGTGAAAAACACACTCGTCAGCATAGTCCATATTGGTGTAAAAGTATGCTAGACATAGACATAGCCAACGAGCAAGTAAAAAGATTGTTTTAATAAGTGTTAATTTACCGGCATTATTATTTAACAAAATTTCGTAAATATTAAACAGCCGTGCTTTCACCCGGCGTTAAGGAAAACCCCATGCACAAGGCCCGAGACACCGCCAAAAGTCCCGCCGACGCGCCCTGGTCGGCCTTTCAGTCCATCGATCTCATGCTGTGCGACATCAACGGCGTGATCCGCGGCAAACGCATTCAGACCAGCGCCTTTGCCAAGGCGCTGGAGCAGGGCGTCAGCCTGCCCGCCTCGGTGTTTGCCCTCGACATTACCGGCCAGACGGTGGAGGAAACCGGCATGGGCCTGGCCCAGGGCGACAGCGATCGGGTATGCCGGCTGCTGCCCCATACCCTGGCGCCGGTGCCCTGGCACAAGATCCCCTCCGGGCAGATCCTGATGACCATGGAAGATCTCGATGGCAGCCCGTTTTTCGCCGATCCGCGCCATGTGCTGCAGGGCGTACTTACCCGGCTCAAGGAAAAGGGGCTGCACCCCTGCGTGGCGGTGGAGCTGGAGTTTTATCTGGTGGATCAGAAGGAAGGCGCCGACGGCCTGCCGCAGCCGCCCATACTGCCCGGCACCGACGAGCGCATGCACGACACTCAGGTGTATTCCCTGGACGATCTCGACAGCTGGGAGGACTTTCTGGTGCAGGTGGCCGAGGTATGCAAACTGCAGCACATTCCCGCCGACAACGCCGTGGCCGAATACGCCCCGGGCCAGTTTGAAATCAACCTCACCCATCAGCACGATGCCGTGGCCGCCTGCGATCAGGCCATTCTGCTCAAGCGGGCGATCAAGGCCATTGCCATCAAGCAGGGCATGTACGCCACCTTTATGGCCAAGCCCTACAACGGCCAGGCCGGCTCCGGTATGCATATTCATGTGAGCCTGCTCGACGACGACGGCAACAATGTGTTTGCCGGCGATCACGAGCTGCTGCGCCAGGCCATTGCCGGCACTCTCAGCATGCTGCCCGAGTCGATGGCGCTGTTTGCTCCCAACGCCAACTCCTACCGCCGGCTGCAGCCGCATATGTTTGTGCCCCTGCACGCCAGCTGGGGCTTTGACAACCGCACCGTGGCGGTGCGCATCCCGTCCGGCGACCCCGCCAATACCCGGCTGGAGCACCGGGTAGCCGGGGCCGATGCCAACCCCTATCTGGTGGTGGCGGCCATTCTCGCCGCGGTGGATTACGGTCTGACCGAGCAGCTGCATCCGCCCGCGCCCATTCAGGGCGATGCCAACAAGCTGGACCTGCCGCTGCTGCCCTATCGCTGGCAAAATGCCCTCGACCGTTTTGCCCAGTCGCACCGGCTGTCGCAATACCTGGGCAAGGAGTTTCACCGGGCCTACCTTATCAACAAGCGCTTTGAGCTGGCCGAATTCGATCAGCACGTAACCCCGCTGGAGTACCAGTGGTATCAGCACCTGGTTTAAGATCTCTTGACCTTTTGAGGAGCCTTTATGCAGCCACACGCCGATTCCTATTACGCCGCCTCCGCCCACCCGGCCCCCGCTCATCCCGCCCTGCACGAAAATCTGGAAGCGGACGTGTGCATTGTGGGCGCCGGCATCACCGGCTGTGCCGCGGCACTCAATCTGGCGGAGCGGGGTTACAGCGTGGCGGTGCTGGAGAGCCGGCGAGTGGGCTGGGGCGCCTCGGGGCGCAGCGGCGGTCAGATGATTTTCGGCTATGCCTGCGAGCAGGCCACCCTTAAAAGGCTGGTGGGCGACACCGTCAGCCGGCAGCTGTGGGACATTTCGGTGGAAGCCCTCACGCAAATGCGCCGGCGCATCGACCAGCACCACATTCAGTGCGATCTGGCCGACGGTCACCTGCATGCGGCGGTCAAACCCCGCCACATGAAGGAGCTGGAGCACTGGGCCGACAGCCTGCGCAAGGATTATGGCTACGACTCTCTGGAAATGTGGAGCAAGGAGCAGGTTCGTGAGCAGATGAGCAGCGAGGCGTATCTCGGCGGCCTCTACGATGCCGCCAGCGGCCATGTGCATCCGCTCAACTACACCCTGGGGCTGGCGCAAGCCGCCGCCGAGGCCGGCGCGCGGTTTTTTGAATACACCCCCGCCACCCGCATTGAACAGGGTGAGCACCCGGTGGTGCACACCCCTCACGGCGTGGTGCGCTGCCGTCACCTGCTGCTGTGCGGCAACGCCTACCTTGACGGCATCGCCCCCGATATCGAGCGCAAGATCATGCCGGTGGGCACCTATATTACCGCCACCGAGCCACTGGGTAAGGAACGGGCCGAGTCATTGATTGCCAACAACATGGCGGTGGCCGACATCAACTTTGTGCTCGACTATTTTCGCCTGAGTGCCGACCACCGGCTGCTGTTCGGCGGCCGGGTCAGTTACTCGGGTCTGGATCCGGTGAACCTGGCGGCGTCCATGGGCACGCGCCTACGCCATGTGTTTCCGCAACTGGACGGGGTCAAACAGCAATACACCTGGGGCGGCTATGTGGGCATTACCATGAACCGGGCCCCCCACTTTGGCCGGCTGAACGGCAATGTGTATTTTGCCCAGGGGTTCTCCGGCCACGGCATGGCCCTCACCGGCATGGCCGGCAGCCTGATGGCCGACGCCATCGCCGGCAGTGCCGAGCGTTTTGATCTGTTTTCCCGTATTCCCCACCACGACTTTCCCGGCGGCCGGCTGCTGCGCACCCCGGCGCTGGTGCTGGCCATGGCCTGGTACCGGCTGCGGGATCTGTTGTAAAAATGAGCGGAATATGCTCCAGTGAAGGCGGTAACAGGGAGGCGGCTCAATGGAGCAACTGGAGTTTTTTGATGTCCCCAGCCCCTGCATCGGCGTCTGCCAGGTCAACAACCGGGGCTACTGCAAGGGCTGCTTTCGCAGCCGGGAAGAGCGCTTTAACTGGCTCAAGTTCACTCCCGCCCAGCGCCGGGAGGTGATCCGCCTGTGCCAGGATCGCAAGCGCCGGGTGCTGGCCGCCGCCCGTAAAAAACAACTGGAGCTGGAGCTTGAACAGCAGCCGGTACCGCCGCAGGATTCCCTGCCGCTGTAATAGCTCCGCTCGCTTTGCCACGACACCTTATTCACTCTCCTCTCTGTCTATCCCCGGCCCGGGGCTGACAGCCCCCAGCTCCAGTTCGGTGATCCGGCGTCGAAACAGGCTGACCAGGCGCTCCGCTCCCAGGTTCAGCGGTACTCCCCTGAGGGTCAGCAAGCCCAGCGCGTGAGCCGGAAACCTGGGCAGGGAATCAAAACAGGACAGGCCACCACCGGACAGTGGATCCTCAAAATAAACCCGCGGGCCAAAACCCACCAGATCGGTCCGGCGAATAAGCTCCACCATCAGCAAGGGGGAGTCACAATGCACAATGCGCTGTGACAGCGTCGCTCCCTGTGTATCAAGCCAGTTCACCAGCTGCTGGGCCGAACTGCCGGTGGCCAGGTTCAGCACCCAGCGGGCATCCGCCATCTGTGACCAGTCGGTCGCGGCCAGTAACGGATGCCCTTCCCGCGCCACCGGCTCGGAAAAGATACGAGTCAGGGGCTCGAACAGGATCTCATAAGGCAACTGTTCCGGCTCGGCCACGGCAATGGCAAAGTCGAGCTGTCCTTCCAGCAGACCGGGCAATACCGTGGTCAGCATACCTTCCACAAACCGCAGACTCACATCCGGAAATTCTCGCTCAAACTCGCTCAATACCGCTGGCAGAGCGGTCGAGGCAACGGCCGTGGTTACGGCGGCGGTGACCTTGAGCCCGGCCCCTCCCCGCAGCCAGCGAATTTCATCGCGCGCCCTGTCCAGGGTTGACAAGGCCAGGCGTGCCCGGGTCAGCAAGGTCTGGCCCGCGGGGGTAAATTCAACCCCCCGGTAGCTGCGGATCAGCAGCTGAGTGCCCAGATCGGCCTCCAGCTCCCGCAGCGCCTTGGTCAGCGCACTCTGGCTCAGATGCAGGGAGCGGGCCGCTCCGCGAATAGAGCCTTCTTCGGCCACCTTAACCAGCGCCCTGAGCTGATGATCTTTCATATCACATGATTACCAAAAGTTGTCACCAGGCAAAATTTTCTGCCTTTTCACTATCGCTGATGGCTGACACTATTTCCCGCCGCCGCAGAAACCACCAGTCAGGGAGTATTATGACGACAGTGAACATCGACATCAAACCAGACCTCGACCAGATGAAAGCCTGGCGCCGCCAGATCCATCAGCACCCGGAGCTGGGGTTTGAGGAGTTCTCCACCAGCCAGCTGGTGGCCGATCGCCTCAGGACCTGGGGCTACGAGGTGCATACCGGCATTGCCGTCACCGGCGTGGTGGGGGTGCTGCGCTGGGGTGACGGCACTGGCCTTCGCCTGGGCCTGCGTGCCGACATGGATGCCCTGCCCATTCAGGAAGCCACCGGCCTGCCCTGGGCCAGCCAGGTGGATGGCAAAATGCATGCCTGTGGTCACGACGGCCACACCGCCATCCTGCTGGGCGTGGCCGAAGCCATGTCCCGCCGCCAGCGGGAGCAGGGACTGACCGGCAGCGGCACCCTGACCCTGATTTTTCAGCCGGCCGAGGAGCTGGGCGGCGGCGGCGGTGCCCAGCGCATGCTCGACGAAGGCCTGTTCGAACGCTTCCCCTGTGATGCGCTCTTTGCTCTGCACAACTTTCCCGGTGTGCCCGTGGGCAGGCTGTGCTTTCGCGAAGGCGCCTTTATGGCGTCCTCGGATACCGCCAGACTGACCTTTATCGGCAAGGGCGGCCATGGTGCCCTGCCCCAGCTGTCCCAGGATCCCACCCTGCCGGCGGCCGCCACCGTGCTGGCCCTGCAGAGCATAGTGGGCCGCAATGTGGATCCCAACCAGGTCGCGGTGATCAGCGTCGGCAAAATGCAGGCGGGCAGCGCCGCCAACGTGATCCCCAACACCGCCGAGCTGGAGCTCAGCATCCGCACCCTGGATCCCGCCGTGCGCGACACCCTGGAGCGCCGTGTCCGCACCCTGGCCCAGGCTCAGGCTGCGGCCTTCGACTGCCAGTGCGACATTGACTACCAGCGCGGCTACCCGGTACTGATGAACGATCCGGCCATGACCCGGCTGGCGGTGGACACCGCCCGGGAGCAGTTCGGTGACGACAGTGTCGAGGCCCCCACCGCCCCACTGACCGGCAGCGAAGACTGCGCCTACTTTCTGGAGCAGGTGCCCGGCTGTTACTTCCTGGTCGGCAATGGCGACAACGGCCACCAGGCCGGTGCCCGGCTGGGACCCTGCAGCCTGCACAACCCCCATTACGACTTCAACGACGACTGCATGGAGACCGCCGCCACCTTTCTGGTGAACCTGGTCGCCCGTTACTTCGGCCAGCCCGCGCAGCCCTGACGTGCGTCCTCCGTTGCCAGCGATTTCATCTTCAAGGAGAGACATATGAACCAGTCCCACCCCCGTGCCGGGAGCGATAAAAAGCAACGCAGGTGGTTTCACGAGTTTCCCGATCCCATGGTGTTGATCTTCATGGTGCTGGTCGGGGTCTACCTGCTGACCTTTATCATTCCCGCCGGCGAGTTCGCCCGGGAAGTGATCGATGGCAAAAGCCGGGTGATCCCCGATACCTTCGCGTATCTGACCGGGGTGGAGCCGCTGCCCTTTTTTGACCTGTTCCTGGCCATTCCCCAGGGCATGATCAATGCCGCCCCCTTCCTGTTTATCGTGTTTATCGCCGGTGGCCTTTTTCATGTGCTGCAGAGCACGGGGGCGCTGGAAAACATGATCGGCGTGGCCGCCAACAAGGTGGGCGCCAGCAACAGCACCAAAAGCCGTAACCTGATCATCGTGCTGGGTACCTTTATCTACGGTTTCTTCGGCGTGGCCGTGGGGGGTGAAAACAACATCGCCCTGGTGCCCCTGGGCGTGCTGGTGGCGGCGGCGGTGGGCTGCTCCCGGCTGGTGGGCGTCACCATGGCGGTGGGCGGCATCGGCATCGGCTTTGCCCTGTCCCCCATCAGCCCCTATACCGTGGGCATAGCCCAGAGCATTGGCGAGCTGCCGCTGTTCTCAGGCTGGGGCCTGCGTCTGTTGATGGTGCTGGGCTCGCTGAGTATGCTGGCGGCCTATATCTGCCTGCGCGTGGTCAAGATGGAGTTTCATGACGAGCAGCCGGTGGAAATGAGCAAGGCACTGCATGAATACCGGTTGTCTCGCCAGGATCTGACCATTCTCGGCATCTTTCTGATCGGCCTGATCAGCCTGCTGACGGGGATCTTCACCCGCGGCTGGTACATCACGGAAATTTCCGCCGTCTTTCTGATCATGGCCATCGTCATCGGCCTGGCGGCGGGCATGAGCGCCAACCAGCTGGTCAAGCGCATGATGGAAGGGGCCTCCTCGGTCACCTCGGGCGCGCTGGTGATTGGCCTGGCGGCCTCAATTCCGGTGATTCTGCAGGACGCCCGGGTGATTGACACCATCGTCAAGTCCCTGAGCTCGGTACTGGAAGGCATGCCCGTGGCCCTGGCCGCCGTGCTGACCAGCATTATTCAGGGCATCATCAACCTGTTTATTCCCAGCGGCTCGGCCCAGGCCCTGATCACCATGCCAATACTGATCCCGCTGGCGGATCTGATCGGCATGAGCCGGCAGCTGATGGTCTCGGCCTTCCAGATCGGCGATGGTCTGACCAACCTGTTCATTCCCACCGCCGGCGGCATCCTGGCCATGCTGGCACTGGGGCGGGTGTCCTACGCCCAGTGGCTGCCGGTGATCGTGCCCATCATGGTGCCCATTTATGCCTTCTGCTGGGTTTTGATGGTGATTGCCGCCCACCTGGGTTACTGAGTACCGGCCTCACCGGGGCTCAGCCCCGAGCCCTGCGAGCAGCCGGTTGGCAATCAGTGCCGCCGGCTGCTCGTCCATATGCATATGATGGCCGCCGTCAAGCACCTCAAGCTCCAGCCCGGGGATCAGATCCAGCCAGGGCGCTACCCGTGCCATGCCAATGCCCTGCGTTGCCATCATCAGCCACACCGGCATGCTCAGCCGGCGCACAAAAGCGGTGATCTGCGCCTCGCACAGCCGCACCACAGAGGGCAGCACCAGTGCGCCATCGTGGCGCCACAGCCAGCCTTCAGCGGTTTGCTCCATGCCCCGGGCCAGCAACAGCCGGGCCGCCTCGCGGCTGACCGGCCAGCGGCTGTTCATGCGTGCCGTCACCGCGTTTTCAAAATCCGGATAGAAGCGTGGCCCCCGGCGACGCTGGCGTTTGGCCTTTTCCAGAGCGGCGGCCAGCTGTTCCGGCAGGGTATCGGCGGCATAATCGTGAGGAACCAGACCGTCCAGCAAAAATAGCCGGCTGACCCGCTCGGGAAAGGCGCCGGCAAACAGGGTGGCCACGCTGGCCCCCATGGAATGGCCCAGCAATGCCACCTGTTTCAGCTCAAGGGCGTCCAGCAGGGCCAGCACATCGGCCACATTGTCCCAGATGTAATAGGGCTGGCCCGGCGCCCGGTGATCGGAGCGGCCATGACCGGCCAGATCCGGGGCAATCAGCCGCACACCGGGCAACCGCCGGGCCAGGGGGGTAAAGCTGGCGGCGTTATCCAGCCAGCCGTGCAGGGCCACCAGGGGGATGCCATTCGGGTCGCCCCACTCCACCACCGCCAGCCGGCGGCCATGCACATCAATATGGAATTCTCTGGGTTTATTCATGCCAGGATTCCGGGTACTTGTAGCCTTCAAAGCGTTTGCTGGCATAGTCCTTGAACGCCTCGCTGTTATAGGCCTCAGTCACGTCCTGCACAAAGGCCTTGTCCTTGTCTTCGCTGCGCACCACCACCCAGTTGATAAAATCGTAACTGCGCTCCAGAAAGAGACCTTCGCTGAACGGAATGCCACTGGAGGCGGCGTAGTTGCCGTTGATCACCGAGAAGTCCACATCCTGGCGCGAGCGGGGCAGCTGAGCCGCTTCCAGCATGATGAGCTTAATGCCATAAGGGTTGTCGGCCACATCAAATTCGCTGGCCTTGAGCGGATCTATGTCTTTTTTCAGAGTGAGCCAGCCCATGTCTTCCAGCATCAGCAGGGCCCGGGCCTGATTGGTGGGATCGTTGGGAATGGCGACCGTGCTGCCCTGCTTTACCTGTTCCAGCGAGTCGGCCTTGCCCGCATACAGCCCCATGGGGCCGGTGGGCACCTGGGTGATGGGGCTCAGGGTCAGGCCGCGGCTTTGACTGAAGGTATCCAGGTAGGGCTTGTGCTGAAAACAGTTAACATCCAGTGAGCCTTCTGCCAGGGCCAGGTTGGGCATGACATAATCGGTAAACTCCACCAGTTTGACGCGATAGCCCAGGGCCTCGAGCTGGGGCTTGATCGACTCGGTGACCATGTCGGCGAAGTCACCCACCGTGGTGCCGATAACGATTTCCTTTTTGGCTTCGTCGACCGCCAACAGGGGAAACGAGCACAATGACAATGCCAGCCACGGCAGGGCGCGGGAAAAGCGGGACATGACGACTCCTGTGATTCCTGAATAATGTGCATAACAGACGTTTAGACGTCCATACTATTCGAGCGGATTCAAACAGGCAATGCGTTTACGGTAAAAACGCGAGGCGAATAACAACAAAGAACGCCCCTGACCGTACAGGGGCGGCAAGGCTTACACGCCCCGTTCGTTATTCCAGATGATCACATGCAGCTGAGGCAGCACACGGGCGTTAAACCAGCCGTCGGCGGTGACTCTGTCCACCAGCCAGCGCAGCCTGGCATTCAGGGCCTCGAGGTCGGTTTCCCGCTCGGGCTCGTCGGGGGTGGCCGGCGCCGGGTTGCAGGGCTGCAGGGTGAGCGGCAATTGCGGGTACTTGGCGGCAAATTCCCGCGCCCACTGGTAGTCGGCTTCGTCGGCGATCACCAGCTTGAGGGTCACCTGAGTATTGACCCCGGCGGCAGCCAGGCAGGCGTCAAACCGGCTTTGGCTGAAGGCCATGCCGGCGGAAGGCGGCTTGGGGCTGAGCGTCAGGTGATCCAGCAGGCCAAACCAGTCCTGCGCCTTGCTGCCCTGAGTCTCGATGGCAAAGGTGTAACCCCGGGTATGGCCCAGGCTCAGCAGCTCCCCCAGGGGTTGCAGCGCCGGATTGCCACCGGACAGGGTAATCAGCAGTGGCCGGCCGCCGCTCAGGCGCTCCACCTCGGCCAGTACCGCCTCGGCACTCATGGGCGTCCAGTCGGCCTTGAAACGGGGTTCGACCGCATACAGGGTGTCGCACCAGCTGCAGCGAAAGTCACAGCCGCCGGTGCGCACAAACACGGTGGGCACCCCGGTGAGCGCCCCTTCCCCCTGAATGGTAGGGCCAAAGATTTCGCTGATGGCGATCATGGCCGGAACTCCGCCCAGGTTTTGGGGGTTTCCGACACGGCCACGGCGCTTACCTCGGGCCAGCGCGCCCGCGCCCAGTCATACAGATGACGAGCCAGCCGCTCGGCGGTGGTGCACTCGTCCCCCAGCACCTCGTTGAGGTGACGGTGATCGAGCCGGTCGTCGATATAGTCCTTGAACGCCTTGAGTTCGAGGTAGTCGCGTACAAAGCCGTACTGATCGAGCCGCTCGCTCTGCAGCTCGATCACCACCACATAGTTGTGACCGTGCAGCCGGGCACAGGGGTGCCAGTCGGGCATTTGCTTGAGCTGGTGGGAAGCGGAGAAATGAAACTCTTTTTTGATGGTATACATTACTTCGCCCTCGCCACCGCCTCGCGCCAGAACTGATCGTCCTGATAGGGAGTGGGATCGTCCAGACCCGCCAGGGCCATGGCTTCGATGCGCTCCACGCAGGTGCCGCAACGGCCGCAGTGAATGTCGCCGCCTTCGTAGCAGGACCAGGTGTCGGCCACCGGCACCTTGAAGCGGGCAGCGTCCCGGGCGATCTCGGTCTTGTCGGCATTCACATAGGGCGCCAGCAGCGCCACCTCGGCCACGCCGTCGAGGGCGCGCGCCTGCATCTCGCCAAACAGGCGAATAAAGTCGGGGCGACAGTCGGGATAGATAAAGTGATCACCGCCGTGTACCGCCAGTGCGACGGTATCCAGGCCGCGGGCGGCGGCCACACCAAAGGCGATGGTGAGCATGATGGCGTTGCGGTTGGGCACCACGGTCACCTTCATGTTGTCTTCGCTGTAGTGGCCGTGGGGCACATCGATGTCGTCGGTTAGCGCCGAGCCGGAGAGCTGGCGGCCGATGTGGCCGATGTCCATCACCAGATGGGGAACACCAAGGCGCTCGGCACACAGGCGGGCGGCGTCGATTTCCTTTTTGTGGCGCTGGCCGTAGTCAAAGGTCAGCAGGGCGCCGAGGGAATCCTCCGCCGCCAGCCGCCAGGCGAGCGTCACAGAGTCGAATCCGCCGGAGCAGATCAGCAGTGCTTTCATAAGTTGTGTCCTTGTTTTGTCCGGGTAGGCTGCGACCGGGTAAAAAAGCGATGGGCATTTTAACGCTGTGGGCGGGAAGCGCAAGTCTGGGGACTGGGGACTGGGGACTGGGGACTGGGGACTGGGGACTGGCCATGATGCACTCCCCTCTCATCCCAAGTCCCTATTCCCTGGTGCACTACACACTAAAAAAGGGCGCCGAAGCGCCCTTGATACTCAATGGTGAACCGTTACTTCCCGGCCTGCTCCGCCAGGTACAGCCAGGTGTCGATGACGGTGTCCGGGTTGAGGGACACGGAGTCGATGCCCTGCTCCACCAGCCAGGCGGCGAAGTCGGCGTGATCCGATGGGCCCTGGCCGCAGATGCCCACGTATTTGCCGGCCTTGCGGGCGGCCTGAATGGCCATGGCCAGCAGGGTTTTCACCGCCTCGTCGCGCTCGTCAAAGGAGCCCGCCACCAGGCCGGAGTCCCGATCCAGCCCCAGGGTGAGCTGGGTCATGTCGTTGGAGCCGATGGAGAAGCCGTCGAAATAGTTGAGGAACTTGTCCGCCAGCAGGGCGTTGGACGGCAGCTCGCACATCATGATCACCTTGAGGCCGTTTTCGCCGCGCTTGAGGCCGTTCTCGCCGAGAATGTCGATGACCGACGCGGCTTCCTTCAGGGTGCGCACGAAGGGGATCATGATCTCGACGTTGGTCAGGCCCATGTCGCCCCGCACCCGCTTCATGGCCTCGCACTCCATGGCAAAGCAGTCCTGGAAGTCCTCGGAAATGTAACGGGAGGCACCGCGGAAGCCCAGCATGGGGTTTTCCTCGTCCGGCTCGTAGGCATCGCCACCGAGCAGGTTGGCGTATTCGTTCGACTTGAAGTCGGACATGCGCACGATCACCCGCTCCGGCCAGAAGGCGGCGGCCAGGGTGGCGATGCCCTCGGTCAGCTTGGCCACGAAGAACTCCCGCGGGCTGTCGTAGCCGGCGATGATTTCGTCGATCTTGAGCTTGAGCTCGGGGCTCTGGCTGTCGTAGTTGAGCAGCGCCTTGGGGTGCACGCCGATCATGCGGTTGATGATGAACTCCAGCCGCGCCAGGCCCACGCCGGCGTTGGGCAACTGGGCAAAGTCAAAGGCCCGGTCGGGGTTGCCCACGTTCATCATCACCTTCACCGGCGAGGCGGGCATGGAGCCCACTTCCGAGGTGTTGACGTTGAACTCCAGCTTGCCGTTATAGATGAAGCCGGTGTCGCCTTCGGCACAGGACACGGTCACCTGCTGGCCGTCCTGCACCAGTTCGGTGGCATTGCCACAGCCCACCACGGCGGGAATGCCGAGCTCGCGGGCAATGATGGCGGCGTGACAGGTGCGTCCGCCCCGGTTGGTGACGATGGCGGCGGCGCGCTTCATGATCGGCTCCCAGTCCGGGTCGGTCATGTCGGTTACCAGCACATCGCCGGCCTTGATTTCGTCCATCTGCTCGATGCTGTCGATGACCTTGGCGGTGCCGGCACCAATCTTGTGGCCAATGGCGCGGCCCTCGGCGATCACTTCGCCCTTCTGGCTCAGGGCAAAGCGCTCCAGCACGTTGGCGTCCTGGCGGCTGCGCACGGTTTCGGGCCGGGCCTGCACAATATAGAGGTTGCCGTCCACCCCGTCTTTCGCCCACTCGATGTCCATGGGACGGCCGTAGTGTTTTTCGATGATCATGGCCTGCTTGGCCAGCTCCATCACCTCGTCGTTGGTGAGCGAGAACCGGCGGCGTTCTTCCCGGCTGGTTTCCTTGATCTCCACCTGCTTGCCCAGCTCCTGAGCACTGGCGTAAATCATTTTCTGCAGCTTGGAGCCCAGGGTCTTGCGCACCACCGCCGGTCGGCCGGCGGTCAGGGTGGGCTTGTGCACGTAGAACTCGTCGGGGTTGACCGCGCCCTGCACCACCATTTCACCCAGGCCCCAGGCGGAGGTGACGAACACCACCTGATCAAAGCCGGACTCGGTGTCCAGGGTGAACATCACGCCGGAGGCGCCGATGTCGGAGCGCACCATGCGCTGAATGCCGGCGGACAGCGCCACGCCCTTGTGGTCGTAGCCCTGGTGCACCCGGTAGGAAATGGCGCGATCGTTGAACAGGGAGGCAAACACGTGCTTGATGGCTTCCATCACCGCGTCCAGACCGCGCACGTTGAGGAAGGTTTCCTGCTGGCCGGCAAAAGAGGCGTCGGGCATGTCTTCGGCAGTGGCGGAAGAACGCACCGCGAACGAGGCCTCATCACCGGCCTTGCCGGCCAGCTCGTCGTAGGCTTCGCGAATGGCCGTTTCCAGCCCGGGCTGGAACGGGGTGTCGATCACCCACTGGCGAATGGTCCGGCCGGCTTCGCCCAGGGCGGCGATGTTGTCCACGTCGAGCCGGTCGAGCAGGTCGTGAATCCTGTCGTTCAGCCCGCTCTGCTCGAGAAATTCGTTAAAGGCAAAGGCGGTGGTTGCAAAGCCGCCGGGCACCGACACACCGGCGCCGGCCAGCTGGCTTATCATCTCGCCCAGTGAGGCGTTCTTGCCGCCAACCCGGTCCACGTCATGCATGCCGAGTTGTTCATACCAAATCACATATTCCTGCACTGCCACGTCTCCACAAAAAGGGGTTTCGGGATATCCGTATCACAATTGATTTCTGTGTAAAAACAGGGCCTCTGGTATTGTTGTTAGGATGTGGGCCTGTACACGGTTTGATTCTACAATGGCCCCGAAAAGCGGGTAAACGCCCTGCCCGCCCCAATACCCGAAAGTGAGATCTGGAGGCCCTGTGCACACGGTTTTTTATGTTTCCGATGGGACGGCGATCACAGCCGAAGTGTTTGGCCATGCGGTGCTGAGCCAGTTTCCCCTGCCCTTTGAGCAACTGACCTTTCCCTTTGTGGAGGATGAAGACAAGGCCCGTGCGGTACGGGATCGCATCAACGACAGTTTTCACCAGAGCGGCAAGAAACCTCTGGTATTTCATACCATCATCGACGATCGGCTGCGGGGCATCATTACCGCCAGCGAAGCCATGTGTTATGACTTTCTCAATACCTTTGTCGCCCCCATCGAGCAGCAACTGGGGGTCAGGGCCGAGCCCCGGGCCCACAAGGCCCACAGCATGGAGAACCGGCACCACTACGATCTGCGCATCGATGCGGTGAACTATGCCCTCGACAACGACGACGGCGTGACCACCAAGGAATACGACGAGGCCGACATCATCCTGGTGGGGGTATCCCGCTGCGGCAAGACTCCCACCAGCCTGTATCTGGCGCTGCAGTTCGGCATTCGCGTCGCCAACTATCCCTTTATCGATCAGGACATGCAGCAAATGAACCTGCCGCCCGCGCTCAAGGCCAACCGCCACAAGCTGTTCGGGCTGACCATAGACGCCAACCGGCTGCAGGAAATTCGCCAGCGCCGCCGGGCCGACAGCCGCTACGCCACCATAGAGCAGTGCCGTTACGAGCTGGGCCAGGTGGAACGGCTGTTCCGCATGGAGGCCATTCCCTTTATCGACACCACCTTTCACTCGGTGGAGGAAATCTCGGTCAAGATACTGGAGCGCACCGGCATACGCCGCAAAATTTACTAATGCGGTAACGGCATTGATCCAGCACAAAAAACTGCGAGCAGAAACACAGTCCCACTCGCAAATATGAACAAAATATTGATTTGGTGTTTACAAAAATGTATACATTGATCCCCGTGATTAACCACGGGGTCAGCCACCCCATGAGTTGGACACAAATGAGCCAAACTCGAAGCTCAGACACTGCGGTGTGGTTCTGTCAGCCTTTTTATATAACCAGATAACGACGGCAGGCAGTGAACAACAACTCACTTGAGCAACCCTCAGGGACTTATGCAATGAAACACAGCCAAAGCAAATCGGTATTCGATTACTACGGCAAGCCGTCTTTCGGTAAAGCACTGCCGCTCTCCTTCCAGCACATTCTGGCGATGATCATGGGTGCGGTAACGCCGCCGCTTATCGTGGCCGGGGTGTCCGGGGCCAATGGCCAGGAAACCATGATGCTGGTGCAACTTGCCCTGCTGTTCTCGGGTATTTCCACCCTGCTGCAGCTTTACCCTGTCGGTCGCTTTGGCGCCGGCGTACCCACCATTTTCGGTGTGGGCTTTGCCTATGTACCCAGCCTGATTGCCGTTGGCTCTGTTTACGGTATTCCCGGCATTCTCGGTGCCCAGATCGCCGGCGGTATCGCCATGATCATCGTCGGCCTGTTTATCAAGCAAATCCGCCATCTGTTTCCGCCTGTGGTGGCCGGTACCGTGGTACTGGTGATCGGCCTGTCGTTGTATGACATCGCCATCAAGTACATGGCCGGCAGCGGCAATGTCAACGCCGACGGCTTTGGCAGTGGCCAGAACTGGCTGGTGGGCATCACCACCCTGGCGGTGGTACTGCTGTGCTCCCAGTTTGGCAAGGGCTACCTGCGCCTGGCCGCCATTATCGTGGGCATTATCGTGGGTTACCTGATGTCCTTTGCCTTTGGCATGGTGGACTTCACCAGCCTGCACCAGGCACCCTGGATCATTGTGCCCACGCCCTTCTCCATGGGCATTGAGTTCCATGCCTCGGCGGTGATTTCCATGGTGGTGATCTGCATTGTGAACTCGGTGCAGACCATCGGCGACCTGTCTGCCACCACGGTCGGCGGCATGAACCGCGAGCTGAAAGACAAGGAACTGTCCGGCGGCCTGCTGGGCAACGGCCTGTGCACCCTGGTGGGCTCCATTTTCGGTGCCCTGCCCACCGCTTCCTTCAGCCAGAACGTGGGCATCGTGGCCATGACCAAAGTGATCAGCCGCTACGTGCTGGGCATTGCCGCCGTGTTCCTGGTCATTGCCGGCCTGCTGCCCAAGTTCGGCGCCGTGATGACCACCATTCCCTACCCGGTACTGGGCGGCGCCACCATTATCGTGTTCGGCATGATCACCATGACCGGTATTCAGCTGCTGGTCAAAGACGAGTTGTCTTCCCGCAACATCACCATAGTGGCGCTGTCGGTCGCGCTGGCCATGGGGATCAATGCCGTGCCCGAGGCCATCGCCCAGCTGGGTGACACCGCCCGCATGCTGATCGGTTCGCCGGTGATTGTGGCCGCCAGCGTGGCCTTTGTACTGAACATGATACTGCCCAAGAAGTCCCTGAAGGACGAAGCCCGCGAGCGCGAGGAAATTGAACGCCAGATGAACCAGGGCACCGTCAAATCCGAGGCCAAGAACGACAACGCCCAGCTGCGCGAAGCCAACGCCAGCAACTGAAAGGGCAAGCCTGCGGGCAAGGATGAAAGTCCACAGTGACAAAAGCCGGTCGAATGACCGGCTTTTTTGTGGTTGCCACAGGGCAACAGACGAGTGGGGTGTGAGGGGTAATTTTCTTCCCTTACCCCTCACTGGCTTATGCGGTTTACTTCAGTTTCCAGACCGTCATCTCGGCCAGGGTATGCTGAAACTTGCGCCGGGTCTCGCGAATGACAAAGGGAATATCCTGCCGGCCCACCAGTTCAAAGTGCTCCCCCAGGACCGCCTTCAGGCCGTCGAGGGTGGTGAAGTTCTCGCCGTTGACCTTGATGCCCCCCAGCCACCTGGCCTTGGGAGTGTATTCCTCCAGCCAGGTGTAGGGTGAGGTCAGCACCAGGCAGCCGCTTCGGTTCAGACGCTGGTGCACCTTGCTCAGAAACGCCGCCGGATCGTACAGCCGGTCGATCAGGTTGCCGCAGAAGATCAGATCGTAACCGGTAAAGCGGGGCTTGAGGTTGTGGGCGTCGCCCTGCACAAACTCGATGCGGTCGGCCACCCCGGCATAGCCCATTTGTTCGAGGCTGGCCTCCTTGAACTCCACCAGCTCCCCTTCGGTGGGAATGGCAAACCGGGTCTGGCCGCTTTCCTTGAGCTGAAAACCGTGCTGAATAAAGCGGGCGGAAAAATCGATGCCGTCCACCCGGTCAAAATGGCGCGCCAGCTCGAAACTGGCCCGGCCCACCGAGCAGCCCAGATCCAGCGCCCGGCCCTTGCTCACATGCGGCAGGTGCCCCAGCAGCGCATTGACACAGGCTACCGGATAGTTGGGCACGCCGAAATACGCATCCCCATAGTGAAATTCCAGGTACTGAGCAACCAGCTCATCGGTTTCGTAGGTGTTTACAGGCTCCACAGGGACCTCGGGGTTGTCGGATTCAATGTAGCGAAAGCCCGCATGCTGAAAGAAATGCCGGCGAAAGGCATAGCGGGAGTAACGGGTGGCCTCGTTGCCGGTGGAAATCCACGAGCCCCCCTTGAACAGGTTGTGCCGGTTGTCAAAGGTAGGGGTGGAAAAGTCGTCGTAAAGGGGGTGCACCTCAAACCCGGGAAAACCGTCAATGGGGGTCTCGGTCCACTGCCAGACGTTGCCGACAATGTCGTAAATGCCACCGGTCTCAAACCGGTTGACCGGGCAGGACGAGGCGAAATACTCCAGGTTGAGGTTGCCCGGGGCCCGCGGCCAATCGGGCTGATCAGCGTCGATGCGGTTGCGCAGCAGGGTCCATTCGGCCTCGGTGGGCAGGCGAATGTGGCGGCCGGTTTGCACCGCCTTCCAGTTACAGAAGGCCTTGGCCTCGAGGTAGTTCACTTCCACCGGCCAGTTCAGCGGCAACGGCACTTCTTCCAGCAGGTTGCGCTGCCGGTATTCGCCGTGATGTTGCCGCCAGAAACGGGGCATGCCGGCCTGAGTGAAGCCCAGCCAGCGGCGGCCTTCCTCGGTCCAGTATTCCGGCTTTTGGTAGCCCCCATCCTGCACAAACTCCAGGAACTCGCCGTTGGACACCAGATATTTCGACACCCGGCAGGGCTGCACCTCCACGGTTTTGCTGCCGTATTCGTTGTCCCAGCCGTAAGTGGCCGCGCCGGCGGGTTTGCCCAGGGTAATGGTGTCACCTGCCACCGGCAGCAGGGCGTTCTGTGGCGCCGGTCCGGTCTCGGTGCAGGGCGTCCACAGGGGGTGAGGCCGAAGCTGCTCCAGGGGGAGCATGCGCATGATCACCGAGGAGGTTTCCAGGTGAATACGCTCGTGCTCGATACCCATCAGCACTATCCAGGCGGCGCTGTCCTGGGTAATGGGCAGGCTCAGCGGCATGTCGCTGATAAACCGATCCACGGTATCGCGCACCCGGCGGCGGTACTCCCGCGTCTGGGCCAGGCCGGGCCAGTCGTAGTGAGCATCGTTGAGATCGTCCCAGGACATTTCGTCCACCCCGATGGCGAACATGGACTCCAGCCGTTCGTCGATGCGCTCGGGCAGGTACTTGCCCAGCACCAGCTTGTTGATGAAAAACACCGCGGTGTGGCCAAAATAGAAAATCAGCGGGTGGCGCAGGGGCTCGGGGCGGGAATAGTAGGCGGCCTCGGTGGCAATGCAGTCGAACAGCGCCTCGTAGAGACTGAAGGTCTGGTGAAAATAGCGGCGAATTTCCTCTCGCTTGTGCGCCGGACTCGTGCCGGTGAGCAGCGGCGTCCGGGTTACGGCATCTGCCAGTGTGTGCATAAACATGTCCCTGATCACATTTTTTGTTTACGTTACCTTGGCATGGGCCAAATGAGAAGCCTGAAGACCCGAGCCAGAGGACCCGCCCGTGAGAATTTTCCTTCACCGGTCCCGCCCCATTTTCCGGCGCACGACCTTGTGCTATAACCAATCCCCCTCTTATTACTCAATACAGGAAGTATCATGTCTCAAGCCGACGCCCAGTTCGATAATGTTTCCGTCGAAACCCGCGCCAATGTCTATCACGACGGCAAGGTCACCAGCCGGGTGGTGAAGTTCGCCGACGGCAGCCACAAAACCCTGGGCATCATGCTGCCGGGTGAATACACCTTTGGTACCGAGGCCGCCGAGCTGATGGAAATCACCGCCGGCAGCCTGGAAGTACAGCTGCCGGGCAGCGACGAATGGCTGCACATTGAGGGCGGCCAGTCCTTTGACGTGCCCGCCAACGCCAGCTTCAAGCTCAAGGTGCACAGCCTGGTGGACTACTGCTGCTCCTACTTCAAGTAAGCCTATTCGGGCCGGCTCCGGCCGGCCCCGCATGCTTCAGGCGGCGCGCACAGGCGGTTACGCCCCTGCTTCTTGGCGGCATACAGGGCCCTGTCGGCCCGGCCCACAAAGTCCTCGATGCGATCCCGCTGCCCGGGTACGCCGGCCACCACCCCGAGACTCAGGGTCACAATGCCAAATTCCGACTGGCAATGTTCAATCTCCAGCTCCCGTACCGCATTCAGCAGCCGTCCGGCCACATGACGGGCCTGCCACAAATCCAGTTCCGGCAACAGCACGATAAATTCCTCGCCGCCGTAGCGGGCCACCATGTCCCCCTGGCGATGCAACTGGCCGGCCAGCGCCTGAGCCACCCGGTGCAGACACTCATCCCCCTGCTGATGGCCGTAGGCATCGTTAAAGCGCTTGAAGTAGTCAATGTCGCCCATGATGATTCCCAGCGGGCGTTGCTCACGCTGGGCCCGGCGCCATTCGCCCTCCAGGTGGCGATCAAAGCAGCGCCGGTTGGCGATGCGGGTCAGCTCATCCACTTCGCTCAGGCGCTGCAGCGACTGATTCATTTCCTGCAAATGACGGTTGGCCCGGGCCAGCTGCTGCTCGGCACTCTGACGGGCATTGACGAACACCTCAAAGGTGGCCCCCATGCGGCTGATTTCGTCATCGCCGGCGGTGGGAATGGGCACCGGCACTCCCTCGCCATGAGACTGCATGGCAAGGCTGAGATGGTTGATGCGCTGAATAACCGCCCGGCGAATGTAAAAAATGGCGCCCAGGGTGATCAGCACCAGTACCACTGACGCCGCCAGCAATCCGGCTACCGAGCGTTGCATCAGCGCCTGCTGCTCCTGCAGGGCCTGCTGGGCCGAAGCCTTGAGCCGTTGGTGATAGCCAAAGGTGGCGCTGGTCAGCTTTTGCGCCAGCACCCGGGTCTGCCGGGCGGTGGCCAGGGTGGCACGGGCATGACGCAACAGCGGCCCCCGCTGGCTGAACACCGCCGGCAACTGCTGCTCAAGCCGGTGGCGCAGGGCAATAAAGTCGGGGTGGGTCAGCGTCAGGCCGGCCAGCACCTGCAACTGCTGCCGGCAATAGGAGCGCAGCCGGCTGATGTGCCCCGGGCGTTCCGCACTCAGGGCCGCGGCGGCATAGCCAATTGCGGCCAGTGCAGGTCCGGCAAAGCGCTGCTCGGGCAGCGGCTGGCCCTCATCCGCCGGCAGATCGGACACCTTGGTCAACAGCAGAAACAATTCATCCACCCGCTGAAACTGCCCGGCCTGCAGCTCCTGCTCGGCACGCAAGCGCTCGTTCAGCCGGTCGAGGCTGCTGAAAAAGGGCGCCTGCCAGCGATCCAGGGCAAGGGCATCGGCGGCGCTGACGGAAGCCCCCTGCTGCGTCAGCCGCTCGCGCGTGGCCTGATAAATGCTGGCCAGGTTTTCCACCCGGCGATTGCCGGCGCTGACGGAGCGATCATTGCCCACCAGCAATTCATACACTTCGGCGGCAATGGTTTCGGCGTCCCGGGTCAGCTCGGCGGCGATCATGGCCCGCTCAAAATGGCTGCCCACCGCCCCCGCCAGCCGGGAATACTGACTGAAGATCACATAGGCAAAAAGCGAGGCCGACAACAGATAAAGCCCGAACACCAGCATGATGACGAGGGTCAGCCGGCGGCCCAGGCTGCCGCCCGGTTTGCGGTTAGCGCTGCTGGCCATGACGGGGGCGCTCAGCGAAACAGCGGCGCATAGAGCAGGCCGCCCCGCGACCAGGGCTGGTTCAGCCCCTGGGGCATGTTTACCGGGGTGCCGGGACCAAAGTGGCGCTGGTAAATTTCGCTGTAGTTGCCCACGCTGCGAATGGCCTGATAGGCCCAGTCGGCGGGCAGGCCCAGACGCGCGCCGAGATCCCCACTGACGCCCAGCAGATGGCGGACTTCCGCATCCTGCTCGGCGCTGCGCAGGCGCTCGACGTTGTGCTGCGTCACCCCCTTGTCGTCGGCCAGGATCAGGGCGTGCACCACGGCGCGGATCACCCGGCTCCATTCGGCATCGTCGTTGCGCACCATGGGGCCGATGGGCTCCCGGGACAGCAGCTCGGGCAGAATATGATAATTATCCGGATCGTCGGCCCGGTGCGCCCGGTTAATGGCCAGATTGATGCGGTCGGCGGTATAGGCATCGCAATGCCCGCGAAAAAAACTGTCACCATTGGAAAACAGCACCCGCGCATGGATCTGATCCCGCTCCAGCAGGGTCAGCAGATTGTTGTGGGTGGTGGTGTTTTCGGTCACGCACACGCTCTTGCCCTCGAGGTCGGCCAGCCGCGCAATGCCCTTCCCCTTGCGCACCAGCAGGCCCTGGCCGTCAAACAGATAGACGGCGGGAAAGGCCACCTGGTACTGATCTTCCCGCCCAAGGGTCCAGGTAGCACTGTACATGACCACGTCACTGCGTCGTTGCTGCAGGGTGGTGAAACGGCTGGTGGCATCCACTTCCACATACTGCACCCGGTTTGGATCACCAAACAGGGCGGCGGCCGTGGCCCGGCAGAAGTCGACGTAAAATCCGCGCCAGACTCCGCTTTCGTCGATGGCGCTGCGGCCGGGATCATCGGGAAACACCCCGCAGCGAATGTCGCCGTGGCGCAGCACCTGCTGCAGGGTGCCCGCCTGTACCGGGGCCATGCCCAGCACCATAATGACCCACAGCCCCAACACGGCCCCGCCGAGCACCTTCAAACCCATGGTTACATCCTTGTCGATTCATTCCGGCATGCTGTCAGCATGTCTTATTTTGCAAAAAATGGCATCAGGCTGTCGTTATTCGATGCCGAGCCAGCTCACATTTTCATCATCCCCCGCCGGAGGCCAGAGGATACGCCGGTCATTATCACCGTCTATTCTGACACTAGGATTTATCGCCAGGAGATGTGTATGCTCATCACCCTTACCGTGCGGCTGGTCTCCGGCATGTATGCCCATCACGACTGGGCCTGCGAGCTGGAAATTGACGATCGCTCCTCCCTGCACGAACTGCACGATGCCATTCAGCGAGCGGTGCGCTTTGACAACGATCACATGTATTCCTTTTTTATCGCCCGCAGCGAGCGCGCCGGCGAGCGCCTGCACTTTGACGGTGACGAATACTCCCTCGACGCCCCCATCTCGGCGTTGTTTCCGCTGCCCAGGGGCAAAAAGCTGTTTTACTGGTTCGACTTCGGTGACGACTGGATTTTCAGCGTCTCCCGCTCCCGCAAGAAGCCCAGACCCGGCCCGCCGGAGCAGGGCTACCCGCGCATGACCGGTGAAACCGGCACCCGCCCGGTGCAGTATGAAGGCTATGATCCCCACGCCGAGCCGGAGTGGTAGGGCCATGCGCGCGTGCCTGTTTGCGTTGTGGCTGCTGAGCCTGCCGCTGGCGGCGGCAGACTATCGAGTGCATACCCTGGCCACCGGCCTGCATCACCCCTGGAGCCTGACCGAGCTGCCCGACGGCAGCCTGCTGGTAAGTGAGCGCCGGGGCCGGCTGCTGCGCCTGATGCCCGGCGGCGAACGCCGCTCCATTTCCGGCCTGCCGGCCATTGCCGCCGGCGGTCAGGGCGGCCTGCTCGATCTGGCCCTGCACCCGGACTTTGCCCGCAACCGCCTGCTGTATTTCAGCTTCAGCCAGCCGGGCCCGGGGGGCGCCGGCACCGCCGTGGCCCGGGCCCGGCTGAGGGACGACCGCCTGCTGCAGCCCGAAGTGGTATTTGCCCAGGTACCCAAAACCCACGGCCGCTCCCATTTCGGCTCGCGCCTGGCCTTTGATGCCGGCGGTTACCTGTTTATCACCACCGGCGATCGCTACCACAGCCGGCACCAGGCCCAGCGGCTCGACAATCATCTCGGCAAGATCATTCGCCTGCACGACGACGGCCGGGTGCCCGCCGACAACCCCTTTGTAAACACCCCCGGCGCGCTGCCCGAGATCTGGAGTCTGGGGCACCGTAATGTGCAGGGTGCCGCCATGCACCCGGACACCGGTGAACTGTGGACTCATGAGCACGGCCCCCAGGGAGGCGATGAGGTCAACCGCATTCAAAAAGGCGCCAACTACGGCTGGCCGGTGGTGACCTTCGGCGAAGAATACGGCGGCGGCGCCATCGGCGAAGGCACCAGCAAGACCGGCATGGCAGACCCGCTCTGGGTATGGGTGCCGTCCATCGCCCCCTCGGGCATGCTGTTTTATACCGGCTCCGCCTTTGCGGCCTGGCGCGGCAACCTCTTCGTGGGGGCCCTGGCCGGACGCCGGCTGGTGCGGCTGGAGCTGGACGGCGAGCGGGTAACGGGCGAGCACCACCTGCTGCGTGAACCGGGTCTGCGCATTCGCGCCCTGCACCAGGCCGCCGACGGCGGCATTTACGTGCTCACCGACGCGGACGACGGCCGCCTGCTCAAGCTGGTGCCGGCGGCAGCCAAGGGCTGATCTTGCCGCTGAAATGGGGTAACCTGTAACAACTGTACTTTATTTCAGTTACTTTTGTGAACAATAAGGAAGGCAATATGAGCGACAAGATCTGGAACGTCTACCTCTCCGGCGAAATCCATACCGACTGGCGCGAGCAAATCATCAATGGTTGCGAAGCCAAAGGCCTGAAGGTACGCTTCAGCTCCGCCGTGACCGATCACGACGCCAGCGACATGGTGGGCGTGAACATTCTGGGCAACGAGGAAGACAACTTCTGGCGTGACCGCAAGGCCTCGGGCATCAACAGCATTCGGACCTCCACCCACATTCGCGAAGCGGATCTGGTGGTGGTGCGCTTCGGCCCCAAATACAAGCAGTGGAACGCCGCCTTTGACGCCGGCTTTGCGGTGGCTTCCGGCGTGCCCATCATCACCCTGCACGACGCCGAGCACGATCACCCGCTGAAGGAAGTGGACGAAGCCGCCAAGGCCACCTGCCGCCACCCCGAGCAGGTGGTGGAGATCCTGGCCTACCTGATGTCCTGATCCCATTCGGTAACAAGATGCCAAACGGAGCCTGAATGGCTCCGTTTTTACGCGTTTGTGCCGGTTTCTGTCGGCCCCCCGCCCCCCGGGCCATTCTTCCCCTTCCCTTCTGTTTTACACTTGCCGGCAGACACCACTGAACGGGTACCCACGCCATGAAGATTCTCATTGCCACCCTGCTGCTGACGCTGGCCACGCCGTTACCGGCCGCCGAGCGCGCACACACCGAGCACGGCCCGGTATGGATAGACGTGCGCACTGTGGAGGAATACCGGCAGGATCACCTGCCCGGCGCCGTGCTCATTCCCCATACCCATATCGCCCGGGGAGTAACCGAGCGCTATCCCGACCGCCATACCGCCATCAACCTCTACGGCCAGGACGGCCGCCGCTCGCGCATGGCGATGGAAGCCTTGCAGGCGCTGGGCTACAGCCGGGTGGCCGACCTGGGCAGTCTGCACCACATTCGCGGACAGCAGCCCGAGCCGGCGTTGCAGCCGACCGGTTACTCCGCCCACGGCGAGTAACCATCAGGACGGCTCAAACTCGCGCATGCCCACCTTCAGCACCCGGTCACCGTCTACGTCCGCCACCGTCCAGACCATGTCGTAACGCACAAAATAATCCCCCACCACCGGATGGCCGCTGTTGTGGGCCAGCATAAAGTCGCCCAGGGTCAGATCCCGCTCCGCTGGCGGCACATCCACACCGTACATCAGCGCCACATCGCTCATGCGGGCGCCGGCATCGAGAATAAAGTCGCCAAAGAAGGCCCGGGCCTTTTCGCGGGCCGCTTCCAGATCGCCGCCAAACATGTTGTTGAGGGTTTTGAGGTGCGTACTGCGACCGATCACACACAGCATGTCATTGATCGCCAGCCGGGTACTGCCCGAAGCGGGCAGCAGATTTTCGCCCCGGAATACCGCCGCCACCCGGCAGTGGGGCGGAAAGGTCAGCTGGCGCACCACCACACCGTCGAGGGACTGACTGTCCACCCGGTAAAGAAACATCTCGAAGTCGTCTTCCTTGAAAATGCCGAGCATGGAGCGGCGCCGGGGCGCCGGCTCGGGGGGCACTTCCACCTTCATCCAGCGGGCCACCGGCGGCAGGGTGGAGCCCTGCACCAGCAGAGAGATCAGCACCACGAAAAAGGCCACATTGAACAGCAGATTGCCCTCGGGAATGCCGGCCATCAACGGAAAAATGGCCAGCACAATGGGCACGGCACCGCGCAGCCCCACCCAGGAAATAAAGCCCAGCTCACGCCCGTTGAAACGGAAAAACGGCAGCAGAGACACCAGCACCGCCAGCGGCCGGGCCACAAAAATCATGGCCAGGGCAATCAGGCTGGCGGGCAGCGCCAGGGCCCACATGTCGGCGGGAGAGAGCAGCAGCCCCAGCACCAGGAACAGGCCAATCTGGCTGAGCCAGGCCAGGCCGTCGAACACCGGCAAAATCGACTCCAGATTGCGCAGGCGGGAATTGCCCAGCACCAGCCCGGCCAGGTACACCGCCAGAAAGCCGCTGCCCTGCAGCACCGCGGTCAGGGCAAACAGGGTCAGGCCAAAACCGAACACCAGCAGCGGATAGAGGCCGGCCACCAGATGAATACGGCGAATAAGCTGCACCAGCAACTGGCCCCCCAGCCAGCCCGCCAGCGCGCCCACACCGAATTGACTGAGCAGAAACAACAGGGCATCGCCGGCGCTGTTCATCTCGCCGGTGATCAGCGCAATCAGGGTCAGGGTGAGAAAAATGGCCATGGGATCGTTGGTGCCGGACTCAATCTCGAGGGAGGCGCCCACCCGCTGGTTCAGCTGCATGCCCCGGCCGCCGAGCAGGGAAAACACCGCCGCCGCGTCGGTGGAGCCGACGATGGCGCCCAGCAGCAACCCCTGCAGCCAGCCCAGATCGAGAATGTACACCGCCAGCAGCCCGGTAATGCCGCTGGTGATGAGCACCCCCAGGGTGGCCAGACTGAGCGCCGGTTTGAGGCCCACACGAAAGGTGTCCATGCGGGTACGCATGCCGCCATCCAGCAAGATCACCGCCAGCGCCAGGTTGCCCACGGTATAGGCCAGGGAATAACTCTCGAACTGAATGCCACCGGGGCCGCTTTCACCGGCCAGCATGCCGATCAGCAGAAAGATAAGCAGAATGGGAATGCCGGAGCGCGCCGACACCAGGGTGGCCAGCACGCTGAGGCACAGCAGCACGCCGGCCAGCAAAAACAGGTGTTCGATATTAGCCAATATGGTTATTCCAGTGCGTTTTTATATACGAGTGTTATATCACACTCACGGACAGCCCCAACAAATGAATTTTTAATGATTATTTAAAAATATAAATTCATTTATTACTCACCTGTTTCTGCCAGCACCCGCCGGTAGCAGGCCAGATCGGCGGCACTGAACAGCACGAAACGCACTCGCTTGATGCCGGGGCACTCCGCCAGGGTCGCCTTTACCGTGTTCACCGCAATGCGCGCCGCGGGCTCAAGGGGATAACCGAACACCCCGGTAGAAATGGCGGGAAAGGCCACCGACGCCAGCCCCTGTTGCTCGGCCAGCCGCAGAGCCTGGCGATAGCAGGACGCCAGCAGGGCAGCGGCGGGCTCATCTACCCCGTAGACCGGCCCCAGGCAGTGAATCACATGGCGGTTGGGCAGCCGGTGGCCACCGGTGCTCACCGCCTCGCCGGGATGAATGGGCGCAAGCTTCCGGCATTCCTGCACCAGGCCGGGCCCCGCCGCCCTGTGTATGGCGCCGGCCACACCACCACCGGGCAGCAGGGCACCGTTGGCGGCATTGACGATGGCGTCCATGTCCGGCTGTTGCGTAATGTCGCCCTGCACGCATTCCAGCATGGCGCCCCTGTGTGCTGTGTTCATCGCTAATCCTCCTCTATGGCCGTCCGCTTTCAGCTTAGACGGGCTGCTGGCGATACAGAGCCCGGCCCAACGCATGAAAATAACGGCCAAAGGCGGCATTGCAGCGGGCCCGCTGCGCCCCTTGCGGATAGAGCCCGAGCTCGGCCTCCCGGGTGGCCCTGGTGCCCTTGACCAGAAAGCCGTTCTTGATGGCGGCATCCTGCACGAAGGCCTCAAAGGCACGGGCGCACAGCTCCTCGGGCCGGCTGTAATAAAACACGCCCTGCCGCTCGTCCACGCTGGCCGAGGCACGGGGCTGGCTGCCGTCTTCGCTCAGCAGCACGGCCTCAAAACAGGCAAACAGCAGGGCGTTGAGCGGGTGGATTACCGGGCGGGCCTCGTTCAGCCAGGCGCCGGAGGCAAAGACGTTATGGCCCAGGCCGCTGAAGGCCTTGCTCCCCATATGATGATCAAAGGCATGAAACCACTCGTGGGCAATGCTGCCGGGGCCGGCGTTCTTGGCCAGGGCAAAGCTGCGGGTGGCGGGGCTGTAATGGGCGGATACCCCCGGCCGGCCGCCGGTGCCGTATTGCAGCGACAGGGTGCCACGCAGGGAAATGAGGGACTCGGGGCCCTGCAGGATCAGCATGAGATCGCACAGGGCGTTGTAAAAATGGCCGGCCGCGGCCTCACGCTCGGCCCGCGTGACCCAGCGGCCGATTTCTATGCTGCGAAAATCAAAACGCCGGCGAACATGCACAAAGTCCACCGGCTCTCGTGAAAGGTGATCGGGTCCGTTGCGGTAAAATCGGTTGTGCGGGGCCCTTTCACCCATGATGCGCCTTGTCTGTATGCGGTGACTGTTGGGCCCAGCTTACCGCAACCGACCCCGGTGAAAAAACCGCTGGCGCCGGGAAAGGAAGCGGCTGCGCCTTATTGATCCCTCTCCTGTCGAAATAAAAACCGGCCACTCACCCGGCCAGTGAGTGGCCGCCGGCCCGGGCCGGATCCGGGCGTTATCCGTTCACCACCCTGATATCGTTTTTCACCGTGGTCACGCCTTCCACCGTGCCGGCCAGACGGGCAGCCTGCTCAGCCTGAGCCTGGCTGTCCACCTCGCCGCTCAGGTGCACCACGCCCTTGTCGGTTTCCACGCTGACCGAGGTGCCGGCAACCACTTCATCCGCCAACAGCAACGCCTTGATCTTGCCGGTGATCAGCGCGTCACCCGCCAGTTCGGCCAGGGAGCCGTCCTCCGTCTCACCCGCGGCCTGAACATGCAGCTGATCATCTACCGCGGTGACCCCCTTCACCCCCTGAGCAACCGCCACGGCCCGCTCGGCCTGCCGCTGCTCGGGCACAAAGCCGCTCAGCACCACCTTGCCGTTATTGGTTTCCACCGAAATATCGACACTGGATATGCGCTCGTCATTGAGCAGCGCCGACTTCACCTTGCCGGTGATCACACTGTCATTCATCAGGGTGCCGGCCTTGCTGGCGGCCTGCTCCAGCGAATTGCCGGTCTGCTCGGTGGCCGTTTCCAGCTTGCCGGCCAGGGAGCCGGCTTCGGTGGCCGCCTCAGCCTTGCCGGACAAGGCGGCAGACGGGGCGGCCAGGGCGGTGCCCGCCACCAGTGCGGAACTCAATGCAACAGCCAGTACGGAACGGGAAAATACGTGCTTACTCATGCTCTCTTCCTCCGGTTGTGACCTGATGTATCGGTTTATTCGCTTGAACAGGATGCAAACGCATTCGCGTTGCATCCATGGTGTTTCACTATTACCCCTGGACTGCGCGAGAGCAAGTGAGGGAAATTCGGATGCGAACGAGGCTGTCGGAGCCGGCAAATTCATCGTACCGTCATGCCAGTGTCACATTGTAATAAAACCGTCATATTAGGCCGGCATAGTGCGCCCATCATGACGTTGAGGATGTACCATGAGCACTGAAACCTCCGCCCTGCCCGCTTCCGCCAACACGCAGAGTATCCCTCGCTGGATGTCCTGGCTGCTGGTGGCCGCCCTGGTTTATCTGCTGCTGGCCGCCGTGGGCGCCATTGGCAGTGGCTTTAAGGCCGCCGCCGGTGAAGACGCCAAAACCCTGTTTGAATTTGCCTCCAATCCCGTTATTGCACTGATCATCGGTGTGGTGGCCACCGCGTTGATCCAGAGTTCCAGTACCGTAACCTCCATTATCGTGGGCATGGTCGCCGGCGGCCTGCCGGTGGCCATTGCCATTCCCATGGTCATGGGCGCCAATATCGGCACCTCGCTGACCAGCACTCTGGTAAGCCTGGGCCATGTGCGCAACGGCGAAGAGTTCCGCCGCGCCTTTTCCGCCGCCACCGTGCACGACAGCTTTAACCTGCTGGCGGTGGCCATTGTGCTGCCGCTGGAACTGCTGTTTCAGCCTCTGGCACGGGCTTCCGAGTGGCTGGCCGGCCTGCTGGTCAGCGACACCAGCATGAGCCTGGGCAATCTGAACTTCATGAAGGCCATGCTGGCCCCCGCCACCGGCATGATGAAGGACAGCGTGGCCTGGCTGCCCGGGATCTGGTCCGGCGTGGCGCTCATTCTGCTGGGCATCGGCCTGATCCTGATGGTGGTCACCCAGATCGGCCGGGTGCTGCGCACCCTGATGGAAGGTCGTGCCATGGGCATTCTGCGCACCGCCGTGGGTCGCGGCCCGGTGTCGGGCATGGCCTCGGGCACCCTGGTGACCGTGCTGGTGCAGTCGTCCTCCACCACCACCTCGCTGATCGTGCCCCTGGCCGGCTCCGGCATGTTCAGCCTGAAGCAGGTGTATCCCTTTATTCTGGGCAGTAACATCGGCACCACCATCACCGCCCTGCTGGCGGCCACCGCCATCACCGGTGCCTCGGCCATGGTGGCGCTGCAAATCGCCCTGGTGCACCTGCTGTTCAACCTGCTGGCCATCGCCCTGATCTACCTGTTGCCCATGCTGCGCTCCCTGCCGCTGTACATGGCCGAAGGCCTGGCCGGGCTGGCCCAGCGCAACAAGGGCTATGTGGCGGCCTATATCGGCGGCGTGTTCTTTGCCCTGCCCCTGGGGCTGGTGGGCCTCAGCCAGTGGCTGTAAGCTGACCACCCGAGTGGAGTTATCAAAGGCAGGCCGCTAGAATGGCCTGCTTTTTTTCTTGCCGGACCACACCATGAATGCCACCGCCCTGCCCACCTTCAGGAAACACCTCGAAACTGCCCTGGAACACCTGCCCGCCGAGGCCCGCCGGCTGTTTCACGGCCGGGGCCGGCGCTGGCCCGGACTGGAGCAACTGACCGCCGACTGGCTCGACGGTCAGTTGCTGGTAAGCCTGTTCCGGGAGCCGGTGCCCGAGTTTCTGAACGCCCTGCTCAGCCTGCTGAATGAGCTGGTGACTACGCAGGCCTGGCAACAGAGCGGTGCCAGGGCCTTGTTGCTGCAACACCGTGGCCGCGACGGCGCGCCGCTGGAAGTGATCTGGGGGACGCTTGAACCCAACCCCGTGGTGCGCGAGCACGGACTGAACTACCGGCTGACCCTGGGCCGCAACCAGAACCACGGCCTGTTTCTGGATATGCGCGCGGGCCGGCAGTGGGTGCGACAGCAGTCACAAGGAAAACGGGTGCTGAACCTGTTCGCCTACACCTGCGGCTTTTCCGTGGCCGCCATCGCCGGCGGTGCGACGCAGGTGGTGAATCTGGACATGGCCAAATCGTCGCTGGCCCGGGGCCGGGACAACCACCGGCTGAATCATCACGATTTGAGCAAGGTCGGTTTTCTCGGCCACGAGCTGTTCAAGTCCTGGGGCAAGGTGCGCAAACTGGGGCCCTATGAGTTGATCATTATCGACCCGCCGTCGTTCCAGAAGGGCAGCTTTGCCCTTACCAAGGACTACGGCAAGATCCTGCGCCGGCTGCCGGAGCTGCTAACCGAACAGGGCACCGTGCTGGCCTGCGTCAACGATCCGGAGGTCAGCAGCCGGTTTCTGATCGACGGCATGGCCGAGCAGACACCACAGCTGCGCTTTGTACAGCGCCTCGACAACCCGCCCGAGTTTGCCGACATTGACCCCGAGGCGGGGCTCAAGGCGCTGGTGTTTGCTCAGGGTTAAGGTCCGGATCCCCTTCACGGGCGTATTTCTGCGCCAGCACGGCGCACACCATCAGCTGGATCTGATGAAACAGCATCAGCGGCAGCAACGCCGGTCCCAGCATGGCACCACCGAACAGCACCTTGGCCATGGGCACGCCCGTGGCCATGCTCTTTTTGGAGCCGCCAAAAATGATGGTGATGCGGTCTGCCCGGTTAAAGCCCAGGCGCCGGCCAAGCACCGCGGTCAGCCACAGCACCTGCGCCAGTAATACACAACAGACCAGCGCCAGCACCATTAGCCGGGTCATGGACACCGTGTGCCACAGTCCCTCCACCACAGACGCACTCAGCGCCGTGTACACCACCAGCAGAATGGAGCCCTGATCGATTTTGCCCAGCCAGGCCCGGTTGCGATCCACAAAACCGCCAATCAGCGGGCGCAGCACATGACCCGCCACAAAGGGCAGCAACAGCTGGGCACTGATGGACAGAATGGAGTCCAGCGGCGACACCGCCTCACCGGCCTGCATATTGAGCAGGGCCGCCACCAGCAGGGGGGTGAGCAGGATGCCCAGAATGCTGGAGGCCGAGGCACTGCACACCGCCGCCGGCACATTGCCGCCCGCCAGCGAGGTAAAGGCGATGGCCGACTGCACCGTGCCCGGCAGCACGCACAGAAACAGCACGCCCATATACAGCTGCTCTCCCAGCAGCGGCAGCAGCACCGGCTTCAGCAGAACCCCTATGACGGGAAACATGACAAAGGTACAGGCGAATACCAGCAGGTGCAGCCGCCAGTGAGTGGCACCGGCGATAATGGCCTGGCGAGACAGTTTGGCCCCGTGCATAAAAAACAGCAGGGCAATGGCGGCGGCGGTAAGCCAGTCAAACAGCACCGCCCCCTGTCCTCGGGCCGGCCACAGGGTGGCCGCGGCCACCACCGCCAGCAGCACCAGGGTGAAACGAGCGAACAGTAAACGTAAATGGTTGAGCATCTGAAATATTCCCGGTTGAGAGCAATACCGGGCTACTGTAGCCTGAATGGAAATCACGCTTTATCGGCAAAAAGAGATGAAGTATCGCCAAGCGGACAAACAGCAGCCTTTGCTCGACCAGCTGGCCCGGCTGCAGCTGCCCCGGCCGCTCCTGGGGCAGCGGTGGTCCTTGCCCAACCAAGCCATTCACACTCCCCATGCTCACCCCTGGGTGCAGCTGTCCTGGGCCGCCGAAGGGGTGATCACGGTAGACACCCCCCATGCCCGTTTTGTGGCCCCGCCCAGCCGGGCAGTGTGGATCCCCCCGGGCCTGAGCCACGGTGTGTGGTGCACCGCCGGCACGCAGATTCGCAGCCTCTATATCGCTTCCGATGCAGTGCCGGCGCGGCCCTGCCTGGTGGTGGAAATCAGCCCGTTGCTCAGGGAGCTTATTCTGGCCTTCAGCCACTTTGAGGTGGAATACGACGAGGGCGGTGCCGAGGGCCGGCTGGTGGCGGTATTGCTCGACCGGCTGACAGCGGCACCGGGCTGCGCCCTGATGCTGCCCTGGCCCGATAATGAGATGTTATTCGGCATCTGCCACCATCTGGCCGAAAACCCGGACTGCCGCCGGCCCATGGGGTATTTCAGCCGGCAACTGGGCGTGAGCGACAAGACCCTGGGGCGGTATTTCATGCGCCACACCGGTCTGGGCTTTCGCCAGTGGCGCCAGCGCGCCCGCCTGCTCGCCGCCCTGCCCCTGCTGGAGCAAAACCTGCGCATTACCGATGTGGCACTGGAATGCGGCTACGACAGCCTGTCGGCCTTTATCGCCGCCTTTGGCGAACTGATGGGCTGCACACCGGGAGACTATGTACGCAGAAAGCAAGGATGAAGGCCGGACTTCTGCAACATACTCAGCCGTTTGCAGAGCCGTGCAACCTCGTCGGACAAAGCGCACAACTTCGCCGGCTCGCCGTAAACACTTCCATGTGGGCTCCGCTGCGCCATCCATGGCGCAGAGGGCACGGCGAAGCTGACGCCCTTTGCCCTCCTCGCTGAGCATCGCGTTGCCTGACAGCGTTTTGCAAGCAACAGTGAAGCTACACGAAGCAGCAGCAGGGATTGCCGTAGCCGACCGTCAAATTCCACGGCCGAAAAGTTGCTCCTGCATTTTCGACATTCCCGCCTTCCATGGCGGTCAGATGCATTTTCCGAGCGTCCATGGGGCGAGCTTGCTCGCCGTGACGAAGTAAAAAGGCTGACCGAACATTGATTATGTTCGCAGCTGCCTTTTTATTGAGTGGCGTTTAACGAAGCGTGTCGGCGGAGTGCAACCCTGCTGTTGCTTCGCACTGCGGCACAAACCAGCAAGTTTTTACACTTTTAACGGCAAGGCCGTGGTGTACTTGATTTGCTCCATGGCAAAGCTGGAGGTGATATCGGACAGGCCTTCGGTGCTGTTGATGAGCTTTTTGTAAAAGCGATCAAAAGCCTTGATGTCGGCCACCACCACCCGCAGCATGTAATCCCATTCGCCGGACATGCGGTAGAACTCCACCACCTCGTCAAAGGCGGTGACCGTCTCGGCAAAGCGCGCCAGCCAGCGGCTGTCGTGGTGCTGGGTTTTTATCTGCACAAACACCGACAGTCCCAGTCCCAGCCGCTCGGCATCGAGCAGCGCCACCCGGCCACGAATGTACCCGGCCTCTTCCAACCGCTTCACCCGCTTCCAGCAGGGGGTGGTGGACAGGTTCACCGCCTCCGCCAGATCCTTCAGCGCCAGGGTGACGTCCTGCTGCAACAGGGCCAGTATTCGACGATCGAAATTATCCATTCGCTTAACCACCCATTAAGAGAAAAATTTTCTAAAAATTATCCATCATGACGGGAACAAGAGAAAACTTTTTCCGTTGAGTGAGAATACAATTCCTGCCATTCCCCAGTTTTCACGGACGCCATCTTATGAGCCAGTGGACCCGCACCGCCCTTAAAATTCTCTCCAGCGATCAGCTGCGCACCTCGGATACCCACCTTTACCGGCTGGATATTCCCGCCCTTGAAGGCATCGATATCTACCTCAAGGACGAAAGCACCCACCCCACCGGCAGCCTCAAGCACCGGCTGGCCCGCTCGCTGTTTCTGCACGCCATCTGCAGCGGCAGGGTGCGTGAAGGCACCCATGTGGTGGAGGCATCATCCGGCAGCACCGCAGTGTCGGAAGCCTATTTCGCCAAACTGCTGGGGCTGCCCTTTACCGCCGTGATGCCGGCGTCCACCACCCGCAGCAAAATCGCCCAGGTAGAACGCCTGGGCGGCCGCTGTCACTTTGTGGAGCATGCCAGCGAGGTCTATGCCGCCGCCGAACGGCTGGCCCACGACACCGGTGGCCACTACATGGATCAGTTCACCTATGCGGAGCGGGCCACCGACTGGCGCGGCAACAACAACATAGCCGAAAGCATTTTTCGCCAGCTGGCGGAAGAGCCCCACCCGGAGCCTGAGGCCATCGTGATGAGCGCCGGCACCGGCGGCACCTCCGCCACCCTGGGCCGTTACATCCGCTATGCCGGCCTGAACACCCGGCTGGTGGTGGTGGACCCGGAAAACTCGGTGTTCTTCGACAGCTTTCAGCAGCAGGATGCCAGCCTCACCAGCCGGGCCTGCGGCCGCATTGAAGGCATTGGCCGCCCCAGAGTGGAGGCGTCGTTTCTGCCCGAGGTGATCGACCGCATGATCAAGGTGCCCGACGCCGCCAGCATCGCCACCATTCACTGGCTGGAGCGCGTGCTGGGGCGCAAGGCCGGCGGCTCTACCGGCACCAACCTGTGGGGCGTGCTGCAACTGGCGCAGGAAATGCAAAAAGCCGGCAAAACCGGCTCCCTGGTCACCCTGATGTGCGACGGCGGCGAGCGCTACCTCGACACCTACTACAACCCGGAGTGGGTCGCCGAACACATCGGCGATATTCGGCCCTGGAGCGAACAGCTGGCCCTGTTGGGCTAACCCACCAAGCCGGAAGCCAATCACAAATCGTCAAAGAGAACACAACGCGAAGCAGCAGTGCGGTTGCACTCCGCCGACACGCTCCAAGCCCATCCGTGGGACGCTCGGTAAATGTCATCCCTGACATTTGACGGTCGGCTCCGGCAATCCCCACTGCTGCTTCGGGCAGCATGGGCGTTGCCCGCTTCCTATCAGGAAGCCAAATTGCACCACTTATAGCTGACCGCTTACAGCTCCCTCGAAGAGGGTTTCCGGCTTTCCCTTAAGACCAGCATGCAGGGGGTGAGCAGCAGGGTCAGCAGGGTGGCAAAGGCCAGGCCGCCGGCAATGGCGCTGGAGAGCTGGGTCCACCACTGGGTGGAGGGCGCGCCCAGCCCCAGGGACGGCGCCAGCAGGTCCACATTCACCCCCAGCACCATGGGCATCAGCCCCAGTACCGTGGTAATGGCGGTGAGCAGCACCGGGCGCAGACGCAGGCAGCCGGTTTCCAGCGCCGCCTCCACCGGGTTCATGCCATCGGCCCGCAACTGGTTGAAGGTGTCGATCAGCACGATATTGTTGTTCACCACTATGCCCGCCAGGGCGATGATGCCCATACCCACCATCACAATGCCGAACGACTGACCGTTCAGCAGCAGCCCCATCAGCACCCCGGCGGTGGAAAACACAATGGCCGACAGCACCAGCGCGGTCTGGTACAGGCTGTTGAACTGGGTCACCAGGATCAGCGTCATCAGCAACAGCGCCACCACAAAGGCGGTGGTCAGAAACTGCGCCGCTTCACGCTGATCCGCATCTTCTCCGGCCACGGTCAGGGCCACGCCATCCGGCAGTGTCACACCACTTCGCTGCAGCGCCGTCAGCCGCTCGTCGAGGCGAAAGCCCTCGGCAATGTCGGCCTTGATGGTGACGGTGCGTCGGCCATCCACCCGGTGCAGGGTGCCCACCTTGGGCGCCGGGGTCAGGGTCACGAACTGGCTGAGCGGCACCTGGCCCCGGGGGGTATTCAGGGTCAGGCGGGAGAGCTGATCCACCGAGCGCCAGTGGCCTGGTAGCCGCACCCGAATGTCCACCTCGTCGCTGGCATCTTCCGGCCGGTAGCTGGCCAGGCGCAGGCCGTTGGTCACCAGCTGCACCGCATTGCCCACACTGAGCACATCGGCCCCCATGCGGGCGGCGGCTTCCCGGTTCACCCGCAGCCGCCATTCAATGCCCGGCAGGCTGCGATCGTCCTCGATATCGGCAAACCCGCCCAGTTCGATCATGGCATGACGCAGCCGATCGGTGGCCTCACTCAGGGTGGCATCGTCGCTGCCCGACAGCCGGATTTCCACCGGCTTGCCACCGCCCGGCCCCATTTGCTGCTCACGAAACTCCAGCGCCACCCCGGGAATATCGGCGGTACGCGCCAGCATGGTTTCCCGAATGGCGCTGGCCGGGCGGCGCAGATACCAGTCGGTGAACTGAAACTGCAGCACGCCAATCACATCGCTGCCGCGCTGGTTGTCGGCCATGGCAAAGCTGCGGGCATAGAGCGCCTTCACCTCGGTGAGGCCGGTGAGCCGGTGCTCCACTTCCCGCAGCAGGGCATCCTTCTCATAAACGGACAGATCCCCTCTGGCGCGCACCTGCAGCTGGGCGCTGTCGGGCTCGATATCGGGAAAGAACTCCACCCCGTGGTTAAAACGGGCATAACCGGCATAGATGAGCGCAATCAGCCCAAGAGTGCCCAGCAGGGTCAGCCCGGGGCGGCGCAGCAGCCAGGCCAGCAGCCGGCGGTAGTGGTTCAGTCCGGGCACCACCACAGGCGCTCTGGGCACACCACCGGCCCGGCCCAGCCCGCCCATGGTGGGCAAAAACACCAGCGCCATGGCCAGAGACGCCAGCAGACAGATGATCACGGTGGCGGGCAGGTATTGCATAAACTGGCCCACCACCCCGGGCCAGAACAGCAGCGGCAGGAATACCGCCAGGGTGGTAAAGGTGGAGGCGATCACCGGCCAGCTCATGCGATGGGCGGCGTTGATCCAGGCTTCCTTCGGTGTTTGCCCTTCGTGCAGGTGGCGGTCGGCCAGCTCGCTCACTACGATGGCCCCGTCCACCAGCATGCCCGCCACCAGAATAAGGGCAAACAGCACGATAATGTTCATGGTAAAGCCGATGCCCCAGATGATCAGAATACCGGCAAAAAAGGCGCCGGGAATGGTGAGGCCCACCATCACCGCCAGGCGCGCGCCCATGGTGGCCAGGATCAGCACCAGTACCAATGTCACGGCGGTGAGCACATTGTTGAGCAGATCCGCCAGCATGGTTTCAATCTGGGTGGACTGATCCATGATGTAGTCGATGTTCACCCCCTCGGGCAGCAGGGGCTGCGCCCGCGCCAGCAATGCCTTGACCCGGGCGATGGTCTCGATGATGTTGGCGCCGGCGCGCTTGCTCACCTCCAGCACCACACCGGGCTGGCCGTTGATGCGGGCAAAGCCGGCGGGATCCTTGAAGGTGCGCCGCAGGGTGGCCACATCGGCAAAGGTAACCACGCTATCGCCGCTCACCTTGAGCGGCAGGCCCAGCACGTCGTCCAGATCCTCGATCACCCCGGGTACCTTGATGGCCAGCCGGCCGGCGCCGGTGTCCAGGCTGCCGGCGGCCACCAGCCGGTTGTTGCGGGACACCAGATTGAACAGTTGCGTATAGTCGATGCCGTAGCCGTCGAGCACCTGGGGGTCGACCAGAATTTCCAGCACGTCTTCCCGGTCACCGCCGATGTCCACTTCCAGCACCTCGGCAATGCCCTCGATTTCGTCCTTGAGGCGGCGGGCAATCATCACCAGTTCGCCTTCCGCCAGCGGTCCCGACAGCGCCACCGACAACACCGGAAACAGCGCCACGTTGATCTCGTGCACCACCGGCTCGTCCGCTTCCTGGGGCAGTTCGCTGCGCGCCGAGTCCACCTTTTCACGCACTTCCTGCAGCGCCTGTTTGGGATCAAAACCGGCATCAAATTCCAGCATCACCGCCGCATGGCCCTCGCTGGCGGTGGAGGTCATTTTTTTCACCCCTTCCAGGGTGCGCAGTTCCTGCTCCATGGGCCGCACCAGCAGGCGCTCGCCGTCTTCCGGGCTGATGCCTTCCAGCGCCATGGACACATACATGATGGGAATGGTGACGTCGGGGTTGGCTTCCTTGGGAATGGCCTGGTAGGCCCCCACGCCACCCAGCAGCAACAGCATAAAGGCCAGCAGGGTGGCCCGGCTGCGGTACACGGCGGCGGCAATCAGGGCCCTCATTCGGCCGGCTCCCGCACCGCCACCGGCTCGCCCTCGGCCACAAAACCGGCGCCCCGGGTCACCACCCTGGGCCGTGCGGGCAGGCCGTCGACCCAGATCTCATTCGGGGTAATGGCGAGCAGGGTCACCGGCACCAGTTGCAGCCGGTTTTGCTCGTCCACCACCGGTACGCCGGGCCGGCCCCGTTCATCCAGCGCCAGCAACGCCGGCGACAGCCGGTGAGCCGGACGGGACGGCAGCACAATGCGCAACTCGGCACTGGCGCCGGCCAGGCGCTCCCCCTGCGGGTTGGCAAAACGGGCTTCCACCGCAAAGCTGCGGGTGGCGGCATCGGCGGCGCTGGCCACAAAGCTGAGGGTGCCGGCCAGCTCGCGGCCGTCCAGCAGCACGGCGGTGACCGGCAGGCCCGGAACCAGCCCGCTCACCTGCTGCTGGGGCACCTGCGCCATGAGTTTCAGCGCGCCGGCATCCACCAAGGTAAGCAAGGCATCGCCGGCCCTGACGTAATCCCCCACCTCCACGTGGTGAGCATCCACGGTGCCGGCAAAGGGTGCGGCCGGCCGGCTGTGCTCCAGCGCCAGCCGGGCCTGAGTGAGAGCCGCCTCGGCCTGGGAAGCGGCGGACTGACGCTGCAGGAAGTCGGTTTCGGCCAGCAGCCCCTTGCCCCTGAGCCGCTCGGCGGCGGCCAGCTCGGCCACCCGCAACGCCCGCTCCGCTTCGGCCCGGGCCAGGTTGACCTGGCGATCGTCGGTACTGAGTCTGAGCAACTCCTCGCCGGCACTGACCGCCTGGCCCAGCGCGGGCATTCGCTCTACCGTGCCTTCCACCCGGGCACGCATCACCAGTTGCCGCACCGCCTGCAGTTGCCCCTGCACCACCACCTCGGGCCGGTAGGGCTCGGCGGCCAGGGTCTGCACCTGCAGCCGGAACTCGGGCGCAGGGCTCGCCGCGGCGGCGGGCTCGGGAGCCTCGCTCGCCGCCTGATAAACCTGTCCCCGCCACAGCCAGAACACCACCACCAGCACCAGACCCAGCCCCCATGCCAGGGCCTGGTGCCTGCTCAGCCGTTCACGCCAACCCGTTGCCATCATGATGATTTCCGTGCCTTCAGAGTGATGGCTCAGCATATCAATTTGAAGTGGAGTCAAACAGGCTCACGGATCCCGGGAGCGACCGCCGTCACGCCGGGCAAAAACAAAAAGGCCCCGTGTCGAAACGGGGCCTTGCCATTGAACCGGGCTCGGGCTCAGTCGAGCTGGCTGCGCAGCCAGTCGAGCACAATGCCGTAGCTGGCGGGGAGCATGGGCTCCAGCTTGTCCAGCGCGGCCCTGGTGTCGGCCGCATTGCTCAGGCAGAAGTTGATGTGCCCCACCTTGCGGCCCGGACGCACCTCCTTGCCGTACCAGTACAGCTCGGCACCGGGCACCGACAGCCAGTCGTCGTTGCGCTCGGTGCCCACCAGGTTGACCATGACACTGGTGTTTTTCACCGTGGGCGCCACCAGTGGCAGGCCGGCCACGGCGCGCAGATGCGCCTCGAACTGGCTGACGTTGGCACCGGCCTGAGTCCAGTGACCGCTGTTGTGTACCCGCGGCGCCAGCTCGTTGATGAGCAGCCGATCGCCGACCCGGAAGCACTCCATGGCCATGACGCCGACATAGTCGAGGTCGTTCATCAGGGTACCCAGCATGCGCTCGGCCTCGGCCTGCAGGTGCGCCAGCCGCGCCAGCGGCGACACCGAGCCCAGCAGAATGCCGTTCACGTGCAGGTTGAGGGTCAGCGGATAGAAATAACACTGGCCGTCTTCGCCGCGCATGCCGACGACGGAGGCTTCCTCGTCAAAATCGATGGCCTGCTCGGCAATGGCCTGCTCGTGCCAGTCGTCGGGAATGGCATCCCGGCCCGGCTCGCGCAGCCAGTGCTGGCCGCGACCGTCGTAGCCGCCGGTGCGGCGCTTGAGCAGCACCCGCTCACCCAGGACGTGGTGCAGATCCTCGGCGCTGGTGTCGGTTTCCACCAGCCGCCAGGGCGCGGTGGCCAGACCCAGCCTGTCGATCAGTGACTTCTGGGTGTAGCGGTCGGCGAGAATAGGAAAGGTGTTCAGGTTCACAAACGCCGGGTGCGCCGCCAGCTGGCGGGTGGCGGCGGTTTCGGGCCACTGTTCGCGCTCGGCGGTCACCTTTTCATGGGCTTCCAGCGGAAAGGTGTCTTCGGACTCAATATCAACCGGACGTACATCCAGATTGAGGGGCATACCCGCATGTTTCAGCATCTGGCCGAGCTGGCCGGCACCCAGTACCCAGATACGGCTCATGCGTCCTCCCGCGGATCCGGGCTACCCAGCACGGTGCTGGTCTGCTCGTTGCGGAACGCTTCCAGCCGCTCGGCCAGCTCGGCGTCGTGATTCGCCAGCATCTGGCAGGCCAGCAGGCCGGCGTTGAAGGCACCGGCGGTGCCGATGGCCAGGGTACCCACGGCCACACCCTTGGGCATCTGCACGATGGACAGCAGGCTGTCGAGGCCGCTCAGGGCCTTGCTCTGTACCGGCACGCCCAGCACCGGCAGGCGGGTTTTGGCAGCCACCATGCCCGGCAGGTGGGCGGCACCGCCGGCACCGGCGATAATCACCTGATAGCCGCGCTCCACCGCCTTTTCACCGAATTCCATCAGCTTGTCGGGGGTGCGGTGCGCCGACACCACTTCCACTGTGTAGGACACCTGCAGCTTGTCCATGATCTCTGCGGCGCCCTGCATGGTGGGCCAGTCGCTTTTCGAGCCCATGATGACGGCAACTTTTGCTTGCATGACTACTCCTGTTCAACAACGTTCAGCATGTTCTGGTGGATCTGGGGGAGCGCGGATTATACCGAAAGCGCGGTTTTGCAGCCAGTGAAAGGGTGGACATTACCTGACTCAGTCGTTAAGGTATTGGCGCTCAAAAGCCGACCTAACCAACTTTGAGGAGGTGCACGCCTTATGATGGGCGCCATAGAAGCTCTGCCCTGACGCACGGATCCGTGCCGTCGACCGCACAATACCAGGCTAACGCCAACGTCTTACAGAAGCGCCGCGCTTCACCGCAAAACACACTCTCGCTGTTTGCCGAACCTCGTTCACGGGTTCCACACGTCCGTTGCCGTCAGCCAGGTCGTCCTTATTCGCGCCCCGCAATCCGCCTTCGCGAGACTGCCGGCGCTTGTCTGTGTTTTTCGCAAGACAGGGAGATGAACTTGGAACTCTATCAATTTTCCAGCACGACCGTGCTGCTGCTGCTGGCCGCCTTTTACGGCGGAACCTACTTAATCACCACCTTCATCAAGAAGGAGCAGGAAGACACCGACGCCTTTATGGTGTCCAACCACAGCGTAGGCTTTGGCATGGGCGCGGCCAGCATGACCGCCACCTGGATCTGGGCCGCCTCCTTCTACGCCGCCGCCACCTCGGGCTACACCTATGGCGTGTCCGGCCCGCTGCACTACGGCCTGTGGGGCGCACTGATGATTTTGTTCATCTACCCCTTTGGCCGGCGCTTTCGTGCCCTGGCGCCCAACGCCCATACCCTGGGTGAGGTGATCCACGCCCGTCACGGCTCCTCCAGCCAGCTGATCCTGGCGTTTTCCAACCTGCTGGGCAGCATCATCAGCCTGATGGTGAACTTCACCGCCGCCGGGGCTCTGGTGTCGGTGCTGTCGCCGCTGTCGTTCCAGACCGGGGTGATCATCGCCGGTGTGGGCGTGCTCAGCTACACCCTGTGGTCGGGCTTTCGTGCCTCCGTGCTCACCGACTTCGCCCAGCTGATTGCGCTCATGGCCATTGCCGTGGTGATCATTCCCGCCGTGCTGTTTGCCATGGGTGGCCCGGCCGAGGTGATGAACGGCTTTGATCACCTCACCGCCGAGCAGGCCAACCTGTTCTCCACCGAGGCCATTCTGCATCAGGGCGCGCCCTATTTTGTGGCGGTGCTGGCCTATGCCATTGGTAACCAGACCATTTCCCAGCGGCTGTTTGCGGTGAATGAGCAGCACATCAAGCCTACCTTTATTACCGCTACCCTCGGTTACGGCGCCATTGTGATTGGCCTGGGCATGATTGGCCTGATGGCACTGGCCAACGGTGTTGAGCCCCTCAACGGCGACATGAACAACCTGATCCCGCAGATGGTGTCCAGCTACCTGCCGCCGGTGTTTATCGGCCTGTTCTTTATTCTGGTGATCGGCTCGCTGTCTTCCACCGCCGACTCGGACCTGTCGGCGCTGTCCGCCATCGTGATGGCCGACGTCTACGGCAAGAACATCGCCAGGGGCAAGGCCGATCCCAAACGCATGCTGTTTATCGGCCGGCTGACCATGATAGTGGCCACCATGCTGGGCATCGTGTTCGCCAGCTTCTCCCTCGACATTCTGGTGATGCTGGTGTTTGTGGGCGCGCTGTGGGGGGCCATCGTGTTCCCGGTGATCGCCAGCTGTTTCTGGAACCGGGTCACCAACCGCGCCTTTACCTCGTCGGTGATTGTGGCCCTGCTCATGTTCTGCGTGGCCCGTTTTGAGCTGTTGCCCATGACCGGTGCCGTGGCCCTGGCGTTTGAACTGCTCGCCAGCCTCGGCGGCGGCGTGGTGATCGGCCTGATGGCGTTTGGCTTTTTTGGCCGCCACGTCGGCTTTATTGCCGGCATTCTCGCCGGCCTGGCGCTGATGTATTTCGCCACCGGTTTCCTGCGGGAATACACCGTACTGCTGTCTTCCCTGGTGGCCTACGGCGTCAGCACCCTGGTGTGTGTGGTGATGAGCCTGATGGAACGCCGGGAATTCGACTTTGACCTGATCAAGCAGCGCGTGGGCAACTACGACGATCGCTTTGAACATGCCACTCCGGCGGCCATGCAAACCGCCGACCTTGCCAAGGAGTCCTGAGATGAACGAACTGACCCTGGGGGCCTACATTCTGATCTGGCCCGCTCTCACCCTCTGGGTGCTGATCATGATCTGCCGCGGCGTGTGGAAAGACATTGTCGCCGCCAGAAAGGAAAACCGCGAGCTGGTGTAACCACAGCGGAAAGCAAAAAGCGGACCCCTTGGGGTCCGCTTTTTTATGCTCAGGCCGCCAGCCAGCGGGCATAGAGCGGTATGCCCACCAGCACGTTAAAGGGAAAGGTCACCGCCAGCGAGGCCAGCATGGCGAGGCCAATGTCGGCTTTTTCGATGGCGGCGCCAATGGCGGCCGGCGCGGCAATGTAGGAAGCACTGGCCACCAGCGCCACCAGAATGAGCGCACTGCCCGCCGGCAGACCGAGCAGGGTGGCGGTCAGCGCACCCAGGCTGGCCAGCGCTAGGGGAGCCACCAGCGCAAACAGCATCACCGGCCAGCGTTTCCAGGGCACCGGCGTCAGCGCCTTGGCCGCGCACAGCCCCATTTCCAGCAAAAACAGTGCCAGCAGCGCCTTGAAGGCGTGAATAAACAGCTCACTCACCGGCGCTGCCCGTTCGGGGCCATAGAAATAACCGATAAGCACACCACCGGTGAGCAGCACCACGCCCCGGCTGGTCAGGGCTTCATGCCACACACTGCCGCTGCTGGCAACACCATCCTGGCCCGCCAGCCGCTTGTACAGGGAAATGGCCACCACGATGGCGGGCAGCTCCAGCAGCACCAGGTAGAGGGTGGTTTCCGGCGCGATCTCCAGCTGCAGGGTCTGGGCGTAGGCCAGGGCCACCGCAAAGGTGCCGGCACTCACCGAGCCGTAGTGGGCGGCCAGGCTGGCACTGTTGGCCTGATCCAGGCGCAGCAGCCGCCGGGCCAGCGGGTAGCACAGCAGCGGGATCAATACGCCCAGTGAGGCCACCGCCAGCAGCTCCGGCACCAGCTGCCAGTGCAGGTTGCCGTGCAGCGCCAGCCCGCCCTTGAAACCGATGGTCAGCATAAGCAGGATCCCCAGGGTATCGTAGGCCGCCTTGGGCACCTGCAAATCGGAGCGGGCCAGTCCCGCCACCACTCCCAGCGCAAAAAACGCCACCACTATATCCGGCATATTCACTCCTCTTTTATTTGATTGGCAACACGCACAGCCGTGCCCGCGGCAAAGCGTCAAGCCTGCCGGCACAAAAGAAAACGGGCTGTAAGCAAGAGCCGGCCGAAGCCGGCTCTGGAAAGTGGCGACATTGTGCGTTGACGGCGCTATAGTTTCCAATAAATGTTAATTAACTCAGATATAGATAATCATCCATGAATGTACGCCACCTGACCTTTCGCCTGCTGCAGGTGTATGTGGCCGTGGTGCGGCTGGGCTCGGTGTCCCGGGCCGCCGCCCAGCTGCACCTGACCCAGCCCACCGTCTCCCAGCAGCTCAAGCGCCTGGCCGAGGCGGTGGGCGAACCACTGCTGGATGGCCAGATGAAACCCACCTTTATCGGCACCGAGCTCTACCATGCCGCCCTCGACGCCCTGTCCCGCTTTGACGACTTTGGCGGTTTTCTGCAGGACGCCCGCCAGGGCACCCGGGGCAGCTTCAGCATTGGTGTGGTGACCACCGCCAAATACATATTGCCCCGGCTGCTGGGACCTTTTAACCGGCAATATCCCGGGGTGGAGGTATCCATCAGCGTGGGCAACCGGGGCTATATTCTGGAGCGCCACCGCCACCAGCAGGACGACGTCTACCTGTTCAGCCACCCGCCCACCGGCGAGCACACCCTGAGCGGACGCTTTATTCACAATCCGCTGGTGCTGATCACCCCTCCCGATCACTGGGCGGTGAAACAACCACCGGCGCGCTTTGCCGATCTGCTCAACGAGCGCTTTTTACTGCGGGAGCCGGGCAGTGCCACCCGGCTGGTATTCGAGGAATGGCTGCGCAGCCGCAACCTGCAACTGAAGCGGGTGATGCAGATAGAAAGCAACGAGGTCATTCGCATGAGCGTGGAGCAGGGCCTGGGGCTGGCGGTGCTGTCCGAGCACACCCTGGCGGAAGGCCAGCAGCGGCTGGGCCGGCCGGCCCTGGCCGAATTCCCGCTCGGCAGCTACTGGTATCTGGTGTGCCACGGCAACCGCCGCCTGCCCTATCCCGCCGCCAACTTCGTGCGCTTTGTCAACGACCACCTCGCCCGCTGCGTGGACGAGCGCTACATTCACAACGATCTGGCCGCCCTGCTGGGGCATATCGGCAGCGACCTGCAGCCGGAGTAAGCCGGTCTCCCGGGGCAGCGGTGGCAAAGCCCAATACGGGGGCAAGCAACCGGTCCGTGGGCCGGCCTGACTGGCGGGCGAGTCGCTCAGACACCGGGAGCAAGCCGCCATTCGGCCCGCCGGCGGTGCAGCAAACGGCCCCGGGGCCCCCGGCCCTGCTCCAGTATGCGCACTCGACCCTGTTCCACACTCAGCACCGTCTGGGACCGGGTGCCGTAGTCGTCGCCGGTAATAAACACCGACGACAGCCGCCGCTCCAGCTCAAAGGGCACACCGGTCTCGGGCAGGGCGGCGTCGGGGGCGCGGGTGGGGTCACTGAGCAGCGCCAGGGCGGCATCATCGTCACCGGCCGTCAGGCCGGCCAGACCGCGCTTCAGCCGCACCGTTTTGGGCCAGGGCGTGTTCAGCAGGCCATTAGAGAGCCCGTAAATACCGGCCTGCAGCGCGTGCGCCCCGGCTTCACAGCGATTGCCGCCATAGTAAAACGCACCGCTGCGCAGATCCCCCACCAGCAGGTTAAAGCCGGCGTAGTCATCGCCTCGCTGCAGCACCTGCCGCACATACTCGGCCGGGCTGCGCTCGCCGGTGAGAAAACCGGTGACCAGCTCCCCCCGGCTGCGCTTGCCGGCCTGAAGCGCCCCTTCACGAAAATTGGTGAGCGCCGCAAAACGGCCGCTTCGCGTAATACCCAGCCAGGTGCCGCCGGCCTGCAGATCCCGTCCGGCCCAGAGCCCGGGATGCTCCGGCCACCAGCCGGCGGGCGCCGTGGGCCGGGCATGAAATTCATCCCGGTTGGCCAGCAACAGCAACCGGCCGTCGGCCGGTTGCCAGTCAAAGGCAATTAAACACACATCCTGTTACCTCTTTGCATCACACTTTCCAGCCGGCCCTGTGCTCCGGGTGATTACTGCCCGGGTTCACGCACGCGCCAGAAACTGGCAAAACGGGGCAGACCGGTGGCGGTTTCGCCCCGGTAGCGATAGGTCACCACGCTGCCCGGCGCCGGCGGATGGCGGCGCTGCGCGTCGCTGAAACCGGTGCCCAGTTTAAAACGCCGGCCGTCTGCTGTCTCGACCAGCAGCGCCCCCATCATGCCGGCGTATTTGCCCTGCCCCGGCAGGTGGGCCAGCACGGTGGCCTCGGCATCCTGAAACTGTTTGAGCTTGAGCAGATGCTGATTCCGGCCGGCGGTATAACGGGCCTGGCGATGATGCAGCATCAGCCCCTCTCCGCCTTTGGCGGTCACCTCATCCAGCAACGCGGCCAGGGCGGCGGCATCGGTGACCCGACGCTGCTCCACCCATTGCAGCCAGGGCAGGTTCAGCTCAGCCAGCAAACGTTCCAGATGTGCCGCCCGCTGCTCAAAGGGCTGAGCGCTTGCGGGCGAGTCAAATACCATAAAGCGAATATGCCGCCACTGTGCCTCAACGGGTTCGAAACGGCGCACCGCCGCCGACAGCTCGGCAAAGCGGCCGCGCCCCAGCCACAACTCGCCATCGAGAGGCATGTCGGGAAACCCGGCCACAAACCAGTCGGGAGCGGCCAATACATGACCGCCACGGGAAATCAGCTGCCGGCCGTTCCAGTATGCCCGCACTCCGTCGAGCTTTTCGCTCACCAGATAGTCGGCCGGGTTGTGGTGCGCAGCATACTCCACTGCCAGTTGCAGCGGCGGCGCCTCGGCCCGGACCGGCAACAGCGGCACCAGCCATAACAAGGGAATGACCAGAGGGATGGCTTTCATGTCGTGCTCCTGGTTGTTTTTCCAGCAAAGTCTAGCCGGTGTACAACAAACAGCCGTCATTTTTGCTGATCGGGCACCACCTGCACGGGCCGGGCGGCAAACCAGCCACAGCCCAGCTGCCACAGTTGCAGCACCATCAACAGCAGCAGGGCGCCCTGCCAGGCGTCTTGCCAGTCCCGCAGCAGGCCCAGGGCCGCCGGCCCCGCCGCTGCCAGCAGGTAGCCCACGCTCTGGGCCATGGCCGACAGCGCCGTGGCCTGGGCGGTATTGCTGGCCCGCAGCACAAAAAACGACAGCGCCAGGCTGAGGGCACCGCCACAGCCCACGCCAATCAGGGATGCCCACAGCAGGGGGGCCGCCGCCGGCTGCCACCATAACCCCGCCAGCCCGGCAAACGAGGCGATAAAAATGCTCACCACCAGCCGGCGCTGGCTGGCCAGGCGGGCCGCCAGAATCGGCACCAGAAAGTTGAACGGAATGCTGACCAGGTTGATCAGCGCGGTGGCGGTGCCGGCCTCATGGGCATTCAGGCCGCTCTCCAGCAGGATCTTGGGCAGCCAGGTGGCCATGGAATAGAAATAAAACGACTGCAGTCCCATGTAAAAGGTAATGGCCCAGGCCAGCCGGTCGCGCCACAGGCTCACCCTGACCGGGTTGGCCGGGCGTCCGACCCCCTTCACCCTGAGCATGGGCAGCCAGAACAGCACGCACAGCAGCGGCAATACCGCCCACAGGGCCACCGGGTAATGCCAGTGGCCAAAGTGCTCCTGCAGCGGCACCGCCAGGTATACCCCCAGGCCCGCGCCGGTGCTCAGGGTCACCGAGTAGAGTCCGGTCATCAGCCCCACCCGGCGGGGAAAAAACGCCTTCACCAGCCCGGGGATCAGCACGTTGAGCAGGGCAATGGCCGCCCCCAGCAACAGCGTGCCCAGCAGCACCAGAGCGTAGTCGCCGGCCAGCCGCAACAGCACGCCGAAACTTATTACCAGCAATCCGGCAATGGCCAGCACCTGGGGCGACCAGCGCCGGGACAGCGCCGGCACGCACAGGGAAAGAATGCCAAAGCAGAGCAAGGGCAGTGTGGTCAGCAGGCTGAAGGCGCTGGCGCTGATGGCCAGGCTGGCGCGGATCTGTTCCACCAGGGGTCCCACCACTACAATGCCACCGCGCAGATTGGCCGCGGCCAGCAGCAGGGCCATCACCGCCAGGGCAGCGACCAGGGGGCGGCCGTTAAAGGGGTCTTCCGGTGCGGAGTCTGTGCTCATTGTTGTTATACCTTGTTGACGTAAACGGCGGGAAAGCGGTTCATGTTAGGAGTGATGCCGGCCCGGCTCAAGCCATTAAAAACCCCTTTTGTGTGACCGCCCCCCTCACGGGACAGGACTTAACGGGTTAGAATCACAAAAGAAAATCATGAAACGGAAGGGATTATGCTGGATCCGAAAGACATTACCGCCGTTATTCTGGCCGGGGGCCGGGGGCTGCGCATGCAGGGGGCCGACAAGGGTCTGCTGCCATTGTGGGGCCGGCCGCTGGTCAGCCATGTGCTGGAGCGGCTCTCTCCTCAGGTGGGGCAGGTGCTGATCAATGCCAACCGCAATCTGGAGCACTACCGGGAGCTGGCCACCGTGATCCCCGACGACGGTTACCAGTTTGCCGGGCCGCTGGCCGGGTTTGAGGCCGGACTCACTCACGCCCCCAGCGAATGGGTACTGTTCGTGCCCTGCGACAGCCCGCTGGTACCCGCCGATCTGGCCGCACGGCTGTGCGCCTCGGTGCACCGCCACGACCAGATTGCCGTGGTGGACGATGGCACTCAGCTGCATGCCGCCACCGCCCTGATTCACCAGTCGCTGCTGCCGTCCCTGTGCAATTACCTGGACGGCGGCGATCGCAAACTGCAACTGTGGTATGAACGCCACCAGCTGGTGCCGGTGGATTTCAGCGATCAGGCCGAAGCCTTTTATAACCTGAATACCCCCGAGGCGCTGGTAGCGCTGGAAGGGCGGGGCGAAACCTAAAAAAGGGGCGGAGACATTAACAATGACTCCGCCCTCCTTTCTTGCTTAACGGCCGAAGTAACGCACAAACTGCGCCGGATCCCGCTCGGGCAGCTTGCGCACCGCCACCTCCGGCGTGCCCAGATACAAAAAGCCGACAATCTGATCCTGCTCTTCCAGCCCCAAATCCCGGTGCACACCCCTGTCAAAGGCAAACCAGCCGGTACGCCAGATGCCGTTGAACCCCATGCTCTGGGCCGCCATCTGCATGGCCATGAGAGCACAGCCGGCAGACAGCTCCTGCTCCAGACGCGGCACCTTGTCGTGCTCCTTCACCTTGGCCACCACGGTAATCACCATGGGCGCGCGCAACGGCGCATTGCGGGCCTTGTCGATGGCGTCCTCACTTTCCCCCTGCACCTCGGCGGCGGCGGCCAGCACATCCCCCAGGGCCCGGCGCTGCTCGCCTTCAAACACGATAAATTCCCAGGGCGTGAGAGCGGCATGATCCGGTGCGCGCAGGGCGGCGCGGAACAGAGTGTCCAGCTGCTCGCCGGCGGGGGCCGGCGCCACCAGGCGGGGGTTGGAGTGGCGGTTCAGTAACAGTTCCAGTGCGTCCATCTATTTACTCCTGTTTTGAGACCGCGTTACCTTACCAGCCCGGGCCTGAGGCATAAAGCCTTCTACAGCGCCAGGGCCAGCTCGGTGCCCCGGCGAATGGCGCGCTGGGCGTCGAGCCCGGCGGCCCGCTCGGCGCCGCCGATCAGGTGCACCCGTTTTCCCACCCGCTGCAGTGCCGGCAACAGGCCCGGCTCCGGCTCCTGACCGGCGCAAAGCACGATGTGATCCACCGCCAGGCATATTGCCTCGCCGTTGCGTTCAATGTGCAGGCCCTCATCATCGATGCGCACATAGCGCACTCCCCCCCACAGGTGCACACCGTAATGACGCAGGCTGGCCTTGTGGATCCAGCCGGTGGTCTTGCCCTGCCCCCGGCCGGGCTCGCCCGGACTGCGCTGCAGCAGCCACACCTGCCGTGCCGCCGGCGGTTGCCGTGGCGGCATCAGGGCGCCGGGTGCACGATAAGTCATATCAATGCCCCATTCCGCCAGCCAGTCCGGCAAGGAAGGAGATGGCTTCACCAGCAGAAAGTGCGCCATATCCACCCCAATGCCACCGGCACCGACAATGGCCACCCGCCGGCCCGGTTGCACTCGGCCACTCAGGACCTCGGGGTAATCGAGCACCCTGGCATGCTCGATGCCGTCAATGGCAGGCCGGCGTGGCCGTACCCCGGTGGCCAGCACCACTTCGTCAAAGTTCGCCAGACTTTGCACGCGGGCCTCGGTCTGCAGGCGCAGCGTCACCCCCGTCTCGGTGAGCCGCTGGCGAAAGTAACGCAAGGTTTCGGCAAACTCCTCCTTGCCGGGGATGTGGCAGGCAAAGTTGAACTGGCCGCCGATTTCGCCGCTGCGCTCAAACAGGGTCACGCTGTGTCCCCGCTCGGCGGCGGTACAGGCAACGGCCAGGCCCGCCGGGCCCGCGCCCACCACCGCCAGCCGTTTGGCTGGCGCGGCGGGCGTGACCCTGAGCTCGGTTTCAAAACAGGCAAAGGGGTTGACCAGGCAACTGGCCCGCTCGCCCTCAAACACCCGGTCCAGACAGGCCTGGTTACAGGCGATGCAGGTGTTGATGCGTTCGGGGGTGCCGGCTTCGGCTTTGGCCACAAAGCGGGCATCGGCCAGAAAAGGCCGGGCCAGACACACCAGATCCGCCTGTCCCGAGGCAAGCAGATGCTCGGCCACCTCCGGCGTGTTGATGCGGTTGGTGGCCACCACCGGCACCGTCAGAGACTGTTTCACCCGCTCGGTAATCCAGCCAAAGGCCGCCCGGGGCACGCTGGTGGCAATGGTGGGCACCCGCGCCTCGTGCCAGCCGATGCCGGTATTGATGAGCGTGACCCCGGCCCGCTCCAGCGCCTGGCCCAGCTCTATCACCTCGTTCAGGGCAGAACCCTGCTCCACCAGATCGAGCATGGACAGGCGAAAAATAATGATGAAGTGCGGCCCCACGGCCGCGCGCACGGCACGCACAGTTTCCACCGCCAGCCGCCGGCGGTTGGCGGCACTGCCGCCCCAGGCATCGGCTCTATGATTAGTGCGCGGGCACAGGAACTGGTTGATGAGGTAACCTTCGGAGCCCATGATTTCGACCCCGTCGTAACCGGCCCGCCGTGCCATGAGCGCGGTGTGGGCAAAATCGGCAATACAGCGGCGAATGCGCCGTTCACTCATGGCGCGGGCCCTGAACGGGCTGATGGGGGCCCGCCCGGCCGAGGGCGCCTCGGCAAACGGATGCAGGGCATACCGCCCGGCATGCAGAATTTGCAGGGCAATCTTGCCACCGGCCGCGTGTACCGCGGCGGTTACCTTGCGGTGGCCGCGCAGCTGCCAGGGAAAGCTCAGCTGGGCCCCGTGGAGCGTGAGCCGGCCACGCAGGCTGGGGGAGATGCCCCCGGTAATGATCAGCGCCACGCCGCCCTCGGCCCGCTCCCGGTAAAAGGCGGCCAGCTTGTCAAACCCGCCGCGCTGCTCTTCCAGCCCGGTATGCATGGAGCCCATCAGTACCCGGTTCTTCAGCCGGGTAAAGCCCAGATCCAGAGGGGTGAACAGGTGAGGATAGGCGCGCATAGGATCTCCACAGGCAGGCCATGACCGGCTTCGTCAGGCTAGTGGATGGCCGGGTATTTTTCAAACAGGCGTTTTACTCCGCTTTTCCGTGAAACACGCAGCAGTTGCCGGGGCCATGCATGGAAATGTTCATGGCGCCACGTCATAATGGACTGATTCGACCCTCTTTTTTAAGGCGTTGCTATGTGGTCTGCCATCAAGTGGTTGTTTCGCACCCTGGGCCGGGTGCTGAGCGTACTGCGCACCCTGCTCATCAATCTGTTCTTTCTGTTGGGGCTGCTGTCCGTTTTCATTATTTTCTTCAGCGAGAAGGAAGCCCCCACCCTGCCGTCCAGCGCCGCCCTCACCCTGGACATTAATGGCCCGGTACTGGAGCAGGATGCCCAGGCCAGCCCCCGCCGCCTGCTGAACCGGTGGCTGGCGGGCGACGAGGCGCCGCCCGCCCTCACTCTGGGACAAATCAAGCAGGCCCTGGCCCTGGCCCGCAACGATGACCGCATCAAGGCGGTGGTGCTCAAACTGCAGAACATGAGCGAGTCGAGCCTGACCCGGCTGGATGAAATCGGTGCCGCCCTGGAGAGCTTCAAGACCTCGGGCAAGCCGGTGTATGCCATTGGCGATTACTATACCCAGGGGCAGTATTACCTGGCGGCCCACGCCGACGAGATCTGGCTGAACCCCGCCGGCGCCGTGACCATTCAGGGGCTGGGCGTGTACCGGCTGCACTACAAGTCGGCCTTTGAGCGTTTTGACATTACCCCCCATGTGTTCCGGGTGGGCACCTACAAGTCGTTTGTGGAGCCCTACCTGCGCGACGACATGTCGGCGGAAAGCCGGGAAGACGCCCTGCGCTGGCTGGGCCAGCTGTGGCGCCACTATCAGGACAATGTCAGCACCCTGCGCAACATTCCCGCCGATCACATCAGCCCGGGCAAGGAGCTGCTGCTGAGCCGGTTTCGCGCCGTGGGCGGTGATCCGGCCAAATATGCCCTGGAGCAGGGGCTGGTGGACAAGCTCGCCACCCGACACGACATGCTGCGCCATGTGGGCCAACTGGCGGGCTGGGATCACCAGGCCGGCAGCTACCAAAGCCTGAGCGTCAGCCGCTACCTGGCCCATCACCCCGATGAGAAAAGCACCGCCCCGGCGGTGGGGCTGATTACCGCCAGCGGTGCCATCATGAGCGGCGAACCCGGGCCCAATACCATCAGCGACGAGCAGCTCTCACGGCTCATCGATCAGGCCCGGCGCGACAACGACATCAATGCCCTGGTGCTGCGCATCGACAGCCCCGGCGGCAGCGCCTTTGCCGCCGAGCAGATCCGCGCCGCCCTGCTGCGCTTCAAGGAAAGCGGCAAGCCGCTGGTGGTATCCATGGGCAGCACCGCCGCCTCGGGGGGGTACTGGATTGCCGCCGATGCCAACAAGATCTACGCCGCCCCCACCACCCTCACCGGCTCCATCGGCGTGTTCGGCCTGTTTCTCACCTTTGAAGACGCCCTGGCCAAACTCGGCCTGAATACCGACGGCGTGGGCACCACCGATTTTGTCGGCGCCGGCCTCACCACCGGCCTGCCCAAACACGCGCAGGAGCTGATTCAGTTGGGGGTCGAGCACACCTATGACCGCTTCGTCACCCTGGTGGCCGAAGGCCGGGCACTGGAGCCGAGGCAGGTGGAAGCGGCCGCCCAGGGGCACGTGTGGACCGGCACCGATGCCCAGGCGCTGGGACTGGTGGACGAGCTCGGCTATCTGGACGACGCCCTGGCCGGCGCCGCCGAGCTGGCCGGCCTGCCCGAATACCGGGTGAAAAAAATACAGCTGCCCCGCTCGCCCAGGGAGCTGCTGATGGAGCAGTTGCTGGACACCAATCTCGACGCTGCCGCCCTGCTGCAGTCGGCCCTGCCCGAGGCCTTGCGCCCGGCCGGCGCGCAGCTGGGCCAGGAGCTGAATACCCTGTCCCGTTTTAACGACATTCGCGGCCAGTATGTGCTGTGCGTGGAATGCCAGGAGTTCTGAATGAACCGCAAGAAAATCTACATCGCCTACACCGGCGGCACCATCGGCATGCAGAAGTCCGCCAAGGGCTATATTCCCCTGGCGGGCTTTATGACCGACAGTCTGGCCGCCACCCCGGAGCTGCATCGTCCGGAAATGCCCGCCTACCACATCAGCGAATACGAGCCCTTAATCGACTCGTCGGACATGACCCCCGCCGACTGGCAGCGCATTGCCGACGATATTCGCGCCCACTACGATCAGTACGACGGCTTTGTGGTACTGCACGGCACCGACACCATGGCCTTTACCGCCTCGGCGTTGTCGTTCATGCTCGAAGATCTGGACAAGCCGGTGATCGTCACCGGCTCCCAGATCCCGCTGGTGGAGCTGCGCTCCGACGGCCGCACCAACCTGCTCAACGCCCTCTATATCGCCGCCGAGTACCCCATTCACGAGGTGGGACTGTTTTTCAATAACCGGCTCTATCGGGGCAACCGGGCCAGCAAGGTGCATGCCGACGGCTTCAACGCCTTTGACTCCCCCAATTTTCCACCCCTGCTCAACGCCGGCATCCATATCAGCCTTGAAAGCGGCACCCTCAGCCAGACCAGTGGCAAGCCGCTGACGGTCAGCCCCATCACCCCCCAGCCCATCGGCGTGGTCACCCTCTACCCCGGGATCAGCGCCGAGGTGATCGCCAACCTGCTGCGCCAGCCGGTCAAGGCCCTGCTGCTGCTGTCTTACGGCGTGGGCAATGCGCCCCAGAACGAGGCCATGCTCGGCCTGCTGACCGAGGCCTCGGCCCGGGGCGTGGTCATCGTCAACCTGACCCAGTGCCTGCGGGGCTCGGTAAACATGGAAGGCTACGCCACCGGCAAGGCGCTGGCCGATGCCGGGGTGATCTCGGGCTATGACATGACCACGGAAGCGGCCCTGACCAAGCTGCACTACCTGCTGAGCAAGGGCCTGCCCCCCGAGCAGATCAGAACGCTGATGGGGCAAAGCCTGCGGGGCGAACTGACCCGGCCGGCAAGCTAAACCACAGATACAAAAAAACCCGCCGAGGCGGGTTTTTTACGAATATCGACGAGAGCGGTCGATCAGAGCACCTTGATCTCGGATGCCTGCGGACCCTTGGCGCCCTGAGTGGCGGTGTAGGATACCTGCTGACCTTCGCTCAGGGTTTTGAAGCCGTCGCCAACAATCGCGGAGAAGTGGGCAAACAGATCCTTGCCGCCGTCAGCCGGAGTGATGAAGCCAAAACCTTTTTCTTCGTTGAACCATTTTACAGTGCCAGTAGCCATGTGTACTTACCTTTTTAAACATATGAATGAGCAAATGCTCGAAGACGCAATAAATATCAAATAAGGGAAGCCTGGAGACTGAAGAACCGAAAGGGACCAACAATGTACTGATGCTGCACTGACTTGAGAATCTTGCTGAGGTGCACTCTACGGCAGTACGGGGGGCGCGTCAAACACTATCGGCAAAAAAACAGAACATTTTTTATACAGCACTAAAAAGGCACCCTAAGGTGCCTTTTGAATCTATCTGTATCGAGAGCTTACTTGCCGCTGGCCACCCGGGCATGCATTTCCTGCACGGAAATGACCGACTCGGTGGCGTCGTGGGCCATGGCCATCACGGTGGCAAAGGCCCCGTTCAGGGTCGTGGTGTACGACAGCTTCTGGGCCAGGGCGCCGCGGCGCAGCTGACGGGAGTCCTCGATGGCCTGACGACCCTCGGCGGTGTTCACGATGTAGCTGTACTCGTTGTTCTTGATGCGATCAAGAATGTGCGGGCGACCTTCGTGCACCTTGTTCACCAGACGCGGGTTGATGTTGGCCTCACCCAGCACCACGGCGGTGCCGTGAGTGGCATCGATCTGGTAACCGGCCTCGATCAGGCTGGCGGCCAGATCCACCACCCGCTGCTTGTCGCTGTGACGCACCGACAGCAGGGCACGGCCTTCCTTCGGTACCGCCTTGCCGGCGCCCAGATGGGCCTTGCCAAAGGCGGCGGCAAAGGTCTCGCCCACGCCCATCACTTCACCGGTGCTGCGCATTTCCGGGCCCAGCAGCGGGTCAACGCCGGGGAACTTGTTGAACGGCAGCACCACTTCCTTCACGGAGTAGTAAGGCGGAATGATTTCCTCGGTCACGCCCTGCTCGGCCAGGGACTTGCCGGCCATGGCCCGGGCCGCCACCTTGGCCAGGGGCACACCGGTGGCCTTGGACACGAAGGGCACGGTGCGGGCGGCACGGGGGTTCACCTCAATCAGGTAAATCTCGTTGTCCTTGACCGCGAACTGCACGTTCATCAGGCCGACCACGCCCAGCTCCAGCGCCAGCTTGCGCACCTGCTCGCGCATCTCGTCCTGAATGGACTGGCTCAGGGTGTAAGGCGGCAGCGAGCAACCGGAGTCGCCGGAGTGCACGCCGGCCTGCTCGATGTGCTCCATGATGCCGCCGATGACCACGTCCTTGCCGTCGCAGATGGCGTCGATGTCCACCTCGGTGGCGTCGTCCAGGAAGCGATCCAGCAGCACCGGGGACTCGTTGGACACGCTCACCGCCTCGTTGAAGTAACGGCGCAGATCCTGCTCGTCATAGACGATTTCCATGGCCCGTCCGCCCAGTACGTAGGACGGACGCACCACCAGCGGGTAACCGATGTCCACGGCCAGGTTCACGGCCTGATCCAGGGCGGTGACGGTGGCGTTCTGGGGCTGCTTCAGGCCCAGACGGTCCACCGCCTGCTGGAAGCGCTCGCGGTCTTCGGCGCGGTCGATGGCGTCGGGGCTGGTGCCGATAATGGGCACACCGGCCGCTTCCAGGGCACGGGCCAGTTTCAGCGGAGTCTGGCCGCCGTACTGCACGATCACGCCCTTGGGCTGCTCCACGCGCACGATTTCCAGCACGTCTTCCAGAGTGACCGGCTCAAAGTAGAGACGGTCGGAGGTGTCGTAGTCGGTGGACACGGTTTCCGGGTTACAGTTGACCATGATGGTCTCGTAACCGTCTTCGCGCAGGGCCAGTGAAGCGTGCACGCAGCAGTAGTCGAACTCGATGCCCTGGCCGATACGGTTGGGGCCGCCACCCAGCACGATGATCTTGTCCTTGTCGGACGGGTTGGCTTCGCACTCTTCGTCGTAGCTGGAGTACATGTAGGCGGTGTTGGTGGCAAACTCGGCGGCACAGGTATCCACCCGCTTGTACACAGGGAAGATCTCGTGGCGATGACGCAGCTTGCGCACTTCGTTCTCACTCACACCCAGCAGCTTGCCCAGGCGCGCATCGGCAAAGCCCTTGCGCTTGAGGGCACGCAACAGCTCGGGGGTCAGCCCGGCCAGGCCCACTTCCTTGACCTGCTCTTCCAGCTTCACCAGCTCTTCGATCTGCACCAGGAACCAGCGGTCGACGTTGGTCAGCTTGAACACGCCGTCCACGGACATGCCGGCCCGGAAGGCATCGGCGATGTACCAGATACGCTCGGCACCCGGATCCTGCAGCTCGTGACGGATGCGGGCCAGGCTTTCGGGTTCGTTCAGGTCAACCACGGGATCGAAACCGCTCATGCCGGTTTCCAGGCCGCGCAGGGCCTTCTGCACCGACTCCTGGAAGTTGCGGCCGATGGCCATGACCTCACCCACGGACTTCATCTGGGTGGTCAGACGATCGTTGGCGCCGGCGAACTTCTCGAAGTTGAAGCGCGGGATCTTGGTCACCACGTAGTCGATGGCCGGCTCGAATGAAGCCGGAGTGCGTCCGCCGGTGATGTCGTTCTGCAGCTCGTCCAGGGTGTAGCCCACGGCCAGCTTGGCGGCGATCTTGGCGATGGGGAAGCCGGTGGCCTTGGACGCCAGGGCGGAAGAACGGGACACCCGGGGGTTCATCTCGATGATGACCATGCGGCCGTCTTTGGGGTTCACGCCAAACTGCACGTTGGAGCCGCCGGTTTCCACACCGATTTCGCGCAGCACCGCCATGGAGGCGTTGCGCATCAGCTGGTATTCCTTGTCGGTCAGGGTCTGAGCCGGCGCCACGGTAATGGAGTCGCCGGTGTGCACGCCCATGGCGTCGAAGTTTTCGATGGCGCAGACGATGATGCAGTTGTCGTTGCGATCCCGCACCACTTCCATCTCGTACTCTTTCCAGCCGATCAGGGACTCGTCAATGAGCAGCTCGTTGGTAGGCGACAGGTCCAGGCCACGGGTACAGATTTCTTCAAATTCTTCGCGGTTGTAGGCAATGCCGCCGCCGGTGCCGCCCATGGTGAAGCTGGGACGAATGATGCAGGGAAAACCCACTTCCTCCAGCACACCGTAGGCTTCGTCCATGTTGTGGGCGATGCCGGCGCGGGGACATTCCAGGCCGATGCTCTTCATGGCCTGGTCGAAGCGGTGACGGTCTTCGGCCTTGTCGATGGCATCGGCGGTGGCGCCGATCATTTCCACACCGAACTCGGCCAGCACGCCGTGCTTTTCCAGCTCCAGGGCGCAGTTCAGCGCGGTCTGGCCACCCATGGTGGGCAGAATGGCGTCGGGGCGCTCCTTCTCGATGATCTTGCGCACCACCTGCCAGTCGATGGGCTCGATGTAGGTAGCGTCGGCCATCTCCGGATCGGTCATGATGGTGGCCGGGTTGGAGTTCACCAGAATGACGCGGTAGCCTTCTTCGCGCAGGGCCTTGCAGGCCTGGGCGCCGGAGTAGTCGAATTCACAGGCCTGGCCGATCACGATGGGGCCGGCGCCCAGGATCAGAATGCTCTGTATGTCTGTACGTTTTGGCATGACTCTACCCTACTCCTTATGCGCGGTACTTCTGGATCAGTTCGATGAAATGGTCAAACAGCGGGGCTGCGTCGTGCGGACCCGGGCTCGCCTCGGGGTGCCCCTGGAAGGAGAACGCCGGCTTGTCGGTGCGGTGCATGCCCTGCAGGGTGCCGTCGAACAGCGACACATGGGTAGCGCGCAGGGTGTCGGGCAGGGTGTCGCCGTCCACCGCGAAACCGTGGTTCTGGGAAGTGATCATCACCACATTGCGGTCCAGATCCTTCACCGGGTGGTTGGCACCGTGGTGGCCGTGGCCCATTTTCACGGTCTTGGCACCGCTGGCCAGGCCCAGCAGCTGGTGACCCAGGCAGATACCGAACACCGGAATGTCGGTTTCCAGGAAGGTCTTGATGGCCTCGATGGCGTAGTCGCAGGGCTCGGGGTCGCCGGGGCCGTTGGACAGGAAAATACCGTCCGGGTTCATCGCCAGCACCTCGGCGGCCGGGGTCTGAGCCGGCACCACGGTCAGGCGGCAGCCGCGATCCACCAGCATGCGCAGAATGTTGCGCTTGGCGCCGAAGTCATAGGCCACCACATGGTAGGGCAGTTCGGCATCGGTGGGCTGGCTGTGGCCCTGCCCCAGTTGCCAGCTGCCTTCGCGCCACTCATACCGGCTGGCGGCAGACACCACCTTGGCCAGATCCATGCCCTTGAGGCCGGGAAAGCCCTTGGCCTCGGCCAGCGCCTTGGCCTCATCCAGGCCGGTTCCGGCCAGAATGCAGCCGGCCAGGGAGCCCTTTTCACGCAGAATGCGGGTCAGCTTGCGGGTATCGATATCGGCAATACCCACTATGTTGTGAGCCTTGAGATAGTCGGACAGGGTACGCTGATTGCGGAAGTTGGAGGCAATCAGCGGAAGATCTCGAATGATCAGCCCCTGAGCGTGAACCCGGTCGGATTCTTCATCTTCGGCGTTAGTGCCGGTATTGCCTATATGAGGATAAGTGAGCGTGACGATCTGGCGGGCATAGGATGGATCGGTAAGGATTTCCTGGTATCCCGTCATCGACGTGTTGAATACCACCTCACCAACGGAACAACCGTCGGCGCCAATGGCTGTACCGCGGAAGACCGAGCCATCTTCCAATACGAGCAGCGCTGAGTGATTCAAGACAACCTCCAAGTTAATTCTTATAAATCAACAATTTACCTGGCTGTCCCGAGTTACAGACAAAAAAAATTTACTGCATCTCGGCTAATACTGGGCAAATTCTGTGTATTTTATCTGTAAGCATTGTTTTCGACAAACTTTTTTACGTTACCAAATGGCGGCTGACGAAAACTTCGGCACAGGACGCATAGGTATTCACAAAAAAAACATAAAACTCAGAGGTTAATATGGCGCGCGGCAGGACACGGCAGAAAATGCGGGCTTGAAAGTATCTTCACAGAAAGATATATAAAAAAACAAAAGTTAACCAAAAAACCTTTTATAATCAAAACGATAATCAATAAAAAACAACAAACCCGACCGGCCATACCGCGGCCGGTCAGGCCTCATATGACTTATGCTGCGGCTATTTCAGCCCCAGTACGTCCTGCATGTCGAACAGACCGGCGGGCTGGCCGGCAATCCAGGCAGCGGCCCGCACCGCGCCATTGGCGAAGGTCAGCCGGTTGGATGCCTTGTGGGTGATCTCTACCCGCTCGCCGATATCGGCAAACAGCGCGGTGTGCTCACCCACCACGTCGCCGGCGCGAATGGTGGCAAAGCCGATGGTGTTTGAATCCCGCTCGCCGGTGATGCCTTCACGACCATACACGGCGCACTGTTTCAGATCACGCCCCAGGGTGTTGGCAATCACCTCGCCCATGCTGAGCGCGGTGCCGGACGGGGCATCCACCTTGTGACGGTGGTGGGCCTCGATGATCTCGATGTCGGTGTAATCCCCCATCACCTTCGCCGCCTGCTCCAGCAACTTGAATACCAGATTCACGCCCACGCTGTAGTTGGAGGCCATCACCATGGCGGTATCGGCGGCGGCGGCCAGAATGTCGGCCTTTTGCTCATCGGTAAAGCCGGTGGTACCGATCACCAGCCGCTTGCCGTGCCGGCGGGCCAGGGCAATATTGGCCAGGGTGGCTTCCGGACGGGTGAAGTCGATGATCACATCCACGTTGTCGATTACCTCGGCCAGGCTGGCGGTGACCGGCACATTCAGCCGGCCCACATTGGCCAGCTCGCCGGCATCAACGCCCAGCACGCTGGAGCCGGCATGCTCGATGGCGGCGGTCAGCACCACACCGCCTGTGTTGGTTACGGATTCCACCAGTACCTTGCCCATGCGGCCGTTACAGCCGGCAATGGCGATGCGAACCGGGTTGGTCATGTCGTCTTTCCTTTGTTCAATAATGTTCATGCGCATGTTTCGAAGTGTGCCAGAATGCGCATCGCTTGCAAATTCTGCCCGCCCCAAAGCGGCCATAAAAAAACCGGCAGCTGCCGGTTTTTTTCAGGCTGTTCGTCATCAGGCGATTTCGAGCAGTTCAACTTCAAACACCAGGGTGGAGCACGGCGGAATGGAGCCGGCCCCCTGCTCACCGTAGGCCAGGTGATGAGGCACGTACAGCTTCCACTTGGAGCCAACCGGCATCAGTTGCAGGGCTTCAACCCAGCCCTTGATCACGCCGTTTACCGGAAACTGGGCAGGCTCACCACGCAGCACGGAGCTGTCGAACACGGAGCCGTCGGTAAAGGTGCCGTGATAGTGAACCCGTACGGTGTCGGTGGCGGCAGGCTTGGCACCTTCGCCGGCGGTCAGTACTTCGTACTGCAGGCCGGATTCGGTCTGCTGCACTTCGTCACGGGCGGCGTTGGCAGACAGGAAGGCGGCTTCCTCTTCCTTGGCCTTGGCAGACTGGGATGCCTGCTCGGCCTTCATGCGCTCGGTGATCACGCCGAAGGCGGCGTTGATGTCTTCCCGGGATACGGCAAAGTCTACCCCGTTGAGGGAGTCGGCCAGACCCTGCTGCACGGCGGCAATGTCCAGCCCTTCAAACGGCTGCTGGGCCAGCTGATCGCCGATCTGACGGCCGATGCCATAGCTGGCTTTCTGTTCTACTGTCTCGTAAGACGACATGGAATTCCCTCTGTTTGGGTGCAAAACCCCAATGCTAACAAATTATGCCTCCATGCTGAATGGCGAATCCGGCCGGGCGGCCAATAATGCCGCACCGCGCACGCCGCCGGCTCCCCCAAACACCGGTGAGCACACCGGCGCCGGAGTGATGCCCTGCATCAGATACGCGGGCAACCGCGCGGCCAGCCGGTCATACAGCCAGGGCGCTTCCCCCAGGCTGCCCCCCAGCACCAGGGCATCGGGGTCAAGCTGGGTCATCAGGGCGCCCAGCCCGGCCGCCAGCACCTCAACGTACAGTTCCAGGCAGCGCCCTGCTTCGGCTTCCCCCTGTTGCCAGGCGGCAACAATGGCCTTGCCGTCGCGCTCCGGACCACCACAGTGGCGGTACAGCCGGGCCAGACCGGTACCGGACACATAGGCTTCCAGACAGGCGCTGCGGCCGCAGCCACAGTCAAACAGCGGCAGGTCGGGATACCGCGTCAGCAGCCCGGCGCCGATGGCGCCATGACCAAATTCACCACTGCCACCGCGCCGGCTGTTGACCAGCCGGCCGTCGTGGATCAGGGCACCGCCCACGCCGGTGCCCAGGGTCAGTCCCAGCGCCAGCCGGCTGCCCGCGACGGCGCCGCCATGGTATTCCGACAGCAGAAAGCAGTTGGCGTCGTTGTCACCATGCAGCGGGCGTTTCAGCCGGCGCCGCAGATCGCCCAGCAGATCCCGGCCGTGAATGGCCGGGACATTGGGCGCCAGAATGCGTTGGTCGGCATTGAGCACTCCGGGAAACCCCACTCCCACCCGCCCCTGTCCGCCCAGGCGCTGGTCGGCACTGCGCACCAGGCCGGTGACGAGCTCCAGAAAGGCGGCGTAGTCATGAGCAGGCGTGGCATGCTGGCTGGCCTCAAGGCAATGGTAGTGCTCATCGAACACCCCAAAGGCGATTTTGGTGCCGCCGATATCAACCCCGTACAGCATCAGCGTGCACAGGCCGGTTGCTTGCCCTGGGCCCGGGCCTGCATATAGAGGTTGCTGGCTTGTGGCAGCAGGGTCGACAGCCCCTGAATGCGGGTGCCGTGAGACGGGTGGGTAGACAACAGCTCGGGGGGCTGGTTGCCCGACTCCGCCGCCGCCATGTTACGCCACAGGGTTACGGCCTGCTGCGGGTCAAAGCCGGCCCGGGCCATCAGCTCAAGGCCCAGCCGGTCGGCTTCGGCTTCCTGCTCGCGGCCATAGGGCAGCAAATAGCCCACCTGCACTCCCAGGCCCAGGGCCGCCATGGCCGGCTGGCGAATGCCCGACTGGCCCAGGGCGGTGTCGGCAGCACTCAGGCCGATATTGGCAAGCTGCGTGCGGGACACCCGCTCGTTGCTGTGCCGGGCCAGCACGTGGGCAATTTCATGACCGATCACCGCCGCCAGCTGATCCTGGGTGTTGGCAACCCTGAGCAGGCCGGTATACACCCCCACCTTGCCGCCGGGCAAGGCAAAGGCGTTCACCTGATTGGAGTCAAAAAGAACCACTTCCCACTGACCGCCACCGGACAATTCCGCCACCAGCTGGTTGGTGACGCACTGAACGTAACCGTTAAGGGCACGATCCTTGCTGACGGTTTCCTGCTCCTTCAACTGGGCAAACGACTGCTCTCCCAGGCGTTGCATGTCATTTTCGGAAAACAGCAGCACCTGGCTGCGGCCGGTGGGAGACTGGACACAGGCGGTCAGCGAGCCCAACAGCAGGGCAAGTAGAATGGCACGCACGACAATGGCCTCACAAGAATGGATGAAACACCTTATTAGCATACAAAAAGGGAAGGAAAAAACGTATGCAGAAGGGAGACCGCGCAAAAACCGACGCAGGGCGATGCCTCAACCGCCCTGGGCCCTCAGATGATCATGACTCCGGGCTGACCTGCCCCGCTTCGGGCACGGTAGTGTCGGACAGCAGCCACAGGGTATATTTGTGTAATTCCGGATGTTGAGACAAGGCCACCAGAAAGGCGCCACCGACCTCCCGATACCCCAGTTCATAATTTTTAAGTGTGGTGGGAGGAACCTGAAGCAACTCGGCAAATTTTGGCCGGCTGAGTCCCATCGCCTCACGAATTTGCCGGATCTTTTTTCCGACCAGGCTGGTATCAGGATTCATAATCTAGCTACTCCTCAATGGCAGATTACGACAGGTATGTTGCATACAGTATTTAGTTTAACACCCCTCTACAGACTCGTTATGAACTGGCCGTTTTTTGTTGAAAAAATGTTTCCATATGACAAATAATTGTTCATTTGGCCACCGAATTCGCTCGCTTCTTTCTATTTTATGGTTCCATTACTGACCGGTCGGCCTGCTCACGTCCACTTTTCCCGTCTTGTGAGCCACCTGAAAACAAGATAGTCTGGCCCCGCGTGGAACAGGAACGGGAATGCAGTAACCGAGTGCAACATTCCGAAACAGCTTTCCCGAATGGGTCTCCCGTACGGGGCCGGTTATTCCGCTGTGAGCACGCCAACAACTCATTCGAATGAGGAACAAAAACATGAAAAAGACAGTGGCTTCTTCTTTGATCGCAATGGCGCTGGCTTCCGCCGGCCTGTCTGCCGGTGTACAGGCCAACGACTGGTACCTGGGTGCCGGTGCCGGTTACGCCGACTATGAAGATATCGATCGCAACAACACCGGCGCCGATGACAATGCCGAAGCGGTGAGCCTGTTTGGCGGTTACAACTTCAACCAGTACTTTGGTGCCGAGCTGGGCTTTAGCAACTATGGCGGCGACGCCGATACCCGCGCCCTCAACCTGTCCGCCATTGGCCGCCTGCCCCTGACCGAACGCGTTTCCGTGTTTGGCGAGGTCGGTGCCCTGGGCTGGGATGCCGACGTGGCCAACGGCGACGAAGGCGTGTCTCCCCTGGCCGGCCTGGGCCTGGCCTACCGCGCCAGCGACCTGGTGGACGTACAGTTGCGTTATCGCCGCATTGAAGACATGGGCGACCTGGTCAACAACGGCTTTGAGACCGACGTCAACAACGTGATGCTGGAGCTGGTGCTGCACCCCAACCGCCGCGTGGCCGCTCCCGCGCCGGTCGCGCCGGTGGCGCCTCAGCCGCAGCCTGAAGTGACCTACGAAACCCGTACCGTCACCGCCGATGGCTCCGTCTACTTCGCCTTTGACAGTTCCGCATTGTCTGCCGAAGCCCGTGCCACCCTGGACGATGTGGCCCGCTTTGCCGAGCAGAACCCGGACTACCAGATTGAACTGGCCGGTTATGCCGACCGACTGGGCAGTGCCGAGTACAACCGCAAGCTGTCCGAGCGCCGTGCGCTGGCCGCCAAGGACTACCTGGTGCAACGGGGTGTGGCTGCCGAGAACATTCAGACTGCCTGGTACGGTGAAGAGCTGGCTCAGGGCATGAGCGAGGAAGAGCGTCAGCGCGATCGCCGTGTAGATGCCAAGGGTCAGGCCAGCATTCAGGTGGAAATCATCGAATAAGCGGCCTTGCCATCTCCGTCACAAACGGCCCGAGAGGGCCGTTTTGTTTTTCACCTTCTCTCCTCTGATCTGGCATACTGCTGCTTTTCATTTTTTGATCCAACGCCATGCAATGCCACTGTGACAGCGGACAGCGGTTTTCCGACTGCTGCCAGCCCTTTCTGGACGGTCGGCTCACGGCCCCGACGCCCCTGGCGCTGATGCGCTCCCGCTACAGCGCCTACCGGCTGGGACTGGGCGATTATCTGGTGCACACCTGGCATCCGGACACCCTGGGGGAGCTGAACGCCGCCACCCTGAGCGAATCCGGACGCAACACCGAGTGGCTGGGGCTGGCCATCGTGTTTGCCCGGGGCGGCTGTGCCGACAGCGAAGGCGAGGTGGAGTTCAGGGTACGTTACCGCGAGAACGGCCGGGTGGTACTGCTGCACGAGCGCTCCCGCTTTGTGCGCCATGAAGGCCGCTGGGTGTACCACTCGGGTCAGTTCAACCCGTCCAAAATCGGTCCCAATCAGCCCTGCCCCTGTCACAGCGGCAAAAAATACAAACAGTGCTGCGGCCGACGATAAGCAGCCTTGCCAACAACAAGAAGAAACCCATGGAACGAAAAATTCTGCTGAGCCACTGCCCCGATGCCCGGGGCCTCATCTCGAAAATCACCAATATCTGCTATAAGCACCAGCTCAATATCGTGCGCAACGACGAGTTCGTGGATCACGACAACGGTCATTTTTTTATGCGTACCGAACTGGAAGGGCGTTTTAACGACCACACCCTGCTGGCAGACTTGAACGAAGCCTTGCCTGAAGGCGGCCAGAACCGGCTGGTGCCGGCGGGCAGCAAGCGGGTGGTGATCCTGGTGACCAAGGAAGCCCATTGCCTGGGCGATATTCTGATGAAACACTTCAGCGGTGCCATGAACATCGACATCGCCGCCGTGATAGGCAACTACGACACCCTCCGGGGGCTGACCGAAAAATTCGACATTCCCTGGCATACCGTGTCTCACGACGGGCTGAACCGGCCCGAGCACGAGCAGCTGCTGGCGGAGGTGATCGACCGTTATCAGCCCGATTATGTGGTGCTGGCCAAGTACATGCGCATTCTCAGCCCGGCCTTTGTGGCCCGCTATGAAAAGCGCATCATCAACATTCACCACTCCTTTCTGCCCGCCTTTATCGGCGCCAGTCCCTATCGCCAGGCCTATGAACGGGGCGTGAAGATGATTGGCGCCACCGCCCACTTCGTGACCGACGATCTGGACGAAGGCCCCATTATCGAGCAGGACGTCACCCACGTGAACCATGCCTTTTCCGCCGCCGACATGGCCAAGGCCGGCCGGGACGTGGAAAAATCGGTGCTGAGCCGGGCGCTCAACCTGGTGCTGGAAGAAAAGGTGTTTGTGTACGGCAACCGCACCGTGGTGTTCAAGTGAGATGTAAGACGTGAAACGTGTTATTCAGGCTCTGGCGGAGCCTGAATAACTCACTGCTCCCTCATCCCGCACGACGTCAGTCGTGCCTGTGGCTTTGCTCAAAGGCCGCCTTCTGCTCAGGCGTTGCCTCTTTCTGGTACTTTTCCTTCCACTCGCCGTAAGGCATGCCGTATACCCGCTCCCGGGCCTGGTCGTAGTTCATCTCCACACCCCGCTCTTCGGCGGCGGCCAGATACCACTTGCTCAGGCAATTGCGGCAAAAGCCGGCCAGGTTCATCAGATCGATGTTCTGCACGTCCTTGCGCTTGTCGAGATGCGCCAGCAGGGTGCGAAAGGCGGCGGCTTCCAGCTCGGTTTGGGTTTGCTTGTCCATCTTGTTCTCCATTGGCAGTTGTGGTGCCATTATAACGGCAAGCCCCGCAAACCTCATGAGGCAACAGCATGAACCGCAGTCACTTTTTTGCCCAGATGGCCCGCATGAAGCTGATCCAGCGCTGGCCGCTGATGCGCAACACGGATCCCGAGAACGTCGCCGAGCACAGCCTGCAGGTGGCCATGGTGGCCCACGCCCTGGCGGTGATTAAAAACACCCTGTTTGGCGGCCGGCTGGATCCGGGCACCGCCGCCCTGCGCGCCCTGTATCACGATGCCAGCGAGGTGCTCACCGGTGATCTGCCCACTCCGGTGAAATACTTTAATCAGGAGATGGCCACCACCTACAAGGCCATTGAGCAAAACGCCGAGCAAAGCCTGCTGGCCATGCTGCCCGCCGAGCTGCAATCCGCCTTTGAGCCCCTGTTGTGCGGCCATGTGCAGGATGACTACAGCCATCTGGTGAAGTCCGCCGACATTCTATGCGCCTATCTCAAGTGCGAGGAAGAGCTGTCGGCGGGCAACCGGGAATTCGCCAAGGCCCGGGAACGGCTCACCACCATGCTGGACGCGCGCATGAACGACGAAGTTCGGTATTTTATCGAGGTGTTCGTGCCCAGTTTTTCCCTGTCGCTGGATGAAATCTCCACCCCGGGGTTTTGAGTAATGATGTGAGGGGTTGGGAGTGAGGTCTCCTCACTCCTCACTCCTCACCCCTCTCTCCTCACACGTCAGATTTACGTTCAATCCACAGGGTGACTTCCCCGACCTTGAAACCCCACTTGGTCATTTCGGCGCGGTTGATCAGGCGGTTTTCGTCCAGCAGGTACATCCAGTCGTTAAAGTCGATGTCCCATACTTTTCCGTCCACCGGCACCGCCAGGGTATAGCGCCAGTTCAGGGCATAACCCTGGGTCTGGCCCTCGGCGGGGGTGACCACGTCACCGGCGGTGCCGGTGTAGCGGCCATTTGGGTGTTTTTCCAGATACCAGACCCGGCGCTGCCACTCGCCGTCATCATAATAAAAGTCTTCTTCCAGCACGCCCTGGTTGCCTTCCCAGTTGGCCACCATGTCCACTCTGAAGCGACGTAATACCCGGCCGGATCTGTCCTGCACCATGCCAAAGGCCACCAGCTCGCCGTTGAAAAACTCATCCAGCGCCAGCGCCGGGGTGGTGTCTTTATAGTCTGCGATCTGACTGCTGCAGGATGTGAGCAACAGCGCCAGTGCCGCCAGCAATACCTTCATGTCAGCCTCCTTTAAGTTGCCGGGTCAAAGCGGGATCCCGGCTGTCGGGTGACAGCCAGATGGCCAGAAAGGCCGGCGCAAATGCCGGATCGTCGATACGCCCCAGCAGCCGCCAGTTAAAGTAAAACGAGCTGGCACCGTTTTCGTCCACCCTGAGCACCAGCTCGTCATTGGTGCGCACCGAGGGCCAGAGCTGTGCCAGCCGCTCGGGCCATTCCGGCTTCCAGTTCACCCCCAGGCGCTGCCACTCCTCTATGGTGGCGGCCAGCAAATCCTCCTTGTCGATATTGCGGGCATAGCGCAGCGACAATGCCTGAGGATATTGCCCCGGCTGATAACGGCCGTTTTCGCTGTAAAAACGGGCCTGATACAGATCCCAGAACAGCCAGCTCATTTTGCCCTGGCCCACCAGCGCCAGATCGGCCACCGGGCTGGCCGACGCCGATGACACCACCAGCAATAACAGTAAACAGAGCCTTTTCATGGTTCACTCCTTCGCAGTCGTTGGTCCAGTACCACCAGCAGCGGCAGCAACCCAGACCAGATCAGCGCCAGCACCAGCGCCGAAGGCCAGAACCCCAGCGGCAGTGCCACCGCCTGCAGTTTCCAGCCGGCCAGATATGACGATGCTCCCGCCACCGCGCCGGTGAGCGCCAGCCAGGGCCGGGAGAAACGCCGCAACCATACCAGGCTGTGCCCCAGGGTCAGCACAAAGCCCACCCACAACAGCCCCAGCCACAGCGGCCAGTGGCTGAACGCGAACACCCCGCTCAGGGTCAGCAGGGCATCTGTTGCCATGCCCAGTACCGCCAGCCATAACACCCGCACATCCGCCCGGCGGCTGGGGGTAAAGGCAAAATGCACCCCCAGCAGGGCGGCGGTGAGCCAGGCCCAGGTGTTTTGCCCGGCCACCGCCAGCAGCCAGAAACCTTCAAAGGCTACCAGCTGGGTCCATTGCCATTTCGACATACTCTCGCTCCGGGTTTGGCCGCCTCGAAATGGGCAAGGCCAATGGTGCCTTCAAGAAAGCCGCCTTCGCAGTAGGCGAAATAAAAGGCCCACAGCCGCTGAAAGTCGGCGCTGTAGCCCAGCCGGGCCAGCTCGGGGCCGGCCCGGCGAAAGCGCTCGGCCCAGATGCGCAGGGTTTCGGCATAGTGCCAGCCGTAATCGTTAAGGCGCACCAGGGTCATGTCGGTCTGCTCGCGCAGGTGACGGGTCATCTCGCTCACCGAGGGCAGACAGCCACCGGGAAAGATGTAACGCTGAATAAAGTCCACACCCTTGCGGTATTGCTGATAACGCTGATCGGCAATGGTAATGGCCTGGATCAGCAGCCGGCCGTCGGGTTTGAGCAGCCGGTTGAGCACGCGGAAATACGCCGGCAGGTATTCATGACCCACCGCCTCTATCATCTCCACCGAGACCAGCTTGTCATACTGACCGGTCAGCTCCCGGTAATCCTTCAGCAGCAGGGTCACCCTGTCTTCAAGCCCTTCCCGCTGCACCCGCTGCCTGGCATGGTCGAACTGTTCCTTTGACAGCGTGGTGGTGGTCACCCGGCAGCCGTAATGGCGCGCCGCATAGCAGGCCAGTCCGCCCCAGCCGGTGCCGATTTCCAGCAGGTGGTCGTCCGGTTTGAGATCCAGCCGCGAGCAGACAAGCCTGAGCTTGTGCTCCTGGGCCAGCTCCAGCGGTGAGTTGTTTCTTGGGAACACCGCCGAGGAATACTGCATGTGCGGATCGAGAAACAGCTGGTACATGTCGTTGCCCAGATCGTAATGGGCGGCAATATTGGCCCGGCTGCCCGCCCTGGAGTTGCGGTTGCGCCGGTGCGTGAGCAGGTGCCAGGGCCGGGTAAGCCAGCCGAGGCGCCGCTCGAGCTTGTCCAGCACCGCCATGTTGCGGGCAAACAGCCGCACCAGACTGGTGAGATCCGGGCTGTGCCAGCCCCCTTCCACCCAGGACTCGGCGGCCCCTATGCTGCCGCCGCTCATCAGCCGGCGATAAAACCGCGGGTCCCGCACCCGCACTTCCGCCTGCAGTGCGGCACCGGCCTCGCCGAAGAAGAAGCGGTCGTCGCCGTCGTATACGGTGAGTCCGGCGTGTTTCAGCCCGGACAACAAGGAAAATGCCAGAGTTCGGGCCCAGCGATCCAGGCGGCGGGGGGCGGCTAGGGTCAGGGTTGTGTCCATCTTGGCGTCCTTAAGGGTGTGAATGATAGGGAATGCGCTTTAACAGCAGTTTCAGCGCCTGCCAGTAAATACCGCGCATCACGGTGAGGGTCATTACCGGCCACTGGCGCAGGGCCGTGCGCAACACATGGGCCTCAAAGGGCCGGCGGCGCAGGGCCAGGGTGGCGTCAAACAACAGCCCGGGATCGCGGTTTTCAATGTGCACCAGCGCCCGCTTTGCCGGCGGTGAAATGCGCCAGTGGTAGTTCATGGCCATGCCCATAAAGGGCGACACGTGAAAGGCCTTGGCGGTGGCTTCGGGCTGGCGCAGATCCACCAGGTAGCAATGGCGCTCGTTCCAGGGGGTGTTGCGGACCTCGGCCAGCAGGTAGCGGGCCTCGCCGTGCTGGTAACAGAAAAACAGGTTCACCGGGCTGAAATAGATGCCGAAACAGCGCACCTGGCCGAGCATCAGCACCCGCTCCAGGCCGAGGGACTCTCCACCGAGACGGGCCACTTCTTCCAGCACCGCCTGCTTGAGCGGCGTGCCTTCATCTCCCAGATAATCCCGGCGACAAAAACTTAAGGGCGCAAAGCGCTCCAGGGCAAAGTCGTGGCTGCTGGCGGCCAGGACCGGCAGCTCGTCCAGATCCAGCGCCAGCATGTAGAGGCCATAGCTGAAGGCGTGGGCTCTGGGCCGGTAACGGCGGTGGCGCACCACACCGGTGTAAATGGCGCTGTTCAGGCTCATAAGCCGGCTCCGAAACGCTCGCACACATCCAGGGCACTGCGCACCCCGTCCTCGTGAAAGCCGTTGTACCAGTAGGCGCCGCAGAAATGGGTGTGACCATGGCCGCAAATTTCAAGGCGGCGGGCCTGGGCGGCCATGGCGGCCTGGTTATACACCGGGTGCGCATAGGTAAAGCGACGCAATATGCGCGCAGGATCGATGGCCTCGCTGCGGTTCAGGGTGACGCACAGGGTGTCGTCAGACTCGATGCCCTGCAGAATGTTCATGTTGTAGGTCACCGCCGGCAACGCCTGCTCGCCGCCGCCGAGGTAATAGTTCCAGCTGGCCCAGGCCCGCCGCTCGCTGGGCAGCAGGCGCGTGTCGGTATGCAGCACCACCTCGTTGTTGCGATAGGCAAGGTTGCCCAGCACCGACTGTTCGGCCTCGCTGGCATCCGCCAGCAGCCGTAACGCCTGATCCGAATGGCAGGCCAGGATCACCTCATCAAACTGTTCACGCCCGGCGGCAGTGACAATCTCGACGCCGCCGTCCAGCCGGCGCACCGACTGCACCGGCGAGTTCAGGCGAATATCCTGAACATGCTTCACCAGCGCCGGAATATAGCTGCGCGAGCCCCCTTCCACCACATACCACTGGGGCCGGTCCACCAGATTGAGCAAGCCATGATGGTTGAAAAAGCGCAGAAAGAAGACCAGCGGAAAATCCCGGCTGTCGGCCAAAGACGACGACCAGATGGCCGCCACCATGGGCAGCACATAATGGCCGGCAAAGAAGTCCGAGAAGCCGTGCTCCGCCAGAAACCCGCCCAGGGTCTCGTCGTTACTCAGGCGGCCTTGCTTCAGCGCCCGCTTGCACAGCAGGTTGAAGCGCACGATCTCCAGCAGAAAACCGTAAAAGCGGCCGTTCACCAGGTTTTTGCGCTGGGCAAACAGGGTATTGAGGGTATGGCCATTGTATTCCAGTCCGGTGGCGGCCTGCTGCACACTGAAGCTCATTTCCGTGGGCCGGGCCGTCAGTCCGATCCTGGCCAGCAGCCGCCGAAAACGCGGGTAGGTGCGGTCGTTGAACACGATAAAGCCGGTGTCCACCGCATGAGTACGGCCGTTCAGGGTCACGTCCACGGTGGCGGTGTGGCCGCCGAGGTAGTCATTGGCTTCAAACAAGGTAACCTCATGCTCCCGGCTCAGCAGCCAGGCCGAGGTCAGGCCGGCAATGCCGCTGCCAATCACCGCTATCTTGCTCATGCCTGCTCCTTTTTCATACGGCGGGCCAGACTCAGCCACAGCCCCTGGGGCAGCCAGGACAGCAGACTCAGGGTGGCGATAAAGCCGGCGGGAAAGGTCACTTCGCGTTTGCCTTTGGCCAACCCTGAGCGAATGGCGCGGCTGGCCTGCGCCGGGCTGACCCGGCCGGGCATGGGAAAGTCGTTTTTTTGCGTGAGCGGGGTGTCCACAAAACCGGGGCGGATCAGGCTCACCGCCACCTGGTCCGGCTTCAGATCCACCGCCAGGGTGCGGGCCAGGTAATCCACTCCGGCCTTTGAAGCACCATAGGCCTCGGCGCGGGTCAGGGGCACAAAGGTCACCGACGAGCTCACCAGCGCCAGCCGGCCACCGGTTTTAATGCGCGGCAGCACCGCCGCCACGCAATTGGCGGTGCCGATCAGGTTGGCCTGCACCACCCGCTCGAACAGGGCGGCGTCAAAGGCGTGGGCATCGTCCACGTATTCACAGGTGCCGGCATTGAGAATGGCCAGATCCACCGGCGCCACGGCGTTCAAGGCGTCAGTGGCAGCGGTGCGGTCGTTGATATCAAACACGGCATATTCCACCCGCTCGCCACTCATCGCCTGCTTCAGCTTGTGGTGATGTCGGCCGCAGGCCACCACGGTCCAGCCATCCGCCACATAATCCCGCGCCAGTTGCAGGCCAATGCCGGAGCTGGCGCCGGTGATTAAAACCCGTTTCATGAATTCAGCCTCCGTTTCAGGGCGCGAATGCAGCTGCCCAGCAGCGGCAACCGCTCGTAGAGCATGGTGCCGAGATCAAAGAAGTCCCTGTGGTAAAACACCCTGTCGGCAAAACACAGGTGACTGACTCCGGGCACGCTCACCGGCCGGCCATGGTTAAGGCTGGGGTGAATAAAGTGCATTTCCCAGCGCACGTAGGCCTCGCCGTCCTGCTCCATCACCTGAATAATGTCAAAGCGACATTGCTTGACCCGCGCGAACAGCCCCTCGAAATAGGCCACCAGGGCGTCGATGCCGCGAATGTCGTGGGCCGGATCGGCAAACAGCACATCCTGGGAATACACCCGGCGCAGGCCATCCAGCTGTGCAGGCGACAGGCTCTGATACAACCGGCAAAAGGCGTCAAGGGCCGGGCTCATACCGCCTCCTCATCCTTCAGGGCATCGAACATGGCAATGGCATGCAGCCGGGCCCTGGCGTGATCGACGATGGGCGGCGCATACTCCCCTGCCCGTCCGCGCTGGCGCAGCCACTCGTGGGGGGCATGAATGTGTCTGGCCGGTACGCTTTCCAGCTCGGGTACCCAGCGGCGAATAAAGTCGCCGTCGGGGTCAAAGCGCTCGCTCTGGGTCACCGGGTTGAACACGCGAAAATAGGGCGCGGCATCGGCGCCGGTGCCCGCCGCCCACTGCCAGCCACCGTTGTTGGCGGCCAGCTCACCGTCGATCAGGTTGGTCATAAACCAGGCCTCGCCCCGGCGCCAGTCGAGATGCAGATCCTTGGTGAGAAAGCTGGCCACTATCATGCGCAGCCGGTTGTGCATCCAGCCGGTTTCGCGCAGGCAACGCATGGCCGCATCCACTATGGGGTAGCCGGTCTGCCCTTGGCACCAGGCGGAAAAAGCGTCGTCGTCGTTGCTCCATTGCAGCGCCTCGGTTTCTTCCTTGAAGGCCCGGCTCATGGAAAGCCGGGGAAAGGCCACCAGCAGGTGACGGTAAAACTCCCGCCAGATAAGCTCGTTGAGCCAGGTAAAGCCGCGCTCGCCCCGGCCAAAAGGCAGGCTGCCGAGCTCCTGCTCAAGCGCCGCCAGGCACTGGTTGGGAGACAGCACCCCCAGCGCCAGCCAGGGCGACAAGCGGCTGGTGCCCTCCGCCGCAGGAAAATCCCGCTGCTCGCCGTAATCGAGCAGCCGTTCGGCGCAAAACCGCGCCAGCGCCTGCTGTGCCGCCTGCTCGCCGGCGGGCCAGGCGCCGCTGTCCTTTTTATCGCCCCTGAGCGTGACGGCACCGGGGTGACACGGTTTGCCAACGGCCGCGGGCACGGGCAACAAGCGGTAGCCCTGGCTCCGAAGGGCGCTCAGCCAGGCTTTGGAGAAGGGCGTAAACACCTTGTACATGTCCCCGCCCTGGGTGGTAATGCTGCCGTGGTTCATCACGCAGTCGCCGTTGTATACCCGGCAGGGAATGGCCAGCCGCTGCTGCACCGCCTTATCGCGGCGGCGCTCGTTGACGCCGATCTCCCGGTTGGCATAGAGGGCATCAATCCCGTGCTGCGCCACCCAGTCGGCGAGCAGCTCGGGCACGTCGTCAAAACGCTCGCATTCGAGCACGGTCAGGGGCACGCCCAGCTTCGCCAGCCGTTCCGCCAGGGCCTGCAGATTGCGGTTCAGAAAGTCCCGCTGCATGGGGCTGTGACCATGCTCCCGCCACTGGCCGGGGCAGTCGATGTACACCGCCAGCACCTGCTCGCCTTCATTACCGGCGGCATGCAGCGCCGGGTTGTCGGCCACCCGCAAATCGTTTCTAAACCACACCAAATGTCGCATCGTGCTTCCTCGCGAGTTCGCTCACGGTATTTTCATGGGGGCGAGTGAGCCAGCCCTGCTCGGCATACACCCGCCCCAGCTCTCCGATAAAAAAGCTGTGCTCGGGCCAGCACTGGACCCGTTCGGCAAACCAGCTCTGAGGCAGGCCGCCCCCCAGCACCACCACCAGGGCATCACACTTCAGCCGCTCCACCGCCAGCGGCAGTTGCAGCGGCTCCAGCAGCCCCAACTCCAGGCTGCGGCATTCCAGCCCCTGTAGTTCAAAGCAGGTCAGCAGGCTGCTCAGCCCGTGGCCCTGCCCCACCCGGGCCACGGCAATGCGCGGGCCGGTTTTGATGGTCAGCAACTGGGTAAAGACCCGGGCCAGCAGGGCGGTGGCGCTTTGCTCGATTAGCTGACTGTCGGGCCGTTCCAGCCGGGCCAGCGCGGCCAGCCAGGGCTCAATCACATGACGCAACAGCAGCTCCGCCGGATACAGGCTGGCCAGCTCAACCAGCTCCGCTTCCAGCCGGCCCAGATTGAGATCTCCGGCTGCCGTCAGCAGCCGGAGGCGAGCTTGTTCCCAGTTGGAGCCTTCCTCCACCGGCTGCGGGTTGTTCAGCAGGCCCTTGACCTGACCGATGCTCACTCCCTGCTCCAGCCAGTGCAGTATTTGCCGAATGAGGGCGATGTCTTCATCGGAGTAGAGCCGGTGGCCCTTGTCGGTGCGCGCCGGCTTGAGCAGACCGTAACGGCGCTGCCAGGCGCGCAGGGTGACCGGGTTGATGCCGGTTAAGCGGGATACTTCCCGAATCGGATATTGGGGCTCAGATGCCATAACGCAGTCGCAATGCCTCCGGATGCGGATCGAGATAGACCTGCTGACGCAGGTAGTCGTTGGGGTGCTCTTCCAGGTAGTGGCGCAGCAGGGTGATGGGCGCCAGCAGCGGCAATATGCCTTCCCGGTACTGGTGAATGGTGCGGGCCAGCTCCTGGCGCTGGCGCGAGGTCAGCTGGCGCTTGAAATAGCCCTGCAGGTGCTGCAGCACATTGGTATGGCCCTTGCGGCTGGCCCTGTGGCTCAGGGCCTGCATCAGGCCGTGAATATACTGCCCGGCTTTTTGCTGCGGATGCTCCGACAGATCCGCTACCAGCCGGCCCAGCTCCTGATAACTGTCTCTGTGATGGGCCATCAGCAGATATTTGTAGCGGCTGTGAAAGGCAATCAGGCTCGACGGTGTCAGCCCGCGGTGCAGCAGGCACTGCCAGTCGTGCAGGGCGTACACCCGGGTGACGAAGTTTTCCCGCAGCACCGGATCGTTGAGCCGGCCGTCTTCCTCGCAGGGCAGCAACGGCAGCGCCTGCATGATTTCGGCGGCATAGATGCCCACCCCTTCCTTGGCGTTGCCCTTGCCGCTTTCGTGATAGACCCGCACCCGCTCCATGCCGCAACTGGGCGACTTGGCGCACAGCACATAACCGCTCAGGCCTTCAAATTGCGCCGCCATGGTGCGGCCGTAGTCGCGCAGCGCCCCGGTCACATCCACGCCCCTGGCGGTCTGGGCAATCACCTGCCCCTGTGCGCCAATCAGCCGAATACTGGGCCGGGGTGTGCCCAGGCCAATGGCCATTTCCGGACAGACGGGAACAAACTCCACGAATTTGGCCAGCTGCTCGGTGCAGAAGTCGGAACGTTTGTGTCCGCCGTCAAAACGCACCTTCTGGCCCATCAGGCAACCGCTAATACCTACCTTGATGATATGGGGATCAAACTTGTACATTGCCAACCCTCTTGTACAACTATGTATTTACCATAGCGCTGGTTGTACAAGATGATCAAGGTTGTACAAGAAAATTTCCCAAGGCAGGAGATAAAGGTTGGACGTGAGGCGCGAAGACGCAGGACAGGGTTGGAATGGGTGAACCGGAGCTGGGGCTGGGGCTGGGGCTGGGGCTGGGGCTGGGGCTGGGGCTGAAATATTGCCCGGGATAAACCCGGGCCGGCAAGGTTCAGTTCAGCTTGCTGCGTACAATTTCTTCTTCGTCACGAAACTGGCGACGCAGCTCGGCCTTGCTTTTCATCACCAGCTCGCCCCCCTTGCCAATGGTCATGTGCTCGGGGTTGTCGTTGTGCATGGCCTGCCAGGCCAGTACCGCCTGCATGCTGTTTTCCTTCTGCTCCTGAGTGAGCACGGAGCCGTCGGGCCACTTGCCCAGCTCCACCGCGGTCTTGAGCCGCTCATATACTTCTTTGGGCATGGCGGCAATGGCTTGCTGAAACGATGACATGACACTTCCTCCTGTATAGATGGGCTCAATTTACCATTCCCCATGAAAAAAGGGGTGGCTTCTGCCACCCCTTTTGTCTGCCGGTTTGCAAAAATGCGATCAGCCGCGCGCGGGCAGATCCATCAGCTCGATACCGGCCATCTTCTGCATCACGCGCACCACCTGGCAGCTGTAACCGAATTCGTTGTCGTACCACACATACAGCACGGCGCGGTCGCCTTCCACAATGGTAGCCAGGGAGTCAACGATACCGGCAAAGCGGGAGCCGACCATGTCGGTGGAAACCAGCTCGCTGCTAGTGCTGTAATCGATCTGGTTGTGCAGCGGGGAGTCCAGGGACACCTGCAGCAGGTAGTCGTTCAGCTCTTCTACCGTGGTGGCTTTTTCCAGGTTCAGGTTGAGCACGGCCATGGACACGTTCGGAGTAGGAACGCGAATGGCGTTGCCGGTCAGCTTGCCTTTCAGCTCGGGCAGGGCCTTGGCCACGGCGGAGGCGGCGCCGGTGCTGGTGAGCACCATGTTCAGCGCGGCGCTGCGGCCACGGCGATCGCCCTTGTGGTAGTTGTCGATCAGGTTCTGATCGTTGGTGTAGGAGTGCACGGTTTCAACGTGACCATTCTTCACACCGTAGGCATCGTTCACCGCCTTCAGCACCGGGGTGATGGCGTTGGTGGTGCAGGAGGCGGCGGACATGATGCGGTCTTCCGGCTGGATCATGTCGTCGTTCACACCGAACACGATGTTCTTGATGTCACCCTTGCCCGGCGCGGTCAGCAGCACCTTGGCGGCACCCTTGGCCTTGAGGTGCAGGCCCAGGCCGGCTTCGTCGCGCCACTTGCCGGTGTTGTCGACCACCAGGGCATCGTGAATGCCGTACTGGGTGTAATCGATTTCGTCCGGGCTGTTGGCGTAGATCACCTGAATGTAGGTGCCGTTGGCGATAATGGCGTTGTTGTCGGCGTCCACTTCAATGGAGCCGTTAAAAGGACCGTGCACGGAGTCACGACGCAGCAGGCTGGCGCGTTTTTCCAGATCGTCGCTGCTGCCACGCACTACTATGCCACGCAGGCGCATGCCGTTGTTGCTGCCAGCGCGTTCAATCAGCAGGCGGGCCAGCAGGCGGCCGATGCGGCCAAAGCCGTACAGCACCACGTCGGTGGGCTTGGCGTCGGTATTGGCGTTCAGGGCCGGGGCCAGCTCGGCTTTCAGGAAGTCGGCCAGGCCGGACTCGTCCTGATGATCTTTCCAGTAGCGCACCGCCAGTTTGCCCAGGTCGATGCTGGCCGGGGCCAGTTCCATCTCGCTCAGGGCCTTGAGCACAGGGTAGCTCTGGCTGACCGGCAGCGGCTGGCCTTCGTGACGACGCACCACACGGTGAGCCTTGAGAATGTCAATGGTAGATGCGTTCAGCAGGGGGCGAGCATAGACGCAGGTTTCCACGCCCTGGTTGCGGTACAGTTTGCCAATCAGGGGCTGCATGGACTCTGCCAGTTCCTGGCTCTGTTGCCAGGCGGACAGGTAACTCTCATGGGTCATCGACCGGATCCTTTTAATTCACGTAACCGTTATTGGTATGAGCAGCCAAACAAAAAGTTGCTGCTTTTGGGCTTTTCAGGCGCGCCCATTTTAGTGGATAGGGGGTATGATTACCAGACCGGAGCCGAGCGCAAAAAGACCGAAATGAGAACCAAACCCCTGTTATTTCTGCTTGCTGGCATACTTTTGTTGGCAGGCTGTGAGCGAGATCGCACCCGTGGCCTGTGCGGCCGATTCCCCCAGTTCTGTGCCGATTTGCACGACGACAGCTGGTGCACCCGGGAGCGGGAACGGCTGGTTGAGGCACGCTATGAGAACGCCGAGCACCCCGGCGATGCCAGCCGCTACCGGCTGATGAGCAGCCTGGAACACTACCGGCTGTGCCTGGATCCGCTGCTCGACATCGAATACACCAAGCGCCATGAGCGCAAAAACATCAAGGTGGAAGCCGTTATCGACATCGGTGAGGAACTGGCCCGGCTGGAAGCCCTCACCGCCGGCTCCGACTACCCCTATCTGCAACTGTGGCGCTGGCAGCGCCATGGTGATCGCTCGGCCCGCGACAGCTTTATTGCCCAGGCCTCCCGCCCCGAGATGCAACAGGCCGAGCTGCAGCAGGCCCTGGCCGGCTTGCTGTTGCACCGGGATCCGGCCGCCGCCGAGCGCGCCCTGCACCGCTCACTGGAGCTGACCCGGGAAGACAGCAAGCCCGACGCCAGCCTGCTGGCCAGCCTGGTGGATCTTTACATCGGACAAAAACGCTACGAGCAAGCCTGGATCTGGGCCGGAGCCCTGGCCGAGCTGCATGGTGAGGAGTGGGTCAACTGGCAGCGCATGGACTCCCATGTCAGATTCAGCAACCAGCAAAAAGACGCCATGAAGCAGCAGGTCGAGCATCTGGCACAGCAGCTGGAACGGGGCCGCTATCGGCGTTATGCTGCCAGCAACTGAGCAGGCGCCCCGGCTCAGTTGCCGGATTCCGGCGCCCGTTTATTTTGACACAAAGTCCCAAAAGACATGATCCAGCACAAGGAGAGCCGGTTTATCGTCGTTGACGGGCCGCCCAGTTTAAGTAACGTTACAACCAGTAAGCCCCTTCATTTTTATTGCTTTTTCAACTTTCGGGTGAATGTATGACTATCAAGGTAGGTATCAACGGGTTCGGTCGTATTGGTCGTTTCGTGTTTCGCCTCGCCTGCGAACGGGACGACATCGAAGTGGTCGCCATCAATGATCTGCTGGATATTGATTACATGGCCTATATGCTGAAATTCGACTCCACCCACGGTCGTTTTCAGGGGGATGTACATGTAGAAGGCGGCACGCTTATCGTGAACGGCAAGCCGGTACGGGTTACCGCCGAGCGGGATCCGGCCAACCTGAAATGGGACGAGGTGGGGGTGGACGTGGTGGCCGAGGGCACCGGCGTATTCCTCACCGACGAAACCGCCCGCAAGCACATTCAGGCCGGCGCCAGAAAGGTGGTGATGACGGGCCCGTCCAAGGACGCCACCCCCATGTTTGTGATGGGCGTGAACCACACCGACTATGCCGGTCAGGACATCATCTCCAATGCGTCCTGCACCACCAACTGCCTGGCGCCCCTGGCCAAGGTGGTCAACGATCATTTCGGCATTGTCGAAGGCCTGATGACCACGGTGCACGCCACCACCGCCACCCAGAACACGGTGGACGGCCCGTCCGCCAAGGACTGGCGCGGCGGCCGGGGCGCCGGCCAGAACATCATTCCTTCCTCCACCGGTGCCGCCAAGGCGGTGGGCAAGGTGATTCCCGCCCTCAAGGGCAAGCTCACCGGCATGGCCTTTCGCGTGCCCACCCCGGATGTGTCGGTGGTGGATCTGACCGTGCGCCTGGAAAAAGCAGCAACCTATGAGGAAATCTGCGCCGTGATCAAGGCCGCCTCGGAAAACGAAATGAAAGGCATTCTTGGTTATACCGAAGACGCCGTGGTTTCCACCGACTTTCTGGGCGAGCCCAATGCCGCCGTGTTTGACGCCAAGGCCGGCATTGCCCTCAACGACCATTTCGTCAAGCTGGTGGCCTGGTACGACAACGAAGTGGGCTACTCCCACAAGGTACTGGATCTGATCACCCATATCTCGAAGTAATACCAATTCGACCAAAGAAGTGAGCATTTTCTGGCAACAATGCCACGTTTCAAACAGTGTCATACCGGGTTTGACCCGGTATCTTTCTGCCGGAAGATCCTGACCTTCGCCAGGATGACAACCTGACCAAATGATTCATCTGTTTGGTATAAGGCCCCTTCCCCCAGGATCAAAAAGGCCGGCGCAGTGCGCCGGCCTTTTTCTTGCCGCTTGGGATCAGGCGTTACCCTTGACCTTCATCTTCAATGCCTTGGCAAAGTTGAGCATACGCTCCAGCGGGATCATGGCCTTGACCCGGGTGGCTTCATCCACGTGAATTTCGTGGGCGGCACCGCCCTCCTTCAGGGCATCGCGAATGGCCATCAGGCCGTTCATCGCCATCCAGGGGCAGTGAGCGCAACTGCGGCAGGTGGCGCCGTTGCCGCCGGTGGGGGCTTCCACCATTTCCTTGTCGGGACAGGCCTGCTGCATCTTGTAGAAGATGCCCTTGTCGGTGGCCACGATCAGCTTCTTCTGAGGCAGATCTCTGGCTGCCTGGATCAGCTGACTGGTAGAGCCCACGGCGTCGGCCAGCTCCACCACCGACTGGGGCGACTCGGGGTGCACCAGCACGGCGGCATCCGGGTTCTGTGCCTTCAGCTCCTTCAGCGCCTTGGCCCGGAATTCGTCATGCACGATGCAGGCCCCCTGCCAGCGCAGCATCTCACAGCCGGTCTGCTTCTCGATGTAGGACCCCAGATGACGATCCGGTGCCCAGATGATCTTGTGGCCTTCGCTGTCGAGGTGCTCGACAATTTCCAGCGCGATGCTGGAGGTCACCACCCAGTCGGCCCGGGCCTTGACCGCCGCCGAGGTGTTGGCATACACCACCACGGTATGATCCGGGTGCGCATCGCAAAAGGCACTGAACTCGTCGGCCGGGCAGCCCAGATCCAGCGAGCATTCCGCTTCCAGGGTGGGCATGAGCACGGTTTTTTCCGGGCTCAGGATCTTGGAGGTTTCCCCCATAAAGCGCACGCCGGCCACAATCAGGGTCTGGGCCTCGTGCTCCTTGCCAAAGCGCGCCATTTCCAGCGAGTCGGCCACGCAACCACCGGTTTCCTCGGCCAGCGCCTGGATCTCGGGATCGGTGTAATAGTGCGCCACCAGCACCGCATTGCGGGCTGTCAGCAGAGACTTGATCTCATCCTTCAGGGCATGCTGCTGCTCGGCAGTGAGCGGGGCCGGTTTGGCGGGAAAAGGATAGTCAAATTCGACAATATCAACGGCTTCAGTCATGGCGGTGTGCCAGTGCTCCATTCAATCACAATCTGCGGCCATTATACCGCCGAAGGCGAAGCAACCCAAATCCGGGTTAACAATATGAAACAACGAAACAGAATAAAGGGGGTTTTGAACAGAGAGTATTTACAGGAATGGTGGGTCGTGCAGGATTCGAACCTGCGACCAATTGATTAAAAGTCAACTGCTCTACCAACTGAGCTAACGACCCGTATAAACGGAGGCTTATTCGTCGGAATAAGTGGTGGACGCTACTGGGATCGAACCAGTGACCCCCTCCTTGTAAGGGAGGTGCTCTCCCGGCTGAGCTAAGCGTCCGGGAACTGGTGGGTCGTGCAGGATTCGAACCTGCGACCAATTGATTAAAAGTCAACTGCTCTACCAACTGAGCTAACGACCCGAATTGTATTACTTTCCTGCGAAAGTGGTGGGTGATACTGGGCTCGAACCAGTGACCCCCTCCTTGTAAGGGAGGTGCTCTCCCAGCTGAGCTAATCACCCTGGGAGGTACTTTTTACAAAAAGTACCAAAACTGGTGGACGCTACTGGGATCGAACCAGTGACCCCCTCCTTGTAAGGGAGGTGCTCTCCCGGCTGAGCTAAGCGTCCGGGAATCTGGTGGGTCGTGCAGGATTCGAACCTGCGACCAATTGATTAAAAGTCAACTGCTCTACCAACTGAGCTAACGACCCGAATTGTATTACTTTCCTGCGAAAGTGGTGGGTGATACTGGGCTCGAACCAGTGACCCCCTCCTTGTAAGGGAGGTGCTCTCCCAGCTGAGCTAATCACCCTGGGAAGTACTTTTTACAAAAAGCACCAAAACTGGTGGACGCTACTGGGATCGAACCAGTGACCCCCTCCTTGTAAGGGAGGTGCTCTCCCGGCTGAGCTAAGCGTCCGGGAATCTGGTGGGTCGTGCAGGATTCGAACCTGCGACCAATTGATTAAAAGTCAACTGCTCTACCAACTGAGCTAACGACCCGAATTGTATTACTTTCCTGCGAAAGTGGTGGGTGATACTGGGCTCGAACCAGTGACCCCCTCCTTGTAAGGGAGGTGCTCTCCCAGCTGAGCTAATCACCCTGGGAAGTACTTTTTACAAAAAGCACCAAAACTGGTGGACGCTACTGGGATCGAACCAGTGACCCCCTCCTTGTAAGGGAGGTGCTCTCCCGGCTGAGCTAAGCGTCCGGGAATCTGGTGGGTCGTGCAGGATTCGAACCTGCGACCAATTGATTAAAAGTCAACTGCTCTACCAACTGAGCTAACGACCCGGCCTGGTGGGTGGCTGCTGCCCCCTGCCAACGGCGGCCTATAATACGGATTTAATTGTGTGACGCAACAGCTAAATTGTCATTTTGTTTTGTTTGCTCAAGGAACAAGCGACTCTCACAAAATTCCGTCAATCCGCCGTTTATTTCATCGCATCCAGGTTTTCCTGAGCCAGCCGGGCGGCGCTGCTGCTGCCATATTCGCTCAGTATTTGCTCGAAGTACTGCCGTGCCTGGGCATCGTCCTTTTGCTCCCGGGCAATCAGCCCCAGTTTCAGCAGCGAGTCGGCCCGCTTGTTGGACTTGGGATAGGCTTCCACCACCCGGCCAAACTGCGCCTTGGACTGATCAAAGCGCTTCTGGGCATAGAGCAGCTGTCCCAGCCAGTAATGAGCATTGGGCACATAGGTGGACTGGGGATACTGGGTAATAAAGCGGGCAAAGGCCGGAATGGCGGCATTGTAATCCTTGTCCTGCAACACCAGATTCACCGCCCGATCGTAGGTGGCCTGTTCGTCGCCGGCCGGCTCGGGCGAAGCAGAAGCCGCGGTCTGGCTGGGCGCCGGTTCCGCCTCGGCACGGGGAGCTGCCTCCGGTGCGGCCCGGGGCGCCGACGCCGCTTCCTGCTGCGCCGCCAGCATGCTGCGCTGGCGCTCAATCACCTGCTCCAGCCGGTAGCTCTGCTCTTCCAGCAGGCCGCGCAATTCGCTCAGCTCCTGCTGCATGGCGTTGAGCTGGCGTTGTTGATCGATCTGCGCCTGAGCCCGGGCACTGAAGCTCCGCTCCAGCTCGGCCAGGCGCTCGTTAACGGAGCCGCTGCCACCCACGCTGGCCACCGGGGCCTGAGCCCAGCTGGCGGTGGATAAAACAGCGGCCATCGAAATGGCCGCGAATTTAATCATCATGTAACCGAATCAGTCCTTAGTAAACCAGTACCGCGCGACGGTTCTTGGCAAAACCGGCTTCGCTGCGGGAGGTATCAATCGGCTTCTCTTCACCGTAGCTGACGATGGCCAGCTGGGAACCGCTTACACCCAGGCTCTGCAGGTAGCTGGTCACGGCCTTGGCACGACGCTCACCCAGCGCAATGTTGTACTCGGGCGTACCGCGCTCATCGGCGTGGCCTTCCACCAGAATGCTGACATTGGGGTTGGAGCGCAGGAAACTGGCATGAGCTTCCAGCACCTGGGCGTAGTGACCGCTTACTTCGTCCTGGTCGAATTCGAAATAAATCACGTTTTCGCGACGCAGGGCTTCATACTGCTGACGCATCTGCTCGTCGGCGGACAGGGCGCCGCCGTTCTGGGCACCACCAGTGTATGCGCCACCGTCCTGATAGCTGCCATCGGCGCCGGACATGCTGTCGGCATCGCCGGTTGAGCTACATGCAGCCAGGGTCAACATGGGAAGTGCAACCGCCAGACTCTGAAGCAGTTTTTTCATTTGCATGGTTTTTCCTTAAGAAAAAGCAATTACTAGTTTAGAAACGGTGACCACGCCGGTGAGCGGACATCGCCGCTGCGCGCCGGCAGCCTGGCCTTGAATCGACCATCCATAGATACCAGCGACAGCACCTGACGGCCCTGATAGGTGGTACTGTAGATGATCATGGTGCCGTTGGGCGCCGGGCTCGGGGACTCATCCAGCCGTGTTTCGGTCAACACCTGCAGATAACCACCGTCCAGCTCCTGTCGGGCAATCCGGTATTGCCCCTGGGAGCGGCTGACCAGCACCATATTGCTGCCGTCTGCCGTGACCCTGGGGCCCAGATTCATGTCTCCCTCAAAGGTCACGCGGCGGGCATCGCCGCTGCCCGGCTCGGTACGGTAGACCTGTGGCCGGCCGCCCCGCTCGGAGACAAAATAAATACTTTTTCCGTCCGCCGACCAGGTCGGCTCGGTATCGATTGTGCGGTTATTGGTCACCCGGGTCAACTGGCGACTGGCCAGATTGAGTACGTATATTTCGGGCTGACCATCCCGGGACAGTACCAGCGCCAGCCGGCTGCCATCGGGGGACCAGGCCGGGGCACCGTTTATGCCCGGCTGGGAGCTCACCACCTGGCGCTGCTGGCTGTAAATGTCCTGCACCACGATTTCGGCCTTCTTGTTTTCAAAGGACACATAGGCCAGCTTGCGGCCATCCGGCGACCAGGCCGGTGACATCAGCGGCTCGCGGGAGCGCAGCAGCACCTGCTCGTTAAAGCCGTCGTAGTCGGCAATCATCAGCTGGTAGGGATACTGGGCACCGTGCTGCACGTTGACGTAGGCAATACGGGTCAGAAACGCACCCTTGATACCGGTCAGCTTCTCAAACACGATGTCGGCAATGCGGTGAGCATACTGGCGCAACTGGGCGGCAGGCACGGTGGCGCTGCGGCTTTCCAGCAGCCTGGCGCCGTTGCCGCCCAGCACGTCGGCCAGCTCAAAGCTGATCCGATACTGGTTGTTGCCCGCCGGCGCTATGCTGCCCACCACCACGGCTTCCGCCTGACGTGAACGCCACAGCATGGGCTCCAGCTGATCGGCCCGGGACACCCGCTGAGGCAAGGCATTCCTGTCCAGCGGCCGGAACATGCCACTGTTACGCAGGTCATTGCTGATCACCTCGGACAATTCCTGAGGCGCGGCACCACCACCGGTCCATTCAAAGGGCACCACCGCCACCGGCCGGGCGCTGTCTATGCCGCCGGTAATCACTATGTCCAGCGCCGCCTGGGCGCGTCCTGCCAGCATCAGCAGCGGCAGCCATAACCACAACCATCGTTTTGTCATCATCAAAGCCTCGGTATCAGGGTCAAATTCAGATTTTGCAGCTGTTTGTTCACGTCCGGATCCTTGGGCATGGGCAGGGTGCCGGTTTTACGAATGGCCAGCTCCGCCGAGCGGCACACCTCCGCATCCCCCTGGCCCTGGCCTATGGTCAGAATAAGGCCATCGGGCGCCACCCGCACGTTAATACGGCACTGCTTGCCTACCATGGTCGGCCCCACAAGCCAGTTGCGCTGAATGGCGGCGATGATCATGCCGGTATAGCGATCGACCTCGCCCTGCGATGCCGCACTGGAGGAGGATCCCGGCGGCGCCGAGCCCATCAGCGACTCCAGATCCTTCATCGCCTGCTCGGCTTCCGCCTTTTTCCTGGCTTCTGCCGCCTTGCGGGCCGCCTCGGCTTCCGCCTGCTTCTTCGCCTCCGCCGCCTTGCGCGCCGCCTCGGCTTCCGCCTGCTTCTTCGCTTCCGCCGCCTTGCGCGCCGCCTCGGCTTCCGCCTGCTTCTTCGCTTCCGCTGCCTTGCGTGCCGCCTCGGCTTCCGCCTGCTTCTTCGCCTCCGCCGCCTTGCGCTCGGCCTCGGCCTTCTTCCTGGCCTCCTCCGCCTTGCGGGCCGCTTCGGCTTCTGCCTGCTTCTTCGCTTCTGCTGCCTTGCGCGCCGCCTCGGCTTCCGCCTGCTTCTTCGCTTCCGCCGCCTTGCGCGCCGCCTCGGCTTCTGCCTGCTTCTTCGCTTCTGCTGCCTTGCGCGCCGCCTCGGCTTCCGCCTGCTTCTTCGCTTCCGCCGCCTTGCGCGCCGCCTCGGCTTCCGCCTGCTTCTTCGCTTCCGCCGCCTTGCGCGCTTCTTCGGCCTGACGTTGCTGCTCCAGCACGCGCTGGCGTTCCGCTTCGGCCTTGGCCTGTTGTTGAGCCACCACCTTTTGCTGCTCGGCCTGGCGCGCCGCTTCTGCCGCGGCGGCCTGCTCCGCCGCCTTGCGGGCGGCTTCTTCGGCGGCCTGGCGCTCGGCGTCGGCCTGAGCCTGTTCGGCGGCCTGCTGGGCGCTGCGTTGGGCCTGCATTTCGGCCAGGCGTTCGGCCTGGGCCGCGACCATGCCGTCGTCAATCATGGTGGCTTCGATAATGGACGCCGCCTGGGTGGGCCGCTTAGGGGTGCTGAAATTCACCCCCACCAGGAACAGCACGCCGACCAGCACATGCAGCCCCAGCGAAATTACCAGCGCCTTGCGAATGCTGCCGTCTTCGTTTCTGAACACGCCTTACTGCTCCGGTTGGGTCATCAGGCCCACGCTGGGCACACCGGCCGCCTTGAGGGTGGCCATTAACTGAATAACGGCGTCATAGCGCACATTGGCATCCCCCTGCACCACCACCGGCGCCTTGGGGTTGGTAGCCAGCTTTTGCTGCACCATTTCGGCCAGCGCCAGCAGATCCACCGCCTCGTCCCGGGTCTCGCCCACATCGAGAAAATAACGACCCTCGGCATCCACCGAGGTCACCAGCGGCGTTTCGCTGTCGTCCGGCAACAGCTCGGCTTCGGCCTGAGGCAGATCCACCTTGACCCCCTGAGTAATCACCGGCGCCGTGGCCATAAAGATGATCAGCAGCACCAGCATCACGTCGATATAAGGCACCACGTTGATATCGGCCACGCGTTTGCGCCGCTTGCGCTGATAGCTCTGCATTACTGGTTACCCGTGGTCACTTGCCGGTTGAGAATGGTGGAAAACTCATCCATGAAGTTGGCCAGGTGGTTTTCCAGGCGCTCCACCTGATAGCTGAAACGGTTGTAGGCGATGACCGCCGGAATGGCGGCAAACAGGCCCATGGCGGTGGCGATCAGCGCCTCGGCAATGCCCGGCGCCACCATGGCCAGGGTGGCCTGCTTGATCTCCGACAGGGCGATAAAGGCGTTCATGATGCCCCATACGGTACCGAACAGGCCGATATAAGGGCTGATGGAGCCGATGGTAGCCAGTACCGACAGGTTGGTTTCAAGCCGGTCTACTTCCCGGGACAGGGCCACCCGCATGGTGCGGTAGGTGCCTTCAAGAATGGTGTCCTGCGGGCGGCCCTGCTTTTGCAGGCGCACAAACTCGCGAAAGCCGGCATGAAAGATCTGCTCCATGCCCGCCAGGCTGTCGCGGCGGGCGTTGGACTCGTGGTAGAGCCGGCTGAGATCGGCACCGGACCAGAACTTGTCTTCGAACTGTTCGGCGTCGGCCCGGGCCGAAGTCAGCACCTTGCGGCGATTGATGATCAGCGCCCAGGACAGCACCGACATGCCCACCAGACCCAGCATCACCAGTTTGACCAGCAGGCTGGCCTGAAGAAAAAGACCAATAAACGAAATATCAGCGTGCACCCGACAGTACTCCCATCAACGGCTCAGGAATGGCAAAAGGTTTCATTTTGGTGATATCCACACAGGCGATGACCACTTCGCCCCTCACCAGAGAAAGGCCCGCATGATCCAGAATTTCCTGCTCAAACACAATAGAGGCACGTTTGAGCATTTTCACCGTGACGGTGACTTTTAATGCATCATTGAACCGGGCCGCCCGGCGCAGATCCATTTCCACCCGGCGAACCACAAAGGCGATGCCCTGCGCCAGCAGGCCGTCCTGCTCAATGCCCAGATGACGCAGCCATTCGGTGCGGGCCCGCTCCATGAATTTCAGATAGTTGGCGTTGTAGACGATACCGCCGGCATCGGTATCTTCGTAATAGATACGCACCGGCCAGCAAAATGGCGTTTGTGACATGCAAATCCCGGAAATCCGGCCAAAAAGATGGAATTACTATACCCAAGTCGGTGCCGTGAAAGAAGACGGCTGCGTCGGTGCACGACATTGAATGACCCTCGCGGGGCGTGAAGGGGATGGCGTGAGGGGAAGCTCAGACCGGAGTGCTCACTCCTCCCCTCACACTTTATTCCGGGAGATCGAAGCCGAAATGCAGGTAGGCGCGCGGCGTGGCCAGACGGCCGCGAGGGGTGCGCTGCAAAAAGCCCTGCTGAATAAGGTAAGGCTCGATCACGTCCTCGATGGTTTCCTTTTCCTCGCCGATGGCCGCCGCCAGGTTGTCGAGCCCTACCGGGCCGCCCATGAACTTGTCGAGCACCGCCATCAGCAGCTTGCGGTCCATGTAGTCAAAGCCCTGCTTGTCCACGTCCAGCATGTCCAGGGCCAGGGCGGCAATGGCGGCGTCGATGCGGCCACTGCCCTTGACCTCGGCGAAGTCACGCACCCGCCGCAACAGACGGTTGGCAATGCGCGGCGTGCCCCGGGCGCGGCGGGCCATTTCCAGAGCGCCGTCATCGTCGATGGTCAGCCCCAGCTTGCCGGCACTGCGGCTGATGATATGGGCCAGATCCGCCACCTGATAGAACTCCAGCCGCTGCACGATGCCAAAACGGTCCCGCAGGGGCGAGGTCAGAGAGCCGGCCCGGGTGGTGGCTCCCACCAGGGTAAAGGGCGGCAATTCCAGCTTGATGGAGCGGGCGGCGGGGCCTTCGCCGATCATGATGTCGAGCTGGTAGTCTTCCATCGCCGGGTAGAGAATTTCCTCCACCACCGGGCTCAGGCGGTGAATTTCATCGATAAACAGCACGTCACCGGGCTCGAGGTTGGTGAGCATGGCCGCCAGATCGCCGGCCTTTTCCAGCACCGGCCCCGAGGTGGTCTTGATGCTCACCCCCATCTCGTTGGCGACGATGTTGGCCAGGGTGGTCTTGCCCAGCCCCGGCGGACCGAAGATCAGCAGGTGATCCAGGGCCTCTTCCCGCCGGCGCGCTGCCTCGATAAAGATTTCCATCTGGCCGCGCACGTGATCCTGACCGCGATAATCCGCCAGCACCTTGGGGCGTATGGCCCGGTCGATGGCTTCTTCTTCCTGGCGGGGGGCCGGGTTGATAAAACGATCCGCTTCTATCATGGCTTATCCCATGCTTTTCAGGGCTTCGCGGATCAGTTGCTCCGCGTCCATGCCCGGTTTGGCAATTTTCTTCATCAGCTGCTCGGCCTGAGCCGCCTTGTAGCCCAGCGCCTGCAATGCGGCCAGGGCCTCGTCCCGGGCGCCGTCGCCGCCGGCGGCCAGCGCCGCCTCGGGGGCCGGGTTAAACAGATCGTAGCCGCCAAAACCCTTGAGCCGGTCACGCATTTCCACCACCAGCCGCTCGGCGGTCTTCTTGCCGACACCGGGCAGCTTGACCAGGGCGGTGATCTCGCCCTGCTCCACATTGTGAATAAACTGATCGGCGGTCATGCCCGAAAGAATGGCCAGCGCCAGTTTGGGGCCCACGCCATTGGTCTTGATCAGCTCCCGGAACAGCGCCCGCTCGGTTTTGGTGTTAAAGCCAAACAGCAGCTGAGCGTCTTCCCGCACCACAAAGTGGGTCAATACGGTGGCCGTCTGGCCCACATTGGGCAACTCGTAAAAGCAGCTCATGGGCAGGGTGACTTCATAGCCCACGCCGTTGACATCCAGCAGGATTTCAGGGGGCTGTTTTTCGACAATAATACCTTTTAACCGACCTATCACGAAGGCACTCCGCTAACCCGAACAAAACTGGGCCAAGAATAATAAATAACTGGATAAATATCCATGTATCAAAAACGGGGATTCGGGAATGGGGATTAGGGATTTCAGGCTTTCCAGTCCCGAGTCACCAATCCCCAGTCCCTGATTTACCGCATGCGACCGCGCACGGTGCCGCGCACCTGGCCGGCCATGCTGATCAGGCTCTGCCGGGTATGACCGTGGCACAGAGCCACCGCCAGGGCGTCGGCGGCATCGGCCTGGGGCGTGCCCGGCAAGCTCAGCAACCGCACCACCATGTGCTGCACCTGCTCCTTGCCGGCACCGCCCTGCCCCACCACCGCCTGCTTGATCTGGCGGGCGGAATACTCCGCCACCTCCAGCCCGGCGTTGGCGGCGGCGACAATGGCCGCGCCCCGGGCCTGCCCCAGCTTCAGCGCCGAGTCGGGGTTTCGGGCCATAAATACCTGCTCGATGGCAAACAGCTCGGGGCGAAACTGCAAAATGATTTCGCTGACCCCGTCGTAAATTTTCTTGAGCCGGGGCGCCAGCGCCTCGTCGGTCATGCGAATGCAGCCCGAGCCCAGATACTCCATTTTATTGCCGGTCTGGCGCACCACGCCGTAACCGGTAATGCGCGAGCCGGGATCGATACCGAGAATAATGGACATAGGAAGAAGAGCCAATGGTCACCCCCGCAAAGGCGGGGATCCAGAGAAAAGGTGTACGGCTCTGCAGACATGGCATCGTCTGCAGAGCCGCACGGGATCTCCGCCTACGCGGAGATGACATTCCGTTGTTTACAGTTGCTCGGCCAGTTCGTCGGAGATCTCGCCGTTATGGTAAACCTCCTGTACATCGTCCAGGTCTTCCAGCATGTCAACCAGGCGCAACAGTTTGGGTGCGGTGTCTTCATCCAGCTCCGACTTGGTGGACGGGATCATGGTCACCTCGGCGTTGTCGGCGGTCAGACCGCTGGCATCCAGCGCATCCTTCACCGCACCGAACTCGTCCCACTGGGTGTACACGTCGATGGAGCCGTCCTCGTTCACCACCACATCATCGGCCCCGGCTTCCAGCGCCGCTTCCATCAGGGTTTCCTCGTCGGCTTCGCCGTAGCTGATCACCCCCTTTTTCTCGAACAGATAGGCCACCGAGCCGTCGGTGCCCAGGTTGCCGCCGCTCTTGGAAAAGGCATGACGCACTTCCGACACGGTGCGGTTGCGGTTGTCGGTCATGCACTCCACCATCACGGCGGTGCCGCCCGGACCGTAGCCCTCGTAAATAATGGTTTCCAGTTGCTGGCCGTCGAGCTCGCCGGCACCGCGCTTCACCGCCCGGTCGATGGTGTCGCGGGTCATGTTGTTGGACAGCGCCTTGTCGATGGCGGCGCGCAGTCGCGGGTTGGCGGCGGGGTCGGAGCCGCCCTCACGGGCCGCCGTGGTCAGCTCACGGATCAGTTTGGTGAAAATCTTGCCGCGCTTGGCGTCCTGAGCCGCCTTGCGGTGCTTGATGTTGGCCCATTTACTGTGACCTGCCATAACTTGAGTCTCCTTTATTCGGTGTTTATCAGCCTGCCGATGGCGTCCCGGTTGGTCCAGGAGCCGGCCCGGGCGCGGGCTTCCTCAAAGGGCAGCCAGCACTGGTCCAGGTGCTCGGTAAGCCGCACGGCTTGCGGCTCGGGCAGGCATAAACGGAATTCGTATTCCCAGTTGTGGGTCACCCCCGGGCGGTAGCGGTGCCGCCAGTGGGGATAGATTTCAAAACGCACCCGGTGCCCGGTTTCCACCAGTTGCAGGCCGTTGCCCACCACCAGGCCGGTTTCTTCCTCCAGCTCACGGGTGGCGGCCTGCAGCCGGCTCTCGCCGGCTTCCAGGCTGCCGGTCACCGACTGCCAGAAGTCCGGGTTGTCCTTGCGCTGCAGCAGCAGCACCCGATCCCGAGTATGAATAAGGATGAGGACCGACTCCGGGTGCTTGTGCATGGTTTACTCCGCCTTGGGCTGCTCGGTGCGAATGGCAAGCTCCATCAGTGCATCCGGGTTGGCCAGGCTGGGCGCATCGGTGAGCAGGCAGGAGGCGGTAGTGGTTTTCGGGAAGGCAATCACGTCCCGAATGTTGTCGGTGCCGGTCAGCAGCATCACCAGGCGGTCCAGGCCAAAGGCCAGGCCGGCATGAGGGGGCGTGCCGTACTTGAGGGCGTCGAGCAGGAAGCCGAACTTCTCCTGCTGCTCCTCGGCGTTGATGCCGAGCAGGCGGAACACGGTCTGCTGCATGGCATTGTCGTGTATCCGCACCGAGCCACCGCCCACTTCATAACCGTTGATCACCATGTCGTAGGCGTTGGCCACGGCCGCCAGCGGGTTGGCCTCCAGCTCGGCAGCGGACACGTCCTTTGCGGCGGTAAAGGGATGGTGCATGGCATAGAGACGGTCGTCCTCTTCCTCGAACATGGGGAAGTCCACCACCCACAGCGGCTTCCAGCTGTTTTCGACGAGGTTCAGATCCTTGCCCAGCTTCAGGCGCAGGGCGCCCATGGCATCGGCCACCACCTTGGCACTGTCGGCGCCAAAGAAGATGGCATCGCCGTCGGTGGCGCCGGTACGGCTGACAAGCTCGGCCACAATGCCTTCGTTGAGGAACTTGGCAATGGGTGACTGAATGCCATCCAGGCCTTTGGCCGCTTCATTCACCTTGAGCCAGGCCAGGCCCTTGGCGCCGTAAATGCCCACGTACTTGCCGTATTCGTCGATCTGCTTGCGGGAAAGCTGAGCACCACCGGGCACGCGCAGCGCCGCCACCCGGCCCTTGGGATCGTTGGCGGGGCCGGAAAATACCTTGAAGTCGACGTCCTTCACCAGATCGGCCACGTCGGTCAGCTCCATGGCAATGCGCAGATCCGGCTTGTCGGAGCCAAAGCGGCGCATGGCTTCGGCGAAGCTCATTACCGGGAAGGCGCCCAGATCCACACCGGCCACATCCTGCCACAGTTCACGCACCAGCCGCTCCATCACCTCACGCACCTGCTCGGCACTCATAAAGGAGGTTTCCACATCGATCTGGGTAAATTCGGGCTGGCGGTCGGCGCGCAGATCCTCATCGCGGAAGCACTTTACAATCTGGTAGTAGCGATCGAAGCCGCTCATCATCAGCAGCTGCTTGAACAGCTGGGGCGACTGGGGCAGCGCGTAGAAATAGCCCTTGTGCACCCGGCTCGGCACCAGATAGTCGCGGGCGCCTTCCGGGGTGGCCTTGGTGAGCATGGGGGTTTCAATGTCGAGAAAGCCGTGTTCGTCCATAAAGCGGCGCACCCGGCTGGTGACCCGGGCGCGGGTCTTCAGGAAACGGGCCTGCTCGGGGCGGCGCAGATCCAGGTAACGATACTTGAGGCGCTGCTCTTCGGAGTTGTTCTGGTTGAAGTCCAGAGGCAGTGGCGCCGCCTTGTTGATGATGGTGAGTTCGTGGGCGAAGATTTCCACTTCGCCGGTGGCCATGTCCTTGTTTACCTGAGACTCGGGACGCGCGCGCACCACGCCTGTGATCTGCACGCAAAACTCGGCACGCAGGCCGGAGGCCTGGTCGTAGGCATCGGCCTTGTCGGGATCGAAAAACACCTGAACGATGCCTTCCCGGTCGCGCATGTCGATAAAGATGAGACCGCCCAGATCACGACGACGATGAACCCAGCCACTGAGGGTTACGCTCTGGCCAACCAGGGAGGCGTCTACCTGCCCGCAATAATGAGTGCGCATGGAGTCTTCCTATGATGTGCTTTGGCTGCGGCGCCCGGCCGCAGGCTTGAATTGGTCTGTAAACAGCGCGCTAGTATAATCGGAAACCCGAACAGGGGTAAAATCATGTCTTTAAAAGGCGGTAATAGGGAATAGGGACTGGTAAAGGCAAAAACCGCATTCTTCTGGTGCCGATTCCCCGGTCCCTGCTCCCTTGGTTGAAAGGAGAAATATGCCGTTATATCTGGGCCTGAGCCAGTGGTCCCATGCCGGCTGGCCGGGCAGCCTGCTGAGCCGGGGACTGAAAAGCACCGAGCATCTGGCCGACTATGCCCGTGTGTTCAATACCGTGGAAGGCAACACCAGCTTTTACGGCATGCCCGACACCCAGAGCCTGACGCGCTGGGCCGCCATGACCGGTGACGACTTTCGCTTTACCTTCAAGTTTCCGTCCACCGTCAGCCATCAGGGCCGCCTTGGCGACAATATTGCGCCGGCGCAGGCCTTTATTGAGCAGCTCACCCCCCTGCATCACAAGCTGGGCATGCTGATGCTGCAGCTGCCCGCCGCCTGCGGCCCGGAGCAGCTCGACGGCCTGGCGCACTTGCTTGAGGCCCTGCCCGACGGCTTTGAAGTAGGCGTGGAAGTGCGCCACCCGGCCTTTTTTGCCAAGGGCGAGGCCGAGCGCCGGCTTAACCGGCTGCTGCTGGAGCGAGGCGTCAACCGCATTATCATGGACTCCCGCACGGTGTTTGCCGTGGCTCCCGCCACCCCGGCGCTGGCGGATGCCCAGCAAAAGAAGCCAAGGGTGCCGGTGCACATCATCAGCACGGGGCATTCACCCGTGGTGCGCTTTATCGGCAATCCGGACCTCCCCGCCAACACCCCCTTCTGGCAGCCCTGGCTGCCCCGCCTGCGGGGCTGGCTGGATGAGGGCAAGTCGGTCTACCTGTTTGTGCACACCGCCGACAACGTCGAGGCACCGGCCCTGGCCGCCGCCCTCGCCGAGGCACTGGGAATGACCTTGCCCGCCTTTCCCGGTCAGATACCCGATGCGCAGGGAAGTTTGTTTTAAGCACAAAAAGAATTTGTCGCACTCAATGGTGCTCACCAAGACAACCCATTACGCTTCTTTTACAATACCCGCCATTCACCGCGGCAATACGGCCGTGAGCCAGAGTTCAGTATTCACGACACCATGCAAGAAAAAGATCACATCTTCGCCGCGCCCATTGCCCGGCTGGGCGACTTTTGCTTTGACCACAGGGTCGCCGACGTCTTTCCGGACATGATCAAGCGATCCGTGCCCGGTTACTCCAATATCATTTCCGCCATCGGCATGATGACGGCCCGTTTTGCCCAGCCCCATACCCGGCTTTATGATCTGGGCTGCTCGCTGGGTGCCGCCACGCAGGAAATGCGCCGCAACCTGAGCCAGCCCGGCTGCCGCATTGTGGCGGTCGACAATTCCGCCGCCATGGTGGAGCGGGCCCGCAACCATCTGGCCGCCTTTCGCTCCGGGGTGGAAGTGGAGCTGCTGGAAGCGGATATCTGCGACCTGGCCATTGAACATGCCTCCGTGGTGGTGCTCAACTTCACCCTGCAATTCATTGCGCCCGAAAAACGCGAAGCCCTGCTCACCAAAATCCATGCCGGCCTCAACCCCGGCGGCGTGCTGATTTTGAGCGAAAAGTTTGTCAGTGAAGACGACACCGTCAACGAATTGCTGATCGATCTGCACCACGACTTCAAGCGCGCCAACGGTTACAGCGAGCTGGAAATCAGCCAGAAACGCACCGCACTGGAAAACGTGCTGCGCCCCGACTCCCCCGAGCGGCACAAGGCCCGGCTCAAGGACATTGGCTTTGCCCACGTCGACATGTGGTTCCAGTGCTTTAACTTCGGCTCCATGGTGGCCATCAAATGATCGACTTTAGCGACTTTTACCAGCAGATTGCCAAGACCCGGCTCAGCCACTGGCTGCACTGTCTGCCCGCCCAGCTGCACGACTGGCAAAAGCAGCATCAGCATGGCGATCTGGCGCGCTGGAGCCGGGCCCTGCACAAACTGCCCCGCATTCACACCAACCGCATCGAGCTGACAGACCGGGTGGCCATCGGCCAGCCCGGCGAGGTGTCGGCGGGAGAGCAGAAAAAAATCGAAAGCCTGCTGGGCCAGTTTCACCCCTGGCGCAAGGGGCCATTCGAGGTGCACGGCATTCATATCGACACCGAGTGGCGCTCCGACTGGAAATGGGAGCGGCTCAGGCCCCACATCAGCCCGCTGAAATACCGCTATGTGCTGGATGTGGGTTGCGGCAGCGGCTACCACCTGTGGCGCATGATGGGCGACGGCGCCGAAATGGCGGTGGGCATAGATCCGTCCCAGCTGTTTCTGTGCCAGTTCGAGGCCATCAGGCACTTCGCCAATGGTTTTAAAGGGATCCAGGTATTACCCTTAGGCATAGAAGCGCTGCCCGAGCTGCGAGCCTTTGACACCGTGTTTTCCATGGGCGTGCTCTACCACCGGCGTTCGCCCGTCGATCATCTGCTGCAACTGAAGGCCCAGTTGCGTGACGGTGGCGAACTGGTGCTGGAAACCCTGGTGATCGACGGCGATGAACATCAGGTGCTGGTGCCAGGCGAGCGCTACGGCAAGATGCGCAATGTCTGGTTTATTCCAAGCTCGGCGGCCCTGGTGGGGTGGCTCGCCAAATGCGGCTTTGAACATATTCGGGTGGTGGATGAAAGCATTACCACCCAGGACGAACAACGGCGCACCGACTGGATGCGCAACGAATCGCTGGCGGACTTTCTCGATCCGAACGACCCCGGCAAAACCATTGAAGGATACCCGGCTCCCAAGCGTGCCATCATCATCGCCAACAAGCCGGTAGACCCGCAACACAAACCACAAGAGAGTAAAGGATGAACAAAGCGGCCCTGTCATTGCTGATGCCCCTGTTGCTGAGCGCCTGCGCCGGCCAGTTATCCGAGCCCGAGCCCCGGCCCGATCCCGTGTCCGGCCCCGAGCTGGCGGCGGCGCTGGCCGAGCAGGAAAGCCGTCTGGTCACCGCCATGGAAGAGCAGAACTCGCGGCTCAGCACCAGTCACCATGCCTTTATGACTGCCCTGCAGCAGGAAATCCGCAACCTGAAAAAACAGATGAAAGCGGCGCCGCCGGCGGCCACGCCCGCCCCGGCCAGCGAAAGTGAGCCCGCCAGCACTCCCGACAACGAAACCCGGGACGGCAAGCTGGTGGTGGGCGAAACCGAAAGCGTGTGGCTGGACGCGGTCAACGATATGTTCCCCGCGCGCATCGACACCGGCGCCACCACCTCGTCGCTCAGCGCCCAGGACATTACCGAATTTGAGCGCGACGGCAAGCCCTGGGTGAGCTTCAACATGGCCCACGAGGGCGTGGATGAAAAACTGCCGGTGGAAGCGCCGCTGGTACGCTATGTGCGCATTCGCCAGGCCTCCGCCGAGGAGACCGAGCGCCGCCCGGTGGTGGAGCTGACCCTGCGTCTGGGCCGGCTGTCGGAAAAAACCGAATTTACCCTCACCGACCGCTCCCAGATGACCTACCCGGTGCTGCTGGGTCGTGAGTTTCTCAAAGACATCGCCGTGGTTGATATCGCCCGCCGTAATGTGCAGGGCAAGCCCAAGCGCCCCAAAACTTCTAACGAGTAAAGTCCATGTACTCTCGCAAACCCTTTTATCTGATCGTGGCGGCCCTGTTTCTGGTGGGGCTGGCCCTCATGCTGCACCGCCATTTTGTGTATGAGGTGCCCTGGCTGCCCGGCGAGAAACGCCAGATCTGGTCGGTGGAAGCCAAGGTGGAGTTCGAGGCCAACGGCCGGCCGGTAAAGGCCTCGCTGGCGGTGCCCGGCAGTCAGCCCGGCTTTACCCTGATGAACGAGTCCGCCGCCTCTCCCGGTTATGGCCTGTCGTTTGTGCAAACCGAGGGCGGCACCCGGGCCGAGTGGTCCATTCGCTCCGCCACCGGCCATCAGGAGCTGTATTACAAGGTCGACATGATGCTCGACCCCTTTGCCAAGGGCCCCATCGGCAATGCGCCGCCCCAGATCCCCACGGTGGAAGTGGCCGAGCCCTATGCCACCGCCATGGATCAGGTGCTGACCCTGGCCCGGGAGCGCTCGTCCGACAACATTACCTTTACCCGCGAGCTGCTCAAGGAGCTGAACAACGGTGGCCAGAATGCCGAACTGCTGGCCCAGCACAAGTCGGCCGGCCCGCTGTTGCTGGAAATGCTGCACCGTGCCGGCGTACCGGCCCGGCTGCTGAAGGGCCTGCAACTGGAAGACGGCCGCCGGCGCCAGCCGCTGGTGGACGTGGTGCAGGTGTACGACGGCGAACGCTACCAGATTTTCAACCCGGCTACCGGCGATCAGGGCCTGCAGGAAAACCTGCTGCTGTGGGAATACCACTCGGCCCCGGTGCTGGATCTGGTGGGCGGCAGCAACTCCCGGGTCAGCTTCTCCATGCTGGAGCAGGAGCAGCCGGTGAACGTGGCCCTGGCCAAGAAGTTTGACCAGCCCGACTGGATCAACGTGTCGCTCTACAACCTGCCGCTGGAAGAGCAGGCGCTGTTCAAGGGCATTCTGCTGATCCCCATCGGGGTGCTGGCGGTGGTGTTCCTGCGCATTATCGTGGGGGTAAAAACCTCGGGCACCTTTATGCCAGTGCTGATCGCCATGGCCTTTATTCAGACCAGCCTGCTGACCGGCCTGGTGGGCTTTCTGCTGATCGTGGGCACCGGTCTGGTGCTGCGTTCCTACCTGTCGCACCTCAACCTGCTGCTGGTGGCGCGCATCTCGGCGGTGATCATCATGGTCATCGGCATGATCGGCTTTTTCAGTATCGTGGCCTACCAGCTGGGCCTGACCGAGGGCATGAAGATCACCTTCTTCCCCATGATCATTCTGGCCTGGACCATAGAACGCATGTCGGTGCTGTGGGAAGAGGAAGGCCCCAAGGAAGTGCTCAAGCAGGGCGGCGGCTCCCTGGTGGTGGCGGTGATGGCCTTCCTGGCCATGAACAACGAGCTGATCCGTCACCTGACCTTCAACTTCCTCGGATTACAGCTGATCGTGATGGCGGCGGTGCTGCTGCTGGGCAACTACACCGGCTATCGCCTGACCGAACTCAAGCGCTTCAAGCCTTTGGTTGACGAGCTGAAACATGATTAAGAACCTGCTGGCCAAATACGCCTCGCCCTTTGAGCTGGGCCGTCACGGCATTATGGGCATGAACCGGCGCAATATTTCCTATATCAGCCGCTACAACCCGCGACGGCTGTATCCGCTGGTGGACAACAAGCTCAAGACCAAGCAAATCGCCCTGGATGCCGGCGTGACCGTGCCCGATCTGGTGGGGGTGATCGAGTACCAGCACCAGGTGTCCCGGCTGTGGGACATGGTCAAGGACTGGCCGGGCTTTTGCATCAAGCCCGCCAAGGGCTCGGGGGGCAAGGGCATTACGGTGATCGTGGATCACGATCGCCAGCGCTTTACCAAACCCAGCGGCAAGGCCGAGACCATCGAAGATCTGGAACGCCATGTGTCCAATATTCTGGCCGGACTCTACTCCCTGGGGGGGAAACCGGACGTGGCGCTGATTGAAGCCCTGATCAACTTCGACGATGTGTTCGACGGCTTCTCCTACGAAGGCGTGCCCGACACCCGGGTGATCGTGTTCCGGGGCTTTCCCATCATGGCCATGATGCGGCTGTCCACCCAGGCGTCGGACGGCAAGGCCAACCTGCACCAGGGCGCCGTGGGCGTGGGCCTCGACATCAACACCGGCCGGGCCATTCGGGCGGTGCAGTTCAACGCGCCGGTACGCTACCATCCCGACACCGGGCGGGATCTGTTTGAGCTGAAGGTGCCCTACTGGGAGCAGCTGCTCAACCTGTCGTCGTCCTGCTACGAGATGTCGGGGCTGGGCTACATCGGCACCGACATGGTGCTCGACAAGCACAAGGGGCCCATGTTGCTGGAGCTGAACGCCCGCCCCGGCCTGGCGATTCAGACCGCCAACGCCGCCGGGCTGGTGCCGCGGCTGCGCAAGATTGAAAAGCTCGGCCGCAAAATCACCATGACCCCGGACGAACGGGTGGCGTTTTCCCGAAAGGAATTTGCCAGCGAACTTTGAACACACAGCTGGAAGCAAAAACGGTGCCGGGGTTAACCCCGGCACCGTTTTTTTGTAGGCCCGAATTTATTCGGGCAGACATATCAAAATGTTACCTCGTTGTCGCCCCACTAAAGTGGGGCCTACAGGCTTACATCCGTGTCTTGCGCTTTTGCCGCTGGCCGGGCTTGGGGCCCTGGCCGCGGGAGCCGGTGGGTGCCGGCTTTTTCGGGGCCGCGCCGGTGCCGGCGCCCTTGACCCGGGTGTTGTGCTTGCGCACCGCCTTGCGAATGCGGGCCACCTGCTTGTAGCGATCCGGGGCGTTCACGTCCACCTTGCTTTCCTGCTCCGGCGGCAGGCCCACTTCCTTGCGCAGGTAGTTCACCTGCTCCAGGGGCAGCTCGGCCCAGCCGCCCCGGGGCAGGTTCTTGGGCATCTCAATCTTGCCGTAGCGTACCCGCATCAGCCGGCTCACCTGCACGCCCTGAGACTCCCACAAGCGGCGCACTTCCCGGTTGCGGCCTTCCTTCAGGGTGACGTGGAACCAGAGGTTCATGCCCTCGCCGCCGGTGTATTTCAGGGTTTCAAAGCGGGCCTCGCCGTCTTCCAGCATCACGCCCTTGCGCAGCCGTTGCAGCATGGCCTCGTCCACTTCGCCAAACACCCGCACCGCGTATTCCCGGTCGATTTCATGGCGGGGGTGCATCAGCCGGTTGGCCAGCTCACCGTCTGTGGTAAACAGCAGCAGGCCGGAGGTGTTCACGTCCAGCCGGCCCACCGCTACCCAGCGCGCACCCTGCAGCCGCGGCAGGCGATCAAATACCGTGGGGCGGCCTTCCGGATCCTTGCGCGTGCTTACCTCGCCTTCCGGCTTGTGATAGGCCAGCACCCGGCACACGATGTCGCTTTCGGCCTGGGTTTCCACCAGATGGCCGTCTACCCGGATCTGCTCACTGCCGGTAACCCGGTCGCCCAGCACCGCCACCTTGCCGTTGACGCTCACCCGGCCCTGGCTGATCAGACCCTCGATTTCCCGGCGCGAGCCCTTGCCGGCCCGGGCCAGCACTTTTTGCAGTTTTTCAGTCATGATGTTCACTTATTCAAAAGGGGTGAGATCGCCCGCACCTTCGCGCACGATCACCGGGGTGTCGTCATACAGGTCCACCACCGTGGTGGGCTTTGAATCGATCACCCCGCCGTCGATAATCAGATCCACCACCTTTTCCAGCCGGTTGCGGATTTCAAAGGGGTCGTATTCCGCCTCGGTTTCGCCGGGCAAAATCAGGCTGCAGGACATCATGGGCTCGCCCAGGGCCTCGAGCAGGGCCAGGCTGATGGCGTGATCCGGCACGCGCAGACCAATGGTCTTGCGTTTGGGGTTCTGCAGCCGCTTGGGCACTTCCTTGGTGGCCCGCAGAATAAAGGTGTAGGCCCCCGGCGTGTTGTTTTTCATCAGCCGGAAGGCGGTATTGTCGACCCGGGCGTAGGCGGACAGCTCGGACAGATCCCGGCACACCAGGGTGAAGTTGTGGTCCTTGTCGATCTGGCGAATGCGGCAGATACGCTCCATGGCGTTCTTGTCGCCCACCAGGCAGCCGATGGCATAGCCCGAGTCGGTGGGATACACCACCACCCCACCCTGGCGCACAATGGCCACGGCCTGGTTGATCAGCCGTGGCTGGGGGTTGTCTGGATGAATTTCAAAAAACTGACTCATGATTCCTCCCGGAATGATTTACAGAAAGCGCTCCCACACAGGAGTGGCTTCTTTGGGCAGCCACAACTGGCGGCCCAGCTCCCGCCACTGGCTGGGAAAATGAAAATCGGAGCCCACGGACGCGGCCAGGCCGTATTCCTTGCTCCACTTGCCAAGGGTGGCACGTTCCTGCGGACTTTGCTGGGCCATGGACACCTCCATGGCATCGCCACCGGCCCCGGCAAAGGCGGTGAGCATGTTGCGAATCCACTTGTTCGATAAATCGTAGCGGGTGGGGTGCGCCAGCACCGCCACCCCGCCGGCCGCCTGTATGGTGTCGATGGCCTCCTCAAGGGAGCACCAGTCCGGCGGCGCATAGCCGGTGTTACCCCGGCTCAGAAACTTCTTGAATACCTTGCCCATGGAGTCGGCCGCGCCCTGCGCCAGCAGCCAGCGCGCCAGGTGGGTACGGGTAATGGCGGCCTCGCCGGCAATGGCCCTGGCGCCCTCATAGGCGCCCGGGTAACGGGCCTTTTCCAGCCGCTCCCCCATCAGCCGGGCGCGGGCATCGCGACGGGCGGCCTGGTCGGCGAGCAGCTGCGTAAGCCCTGAGTGAGCCGGATCCAGGTTCAGGCCCACCACATGAATTTCCTTGTGCTGCCACAGCGCCGAGATTTCCACCCCGGTCACCAGCCGGATACCGTGCTCGTCGGCGGCGGCCTGCGCCTCGGCCAGCCCCGCCACCGTGTCGTGGTCGGTCAGCGCCAGCACATCCACCTCCTTTTCGGCGGCCCGGGCCAGCAGTTCACCGGGGCTCAGGCTGCCGTCGGAGGCGGTGGAATGGCTGTGCAGGTCAATGCGCATAAAAAATCCTGTGGTCGGGCTTGACTTGGCACCGCAAATATCGTTTAACTGTACCCAGTTTTTCGATTAGCGAGATTGAGCGCCATGTTGCAGCAAACTTCCACTCTGACCATTTGGTGGTGGCACACTCCCTGAAGCGGGTGTGATTTGCTGTATTCATTCAACAGTCTCAGCGAACATAAAAGCCCGCAACTCTGCGGGCTTTTTTATTATCCAGTAAAAGGTGATGCGATGAAACCGACCTCTTTCATTTTTTGGCGATGGCAACCCGAAAACCGGCCTGTTCAGCAACCGGCATTCGCGTCCGTCACCGACGACGACATTGCCAGCCAGGTCATCAGACAGATCCCTGATGATCAGCATTAACACATAAGGAATACCCCATGGCGCAAGGTCAGCTCCACGTTTTATTGCAAGATGCACCCTACACCGATGATCCTCTGGCGTTATACGCCGCCCTCAGCCGGCCCGGCGACAACAGCCTGCTGCTGGAATCCGCCGAAATCGACACCAAGGCGGGCACCCAAAGCCTGCTGATGCTCGACGCCTGTGTGCGTCTGGTATGCCGGAGCCGGGAAGTGACCCTCACCGCCCTCAATGCCAACGGCCTGCCCGCCCTTGAGCTGATAGCCAGTGAGCTGGGGGGCGAACGCACCGACACCCAGCTTACCGTGACCCTGGCAGAGGCCGATGCCGACCAGGATGAAGACAGCCGGCTGAAAGCGCCCTCTGTGCTGGAAACCATTCGGCTTATTCTGACCCGCTTTACCGCCGACAAGGGCCAGCAGCACCTGTTTATGGGCGGCACCTTTGCCTACGACCTGATTGCCTCCTTTGAGCGCCTGCCCGAGGTGGCCGAGGGCATCAACCACTGCCCCGACTTCTGTTTTTATCTGGCGGAAACCCTGATCACCCTGGATCACGTGAAGGAGCAGTGCCATCTGGCCGCCTGCGCCTTTGATGCCGGCGAGCAGGCGCGGCTGCAGGCCCGCCTGAACGCGCTGGCCGCCGCCTGTGGCGAGCGTCATGCCAGCCCCGAGGCCGAGTCCGGCCTGAGCGGCAAGGTCACAGCCAGCAAGAGCGATGCCGAATTTCGCGCCGACGTGGAGCGGCTCAAGGGCAATATCGTCGCGGGTGACATCTTTCAGGTGGTGCCGTCCCGCTGTTTCACCCTGCCCTGCCCCAGCCCGCTGGCGGCCTACGGCAAGCTCAAGCAGACCAACCCCAGCCCCTACATGTTCTATGTGAACGATGAAGACTTCATTCTGTTCGGCGCCAGCCCCGAGAGTTCGGTGAAGTTTGACCATCACAACCGCCAGGTGGAAATGTACCCCATCGCCGGCACCCGCCGCCGGGGCTTTAACCCGGACGGCAGCATCAACCTGGATCTGGACGGCCGCATCGAGCTGGATCTGCGCCAGGACGAAAAGGAAACCGCCGAGCATCTGATGCTGGTGGATCTGGCCCGCAACGACATTGCCCGCATCAGCGAGCCCGGCAGCCGCTATGTCAAGGATCTGCTGAGCGTGGATCGCTACAGCCATGTGATGCACCTGGTGTCTCGCGTAGTGGGCACACTGCGTGCCGATCTCGACGCCCTGCACGGCTATCAGGCCTGCATGAACATGGGCACCCTCACCGGCGCCCCCAAAATTCGCGCCAGCGAGCTGATACGCGAGGTGGAAGGCCAGCGCCGGGGCAGCTACGGCGGTGCCGTGGGCTATGTGAACGGCCTCGGCGATATGGACACCTGCATCGTGATCCGCTCCGCCTTTGTCAGTAACGGCCAGGCCCATGTGCAGGCCGGCGCCGGCGTGGTGTATGACTCCAACCCGCAGTCGGAAGCCGACGAAACCCGCAACAAGGCGGCGGCGGTGCTCAATGCCATCGCCCTTTCCCACGGCACCACACTGGCGGAGGTGAGCTCATGAGCCAGACCATTTTCCTGCTCGACAACTACGACTCCTTTACCTACAACCTGGTGGATCAGTTCCGCGCCCTGGGCGCCACGGTGAACATTTACCGCAACACCGTGCCGGTGGCCCAACTGCTCACCGCCATGGAGCGGGCAGAGAACCCGGTGCTGGTACTCTCCCCCGGTCCGGGCAAACCCGCCGACGCCGGCAATATGCCCGCGCTGATTAAAGAATGCCTGGGCCGCTTTCCCATCCTGGGCATTTGCCTGGGCCATCAGGCCCTGGTGCAGCACTACGGCGGTACGGTGGAAAGCGCCGGCGAAATCAAGCACGGCAAAAGCTCGCTGATCAGCCACAGCGGTAACGGCGTGTTCAGCGGCCTGACCAACCCGTTGCCGGTGGCCCGTTACCACTCCCTGGTGGGCAGCAACATTCCCGCCGGCCTTGAGGTGATTGCCGACTTCAACGGCATGACCATGGCGGTACAGGACAAGGCCAACCGGGTGCTGGGCTTTCAGTTCCATCCCGAATCCATCATGACCACGGACGGGGCGCGCCTGCTGGCCCAGAGTCTGGAATGTATTACCAACAAGGAGAACGCCGCATGAGCCAGGCCATGGAGCAACTTTACCGGGGCGAACACATCAGCCGTGAGCAGGCCCACGCCCTGTTTGAGCAGGTGATGAGCGGCGATATGGACCCGATCGTGCTGTCTTCCCTGCTGACCGCATTAAAAATCAAGGGCGAAACCCCGGATGAGATCGCCGGCGCCGCCAGCGCCCTGCTGGCCGCCGCCAGACCCTTTCCGCGCCCCGACTACGCCTTTTGCGACATAGTAGGTACCGGCGGCGACGGCATGAACACCATTAACGTCTCCACCACCTCGGCGCTGGTGGCCGCCGCCTGCGGCATCAAGGTGGCCAAGCACGGCAACCGGGGCGTGTCCTCCAAATCGGGCTCTTCCGATCTGCTGGAGCAGCTGGGCATTCGCCTGGACCTGAGCCCGGAACAGGCCCGTCGCTGCCTGGACAAGACCAATGTGTGCTTTTTGTTTGCCCCCCACTACCACGGCGGCATTCGCCACGCCATGCCGGTGCGCCAGGCGCTGAAAACCCGCACCATCTTTAACGTGCTGGGCCCGCTGATCAACCCGGCGCGCCCCAGCTTTATGGTGCTGGGGGTATACAGCCCGGCGCTGGTGCGCCCCATTGCCGACACCCTGGTGGCCATGGGTCTGACCCGCGGCATGGTGGTACACGGCAGCGGCCTGGACGAAATTGCCATTCACGGCACCACCCACATTGCCGAGATCAATGGCGACACCATCAGCGAATATGACATCACCCCCGAAGAGCTGGGGCTGGAGCGCCACGACATCAGCGCCATTGTGGGCGGCGAGCCGGCGGAAAACCGCCGCATTACCGAGGCCCTGCTGGCCGGTGAAGGTACCCTGGCCCAGCAGAGCGTGATTGCCATGAACGTGGCGCCGCTGCTGCTGATGAGCGGCCAGGTGGAAAACCTCAAGCAGGGCGTGGAGCGGGCGCTGTCCGTGTTAAGATCCGGCCATGCCATGGGCGTGGTTAAACAACTGGCGGAGTTGAGTCAATGCTGAATACGGTGCTCGGCAAAATCGTTGCCGACAAAAAAATCTGGGTGCAGGAACGCAAGCAAAGCCAGCCGCTGGCGAGCTTTGAGGCTGGCCTCACCCCCAGTGATCGCCCCTTTGCCGAGGCCCTGGCCGCCGGCAAACCGGCCTTTATTCTGGAGTGCAAAAAAGCCTCCCCTTCCAAGGGGCTGATTCGGGAAGTGTTTGACCTGGACGCCATTGCCGGCGTGTATGGCCGCTACGCCTCGGCCATTTCGGTGCTGACCGACGAAAAATACTTTCAGGGTCGCTTTGAGTTTGTCACCCAGGTGCGCAATCAGGTCACCCAGCCGGTGATCTGCAAGGACTTCATTATCGACCCCTATCAGATCAAGCTGGCCCGTCATCACAACGCCGACGCCATTCTGCTGATGCTGTCGGTACTGAATGACGAAGAGTATGCCGAGCTGGCTGCAGTGGCCGAGTCGCTGAACATGGGCGTGCTCACCGAAGTGATCGACGAGGACGAAGTGGCCCGCGCCCTGGCACTGGGTGCCAAAGTCATTGGCATCAACAACCGGGATCTGCGGGATCTCTCCATCGATCTCGACCGCACCAAACGGCTGGCGGCGCTGATCCCCGACGACCGCGTGGTCATTTCCGAGTCAGGTATTCACCACCACGGCCAGACCAAGGCGCTTTCTGCCCATGCCGACGGCTTTCTGGTGGGCAGCTCGCTGATGGCCGAAGACGATCTGGACCTGGCGGTACGCCGGCTGATCCTGGGCGACAACAAGGTCTGTGGCCTGACACGTCCGGAAGACGCCGCCGCCGCCCATGAGGCCGGCGCCGTCTATGGCGGCCTGATTTTTGTGGCCAAAAGCCCCCGCTGTGTGGATGTGAACCAGGCGCGCACTATCATGGCCGCCGCCCCGCTCCACTATGTGGGCGTGTTTCAGAATCACGCCGTGGAGAATATTGTCACCACCGCCACCGAGCTGAGCCTGGCTGCGGTGCAGCTGCACGGCTCTGAGGACGATGCCACCATCGCCGAACTCAAGGCCCGGCTGCCCGGCGTGGCCATCTGGAAAGCGGTGGCGGTAAGCAACGAACTGCCGGCCCTGCCGAAAAATGCCGACCGGCTGCTGTTTGATACCAAATCCGGCAACCAGAGTGGCGGCACCGGGCTGGCCTTTGACTGGGCACTGTTAAACGACATCGACAAGGCCAATGCCATGCTGGCGGGCGGGCTCACTCCCGACAACGCCGCCACCGCGGCAAGCCAGGGCTGTCGCGGCCTGGACTTTAACTCCGGCGTGGAAAGCGCCCCCGGCCAGAAAGACGCAGCCAAACTCAAGGCCGCCTTTGCCACCCTCAGACATTACGGACGCAGGACACAAAAATGAGCTTACTGAACCCCTTTTTCGGCGACTTCGGCGGCATGTATGTACCGCAAATCCTGATGCCGGCACTGCTGCAACTGGAGCAGGCCTTTGTGGACGCCCAGCAGGATCCGGAATTTGACCGCGAATTTCGCGAGCTGCTGGCGGAATACGCCGGCCGCCCCACTCCGCTCACTCGCGTGCGCAACCTGGCCGCCAACACCAAGACCCGCATCTACCTGAAGCGGGAAGACCTGCTGCACGGCGGCGCCCACAAAACCAACCAGGTACTGGGCCAGGCACTGCTGGCCAAGCGCATGGGCAAGACCGAGATCATCGCCGAAACCGGCGCCGGTCAGCACGGCGTGGCCACCGCCCTGGCCTGTGCCCTGCTCGGTCTCAAGTGCCGGGTATACATGGGCGCGGTGGACTGCGAGCGGCAAAAGCCCAACGTCTTCCGCATGAAGCTGATGGGCGCCGAAGTGATTCCGGTGCACTCCGGCTCCGCCACCCTCAAGGACGCCTGCACCGAAGCGCTGCGCGACTGGGCCGCCAACTATGAGCAGGCACACTACCTGCTGGGCACCGCCGCCGGCCCCCACCCTTTCCCCACCATAGTGCGGGAATTTCAGCGCATGATTGGCGAAGAAGCCAAGGTACAGATTGTGGAGCACGAAGCGCGCCTGCCCGATGCGGTGATCGCCTGCGTGGGCGGTGGCTCCAACGCCATTGGCCTGTTTGCCGACTTTATTGAGGAAGAGAGCGTCAAACTTATCGGCGTGGAGCCGGCGGGCAAGGGCATTCACACCGGCGAGCACGGCGCCACCCTGGGTGAAGGCACCAAGGGCGTGTTCTTTGGCATGCTGTCGCTGATGATGCACGATGAAGACGGCCAGGTGGAAGAGTCCTACTCCGTTTCCGCCGGCCTCGACTTTCCTTCGGTCGGCCCCCAGCACGCGTTTCTTGCCACCACCGGCCGGGCCCAGTATGTGTCGGTGACCGATGACGAAGCCCTCGACGCCTTTCAGGCCCTGGCCCGCAACGAAGGCATTATTCCGGCGCTGGAATCTTCACACGCCCTGGCCTACGCCCTGAAAATGGCCGAGGCCGAGCCGGAAAAAGAACAAGTATTGGTGGTTAACCTGTCCGGTCGTGGCGACAAGGACATCTTTACCGTGGCCGATATTCTGGAGCAAAAAGGAGAAATCAAATGAGCCGCTACCACCGCCTGTTCGAGCGACTGAATGCCAGCAACGAAGGCGCCTTTGTGCCCTTCGTGACCCTGGGCGACCCTACCCCCGAGCACTCGCTCAAGGTGATTGATGCCCTGGTGGCCGGCGGCGCCGATGCCCTGGAGCTGGGCATTCCCTTCTCCGATCCCATTGCCGACGGCCCCACCATTCAGGCCGCCACCCTGCGTGCCCGCAATGCCGGCACCCGCACCCAGACCTGCTTTGACATGCTCAAACAGGTGCGGGAAAAATACCCCGAGCTGCCCATTGGCCTGCTGGTGTACGCCAACCTGGTGTATGCGCCCGGAGTAGACAGCTTCTACTCCCGCGCCGCCGAGGCCGGCGTAGACTCGGTGCTGGTGGCCGATGTGCCGCTGGAAATGGCCGCGCCGTTCAAGGCCGCCGCCGACAAGGCCGGCATTGAGAGCATTTATATCGCGCCGCCCAACGGCAGTGAGGCCACCCTGAAGGCCGTGGCGGAAATGGGCTCCGGCTACACCTACCTGCTGAGCCGTGCCGGCGTGACCGGCACCGAAACCAAAGCCGGCACCCCGGTAGACACCCTGCTGGCCACCCTGGCCAAATTCAATGCGCCGCCGTCCCTGCTCGGCTTTGGTATTTCCAGCCCCGAACAGGTGCGCGATGCCATTTCCGCCGGTGCCGCCGGCGCCATCTCCGGCTCCGCCGTGGTGAAAATCATTGAACAGCACCTGGACCAGCCCCAGGCCATGCTCGACGCCCTCACCGCCTTTGTAAAAGAGATGAAGGCCGCGACGCGCAAGTAAGACGTTGAACGTGAGGAGTAAGGGATGAGAAAAAACTCCCCCACTTTCCTCACGACTCAGAATGGCACCAGGGTTAGCCCTGGTGCCATTTTTTCGGCTTCAAACGCTTCAGCTACTTTACCGCTGACCACCTATTGGCATGGCGGTTCCGGTATGGCTACAATGGCTTCCTATCGGCAACGCCGATGCTTCGTATAACCTCACTGATAAGGGGTGAGGGTCTCTACCTGGAGCCGTAAATTCCAGATTACGAAGAGAAAGTGCATAGCGCTTTTCTCTTTGTACATCGTCAATAGTCAGGCAAGAGAAAAGCGCTTGTTGATATCCCTTGAATGGAGACACAAGCGTGAACCAAACCACCTTTATTCAGCAACTCCCGAAAGTTGAACTGCATCTGCACATCGAAGGCACGCTGGAGCCGGAAATGATGTTCGAGCTGGCGCAACGCAACCAGATAGCCCTGCCGTTTAACACGCCGGAAGCCGTGCGCGCCGCCTATCAGTTCAGCAACCTGCAATCCTTCCTCGACATCTACTATCAGGGTGCCAGGGTTCTGATCCACGAGCAGGACTTTTACGATCTGACCTGGGCCTATTTGCTGCGTTGCCAGGCAGATAACGTCATCCATACCGAAATCTTCTTTGACCCGCAAACCCATACCGAGCGGGGCATTGCCTTTGACACCGTGCTCAACGGCATTGACCGGGCACTGCGTGACGGCCGGGAGCAGCTGGGCATCAGCAGTCACCTCATCATGTGCTTTCTGCGCCACCTGGACGAAGACAGCGCCTTTGACACCCTGCGCATGGCACTGCCGCACAAGGACAAAATTGTGGCCGTCGGCCTCGACTCGTCGGAGTTGGGCCATCCGCCGGAGAAATTTGAGCGCGTGTTTCAGGAGGCGATTGGTCACGGCTTTCTGACCGTGGCCCATGCCGGAGAAGAAGGGCCGGTTGAGAACATTCACAACAGCCTTGAGCTGCTGAGCATTTCACGCATCGATCATGGTGTGCGCTGTGTGGACGATTCGGCCTTGGTGGAGAAACTGGCCCAACGTCGCGTGCCCCTCACCGTTTGCCCGCTTTCCAATACCAAGCTGAAGGTGTTTGACCATATGGATCGGCACAACATCGTTGAACTGCTGCGCCGAAATGTCTGTGTGACCATCAACTCGGATGATCCGGCCTACTTTGGCGGCTACATGACCGATAACTTTCAGGCGGTAGCCAATAGCCATGCACTGACGCCGCAAGAACTGGCACAATTTACCCTCAATGCCATTGAGGCCAGTTTTATCGACGACGCCCACAAGCAGCGGCTGACACGGCAAGTGCAGGACTTTATGCACCAGGCACTCGCCTAAGAGATAACAGAACGGAAAACGGGGCGGTTCTGCCCCGTTTTCCCCTCTCCTCAGGATGGTGGGACCAGCCCCGGCTTCAAGGCTTATGTGGCAACTCAGCCCACTACTGCCATAAACTCTGTTGGCTTAAGGTTGCAGACACTTTCCAAGTTACCGCTCAAATGAAACATCCTAGGGTTGGCCTGTAGATCAAACACTCGGTACAAGTGGTAATTATTGGAGTTTTCCCTTGAGAATTTCAATTCATTCGATGTGACGAAGAACGGAATACTTTTCCCGTACTTCGTGGCTTTCACCTCGATAAACCTATCGCTGCCATCGGCGTTATAAGAACGAATATCATACCCGGCTAATGGGCCTACAGTTTGCGCAACATGTTCGATCCGATCCGCTAAAAAACCTTTACTTAACTTCTCTAGCCTTTCTTTTTCATAGGCGAGCGCAAATGCCTCCCCAAAGTCGCCGATGGCTTGGTTACGAGCCTCTCGCTCCAAATAGTTGACTTTGCTCACCAGGTAGTTAGCCTTCACTTCGCCTACCTTGCCTATCTTGGGTGGGTCCTCTAACACACCATCAACGTTAAACCGAGACAAAGCCACTGGGGCTTTTTCCACCTCGACGTCTAACATCTTATGCAGGGCGTCCCTTTTTGAAACAAGATTAAATACGGCTTCCGGCAATAGCGAGCGTTGGTAGTTAGTGCGTGGCTTGTAGCCATTAATATATGGAATACCCATTTCTATCATCACCGCACTTATGTTCTGATGCTTTAATTCAATGGCACCTTCACTGCGACCATTGAGCTTAGGCTGTAGGTTCCTGCGGTGCTCAGTCTTACTATATTTTTTGCCGGCCAACTCCAAGCAGAGCATATCCAGATAATCTGCAATCGTTGCCTCTACCTCAGCCTTTGACCACCCTCTAGACATCCTGCCTCCGAGTAACTGCCCTAGAAAGGACTCATTTGATTTCAATCATTATAATGGGGCCGCGCGGCACGACAAGACGCCTTGAGATCGGAATAAGTCCCCATGCGGCTACTTCGGGAGATCTGCGTGTTGAAGGAAAAGTGGAATAGGCCCCCATCTTTACGGGGGCAACGTGAGGTAGCCCAAATGGCCGTTGGTTTAGTCCTGGCTCTCAATGCCAAAATACCGCCGGTGCAGCTCGCGGATTTCTTCGGCCAGCTCCGGCACCGGACCGGCCACGGGAATGTCGGGGGCCACATCGTTAATGGCCAGCGCCTTTACCGGTGAAGCGCCCAGTCCCCACTCCTGACACCAGGCTGAAAACTGCTCGGCGGAGCTGGCGTACACAATACGGCCCAGTCCGGCCCAGGCGTGGGCAGCAGAGCACATGGGGCAGTGTTCACCCGAGGTATACAGAGTGCTTCGGGAGCGCTCGGTAGCACTCAGGTTTTCGGCAGCCCAGCGGGCCAGGGCGATCTCCGGGTGCCAGGTAGCCTCGCCGGTGTGAATGCGGTTGCGGTCTTCCGCCAGCACGGCGCCCTCGGCCGACACCAGCACGGAGCCAAAGGCCATGTCACCCTCGCTCAGGGCTTCTTCGGCCAGCTCAACGCAACGGCGCAAATGGCGCAGATCCTTTTCGGTAATGCTCACGTTTACCTCCTGTTCGCAAACATGGTTATTTGGTCTGTCTGCTCTCCAAGGTACTGAAGAAACTAAAAATTTAAAAGTAGATCAGCATCACTCATTTGATTTCTGTTTTATGCTTGCATGGCTGCTCGCATTTCAAGCACACAACGAACAAACAGGAGAGCACATGTTTGATTTAACGGGCCAGGTTGCCCTGGTAACCGGCGGCGCCAAAGGCATTGGCAAGGGCATTGCGAAAGTGCTGGCCAGTGCCGGGGCCACCGTGGTGATTGCCGATATCGACGAAACCGCCGGCAAGGCCAGCGCCGAGGAACTGGGTGCTCACTATTTTTATCTGGATGTGGCCCGGCAGGAAAGCTGCAAGCAGGCGGTAGCGGCGGTCATGCGCGACCTTGAGCGGCTTGATATTCTGTGCTCCAACACCGGCATTTTCCCCCAGTGTGATCTGGCCAGCATGACCGAGCAGCATTGGGATGAAATGCATGGCATCAACCTGAAAGGCACCTTTTTTATGGTGCAGGCGGCACTGGAGGCCATGCGTACCCAGGGCTACGGCCGCATCGTGATCACCTCGTCCATCACCGGACCGCTTACCGGTTTTCCCGGCTGGAGCCACTATGCCGCCAGCAAGGCCGGTCAGCTGGGCTTTATGCGCAGCGCGGCGCTGGAATGCGCCCGCGACGGTATTACCATTAACGCCGTGATGCCAGGCAATATTCTTACCGAAGGCCTGCTGGCGCAGGGCGAGGATTATCTGGCGCAGATGAAGGCGGCCATCCCCACCCACACCCTGGGCACGCCGGACGACATTGGTCACGCCGTCTGTTTTCTGGCATCAAGGGAAGCCCGCTACATTACCGGGCAAACCCTGGTGGTGGACGGGGGCCAGGTGCTGCCCGAGTCGCCGGAGGCACTGATATAACCCGCCCGGTCAGCGCCGGGCAGGACAGGCAGTTTCATCTTAATCGTTGCCGGCCAGGGGCTGCAGGCCGGCAAACCCGGCGCGTTTCAGCCGCAGCGGCGCATACATCAGCGCCCCCACCAGAAACAGCCCCAGGTAACCGATCAGCGGATAGAAAAACGCCACCAGCTGGGTAAAACCGGCAAAGCTGGCCACAAAGCCCACCACCAGGGTAATGATGCTGAACCGATTGGCCGCCGGCGTGCGCATTGCCACGAAACGGGCCACAAAGGCATAAAACATGCTGGCCCCCGTACTGAAGATCATGCCAAACAGCACAAAGGCCATGGCCTTGGCCAGCCAGGGGGAAATGCCGTCGATGATCTTGAGCAGCGGCAGGGCATAACCGGCCACCAGATCGATTTGAGAGAACATGGCCAGGTGGCTGATCATGATCAGCACTCCCACCCCGGCTCCGCCCAGCAGGCCGCCCCAGCGGGCGATGCGCGCATCGGGCTCGGCCCCGCCCATCACCAGCGCCATGGCCGCGCCCACGGCAATGTTGAACGACACATAGTTCACCGCCGACACCAGCCAGTGCGGCAGGGTGGACTCCACGCTTTCGGCAATGGGCGCCAGCTCTTCAAAACTGCGCTCCATGGTGAACAGGCTGTAAATGCAGATGAGCACCAGCGCCAGTACCAGAAACGGCGTAATGCTGCCAATCAGTGCCACCACCCGCTGCACGTTCAGCATCAGGGTGGCGCCCATCATCAGGGTCATCAGCACGCTGCCCACAAAGGGCGCCAGGCCAAACTGCTGGTGCAGGGTGGAGCCGGCACCGGCGATCATCACCACCCCCACGCCAAACAGGGTAAAGATGATCACCCCATCCACGATCACGCCAAGGTAGCGACCGCTTATCTGATAGACCACGGTTTTATGGGAACGAGTGCCCGTGCGGCTGCCCAGCCAGGTGAGCATCATGCCCAGATAGGCAAACAGGGCCGTGGCCACCACGGCCGCCGCCGTGCCCAGGTAGCCAAAGCTGGTGAAGTACTGCAGCACTTCCTGACCGGAGGCAAATCCCGCCCCCACGATGATGCCAATAAAGGCACTGGCTATTTTGATGATGTTCCACATGATCGTCTGTTAATCCCTGTAAAAACCAAAATACAACAACACTGATGGTTAAATAGGCAAGATATGTGTTTGCCACATAATAAAGCCGGCGACCTTAACAGAGGTCGCCGGCCGGGGCCATTACACCTTGGTAGGAAGGATCAACAATGTGGCTCAGTCCAAAGTTTGCACGCCGCCGCCGTTCACAAACAGGGTCTGGCCACTCACCCAACGCGATATTGGGGCGGCAAAATAGAGCACGGCACCGGCAATGTCTTCGGCTTCGCCCAGCCGTTTGAGCGGGGTGTGCGCCAGCATGCGTGCCTCGATTTCGGGGGTAAGCACAGAGGCCAGGGCGTCGGTGCGAATGGCGCCCGGCCCCACGGCGTTTACCCGAATGCCGGCGGGGCCATAGTCAAAGGCCAGGTTGGCGGTCATGTGGTTGATGGCGGCCTTGGACGAGGCATAGGCGCTGATGGCCGGGCTCTTGTTGATGGAGCTCATGGACGACATGTTAATAATGGAGCCGTAGCCGGCCTTTTCCATGTGCGGGGCACACAGCTGGGCCAGCCGCCAGTTGCTGAACACGTTCAGCTCAAAGGTACGGGCAAACTGCTCCACGGTAAGGGTGGCCGGACTTTCACGGCCGGCGCCGCCCCCGCCCACGTTGTTCACCAGAATGTTGATCCGGCCGAATTCCGCCAGGGCCTGGTTGACCAGTGCCACCAGATCGTCGTCTCTGGTGACGTTGCAGGCCACGGCCAGCGCCTTGCCTCCCTCGCGACGGATTTCCTCGGCGGTGGCCTCGGCGGCGTCGAGTTTCAGATCCGCCACCACCACGCTGGCACCAAACGCGGCCAGCATTTTACTACAGCCCTTGCCAATGCCGTTGGCACCGCCGGTAATAATGGCCACCTTGCCGGTGAGATCAAACAGTTCAGCAGGTTTCATGGAAGCTCCTTTCAGGGCATTTCAAGAGAAATCAGGTAATCAGCCACGGCCTGATACGCCGGCAGCGAGTAGGGATCATTGGCGCCATTGGCCGCCACCGGATGAGAGGCAAAGCGCACCAGCACCATGTCGGCGGCGGGATCGATGTAAATGGTCTGGCCGTGCACCCCCCGGGCGGCGAAGGCACCGTTGCGGTTATGGGTTATCCACCACATGTTGCGGTAAGACCAGCCCTTGAGCCTGTCAAAGCCGGCACGGGCAAAGGCGTTTTTACTGCCGCCACGGCGAATGTCGTCGATGGCCGCCGCAGGAATGATCTGCTCGCCCTGCCAGCGGCCCCGGTTGCGCACCAGCTCGCCAAAACGGGCCAGGTCGCGCAGGCCGGCGCTCAGCCCGCCGCCGGCAAAGGGAGTACCCAGCTCGTCCACCTGGTAATAGGCGCTTTGCTCCATGCCGATGCGCCGCCAGATTTTTTCCGACAGCAGCTCAGCCACCGACTGGCCGGTGACCCGGGAGATCACCCAGCCCAGGGCGTCGCTGTTGATGGTTTTGTAGCCAAAGGCCTCGCCATGCTCACCCTGCTTTTGCACCCCGGCAAGATACTCAAAATAGCCCACCGGGCCGGTGTATCCTGCCGGCTTGGGCCAGGGGCTGCCGGCGGCGGAGTATTGCCATACCTCGGCGTTGGGATCGGCATAGTTTTCGCTGTATTGCAGACCCGTGGTCATGTCCATCAGCTGGCGTACGGTGGCATCGCCAAAGGCGGAGTCTTTCAGCTCGGGCACGTATTCGGCCACCAGCCTGCTTTCATCCAGCCGGCCTTCGGCCACCAGCACGGCGGCAAGCAGGCCGGTTACCGACTTGGTTACCGACATGGCAGCGTGCTGACCACTTTCTTTCAGGGCGCCGGCATAACGCTCATACACCACCTCCCCCCGGTGCAGCACAATCAGGCCGTCGGTGTAATTGCGCTCAAAGGCATCGGCAAAGGTGATGGGCTCATCGCTGTCCCAGGGCAGAAAGCGCAGCTTGTCGACTAACGGATCCAGACGATACTTCAGCGGCAAGGGCGCGCCCAGGCCCCGAGACACTTCCACCGTGGGCATAAACTCGCGCATGTGCGCCACACTGTAGCGCAGGGCGGGAAACTCAAAAAAGGAGCCGTCGGCGGCGCGCAGACGTTTTTCCGGCGGCGGCGGAAAGCCCTGCATCCAGCCCAGGGTGACGGGATCGCTGCTGCTGGCGGAAAGCGGCTCAGGCTGAGCCGTTGCCGGCAGCGCCAGCAGACTGCACAGCAGGCCGGTGGCGGCCCGTCGCATACGGAGGTGTATTTTCATATGTTCTTCACGCGCCAGATGGGGTTATGCGGGTCAGTATAGACACAGGCGTGGTTGATGCAGATGGGCAAGGGCGAGCAAAGCGCCCATTTTGGGGGAATGAGGAAATTGCAGGCCGAGCTTTACGCCCGGCAGCATAAAAACACAGATATAGCCTGAAGTCGCAGTGGGGATTGCCGAAGCCGACCGTCAAATGTCAGGGATGACATTTGACGAGCGTCCCGGGGATGGGCCCGAAGCGTGTCGGCGGAGTGCAACCGCACTGCTGCTTCACTGCTACGCAGCAATCACATTGCCGGCCAGCCAGCCGGTGTAGGCCAGGTACACCGCCAGCAAAAAGGCACCTTCAACGCGATTGATGCGTCCCGGGCGGCCACGAAAGCCAAAGCCCAGCACGAACAGCGACAGGGTCAGCGCTATCATCACCACAAAGTCGCGGTTGATCACTTCCGACACCACCGCCAGCGGGTGAATGATGCCGGCCAGCCCCACCACCGCCAGGGTATTGAACAGGTTGGAGCCAATCACGTTGCCCAGGGCCAGATCGTGTTCATTCTTGCGAATGGCGGCAATGGAGGAGGCCAGCTCGGGCAGCGAGGTGCCAATGGCGACGATGGTCAGACCAATGATCAGATCACTCACGCCAAAGGCCTGGGCCACATTCACCGCTCCCCATACCAGAAAACGCGAGCTGATGATCAGCAGCACCAGACCGGCCACCAGCCAGAACAGCGCCTGTTTCAGGCTCATGGTATTTTCACCCAGCTCCTGCTCCTGTTCGCTGGCCATGCTGTCGTTGCCGTCACGCAGACCCTGACGAATGCTCCAGGCCATCAGCAGCACGAACACCACCAGCAACACCATGGCATCGGTACGGGCAAGCCAGCCGTTCCACAGCAGGCTGAGCGACAGCAGGGTGATCAGCAACAGTATGGGCAGCTCCTTGCGCAGCACCTGAGAGTGCACGGCAATGGGACTGATCAGTGCCGTTACCCCGAGAATGAGGCCAATATTGGCAATATTGGAGCCATAGGCATTCCCCAGGGCCAGCCCGGGGTTACCTTCCAGCGCCGCAATAATGGACACCACAATTTCCGGGGCCGAGGTACCGAACCCCACGATCACCATGCCAATCAGCAAGGGGGGCATACCGGCATAACGGGCGGTGGCCGAAGCACCGTCCACAAAGCGGTCGGCACTCCATACCAGCACCGCAAGGCCCAGCACGATGGCGGCAACAGACATCAGCATAATGAAATCCCCCCTTGAACGGGGGTGGAAAGCAGAAACAACAGGCTAGACAGATTCATAAGCGCTCTTGGGGCGGGACCAAAACACCGAAGACGCCTCCACCTCCCGCCCGGTTGGTGGCTGCGTCTCGAGTCTCATCAATCCACAGGACACTACTGCCATAAGCCTTCGGCTCAGAGATTGTTGACAGCAGTTTCGGCATTCACCGAACGATTACTCCCTCAAGAGGCGCATATTGTGACAGCTTGCGACGGGCAAGAAAAGGACCGTGAGGGGTAAGGAGTAAAGGGCGAGGAAGAAATACACCGGTGAACCTCCTCACACCTCCCTCTTTACGCCTCACCAACATTCACAAACTCGGAAAGGCGAAGTCCGAAGCCTGGTGGCTGGCGCGCTCGGGCCATTTCTGGGTAATGGTCTTGCGCCGGGTGTAAAAGCGCACGGCATCGGGACCGTAGGCGGCCAGATCACCAAACAGCGAGCGCTTCCAGCCGCCAAAGCTGTGATAGGCCACGGGCACCGGCAGCGGCACGTTAATGCCGACCATGCCCACCTCGATGTGATCGCCAAACAGCCGCGCCGCTTCGCCGTCCCGCGTGAACAGGCAGGTGCCGTTGCCGTATTCATGGGCGTTGACCAGGGCAATGGCGTCTTCCAGGCTCTCGACCCGCACCACGCACAGCACCGGACCAAAGATTTCTTCCCGGTAGATGCGCATGTCGGGGGTCACCCGGTCGAACAGGCAGCCACCGATAAAGTAGCCGCCTTCGTGGCCCGGCACCGTCACACCCCGGCCGTCCACCACCAGGGCGGCCCCGGCCTGCTCGCCGTCTGCAATGTAACCGGTAATTTTCTCCAGGTGCTCCCTGCTTATTACCGGGCCCATGTCGTGGCCGCCTTCCGTACCGGGGCCAATGTTGAGCATACGGATTTTTTCGCTCAGTTTTGCCACCAGGGCATCAGCCACCGCCTCGCCCACGCACACCGCCACCGAGATGGCCATGCAGCGCTCGCCACAGGAACCAAAGGCCGCCCCCATCAGGGCACTGACCGCATTGTCGAGATCCGCATCGGGCAGCAGCACCGCGTGATTCTTGGCGCCGCCCAACGCCTGCACCCGCTTGCCACGGGCCGTACCCCTGGCATAAATGTGCTCGGCCACCGGGGTGGAGCCCACAAAGCTCACCGCCTTTACCCCCTTGTGCTCCAGCAGTGCCTCCACTGCCTCGCGCCCGCCCTGCACCACATTGAGCACCCCCCTGGGCAGACCGGCTTCTTCCAGCAGTTCGGCAATCAGCAAGGACGCGCCGGGATCCTTTTCCGAGGGCTTGAGCACAAAACAGTTACCGCAGGCGATGGCCATGGGGAACATCCACAGCGGCACCATGGCGGGAAAATTGAACGGGGTAATACCGGCCACCACCCCCAGGGGCTGAAAGTCAGACCAGGCGTCGATGTCGGGGCCCACGTTACGGGTAAATTCCCCTTTCAGCAGGCCCGGCACACCGCAGGCGTATTCCACGTTTTCCATACCCCGCTGCAGCTCGCCGCGGGCGTCTTCCAGGGTTTTGCCGTGCTCCTCGGCAATCAGCCGGCAAATATCGTCGGCGCGCTCTTCCAGCAGCTGACGATAACGGAACATCACCCGTGCCCGCTTGGCCGGGGGGGTATCGCGCCAGGCGGGAAAGGCGGCCTCGGCGGCGGCCACCGCCTGCGCCACCGTGCCGGCATCGGCCAGGGCCACTTGCGCACAGACCGCACCGGTGGCCGGGTTAAAGACATCCAGCCACTGACTGCCGCGGTGATGTTCGCCGTTGATCAGGTGAGGAATAATATTCATGCTAAGTCCTTGTACATGTAATGATGAAAAGCCTGTCGGCTCAGCCCCATATTCAGTCGTTCCGGCGCAAACCGGAATATCATGCTGCCGATGCTTTCAGCACTGCGGCCACGGCATTGAACAACTGCTCAAGCTCATCGGGGGTGGAGATAAAGGGTGGACCAAACTGCAGGGTGTCGCCGCCAAAACGCACGTAATAGCCCGCTTGCCACAGCGCAATGGCCAGCTCCATGGGCCGGCGTGCCGGCTCGCCCGGGCAGGGCGCCAGCTGCACCGCCCCGGCCAGGCCGCAATTGCGAATGTCCACCACATGGGGCAGCCCTTTCAGCCGGTGGATTTGCTCTTCAAACACCGGCATCAGCGCCCGCACACGACCCGGCATGTTCTCTTCCACAAGGGCGTCGAGTGACGCCATGGCGGCGGCGCAGGCCACCGGGTGGCCGGAGTAGGTATAACCGTGAGGAAATTCCACCATGTAGTCCGGCCCGGGCTGCTCCATAAAGGCCTGATAAATCTGCTCTCTGGCGATCACCGCGCCCATGGGTACCACGCCGTTGGTGAGCTGCTTGGCCACGCTCAGCATGTCGGGCACCACCCCAAAGGCCTCGGCACCAAACAGCTCGCCCATGCGCCCCAGGCCGGTGATCACCTCGTCGAAAATCAGCAGAATGTCGTGCCGGTCGCAGATCTCCCGCAACCGCTGCAAATAGCCCGCCGGCGGCACTATCACCCCGGCCGAGCCGGACATGGGCTCCACCATAACCGCCGCAATGTTGGAGGCGTCGTGCAATTCAATGAGTTGCAGCAGATGATCGGCAAGCTCTGCGCCGTGCTCGGGCTGGCCCCGGCTGAAGGCGTTTTCCGCCAGCAGTGTATGAGGCAGGTGATCCGCCTCCACCAGCTGGCCATAGTGCTTGCGGTTGGGACCCATACCACCCAGGCTGGTGCCGCCCATGTTGACCCCGTGATAGCCCCTGGCCCGGCCAATCAGCCGGGTCTTTTCCGGTTTGCCCCTGGCGCGCCAGTAGGCCCGGGCCATTTTCAGGGCAGTGTCGGCGCATTCTGAGCCGGAGTTGGTAAAGAACACCCTGGTTAAATCGGCGGGAGCCAGACCCGCCAGCCGTGTGGCCAGCTCAAAGGCCAGCGGGTGTCCGGTCTGAAAGCCGGGCGCGTAGTCCAGGGTATGGAGCTGACGGTGAATGGCCTCAATGATTTTGGGGTGCCGGTGGCCAAGGCCGGTGCACCAGAGCCCGGACAGGCTGTCGAACAGCTTACGGCCGTTCACATCGGTAAAATACGCGCCGTTCGCTTCGGCGATCAGCCGGGGAGCAGCCTTGAAGGCCCGGTTGCCGGTAAAGGGCATCCAGAAGGCATTCAAATCCAGCTGCCGGCCGATGGTTTCCTTGCTGCTCATGCTTGCCATGGTGTTCATCACGACTCCTTGCCGCCTCACAGATGTGATCCGATAGGCTCATCATGCTCCCCCTTGAATGCCTGTTAAATATAAACTTTATAAATCTCAGTTAAGCGAAGGCTGAACTTTACACCCGCATGCCACATGTCACGCCCCGCAGCCTTCCATCACGGGCGCACTGGCGCCGGCTTTTTGTGCTGAATATTTGCGCAATTCAGGTTTCTGAACGAGTCTTGAATGGTCCTGAAAAAACAGGACCTGTGTGGGAACGTCTTGAAAAAGAAAAGGAGACTCGGGATGAAAAAACGATTAGCCCCTGCCCTGCTGGCAATGTTGCTGGCCACCGGAGCACCGGCCCTGGCCAACGAAGCCGACGCCAAAGACGTGGTGGTTACCAGCGTCAACATCAACACCGCCACACCGGATCAGCTCGCCCAGCTATCCGGCGTCGGTCCGGCCAAGGCTCAGGCCATTGTGGAATACCGGGATGCCAACGGTCCGTTCGCCTCGGTGGACGATCTGGCCCGGGTCAAGGGCATTGGCGAAGCCACGGTGGAAAAGAACCGGCACCTGCTCAGCAACTAACACCGTTACGCTGACCTCACTGCCCCTTTCGTGCCGTGGCCGAAAGGGGCAGCTTTGGTTATGATACCGCTTTGTTTTCAACAGCGATGCATCCATGTCACACCAACAATCCATTCGCAAGGCCGTGATCCCCGTAGCCGGCCTGGGCACCCGCATGTTGCCCGCCACCAAGGCCATTCCCAAGGAAATGCTGCCGGTGGTCGACAAGCCCCTGATCCAGTATGTGGTCAGCGAGGCGGTCAAGGCCGGCATCAAGGAAATCGTACTGGTTACCCACGCCAGTAAAAACTCCATTGAAAACCACTTCGATACCAGTTTCGAGCTGGAGGCCACCCTGGAAAAACGGGTCAAGCGTCAGCTGCTCGACGAGGTACAGAATATCTGCCCGTCCGACGTCACCATCATGCATGTGCGCCAGGGCGAGGCCCGGGGGTTGGGGCATGCCATTCTGTGTGCCCGCCCGCTGGTGGGAGACGCCCCCTTTGCCATTTTGCTGCCCGATGTGCTGATCGACGACGCCGCCTGCAACCTGAGCCGGGACAACCTGGCCGCCATGATCGCCGCCTTTGAGGAAACCGGGCACAGTCAGATCCTGGTGGAGCCAGTGGCCGAGGAGCTGGTGGATCAGTTCGGCATTGTCGATCTGGGCGATGCACACATCGCTCAGGGCGAGTCGGCCCCCATTGCCGCCATGGTGGAAAAGCCGTCCCGGGAAGAAGCCCCTTCAAACCTGTCTGTCGTGGGTCGTTACGTACTGCCTGCCAGCATCTGGCCGTTGCTGCAGAAAACCCCGCTGGGCAAGGGCGACGAAATTCAGCTGACCGATACCATCGCCATGCTGATGGACAGGGAGCGGGTCGACGCCCACCACATTACCGGCAAAAGCCACGACTGCGGCAGCAAGCTGGGGTACATGATGGCCAACGTGGAATATGGCCTGCGCCACAAGGAGCTGGGTGAGGGCTTTCGTCGCTACCTGCAACAACTGCAGGCTCAGTAAGGGGCGCGACTGGCGGTAAGTTCAATGCGTCCGCCATGGCTGCCGCTGAGGCTGAGCCGCAGCGGGAAATGGCAGGGCTGACACCAGGGGCTGGCGGTGAACTCGCCCCGCCCCAGGGGGCCGGCATTACAGCCGGCCAGCCAGTCGCAGCCGCCCATGCCACCGTTAGCCACCTCCAGGCTGTTGCTGTCGGCCCGCAATCTGAGCAGCATCAGATTCACGCTGGCATTGAGCTCGCTGTCAGACAACCGCCGGTTAAGATATTCCAGGGTGCGGGCCGGACTTTGCAGCATCCGGCTGGTACCACTGCGGTACTGACGCAGGGGCTCGTGCAGCAAGAATGCCACCAGCAGCATCAGCATGGGCGTGTCCTGATGCAGAGGATCAAACTCCGCCGCCAGCAACAGCAAATCCTGCCCCAGCCGCAGCGACCGGGTCAGCACCCAAGGGGTGCTGTAATGGCAGTTCAGCTGCCAGCTGCCCAGCCGCCGCTCTCCCGATACCGCCAGCTCCTGCAGCAGCCGGGTGGCGGCCATGTCCTGTCGGCGATAAAACGCCAGATGCGCTTCAAACTCCGCCAGCTCCCGCTGCGCCTGCCGGTTGCCCGACACCAGACAGGCTCCCAGTCGCCACTTCAGCGCATGCCAGTTGCGCACCGGCTTGACCAGATAATCGGCCGCCCCGGCACGCAGCGCCGCCGCCACCTCGGCCATGCTGCCTTCACCGGAAATGGCGATGAAGGGTGTCTCCACCCGGTGCCGGCGAAACGCCGCAGGCAGGGAGTGGCCGTCAACCGCCAGCCTGCAGTTGCCCAGTACCAGCGCGGGCCGGTATTGCACCGCCAGCTGCAGCCCCCTGGCCGGGGTGTCGGCCTCCAGTACCCGGGCCCCCCACAACTCCAGATAGGCCAGCATCTGGCGCCGGAACAGCACGTCGTCGTCCAGCAATAATATGCATGGGTTTCGCATGAACATGGCGAGTTCCGCAAATGAAAATGATACCTGAATTCAGCCTAGCCGATTTCACTCACCGTGTAGTCCCGGCTGTATTCCGGCGCCGCTTTATTGGATAATGGCCGCACCATTCAAGTATCCAGGCGCCATGACTCCCGCAGAACACCAGGCTCTGACCTCCCCCCGGCTTTCGCATCCCGCCCGTAGCCTTTACCTGCTTTATCTCAGGCACCAGGCACGGGGCGAGCTCACCCACCCCCTCGATTACCCGAGCCTGGGCCGGGCGCTGGCGGTGCAGGGCAAGGGCGATTACCGCTACCGGGTAACTCCGGCGGATCTCACCGCCCTGGTGGATGAACTGCAGCAGGCCGGCCTGTTGGCGCTGGAAGAACGCCCTCATCCACAGCACTATCACGGCGCCCGCTTTCGGCTGCCGTTGAAAAACCTGCAGGGGCTCACTCCCCTGCCCGCCCGCCAGTTTGCCATGTATCCCGAATGGCGGCCCGATGAGCAGTTCGAGGGCCTGGCACGGCTGTGCGGTCTGCTCGACTGCCATTTTGATGATGTGGAGCTGGGCGAATTTATCGCCTACTGGCTGGGCCGGCCGGAAGTGTTTGAAAACCAGCACCAGTGGATGCTGCGCTTTGTACGCCAGTTGAAAAACCGCCGCGCCCTGCGTCGCACTCCGGGCCTTGAGCCCCACACCGGTTATCAGCAAACCCCCCCGGTCCAGTCCGCCAGCGGCCCCAGCAAGCGGGCGCAGGAAATGATGGCAGAAGCCCGGCGTCTGGGCGGTGAGCAACAGGAGAGCCATGATGAAAAAGACACCTGAAGAAATGGCCGCCGACATGGCCGAAATCGCCCGCCGTCGCCGGCAACAGCAGCGCCCGCACAAGGACACCTCCCCCGCCGCCGCCAAGGGCGAAGTGCAGCAGGTGCTCAGGCGTCTGCGGCAGCTCAGGGAAAGCGGCGGCCTGCCGCAATACGATTATCAGACCCTGCGCCAGCTGTATGAGCAGCAGGCCAATGCCGATGTAAAACAATTGCAGCAGCAGGCCAGGATACAGCGCACCGAGCGGCTGCTGGCCCAGGCCGACTTAAATTCCGACTGGACCTTTGCCAACATGGATCACCATGATCCGGCGCTGGCGCCTCATATTGAAACCGCCCATCACTTTATCAATGCCTTTGATCACTGGGAGAAAAAGGGCGGCACCGGCATTTTGATTTACGGCGATTTCGGCACCGGCAAGTCGACGCTGGCCGGCGCCATTGCCCATGAGCTGATCCGGCAGCACCAGAAGTCGGTCATTTTTCAGCAATGGGCCTCGGTGGTGGACCGGCTGTTTTTTGGCGTGATTGAAGATCAGGAAAGCCGCAACCAGTATCGCCGGGCTCTGGAAGAGGTGGATCTGCTGGTGCTGGACGAAGTGGCCGCCAACCGCAGCCGGCTGGCGGAAAGCCAGTCCAGCTTCCTCGGCCACCTGCTGCGGCGCCGGCGCAACCTGTCGAAAAGCATCATTATCATCAGCAACCACGATCCCCAGTCGCTGCACCGGGCAGTGGGGGATTTCTGCTTTGAAGCCATCAAGGCCTTTCACCCGGTAGACATTGCCCTGCGCGGCCCCAGCCGCCGGCCGGATATCGGCGATTACCGCAGTTAAAGCCGCCACCAGATCAGCGCCAGCAGCCCTGCTCCCAGCAACAGCTTGTTGCTCAGCCGCCGGGGCAAGCGCGCCAGCCGCCAGGCCAGCCCCACTTTGGGCACCTGCTCGGCCAGCGCCAGCCAGTCTACCTCGGTTTGCTGGCGCCGCCGGGCCTGCTGGGTCAGCAGCTTCAGGCGCAACGCTTCGGCCTTGAGTTGCAGCAACCGCTGCTCCTCCTCCAGTTCTCTGTGCATGTGGGCTCCTCAGTCCTTCATCGACCAGTCACTCATGTCGCGCCGGCCACGCAGGTAGGCCAGGTCTTCCTGTACCTCCTTCAGGGTCTGCTCCAGAAAGCGGCGCTGCCCGGCCAGATTTTTCATCATGGCCAGGCAGGCCCAGAGCATGCCCAGCAGCAGGCCCAGCGCCAGGCCAAAAAACACCCACACCCGGGCCGCCGGCGACAGCACTTCGTTCAGGCCGAACAACAGGCTGATAAAGGCCATAAAGAACAAGGCCCCCGCCACCAGCGCCAGCACGCCAAGGCGCACCATGCGCTCCTTCTGGGCAATAAACTCGATGCGCGCCATGCGAAGGCGCACAAACAGCAACTCAATCAGGGTGTCCAGCAGCTCTCGCAGTGGCGTCTTGCCGGCCATGCCGTTAACGGCCCCGGCACAGCAGCGCACCCACCACCAGCCCCACCAGGGCGGCAATGCCCATGGCATGATACGGCTTGCTGTGCACCAGATCGTCGGTGTGATGAGCGGCCTGACGAGTACGTTCAATCACGGCCTCCTCCATGTCGGCATATTGCCGCTGAGCCCGCTCGAGCTGTGCCTTGAGCTTTTCCTTCAGGGCCTTTCCTTCCTTGGTGCCGTCGTCGGCCGCCGCCTGATACAGGGCTTCCGCATCCTTCAGCAGTTGTTTTACGTCGTCCATTAATGCGGCGCGTTCCGCCTCATATTTACCGGCCATGTTGCCTCCTTGTGATGATATTCAAGCCAAAACCGGATACTCCCCATACACCATATGGCCTGGCGTTGCCGTTCGCCAGCCGGAACACACATTTTAGTAAAGGATGCGATCGACACCGTCGCAGCGGCCTCGCTGGCCTTCATCACTGTCTTTCCCTCACGCCGCCCTGCCCTATACTCGAACCAGCCTCAACCTGTAAAGGAGAACACCATGCTTAAAAAAGTCCTGCTGACCTCCCTGTGCCTGGCCAGCACCTCGGTCCTGGCCGACTGGCAGCTGAACAATGAACTGAGCCGGGTCAGTTTTGTCACGGTAAAGAAGGAAAGCGTCGGCGAGCCCAACCATTTTGAACGGATCACCGGCCGGCTCAGCGACGCCGGCCGGTTTGAACTCACCATTGATCTGGCCAGCGTGGAGTCCGGCATTCCCATTCGCAACGAGCGGCTGGAAGAATATTTGTTTGAAACAGGCCGCTTTCCCAAACTGGTCCTGAGCGCCGATCTGTCCGGCCAGCTCGACGCCCTTGAAAGTGGTGAAGATAAAGTGATTGAAACCGACGCCAGTCTCAACCTGCACGGCAAGGAGAAGACCCTGCCCATTGCCGTGCTGGTCAGTCACAAGGGCAATGGCGATCTGGTGGTATCCAGCTGGAAACCGGTGATCGTGCAGCAGGAAGATTTTGGCTTTACCGCCGGCATCGACAAGCTGCAGGAGCTGGCCGGTCTGCCGTCCATCACCCGCGCCGTGCCGGTGAGTTTTGTGCTGACGCTGAACAGGCAGTAACCCGGCGCTGGGCCGAAAGACACCGGGCCCGGCGCCATGAGGCGCAATCTGGCAGGGACGGCCCGCAGGCCGTCCCGATATTGGAGTCAGTCTTTTCTGCCTGAATTGGTAAAGGCGGCAAGAACTTCCTTGTAGGGCACCCCACTCAGGTTTTTATCGATATCCCTGTTCAGTGCCTTGCGCAGGCGATCGTCCATGGCTTCGCGCAGCAGGCCCAGAAACTGGGGCGGTGCCGCCAGGTAGAAACCCCCGATCTCGTTGTGATCCAGCGCGTGCCGTACCCGGGCCATGATGTCGCGGGCAAAGCGCTGGTTCTCGGTATGACTGGCGTCGGTCTTTTCCGGTATGGCCGACACGTCTGTGGTCAGCTCGCTGGTTTTGAGCCGCGCCTCCGGGTGGGCCAGATCCATCACCTCTTCCCCCACGTTTTCAACCCAGTCCTGCCGGTAAACAACGGCCTTGGCGGCATCGGCAACCACGATCCAGTCTGGCATTGGCATGTCACACCTCTTTCGATTGTTGGAACAGTTCGGGATGCATTAAGCGACCTAAGTATCGTCGATTCCTGACAATTTGCATGGGGGCTGAATGGCTGTAGGCCATGCCAGCTTGTCGGCCAGAACAACAGCCTGCACGCCCGCTCCTGACGCTGTGCCAAAACAATACTGAAGCAGCCCGTTTTTCTCTGCCGGCACCAACGAGGGAGGAATATAGTGCACTATGCTCTGGATCTCCGCCCTCGCGGAGATGACAGACGTTGGCTGGCTGATAAATACTCCCCCTCTGACCACAAGCCCTGCCAAATACAAAAAAGCCCCGCTTTCCAGCGGGGCTTTTGCTATTCCACCAGGCTACGGCAGGAATCACTCGCCGTAGGCGTCGGTGGGCAGGCAGCTGCAGAACAGGTTGCGGTCACCGTACACGTCGTCGATGCGGTTAACCGTGGGCCAGAACTTGCTGCGGCGCACGTCCTCGGACGGGAACACCGCCAGCTCGCGGCTGTAAGCACGGTTCCATTCGGCATCCATGATGTCGTCCTGGGTGTGCGGGGCGTGCACCAGGGGGTTGTCTTCCAGGGTCCACTCGCCGCTTTCCACCTTGCGCATTTCGGCGCGGATCTGCTTCATGGCGTGAATGAAACGGTCGATCTCGGCCTTGGACTCGGACTCGGTGGGCTCGATCATCAGGGTGCCCGCCACCGGGAAGCTCATGGTCGGGGCATGGAAGCCAAAGTCGTTCAGGCGCTTGGCCACGTCCATTTCACTGATGCCGCTGGTTTCTTTGAGCGGACGAATGTCCACGATGCACTCGTGGGCCACGCGGTCGTTGCGGCCGGTGTAGAGGATAGGGTAATCCTCGGCCAGGCTGCGCATCAGGTAGTTGGCGTTGAGAATGGCCAGCTGAGTGGAGCGCTTCAGGCCTTCGTCGCCCAGCATGGCGATGTACATCCAGCTGATCGGCAGAATGCTGGCGGAGCCAAAGGGGGCGGCCGACACGGCGCCGTTGTTGCGGCTTTCCTTGTCGGTTTTCACCACCGCATGGCCGGCCACGAAGGGCGCCAAGTGCGCCTTGACGCCGATGGGGCCCATGCCCGGACCGCCGCCACCGTGAGGAATGGCGAAGGTCTTGTGCAGGTTGAGGTGCGACACGTCGGAGCCGATAAAGCCCGGTGAGGTAATGCCCACCTGGGCGTTCATGTTGGCGCCGTCCATGTATACCTGGCCGCCAAAGCCGTGCACGATTTCGCACACTTCGCGAATGTTCTCTTCATACACGCCATGGGTAGACGGATAGGTCGCCATGATGCAGGACAGATTCTCACCCGCCTCCTCGGCCTTGGCCTTGAGGTCGACCATGTCGATGTTGCCCTGCTTGTCACAGGCCACCACCACCACCTTCATGTTGGCCATCTGGGCCGAGGCCGGGTTGGTGCCGTGGGCGGAGCTCGGAATGAGGCAAATGTCGCGGTGCCCCTCGCCCCGGGACTCATGGTATTTCTTGATGGCCAGCAGGCCGGCGTACTCACCCTGGGCACCGGAGTTGGGCTGAATGCAGATGGCGTCGTAACCGGTGATTTTCACCAGCCAGTCTTCAAGCTCGCCAATCATTTTCTGGTAGCCCTGGGTCTGATCCAGCGGCGCAAAGGGGTGAATTTGCGCAAATTCGGGCCAGCTGACCGGCACCATTTCGGCGGTGGCGTTCAGCTTCATGGTGCAGGAGCCCAGCGAAATCATGCCGTAGTTCAGTGCCAGATCCTTCATTTCCAGCTTGTGAATGTAACGCAGCATCTCGGTTTCCGAGTGATAGCTGTTGAATACTTCGTGGCTGAGAATGGCGTTGTCGCGCTGCAGCGCGGCGGGAATGGAGCCGGTACCGGCGGCGGCCTTGGCATCCAGATCTTCCACTGTCAGGCCATGGCCCTCACCCAGGAAAATATCGAACAGCTCGGCCACGTCACTCCGGGTGGTGGTCTCGGACAGGGACACACCCAGGGCGCCGTCGAGGTCGGTGCGCAGGTTCACACCGCAGGCCAGGGCACGGGCCACAATGGCGTCCTTGTCGGCGGTCTCAACGGTCAGGGTGTCGAACCAGGTGTCGTGCCTGAGCTGAGCACCCTTGCTCTGCAGGCCCAAGGCCAGAATATCGGTCAGGCGGTGCACCCGCTCGGCAATGCGCTTCAGACCTTCCGGGCCGTGATACACGGCGTAAAAGCTGGACATGTTGGCCAGCAGCACCTGGGCGGTACAGATGTTGGAGTTGGCCTTTTCGCGGCGAATGTGCTGCTCGCGGGTCTGCATGGCCATGCGCAGGGCCGGCTTGCCGCGGGTGTCCCTGGACACACCGATAATGCGGCCCGGCAGCGAGCGCTTGTGCTCGTCGCGGGTGGCGAAGAAGGCAGCGTGGGGGCCACCGTAACCCATGGGCACCCCAAAGCGCTGGGCATTGCCCAGTACCACATCGGCTCCCAGCTCGCCCGGGGCCTTGAGCAGCACCAGAGAGAGAATGTCGGCGGCCACACAGGCAATGCCCTTGCCACCTTGCACGCGGGCGATCAGCTCCTTGAGGTCACGGATTTGGCCGGTGGTGGACGGATACTGGAACAGGGCGCCAAAAACGTCGTGCTCCACCACCGCCTCGGCGGGAGCGACCTTGATGTCGAAACCATAATGCTCGGCGCGCTCACGCACCACGTCGATGGTCTGGGGGTGCACGTCGTCGGCAATAAAGAAGATGTTGGCCTTCTTGTTCTTGCTCACCCGGCGGGCCAGGGCCATGGCCTCGGCGGCGGCGGTGGCTTCGTCCAGCAGCGAAGCGCTGGCCAGAGGCAGCCCGGTCAGATCCTGGGTCATTTGCTGGAAGTTGAGCAGGGCTTCAAGGCGGCCCTGGGCGATCTCGGGCTGATACGGGGTATAGGCGGTATACCAGCCCGGGTTTTCCAGCACGTTGCGCTGGATCACCAGGGGCACATGGGTATCGTGATAGCCCATGCCGATATAGCTCTTGAACACCTTGTTCTGGCGGGCCAGCGACTTCAGGTAGCTCAGGGCTTCCTGCTCGGTGCGCGGGGCGCCAATGCCAAGAGGCTGGTCGTTGAGAATGCTCGCCGGCACGGTCTGCCTGATGAGATCGTCCAGGCTGTCGGCGCCCACCACCGCCAGCATGTCGGCCACTTCCTGCTCGGAAGGACCAATATGACGGCCGATGAAGGCGTTATTCTGCTCAAGTTCAAACAAAGACTGGGTCATTTTTCCTTACTTCCTTCTTCGGGCCAGAGCCCGAGGGTAGACAGACGACCGGCGTTTTCGGGGGGTACTGGCCGGCAAGAGTCTGACATTGAAATGGCATGTCAGCAGCCGCGGCTGCCCGCTGTGAACGGCAGCATCAACAAAGCCCCCATAACGGGGGCTTTGGCGAACTTAATCTTCGTCGATGCTGTTTTCGTAGCCTTCGGCGTCCAGCAGCTCGTCCAGATCGGACTCGTCGGCCAGCTTGATGCGGAACAGCCAGCCGTCACCGTAGGGGTCGGAGTTCACCAGCTCGGGGCTGTCTTCCAGCGCCTCGTTCACGGCAATGATTTCACCGCTGACCGGGGCGTAGATGTCGGACGCTGCCTTCACGGACTCGGCCACGGCGCAATCTTCGCTGGCGTCCACGGTGCGACCCACTTCGGGCAGCTCAACAAATACCATATCACCCAACAGATCCTGCGCATGTTCGGTAATGCCGATCACCGCTTCACCGTTTTCTTCAACCCGTACCCATTCGTGTGAGCGGGCATACTTCAGTTCACTGGGGATATTGCTCATCAGTTGTTCCTCTTGGTTCTTAAAACTCGGCGACCGCTTTGCCGAAACGTACAAACGTCGGTTTTACCACGGACACCGGCATCCATTTTTTGCGCAGTTCCACTTCCGCATTGTCGCCAATGGTGCGCGGTACCCGCGCCAGCGCAATGCTGAAACCCAGTGTAGGCGAGAAGGTGCCGGATGTGATCACACCCTGCTGCTCGTTGCCATCGGCATCGGTAAAGCGCACCGCGGTACCGGCGCGCAGCACACCTTTCTCCTTCATCACCAGTCCCACCAGTTTGGGCTGGTCGCCGGCTTCGCGCTGGCTTTCCAGCGCGGCACGGCCAATAAAGTCACGATCGGCCGGCTCCCAGGCAATGGTCCAGGCCATGTTGGCGGCCAGGGGCGACACGGTTTCGTCCATGTCCTGGCCGTAAAGATTCATGCCCGCTTCCAGGCGCAGGGTGTCGCGGGCACCCAGGCCACAGGGACGTACGCCGGCTTCCTTCAGGGCATTCCACAGGGCGCCGGCCTGCTCGGCGGGCACCACGATTTCGTAGCCGTCTTCCCCGGTGTAACCGGTGGTGGCAATGAAGAGGTCGCCGGACTGCACGCCAAAGAAGGGCTTCATGCCTTCCACCGCGGCGTTTTGCTCGGGAGTAAACACGGTGGCGGCTTTGGCTTTGGCGTTGGGGCCCTGCACCGCGATCATGGCCAGTTCCGGCCGCTCGGTGAGGGTCACCTCAAAGCCGTCGGCCTGCTTCGCCATCCAGGCCAGATCCTTGTCGCGGGTGGCCGAGTTGACGATCATGCGGTAGTCGTCGTCGGCGAAGTAATAGGTAATGAGATCGTCAATCACCCCGCCCTGCTCGTTGAGCATACCGCTGTAAACGGCCTTGCCGGGCTGGGTAAGGCGGCCGATGTCATTGGCCAGCAGGCGCTGCAGAAAGGCTTTGGCACCGATCCCCTTCACATCGACGATGGTCATGTGGGAGACGTCGAACATGCCGGCGTCCTGGCGGACGGCATGGTGCTCTTCAAGCTGGGAGCCGTAGTTGATGGGCATTTCCCAACCGTGAAAATCCACCATTTTGGCACCGGCTTCCAGGTGCTGCGGATGCAAAACTGTTTGCTGAGTCATGACGCTTCCTTATATTCCGAGCCCGGCCAGCGAGCGATAATCCGGTATGGCAAACTGATTATACTCAAGCAAACCCGGGATAACATGGCAAGGAAGCCAAAAAAAACTAATCAGTTAAAATGGGTGAACAAAATGCAACCGGCAACAACACAGCCGCTTTAACGTGAAGAATGCAACAAAACTGGTTAAAAACACCAAAATTTAACATTTAATTAAAATATTTTATATAAATAGGCCCCTAAACAAGCACAAGCGCAAATTTTGCGCTTGTGCACCCGTCTTAACCAGGCTTAGAAAAACTAATTACCAGCCGGGGTCGGATTAGTTTTTCTCAAGTATTTTCATGCCTGCGGGAAAGCGTCGGTTGCAGCCCGCCCACGCCCAGGGCATGGGCCGCCAGCCGTCGCTTGAGCGGCGTCAGCCTGTCGGTCAGGCCAAGGCCCAGGGCACGCAATGCCCTGAATGGCCCTAATTCGATGCCAAACAGTCGTTTCAATCCTTCCATGCCCGCCAGCATGGTGGCGGCTTCGGCCTTGCGCCAGCGTTCAAAACCGCGCAGCCCGGCCAGCTTGCCGATGTCCTGGCCCGCGGCATGGCGGGCCAGCAGGGTGTCGGCCAGGGCCGCCGCATCCTGCAGGCCCAGATTCACCCCCTGCCCCGCCAGCGGATGTATGGTATGGGCGGCATCGCCGATCAGCGCCCAGCGCGGACCGCAGAACTGCTGGCTGTAGCGGGCCCTGAGGGGAATGGCCGCACGCGGCCCCAGCACCCGGCACAGGCCCAGACGCAGATCGAAGGCGGTGGCCAGTTGCTTGTTGAACTCAACTTCGGATAACGCCAACAGAGCTTCGGCCCGCTCCGGGGCGCAGGACCACACCAGCGAGCACTGGTGAGGATTCGCCAGCGGCAGAAAGGCGATAATGTCGTTGCCATGAAAGATCTGCCGGGCACACCGGCCGTGGGGCTCGTCGGTTTCAAGGGTGGCCACCAGCGCGTGGTGATCGTAATCCCATTCGAGCATGCCCGGTTGCATCTGGCTACGCAGCCAGGAGCGGGCGCCGTCGGCGCCGACCAGCAGCCGGCCGGTAATGGGGGTACCGTTGTCCAGCAGCACAAAGGCACCGGCGTCGCTGGCAGAGACGGTGGCAGCCCGGGCCGGCAGGTGCAGGCTGATGTGCGGGCTGAGCCGCGCCCGCTCCAGCAGGTGATATTGCAGCAGCCGGTTTTCGACAATATGGCCCAGATGAGGCTGATGCATCAGTTCGGCGGAAAAACCGATGCGGGCACGGCTTGCGGCCTCCCACACTTCCATCTCGGTATAAGGGCCAAGGCGGTCGCTGTGGCCGGGCCAGGCCCCCAGGTTTTCCAGCAGGGTTTGCGAGGCCAGGTTGATGGCACTGACCCGGTTGTCGGCCACCGCGCCAAAGTGCGGGTCCGGCTCCTGCCCTTCCACCACCGCCACCTTCATGCCGCTGGGGGCCAGCGCCAGCGCCAGGCTCAGCCCCACCATGCCACCGCCAATAATAATGATATCTGCCGCTTGCATCAGCTTACCTCTTGCCCATGGCCCGCCAGGCCAGTTGACTCTTTAACGGGGAGCAGGCCGCCATGGCCGAGAGCCCCAGGTTGCGCCCGGCGGCAAGCACCGGGTGATCGTTGGAAAACAGCAGCGCCAGCGCCGTGGTGAGCCCCACCATGCCGGCCTGATCGGGCAGCCGCGCGCGGCCGTAGCCGCTGAGCACGGCGTGACTGCCGAGATCCTGCCCGGCAGTCAGGGCCCGCGCCAGGTGCTCGGTGAGGGTGGCCACATCCCGCAGCCCCAGGTTAAAGCCCTGGCCGGCAATGGGATGCAGCAGATGGGCGGCGTTACCCAGCAACACCACACGGTGCTGCCAGGGCCGGAGCGCCTCGTCCAGCACCAGCGGATAACAATGGCGCTCGCCGGTACGCTCCAGTTTGCCCAGCCGGTAACCGAACTGCCGTTGCAGGGCGGCCAGAAAGGCGGCTTCGCTCATCGCCATCAGCGCTTCTGCCCGCCCGGGACTGACGCACCATACCAGCGAGCTGCGGCCCTCGCTCATGGGCAGCAGCGCCAGCGGGCCTTCCGGGGTAAAGCGCTCAAAGGCCCGGCCCCGATGGGGCTCGGCGGTGGCAATGTTGGCAATAATGGCGCTCTGGCCATAGTCCAGCCGGCGGCGGGGCATGCCCAGCCGCTCGCCAATCAGCGAGCGGTTGCCGTCGGCGGCCACCAGCAGGCCGGCACTGAAAGCGGCACCGGACGCCAGCTCCACATTGACCTGCTGCAATTGCTGTTCGAAACGGATAATACGGTCGGGACAATACAGGGTAATGTGCTCGCAGGCCGCCAGCCGGCGGTGCAGTTCACGCCCCGTGGGGTGCAGTTCAATCACCTGCCCCAGCGCCGGTACGCCGTATTCCTCCGCGCTCATTTCCACCCGACCAAAATGACCCTGATCGGATACCTGAATATGGGTGATGGGGGTGGCCAGAGGCGCCAGCGCCGGCCAGATGTCGAGTTGCTGCAGCAGGGTCTGGCTGTGCCAGGCCAGGGCAATGCTGCGGGCATCAAAGCCCGGGTGCAGATCCGGCCCGGGGCTGGCGGCTTCAATCAGCGCTATGTTGAGCCGGCCGCCATCGGGCCGGCGCAGCCCGGCCAGGCCCAGGGCCAGAACGGCGCCGGCCATGCCGGCACCATTGATAACCAGATCGTAATGGGTCATGACGGAGCCCTTGTTGCCGGACGATCAGTGCAGGGTGGGTTGCGCCGGGGCCGGGCGGCCCTTGCCGAATTCCTCAAAGGCCATGGTGGCACCGAGCTTGAGGTGTTCGTAAAGCACCACAAAGGCGGCTTCACTTTCTTCATCTTCCTGCTCGAACTCACCGGACACCTGGGTAATGCTGCTGATGTCCTGGATCATTTCCTGCAATTCGGGCGAGGCCTTGTTCAGCTCCTGCTGCACCACGCCAAAGCCGGCGAGAAAGGCCCCGGCCCACTCCATCATGGCGTCGAGCCGATCGTCGAGGGGCTCTTCGTCGTCGGGCAGCAACAGCTCAAAGCGGGTCTGCTCCATCAGATCATCGTAAACCCGGTTAAACAGCAGATTAACCGCCTTTTTCAGCTCGGCGGGCAGACCGAAACCGTCGTTGAGCAGCTCGTTGAAATGCTGCTGCCAGCGGGCATCGTCCCGGGCCATGCCGCCGCAGATCAGGCCGCAAATCACCCCGTGCACTTCGGCGGCGGTTACCACCAGGTTGTGCTGCTCCAGCAGGGTGGTAAAGGCATCAAAGTTGAGGCGGGCTTTCTCGTTCATCATTTACTCGGCTGATACTATTCAAAATTACCGCAGATCCTAGCACCGTCCCTTGATGCAGACCAGCAACCCCTTGAAAGTTCTGATGGCCCACTATATATTCCCGAGACTTTATATTGCTCATTGCAAGCCACCTGAGGACCACATGACCAGAGCGGCAATCGACATTGTTATTCTCGGGCGCCCTTACAAGGTGGCCTGTCCTGCCGGGCAGGAAGATGCTCTGCACCGGGCAGCCGATATGCTCAACGAGCGAATCCGCAAGTTCAAGGAAAGCGGCAAGTCCGCAACCAACGAACAAATCGCCATTATGCTGGCGCTGAACGTCTGTCACGAGCTTGAGCTTGAAAAGGACAAGAATCATCAATATGCTGACGCCATGGACAAGCGCATCAAGATGCTTCAGCATACCATTGAAGACGCACTTGCCAGCAAGGTAGGCTGAGTCCGCACAATTTGTTTTTCCCTGGGGTGTTCGTCAGTGGGTGGCGTCCCTGAGCCGATATCAACAGCACAGGAATCCCGCGTTGTTCGCTATTGAGCATGCTCGGCCCAGACCGAGACGCCTGCGGCGGGTACCGGGCTTCCGCCTTGAACCGACGGGTTCAAGGACTAACACTCGCAACGGCACTCCGGGGACCCATTCCTTCTTCGGGCACTCTCATGACCCAGCAGCAACCCAATAATCCCCTGCACGGCATCACCCTTGAAGCCCTGCTCACCGAGCTGGTGACAATATACGGCTGGGACGAGCTGGCCCGCCGGGTCAATATCAACTGCTTCAAAAACGATCCCAGCATCAAGTCCAGCCTGAAGTTTCTGCGCCGTACTCCCTGGGCCCGCACTCAGGTGGAAGAGCTGTATCTTCGTCTCAAAAACAGCCCCTGGCATCGCTGACCCTTTGCCTTCAACCCGGCGTTGGGCATAAGCTCGGCTCATTCTTGTCTTCAACGGAATGAACCATGACCGAACGCCATATCATCCGCCAGCAAATCAGAGCCGCCCGCCGCCGGTTGACCCACGCCGAGCAACAGGCCGCCGCCCACGCCATTACCGAACGGGTGGCCGGCACCCCTCATCTGGCCCGGGCGCAAAAAGTGGCCCTGTACCTGGCCAATGACGGCGAGCTCGACCCCCACCCGCTGATCGACTGGTACTGGTCTCGTGGGGCCCAGGTGTATCTGCCGGTGCTGCACCATTTCAGCCCGGGCCACCTGATGTTTTTGCGCTACGACCCCGACGCGCGCCTGATTGCCAACCGCTTCGGCATTCCCGAGCCCCGCCTCGACATTCGCCTGCTGCTGCCCAAAAATGAGCTGGAGGTAATTTACACCCCGCTGGTGGCCTTTGACGCCACCGGCAACCGCATAGGCATGGGCGGCGGCTTTTACGACCGCACCCTGGCCGGCTGGCATCAGGGGCTGGGCCCGCGCCCGGTCGGCCTGGCCCACGACTGCCAGCAGCTGCCGGAAATCCCCACCGACCACTGGGACGTGCCCCTGCCCGAGCTGCTCACCCCGGCCCGGCACTGGCGCTGGTAAAAGCCCCATGCAACCAGAGCCGGCTTTGCTATAATGCGCGGCACTTTTGCAGGAGAACAGCACAGCCATGACACAAGACGAAATGAAAAAGGCCGCCGGCTGGGCGGCGCTGGAGTTCGTGACCCCGGGCAGCATTGTTGGTGTGGGCACCGGCTCCACCGTCAATCACTTTATCGACGCCCTCGGCTCCGTCCGGGATCAGATCAAGGGCGCGGTATCCAGCTCCGAGGCCTCCACCGAGCGCCTGGCAGCACTGGGCATTCCGGTGTTTGATCTCAACGACATCAGCGAGCTCAGCGTCTATGTGGATGGCGCCGATGAAATCGACGGCTCCATGGCCATGATCAAGGGCGGCGGCGCGGCCCTGACCCGGGAAAAAATCGTCGCCGCCGTGGCCGACAAGTTCGTGTGCATCGTCGACGGCAGCAAAACCGTGGACGTGCTGGGCGCCTTCCCGCTGCCGGTGGAAGTGATCCCCATGGCCCGGGAATACGTGGCCCGGGAGCTGGCCAGACTCGGTGGCACACCCGTATACCGGGAAGGCGTGATCACCGACAACGGCAACCACATTCTGGATGTGCATGGCCTCAGCATTACCGAGCCCAAAGTGCTGGAAACCCGCATCAACGCCATTGTGGGCGTGGTCACCAACGGCCTGTTTGCCGAACGCGGCGCCGACGTGCTGCTGATCGGCACCCCCGACGGTGTGGTGCGCAAAGGCGGCTGAGGCCGGCGAACTCAGTTCACCAGCGCCACCGCCTTGATCAGGGCATAACAGTGCATGCCCTGATGTAATTTCAGCTGGTTCGCCGACCAGGCGGACACCTCGGCCAGCAGTCGCTGGCCGCCATTCAGCTCGCCATCCACCAGCACTCTGCCCTCACCCATGTCATGCAATGCAAGCACCCGCACCGGCAGCTGGTTCAGGATCGATACCCCGCCCACCGGCGCCAGCGCCAGACTCACGTCCGAGGCCTGTATGCGCACCCGGACCCGTTCGCCTCCGGGCCGGCGGGCATGCACCAGCCACAGGGTCTGACCGTGAAACACAAAGGGCGTGCGCCCGTCGGCCAGCCCGGTGCCCAGCTCCCCTTCCAGCATGCTGGCCGCCCCCAGCTCCACAAACAGCGGCGAGTCGGGCCGGGCCATGGCCTGCTGCAAGGTCTCCATGCGGGTGGTTCGGCCCTGCTCCATAAAGATCACCCGGTCCGCCAGCCGCTCCACTTCGTCCGGGGCGTGGGTGACATAAAACACCGCAACTCCGGCCCGCGCTGACAGGCCTTCAATCCAGGGCAATATTTCCCGTTTGGCCCGAGAGTCCAGGGCCGACAGGGGTTCATCGAGCAGCAACAACCGGGGCGCCGTGAGCAAAGCCCGGCCAATGGCCACCCGCTGGCGCTGGCCGCCGGAAAGCGAGGCCGTGCCCTGCTCCAGCAAAGGTTCAAGCCCCAGCCAGCCGACTATTTCATCAAAGTCCGGTCTGCTCTGCCCCTTGGGCAAGCGGCGCCAGCCATAAAGCAGGTTGTTACGCACCGACAGATGAGTGAACAGGCTGGCCTCCTGAAACACATAACCAAAGCGGCGCCGGTGCACCGGCAGCCGGTGCAGGTTTGCGCCGTTCAGCCACAGCTCGCCATCGGCCCGCTCCAGCCCGGCCAGGCAGCGCAGCAGGGTGGTTTTGCCACAGCCGGACGGGCCGAACAACGCGGTCACCCCGCTCGACGGCTGTTCAAAGGCGGCGTCGAGGCAAAACCCTGGGCGTGAGAGCTGAAACCGGGCTTTGATCATGGGTGCACCACCGAGAAGCGGCGGTTAAGGGCATACACCGTCATCAGAATGCTGAACGACAGCACCAGCAGCAACGCCGACAGGGTATGGGCCTGGCCGTATTGCAGCATTTCCACGTGATCGTAAATGGCGATGGAAATCACCTGAGTGGCGCCGGGAATATTGCCGCCGAGCATCAGCACCACGCCGAACTCTCCCAGGGTATGGGCAAAGCCCAGCACGATGGCGGTAAGAAAACCGCGCCGGGCCAGGGGCACCGCCACGGTAAAGAACCGGTTCAGGGGCGAGGCCCCCAGGGTGGCCGCCACTTCCAGCGGACGCCGGCCCATGGCCTCAAAGGCCCCCTGCAGCGGCTGCACCACAAAGGGCAGGGAATAAAACGCCGAGCCGATCACCAGGCCGGTAAAGGTAAAGGCCAGGCTGCCCCCCCCCAGGGTCCGGGACAGACCACCGATAATGCCGTGGGGCCCCAGCGCCAGCAGCAGGTAAAATCCCAGCACCGTGGGCGGCAGCACCAGCGGCAGCGCCACCACCGCCTCGACGGCGGTCTTGATGCGGCTTTGGGTCTGACTCAGCCACCAGGCCAGCGGTGTGCCCAGCACCAGCAGCACCAGCACGGTCACCCCGGCCAGCCGCAGGGTCAGGCCGAGCGCCGCCATGTCCTGAGGCACCAGCATTCAGTTGGCCTGCTCGATGCCGTAGCCGTAAGCCCGGATCACCGCCTGTCCCTCGGCGGAGCGCACATAATCCAGCAGCGCTGTCGTTGCGGGCGTATCGCTCAACTGCACCGCCTGCTGCACGATGGGGGCGTATTGATCGGCAGGCACCTCCCACCAGGAGCCACCGGCGTATTCCCCCTGGCTGAACACCTGAGACTTGGCCACAAAGCCGAGCTCGGCATTGCGGCTGTAGACATACTGATAGGTCTGGCCGATGTTTTCGCCCCGCACCATGCGCTTGCTGAAGTCTTTCCACAGCCCCATGCCGGTCAGCACCTCCTGCGCGGCCCGGCCATAAGGTGCAGTGGCCGGGTTGGCGATGGCCAGAAAACGAAAATCGCCGTGCTTGAGGGCCGTGAGCTCGTCATCAATCAGCTGGTCATCGGGACTCCACAACACCAGGGTGCCCAGGGCATAGGTAAAGCGGCTGCCGGGCACAATGACGCCTTCCTGCTCCAGCAGTGCGGGGCGGATATCGTCGGCGGAAAAGAACACATCAAAGGGCGCGCCGTTTTTGATCTGGGCATAGAGCTTGCCGGTGGAGCCGGAAGAGATCAGCACGCGGTGGCCGGTTTGCTGTGCAAACTGCTCGCCAAGCGTGGTGATGACATCCAGAAAATTGGCGGCCACCGCCACTTTGATCTCATCGGCATGAAGGGGCACGGCGGCCCCCAGCGTACACAACAGCAAAGCGGTACGACCCAACATGACACCTTCCTAACGGTTATATAGTTTCATATACAGCGATTCAATGTATCGCTGTATAATAAAAAATACAACGATATTGACGTATCATGGCAACCCTGCGTTGTCACCGACCATGAGGACCAGAATGGAGCTGGATATATTGCTGAGCCTGCAACAACGGGGGCGCCTGTTTATCTCCCCCAGACGGGTGCGCCTGCTGGAGTGCATTCGCGAGCAGGGCTCCATCAGCCGGGGCGCGCAAGCGGCGGGCATCAGCTACAAGTCGGCCTGGGATGCGGTCAAGGACATGAACGAGCTGGCCGGCCAGCCTCTGGTGACCAGCGAAGCCGGTGGCAAGGGAGGGGGCGGTGCCCGCCTCACCGGTTATGGCGAACGGCTGCTGAAAATCTATGGCCTGCTGGGGCAGATTGAACGCATGGCGGTGGATGCCCTGCAGGACGAAAGCGCGTCCCTCGACAGCCTGCTGGCGGTGGTGTCGCGCTTTGGTCTGCAGACCAGCGCCCGCAACCAGTTTTTTGCCTGTGTGCAGTCGGTGGGTCGCCGGGATCTCCGCCATCAGGTCGGCCTGCGCCTGAACGGCGGAGCGCAGCTGGTTGCGGACATTACCGAGCGCAGCTGCCAGCGGCTGGGGCTGGCGCCGGGCAAGGAAGTGCTGGCGCTGGTCAAGGCCCCCTGGGTGACCATTGAGACTGAACGCAGCGTCCCAACGCCCAACCGCCTGCCCGGCACCGTTGGTGAGGTCATCAGCGGCGAGCAGTTTAATGAAGTGCTGCTCACCCTGGATCAGGGGGGCGAGATCTGCGCCCTGCGCCCGGTCAGCGAGCCGGTGCCCGCCCGCAATGAGCGGGCATTTGCCTGTTTTGGTCCGGAGCAAGTGATACTGGCCACACTGGAAACCTGATTTGCCCGGCCTCAGCCGGGCAAATCAGCAAGCATGGGGCACAGCGCTCCACTCAAGTGGGGCCTACAGCATATTGCGGATTACATAGTGCAGTATGCCGCCGTGACGGTAGTAGGTGAGTTCGTCCTGAGTGTCGATGCGGCACAGAGCCTGAATCTCCCGCTGCTTGCCGTCGACACCGGTAATGGCCACGGTCAGCGTACAACCGGGCTCAAGCTGGCTCAGGCCACGGATCGACAGCTGCTCCTCACCGGTCAGCCCCAGGTGTTCAATGCTGTCGTCGCCGGTGAACTCCAGCGGTAGCACCCCCATGCCAATCAGGTTGGAGCGGTGAATGCGCTCATAGGAGCGAGCCAGCACGGCACGCACGCCCAGCAACCGGGTGCCCTTGGCGGCCCAGTCCCGGCTTGAGCCGGTGCCGTACTCCTTGCCGGCCACCACCACCAGGGGCACGCCTTCGTCCTGATAGCGCATGGCGGCGTCATAGATGGACAGCTGCTCGCCACTGGGATAATGACGGGTTTCTCCCCCTTCCACGCCGTCCAGCATCAGGTTGCGAATGCGAATATTGGCGAAGGTACCGCGCATCATTACCTCGTGGTTGCCCCGGCGGGAGCCATAGGAGTTGAAGTCGGCCCGTTTGATGCCCAGTGACTGCAGGTATTTGCCCGCCGGGCTGTCGGCCTTGATGCTGCCCGCCGGCGAGATGTGATCCGTGGTGACCGAGTCGCCCAGCAGCGCCAGCACCCGGGCCGACTCAATGTCGGCCACCGGCGCGGGCTTCGCCGCCATGTCGCTGAAAAAGGGCGGATGGCGAATGTAGGAAGAGTCGTCCTGCCAGTCAAAGGTGGCGCTGCCGGTCACCTCAATGGCGCGCCAGCGTTCGTCGCCGTCAAACACCTCGGCGTATTCCTTGCTGAACATGTCGGTTTTCACCCGGGCCACCGCCTCGGCCACCTGCTGCTGTGACGGCCAGATGTCCTTGAGATACACCGGTTTGCCGTTTTTATCGGTGCCCAGCGGATCCTTGGTGAGATCCACCTTCATGTTACCGGCCAGGGCATAGGCTACCACCAGCGGCGGCGACGCCAGCCAGTTGGTTTTAACCAGCGGGTGAATACGGCCTTCAAAGTTGCGGTTGCCCGACAGCACCGAGGCCACGGTGACATCGTCCTTGCGAATGGCCGCTTCAATGGGCTCGGGCAACGGCCCCGAGTTGCCGATGCAGGTGGTGCAGCCATAGCCCACCAGGTGAAAGCCCAGTTGCTCCAGGGCCGGCATCAGGCCGGCCGCCTTGAGGTAGTCGGTGACCACCCGGGAGCCCGGCGCCAGCGAGCTTTTCACCCAGGGGGCCCGGGCCAGGCCCTTGTCCACCGCAGCCCTGGCCATCAGCCCGGCGGCCATCAGTACGCTGGGGTTGGAGGTGTTGGTGCAGGAGGTGATGGCGGCAATCACCACGGCGCCATCGTGCAGGTGATGAGTGGCGCCATCCAGGTGAAAGGGCGTACCCTGCTGCACCTTTTCGCAACCCACCGCGGTCTGGCCGCCCTCGCCTTCCAGCCGGCTTTCGGCCCGGGGGCTGACCGACTGTTCCTGCGCCAGCGTAAAAGCCTGGGGTACCCGGCCCAGCTCCACCCGGTCCTGCGGGCGCCTGGGGCCGGCCAGGCAGGCTTCCACCTCCCCCATGTCGAGTTCAAGCGTGTCGGTAAACACCGGCTCGTCGCCGGGGTGGCGCCACAGCCCCTGAGCCTTGCTGTAGGCTTCCACCAGCGCAATGTGCTGCTCGGCTCGACCGGTCAGGCGCAGGTAGCGCAGGGTTTCTTCATCCACCGGGAAAAAGCCGCAGGTGGCGCCGTATTCCGGGGCCATGTTGGCAATGGTGGCCCGGTCGGCCAGCGGCAGGCTGGCCAGGCCGTCGCCATAGAATTCCACAAACTTGCCCACCACGCCCTTGTTGCGCAGCATTTCGGTAACGGTCAGCACCAGATCGGTGGCGGTCATGCCCTCACGCAGAGCACCGGTGAGCTTGAAGCCCACCACCTCGGGAATGCGCATGGACACCGGCTGCCCCAGCATGGCGGCTTCTGCTTCAATGCCGCCCACGCCCCAACCCAGCACCCCAAGGGCGTTGATCATGGTGGTGTGGGAGTCGGTGCCCACCAGGGTGTCCGGGCAGGCCAGCAGGCCATGCTCTGTGCGTTGCTGCCACACCGTCTGGCCCAGGTATTCCAGGTTGACCTGATGACAGATGCCGGTGCCGGGCGGAACCACACGAAAATTGTCAAAGGTCTGCTGACCCCAGCGCAGAAAGGCATAGCGCTCGCCATTGCGGGCCATTTCCAGATCCACGTTGGCGGTAAAGGCGCCTGCACTCGCAAACTCATCCACCATCACCGAGTGATCGATCACCAGATCCACCGCCGACTGCGGGTTGACCTTTTCCACCTCGCCGCCCAGGCGCTTGACCGCCTCGCGCATGGCGGCCAGATCCACCACCGCCGGCACCCCGGTAAAGTCCTGCATCAGCACCCGCACCGGACGAAAGGCAATTTCCCGATCGCTATGCCCCTGCTGCAGCCAGTCCTGCATGGCACGAAGATCACCGGAAGCCGCACCGTGGCGCAGCAGGTTTTCGGTGAGTACCCTGAGGGACTTGGGCAGCCGCGCCAGCGCGGTGTTACCCGTGGCCTGCTCGAGGGAATAATAATGATAGGACTGCTCGCCCAGTGTGAGTTGGCGTATGACACCCTTGCTCGCTTCGGAAGACATGGCTCCTCCTGGTTGATTGCCCGGCGCACGGCCGGAAGCTGATTGTTTGGGATATCAACAAATTAGGTCTACAGTATGATGCATGGTTGCAGTGCAGGCAAAACCACCGCCGCAGGAGGGACTGCCATGACCCGCCGGCACAAAATTTTTATGCCTCAGCCGCGTTTTTTCTCGCTGGCGCCGGCGGCCGCAATCGCGTAGATAGTGGGCCGCATTCCGCCTTCGGGCACTCAAAGTCAAAGAGAACCGTTCCATTCATGAAAATTGCCATTCTTTCCCGCAACCCGTCCCTGTATTCCACTCGCCGGCTGCAGGCCGCCGCCGAAGCCCGGGGCCACGAGGTCAGCATCATAGATGCGCTGCGTTGTTACATGAACATCAACGACAACAAGCCCTCCATTCACTATAAAGGCCAGGATCTGGAACACTTTGACGCCATCATTCCCCGTATTGGTGCCTCTGTGACCTTTTACGGCACCGCCGTGCTCCGCCAGTTTGAAATGATGGGCTGCTACACCCTTAACCATTCCGCCGCCATCAGCCGCTCAAGAGACAAGCTGCGCTCGCTGCAGGTGCTGTCGGGCCATGGCGTGGGCATGCCGATCACCGGCTTTGCCAACAAGCCCGATGATGTGCCCGATCTCATTCGCATGGTGGGCGGCGCACCTTTGGTGATTAAACTGCTGGAAGGCACTCAAGGGATTGGCGTGGTGCTGGCGGAAACCCGCAAGGCGGCAGAGAGCGTGCTGGAAGCCTTTATGGGACTCAAGGCCAACATCATGGTGCAGGAATTTATCGAGGAAGCCGGCGGTGCCGACATTCGCTGCTTCGTGCTGGGCGACAAGGTCATTGCCGCCATGAAACGCCAGGCCCAGGAAGGCGAGTTTCGCTCCAACCTGCACCGGGGTGGCGAAGCCCGCCTGGTGCGCATTACCCCCGAAGAGCGCAAGACCGCCATCGCCTCGGCGAAAGCCATGGGCCTGCAGGTGGCCGGGGTGGATCTGCTGCGCTCAAAGCGTGGCCCCCTGGTGATGGAGGTCAACTCGTCACCCGGGCTGGAGGGCATTGAAAGTGCCACCGGCAAGGACGTGGCGGACATGATTATTGAACACATTGAGAAGCAGGCCCATCGTAAAACCCGCAGCCGGGAGCGTGGCTGATGAGCCCGACCTTTGAACTCGCCGGCCAGCATGTGGCGCCGGGCCGGCGCCAGATCATGCAGCTGGCCCTGGCCCAGCTCTATACCCAGTCGCCGCTGACGGTGCCGGTGGAAGTGGTGCACGGCAAGCAACCCGGGCCGGTGTTGCTGCTGTGTGCCGCCATTCACGGCGATGAGCTCAACGGCATTGAGGTGGTCAACCAGGTGCTAGCCAGGGTCAACCCGGCCCGGCTCAGAGGCACCCTGGTGGCGGTGCCCGTGGTCAACGTGTTCGGCTTTATTCACAAATCCCGTTACCTGCCCGACCGGCGCGATCTCAACCGCTGCTTTCCCGGCTCGGAAAAAGGATCTCTGGGGGCCCGGGTCGCCCATTTTTTTGTGGATGAGATCGTCAGCAAATGCAGTCATATCATTGATCTGCACACCGGCGCCATTCACAGGTCCAACCTGCCTCAGATCCGGGCCCAGCTCGACTGCCCGGTTACCCGGCAAATGGCGGAAAGCTTTGGCGCCCCCATTATTCTGGATGCCAGCATTCGTGACGGCTCGCTGCGGGCGGTGGCTGAGGCCCGGGGCGTGCCGGTGATCCTGTATGAAGCCGGCGAGGCGCTGCGCTTTGACGCCCTGCCGATCAAGGCCGGGGTGCGCGGCGTGCTCAGGGTGATGCGCAGCCTGGGCATGCTCAAGAGCACCACCGCCAAACCGGTGGCCACACCCATCATTGCCCGCAGCAGCACCTGGATACGGGCCGAGCACGACGGCCTGCTGCACCTGGATGTGCGACTGGGAGATCGCATTCGCAAGGGGGATTGTCTGGGCACCATCAGCGCCCCCCTGGGAGCCGAGCAATGCAAGGTCATTGCCCCGCGCAGCGGCATTGTGATCGGCAGCCTGACCATGCCCCTGGTGAACGAGGGAGACGCCGTCTGCCATATTGCCCTGTTTGACGAAATCAAGCAGGCGGAGCTGACGGTGGAGCGCTTTGTGGACGAGCTGGATGTTCAGCCGCCGGCCATGTAATGCCAATGATACAGCCGGCAGAGCCTGTGCTTTTCTGGAGCCAAATACCGGATCAAACCCGGTATGACGGTGTGTTAAAAGCGCTATAGAAAAGGGGCAGCCACTGGCTGCCCCTTTTGGTGTCGACGGCTCGTTCCTGAACCTGATTGCTCCCTGCAATCCCTGACCTGACCCACTCCGGGCCTTCCCCTTTCCCGTTCCGTCGGGCTCGTCCCTGTCTCTTCCGTGAATGGCTGCGTTCCTGCTGCCAACCGCTTCGTCCTGAAGGTATCCTTCGGTCTTCCCGACCCTTTCCCCTTGGTCATCCACGACCGGGTCCCTTGCCGTTCCTGGCTGCCGGCTTTCCTGCCCGCACTGTCTTCCTGTCCCTGTTCCGGCGTCACTGCCGGGTATCCTGTCGGCCTTCCTGCTTCTTGCCTGTCCTGGCAACTCAGCCTGCCTTGCTGTTGGAATTAACTATACCCTTTCCGCTGCCCGGAACAATGCAGCCGGAACACCGGCCGAACCGCTCACGCTTTGAACAATAAAATAAATCCCTTTACACTCAATAAGTTGTTAAGTCACCAATCCAAAAGCCATATATCAAAAGCGCCTTTTCCGTGCGTACCTTGAGAGATCGCTTACAAAGAGCAGGGGGAATGGGGAATGGCAAAAAAATGCCGGGACAAGCCCGGCATGGTCATATGGCAAGAAATTCGCCTCAGCCCATCATTTTCGCCTTGAGCACGGCGAAGTCGGCGGGAATGGTCTCGGACAGGGATTCCATGGCGCCGTGTTTGGCCAGCGGGCCCGGCAGTTCAATGTCCTGCTCGAGAATGCGGTCCACACTTTCCTTGAACTTGGCCGGATGGGCGGTACACAGGAAGATGCCCACTTCGTCCTTGCCGCGCTCCTTGTTGAGCAGATCCCAGGCGATGGCGCCGTGGGGCTCGCACAGGTAGCCCTTGGCAAACAGCCGCTTGAGGGCATCCTGGGTCTGCTCGTCGTTGAGGGCGCCGGAGGCTATATCGGAAAGACTCCAGCCCTTGACCCGGCACAGCTCTTCCACTCGCGGCCAGTTGTTGGGGCGGCTCACGTCCATAGCGTTGGACAGGGTGGCCACGGTGGCGTGCGGGTCCCAGTTGCCGCTTTCCAGGTAACGCGGCACGGTATCGTTGGCGTTAGTGGCGGCCACAAAGCGCTTCACCGGCAGGCCGATGGCCTTGGCGATGAGGCCCGCGGTCAGGTTGCCGAAGTTGCCGGAGGGCACGGAAATCACCGCCTTGCTACGCTGCTCGGCGGGCAGCTCGGCCACGGCTTCAAAGTAGTAGCACACCTGGGCCAGCAGCCGGCTGATGTTGATGGAGTTAGCGGAGTTCAGACCCACTGCGGCCTTCAGCTCTTCATCGTCAAAGGCGTTCTTGACTAGGGCCTGACAGGCATCGAAGTCGTCCTGAACCGCAAAGGTGCGAATGTTGCCCCCAAGAGTGGTGAACAGCTTTTCCTGCAGCGGGCTGATTTTGCCCTCGGGATACAGGATCACCACTTCGATATTGGGCAGACCGTAGAAGGCGTGAGCCACGGCGGCACCGGTGTCACCGGAGGTGGCGGTGAGAATGGTGATCTTGCCTTCACTGCTCAGGGTGGCCAGGCACTGGGCCATGAAGCGGCCGCCAAAGTCCTTGAACGCCAGGGTCGGGCCGTGGAACAGCTCCAGGGCGTAGGTGTGCTCGTCCACCTTCACCAGCGGCGCCGGAAAGGTAAAGGCGTGCTCCACCATGGCGGTGAGGGTGTCCTTGGGAATTTCGTCACCGATCAGGTGCTGCAGAATGGCCACGGAGCGAGGCACCAGCGGCAGCTCCAGCAGGGCGTCCACGTTGGCAAGCGGGCTCAGGTTTTCCGGAAAAAACAGGCCCTGGCCACGGCCCAGGCCCTGCTTGACGGCGCCGGCAAAATTGATGGTCTCTGCGTTATCCTTGATGTTGTACAACTTCATAGCTTGGTTCCTGTGACTCGCGCGCCTTCGGCATCGAGTTTGCAAATATGGCAAAAGCCATCCTGATTCTGAATAAAGTGGTCGGCCAGCCAGGCCTTGAGCTTTTCTGCCTGATGCAGGTCTTTCATCACCGTAAACACGGTGGGACCGCTGCCGGAAATACCGGTGGCCAGGGCGCCCATGGCGGCGGCATGCTCGCGCACTTCCTTGAAGCCGGGGATCAGCTGGGCGCGATAGGGCTCGGCGATCACGTCCTTGAGCATGGCGGCGGCCACCCTTTCCTGACCGGTGTGGCTGGCATGCACAAAGCCCGCCAGCCGGCGGCCGTATTCCAGGCAGTCCTGACGGCGGTACTGGGCCGGCAGAATTTCCCGGGCGGCGGAAGTGGACACGGCAATGCCCGGGTAGCATACCACCCAGTACCATTCATCAAAGGACGGCAGGGTCTGGCTGACCACACCGGCTTCATCCAGCACCAGCTGCATGCCACCGAGATGACAGGGCGCCACGTTGTCGTAATGCACCGAGCCGGAGATCTGGCCTTCCAGCTCGCCCATCAGCAGCATCAGCTCATGCTCGCTCATGGCGTTGTCGTAAAAGGCGTTCAGGGCCACGAAGGCGGCTACTATGCTGGTGGCGCTGGAGCCCAGCCCCGAGCCCACCGGCAGGTTCTTTTCCAGGGTCATGGTCAGCGGTTTGCGCGCCAGCCCCTTTTTGTCGAGCGCCTTTTCATAGGCCAGCCAGCAGTCGTAAACGATGTTCTGGGTATGGTCGGCCGGCAGCTTGTGGGCATAGGGGCCGGCGTTGGTCAGGCTGAACTCACCGCTGGCGTCTTCTACCAGCACCCGGTCTCCCAGCAGGGAGCCATCGAGGGGGGCCAGCGCGGCCCCCAGCACATCAAACCCAACACTGACGTTGGCGGTAGAGGCCGGCGCATAGGCTACAACACTCATTTAAATCTCCTGCTTCCAGTTATGGGTGCGCAACAGGTCGGCAAACACACCGGCGGCGGTCACATCGGCACCGGCGCCGTAGCCGCGCAGCACCAGCGGAATGGGCTGGTAATACTGGGTGTAAAACGCCAGGGCGTTTTCGCCGTCCTTGACCTTGAACAGGGGATCATCCCCGTCAACGGCCCGAATGGCAACCTTGCACTGGCCATTTTCGATGGCACCCACATAACGCAGCACCCGGCCCTCGCCCGCCTCGGCGGCCTTCTGGGCAAACCAGGCGTCCGCTTCCGGCAGCCGGGCCATAAAGGACTCGATGTCGCCGCCGGCGTCAAAGCCCGGCGGCAGCGCCTGCTCCACCTCGATGTCGTCGAGATTCAGCTCCATGCCCGCCTCCCGTGCCAGGATCAGCAGCTTGCGGGCCACGTCCATGCCGTTCAGGTCGTCCCGCGGATCCGGCTCGGTAAAGCCGTTTTCCCGGGCGATGCGGGTGGCCTCGGCAAAACTCATGCCTTCGTCCAGCTTGCCGAAGATATAGGACAGGGAGCCGGACAGAATGCCGCCAAAGGCCCTGAGCTTGTCGCCGGCACGAATGAGGTTCTGCAGGTTCTCGATCACCGGCAGGCCGGCGCCCACGTTGGTTTCATACAGGAACTTTCGACGGGTGGAGCGGGCCGAGCGGCGCAGCTCGCGGTAATAATCCAGGCTGGCGGTGTTGGCCTTTTTGTTGGGGGTGACCACGTGAAAGCCGGCGGCAAGAAAGTCGGCGTACTGATCGGCAATCTGCTCGCTGGTGGTGCAGTCCACCAGTACCGGGTTGATCAGGTGGCTGTCTTCCACCAGCCGGGTGACCCGCTCCAGGCTGAAGCTTTCCTGGGCCTGGGCCAGCCTGTCACGCCAGTCGTTCAGGTTGATGCCGTTCTTGTCCAGCAGCATCTGCCGGGAATTGGCGATACCCACCACCCGAATGCCGATATCCTGGGCTTCCAGCACCGGTTGCTGGCGGCGGATCTGCTCAAGCAGGGCGCCGCCCACACCGCCACAGCCCACCAGGAACACGTCGATGAACTGGCGGCTGGAGAAGAAGTTCTGGTGACAGGCCTTGATCGCCTCGGTCACCTTTTCCTTGCGGATCACCGCCGAGATGGAGCGCTCGCTGGAGCCCTGGGCGATGGCCACGATATTGATGGAGGCTTCGGCCAGGGAGTTGAAGAAGCGGGCAGACACCCCCCGGGCGGTGCGCATGCGATCCCCCACCAGGGAGATAATGGCCAGATCGTCCAGCACATCCAGCGGCTCCAGCAGGTTGTTCTTGAACTCCAGGGCAAACTCGCTGGCGATGGCCTTCTGTACCTTTTGCTTGTCGTAGGTGTGGATACAGAAGCTGACGCTGTATTCCGACGAGCTTTGAGTGATCAGCACTATGCTGGCACCGGCGCGGGAGATGCAGGAGAACAGCCGGCCGGCCATGCCCACCATGCCCTTCATGCCGGGGCCGGAGATGTTGATCATGGTCATGCCGGCCAGATCGGAAATGCCCTTCACCTGCAGATCGTCGTCGCTGCACTCGGGGCCGATGAGCGAGCCTTCCCCTTGAGGGTTACCGGTGTTCTTGATCAGACAGGGAATATGGAACTGGGCGATGGGGGCGATGGTTTTGGGGTGCAGTACCTTGGCACCGAAATAAGACAGCTCCATGGCTTCCTTGTAGGACAGCTGGCGCAGCAGCTTGGCGTCGGGCACCAGGCGCGGATCACAGTTGTACACGCCATCCACGTCGGTCCAGATCTCGCAGCACTCGGCGCCCACGCAGGCGGCCAGCACGGCGGCGGAGTAGTCGGAGCCATTGCGGCCGAGAATAACGGTTTCACCCTTTTCGTTGCCGGCGGTAAAGCCGGGCATCAGGTAGACGCAGTCGTCACGCAGGCCCTTGTCGGCAAAGCGCTGACGAGACACCTCGATATTGACCTGGGCTTCCAGCACACTGCCCTCGCCCAGCAGCATTTCCTGGGGTGAAATCACTTCCACCTGCTCGTCCCGGGCGCGCAGCAGCTCGGACATGACGGCGATGGACAGCGCCTCGCCCCGGCTGAGAATGCGGGCCTGTATGTTGTCGGGGCACTGCTGCAGCAGGCTGACGCCCTGCAACAACCGGGTCAGCTGGTTCAGCTCCCGCTCAACGGTCACCTTGAGGGTGGCATCATCCAGAACGGCATATTTGCCCTTGAGTCCGTCGATAATGCCGTGAAAGATCTGCTCGATCTCTTTCAGCACCGGCGCCGCTTCCAGGCCGCGAATGGTCTGCTCCACCACGGCCACCAGGTGATTGGTGACCCGCGCCGGGGCCGACAGCACCAGTGCCACCTGGGACTGGCGCTGATTGTTGACCACGATGTCGGCCACGGTATCGAACCGCTCGGCGTTGGCCAGCGATGTACCGCCAAATTTCAGGACTCGCATTCATTACTCCCTGTGTAAAACAAAAAAAGCCCGTATCTGGTTGGGACACGGGCTTTTCGATTCAAATTCTGTTTGTCGTCAGCGCATCAGCCCGCCCCGGTGCCACCCATGGTGGTGCCGGTAATAATAATGGTGGTGGTGCGGGTGAACAGCAGCATGACGTACAACCTGTAACAACGAATGGCATAGCAATAACCCGGGGCCGGTGGCTTGTCAACTTCACTCCCGGGTTTTGAGGGCCCGCTCAAGGTCCTTGCAGAGCAGGTGCAGCAGGTTCAGATCCCGCTGTTCCAGCACAGGAAGACGGTCTTTAACCCACTCTGCCAGTTTTTCCTGCTGCGAAACCCCGATTGAATCCAGCAATTGCTCTGTTTTTTGCTGTAACACGCGAAGCTGGGCATTTTCCTGCCGAACGTCGGTTTTTTGTTCGTTTTCCGGCGCCAGCCCCTGGCTGAATTCCCAGGCATAGAGCATGATGGCCTGCCCCAGATTGAGGGACGGATAGCTCACCTTGAGCGGCAGATAGCTGATGATATCGGCCTGGGCCAGGTGCTCGTTGCTCAGTCCCGACTCCTCGCAGCCAAACAGCACCGCCACCTTTTGCACCGCCTTGTTGTTGATCTGGGCCACGGCCTCCCGGGGCGTCAGGTAATACTGGTATCGGCCGCGCCGGCGGGCGGTGGTAGCGATCACCAGATCCATATCGGCCAGGCCTTCGGCCAGGGTGGGAAAATACTCGGCCTGCTCCAGCAGCTCCTGGGCACCGTGAGCCACCCACTGGGCCTGCTCCTGCTGGTGCACCCGGCTGTTGACAAGGCGCATGCGTTCAAAGCCCATGGTTTTCATGGCGCGGGCGGCGGCGCCGACGTTTTCCGGACGGGCCGGTGACTCCAGTACGAAATACAGCTCCACCGCCATTACTCGTCTTCCTCAAAATACCAGTAGCCCTGATTCACCAGCGGCAGCAGGCAGTCGAGCAGGTTGCGCGGCGCTTGCAGACAGGCCACTTCCGGGCCGCAGATACGGTTTTGATCACACAGCAGGGCGATGGCGTCGGCATCGGCTTCTGCCAGCTGGTAGCGATCACCGTCCAGGTAAAACACGTCTGCGCTGCCTTCATGGTAGAAGCAGCGCACGCCGCCCAGGCGGTAGAGGTGGTCGCCATGATCCAGCCGCAATACCAGCTCTTCCAGGCTGTAGACGGGCTCGGCGGCTTCCAGATCCAGGTCGTGCTTGGCTTCGGAGATCATTTCGCCAAACCAGTCGTTGAGGCGGGCATCGTCGTCAAGCAGCTCGCGCATCAGTGTCTTGACCTGCGCCATTACGGTGGCGTCGAGGCGACCATGGGCGCTGGCGGCGCTCATGCCGGCATCGTCAAAACGACGGCTGGTTTCCACGTGAGCCAGCAGGTAATCGGCAAAACTGGAGAACAGATCCCGGGCGTCGGGAGCGCGAAAGCCGATGGAATAGTTCAGCGCCGGGGTTTCGGCATAACCCTCGTGGGGGCAGCCGGGAGGAATGTAAATCATGTCGCCGGGCTGCAATACCTCGTCGATCACCGCCTCGAACTCGTCGCAGTGGCGCAGGGCGCCATGAGCGGCGAATTCGCGCAGGCGCTGCTGCTCCCCGACCCGCCAGCGACGGCTGCCGGCACCCTGAATGATAAAGACACCGTACTGATCGATATGAGGGCCCACGCCGCCACCGGGAGTGGAAAAGCTCACCATGACGTCGTCAAAACGCCAGCCGGGAATAAAGCGGAACAGCTCGGCCAGATCCTGCACTCCGGGGTGCCACTGGTTGACCGCCTGCACCAGCAGGGTCCAGTCGCTTTCCCCCAGGTGATCGTAAGACTCGAACGGCCCGGTTTCCGCCTGCCAGCGGTCCTGCTCGCGCCACACCCGACGGGATTCGATATGGGCCTCCAGCGCCAGACCGGCCAGCTCGTCGGGGCTTAAGGGGTCTTCAAAGTCCGGCAGGGCGGCCTTGAACAGGCGCGGCCGACGCTGCCAGTCGTGGGCCAGAAAATGGTCGATATCCAGTTTAAGAGGGCTGTGCATGAAAAACTCGCAACGGGGGCAATAATGCTTCAAGAATAGCGGCTTATTATGCCCGCGGTGCGGGCATAATCATAGGTATAAGCTGTCTCACACCTTTCGCTCAGAGCGAGTCAAAGGCCGGGTGGTAGGTCACCAGGCCGGCGGGCACCGGTTGCTTCATCGCCAGTGCCATAAAGGCATCGCCGGCATCGGGATAGGGGCAGGTCAGCCCCAGCTCACGGGCCGGGCGAAAACCAAAGCGCCGGTAATAGGCCGGGTTGCCCAGCACCACTATGCCGGCCCAGTCAAAGTCGCTGGCGGCCTGAATGGCCTCGCGGATCATTTCCGTGCCCACGCCCTGATTCTGGCAGTCGGGCCACACGCTCACCGGTGCCAGTCCCAGCCAGCCGATGTCAGCGCCATTGATCAGCACCGGGCTCATGGCCAGATGGCCGATGATGGCGCCTTCATACTCCGCCACCTGACTGACACTGATGGCGCCCTGCTCCCGCAGGGCCAGCACCAGATCCGCCTCGTCGGGGCGGTTAAAGGCGGCGTACACCACCTCATCGATGTCGTCGCCGTCACCGGGACGCTCGGTTCTGCAAATCAGCATGCTGGCCTCCCGGCTCGCGTTGACAACTCAGGGCGCCAGACGGGAAATGGCCCAGCCGTCATTCTCACGCTGGTAGAGAAAACGATCGTGCAACCGGTTGGCGCCGCCCTGCCAGAACTCCACCGCGTCGAACCTCACCCGGAATCCGCCCCAGAAGCTGGGTAAGGGCACTTCGCCGCTGGCGAACTTCTGCTTCATTTCCAGAAACTTGGCTTCAAGCATCCCCCGCGCCGAGATGCGCGAGGACTGTTTTGATACCCAGGCGCCGATCTGGCTGTCCTTGGGGCGGCTGGCAAAATACTTCATCACCTCGGTGGCAGCGAGCTTTTCCACTCGGCCGGTCACATGCACCTGGCGCTCCAGCGGGTGCCAGGGAAACAACAGGCTGATGCGGGGGTTGTGATTCAGGTGTGCGGCCTTGCGGCTGCCCATGTTGGTGTAAAACACAAAACCGCGCTCGTCCACCTGCTTGAGCAGCACAATGCGCTGAAAAGGCTGCCCCTGCTCGTCCACCGTGGCCACCACCATGGCAGTGGGATCCGGCAGCCCGGCGGCAATGGCCTGCTGCATCCAGGTTTCAAACAAGGCCAGGGGGGTATCGGGCAGGTCGTTGCGGCGCAGGCCGCCCTGCAGGTATTCCCGTCGGTAATCCGCCAGCTCCATGTGTGTTGTTTCCGTCGGCTGAAAGTGGCTTCATTGTGCAAAGCCGGCCGGGGCTTGGCAAGTGTTGTTGCCAGGACGTGGGACGCAGAGACGTGAAATGTAAGGAGTGAGGAGAGAAGTGAATAAAAAAAGCCGGAGAAAATTCTCCGGCTTTGGCGTTAACCGAGTGGCTTATTCGGCGCTGTCGGTCTTGGTTTCTTCGGCAACAGCGGCCTCGGCGGCGGGCGCTTCGGCTTCTTCCGGCTTGTTGGCTTCCTTGATGGACAGGCGGATGCGGCCCTGACGGTCCACTTCCAGCACCTTGACCTTGACGGTATCACCCACTTTCAGGTGATCGGACACATTTTTCACCCGCTCTTCGGTGATCTGGGAGATGTGCACCAGACCGTCCTTGCCGGGCAGAATGTTGACGAAGGCGCCGAAGTCGGCCAGACGCACCACCTGACCTTCGTAGATGGTGCCGCTTTCCACTTCCGCGGTCAGCTGCTCGATACGGCGAATGGCGGCCTTGGCGGCTTCACCGTCGACGGCCGCGATTTTCACGGTGCCGTCGTCATCCAGCTCGATGGTGGTACCGGTTTCTTCGGTCAGGGCGCGAATGGTGGCGCCGCCCTTGCCGATCACGTCACGGATCTTCTCGGGGTTGATCTTGATGGTGTGAATGCGCGGGGCAAAGTCGGAAATATCGGCACGGGGCGCCCGCAGGGCCTCGTCCATCACCTTCAGAATGTGCAGGCGGGCGTTGCGGGCCTGCTTCAGGGCCACTTCCATGATTTCCCTGGTGATGCCTTCGATCTTGATGTCCATCTGCAGGGCGGTCACGCCTTCGCTGGTACCGGCCACCTTGAAGTCCATGTCGCCCAGGTGATCTTCGTCACCCAGAATGTCGGACAGCACCACAAAGCCTTCTTCTTCCTTTACCAGTCCCATGGCAATGCCGGCCACGGACGCCTTGATGGGCACACCGGCGTCCATCAGCGCCAGCGAGGTGCCACACACGGAAGCCATGGAAGAAGAGCCGTTGGATTCGGTGATCTCGGATACCACCCGCACGGTATAGGGGAACTCTTCCTGGCTCGGCATCACCGCGGCCACACCCCGCTTGGCCAGGCGGCCGTGACCGATTTCCCGGCGCTTGGGGCTGCCGACCATGCCGGTCTCACCCACGCAGTAAGGCGGGAAGTTGTAGTGCAGCATAAAGCGGTTGGCACGCTCGCCGGTGAGTTCGTCGATGAGCTGAGCGTCACGCTCGGTGCCCAGGGTCGCGGCCACCAGCGCCTGGGTCTCACCGCGGGTAAACAGGGCGGAGCCGTGGGCACGGGGCAGCAGACCGGTGGCCACGTTCAGGGCACGGATCATGTCGGGCTCGCGACCGTCGATACGCGGCTCACCACGGACCACACGGCCACGGACGATGGTTTTTTCCAGCTTGCCCAGCAGTTCCTGAATTTCCTTGATTTCCGCTTCCGGCATCTGCTCGAGAATGGCAGCCTGCACCCGGGCCTTGATGTCGGCAATGGCGTCACGACGGGCGGTCTTGTCGGTGATGCGATAGGCTTCACCCAGCTCGGCAGAGGCCAGCTCGGCCACCTTGGCCTTGAGGGCTTCGTTTTCCGCCTTGGGCTGCCAGTCCCAGGGCTGGGTGCCCACTTCGGCGGCAAATTCATTAATGGCGGTAATGGCGGCCTGCATCTGCTCGTGACCGTACATCACGGCACCCAGCATGACCTCTTCGGGCAGCACGGAGGCTTCGGATTCCACCATCAGCACGGCGCCGGCGGTACCGGCCACCACCAGGTCCAGCTGGCTGTCTTTCAGCTCGCTGATGCTGGGGTTGAGCACATATTCACCGTTCATGTAACCCACACGGGCGGCGCCGATGGGGCCGGCAAAGGGAATGCCGGAAATGGCCAGGGCGGCGGAGGTGCCCAGCATGGAGATGATGTCCGGGGCGATTTCCGGGTTGGCGGACATCACGGTGGCAATGACCTGAACTTCGTTTTTGAATCCTTCGGGAAACAGCGGACGAATGGGGCGGTCAATCAGACGCGCGGTCAGTGTTTCACCTTCGGTGGGGCGGCCTTCACGCTTGAAGAAGCTGCCGGGAATACGACCGGCAGCGTAGGTACGCTCCTGGTAGTTGACGGTCAGCGGAAAGAAGTCGCGGCTTTCATCGGCTTCGCGCCGGCCGACCACGGTCACCAGCACGGAGGTGTCGTCGATGCTGGCCATCACGGCGGCGGTGGCCTGGCGGGCGATCACGCCGGTTTCAAGGGTGACGGTATGCTGACCGTACTGGAAGGTCTTTACGATAGGATTCACGTGGTAGATTCCTTTAACTGTTTGATTCTTTAATACGCCGGCACAGTATACTTGATTCCTGTTTAAAGGACAGAATGGCCGAAATAAAAGCGTGAGGGGTAAGGCGTGAGGATTCTTTACCCCTTACCCCTCACTCCTTTCCCCTCACTGCTAAAAACAGGCAAGAAAAAAGGGAGCCGAGGCTCCCTTTTTAACAAGGCTTTGGAGTCGATTAACGACGCAGGCCCAGCTTTTCGATCAGGGCACGGTAGCGCTCTACGTCTTTGCGCTTCAGGTAGTCCAGCAGGTTACGACGCTGGGATACCATGCGCAGCAGGCCGCGGCGGCTGTGGTGATCGTGGATGTGCTGCTTGAAGTGGCCCTGCAGGTGGTTGATCTGGGCGCTCAGCAGAGCTACCTGCACTTCGGGAGAGCCGGTGTCGCCTTCGCCACGGGCGAATTCGGCAACGATCTGGGCTTTGGTTTCAGCATTTAGTGACATTGTGTCTACTCCAAATAACATGAATGAATTCCAGCCGATCACTAATTCAGCCGGAAGGAAGCACGGCATTCTACCAGCAACGCCGCGCTTGGCAACCTGAAATGCGCGCTAATTAACGCACCAGACGGCGCGGCGCCACCTTGCCGTCGTCGTCGATTTCACCGACGCCGACAAAACGATGGTCTTCGCCCACCGTCATGCGCACAAAGCCTTCAAGGGGCGCGCCCGCCACCTGCACCGCCTGGCCGTGCAGCAGATACCCCGCCACCAGCTCGGACAGATTCACTTCCGGCAGGCTCTGCACGGCGGTGTCCATGGGCAGCAACAGCGGGTCCAGCTCCAGCCGGGGCGAAATCTCGTTGGCCTTGCAGTTGTCGAGAATGCACTGCAGCTGCTCCAGGGTCAGCATGCGCTCCGCCGGGTAACCGGCCACCGCCAGCCGGCGCAACACGGTGACGTGGGCGCCGCAACCCAGGCGCTCACCCAGATCGTCGACGATGGTGCGAATGTAGGTACCCTTGCTGCAGTGTACTTCCAGCTCCACCTCGTCCCCTTCAAAGCGAATGAGCTTGAGCTCAAACACAGTGATGGGCCGCGCTTCCCGGGGCACTTCTATGCCTTCCCGGGCGTACTGGTACAGGGGCTTGCCCTGATACTTGAGCGCCGAGTACATGGACGGAATCTGCTCAATGTCGCCGCGGAAATGATCCAGGGCTTCAATCAGCTCGCCGGTGGAGACATTCACCGGGCGGGTTTCCACCACTTCGCCGTCGGCGTCGCTGGTGTCGGTGCGCTCACCCAGTTTGGCCACCACCCGGTAGCGCTTGTCGGCGTCGAGCAGAAACTGGGAAAACTTGGTGGCTTCACCCAGGCAGATCGGCAGCATGCCGGTGGCCAGCGGGTCCAGGGCACCGGTGTGTCCGGCCTTGGCGGCGGCGTAAATACGCTTGACCTGCTGCAGGGCATCGTTGGAAGTGATGCCCGCCGGCTTGTCGAGCAGCAGAATGCCGTCTACCTCACGGCCGCGAAAACGTCGCTGACGCCCCATCTCAGTCCTGCTCCTTGTCGTCTTCGTCGTCGCGGCCGGCACTGCGGCGCTTGTCTTCGGCGACGGTGCTCGACACCAGGGTGGAAATGCGCATGCCTTCCACCAGGCTCTGATCGTAGGAGAAACGCAGCTCCGGGGTGACCCGCAGGCGCATGGCCTTGGCCACCAGACTGCGAATGTAACCGCTGGCATCCTTCAGTGCTTCCATGCCCTGCTCCACCCGCTCGGCGTCGTTGTCGAGAAAGGTCACGAACACTTTTGCGTAGTTGAGGTCCCGGGACACTTCCACTCCGGAAACGGTGACCATGCCCAGACGGTCGTCTTTGATTTCCCGCTGCAGGATAACGGCAATCTCTTTTTGCAGCTCCTGCGCTACCCGGCGGGTACGGCTGAATTCTCTGGCCATTGCTTTTTTCCAAGACAAAGGGGGCCTCGAGGCCCCCGTTGATTACTGTGTTCAGACGTGGTTAACGGCCACCTTACAGGGTGCGCTGTACTTCCACAATCTGATATACCTCGATCTGGTCGCCCACGCGCACGTCGTTGTAGTTCTTCACGCCGATGCCGCATTCCATGCCGTTACGCACTTCCTGTACATCGTCCTTGAAGCGGCGCAGGGACTCCAGCTCGCCTTCGTAAATCACCACGTTGTCGCGCAGTACGCGAATCGGGTTGCTGCGCTTGACCACACCTTCGGTGACCATACAGCCGGCGATGGCACCGAACTTGGGCGAACGGAACACGTCACGCACCTGAGCCAGACCGATGATCTCCTGCTTGAACTCGGGTGCCAGCATGCCGGTCATGGCCTGCTTCACTTCGTCCAGCAGCTCATAGATCACGCTGTAGTAGCGCAGGTCGATCTCTTCCGCCTCGATCACCTTGCGGGCAGAAGCATCGGCACGCACGTTGAAGCCCAGAATGATGGCGTTGGACGCGGCCGCCAGGCTGGCGTCGGTCTCGGTAATGCCACCCACGCCGGAGCCCACGATCTTCACCTTCACTTCGTCGGTGGACAGCTTCATCAGCGAGTCGGAGATCGCTTCGATGGAGCCCTGTACGTCCGCCTTCAGTACCAGGTTGACCTCGGCCACTTCGCCTTCGTTCATGTTGGCGAACATGTTTTCCAGCTTGGCCTTCTGCTGGCGGGCCAGCTTGACTTCGCGGAACTTGCCCTGACGGTACAGCGCCACTTCCCGGGCCTTTTTCTCATCCCGTACTACCGTGGCTTCGTCACCGGCGGTGGGTACACCGGACAGACCCAGAATTTCCACCGGAATGGACGGACCGGCAGACTTCACTTCGCGGCCCAGCTCGTCCTTCATGGCACGCACCCGGCCGTATTCCAGACCGCACAGCACGATGTCGCCCTGGTTCAGGGTACCGTCCTGTACCAGCACGGTGGCCACGGGGCCACGGCCCTTGTCGAGCCGGGATTCGATCACCACGCCGGAGGCCATGGCGTCGTATACCGCGGTCAGCTCCAGCACTTCGGCCTGCAGCAGAATCGCTTCCAGCAGCTCGTCGATACCTTCACCGGTCTTGGCGGAGATATGCACGAACATGTTCTCGCCACCCCATTCTTCCGACATCACGCCGTGCTGGGACAGTTCACTCTTGACCCGGTCCGGATCCGCTTCCGGCTTGTCCATCTTGTTCACCGCCACGATCAGCGGCACTTCCGCCGCCTTGGCGTGCTGAATGGCTTCAATGGTCTGGGGCATCACGCCGTCATCGGCGGCAACGACCAGTACCACGATATCGGTGGCCTTGGCTCCCCGGGCCCGCATGCTGGTAAAGGCCGCGTGTCCCGGGGTGTCCAGGAAGGTGATCATGCCGTTATCGGTTTCCACATGGTAGGCACCGATGTGCTGGGTAATACCACCGGCCTCGCCGGACGCCACCTTGGTACGACGAATGTAGTCCAGGGTGGAGGTCTTGCCGTGGTCAACGTGACCCATGATGGTGACCACAGGCGCGCGGGACTTGCGCTCGGCGTCGGTGTCACGGTCGGACAGCACGCGCTCTTCCAGCTCGTTTTCACGGCGCAGCACCACCTTGTGGCCCATTTCCTCGGCCACCAGCTGGGCGGTTTCCTGATCGATCACCTGGTTGATGGTGACCATGGCGCCCATCTTCATCATCGCCTTGATGACTTCGGTGCCCTTGACCGCCATGCGGTTGGCCAGTTCGGCCACGGTAATGGTTTCGCCGATTTCCACTTCACGGCTCACCGGCTGGGCCGGCTTCTGGAAGCCATGCTTCATGGACTTGGGCGTCATCACCTTGGCGCGCTTGCCCTTGCGCTGGCGCTCGCTGCGGCTTTCGCGATCTTCACGGTCTTCCTTCGACTTGCCACCCTTGCGCTTCTTGCCACCGGTGCGACGGGCCTTCTGCTCCTCGCTCTGATCGGCTTCGTCTTCCGCGGCACGGGCGTGCTGGTTGGTGGTGACGTGATAATCGGCGTCTTCCGGCTTTTTGGCCGCTTCTTCCGCCCAGCGCTTTTCGTTTTCTTCCGCAAGCCGGCGCACTTCTTCCGCCTTCTGCTGGGCTTCCAGCTCGGCTTTGCGCAGGGCTTCCTCTTCGCGCTGTTTCTTCAGGTTTTCTGCTTCGCGCTTGGCCATTTCGTCCGCCTTTTTCTGCTCTTTGCTTTGGGGTTTTGCCCCCTGCTCGGTGTTCTTCTGAGCCTGCAGCTGAGCCTGACGGGCTTTGTCTTCCGCTTCACGCTTGGCTTTTTCTTCCGCCTCACGTTTGGCCTTTTCTTCCGCCTCGCGCTTGGCTTGTTCTGCTGCTTCTCGTTGGGCCCGTTCCTCGGCCTCGCGACGCGCCTGAGCCTCGGCTTCCTGGCGCGCCTTTTCTTCCTCTTCACGGCGCTGCTCTTCCAGCGCATCGCGTCTTACGTAAGTGCGCTTTTTGCGCACTTCAACCTGCACCGCCTTGTTCTTGCCGCCGGCGCCCTGAACACTCAGGGTGCTGATGGTCTTGCGCTGCAGGGTCATCCGTTTGGGTTCATTATCGTCATTGCCACCGTGCTGCTTTTTCAGATGCGCAAGCAGGGCGGCCTTTTCAGTTTCGGAAACGGTGTCGTTGCCGGATTTCTCCATGCCCGCTTCACGAAACTGCTGGATCAGACGATCAACCGGCGTGTCGATGTCACTGGCAAGTTGCGTCAATGATACTTCTGCCATTCATTTACCTCCGATGATCTTAATCTTGATTCTGCTCTCCGAACCAGCAGATGTTACGGGCAGCCATGATGAGTTCGCCCGCCTGGGCTTCGTCCAGACCGTCAATGCCTTCCAGGTCGTCAATGCCCTGCTCTGCCAGTTCTTCCAGATTCGCAACACCGCGGGCGGCCAGCTGATAGGCCAGCTCGCGGGTCATGCCGGTCAGACCCAGCAGGTCTTCTGCCGGCTCTACCCCTTCAAAGGATTCTTCCTGGGCCAGCGCCTTGGTGGTGAGCGCATCCTTGGCGCGGTTGCGCAGCTCTTCCACGGTATCTTCGTCCAGGCCGTCCACACTCAGCAGCTCACTGACCGGCACGTAGGCGATTTCTTCCAGGGTAGAGAAGCCCTCGCCCACCAGCAGGGCCGCAAAATCCTCGTCGATGTCCAGGTTGTCCACGAACAGGTTCATGATCTTGTCGTTTTCGGCCTGGTGCTTCTGCTGCAGGTCTTCCACCGTCATCACGTTCAGTTCCCAGCCGGTCAGCTGGGAAGCCAGACGCACATTCTGGCCGTTGCGACCGATGGCCTGGGCCAGGTTGCCGGCCTCCACCGCGATGTCCATGGAGTGGGCGTCTTCGTCCACGATAATGGAGGCCACGTCGGCCGGAGCCATGGCGTTGATCACGAACTGGGCGGGGTTGTCGTCCCACAGCACGATGTCCACGCGCTCACCACCGAGCTCGCCGGACACCGCCTGCACCCGGGCACCGCGCATGCCCACACAGGCGCCGATGGGATCGATGCGGCGGTCATTGGTCTTGACCGCAATCTTGGCGCGGCTGCCGGGATCCCGGGCAGCGGCCATGATTTCGATGATTTCCTCACCGATTTCCGGCACTTCAATGCGGAACAGTTCTTTCAGGAAGTCCGGGTTGGAACGGCTCACAAACAGCTGGGCACCACGGGCCTCGGGGCGCACCGCGTAGAGCAGGCCTCGCACCCGGTCACCGGAGCGGAAGGATTCGCGCGGCAGCAGATCTTCACGGAAGATCACCGCCTCGGCGTTGTTGCCCAGATCCAGGATCACATTGTCGCGGGTGGCCTTTTTCACCACACCGGTAATGATCTCGCCTTCCTGATCCTGGAACTGCTCCACCACCTGCATACGCTCGGCTTCGCGCACCTTCTGCACGATCACCTGCTTGGCGGTTTGGGTGGTAATGCGGTCAAAGGTGATGGACTCGATTTGATCCTCAACATAGTCGCCCACCTGGATTTCAGGCTCGTCGATGCGGGCCGCTTCCAGGGTGATTTCCCGGTAGGGGTTGGTCAGGGCTTCCTGATCTTCCACCACCTGCCAGCGACGGAAGGTATCGAAATCACCGCTCTTGCGGTCGATGGCTACCCGCACTTCGATGTCGCCTTCGTATTTTTTCTTGGTGGCCGTGGCCAGCGCGGTTTCCAGCGCCTCAAAAATCTTCTCGCGAGGCACCGCCTTTTCGTTGGAAACGGCGTCTACAACCAGCAATATTTCTTTATTCATGTCCGATGGCCTCGTCAGTCAAAGTTCGGAACCAGATTTGCTTTTTGAATGTTGGCGTAGGCCACGGGGAATTCCTGGCCATTCACCTCCAGCCGGACCAGGGTGTCATCGGCCGACACCACAATGCCCTTGAGTTTGCGGCGATTGTTCACGGCCATGCGCAGCGCCAGTTCGGCTTCCTGACCGATAATGGCCTGGTAATGGGCCGGTTTGAACAGAGGTCGTGCGAGCCCCGGGGATGAGACTTCCAGATCATACTCGGTGGAAATGGGATCTTCCACATCCAGCACGGCACTGACCTGCCGGCTGACTTCAGCGCAGTCATTCACATCAATGCCGTTTTCATGATCGATGTACAGCCGCAGGGTCGAATGCCGGCCGGCGCGAACAAACTCGAGCCCCAGCAGTTCAAAGCCCAGCGCCTCTACCGGCTCGCTGAGCATCTCGGTCAATCGTTGTTCCAATGTAGCCAAAGCTACCCCCCTTCAAAAACAAAAAAAGGGCTCGCAGCCCAGTGATGGTGGCATCGGCCGGGCCAATGCCAAAGTACAGATAACAAAAAGCCCCGATATTCAAATCGGGGCTATTCACCTGGACCCTGATTGTCGCCTCGCAGCGACCATTCATCGTGAGCAGACGATGAACGTGAAATTGGTTGCGGGGGCCGGATTTGAACCGACGACCTTCGGGTTATGAGCCCGACGAGCTACCAGGCTGCTCCACCCCGCGTCCGAAATCGTGCGAGATTATAGTCAAATCGAGCTTAACTCTCAACTTGTCTATAAATTGGTGCCGAGAGCGGGACTTGAACCCGCACGCCCATACGGGCACTACCCCCTCAAGATAGCGTGTCTACCAATTCCACCATCTCGGCAAAAACCTTAATTGGGTACGTCACCGCCGTTACTGACCGGCACGTCGCCCTGAACAGGAGCTTCAACCACTTCGGGAGCCGACAGGTCTTCCCACTCACTGCTCTGCTTGGTGCTATGGGTAGAAAGGTTGCCCAGCACCAGGCTTACTACAAAGAATCCAGCTGCCAACAGCGTAGTGGTCTTGGTCAGGAAATTACCCGATCCGCTGGATCCGAATACCGTATTGGATGCACCCGCACCGAAGGAAGCGCCCATGTCTGCGCCCTTTCCTTGCTGTATCAGCACCAGGCCAATCAGGGCCAGCGCTATCAGCAGGTACACCACCAAAAGAATTTCGTACATTATCGCTACCTTTGGTTGGCGCTTGCATCCCGGGGCGGTCTGCCCTTGGGAGCGGGGCTAATACTAGCGACAGCCCCGGTGGGATACAAGCGCAATTTTAAAAAAATCGTTCAAGTGCATAAAAAGCCGGCAAAGCGATGATAACACAACCGTTTTTACCGTGATGGGTAAGGAGGGAGAGAAATGAAGAGCATTGCCCCTCACACTTCTCCCTCACCAAACTCAGGCCGGTATGGCTGCGGCAATATGCTCTGCCAGGTGCCGGACCTGTACCTTGTCGGCGCCTTCCACCATGACTCGGATCAGCGGCTCGGTGCCCGACTTTCGCAGCAGCACCCGGCCGTTGCCGGCCAGTTCCGCCTCGGCGGCGGCCACCCGGCGTTGTACTTCCTCACTGGCCAGCGGATCGGTACCGGCGGCAAAGCGAACGTTGACCAGCACCTGAGGGAACAGAGTGAGCTCGCTGCGTAACTCGGCCAGGCTGCCCCCCTCACTCACCAGGGCACGCAATACCTGCAGCGCCGCCACAATGCCGTCTCCTGTGCTGTTGTGATCCAGGCTGATAATGTGGCCGGAGTTTTCCCCGCCCAGCTTCCAGCCGTGCTCCTTGAGCAGCTCCATCACATAACGGTCACCCACCTTGGCACGCTTGAAGGGAATATCCAGCTGCGCCAGGGCCAGCTCCAGTGCCATGTTGCTCATCAGGGTGCCGACCACGCCGCCGTTGAGGGTGCCCTTGCGCTGGGCATGGCGGGCGATGATGTAAAGGATTTCATCGCCGTCCACCAGGGCGCCGGTGTGATCCACCATGGCCAGCCGGTCGCCGTCGCCGTCAAAGGCAATGCCCAGATCGGCGCCGTGCTCCAGCACCGCCGCCTGCAGCGCTGCCGGTGCGGTGGAGCCCACGGCATCATTGATGTTGAGGCCATTGGGCTGCACCCCGGTACGGATCACCCGGGCACCCAGCTCTTCAAACACCGCCGGTGCTATGTGATAGGTGGCGCCGTGAGCACAGTCCAGCACGATGCTCAGGCCGTCGAGGTTGAGATCCGAGGGAAAGGTACTTTTGCAGAATTCGATATAGCGACCGGCGGCATCGTTGATGCGGCTGGCCTTGCCCAGCTGATCCGAGGGCACGCAGTCCATGGGCTGATCGAGCATGGCCTCAATGGCCAGCTCCACTTCGTCGGGCAGCTTGGTGCCGTCGTGAGAGAAGAACTTGATGCCGTTATCGTAGTAGGGATTGTGCGAAGCGCTGATCACAATGCCCGCCTCGGCCCGAAAGGTTCGGGTCAGGTAGGCGATGGCCGGGGTCGGCATGGGACCGAGCAGCGCCGCCTGCAAACCGGCAGCGGACAGGCCCGCTTCCAGTGCCGACTCCAGCATATAGCCGGAGATACGGGTATCCTTGCCGATCAGTACCTTTCTGGTGCCGGTTTGCGACAGCACCTTGCCGGCGGCCCAGCCCAGCTTCATCACAAATTCGGGAGTAATGGGGTATTCACCGACCCGGCCACGGACCCCGTCGGTGCCAAAATATTTTCTGCTCATGCATTCTGTTCCTGATAGTGTGCCGCCTTGCGCCATACACGCAGGGCATCGGCCATTTCCTTTACATCGTGTACCCGGACGATCTGAGCGCCCTGGGCCACCGCAAACAGATGGGCCGACAGGGTACCGGCCAGACGCTCGCTGACCTCGCGATTCAGCAACTGGCCGATCATCGACTTGCGCGACATGCCCACCAGCAGCGGCAACCCGAGCCGGTGCAACTGCCCTATCCGGCCCAGCAGTTCGTAATTGTGCTCCAGCGACTTGCCGAAACCGTAGCCCGGATCCAGGCAAATGCGCTCGCGGGCGATGCCCGCCGCCGCACAGACGGCCAGTCGCTCCTCGAGAAAGTGAGCCACTTCGGCGGTTACATTGTCATAATCCGGTGCCTGTTGCATGGTGCGGGGCTGGCCCTGCATGTGCATCAGGCACACGGCGGCACCGCTGGCGGCAGCCACATCCAGCGCCCCCGGCTCGCGCAGGGCGCGAATGTCGTTGATCAGATCGGCGCCGGCCCTGACCGCTTCATCCATGACCACCGCCTTGCTGGTGTCCACCGAAATCCAGCAGTCCAGCTCGGCCCGCAGCCGCTCGATCACCGGCACCACCCGCTCCAGCTCCTGCTGCTCGGCCACCTCATCGGCACCGGGACGGGTCGACTCACCGCCCACATCGATAATGGTGGCACCCTCTGCCACCATCTGCAGGGCATGGCGCAGGGCCGCATCCCGGCCGTGATAGCGACCGCCATCGGAAAAAGAATCGGGCGTAATATTGAGCACCCCCATCACCTGTGGCGTGGAAAGATCCAGTGTTCTGGATTCGGAAGATAACAACATAAACGGGTGTTCCCTAAAAAACAAAAAGCCCCGGTGAGCATAACCGGGGCTTAATTTATCATAAAAAATCAGTTGCTGGTGACGTCACCGGGCTTGTTCAGGTCGGGCGAAGACGCTTTTTTATCATCGCGTTCTTCCTGCTTGTCACCGGTACCGGCGGTCGGGCCCTGGGGCTTGTCGCCGTGTTCGTCCTTCCAGTCGGCGGGCGGACGCACGTCCCGGCGCGCCATCAGATCGTCGATCTGGCGGGCGTCGATGGTCTCGTACTTCATCAGCGCGTCCTTCATGGCATGCAGAATATCGATGTTATCGGTCAGGATCTGCTTGGCCCGGTTGAAGTTGCGCTCAATCACCTGCTTGACCTCGGCATCGATCAGCTTGGCGGTTTCGTCGGACATGTGCTTGCTCTTGGCCGCGGTACGCCCCAGGAACACTTCGCCTTCTTCCTCCGCATAGAGCAGCGGCCCCATTTTCTCGGACAGGCCCCACTGGGTCACCATCTTGTGGGCGATTTCGGTGGCCCGTTCGATGTCGTTGGACGCGCCCGTGGTCACCTTGTCAAAACCGTAGATGATTTCTTCCGCCAGACGGCCGCCGTACAGGCTGGAGATCATCGACTCAAGATGCTGCTTGCTGTAGCTGAAACGGTCCTGCTCGGGCAGGTACATGGTCACCCCCAGGGCACGGCCACGGGGAATGATGGATACCTTGTATACGGGATCGTGCTCGGGCACCAGACGGCCCACAATGGCGTGGCCGGCCTCATGATAGGCGGTCATTTCCTTTTCGGACTCCGACATCACCATGGAGCGGCGTTCGGCCCCCATCATGATCTTGTCTTTCGCCTTTTCAAACTCTTCCATCGATACCAGACGACGGCCGGCACGGGCGGCAAACAGGGCCGCCTCGTTCACCAGGTTGGCCAGATCGGCACCGCTGAAGCCAGGGGTCCCCCGGGCGATCAGCGCGGGCTCAACGTCATCGCCCAGGGGCACGCGACGCATGTGCACCTTGAGGATCTGTTCACGGCCACGTACATCGGGCAGACCCACCACCACCTGGCGGTCGAACCGTCCCGGACGCAGCAGCGCCGGGTCGAGTACGTCGGGACGGTTGGTGGCGGCGATGACGATAACGCCCTCGTTGCCCTCAAAGCCGTCCATTTCCACCAGCATCTGGTTCAGGGTCTGTTCACGCTCGTCGTGACCGCCACCCAGGCCGGCACCACGCTGGCGACCGACGGCGTCGATTTCATCGATAAACACGATACAGGGCGCGGACTTCTTGGCCTGCTCGAACATGTCGCGTACCCGGGAGGCACCCACACCCACGAACATTTCCACAAAGTCGGAGCCGGAAATGGTAAAGAAGGGTACCTTGGCCTCGCCGGCAATGGCCTTGGCCAGCAGGGTCTTACCGGTACCGGGCGGGCCCACCAGCAGAATACCGGTGGGAATGCGGCCACCCAGCTTCTGGAAGCGGCTGGGGTCACGCAGGTAATCCACCAGTTCCTTCACGTCTTCCTTGGCCTCGTCGCAACCGGCCACATCGGCAAAGGTGGTTTTCACCTGGTCTTCGCTCATCAGCCGCGCCCGGCTCTTGCCGAAGGTCATGGCGCCCTTGCCGCCCCCCCCCTGCATCTGGCGCATGAAGAACACCCAGACGCCGATCAACAGCAGCATGGGGAACCAGGAAATAAAGATGGACGTCAGCAGGCTCGGCTCTTCCGGCTTTTCACCCACCACCCGCACATTATTATTGAGCAGATCGTTGAGCAGCTGAGGGTCTTCGGCAGGCATGATGGTGGTAAACCGGTCACCGCTGCGCTTGACACCGTTGATGGTCTGGCCGTCCATACGCACTTCGCGGATCTGGCCCTGGGCCACTTCCTGCACAAAGGTGGAATAATCCGTCTGGCGGCCGGACGGTTCACCGGGGCTGAAGCTCTGGAATACCGACATCAACACCACGGCTATGACCAACCACAGGATCAAGTTTTTCGCCATGTCACTCAAATTACTAACCTCACCGGCTGACAGTTTATGACTGAAACAGGGTACTACAGTTTAAAACCTGTAGCCACAATGTAGACTTCTCGGGAACGGGGCCGCGACGAGTCGGGTTTTCTTACTTTCACCGTAGCAAAAGACCGGCGCACCTCGGCAAGAAATTCATCAAATCCGGCCCCCTGAAATACCTTGACCACAAAACTGCCCCTGGGGGCCAGCACCTGCTTGCACATGTCCAGCGCCAGCTCCACCAGATACATGGCCCTGGGCTGATCCACCTCGGGGGTGCCGCTCATGTTGGGCGCCATGTCCGAGAGCAGCACATCCACCTTGTCGTCGCCTACCCGTTCGAGCAGGGCTCCCAGCACCGCCTCTTCACGAAAGTCGCCCTGCAGAAAGTCGACCCCGGCAATGGGGTCCATGGGCAGAATGTCACAGGCGATGACCTTGCCGCCCTGGCCCACCTGCTCGGTGGCATACTGGCTCCAGCCCCCGGGTGCGGCGCCCAGGTCGACCACCGTCATGCCGGCCCGCAGCAACTTGTCGCGGCCCTGCAACTCTTCCAGCTTGAATACGGCACGCGAGCGCAGGCCCTTCTTTTGTGCCTGTTGTACGTATTTGTCGTCAAAATGCTCTTTCAGCCAGCGGGTTGAGCTGGCCGAGCGTTTCTTTTTGCCCATTAATTTGTCGCTCTGCTATTACCATTAGTGCCTAGATGGGGGTACAATGCTCCCCTTTCAACCTGATTAACCGAAGCATTTTGCAATGACCCTGAACAATAAGCAAAGACAATACCTCAAGGGCCTGGCCCACAGCCTGAAGCCGGTGGTATTGCTTGGCCAGCATGGCCTGACCGAAGGCGTCCTGGCCGAGATTGACCTGGCCCTGAACCACCATGAACTGATCAAGGTCAAGGTCGCCGCCGAAGACAGGGACGTGAAAAAACTGATCATGGACGCCATTGTGCGGGAAACCGGTGCGGTCAAGGTGCAGACCATTGGTCACATTCTGACGATTTACCGCCAGAGCGAGCAGAGAAAGATCATTCTGCCCCGGGGCTGAGACAGTGCCCTTTTCGCGAAGCCCGCCCGGGCTTCGCGGCTTCGCCCCTCCCGCCTGATTTTCCTTGCCGCTTTTTACTCCTCACAGGCCGTACAGCGCCTAATCTTATAGGGTCGTTCCCAACTGACGAGCCCATGTCCCATCGCTACCTCAATGATGAAGAGCTGGAAATGCTTGGCGATCTGTTTCGTGAAGAGCATGCCGGCGCCCACAGCACCCTGTCCATCGGCATGGATGAGGCCCTGTTTGCCCTGCTAAGCGGCGCCAGTGACCTTGAACTGAAACTGAATCTGCATGGCACCGAATTAAGCTTTCCGGTCACCCTGGCACCTCATCAGCCCGGAGGCGAACAAGCGGCCCTGCACGCGCCCCTTATTACCACCCTAGCCGGTAACGCCGGACGCCGCGCCTGGCGGCTGCCCAGCCCGGAAGGACTGCAACTGCTGACCCCAAGCGGCCAGCCTGTGGCCGCGGGCATTCGCGATCTTTCCGTCAACGGCATGCGACTGGTGTCGGAGCAATCGCTGTTTGGGGAAAACACAATCAGACCGGTATTGCTGAAACTGGACGAACATCAGCAGCTGCCGCTGGAGCTGCAGCGGGTCAAGGAGCGCCATGGCAAGCGGCTGTGGGTAACCACGGTACGATTTGAACTGACCATGGCAGACCGGCTGACCCTGTCGGAGTTCGTGTTTCGCGGTTTTCTGGAAAGGGTAGAGCAGGAGCGGCCCTGAACGGCCGCTCGCACAGGATTACAGGTATTCGACCTTCATGATCTCATATTCCACATCACCGGCAGGGGTTTTGACCACGGCCACGTCGTCTTCTTCCTTGCCGATCAGGCCCCGGGCGATGGGCGAGTTCACCGAAATCAGGTTGGCCTTGATGTCAGATTCGTCGTCGCCCACGATACGATAGGTAATTTCCTGCTCGTCATCCAGCCGGAACAGGGTCACAGTGGCACCGAAGATCACCTTGCCGTTGTTGGGCATGCGGGTAATGTCGATGATCTGGGCGTTGGACAGCTTGGCTTCAATCTCCTGAATGCGCCCTTCACAAAACCCCTGCTGCTCACGGGCAGCGTGGTATTCGGCATTTTCCTTCAGGTCACCGTGCTCTCGGGCCTCGGCGATGGCTTCAATGATCTGGGGGCGGCGCACCGACTTGAGATAGTCCAGCTCTTCACGCAGCTTTTGCGCGCCACGTATGGTCATGGGTGTTTGTTTCATAATGGAAAACCCGTTTCCTTTCGAACAACAGAATAACAAGAGCCCTGCCGGAACAGGGCTCAAATCGTTTACGTTTTTATGCGGCTGCGGGTGCGGCTGCAAGTGCGGCCGAAGGCCGGTTTGAAGATGGCTCCAGCCTAATACAGCCGGCTCAGCGGGTCAAATCGTCAAAGAAGCGTTTTACCCCTTCAAAAAAACCTTCCGACTTGGGCCTGTGCTTCTTGGCCGCCGAGCCGCCACAGGAGACTTCCAGCTCACGCAGCAGCTCTTTCTGCTCCTCGGTCAGGTTGACCGGGGTCTCTATGTAGACCTTGCACACCAGATCCCCCAGCTGGCCGCTGCGGGCCGAACGCACGCCCTTGCCCTTGAGCCGGAACATGCGACCGGTCTGGGTTTCGGCGGGGATCTTGAGCTTGACCCGGCCATCCAGGGTGGGCACTTCCACCTCTCCCCCCAGGGCGGCGGAGGTAAAGCTGATGGGCACCTCGCAGTAGAGGTTGTTGCCGTCGCGCACAAAAATGTCGTGCTCGCGCACGTGCATCTGTACGTACAGGTCCCCTGCCGGTGCGCCGGCCTCGCCCGCCTCCCCTTCACCGGACAGCCGAATGCGATCGCCGGTGTCCACCCCCGCCGGAATTTTCACCGACAGGGTTTTGGTCTTCTGGTAACGGCCCTCACCGTGGCACTTGTTGCACGGGTCGCTGACGATCTTGCCCTTGCCGCGACAATGCGGACAGGGCTGTTGCACGGTAAAGAAGCCCTGGCGCATCTGCACCTGGCCATGGCCGTGACAGGTAGGGCAGGTCTTGGCATGGGTACCGGGTTTGGCACCGCTGCCGTCGCAGACGTCGCAGCTTGCCAGGGTGGGCACCTTGATCTCTTTGGTCACGCCCCTGACCGCTTCCTCCAGGGTCAGCTCCATGTTGTAGCGCAGATCCGATCCGCGGGCAGAACGCTGCTGCCGGCCCCGTCCGCCGCCGAAGATGTCGCCGAATACGTCACCGAAAATATCACTGAAGTCGGCACCGCCGCCAAAGCCACCATGACCGCCGTGCTGACCATTGACCGCGTCGTGGCCGAACTGGTCGTAGGCCGCTCGTTTCTGGGCGTCGGTCAGTACTTCATAGGCCTCGGTGGCTTCCTTGAATTTTTCGGCCGCGTCGGCGTCGTCCTTGTTGCGATCGGGATGGTACTTCATCGCCATTCGCTTGTAGGCTTTCTTGATTTCGCGCTCGTCGGCTCCCTTGGAGACGCCGAGCACCTCATAGTAATCTCGTTTCGACATAGCTTGTGTGCTTACCTGCTGATTAACACAAAGGCGGGCGTTGGTAACCCAACGCCCGCACGGTCAGCGTCTGTGCGCCGGGGTGGCCTTACTTCTTGTCGTCTTTGACTTCTTCGAACTCGGCATCCACCACGTCATCGTCGGCCTTCTTGCTGCCGGCGTCCTGGGCACCCGCGTCCTGGGCCTGGGACTGCGCCTTGGCCTGGGCGGCCTCCATCAGCTTTTGAGACGCTTCCAGCAGCGCCTGCTGCTTGGCTTCGATCTCGGCCTTGTCTTCACCACGAACGGCGGTTTCCAGCGCGCTCAGGGCAGCCTCGATGGCGCTCTTGTCGTCGGCGGCCAGGGCGTCACCGGCTTCTTCCAGCTGCTTGCGGGTGGCGTGGGCCAGACCGTCGGCCTGGTTGCGGGCCGCCACCAGCTCCTCGAACTTCTTGTCTTCGGCGGCGTTGGCCTCGGCGGCGCGCACCATGGCTTCGATCTCCTCCTCGCTCAGGCCGGAAGAGGCCTGAATGGTGATCTTCTGCTCCTTGCCGGTGTCCTTGTCCTTGGCGGACACGTGCAGGATGCCGTCGGCGTCGATGTCGAAGGTAACTTCGATCTGCGGCAGGCCACGGGGCGCCGGACGAATGCCTTCCAGATTGAACTGGCCCAGCGACTTGTTGTCGGCGGCCCGCTTGCGCTCACCCTGAATGACGTGAATGGTCACGGCTGACTGGTTGTCTTCGGCGGTGGAGAACACCTGGGACTTCTTGGTCGGAATGGTGGTGTTCTTCTCGATCAGCGCCGTCATCACGCCGCCCATGGTCTCGATGCCCAGCGACAGCGGGGTCACGTCGAGCAGCAGCACGTCCTTCTTGTCACCGGACAGCACGGCACCCTGAATGGCGGCACCCACGGCCACGGCTTCATCGGGGTTTACGTCCTTGCGCGGCTCCTTGCCGAAGAAGTCGCTCACCGCCTTCTGCACCAGCGGCATACGGGTCTGACCGCCCACCAGGATCACATCGTCGATGTCGGACACGGACAGGCCGGCATCCTTGAGCGCGGTGCGTACCGGCTCCAGGGACTTCTTGACCATGTCTTCCACCAGTGACTCGAGCTTGGCCCGGGTTACCTTGATGTTCAGGTGCTTGGGACCGGAGGCATCGGCGGTGATATAGGGCAGATTCACTTCGGTCTGCTGGGCGGAAGACAGTTCGCACTTGGCCTTCTCGGCGGCTTCCTTCAGCCGCTGCAGGGCCAGCATGTCGTTGCGCAGATCAAAGTTCTGCTCGCGCTTGAACTCTTCCACCAGGTAGGTGATCAGGCGGTTGTCGAAGTCTTCACCACCCAGGTGAGTATCACCGTTGGTGGCCAGCACCTCAAAGGTCTTTTCGCCGTCCATGTCATCGATTTCGATGATGGAGATATCGAAGGTACCGCCACCCAGGTCGTAGACGGCCACCTTGCGGTCACCCTTGGACTTGTTCACACCATAGGCAAAGGCCGCGGCGGTGGGCTCGTTGATGATCCGCTTGACGTCCAGACCGGCGATGCGGCCGGCATCCTTGGTGGCCTGACGCTGGGCATCGTTGAAGTAGGCCGGCACGGTAATCACGGCTTCGGTCACCGGCTCGCCGAGGTAGTCTTCGGCGGTCTTTTTCATCTTCTTCAGCACTTCGGCGGAGATCTGCGGCGGCGCCATTTTCTTGTCTTTGGCTTCCACCCAGGCGTCACCGTTGTCGGCCTTGATAATGCTGAAGGGCATGATCTTGATGTCGCGCTGCACTTCCTCGTCTTCAAAACGACGACCGATCAGGCGCTTGATGGCGAACAGGGTGTTTTTGGGGTTGGTCACCGCCTGGCGCTTGGCCGGCTGACCTACCAGGGTTTCGCCATCGTCGGTGTAGGCGATGATGGAGGGAGTAGTGCGGGCACCCTCGGCGTTTTCAATGACCCTGGGAGTATCCCCGTCCAGGATCGCAACGCAGGAGTTGGTGGTACCCAGATCGATGCCGATGATTTTACCCATAGAATCCTCTCTTGATATTACAAATTCGGTTACGAGCGTTGGTGTATTTCGCTTTAACGTCTATATGTGGCTGCCTTATATGGCTTTCAAGACGGCAGTCACATTTTTTTGCTGAATTTCGTTATTCAGGCCTGGGTGTCGATGGCCGGCCCCTTGGCCACCATCACCATGGCGGGGCGCAGCACCCGGCCGTTGAGCTCGTAGCCCTTCATCATTACCGCCAGCACGGCATTGGGGGCTACTTCGTCACTTTCCACCATGCTCATGGCCTGATGCTTGTTGGGATCGAAGGGTTCGCCCTTGGGATCGATGGCCGCCACGCCGAATTTTTCCACCGCGCTCAGCAGGGATTTCAGGGTCAGCTCCACCCCTTCGTGCACCGCCTTGAAGGCGTCGCTTTCATCGCTGGTGTGCTCAATGGCCCGCTCCAGGCTGTCGATCACCGGCAGCAACTCGTTCACAAACTTTTCGAGCGCGAACTTCTGTGCCTTTTCCACGTCCTGGGCGGCGCGACGGCGAATGTTCTCCATCTCGGCCACGGCACGCAGGGCATTGTCCCGCTCTTCCTTGGCGCTGCTCTCGGCGGCAGCCAGTTTCTGCTCCAGCTCGGCAACATAAGCCGCATCGGGCTGAACGGCGTCTTGCTGCTCGGCCTGCTCGGCCTGCTCGGTCGGCTGCGCCTGCTCGGCCTGTTGCTCCTGCTCAAGCGCCTCGGACTGTTCCGTATCAACCTGATTGTGCTTGCTGCTCATGGTGTCTCCCGTGTGTATCAATCAACGTTGCTGGCTATATGGGGACGCGGATTGTCATTTCAAGGGGGGCGGGCTCACAGACTTGTGTTTCCCTTCGGTAGCGCTTGAGCACCTCTCTGATTAGAATGGCGATGACTTCATGATTAACGCCCAATAACACAGGCCAGCCGGACAGCTACTTTATGGAAACCGATTTCAACACCATCGCCCTTATCGGCAAGCCGGATCATCAGGGTGCCAACCAGACCCTGGTGGCGCTGTATCGTTATTTGTCCGGACTGGGCCTGAATGTGGTGATCGAACGCCGGGTGGGCGAACAGCTGGGGCTGGAACGGGCCGAGCTGCTGGAAATGGTAGAGCTGGGCGAGCGTGCCGATCTGGCCATCGTGGTGGGCGGCGACGGCAACATGCTGGGCTCGGCCCGGGTGCTGTCGCGCTTTGATGTGGCGGTAGTGGGGGTGAACCGGGGCAACCTCGGCTTTCTGACCGACCTCTCCCCCGACAGCTTTGAACAGCCGCTGGAGCGGCTGCTGTCCGGCGATTATCAGACCGAGCACCGCTTTCTGCTGGAAGCCCAGGTACACCGCCACGGCCAGCTCAAGGCCAGCAACACCGCCATGAACGAGGCGGTGCTGCATCCGGGCAAAATCGCCCACATGATCGAATTCGAGGTCTACATCAACGGCCACTTCATGTACAGCCAGCGGGCCGATGGCATGATAGTGGCCACCCCCACCGGCTCCACCGCCTATTCGCTTTCCGCCGGCGGCCCCATTCTCACCCCCAACCTCAATGCCATTACCCTGGTGCCCATGTTCCCTCATACCCTGAGCTGCCGGCCCATCGTGATCGACGCCGATGCCCAGATAAAGATGGTGCTTTCCCCCGCCAACAAGAGTGAACACATGCTGGTAAGCTGCGACGGCCATGTGTCGCTGGCGGTGCAGCCCGGTGATGAAATTCACATTAACAAGAGCCCGCACCGGCTGAAGCTGCTGCATCCCCGCGGCCACAGCTATTTTGAGGTGTTGCGCAGTAAACTGGGCTGGGGCAGCAAGCTGTTTTAGCATCGTGAAGGCAGGGAGTGGCCGGTTGGCAAAGTAAAACATCTCCAGACCGAATACCTCCTCCTCCCTCGCCCCTATCACAATGCTCTTCTGCCAGCCTCCCCCCCCTGCTACAATCCGGGCTTTAACGGATTTCAAGCTTACAAGGTTCCTGTTCATGCGTACCAGCCAATACCTGCTTTCCACACTCAAAGAAACCCCGAGCGACGCCGAAGTCATCAGTCACCAGCTGATGCTGCGCGCGGGCATGATCCGCAAGCTGGCCTCGGGCCTCTACACCTGGCTGCCCAGCGGCCTGCGGGTATTGAACAAGGTCGCCGCCATTGTGCGGGAAGAAATGAACCGCGCCGGCGCCATTGAAATGCTGATGCCGGTGGTGCAGCCCGCCGATCTGTGGCAGGAAACCGGCCGCTGGGACAAGTTCGGCCCCGAGCTGCTGCGCATCAAGGATCGCCACGACCGCCCCTTTGTGCTGGGCCCCACCCACGAGGAAGTGATCACCAGCCTGGTGCGCAACGAGGTGGCCTCCTACAAGCAGCTTCCCCTGAACCTGTACCAGATCCAGACCAAATTCCGCGACGAAGTGCGCCCGCGCTTTGGGGTGATGCGCTCCCGTGAGTTCGTGATGAAGGACGCCTACTCCTTCCATACCACCCAGGAAAGCCTGCAGCAAACCTACCAGGACATGTACGACGCCTACAGCCGCATTTTTGAGCGCATGGGTCTGGACTTCCGCGCCGTGCTGGCCGACACCGGCGCCATTGGCGGCAGTGCCTCTCACGAGTTCCACGTGCTGGCCCAGAGCGGTGAAGACGATATCGCCTTCTCTACCGAGTCCGATTACGCCGCCAACATCGAAATGGCCGAGGCGCTGGCCCCCAAGGCCGCGCCCGATGCCCCCACCCAGGAAATGACCCTGGTCGACACTCCCAACACCAAGACCATTGCGGATCTGGTGGAGAAGTTCGGCCTCAACATCGAGCAGACCGTGAAAACCCTGCTGGTGAAGGCCGCCGACGAGGTGGATGCCCCCCTGGTGGCACTGCTGGTGCGTGGCGATCACGAGCTGAACGAGGTGAAGGCCGAGAAGCTGCCCCAGGTAGCCAGCCCCCTGACCTTTGCCACCGAAGAAGAAGTGCGCGCCGCCGTGGGTGCCGGCCCCGGCTCCCTGGGCCCGCTGAACATGCCGGTACCGGTGATTGTGGACCGCGCCGTGGCGGTGATGAGCGACTTTGGCGCCGGTGCCAACATCGACGACAAGCATTACTTCGGCATCAACTGGGGCCGGGATCTGCCGCTGCCGGAAGTCGCGGACCTGCGCAACGTGCGCGAAGGCGATCCCAGCCCCTGTGGCAAGGGCGTGTTGCAGATCAAGCGCGGCATTGAAGTGGGCCATATCTTCCAGCTGGGCAACAACTACTCCGCAAAGATGAACGCCACCGTGCTCAACGAAGGCGGCAAGGCCACCGTGCTGGAAATGGGTTGCTACGGCATTGGCGTGTCGCGCATTGTGGCCGCCGCCATCGAGCAGAACCACGACGACCGCGGCATTATCTGGCCCGACGCCATCGCTCCCTTCCAGGTGGCCATTATTCCCATGAACATGCACAAGTCCCACCGGGTGCAGGAAGTGGCCGAGCAGCTCTACGCCGAGCTCACCGCCGCCGGCATCGAGGTACTGTTCGACGATCGCAAGGAGCGCCCGGGCGTGATGTTCGCCGACATGGAGCTGCTGGGTGTGCCCCACAGCATAGTGATTGGCGAGCGTGGCCTGGACAACGGCGTGGTGGAATACAAACACCGCCGCGGCGGCGACAAGCAGGAAGTGGCCATTGCCGATGTGGTGGCCAAACTGCAAGGCCTGATGTAACGATTGAAAGCGCCCGCAAGGGCGCTTTTGCTTTAAGGGGTAATTCAGTCACGGCCCCGCCGCCTTCCGTATTTCCTCTTTCTTCCTCCTTTAACAATTACTTATACTGAGTGCAAAAGGGAGGAGCATCATGGAACGAGAAGCCAGCAATGCCTGCGCCCTGGTGATGACCGGCGGTGGCGCCCGGGCCGCCTATCAGGTGGGGGTGCTCAAGGCCATTGCCGAGTGCTACCCAAGAGGGCATGCCATTCCCTTTCCCATTCTGTGCGGCACCTCGGCCGGCGCCATCAACGCCACCGCGCTGGCCTGTTATGCCTCCTGCTTTCACCTCGGGGTACGCAAGCTGGAGTACGTGTGGCGCCATCTCAACACCCATAAAATACTGCGCCTGCAACTGGGCCGTATTGTTCGCCACTCGGCCAAAAGCCTGATCAAGGGAGCGCTGGGCAAGCCCACCCAAATGGCGTTGCCGCTGTTCGACAACAGCCCGCTCGAGCGACTGCTGGAAACCCTGATCGACTTTCAGCGCATCGACAACAACCTGCTTTACGGCGCCCTGGAAGTGCTGGCGGTCACCGCCTCCAATTACAACACCGGCGATTCCACCACCTTTTTTCAGGGCAGGCCCTACCATCAGCCCTGGGCCCGGGCCGGCCGCTCGGGCCGCTCGTCCATTATTGCCACGCCGCACCTGATGGCCAGCAGCGCCCTGCCCTTTGTGTTCAAGCCCTGCCGGCTGCAAAACCATTTTTATGGCGACGGCTCCATTCACCAGCTGAACCCGCTCAGCCCCGCCATTCACCTGGGCGCCAGCCGTATTCTGATTATTTCCCTGGCGCACGAGGAGCCGGATGAGGGCCACTTGCCCAGCGACCCCAGCAGCTCCGACATTGCCGGCCACCTGCTGGACACCATTTTTACCGACGCGCTCACCTCGGATATTGAACGGTTGCAGCGCATTAACAGCACCATTCGGCTGATCCCCGAGCGCCGGCGCGAGCAGCTGTCGCTGCGCCACATCGACAACCTGGTGCTCAAGCCCAGCCGGAACCTGGATGAACTGACGGTCAAACACTTTCAACGCCTGCCCTGGAACATACGCACCCTGCTGCGGCTGTTTGGCGTGGAGGCGGGAGATGCCACCGGCCTGGCCAGCTTTTTGCTGTTTGAGCAAGACTATACCCGGGAGCTGATCGATCTGGGCTATTCCGACACGCGGGCGCGGCTGGAGGAGGTGTGCTTGTTTCTGAAGCTGGACGTGACGTTGCGAAAGACCGGAACGTGAGACGGCAGAGGTAAGACGAAAGACGTGAGGGCGGTGAGGAGCACGGGCACTATTGCAGGCGGACGGCGTGTTCTGAACCGCCTACAGTGCATATGGCTCCCATTCCAGCTGCCAGCCGGGTTGGCTGGGTTCAGGGGCGTAGTCGGCGCACACAAACAAACCCACGGCGGCGACCAGCTTGTCTTTGTGCATCAGTAGCGGCACCCGCGGCCGTTGCCAGGGCGGCACACCGTATTCCTGCCACAGTTTTTTTAACGACCGGGAGCCACTGCGGCCCAGCGGGGTTGCGCGCAGGCCGGAGATCCCAAAGGCGATGTGCAGCTCGCTTGGCTGCACATCGGCGCGAATTTGCGCACCACTTTCCACCCGCCTGCACCGCAGCCGGCCTACGCCCAGCTCCAGCCATTGCCCGGGTTGAAGGGCCGAAACGGCAACCGGTGCCCCCTGCAACGCCGGCACATACAAATGCTCCTGGTAGCGCCGTAATTCCTGTCCGCCAATCTTAACCACGGGATCGGCGTCTTCCCGGGCCAGGGCCAGCTCGGTCCAGGCCACCTCAAGCTGGCTGCGGCTTAAATGCATTCCTCGCTCGCTCAGCCAGTGGCGCAGGGCATTGTTGCGCCGGGCCGGGCTGAGCCGGGAAAGGCCGGCAATGCCGAGCCCGTTGCTGGCATTCAGCAGCGGCCGCAGATCCTGCTCGGCCAGCTCCCGAGCCAGCTCCAGCTGCTCGGCGCACAAGGCGGCACTGCGGCTGGCGGTGCGGGCAAAGGCCGGCCACTGCGTCAACAGCCGGGGCAGAATGTCGTTGCGCAGAAAATTGCGGTCAAAGCGGTTGTCGGCATTGGACGGATCTTCTACCCAGCGTAAGCCCTGCTCAGTGGCAAAGCGTTCAAGCTCGGCGCGCTCAACCTCCAGCAGCGGCCGCAGTTGTATCCCCCGGCCCAGCGGCTTGCATGCCGGCATGGCGGCAAGCCCCTTGATGCCGGCGCCGCGCTTGAGTGCCAGCAGCAGCGTCTCGGCCTGATCGTCCAGATGGTGCCCGGTGAGCAGGGCCGCGCCCGGCGGCAGCTCCGCCGCCAGGGCGGCATAGCGGGCGTCGCGGGCGGCGGCTTCCACACTCACCCTCGGGCCGGTGTTCACCTTCACCTTCAGCATGCGGTACTCCACCCCCAGCCGTTTTGCCACCTGCCGGCAATGGGCCGGCCAGGCTTCGGCCGCCGCCTGCAGGCCATGGTGCACATGCAGGGCCATAATATCGCGCTGCTGTTCGGCGGCCAGCCTGGCGGCCAGCGCCAGCAGCACGGTGGAGTCGAGCCCGCCGCTGAAGGCCACAAAAAGCGGACCGGCCGGATACAGTGCCTGAAGGTGGCGGTGAAAGTGGTCGCAGAGAGACATGGAGGCGAGTATTTATTCAACGCAGGCCCCGTGTCAACGGGACCTGCTGGTTCGCAGACCCCGCTTCAACGGGGCAACGGCATCACCGACTTAGCAATAACCGTACTTCATCAGGCGCTGGTAGCGCTGCTCAAGCAGGGTGTCGGTGTCGAGCCGGTCGAGATCGGCCAGGTCGGTGGCCAGACGGGCTTTCAGGCGTTCGGCCATCAGCAGCGGGTTGCTGTGGGCGCCGCCCATGGGCTCTTCCACCACGTTGTCGATAAGGCCCAGCTCGTGAATGCGGCCGGCGGTAATGCCCATGGCTTCGGCGGCCACCGAAGCCTTGTCGGCGCTCTTCCACAGAATGGAGGCGCAGCCTTCCGGCGAGATCACCGAATAGGTGGAATACTGCAGCATGTTGACCCGGTCGCCCACGCCAATGGCCAGGGCACCGCCGGAGCCGCCCTCGCCCACCACGGTGCAGATGATGGGGGTCTTGAGGCCGGACATCACCTTCAGGTTGCGGGCAATGGCTTCACTCTGGCCACGTTCTTCCGCCCCCACACCCGGATAGGCACCGGGCGTGTCGATAAAGGTCAGGATCGGCATATTGAAACGCTCGGCCATTTCCATCAGGCGCAGGGCCTTGCGGTAGCCTTCCGGGCGGGGCATGCCGAAGTTGCGCTTGATCTTCTCCTTGGTCTCGCGGCCCTTCTGGTGACCAATCACCATGACGGGGCGGCCGTCAAAGCGGGCCACCCCGCCCACAATGGCCTTGTCGTCGGCATAGGCGCGGTCACCGGCCAGCTCGTCAAACTCGCCGAACATCAGCTCCAGGTAGTCCTGGGTGTAGGGGCGACGGGGATGGCGGGCCAGCTGGGAAATCTGCCAGGGGCCCAGGTTGCCGAAGACTTTTTTGGTCAGCTCGTCACGCTTGGCTTCCAGCCGGCTGATCTCTTCGTCCAGGTCGATGTCGAGGCCCTCGCCTTCGCCCACGTGACGAAGCTCTTCAATCTGGGCCTGAAGCTCGGCGATGGGTTGTTCAAAATCCAGGAAATGGTGGCTCATGGCTGCCCTCTAGTCAAAAATCAGTTCGACCTTGTCCGGCCCCAGCAAGGCCCTGAGCGATTCCAGCATCTGGTCGGTGGGGGTTACCCGCCACTCGGTGCCCAGAGTGAGCTCGGCTCTTGCGCCGGGTCGGTTATAGGTCACACGCACAGGACATACGCCCGCCCTTACCGGCGTGAGTATGTCCAGCAATTGAGTAAAAAAGCCCTGATCGATGCGGCTTTTGTCGATGTACAGTGCGAGCCCGCGGGCAAAGCGCTCCCGGGCATCGCTGATGTCAAGCACTTCTCTGGCCGACATTTTAAGGCCACCGGAGAAGTCGTCAAAGCTGACCTGTCCGCTGATGACCAGAATTTTATCTTTTTCCAGCAAAGACTCATAGCGTTCCAGCGCATCGGAGAACAGGGTCACGTCCAGCCGGCCGGATTTGTCGTCCAGGGTAAGAATGCCCATGCGGTTGCCCCGCTTGGTGGTCATCACCCGGGACGCGATCACCAGCCCCGCCACCGTGCTCACCCGGTCGCGGCCGCCGGGCTGCACCTCGCTCAGCCGGCCACTGGTGTAGTGACGCAGCTCTCGGGCGTACTGGTTGATGGGGTGGCCGGTGAGATACAGCCCCAGGGTGTCGCGCTCGCCGTCCAGCCAGATCTTGTCGGGCCAGGGTGGCACGTCGGCAAAGGCGTGCTCGACCTTGTCTTCTTCCACCAGCACGCCGAACATGTCGCCCTGACCCAGCGCCTCGGCTCTGGCGTGCTGATCGGCGGCCTTCATGGCTTCTTCCAGGGTCGCCATAATGGATGCCCGGTGCGGGCCCAGCCGGTCCATGGCCCCGGAAAGGATCAGCTTTTCCATCACCCGCTTGTTGAGCTTTTTCAGATCCACCCGGTTGCAGAAGTCGAACAGATCCCGGAACGGCCCGCCCTGCTCGCGAGCCTCAAGGATGGATTCGATAGGCGCCTCACCCACCCCCTTGATGGCGCCGATGCCATAGACGATATGACCGTCTTCGTTGACGGTGAAGCGGTAACGGCCGGTGTTAACGTCGGGGGGAATGATGGTCAGCCCCATGCGCTGGCATTCGTCCACCAGGGTCACCACCTTGTCGGTGTTGTCCATGTCGGCGGTCATCACCGCCGCCATGAATTCCGCCGGATAGTGGGTTTTCAGCCACAGGGTCTGGTACGACACCAGGGCATAGGCGGCGGAGTGGGACTTGTTGAAACCGTACCCGGCGAATTTCTCCACCAGGTCAAAGATCTTCATCGCCAGTTCGCCGTCGATGCCGTTGGCCACGGCGCCCGCTTCAAAGCCGGCGCGCTGCTTGGCCATTTCCTCGGGCTTTTTCTTGCCCATGGCCCGGCGCAGCAGGTCGGCGCCGCCGAGGGAATAGCCGGCCAGCACCTGGGCTATCTGCATCACCTGCTCCTGATACAGAATAATGCCGTAGGTGGGTTCCAGAATGGGCTTGAGCGACTCGTGCTGCCACTGCTCGTCGGGATAGGACACCGCCTCGCGACCGTGCTTGCGATCGATAAAGTTGTCCACCATGCCCGACTGCAGCGGCCCCGGGCGGAACAGCGCCACCAGGGCGATCATGTCTTCAAAACAGTCCGGCTGCAGGCGCTTGATCAGATCCTTCATGCCCCGGGATTCCAGCTGGAACACCGCCGTGGTTTCATAACGCTTGAGCAGCTGGAACGAGGCCTGGTCATCGATGGGAATGGCGGCAATGTCGACCGGGGGCTTGCCTTCCTTCTCCAGCCTGGGGTTGATCATGCCCAGCGCCCAGTCGATGATGGTGAGGGTGCGCAGGCCAAGAAAGTCGAACTTCACCAGGCCGGCGTATTCCACGTCGTTCTTGTCGAACTGGGTGACCGGGTGGCGGCCTTCAGCATCGCAGTACAGTGGCGAGAAGTCGGTGATTTTGGTGGGGGCGATGACCACACCCCCGGCGTGCTTGCCGGCGTTGCGGGTCACCCCTTCCAGCTTGCGGGCCATGTCGATCAGGGCCCGTACTTCCTCATCCTGATCGTACAGCTCGGGCAGCTTGGGCTCGGCCTCAAAGGCCTTGGCCAGGGTCATGCCGGGATCGGGGGGGATCAGCTTGGAGATGCGATCAACAAAGCCATAGGGGTGACCCAGCACCCGGCCCACGTCGCGCACCACCGCCTTGGCCGCCATGGTGCCGAAAGTGATGATCTGGCTGACCGCATCCCGGCCGTACAGCTCGGCCACGTGCTCGATCACCTCATCGCGCCGGTCCATGCAGAAGTCGACGTCGAAGTCGGGCATGGACACCCGCTCCGGGTTCAGAAAGCGTTCAAACAGCAGGTCGAATTCCAGCGGATCGAGATCGGTGATTTTCAGCGCATAGGCCACCAGCGAGCCGGCGCCCGAGCCCCGGCCCGGTCCCACGGGAATGCCGTTGTCCTTGGACCACTGAATAAATTCCATCACGATGAGGAAGTAGCCGGGAAAGCCCATCTGGTTGATCACGTCGAGCTCCACCTGCAGGCGCTCGTCGTATTCGCCGCGCTTTTCCGCCCGCACCTGCGGGTCGGGGAACAGGAACTCCAGCCGCTCTTCCAGGCCCTCTTGCGAGCGCTTGACCAGGTAGTCTTCAATGCTCATGTCGCCGGTGGGAAAGTCCGGCAGAAAGTATTCACCCAGGCGCACGGTCACATTGCAGCGCTTGGCGATTTCCACGCTGTTTTCCAGCGCCTCGGGAATGTCGGCGAACAGCTCGGCCATTTCCTCGGCGCTTTTCAGATACTGCTCGGGGCTGTAGCGTTTGGGCCGGCGCTTGTCGTCCAGGGTGTAGCCGTCGTGAATGGCCACCCGAATTTCGTGGGCGTCGAAGTCGCTCTTGTCCAGAAATACCACCTCGTTGGTGGCCACCACCGGCAGCTGTTGTGCCGCCGCCAGCGCCACCGCCATGTGCAGGTAGCTTTCTTCGTCGGGGCGGCCGGTACGCAGCAGCTCGAGGTAATAACGATCGGGAAAATGCTCACGGTAAAACCCCAGGCACCGCTCTGCCAGCGCCCGGTTGCCCTTGAGCAGATAGACCCCCACGTCCCCTTCCCGGCCGCCGGAAAGCACAATCAGCCCTTCTCCGTGCTCCGCCAGCCAGGCCTTGTCGATCACCGGCCTGTGCTGAATATGGCCACGCAGGTAGGCTCTGGAGATCAGCTGGGTAATGTTCTGGTAACCGGTGTTGTCCATGGCCAGCAGGGTCAGCCGGAACAACTGCTCGCCCAGTTCCTCGCTTTGCACCCACACATCGGTGCCGACAATGGGCTTGAGCCCCTTGCCGTGGGCATCGCCGTAAAAACGCACCAGGCCACACAGGTTCATCTCATCGGTCAGGGCCAGCGCCGGGTAGCCCAACTCCTGCACCCGCTTGTTGATGGGGCCGATCTTGGCCAGGCCATCCACCATGGAAAAGTCGGAGTGAATGCGCAGATGAATAAAGCTCGGGGTCATGCGCCCTCCAGCGCCCGGGCCACGGGCTTAAAGCTTTTGCGGTGCTCGGCCAGGGCGCCGTGCAGGGCCAGCGCCGCCAGGTGCTCTTTGGTGGGATAGCCCTTGTGGCGGGCAAAGCCGTACTGGGGATATTTGGCGTCCAGAGCCAGCATCTCGTGATCCCGTTCGACCTTGGCAAGAATGGAGGCGGCGCTGATCTCGGCGACCCGGCTGTCGCCTTTTACCACCGCCCGGGCCGGCATGGGCAACGGAGGGCAGCGGTTGCCGTCGATAAACACAAAACCGGGCTGCACGGAAAGACCCGCCACCGCCCGGCTCATGGCCAGCAGGGTGGCCTGCAGTATGTTCAGCTGGTCAATCTCGGCGGCGGAGCAGCGGCCAATGGCCCAGGCCAGGGCGCGCTCACGAATGAGCGGCGCCAGTTGCTCACGCTTTTTTTCGCTGATTTTCTTGGAGTCGGCGAGGCCGGGAATGGGATGGTTAGGGTCGAGGATCACCGCGGCGGTAACCACGTCGCCGACCAGGGGGCCGCGGCCCACCTCGTCGACCCCGGCCACCAGCACGCCGCTGGGGTAAATAATGTCGGTCATGGTTTTCGTGCCAACTCCAGCACCGCCAGGGCGGCCTGCTCGTCGGCATTACAGCGAATTCGTTTGTGCAGTTGGGTAAAGTGGTCAACCAGCTCGCTGGTGTCGTAGTCGAGCAGCTTGCCGATTTCATCCACAATATGGCCCGGCGTACATTCGTGCTGAATGAGCTCGGCCACCAGGGTCTGATCCGCCAGCAGGTTGGGCAGCGATACATGCTCGGTTTTTACCAGCCGCTGGGCCAGCCAGTAGCTGAAGTCCTTCAGCCTGTAGCCCACCACCATCGGCTTTTTGGCCAGCATGGCTTCCAGGGTGGCGGTACCCGACGCCAGCAGCACCACGTCGGCGGCGGTAATCACTTCACGGCCCCGGCCTTCTACCAGGGTTACCTTCAGTCCCGGCGCCACCTTTTCCTTGATGGCCAGGAACTCCTGCCGGCGCTTTTCGCTGGTCAGGGGCACCACAAACTCCAGCTCGGGATGGCGCACCTTGAGCTGCTTGCAGGCCTCCAGATACACAGGGGCAAGCAGGGTCACCTCGGCATGGCGGCTGCCGGGCAGCAGCGCCAGGTAGCGGCCATTCACAGCCAGGCCCAGCCGTTCCCGGGCCCCTTGAGTGTCGGGCACCAACGGCATTTTATCCGCCAGAGTATGGCCAATGAAGCGGCAGGGCGCGTCAAAGCGGTCGTAAAAGGCCTTTTCAAAGGGCAGAAAGGCCAGCACCAGATCGGTGGCCGCCTTGATCTTGTGAATGCGGTTTTGCCGCCAGGCCCATACCGACGGGCTGACGTAATGCACGGTGGCAACGCCCGCCTTGCGCAGCCGGTGCTCCACGCCGATGTTGAAGTCGGGGGCGTCTATGCCCACAAACACATCGGGCGGATTGGCGGTGAAGTGCGCAATGATGCGCCGGCGAATGTGCAGTATGCGCGGCAGCCGCCCCAGCACTTCCACCACCCCCATTACCGCCAGCTCGTCCATTTCGAACAGGGCACGGCAACCCTCCGCCTGCATCTGCGGGCCGGCAATGCCTTCGAAAACGGCATTCGGGTGGCGCCGGCGCAGCTCGCGAATCAGCCCGGCGCCCAGCGTGTCGCCGGACACTTCGCCGGCAACCAGGCCAATGCGCAACGGAGCCTCAGGCACGAATGATACCGCGCTCGTTGGACTTGAGGAACTCGACCATGATGGCCACTTCCGGCTGCTTTTCGCCCAGGCTTTCCAGCGCCGGAATCACCTCTTCCACGGTTTTGCCGCTGCGGAACAGCTCCCGGTAGGCCAGCTTGATGGCGGAAATGGCCTCCTTGCTGAAGCCCCGGCGGCGCAGCCCTTCGGAATTGATGCCAAAGGGTTTGGCATAGTGGCCGGCGGCCATCACATAGGGCGGCACGTCTTTATTAAGGGCGGCGCAGCCGGCAATAAAGGCGTGGCTGCCCACCCGGCCAAACTGGTGAATGGCAGCGTGGCCACCAAAAATCACATGGTCACCGATGTGCACATGGCCGGCCAGGGTGGCGTTGTTGGCGAAAATGCAGTCGCTGCCAATGCGGCAGTCGTGGGCTACGTGCACGTTGACCATAAACAGGTTGCGGCTGCCCACCACAGTCAGGCTTTCATCCTGGGTGGTGCCCCGGTGAAAGGTGCAGGATTCACGAATAATGTTGTCGTCGCCAATTTCCAGCACGGTGCGCTCGCCGGCGTATTTCTTGTCCTGGCAGTCTTCACCGATGGAGGCGAACTGAAAAATGCGGTTGCGCTTGCCGATGCGGGTCGGCCCCTTGATCACCACATGAGAGGCAATCTGGCAATCGTCACCAATTTCCACGTCGGGACCGATCAGGGTCCAGGGGCCGATCTCCACGCCCTTGCCGATTTTGGCATCGGGATGGACGATGGCGGTTTCATGGATCACTGCACCTTGTTCACTCACACTCAACCCTCGCGTTTGGCGCACATCAGTTCGGCGGTACATACCACTTCGCCGTCAACGCTGGCAACGCCGGTAAACTTGGCGATGCCTCTGCGCTCTTTCAGATAAACCACATCCAGAACCAGCTGGTCTCCCGGCACCACGGGGCGCTTGAAACGGGCATTGTCGATGGAGGCGAAATAATACAGCTCGTTGGGCTTGGGCTTGCCCACCATTTTAAACGCCAGAATGCCGGTGGCCTGCGCCATGGCTTCCAGGATCAGCACACCGGGGAACACCGGCTTGTTGGGAAAGTGGCCGGTGAACATGGGCTCGTTGAACGACACGTTCTTGATGCCGCGCAGGGTCTTGCGCTCGGGGCTGATCTCGTAGTGAGCCACCTTGTCGACCATCAGAAAAGGATAGCGGTGCGGCAACAGTTCCAGAATTTCCTGGATGTCCAACTGATTCAGTTCGTTACTCAAAATTAAACCCTACCAAAAAATGTGCTTAGTCGTTGTTGTTCAGTTTTTTTTCAAGCTGGCTCAGCCGCTTGTGCATGTCGTCGATGCGCATCACGCGCGCCGCCGTTTTGCGCCATTCCTTGTTCGGTTGCAGCGGAATACCGGAGGAATAGATGCCGGGCTCGGTAATGGGACGCATTACCATGGCCATGCCGGTAATGGTGACGCCATCACAGATTTCCATGTGGCCGTTAAACACCGAAGCGCCGCCAATAATACAATATTTACCGACCTTGAGACTACCGGCCATGACGGTGCCCCCCGCCATGGCGGTGCCGTAGCCGATCTCCACGTTGTGGGCGATCTGGCACTGGTTGTCGATGATCACGTTGTCGGCAATGCGGGTATCCTCCAGCGCGCCTCTGTCTATGGTAGTACAGGCGCCGATTTCAACCCGGTTGCCGATCACCACGCCGCCGAGCTGGGGGATCTTGACCCACTCGCCCTGGTTGTTGGCATAACCGAAGCCGTCGGCGCCGATCACCGCGCCCGCCTGCACCAGGCAGTCGTGGCCCAGGGTCACACCGTGGTAGATGGTGACGTTGGCCCAGAGTTTGGTGCGTGCGCCCAGGCGCGTGTTTTTGCCCACAAAGCAACCGGGACCGACGATAACGCCGTCTTCCAGCACCACACCGGACTCGATCACCGCATTGGCGCCAATGGCCACCCCCTCGCCCAGGCTGGCATCTTCGGCCACCACGGCACTGGGATGAATGTCCTGTGCCGGCGCCGGAGTGGTATCCAGGGCCTGGGCCGCCAGGGCGAAGCCGAGGTAGGGATCCTTCATCACCAGGCAGGCCACCGGGCAGGCCTCGCGGTCGGCTTCCCGAAGGATAACGGCGGCGGCCCGCGTGTCCTTGAGCAGGTGGCGGTATTTGCCGTCGGTGAGAAAGGCGACCTCGCCGGGGCCGGCCTTGTCGAGGGTGTTCACCCGGTGAACGGGCTTTGCCGCATCGCCGTGCAGCTCGGCGCCCAGTGCCTGGGCCAGTTGTTGCAGTGTTACGCTCATGGGCTTGCTCTTGTTACTTGCTGACGCGGCTGATCACCTGTTGTGTGATGTCGAGAGAAGGCGTGACATAAATCACGGCTCCCCGCTCCAGCACCAGATCCAGCCCCTGCGCCTTGGTGATTTCATCTATCGCGCCCTTGATGCGCGACAGCATTTTCTGGCGCTCTTCGTGCTCGCGGCGGGCCCGGTCTTCTTCCAGCGCGCGCGCCTTTTGCACAAAGTTGGCCTGCATTTCATTCAGTTTTTTCTGCGCTTCGGCCTTTTGCTGATCGTTCATAAAGGCCATGTCTTTCTGCTGCTTTTCCACAAAGCTGCGCCCCTGCTCTTCCAGTTGCTGCACTTCCTTCACCCGGGAGGCGAACTCGTTTTTCAGCTGGTTACGTACCACGTCACGCTGGGGCATTTTCTGAAATACTTCCGCGGTATCCACCACGGCAATCTTGCCCTGGGCCTGGGCCAGGGTTGCGGTCATCACCAGCGCCAGGGCGCCGGCCAGTTTAACCAGTTTGTTCATTTACCTACTCCTTGTTCGGTGGGGGGTGAGGCGTTGGAGGTGAGGGGGAAAAATCTCCTCACTCCTCGCTCCTCACCCCTCACGCAGTTAAAACGTGCGGCCGATATTGAAGTTGAACACTTCGGTCTTGTCTCCTTCCACCTCGGTAACCGGGGTGGCCAGGGAGAACACCAGCGGCCCCAGGGGCGACAGCCACTGCATGCTCACACCGGCGGAAGCACGATACTCGCCCGGATCGCCGAAGTCATAGCAACCGCTCACGCAGCCGGCAAATTCGGACGCATCGTATTCGGTATCCCATACCGTGCCCACGTCCATAAACAGGCTGGTGCGCAGGGAGCGCTGCAGGTCTTCGCCGGCAAAGGGGGTGGGCACAATCAGCTCCACCGAGCCCGCCAGCAGGGCGTTGCCGCCGATGGCGCTGCCGTCGGTGGTCAGGCTGCCGTTTTCGTTATACACCGCGCGCGGGCCCACCGAGCTGCTCTTGAATCCGCGCAGGGTGTTAAAGCCGCCGGCGTAGTAGTTTTCAAAGAACGGCAGCCGGCTGGTGTTGCCGTAGCCATCGGCGTAGGCGGCGCGGAACTTGCCGTACAGCACCCAGTTGTGCTTGCGATCCAGCGGAAAGTAATGGCCGTCGTCAAAGCTCAGCTTGTAGTACTGCAGATCCGAGCCCGGCACCGTCACCTTGAGGCCCACGCTCTGGCGGCTGCCGGAGGTAGGGAACACGCCCCGGTTGAGGGTGTTGCGGGTCCAGCCGGCGGTGACGTCGAAGTCATCAAAGCTGACTTTTTCATCGGGGCTGGCGCCGTTGTCGGTCCAGAAATCCTGCAACTGCAGCGAGGGCCGATCCGGCTGGCTCAGGGTATTGTGCTCATAGCCCAGGCTGAAGTTCAGGCTGTTGTTTTCGTCGATGGGGAAGCCGGTGAGGCCGCGCACCCCGTAGGTGGTGCTTTCATAATCGACGGAGCCCAGATAATCGTCGTCGGACTCAAACGACCGGTAATACACCCGGCCGCCCAGGCTGACGCCATCCACGGTAAAGTAGGGATCGGTAAAGTCCAGCGACACGTTCTTGGAGTAGTCGTTCATCTGGGAGTTGATGCCCACCCGGTTGCCGGTGCCGAGGAAGTTGTCCTGCTCCACGCCGGCCTGAATGCTGAAGCCCGAGTCGGTACCAAAGCCCACGCCGAAGTTGATGGAGCCGGCGGGCTGCTCCTTGACCTTGACGTCGAGATCCACCAGATCCTCTTCGCCCGGCAGGCGCTGGGTGTCGACGTCCACCTTTTCAAAGTAGCCCAGGCGATTCAGACGGGTACGGGACTGCTCCACGTTTTCACTTGACAGCCAGGTGCCTTCCATCTGGCGCATTTCCCGGCGCAGCACCTCGTCCTTGGTGATCTCGTTGCCACTGAAGTTGATGCGGCGCACATAGACCCGGTTGCCCGGCTCGATGTTGACCACCAGCTCCACCTTGTTGCTGGCTTCGTCGATCTGCGGAAAGGTGCTGATGCGCGGATAGGCATAGCCAAAGCGGCCGAGGAAACGCGACAGCAGCTCCTCCATGTGGGCCACGTCGGCGGCGGAGTAAAGATCGCCGGCGGCAATGGGCACCAGCTCGTTCAGCTCGCGCTGCCGGTCGATCAGGTTGCCGCGCAGGCTGACCCCGGAAACGGTGTACTGCTTGCCCTCGGTCACGTTCAGGGTGATGTAGACCCCTTCCTTGTCGGGCGACATGGACACCTGGGTGGAAGTCACGTCGGCCTTGAGGTAACCCCGGTCACGGTAGTAGGAGCGCAGGGTCTCAATGTCGCCGGCCAGCTTCTGCTTCTGATAGCGCTGATCGCTCATGAAGTTCCACCAGGGCACGTCATCGGACAGCTCCAGCTGGCTCAGCAGCTGCTCTTCGCTGAAGGCACGGTTGCCGACAATGTTGATCTGCTTGATCTCGGCGGCCTCGCCTTCCACGAATTCAAACTTGAGATCTACCCGGTTGCGCGGCAGCGGCGTGAGCACCGCCTTGACCTTGGCGGAATACTTGCCCACGCCGTAGTAGAAGTCTTCCAGGCCCTGCTCCAGCTCGCTCAGGGTGGTGCGATCCAGCGGCTCGCCCACCCGCACGCCGGCGCCTTCCAGGCTTTCGCGCAGTTGCTCTTCCTTGATTTCCTTGTTGCCGCTGAAGCTGATGCCGGCAATGGTGGGCCGCTCGGTCACCTGCACCACCAGGGTGTCGCCGTCGCGCAGCAGCTGCACCTGCTCAAAGTTGCCGGAGGCATAGAGGCTGCGAATGGCCTCGGCCAGGCGGGACTGATCCACTTCTTCCCCCACCCGCACCGGCAGGCTGAGCAATGCCGCGCCCAGGGTGACCCGTTGCAGGCCGTTTACCTGAATGTCTTCTACCACAAAGGGGGTCATGCCGCTCTGCGCCTGGGCCAGCATGCTGGCGCCCAGCAGGCAGGAAGCGGCAAGCGTGTTCTTTACTGCCCTTGTTTTTGCCATAGCCTGACTTGATCCTTGTGTCTTGTCGCTCACAGGCGACCTATGTCGTTAAACAGCGCCAGCCCCATCAGCAATATCAGCAGGGCCGCTCCGATTCTGTATCCCAGCTCCTGAACCCGCTCCGGCACCGGCCGGCCGGTGATGGCTTCCACCCCGTAAAACAGCAGATGGCCACCATCGAGCACCGGCAGCGGCAACAGATTGATAATGCCCAGGTTCACGCTCACCAGCGCCATAAAGCTGAAAAAATACACCAGCCCGAACCCGGCGCTGGCCCCGGCGCCCTTGGCGATGGAAATGGGGCCACTGAGGTTGTCGACGGAAACGATGCCGGTCAGCAGTTTGCCGATCATCTGAAAGGTCAGCACCGTCAGCTCCCAGGTGCGCTCTGCCCCTTCCCACAGGGCCTGCAGCGGACCGTAGCTCAGTTCAAAGCGGTAGCGATCGTCCACCGGGGTCACCTGCGGCGCCAGTCCCACATAGCCGATGGCCCTGTCATCGGTCTCAAGCAGCGCCGGTGTCAGCACCAGGTCGAGGCTCTGACCATGGCGGCGCACCACAAGTTCCATCGGCTGCTCGGGGGAAGACTGTACCAGGGTCACAAACTGCGCCCAGTCGCTCAGAGGCTCTCCATTGGCGCTCAGCAGGGTATCGCCGGGGAGAAGCCCGGCCTGCTCTCCGGCACTCCCCTTCATTACCTGCTCCAGGGTCAGGGTGGCCAGGGGGCCCTCGGGCACCAGCCCCAGGGCGGTGATGGGCGACTCGCTGTCGGGATCGAACTGCCAGCGCGCCAGGGGCACGGTCAGCTGCTGCTGGCGGCCGCTGTCGGTTTGCACCACCAGGGTGGTCTGCTCGGCGCCAATCTGGCCGATCAGGGCAAAGTTGACGTCCTCCCAGGTCAGGATGTCGTTGCCGTTGATGGCGGTGATCTGCATGCCCGGCTGAATGCCGGCCAGGGCGGCGGGCGACTCGGCGGTCACGTCCCGGACCACCGGCTTGACCGAAGGCACGCCAATCAGGAACATCAGCCAGAAGGCAAACACCGCAAACAGAAAGTTGGCCATGGGACCGGCCACGACGATGGCCATGCGTGCCCATACCGATTTATTGTTAAAGGCCTGATCCGCCAGCTCCGGGGGCACCTCGTCCACCCGGCCGTCGAGCATCTTGACGTAGCCGCCCAGAGGGATCATGGCCACCACGTATTCGGTGCCGTCGCGACCGGTTTTGCGCCAGATGGGCTTGCCAAAGCCGATGGAAAAGCGCTCCACCCGCACGCCATTGCGGCGGGCCACCCAGAAGTGGCCGTATTCGTGTACCGCCACCAGTATGCCAAGGGCGATGATAAAGGCGCCCAGGTTCCACAGTATTTCGGTCATGCGCGTGTCTCGATCAGTTGTCCGGCCAGCCGGCGCGCCTCGGCGTCGAGGGCCAGTATGTCTTCCAGCGCCTGCGCCCGGGTGCCGCCCAGGCTGTCCATGACCTTTTGGTTAATGCCGGCAATGGCCATAAAGCCGAGCCGGCCTTCCAGAAAGGCCGCCACCGCCACCTCGTTGGCCGCATTCAGCGCCGTGGTGGCGCCCTGGCCGGCGGCGCAGGCATCCATGGCCAGCTGCAGGCACGGATAGCGGGCCATGTCGGGCGCCATAAAACTGAGCTCACCCAGGCGGGTAAAGTCGAGCGGCGCCACGCCGGACTCGATGCGCTCGGGCCAGGCCAGGGTGTGGGCGATAGGTGTCATCATATCCGGCTGGCCCAGCTGGGCCAAGACGGAACCGTCCGAGTACTGCACCATGGAGTGGATCACCGACTGGGGATGCACCAGCACTTCCATCTGGGCCGGCGCGGCATTGAACAGCCAGCGTGCCTCTATGTATTCCAGTCCCTTGTTCATCATGGTGGCGGAATCCACCGAGATCTTGGGCCCCATGGACCAGTTGGGGTGGTTGACCGCCTGAGCCGGGGTGACGGCGGCCAGATCCGCGACCGGAGTGTAGCGAAAGGGACCGCCGGAGCCGGTGAGCAGGATCTTGCCGATGCCGGCCGCGGCCAGATCACCCCGTCCGGGGTTGCGCTGCAGCTCGAGGGGCAGGCACTGAAAAATGGCGTTGTGCTCGCTGTCTACCGGCAGCAGCTCGGCGCCGCTATGATGCACGGCGTCGATAAACAGCTCGCCGCTCATCACCAGGGCTTCCTTGTTGGCCAGCAGCACCCGCTTGCCGGCCTGCACCGCCGCCAGGGTAGGCAGCAGGCCGGCGGCGCCGACAATGGCCGCCATCACAAGGTTCACTTCCGGTGCAGCGGCTACCTCACTCAGCGCCGCCTCCCCCTGCAGAACCTGGGTGGCGCTGCCGGCATCACGCAGTTGCCGGCGCAGCTCGGCCGCCGCCATGGCGTCGGCCATCACCGCGAAGCGGGGGGCAAACTCCAGGCAATGGGCCAGCATGGGTTCAACCCGACGGCTGGCGGTCAGCGCAAACACCGAAAAACGTTCAGGGTGACGACGCACCACCGCCAGGGTACTTTGGCCAATGGAGCCGGTGGCGCCCAGTATGGTCAGCTGTTGCATGTCAGCCCTGCCCCGCCAGCTGGTACACCACAATAAAGATGGGCAGGGCGGCGGTCAGGCTGTCGACCCTGTCCATCACGCCACCATGGCCGGGCAGTATGCTGCCCGAGTCCTTGAGTCCGGCTTCGCGCTTGAACATGCTTTCCACCAGGTCCCCCAGCACCGAGGCCAGTACCGCCACCATGGATGCCAGCAGCACCGCATTGCGCTGTGCGCCGGGCAGCCCCAGGCTGGTGGCCACCACCAGCGCCAGGGCACAGGCGGCAAGCACGCCACCGATCATGCCTTCCAGGGTTTTGCCCGGACTGACCCTGGGGCACAACTTGTGTTTGCCCAGGGCTTTGCCGGCGAAATAGGCGCCGGTATCGGCGGCCCATACCAGCGCCATCACAAACAGCAGCAGCCAGGCACCGTAATGGGGATCCTGCTCATACTGATAGCTGCGCAGCACCAGCAGCGACCAGAAAAACGGCACCAGGCTGAGCAGGGCAAACACCGCCTTGAGCCAGGGCCGCTGTTGCCACAGCCGGCTGCTGGCCGGATAACCCAGCACCAGCGGCAGGGCCGCCAGCCACCACAGGGCACCGGCACCCAGCACGGCGGCGACAAGACCATGCAGGCCATCGGCCCAGATGTGCCCGATGGGCACGGTGGCCATCAGCGCCACCAGCACCAGCGCCAGGAACACCATGACCACATTGGATTTTTGCGTATCGATAAAGCGGCCCCACTCCCGGCCCGCCAGCAGGTACACGGCGGTGGCAAACAGGGCGAAAAACGGCAGGGGCAGCAGAAAAATGGCCCCCAGCACCACGGGGATCAGGCACAGGGCCGTGATAATACGAAGCTTTAGCAAGAAATGTCCTCTCTTCGAGGGTGAAGGCTTTTCGCCTTGCATGCTCACCCTTGTCGTTATTATTCGTTGTCGGCGCCGGCCTTGTGCTCCAGCAGCTCTCTTATCTGGGCGCCGGTGCAGCCAAAACGCCGCTCCCGTCCCACAAAGGCGGCAATGGCCTCGCTGAAGGCGTCTTCATCAAAGTCGGGCCAGAGCACGGGGGTAAAATAGAGTTCCGCATAGGCCAGCTGCCACAGCAGAAAATTGCTGATGCGCTGCTCGCCGCCGGTACGGATCAGCAGATCCACCGGGGCCAGGTCGGCCAGCTGGGTGTGCTCATGCATCAGCGCCTCGGTGATCTCCGCCGCCGCCAGCTCGCCCTGCGCCACCCGCTCGGCCAATGCCCGGGTCGCCTGGGTAATGTCCCAGCGGCCACCGTAATTGGCGGCGATATTGAGGGTCAGACCGGTGTTGTTGGCGGTGAGGGATTCGGCATCGCTGATCTTGCGCTGCAGGTGCGGGGCGAAGGCGCTGCGATCGCCGATAATGCGCAGCCGGATGTTGTTGCGGTGCAGCTTGCGCACCTCCGAGCCCAGCACGGCGATAAACAGGCTCATCAGGGCACTGACCTCATCTTCGGGCCGGCGCCAGTTCTCGCTGGAAAAGGCAAACAGGGTCAGGGCATCGAGGCCAAGCTTGTAGCCAAACCTGACCGCGGCACGCACCGACTTTACCCCGGCCTTGTGACCGAATACTCGAAATTTTCCCCGCTGCTCGGCCCAGCGCCCGTTGCCATCCATAATAATGGCGACGTGGCGAGGCAGCGGCTGGCCTTCAAATGCTGCCGTTGCTGGCATAGTCACTCCTGCACAAAAACAAACGCCGTGCAGGCAGCTACACGGCGTTGGCTACTATACCTGATGTAACTATCAGATTTCCATTAACTCTTTTTCTTTGGCGGCCAGGGCGTCATCCACCTGCTTGATGAAGAGATCGGTCAGTTTCTGAATGTCGTCCTGGGCGCGACGCTCTTCGTCTTCGGAGATGTCCTTGTCCTTGAGCAGCGCCTTCAGGCTGCTGTTGGCGTCGCGGCGAATGTTGCGAATGGCCACCCGGCCCTGCTCCGCTTCGTTGCGCACCACCTTGATCAGATCCTTGCGGCGCTCTTCGGTGAGCGGTGGCAGCGGAATGCGGATCATGGCGCCGGCGCTGGACGGATTCAGACCCAGATCGGAGGTCATGATGGCCTTTTCCACGGCCTGGATCATGGAGCGGTCAAACACGGTCACCGCCAGGGTGCGGGAATCTTCGGTGGTGATGTTGGCCAGCTGGTTGAGCGGCGTGGAAGCACCGTAGTAGTCCACGTGAATGCTGTCGAGCAGGCTGGGGTGAGCACGACCGGTGCGCACCTTGTTCATCTGGGTTTTCAGCGCTTCCACGCTTTTTTCCATGCGGGTTTTGGCGTCGGTTTTGATGTCGTTTATCACGGTCGTTATCCTTGTTTTGTCTCGGTGAGGCGTGAAGAGTGAGGAGTGAGGGGGAAACCAACAGTCGGCACCTGTTTGGTCTGCGCTCTATTCTCCTCACACTTTTCCCCTCACCCCTCACAGTGTATCAGAGCTTGTTGCTGATCAGGGTACCTTCGGTTTCACCCATGACGGCGCGACGCAGTGCACCCGGCTTGTTCATGTTGAACACGCGAATCGGCAGATTGTGATCCCGCGCCAGGGTAAAGGCGGCCAGATCCATCACCTTGAGCTCCCGATCGAGCACATCGTCATAGCCCAGGTGATGATACAGCTCGGCGTCGGGGTTCTTGACCGGATCCTCGCTGAACACGCCGTCCACCTTGGTGGCCTTGAGCACCACATCGGCCTCGATCTCGATGCCGCGCAGACAGGCCGCCGAGTCGGTGGTAAAGAAGGGGTTGCCGGTGCCGGCGGAGAAGATCACCACCCGGCCCTTGCGCAGCAGGCTGATGGCATCGGCCCAGTTATAGCTGTCGCATACGCCTTCAAGGGTAATGGCAGACATCAGACGGGCATTCACATAAGCACGGTGCAGGGCATCGCGCATGGCCAGGCCGTTCATCACGGTGGCCAACATACCCATGTGGTCGCCCACCACGCGGTTCATGCCCGCCTTGGCCAGGCCCGCACCACGGAACAGGTTGCCGCCGCCGATCACCAGGCCCACCTGGACGCCCAGTTCCACCAGTTCCTTGATTTCCTGAGCCATACGCTCCAGTACGGCGGGGTCAATACCAAAGCCTTCCTCTCCCTGCAGCGCTTCGCCGCTGAGCTTGAGAAGAATGCGTCTGTATGCGGGTTTAGGATTGGTACTCATGCTTTCTATTCCTGGTCATAGAAAGACCGCGACGAAATGCCGCGGTCCGAATAGCATCAAAAAGGCGGGAATTACCCCTTGGAAGCGGCGATCTGAGCCTGAACTTCGGCAGCGAAGTCTTCTTCCTTGCGCTCGATACCTTCACCCACCTCAAAACGCACGAAGCCCAGGGCGTCGGCGCCATGCTGCTTGAGCAGGTCGCCCACAGAGATGGACGGATCCTTGACGAAGGGCTGACCGGTCAGGGAAATTTCACCGGTGAACTTCTTCATGCGGCCTTCAACCATCTTCTCGGCGATGTCTTTCGGCTTGCCGGAGTTGACGGCGATTTCCACCTGAATTTCACGCTCCTTGGCCACTACTTCTTCAGACACGTCTTCGGGCTTGACGAACTGCGGGCTGGAAGCCGCCACGTGCATGGCCACGTCTTTGGCCAGTTCTTCGTTGCCGCCTTGCAGGTTGGCGATAACACCGATGCGGGTACCGTGCAGGTAGGTAGTCAGGTTGTCGCCTTCCACCAGCACCACGCGGCGCAGGCTCATGTTCTCACCGATCTTGGCGATCAGGTTGGTCAGGGCGGTTTCAACGGTTTCACCGCTGGCAAGTGTGGCGGCCTTCAGAACTTCAACGTCACCGATCTTGTTGGCCAGGGCCAGGTCGGCGATCTGCTCGCCCAGGGCACGGAAACCGGCGTCCTTGGCAACGAAGTCGGTTTCGCTGTTCATTTCTACCAGCACGGCAACGTTGCCTTCCTGGCGAGCCAGGATGATACCTTCAGCGGCGATGCGGCCGGCTTTCTTGGCGGCCTTGGCCTGGCCGGACTTGCGCATGTCTTCAATGGCCTGCTCGATGTCACCGTTGGCTTCGATCAGGGCTTTTTTACAATCCATCATGCCGGCGCCAGTGCGCTCGCGCAGTTCTTTTACCAGGGCGGCGGTAATGTTTGCCATGTGTAATGTCCTCGGTCTTGTTCCAAGAAAACAGGGGCACACCGGCCCCCGTTAACCTATAACTTGCGTATGGTTAATAAAGGCGTGAGCGCGGGGCTCAGTCTTTATTATTCTTCTACGACGTAGTTGTCTTCGGCTTGCACGGCCAGATCCTGGGCGCGGGCAGCGTTCACGGCGTCGGCAGCGGCGTTCAGGTACAGCTGAACGGCACGGATGGCGTCATCGTTGCCGGGGATGATGTAGTCAACGCTGTCCGGGTTGGAGTTGGTGTCAACTACAGATACCACGGGGATGCCCAGGTTGTTGGCTTCCTTGATGGCAATGTGCTCGTGATCGGCGTCGATGACGAACAGTACGTCGGGCAGACCGCCCATGTCCTTGATACCACCCAGGGACTTCTCCAGCTTTTCCATTTCGCGAGTACGCATCAGCGCCTCTTTCTTGGTCAGCTTGTCGAAGGTACCGTCCTGAGACTGGGCTTCCAGATCCTTCAGGCGGTTGATGGACTGACGCACGGTTTTCCAGTTGGTCAGCATACCGCCCAGCCAGCGGTGGTTGACGTAGTACTGGTCGCACTTGGTGGCGGCTTCTTTAACGGCTTCAGAGGCTGCGCGCTTGGTACCAACAAACAGGATCTTGCCCTTCTTGGAGGCAACGCTACCCAGGTAGTTCAGTGCTTCGTTGAACAGGGGTACGGTTTTTTCCAGGTTGATGATGTGAACCCGGTTGCTGGCGCCGAAAATGTAGGGCTTCATCTTGGGGTTCCAGAAACGGGTCTGGTGACCGAAGTGAACGCCGGCTTTCAGCATGTCGCGCATAGATACTTGTGCCATGATTTCCTCAAAAGTGTATTGGGTTAGGCCTCCACACATCCCATGACTCCGACCCGAAGGCACCCTGGAGCATGTGCCGATGTGTGTGTGTGTTAAATAAAGTGAATGGTTGTGCGAAGCCGGATACTTTTAACCCGGTATCACGGCGCGCTTTATACCATAATTGCCCCGCCTACACCAGCGCCGGAGCCCATTTCGGTGCTGGAAGTTACCGCCCGGCAAGGGTACACTTTTGGCCCTTTCACGGGTACGCCCGCTAATCGCCCAGCCATTTCACAGAGACGAGTTTAATGAGCATAGTCATAAAAACCCCGGAAGAAATTGAAAAGATGCGCGTGGCCGGTCGCCTGGCCGCCGAGGTGCTGGAGATGATCGAGCCTTATGTAAAACCCGGCGTGACCACCGACGAACTCAACCGGATCTGCCATGACTATATCGTGAACGAGCAGCAGGCCATTCCGGCCCCGCTCAACTACCACGGCTTTCCCAAGTCCATCTGCACTTCGGTCAACCATGTGATCTGTCACGGTATTCCGTCGGACAAAAAGCTCAAGGACGGCGACATTGTCAATATCGACATTACCGTGATCAAGGACGGCTACCACGGCGATACCTCCAAAATGTTTACCGTGGGCAAGCCCGGCATTATGGCCGAGCGCCTGTGCCGGGTCACCCAGGAGTGCATGGAGCTGGGCATTAAAATGGTGAAGGACGGCGTGCACTTGGGCGACATTGGCGCCGCCATTCAGAAGCATGCCGAGGCTCACAACTATTCGGTGGTGCGGGAATACTGCGGCCACGGCATCGGCAAGGAGTTCCACGAGGAGCCCCAGGTGCTGCACTACGGCAAGCCGGGCACCGGCGAGGTGCTGAAGGCCGGCATGTGTCTGACCATTGAACCCATGATCAACGTGGGCAAGCGCCACAGCAAGATGCTGAACGACGGCTGGACCGTGGTCACCAAGGATCGCAGCCTGTCGGCCCAGTATGAGCACACCATTCTGGTGACCGAGACCGGCTGCGAAGTGCTGACCCTGCGCAAGGACGACAACCTGCCGCGAATTATTACCGCCTGAAGCCGAGTCGTTTGTCAGGCCTTGCAAATACGTCGGCCAAAGGGCACTGCTTCTCCGGCACGCCGTAACCCCATCCGTGGGGGCTCCGCTGCGCCATCCATGGCGCAGAGGGCACGGCGAAGCAGACACCCTCCGGCCTCCTTGTTTGGCACAGTGCTGACTGACAGCATAAAGCAAGCGACAGCGGCGTTTCGCGAAGTAACAGCAGGGATTGCCGTAACCGACCGTCAAATGCCAGGGAAGGCATTTGACGAGCGCTACATGGATGTACTTGCAGCGTGTCGGTGGAGGCAACCCGGCTGATGCGTCGCATTGTGAAATAACCGACGAGCTTATTGCCGCTACGCGGCAAAGTGCGGGCGAGCCGCCCGCGCTCCATGATTTTTCGAGCCAGGCCAATCCCCCATGAAACCCAATTTTACCCGCCGTCCCCGCAAACCCGCACCGAAAAAGCCTTCCGGCCCAACCGTGACTCTGCTGCTGAACAAGCCCTATATGGTGCTGTGCCAGTTTACCGACGGCGACGGTCGCGAGACCCTGGCCGATTATGTGGACGTGCCCGGCGTCTATGCCGCCGGCCGGCTGGATCGGGACAGCGAGGGCCTGCTGGTGCTGACCAGTGACGGCGCCCTCAATGCCCGCCTGACCCAGCCCGGGCGCAAGACCGCCAAAACCTACTGGGTGCAGGTGGAAGGCGACCCCACTGAGGCTGATCTGGATAAGCTGCGCCAGGGCGTGGAGCTGAAGGACGGCCCCACCCTGCCGGCCAGGGTACGGCGCATGGAAGAGCCGGCGGTGTGGCCGCGCCACCCACCCATTCGCGAGCGCAGGGAAATTCCCGTCACCTGGCTGGAGATACAAATCACCGAGGGGCGCAATCGCCAGGTGCGGCGCATGACCGCCCATATCGGTTTTCCCACCCTGCGGCTGATCCGCTATGCCGTGGGCAACTGGACCCTTGGCGATCTGCAACCCGGACAATGGAGAAAACTATGAGTCATGCGGTAACCCTGGCGGTGATCGTGCGCGCCGGTGAGCGTTTTTTAATGGTGGAAGAATGGCAGCAGGGCAGAGTGATGTTCAACCAGCCCGCCGGCCACCTCGAGCCCGGCGAAAACCTGCTGGACGGTGCCCGCCGCGAGCTGCTGGAAGAAACCGGCCTGGCCCTGCCCCTTGAAGACGCCGTGGCCGTATACCAGTACACGGCGCCGGACAACGGCAAACACTTTGTGCGCTTTACCTTCTGCACCGAAGTACCCGAACCGCTGGCCACTCATCCTCAAGACCCGGACGGGGACATTATTCGCTGCCACTGGCTGACCCTGGCAGAGATTGAATCCCTGGGCAAGCAGCTGCGCAGCCCGCTGATTTTGGCCTCCCTTCGGGATTACCTGGCCGGTGAGCGGTTTCCGTTGTCGGCGCTGAAAGCTCCCTCCCCCTCATGACATTTGTCTGGTAAAATAGCGCCCGTTTTGCAATCGAGTAATGGGCGTTATGAGCGATAACAGTCAGCTGAAAGTGATTGTCGGCATGTCCGGCGGTGTGGATTCCTCGGTCTCGGCGTACCTGCTGCAACAGCAGGGCTATCAGGTGGAAGGCCTGTTCATGAAGAACTGGGAAGAAGACGACACCGACGAGTACTGCTCCGCCGCGGAAGATCTGCGCGACGCCCAGGCCGTGTGCGACAAGCTCGGCATCGAACTGCACACCATCAACTTTGCCGCCGAGTACTGGGACAATGTGTTCGAGCACTTTCTGGCGGAATACAAGGCCGGCCGCACTCCCAACCCCGATATCCTTTGCAACAAGGAAATCAAGTTCAAGGCGTTTCTGGAATTCGCCGCCGAAGATCTGGGCGCCGACTACATCGCCACCGGCCACTATGTGCGCCGCAGCTTTGACGACGACCCCAAACTGCTGCGCGGCCTCGACGGCAACAAGGATCAGAGCTATTTCCTCTACACCCTGAGCTCACAGCAGGTGGCCAAAAGCCTGTTCCCGGTGGGCGAGCTGGAAAAGCCCGAGGTGCGCCGCATTGCCGAACAGCTGGAGCTGGTGACCGCCAAAAAGAAAGACTCCACCGGCATCTGCTTTATCGGCGAGCGCAAGTTCAGGGACTTTCTGGCCCGCTACCTGCCCGCCCAGCCCGGCGACATTGAAACCGTGGACGGCGAGGTGATCGGCCAGCATCAGGGCCTGATGTACCACACCCTCGGGCAGCGCAAGGGCCTTGGCATTGGCGGCCTGAAAAACGCCGGCGACGAGCCCTGGTACGTGGTCGACAAGGAAGTGGAGCGCAATGTGCTGGTGGTAGCCCAGGGCGATCACCCGCGGCTCTATTCCGACGGCCTCATTGCCCGTCAGTTGCACTGGGTGGATCGCCGGCCCGTTACCGCGCCCCTGCGCTGCACCGTGAAAACCCGTTACCGCCAGGCCGACATTCCCTGCACCATAGCGCCGGTAGACGCCGACACCGTTCGCGTGCTGTTCGATGAGCCTCAGGCGGCGGTGACCCCGGGCCAGTCGGCGGTGTTCTATCTGGACGACGTGTGTCTGGGCGGCGGCATTATTGAAACCCGGTTCAACAAGGATCAAGCGTGAGTCACAGTCTCGAAAACCAGACCCTGGCCTTTGCCGGCATCTGCCAGGCAGCACGCCTGGTGCAACAGGTGGCCCGCCAGGGCGTGATTGAAGACAAGGAGGTGCTGTCCAGCACCCTGAACAGTATTCTGGTGACCGACGCCGAACAGTCGGCGGACATCTACGGTGGTCACGATCACCTGCGGCTGGGCTACCAGACCCTGATCGAGCAGCTCAACGGCGACAGCAGCAAAAAGGACGCCGAGCTCACCCGCTATCTGGTAGGGCTGGTGGCGCTGGAGCGCAAGCTCTCCAGGCGCCGGGATCTGCTGTCGATGCTGGGTGAACGCATCAGCCAGGTCAAACGCCAGCTGCATCACTTCGAGCTGCTCGACGAGCAGGTGCTGGGCAACCTGGCCGGCATTTACAGCGACATTATCAGCCCGCTGGGGCCGCGCATTCAGGTGGCGGGCAACCCCAGCTTTCTGCAGCAGCCGCTGGTGCAACACCAGATCCGTGCCCTGCTGCTGGCGGGCATTCGCAGTGCCGTGCTGTGGCGCCAGCTCGGCGGCAAGCGCCGGCATATTCTGTTTTCCCGCAAACGGCTGGTGGCTCAGGCCCAGGCCGCCCTGCGTTATTAAGTGTTATTACCCCCCAACCTTCAGGAGTTTCAGTTCATGGAATTGTCAGCATTAACGGCCATTTCCCCGGTCGATGGCCGTTACGGCAACAAAACCGAGGCGCTGCGCGCCATTTTCTCCGAATTCGGCCTGCTGCGCTTTCGCGTAGAAGTGGAAGTACGCTGGCTGCAGGCCCTGGCCGCCGAGCCGGCCATTGCCGAAGTGCCGGCCTTCTCCGATGAAGCCAGCGCCCTGCTCGACGCCATTGTGACCAACTTCAATGAAGCCGATGGCCAGCGCATCAAGGACATTGAGCGCACCACCAACCACGACGTGAAGGCCGTGGAATACTTCCTGAAGGAAAAGGTTGAAGCCCTGCCCGAGCTGGCCGCGGTGAGCGAGTTTATTCACTTCGCCTGCACCAGTGAAGACATCAACAACAACGCCCACGCCCTGATGCTGAAGGCCGGTCGCGACGAGGTGGTGGTGCCCTACTGCCAGCAGCTGATCGCCGAAGTGAAGCGCCTGGCCGCCCAGTACCGCGATCTGCCCATGCTGAGCCGCACTCACGGTCAGCCCGCCTCGCCCACCACCCTGGGCAAGGAAATGGCCAACGTCGCCTATCGCCTGGAGCGCCAGCTCAAGCAGATTCAGAGCGTGGAGCTGCTGGCCAAGATCAACGGCGCCGTGGGCAACTACAACGCCCATATCTCCGCCTACCCGGAAGTGGACTGGCACGCTTTCTCTGAAAAATACGTCACCGGTCTGGGCCTGACCTGGAACCCCTACACCACCCAGATTGAACCTCACGACTACATCGCCGAACTGTTCGACGCCCTGGCCCGCTTCAATACCATACTGCTCGACTTCGACCGGGACGTATGGGGCTACATTTCCGTGGGTTACTTCAAGCAGAAAACCGTGGCCGGCGAAATCGGCTCCAGCACCATGCCCCACAAGGTCAACCCCATCGACTTTGAAAACTCCGAGGGCAACCTGGGGCTGGCCAACGCCATCTTCAATCACCTGGCCGCCAAGCTGCCGGTGTCCCGCTGGCAGCGCGACCTCACCGACAGCACAGTGCTGCGCAACCTGGGCGTGGCCGTGGGTTATTCACTGATCGCCTACCAGGCCACCCTGAAGGGCATCAGCAAGCTGGAAGCCAACCCCGAGGCGCTGGCCGCCGATCTGGATCAGAACTGGGAAGTACTGGCCGAACCGGTGCAAACCGTGATGCGCCGCTACGGCATTGAAAAGCCCTACGAGAAGCTGAAAGAGCTGACCCGGGGCAAGCGGGTGGACGGTGCCGGCATGCGTGCCTTTATCGACACCCTGGAGCTTCCCGAGTCCGTGAAGGACGAGCTCAAGCAACTGACCCCGGCCAGCTACATCGGCCGTGCAGTACAGCTCACCGACGAGCTGAAGTAAGCCTGAAGGGGCGAAGCGAGCGCGCTTCGCCCTGCTTCACAAATTTCCCATACGGCGCCGCCACAACTTGCGGCAGACCACAAAACCGCCACGCCCTCTTCGCTTTTTTCCCTTTCTGCTCATTAACATGCTGTTCGGTCTTTATCGGGAGCAGCAAAAACATGAACAGCCGCACACGGGAAATGGCGCATATCGTGATGCGCGGATTCGATGCCTTTCACCGCTATTTTCTGGTGATCACGCAGGGGGCCAAAAGCCGCTTTGAAGCCCAGGACTGGCCCGGCGTGCAGCTGGCCTCGCGCCGGCGCATCTGGCTGTATGACGAACACGTCAACAATACCGTGCGCGCCGTGCTCGACTACAACCGGGGGCCCCTGCGCCACGGGGAGCTGAAGGCACTGAAGCAGGCCTTCAACGATCTGCTGATCAATCATGCCAACGCCGACATGGCCGAGTCCTTCTACAATTCGGTTTACCGCCGCTCCACCCGCCATCGCAGCATTCGTGCCGAAAACCTGTATGTGCACCCCTTTGTGCCTTACCCGGGAGAGCAGGATCTTGCCCCGGTCATCTGGCAGTACCGCATTGCCCCCGGTGAGCTGGGCACCACTTTAACGGAATTGCTGAAACGCCTGGGCCTGGAGCGGCCCTTTGTGCGGCTGGCGCAGGATCTGGAGCACATGGAACGCACCCTGGCCGAGCACGGACTGGCCGGCGTCCCCCTGCAGCTGACAGTGATCAACACCCTGTTTTACCGCAACAAGGGGGCCTACCTGATCGGCCGGCTGGAACGCCCCGAAGGACCGCAGCCCTTTATTGTGCCCATTCTGCACGAAGAGGGGGGACTGGTGCTGGACACCCTGCTGCTGAGCCGGGACGACGCCTCCATTCTGTTTGGCTTTGCCCGGGCCTATTTCATGGTGTGGTGCCCGCAGCCCTCGCTGCTGGTGCAGTTTCTGCGGCCACTGCTGCCCAACAAGTCGGATTACGAAATCTATAATGCCATCGGCTGGCAAAAACACGGCAAGACCATTTTCTACCGGGGCTTTCTGCAGCACTTGCAGCACTCACGGGACCAGTTCGTGCCGGCGGAAGGCATCAAGGGCATGGTGATGTGCGTGTTTACCCTGCCCTCGTCCGACGTGGTGTTCAAGGTGATCAAGGATCACTTCACTCCCCCAAAAACCGTGAACCGGGATACCGTCAAGGCCAAGTACCGGCTGGTCAAGCAGCACGACCGGGTGGGGCGCATGGCCGACACCATGGAATTCACCAACTTCGAGCTGCCCCTTAACCGCATCAGTCCCGAGCTGCTGGCCGAGCTGCGGCGGGAAGTGCCATCCCTGCTGACCCAGAAGGAAGACCGGCTGATCATTCATCACCTGTATACCGAGCGGCGCATGACCCCGCTCAATATGTATCTGGACCAGGCCGATGACGAGCAACTGAGAGATGCCCTGGACGAATACGCCAGTGCCCTCCGCCAGCTGGCCGCCGCCAATATCTTTCCCGGCGACATGCTGTTCAAGAACTTCGGCGTCACCCGCCATGGCCGGGTCATTTTTTACGATTACGACGAAATCGCCTACATGACCGAGTGTCACTTTCGCGACATGCCCAGAACCGACCACCTGCAGGATCAGCTGAGCCCCGAGCCCTGGTACTCGGTGGGGCCGAACGATGTGTTTCCCGAAGAGTTCAAAACCTTTCTGCTGGTCAGGCCGCGCATTCGCGCCGCCTTTGCCGAGCGGCACATGGAGCTGTTTACCGCGGATTACTGGCGGCAGTTGCAGCACAACATTGAACAGGGCCGGGTGGAAGACATCTTCCCCTACCGGCGCCGGCAGCGGTTTAAATACAAGTACGGTGAAAACCGTGAGGAGTGAGGGGTAAGATGAAGCAGCATCTCCTCACTCCTGTCTCCTCCCCCCTCACACAAACATCAAAGCTGCGGGTGGCTCAGGGGTTCGCGGGATACCAGCACGCCGTTGAGATCGGAGTAGATATAATCCCCCGGATAAATGGTGACCCCGGCAAAGGTCACCGGCACGTCCACCACGCCCTCGCCGCGTTTTTCCGAGCGGATCGGACACGCCGCCAGGGCCTTGATGCCCAGCGCCAGCTCACTCAGGGTGCCGGCGTCGCGAATGGCGCCATGAATGACAATGCCTTCCCAGCCGTTTTCCAGTGCCTTTTCCGCCAGCATGTCGCCCATCAGGGCGCAGCGCAGCAGGCCGCCACCGTCCACCACCAGCACCTTGCCGGTGCCGGGCTGGGACACCAGCTCCCGCACCCGGGAGTTGTCTTCGTAGCAGCGCACCGTCACCGCCTGGCCCCAGAACAGGGACTCTCCGCCAAAGTCACGAAACACCGGGTCCAGTACCTTGACCAGGTCGGCGTGTTCGTCACACAAATCCGGCAACAAATCGAGCATGTTTTCCTCCGTTATCAGCACAGACTGTCGGGCTTTCATCTTGGGCGAAAGTCCCGGTTTTCAAAAGCGGTATCGCCGTTTGCACCGGCCATAATGACATCGAATCGGCGCTTGACCTGGATCAAGCCCTTCCATAAAACTATTTAACAATATCCGTTGCAAACTGTTGTTATGCCCCTGTTGTACGGTACGAGGGTACATAGGAGAACATAGCAGGACAAGTCCTTGATTTACCGTACATCTATGAATTCTAGCAGTACCTGAGTGTACAGAAGGGGGACGGGATTTGTCCCCAAATCGTCCCCAAACCGAATTGGGGACAAAAAAGGGGGCTTTCGCCCCCTTTTCAATGACTTACTTGACTTTGTGCCTGAGCCCATCGGTGCTCCAAAACATGGCGCCACACAGTCCTGGTAGCCATGCAATCGTGAATGGCTCGGTGGGCGTCCCCTTCCCAAACATGGCCCAGCTCCTCAGCGGCCACCGTCAGCTTGCACCATTTATAACTCTGGTACCGCTCATTCCACTCACCATGCAGTGGAGCATACGCCTTCATTGCACAGTGGATCGAAAACGAGGTCAGGCACGGGTCCCCAACCACCTTCACATCGTAAGCCGAGTTGTAGATGACCAGCTTCTTGCCTTGAATGATTTGGGTCAGCGTTGGCTCCAGCTCGGCCAACGTCGGCGCGTCCCTCACCATCTCCGGGCTGATATGATGAATGGCTTGAGCTTCGTCCCAGCGTTCGTGATTAACGGGACGCACCAAGGTGTCCAGCAGAATTTCCCCGGCGTCGGAATAGATGCCGATTTCCACCGGCTCTGCTGTGGGGCCGAGGCCAGTGCTTTCGCAGTCCAGGTAAATAATGTTGGGGTCGTGGCCAAGGGAAGTGAGATGTAAAGGCAGCAGTAATCCGTGCTGATTAATAGGAGGTGTGTGCATATCGGGATACTCCAGGAAAAACTTCCCGGGCCGTAGCCCGGGAAGGTTAGGTAGAGTGTACCATCCCTACTTGGCCCAGCACACCTCGGCGGGCTTACGAGGATCGGCATCGACGTGAATGAAATCGCCGGCCCCCTCCGAGTAAACCCCAATTCGGGTAAACCCTTCATCCAGAAGCGCCTTCAGGATTTTGAACCGGACGACACTGTTCGGCGTTTTAATATCTGCGGCCAAACCCACACGATGGGCGCTGGATTCAACACCACCCACATCAGCGTTATGAATTTTGCAGCGGTAGCCGCTATTAATCACGAAGGGAACGCCGGCGGCAGCCCGGGCTTTATCCAGGCGTTGAACAAACCCTTGTTCAATATGATTTTCCCCACAATGAGGACAGGCGAATTCTTCTCGCTTGAAATACTTTAAGGCCATAGTCGCTCTCGCTATGCTTAGATTTGGATTCAAAGACGGGGCATCCCCACCATAACTTCAATATTTAAGCCGTAGGTTCGGCTTCAGGTTCCGCCGGATCTTCGCTCTGGGTCTCATCCACTAGGGTGATCGCCCCCACTGCCAGCTTATGGTCTACCCCCAAGGCGACCTGAGCCACCCGTTCTTCGGTGGCTTCTGCATTATATACCCCCGTATCATCAAACACAGCATTTACATGCCGGCGATGGACCAAGTGGGGGGCTCCTTCATTGAAAAATACCACTTCCACAGTGTATTTCTCTGCCTCGGGGGCAGTGATGGTATATTGAATTGCCATATATTTCTCCTCAAGTGCTAATGAAACATATCACCCATCCTATTAGGATTGGGGTTATTAGATCCGGCATCAGTGCCTTATACGTCCAGCTCTCAGGGTAAAAACCCGCCAACCAGGGCATCCCTGCCCGGTTAGTTCGGTGTTTACTCATCCATCGGTATTCGGCCTGGCTATGCTCCCTACCCAACCAAAACCCTGCCATGACGGCTAACGTCCACCATTGGGTGCCGAGGGGAATGGCCACCAGAACGGCGGCCAAGGTGATGAAGATGTGGGTCCTCATTTATTTAACCCTCGTAATCATAACCTTTCCCTGGTAACTCGCCGCCCCATAGTGGAGGTTCGCTGAGTGAGATGAAGGGGGACCAACTGTTATAAGTTCTCCCGCGTTAAGAAGACCAAGATAGAAAGATTGCGACGAGGAGTTTTGGTCAGAAGATGCGTGGTCGTGGTACCAAGTACCTGCAGTCCTGCCCTCCAAAAGGCCACGGTCCCCGTTCAATGCCACACTTATATAAGGTCTCTCTGCATTCTTGGATCGTTGGTATGCTTCCACTTTATAATGACCTGTCTCCAGAATAAGAATTCCGTCGGAAGATGTGCTCATAGAGTTTCCAACCGAGGCATGACTCGCCCAGTAGTTTTTATAATCTGAGGTGAAGGCCGTCGGAGCAGAAAGATAAGCATAATCTCCTCTAGGGTCATTACCCGTATGATATACCGTCTCAGTCCCTACTTTCAGGTTGGGACACTCCACCTTGACCTCATTCTCCGTCAGAATAAGAACAGGGACTGTCTGTACCGCTTGTCCTGCCGTCACACCACTCTTTAACTCGAACCACATAGTGGCACCGGTTTGGCTATCGGTGTTTACCTTAATGCGGGCAGCGTTACCATTTTGTTCAGGAACACCGGCCTTATGGTTCCAAGTGACGTTAGCGTTCCCGTGACCATCATTTATGGTCAGAGCTACGCCACCACTTCCCCTACCTGACTCAATATGAGAGGTCGTTGAGTATTCGGCTGTCGCGTTGGTTACCGCATTGCTTCGCACGAAGTCTGTCGAGTTCAAACCGTCCAAAGTGTCGGCGTCCAACCCTGAGCCCGAGCCGTCATTACCAGCGTGCCACATTACGGAACTGTTGATGGTGACCTCACCGTTAAGTGCCCACAATTCCATGGCGGTTGTGCTTTGCCCGAGCTGTAATCGGCTATTAAGATTTATGGCCGCCACCCGCCGGTTCGCCCCTGAGGCGTCTTTTATGTAGTACCCCTGGTTGTTTGATAGGATCTGATTACTACCTGGTTGATAGTAATTATCGGTGTCTTTCCTGGCCAATAGCGTACCTGAGACCCCGCGAACCTTGTCGGCATCCAGACCAGAGTCAGCACCATGGTTTTGGTCGGTCCACAACTTCTCCCAAGGTTTCCATGAACTCTGCCATCTGCGCCGTGCATAGATATGCCCGTTGCCTCCGTCTCCCCCAGACCCATAACTACCTATCTGAAATATTTGGTTATTATTATCCCCTACGGCCTGCAAGAAGACGAAATTCCCCAGGGATTCATGGGGGGTGTTTGTAGTGCTTGAGTTATGGTTATAGAAACCGCTCACAGGACCTACAGAATTCGGCTCGGGGGATATTACACTAAGTCCCCCCAGACCATATTTTGTATGGTCATAATACACACCCTGCTGGCCGTCTAGAGTGTCAGCATCCAGCCCAGACCCGGCACCGTCGTTACTGGCATCCCATACCACGCTTCCTCGATGGTAGGCGTGGCTACCATCGATTTTGAACCACTCGACACTGGAACCACTACCATCTTGACCAGCGGTGTAATGTCGGAACACGAAAGGCTCAACATCGTCGTCGGTGGTGAAAAACTCCAGTTCGCCGTTGTTGTTGGTACCCATCTGACGAATACCTGCGGCATCGTTGGCGATAGTGGTAGAGTTGAACAGCAAGCCGCTACCAACCCCAACACCGGTAAACCGAATATCCGACGAGGTGGTGATACGACCGGTCATGGTACCACCGGACTTGTCCAGCTTATTTGCGTCTGCTGACTGGTATTCAGACTCGATAGTGGCCAGTTGCTTACCGTCCAAGGTATCGGCATCCAGTCCGGAGCCGGCGCCGTCGTTGCCTGTGTGCCACACTTTCTGGTTCGATTGCGCGTACAACTCATCACGGGCATAAAGGCGACCATCGCGAACATTAATCCAGACCGCGTTCTCTCCTTTCGGTACCGGCATACCTGAAATGGTTGGAGAAAAACCAATGCCGTACCAGGACCCGACCTTCACGTTGGCGACCAGACTTGTAGCACTATCACCATTACCGGGAAATATCCCTCCCCCCGAACTTGGAAATTCTGCGTTAGCCAATGCCGGATTGTTAAGGTAAGACAGGAAAAAACTCTTATCTAGACTGGTAAGGGAAGCCCCTCTCCTTGCGATATTAGCGCCTTGAATACCGTCTACAGTGTCGGCGTCCAGGCCGGAACCCGCACCATCATTCCCTGCATGCCAAACCAGGTTATTCCCTGATCTGAGAACACCGTCCGAGTGGTAGCGTACAATCTTATTTCCCCGCTCGACGTCAAAGAAACATCGGGTGTGATATACCTCGGCAGGATCTGTAATATCCACCAGTTTCTTTTGCGGGTATGTAATGTAGTCTCCTTTGACCACCCAAACATGCGTCGAGTCTTCAAAAGTACAGGTCCAAATGTAGTTGGTGTCATACCCTTGACCTGATCCTCTCCCCACACCATCCATCACTTCTTCGAGTGTAGGAAGCCTCCCGCCGTGGGTTTCGACAGCTGCCCAGGCATCCAGGAACCCGAAGGTTTTATTGGCATCAATTGAGGAAAAGTCGGATTCACCGTAAACATCAGTGATGGTATTACCGGGTGTTCCTACACTGCCGGCTTCGGCCCACGTAATTCTTGATACGGGTTTGGTAGAGGTTTCCTTGGCGTAAATATAACCTTCACGCCCGTCCAGTAAATCCGCATCCAGTCCTGAACCATTACCATCATTTCCGGTATGCCACACAGGGTTACCCATGTGTGTCAGGTTGGCGCCTGTAACATTAAGATCTCCAGAAATCTCAGAACCCGATTCCACCAGAAACCTACCACCGTTTGACGGCTCCACCTGTATGTCACAGGGGAGAGTTCCCAGATTCCCTGTCTCAATAACAAAACGCAGATCGGTAGGGTCGTCAACCTTACCCATGGTCCAGTAGAGAGCACCCCGAGGATATTTGGGAGACCCAGCCTGGGTGACTGTTTCCCCCGCAACCTGGAACGCTTTCCAGAAAGGTGCTTCTGTGGACAGCCCCCCAGAGTTACCGATGAAAAGTACGCCTTCTCCGTCTTTTAACAGGCCCTTACCAGCGGTAAATCTCTGGCTTTCAAGGAAGGTATTCGCGGCATCCACTCTGGCCAATTGTGAACCCTGCAGGCCGTCAACCATGTCGGCGTCCAAGCCTGAGCCAGACCCATCGTTACCCGAAGTCCAGCTTTTATACCACTCCCCCCAGACACCAGATACCCGCCGGCGTTCGTAGATCACCTTGTCTTGGGTGTTAAGGTCCCATGCCCTCTGTAAGCAGTAAGAGGTGTTATAGGTGTGGCACAGCACAAACAAGTACCACCAATTAGTATCTCCATTTGGCGCGTTGATTAAAGAATGTCCGTTGTAAAAACCCGAGGTGGTCAACGTATTCAGGTCAGTTCCGTTTGCTAACACCGTCGCCTTATCGAATGTTAGATTTTTTGAGTGGAAACTTCCTGAGGTGGAGGTATCGACATCACTTCTCACATAGCGACCATCAGATTCCGCTTGGCTGTACGAAGGGACATTTCGCGCATTCCCAAGCCCCACGTCGGCCTTACTTAACACTACAGCGCCGGTCTTACCATTCACGGAGTTCACGGCATCGGTGGCGTCGATCTTGAACCAGATGTCTTGCTGAATATCCCAGTGAAGGTAATCGCCGGCCTCTACGGTCAGGGAACCTTGAGTACCTGTCATGGTGCCCGGGACCGTGATCCGGTAGTAGTCGGCGGTCTCGGGGCTCATGCTGGGAGTCGGGTAATTGCCGGCGCTGGCATCCCAGCCACCACGCCAGATTAAGGCTGACGATACCGTCTGAGCATACTGATGGGCGATTTCAGCCCAGTGTTTGGCTGAACGGGTACCCACAGCCTCACCAGGAATGTCCGAGTCTTGAGGATGCTCGGCCCACTGTTGAGCCTTGGTAGCCGAGGATGACGCCTCACTGGCCTTGATGGTGGCGGTAGCTTCGCTGGCAGCGGCTGCACTTTTGCTTGACGCCGCTGCTGTTTCACTGGCTAAAGCCGCCGAGGCACTGTTAGCTGCCGCTGTTTTACTGGAGCTGGCTGAGGAAGCACTACTGGCGGCGGCGGTGGCACTACTGGCGGCGGCAGTCTTGCTAGAGCTGGCGGCAGACGCGCTGTTAGCCGCAGCCGTCTCACTGGACTTTGCCGCAGTCGCACTAGCAGCAGCAGCATTCTTGCTGGTGTTCGCTGCGGATGCGCTGTTGGCCGCTGCCATCTCACTGGCAGAGGCTGCTGCAGCACTGTTGGCCGCCGCCGTTTCACTGGTAGCCGCCGCCGCTGCACTATTGGCCGCCGCTGTTTTACTGGAACTGGCTGAGGATGCGCTGCTGGCCGCCCCCGTTTCACTTGCTTTGGCCGCTGTCTCACTGGCCGCTGCGGCAGTCTCGCTGTTCTTAGCCGCCGTCTCGCTGGCCGCTGCGGCAGTGGCACTGGCCGCTGCCGCATTTTTGCTGGTGTTTGCTGCTGATGCACTATTGGCCGCAGCCGTTTCACTTGCCGAAGCGGCGGAAGCACTGGCGGCTGCCGCATTTTTACTGGTGTTCGCTGCGGAGGCGCTGTTGGCAGAGGCCGTCTCGCTGTTAGCTGCAGCGGTTTCACTGGCCTTGGCCGCCGTCTCGCTGGCCTTTGCAGCATTTTTGCTGGTGTTCGCTGATGAGGCACTGTTGGCAGCAGCAGCCTCACTCGCCGCTGCAGCAGTCTCACTGCTCTTAGCTGCCGTTTCACTGGCCTTCGCCGCAGTCTCACTGGCCTTGGCAGCGTTCTTACTGACGTTAGCTGCTGAGGCACTATTCGCCGCTGCAGTCTTGCTCGCGGAGGCCGCTGATGCACTATTGGCCGCCGCCGTTTCACTGGTAGCCGCCGCCGCTGCACTATTGGCCGAGGCCACTTCACTTGCTGAGGCGGCGGAGGCACTGGAGGCTGCCGCCGCTTCAGAAGCCGCTGCGGCCAACTCAGAAGCCTTGGCCGCCAGTTCACTGTTATGAGCGGCGGCTTGAGCAACTTCGGCAGCCGCTTGGGCTAAATCTGCATAATGGCGATGATGGAGGGCCGAATACTCATCCACGCCATTACCGATAGGAACCAGCTGGTCCACCGGATGAACCGCCCACTCCGCCGATGACGCGATCTCTGCCGACCGGGAGGTATACCAGGTGTCCCAGTTGGTCAGCGTCTGCGTCAGATGCGCCAGGGTTTGATGTAGGCTGGTCGAACCGTCAGGGTGCGTTAAGGTAACCGTAGGACCGGCGGCAGTCTGCCAGTCGCCAAACTGATCCAGAAACTGCTGCCACTCATTTATCATGTTGGCCAGTTTCTGATACACCTGCGGAGCGGTGATCTCGGTGGTCATATTGTACAACTCCAGTTTGGATTCGAAGGGCCAGCCGGGAGACTGGCCAAGTCTGGGAGTATGTTAGGCTAGTGAGGAATTTTCCTCACTGGTTTTTATAGGGGGGATCTTTGGACGCCCAGCTCTGTTGGTAGATAGACTCTACATGAGCGTCCACCGCCCGGGAGAAGTTCAGGAACTCCCCCCGGGTAAAGGTGATGTTTTGATTATCCTTGGACCGCCAAATCAGTTCGGTGATGTCGGGGTCCAGTATCAGACGCAAAGCCCTACTGGCAATCAACCCCATACTGTCAGGATCGATATCAAAGACACTGCCGTTCCAGGTAAAACCTGCGGCAATATTCTCATGCCGCTGTGCATTCACCCGTCCCGACTTGTCAGGAGACTTATGGCTGATAATCAAACTCGAACTCCTTTTTCAAAAATTGAGGACCCGCGTTCACTTTGATGATGTAGGTACCTGGGGCATCAAACTCGAACACAGGTTGCTCGGTACAGTGGTAGTTCACTCCTTCGATGGTTACGGTGCAAGGTAGCGGCAGCTGCTCAAGGGGGTAATCCCCCTTGGAGTGAATGGTGCCCGTGGCGTGCTCAACCCAATACTCTGCATCAGTAACACCATCAGGACAAGGTAAGGCCGATTGCCCCTCCATAACATTCAACGGTAAAAATTCAGGTATCCCCGAAAAGCAGTGAGATATCTCCCCGGTATTCGTGTCGTACACAACGTATTGCTGAATCATCGTTTTACCTCCAAGGCCACTAGGGATCGGTTCCTAACATCAAGGGTCCAAGCTGAGGTTTGATCATAGGTCTGAAACACCTTTATTTTATAGGTATGGGTTCCTGCCGGTGGTGTGTGTTTAAGGGCGATGGCTCCATTCCCCATGGACACTACCGCATAGGATTTGAACCGTGTAAAAAAACCAACAAATTGAAGGGCTATCCGATTGTCGTCGTAATCCAGAGTCATGTAGTAATTGCGCCGTCCATACGAAGCGTTATGTACCTCGGTGTCTGGTGCCATGGCTGCGTTGGCGGTAATAAGTACCGGGTTTCCTGTTGTAGTCACGGTTAGCGTTAACACAGTGACACGGTTATTCTCATTTCTGGTCGTGGTCGAGAATGTGCTGCTGGAGGCAACCGCCGAAGGGATTGTTACCGCCTGCCCGGCCAACTGCAGTGTATCAATACAAGCGTTGGGAACCTGCAGCGTTCCTCTCAAATCAGCATTGTGGGCCACCAGGTTTCCTTGAGGGTCTACCGAAAACCCTGAGCCAATGTTGATTTGGCCACCAGAGATATTTACAGCGTTCAAGTCCAGGGTGTTGATATAAGGGGCATCCACCTTATTAGCGATCAATTGGTCGATATAGGCCTGTTTGATGAATGTTTCATTCATCAACACCTTACCACCTTCAACAACGAACAGGTTTTCTTTAGTCGTGGGTTTGGCGGGGTCGAAAGCGACCACTTTACCCGCCGCCAATGCCAACTCACTTCCTCCCCCAGCTTTAGCGACCAGACCAATACCAGCAGTCACGTCACCGGCGCTGGCTTTGACCCCCCACAACGCTTTATGTGCTTCAGATCCTTGCTCATCAATGGTGCTAACCGTCTGACTGAGAGTTTGCACTGTGCTTTGAGTGCCGTTCAAACTGGACTGCACTGTTTCGACGGATTGAGCCAGGGCTGAGTCAGCATCCGCCCGGGCCGTCTGCTCTGCCAGAATGTCAGCTTTAGCCTGATCAGCCGTCCCTTGAGCCGCCGCCGCCGCCGCCGCCGCATCCGTCGCTACCTTATCGGTGGCACCTACCCATTTTGTACCATCCCACCGATGAGGCTTATTATCCGTGGACCGGATCCACAGGTTCTTAGCATCTCGGTTCGATCCAGTGGGGGCTGACGATTGGTAAAACAAACGTCCCTTACCATCCGCCGTCGTTTGGGCGGCTGCCGCTGAGGCGCTAACACTGCTGATCTGGTTAGCCATGGCTGAGACAGCATCCGCCCGGGCCGTCTGCTCAGCGGCAATCGCAGCATCAGTCGCCGCCTTGTTACCGGTCACCGTTGCCGTCAGTGCCGAGATATCGTTTGCCATCGCAGTGTTGGCGTCGGCCCGGGCGGTTTGCTCAGCCAGGATCGCGGCATCGGTCGCGGTCTTGTTGCTGTTCACCGTCGCTGTCAGTGCCGAGATATCGTTTGCCATCGCAGTGTCGGCGTCAGCACGGGCGGTCTGCTCGGCCAGGATCGCGGCATCCGTCGCGGTCTTGTTGCTGTTCACCGTTGCCGTCAACGCCGATATATCATTGGCCATGGCCGTGTCAGCGTCAGCGCGGGCGGTTTGCTCGGCCAGGATCGCAGCATCGGTCGTGGTCTTGTTGCTGTTCACCGTTGCCGTCAACGCCGATATATCATTGGCCATGGCCGTGTCAGCGTCAGCGCGGGCGGTTTGCTCGGCCAGGATCGCAGCATCGGTCGTGGTCTTGTTGCTGTTCACCGTTGCCGTCAACGCCGATATATCATTGGCCATGGCCGTGTCAGCATCCGCCCGGGCCGTCTGCTCTGCCAGAATCGCGGCGTCGGTCGCGGTCTTGTTGCTGTTCACCGTCGCCGTCAACGCCGAAATATCACTGGCCATGGCCGAGTCAGCATCCGCCCGGGCCGTCTGCTCTGCCAGGATCGCAGCATCGGTCGTGGTCTTGTTGCTGTTCACCGTCGCCGTCAACGCTGAAATATCACTGGCCATGGCCGAGTCAGCATCCGCCCGGGCCGTCTGCTCTGCCAGAATATCCGCCACGTTTTTATTCACGGCACTGGTCAGCGTCGTGATCTGGTTAGAGAGGGCGGTATCCCCCTCTTGTCGGGCGGTCCGCTCAGCTTGGATAGCCGCAGCGCGAGCCCCCTGTTCCGCCTGAATGTCTGCTGCCCGGGCTGCCGCTTCTGCTTGGATCGCGGCAATCCGCTCCCCGGCCTCTTTTTGCACCTCACCAAGGGCTTTTTCCAAGCCCCGCCGCTCATTGACACGCTGCCGAGTCTGCCCCCGAGCGTTCTCAATCAGGTTGTTGATACCCGCTAACGAGTTAGCTTCCTGAGGAACCGTGACCACCTTCTGGGTATCGGGATGAAGGTCATCCCAACTGATCTCCCCGGAGATTTCATCCAGAATCTCCGAAGGGTTACGCACAGTAACCACAAAGGTGCCGTTAGGGTCATGAAGTGGTCCCTCGTCCCCGTTAGCATTAACATGGGTCACCCAGTAGTAATAACCCCGATCACTTTTCAGGTTGGTGTCGTGGTACATCATGGTGGGGGAACCGGCCACCAGCATGGAAGTAATGTCCAGGCGGGGAGGGTCCACCGGCGTTTTATCAGGGTTGAGAGCCGTCTCCTGACGATAAATACGAGTGTACCCGGTACCGTGGGATGGGTATTCATCCCAGGAGATATTGGCCCAGGTTGAGAAGGCGGCCACCTCCACCCCTGTGGGTTTGGTCGGGGGCTGAACCGCAGAAGGGATACGAACCTCAAAGCCCGTAGTGTTACTCGGGAAGACGTGACCCGAGGTGAATGGGGTCTCCAAGATCCCCCAAACAAACCATAGCTGATCAACGTCTACATCCAGGTACTGAAGCTGTGGACTCAATGCCACTTCCTTGGCCGTGGCAAAGCTATTCTGGCTACTCAGGAACCAACGCACGTTTGGTCTCGGAACGATGTCGTAAGTTAGTTCCGGGTCAATAATCAGGCCCCAGTGTTTGGAAACATCCTGAAACGATAAGATTTCGGGGTACTGTACAGAGTCATACTGGTAGAATAACGGACCAAAGCGATCCCCCAGGTAATCTTCCAGGTACAACTCCACATCCAGCTTTCCTGAGGGATATTCACGGTCAAAAAGCTGCTGCTCATAGGTATAGACCACACCGGTGCGCGGCAAATCTAATTCCCGCAGAACTTCGCCAGTAGGGCGGTCTTTAATCTGTACGAAGGCTCGTTTGATGGTAGACAGGTTAAACAGGTCCACATGGAAGGTCTGCCCCTCGTAGGTCTCCGCAAAGGACAGCCCCACGTTGAAGTGCAGATCCCGGCGCTGGAAACCCGTAGTGCGCTCGGTCACCTTCACGTTTGTGGCATTGGCCGCCAGGTGCGCCGCCGTAATTTTTACCAGCGTCAGCTGTACTGGAGCACTGTCCTTGGTGCCGAACAACCCCACTGCTCGAACGAACAGCTGATAATTGTTGGGCTCAACATCCAACCAAGCATCAGTAGTGGGTGTTTGCCCCAACATCTGGAAAGCTGAACTGGTATCGGGTCCCGCCCATACCTCATAACGAAGTGCCTGAGGACTGGCATCCCAGGTAACTTTCAGCCTGAGTGAGGGTTCCCCGTCCTTCATTTCCCGTACAAACTCGGCCTGCACATTGGTGGGGGGAGTTAGAGACTTGTCGATGGCTTCTGGTTCAGGAATCCCTTCGAAGTACGCCTGCTCCTCGGCCACGAACTTGTCCATGTTGAGCAGCTTGAGCTGCACCATGTACTGTCCGGCCGAACTTTGGGATTCATCCAGCGACATCACCCGGAAGGTTTGTGCCGTCCCAACATAATCCGAATGTTCGATCACAAACGGTGCATGTGGGGGGATATCCTCAAGAACACGACTACAAGGCAGGGAGGAGAGTTCTCCCTTTGACGTCACCTCAAAGCTGCACTCCTCAAGGTCCAGATAACCCTGGACCCTCAAGGTGTAAGTACCGGGGTGTTCAAAATACACCGGTTCATGCAGATGAACCGTAGAGCCATCAATGGATTTTAAACGGCCAGTCAACCCCCACCCCATTTCGGCGTCACCCAGGGCCACAATGTCCCCTAACTGCAACACCTGTCCCGCCATAGGGAGTGCGCAGCTCACCAGGATGGTTTCGGTATTGGCTTCCACCAAGATCCGAACGGCCTTACGATGAGCTTCATGTTCATAAATACAGCCGGGAAGCTCCAGTTCTAAGGGCTGAACACCCAACCTTTGAATAGTGGGGTCCTGACTCTCGGGCTTTCCTGAGAGCGTTAACGGTGGTAGAGCCTCCATATCCCAACCCCGGTTGGGGTTAACATACGAAGCATTGATGAGGTTGTATCTTTCCTTTACATCGGTGAAGCTGTACTGGAAGGTAATGTCATCGCCTTGATCAGGGGCCACTACCGATTCGGGGGTCAACAGCATAATCGCCGGTTCGGCTCGTTCGGCAACGACTGTAAGATTACCACGCCCATCATCCAGAATGTTGGCAAAGGCGGTACCCGCGATATAACGCAGGGTTTCCAGCCCCGGCTTGGCCTCGGCCAGTACCCCATTAAACGTGTATTTTGGTCCTACCGTTGGATGACCCACCATGGTGTCGGCATCCTTGGCGAGGCGATACAGATCGTAGTCATTCAGGGTGATGAAAGGCTGGTATTTACGCATACCAAACCGCTCATTCATCACCAGTTCTCGAATAAGCCAGAAGGGGTTATCTGTCCAATGCTTGGTAGTGGTAAAAGTACCGTCCCAAGGATGAAACTCATCGTAGGTGCGGGTACGGGGGTCGTAGTTGGTGGGCAGACTCACCAACAACCCACCATAGATACCTGAAATATTGGGGAGGCGGGTGAATTGATCATTACTGTAAAGAACAGCGTGCATCATGGCCAGATCAGTGTGAGACCGCTTGGTAGCACTCTGGTCATGAGTCAGAACCACCTCATAGGCTTCCCACGAGACATCAGCCAGATACTCGGTGTCGGAGTTTTTTGATGATCGAAGCACCCGGATATCATAATCGGTATCCACCGCCTCAGTAGCCAGTCGAACACCATGTTCCACCCTGGCTCCCGTTGTGGTCTTATCGTTCACCGTAAAAGGACTGCCGGGGAATGGCTGCCAATCCGTGGTCCCCGAGGGCCGGTAATCGATGTTATAAGTGAAGGATGTCCTCATCTGGCCGTCAGTGTTCGACAGCATCAGCCGTTGAATATTAAGGATCACTTCGAGACGGTTAAACAACCCTCGACGAACGGCCGGGGTGGTCCGAATCACTGGCTCACCCTGCTTCAACTGAGCCTGGACCCCGTAAGCAATACCACTCCCTTTCAAATGGTAAGGGATGGGGGTGGGGTTTAGCTCATCCCCGTTGTTGTACCCCAAACGGATGGAACCCGTCTCAAAGTTCAGCTGCCCGTTGGGGTCTCTGACAGGAGTATCGGCTAAGTAGACGTGCTGAAACGAATCATGCAGAGGGCCGGCAATCGGACCTTCCGATATCGCCAACACCCCTTCTATTAAGGCCTGGGAATGTAAACCGTCAGGGTGGATGGTAGGTTCTTTGGGTTGCCCCCCCCCTTTCCCGCCACCCGCCCCTTTCAAAAAGTTAGGCTTGTTGCTCATGTCGTGATCTCAGTCTGGATTCGAAGGGCGCTTAACTGGTAAACGCCTGGTTAATCTGTTGCCAGTTGAAAGTGAAGTCGGACGGTGGTGTCGTGTTATCCTGCAAATAACTCCAACCCCCTCGGTTCTCCATTACCGGCAGCTCTCCATTGGTTCCGGGCTTCACATCCATGGCATAGGATATGAGATGACCAGACCATTTATGACAGCCCAGAATGATCGGGATCGGGGTACCCGCCTGAACAGTGGCCTGGTAGTTACCAAAGTAGCTCCGCTTTTGCTCCTGAGGGGCCGGCGCCGTCGGTTTGTCGTAGAGGAGTCCCTGTAACCCCGTCATAAGGTAATAAGACCCCGCCATAGTTACCAATACGGAGAGAGTAGCTACAGCAACCGTCGCGAGCATAGAACCGCCAACAGCTGTAGCGGTCAGGGAGGCCCCCCCAGTGAAGGGCGACAGCAGGATACCCACTACGATCAATGTGACTCCAACCACCACTCGCAACCAATCTCCTCCTCCGGCGCCGGCAAAGCCGGGCTCTGGACGAAGATGAACCTCGTCCCGGCCCCAGGTATCGTCAAGCTGGGCCGGTGTAGAGAAGTGATCCACCCGTACCGGGATCTTTCGTCGGGTCTTATGAGGATTAAAGGCATCCACCGTCTGCAAGGCCGTCAATGCCTGACGAAGGGTTTTGGCCTTAACTCGCAAGGGTTCCGATAGGTGTTGCTTTAGGTGACCGTGAAGGTGAATAGTGATAAAGCCGTCACTCATCGCTCATCTCCTTGTCAAAGACCTGATCCAGCAGCACCATGTAGTCAAAGGCCACGCTGTACTGCCAGACACTGCTCTGGTCAATAATGTAATGCTGCCAGTCAGGGTAATGCTGAAAGGTTCGGTAATCAGACACGGACAGATTTCCACTGGTACGCGGATGGGTGTGCCAGCTGGCCACCACTCGCCCCATATAAGGGGCCAGGTCGGCATCAGCCACCTCAAAGGCGAGGGCCGGCTGTTCGGCCCGGTTGGGCAGCTCAATGATCTCACCATTGTCGAGCACCACGCCGCAGCGTTCCGGGCCCGGTTGCCACAACCTTTGAAGCTGTACAATCAGTTCAGTCATTAGAAATCTCCTGAGCCTTGACCAATCGTTGTTGTTGGTACAACGGCAGTGTCTCAAGCAATAAGGACGACCGAGACTCACACCATTGCTCATAATTTGGCGGTCGATACATACCCCGAACCAGACGACGCATTACCGGAGATATCTCCTCAATAACCGACACCCGGTTACGGGACTGATGCAGAACCTTGTTTTGCCCCACATATACGGCCAGATGGTTAATACGGCCAACATGGTAGATGTCCAAGGCCAGTAGATATCCGAATCGACAGCTGTTGAGTCCACCGTTGATTAACTCAAAACCCTCGGCCTCCAACCCTTCCGCGATCAGATCAAAATCCGGCTGTAAAGGCCAGCCTTCTGGGTTGGCGTAATTTCGGGGGTTAAGTCCCATCACCTCACGGTAGAACTCCGCCACCAGAGTTAAGCAATGTTGCCGCCCCGGGTCATACGGGCGACCTTCCAGATAGGATAAATCCACAGTACCTCCTTACAGCACCACACCCGGAAACTCAGGGGGGAGAAACTTCCGGGCGGGTAAGGTGAAATGGGGGGTGTCAGAATGGCGGCGAAGCTCAAACACCACCATGGCAGAGTTGGCAGAGAAGGCCCGGCTTATGTGCCACTCGGAGGTATCCGCCAGCCCGGTCTGCAGGTCATCGGGATGTACTCGATATCTAACCACCCGAGCCATATCAAACACACCAGCCTTAATCAGGGCACTGAACTGGGATTCTGGGTTGGGGAAACTTAGCTTAGGTCGAGAGTGCTCCCCCGACTCATCCACGGCGACACCTGCCAGGTTGTAAGGGAAATAGTTCCAGGTAAAACCCTGGAACTGTAGCGAAGGACCTGAGGTGTAACGCAAGATGGTGAGGGACTGATCAGGATTGACCAGCTCAATCTTGAGCAGTTCAATATATTCCTTGCCTGTCAGGGTATGGCTTTGCCGTTGATGCGATAAGGGGAGATCGGTCTTCATGGTCTGCCAGCATTGGATTCGAGCGTTGCCGACAGTGTAAAGCAGGAGATTTTTTTTCGCCCAAAAATAATACCCCCAACCGAGGTTGAGGGTCTTTAGCGAATCCAAATCTGGAGACAACGACCATGTGTAGACATGACGTGCTTCGAGATTTAGCCGACCATTGCTGGCCGACGGGTTAAATGTAGAGCATAATGACTTAGGAGGTCAACCAACAATATTTCATATCCTCCCAAATAATCGAGGGTTAGGAAAACTACCCCCATTAAATCAACGACTTAACCAGCTCATCTGACCAGTCGATAACTTGACGGTCAGTACACCAACTCCACCAGTTCGACCCTAAATCCCTGAACCACACCACTTCCACCTATGACAGCGGGAGGGAAGTTGGGCGGGGATTTGAACAGCACATTCAAGTCCCCAAACCGGGGGTGAGGATAGATAAAGGGCACATGCAGTTGATGATCAAGGTAAAACTGCTCCAGATGCCCCAGATTCACTTCAGGCTTGGTATCTCGATCCAGTACCCCTTCGGGAGTCAAAAACCACTTCATCGCCGGAAAATTAAGCTCAAAAGTCCGTTGCCCCGGATAGGCCGGAGCCACCGCATGAACCCAGCCCCGCCCCATTTTGGTCCGGCCACCCGGGTCCGGGTACTGGGTGGCTTCGGTATGATGTTTATAGATAAATCTGGCCATCAGATATGCCTCGCGTTGATTTGCTGGATCAATTTCTTGGTCTTGCCGCCCCGGGCCAGATCGTCGCTGATGATGGCCACTACATCATTGGGCCCCAGGTTGTTAGGTACCGATTCCTTGCTCACCACATAGACGTTGACCTGATCGATACCGCTGTCTTTCGCAGGCGCCGGCTCACGGCGGCCGGCGCGGGCTGCAGCCGCCTTACTTCTCACGGTAGAACGGTCAAGACGGTTCAGTTCGTGCAGGGTATCCAGGCCTATGGCTTTTACCGCCTCACGACGAACTATAAACTCGCCTTTGGCCGCCTTGATATAGGTAGAGTCCCTGTCTTCTCGGCCTGAGGTAATAACCCCTCCACCGTAAAAACCTTTCACCTCGCCGCCCTGCCAGGCCACTCCCGTGCTGTAATCAATATTGGGACTCCCCGCCATGGAGTCGCCAGAACCGAAGCCAGATCCGCCCCCAAAATATCCCGCTGCAGCAGAAGCCGCGTAACTGATCAATTTTCCCAACAAGCCAGCAATTTGACTCTGAACTAACTGAGCGGCTACATTCATGATCATGTTCTTCATGGCGTCTTCGGCGCTTATGGCGCCTTGGGCCACTTGGAGCCACATATTGGCCATATTATCGGCCAGCCCCCCCATGATCTCCTCGGCCTTGAGGCTTACCTCGGTCAGGGCGTCGATTCCTTCATAGGCCTGCGCCACATTATCAAACATGGCTTCCCATCCTCCCCGGCTCGCGGTACGCACCTCACCCTGACTGTCGTGGTACTGGTGGTCCCCAATCCCATCAATACCCGAAACACCAAATTCAGCTCGACGCTGCCTGTAGGCGGCGCTCTGATAATTACTGCCCCGGTACTGATCCAGGTTACGCATTCTCCGCAGCTGTTGGGTCTGCTGAGAAGTGCTACGGGTGTTCTGTTGCAGCTCCCTTGTATTTTTCTCCAGTTCAGCCTGTAGCTTTACTTGCTCGGCTTCGGCCCGCTCAATGGCCTTACCCAGTACCTGACCGGTGCGGGTAAACTCTCCGGCCTGCTCCTGATCCACCCGCATCTGAGTCAGGCGCTCGGTCAACCGGGCCAGCTGAGTTTCATTCCCCTTCTTCAGCTCCAGCAAGGCCTGGCGGGAGTATTGGGTCTCCTCTGCCATGGCTTGCAAGGCCTGGTCAAACAAGGCGCCCCGCTCCTCCCGGCTCAGCCCTTCGACCCCCACGGTGTCGGTGAGAGCCTGACGGCGGTCAGCAGCATCTTCAGCCTGACGACGAGCCTGCTGTGAGGCCTGTTTGGCGGCAGAGTCCATGGCTTCAAGGGAACGCTGGAACGGATACAGCACCTTGTTTTGAACCAGCCCCGCCAGCTTCTCATCGAACTCGGCCCCGGTCCCGGCCAGGCTGTAATCGATGTTGCCGGTGATCACGTCCCGGGCCACCCGATACTCCCGGTCAATCTCCGCCAGGCGCTCATCCAGCATCATCTGCATATCGGCCGTGATCCGCTGGGCCTCTATGCTACCGGGAGCCGCCTTCAGGGTTCGGATTTGGGTCTGCGTCTCAATGCGCTGACGTTCACTGGCTTCAAGCTCTGCCCGTAGCCGATCAAGGTCTTCCAGGTTATTGGCGTTCTCAAACTGAATATCGACCGCCCGGGAATAGTCTTTTTCTTGGGTGAGCTGGTTGTGCAAAATACGCTGACGGGGCTTCTCGGCCTCCTCACGAAGCTCCCGCAGGGCAGTAGTGATATCTCCCATCAGACTTTCGGTACCCAGCTCCTGGGTCAACAGATTGGCCCGTGAGGGGTCAAGCTCCCGAATATCAGACAGCAGGTTGTCCAGCCGCTCCTGCAGCGCCGTCAGTTGTGGAGTGACTTCCCGGTAACGCCGTAACGGATCGTCCGAGAAATCTCCCCGTTGCAGCCCACGCTGGATCTCCACCACGTCGTCACGCAAAGAGGAAGCCTCCGGCCGGAATTGCGGGGCCACCTCTTTTAGCCAGTCGAAGTTGACGCGCTCCTGCTGAGTACGGTCCTGATCCTGGCTCAACCGATTGATACTGGAGACCGTACCCCGGGTTTCAATCAGCTGTTCACGCAGCGCCTGGAACTCGCCCAGCACCTGGTCGCCGGCCTCATTCTTCATCAGCGACTGGTAGATGGTGTCGATTTGAGCCTGCAGCGGGCCAAGCTGGGCGGTGCTGTCCTGTTTGAGACGACTGCGCTCCTCCTCGGACATCGCCACGGAGGAGTCGTAAGCCTTGGCCACCTGCTCAATCACCTTCCAGGCCTGTTGCCGAACCTGCTCCTGTTCAGGGTTCTGATCCTGCCAGTACCCGAAGGAGTCAGTATTCACCGGACGAGTCGGCGCCTGATAATTGTTGGTCCCCCGCAGTTTCTCCATCTCGGCAATCTGCTCAGGGAACGCAAAGAACTTGTCCTGCTCTGCCTGGAACTGATCCCGGATTTGCTGGCGACTGTCCCGAGAAGCCAGCGCCTTCCGGGTGGTCGCCTGCAACTGGTCCAGATGGGCTTGGCGGGCTTCTTCCAGGGCAGTCTGCTCCAGCACAATCTTCAGCTTGTACTCATCATCTAGGGAGATTTTGAGGTCCTTCAGCTTATCGATCAGCCCCTCCACATCCACCACGGAGCTGTCCAGAACCAGCCCCACTTTCTCGAATTCGGTCTGCATCCGGCGAATCATGGCCTGAAAGGCGGCGTCGTCTTCCAGTTGATGACGTTTGTGCCAGATATCCTCCAGGGCCTTGCTGATCCTTTCCGAGTAACCCTGCAGACGGTCACTCTCGGACGCAAACGCATCGACCTCAGTCTGGGTCTTGTCGATGCGGTCGCTCAGGGCTCGCTCCTTTTCCATCTGCTGGTAGTAGTAAGCCCCGCCAGTGGACGCTGCCAGAGTAGCCCCCCCGAGCAAGAGGTTACCCCGTCCCCGGCTTCCCGCCACTTGTTGACTGGCCCGGAGCAAAGGATTGCCCCGCAGCAGGCCCCCGCCCAGCCGGCCCAGCCAGCCCAGCAGGCCCCCGCCAACCAGCAGGGTGGCCGCAGTGCCGACAAACGCCAGGGCGTTGCCAAAGTTCTGCGCCGCACCCGCTGCATCAGCCATCTTGGTGACCATCTGGGTCAGCACGGACAACGTGGGCCGTGCCCCCTCATTCACCATGGACAGCGAAGCGGAACGAAGACGATCCAGCTGGTTGGCCAGGGCCTTCATCTGGGTTTCGTTGGCCTTGGCTGCCGCTGTATGGTCGTCCAAGTTGACCATCATATCTCTGGCCACGTCCAAGTTGTTGGCAAAGGCACCGTAGGCGGCCGCCGCCCGGACTTCCATGGTCTTCATGGCATCGGTGACGGTAAAGCCTTTCTCGGCCAGGGTGGTCATCACGCCGACCAGACCATGGGTTTCCAGGTCCAGTTCGTCCATGGTGATGCCCAAATCCTTCATCTGCTGCTTGAACTCAGCACTGGGTTTCTGCAGGGTGATCAGGATTTGACGAAGACCGGTACCCAGGGTGGAGCCCGACTTGATACCCGAGTTAGCCATGGCACCGAGGGTGGCCACAACCTCCTCAAACGGGACATTGGATTGGTGTGCGGTGTTACCGGCGTACTGCAGGCCCAGGGTCAGTTTGTCGAGGTTCAGCTTTGAAGTGTTCACGGCGGTGGTCATCTGGTTGACCATGACCGACATCTGATCGGCGTCCTTGTTGAACACACCCAGCGCCGAGGTAGCCAGATCCACGGCAGTATTCAGGTCAGTGCCCACCGCAGTGGCAAACAGCGTCACCGACTCCATGGCTTCCTCGATCTGACGCTTGCCGAAGCCGGCCTGACCCAGCACGGTCGCGGCCTGAACAACTTCCAGAGCCGTGAATTTGGTGATTTCCGAGATGTCGATCAGGCGCTGACTCAGCCCCGCCATATCGTTATCCGTCACCCGAACGATGGATTGCAGCTGACGCAGCCCTCTATCCAGCTCCAGGATGAAGTTGGCCGAGCCCGAGAACAGGTTCTGCACGCCACTCAGCAGTGCGTAATGGGCCATCAAGGAGGCCTGAATGCCGATCAGGTTGGCGCCGCCGTCCCCGAACAGCCGCTCATTGGTGGCCCGACGCTGGTAATCAGCGTTGCGCTGCATGTAGGTGGGGTCGTTCTTACGGGTCCAGGCCTGTTCTTCGGCCTGAGCCTTTTCAAGGGATTTCAGACGGCGCTTCTCCGCCTGCTCCAGGTCCTTGAGGCGGGCAATGCGTGTTTCCAGTGCCCGTAGCGCCTCCCGTTCAATCTCCAGCTGCTTCCGGTTCTGCTCCGTGGTCTCACGCTCCAGACGCACCTCGGCAGAGCCCACCCGGGCTTTTTGCCCCTCCAGGCGCCGCTTGGCCTCACCCAGGTCATTGAAACTATTCAGGCCCCGATCAGTTTGCGTCTGCTCGAAGTACCGCTGCTTCTGGTTACGGCGGTACAAGGTGCCACCGTACTCTGCCTGATTCAGCCGGTCTTCTTCCTGCTGCAGCTTGGCCCGCTCCCGTAGCTCCTCTTTATGGGCTTTGAGACGGTCTTTACTGGCCTGCTGGGCTCTCTTGGTCTGATCTACCCAGTCCTTCAGCTGCTCAAGCGCCTTGGCTTCCAGGGCCAGTTGCTCCTTCAGTTCAGGGGTCTGCAGACGCTGGTAGTCATTGAGGGCACGACCGGCGCGGAACTCCTGCCGGCGGATCCGCTCTTTGGCCTCATCCAGATCACGAAAACCGTTCAGTCCTTGCAGCGTCTGCCGGGACCGGGCCTGACGGCGCAGTTCAGCGTCCTTGAAGTCCTGAGTAATGCTGGAGGTGCGCCCCTCACGGGTGTATCGCTGCCGGCGCTCGAAGTCCTTTCCGGCCTTATCGGCAATCTGAAAGGCACGCTCCAGCTTCGCGTGGAAAGTGCGGGCTTCATCCTGGACCGACTTGGGGATCTTCAACGCATCAACCAGCGCACTGTCAAACAATTGTTTCTGGGCTTCGAGAATACGCTTTCGCTCGGCCGGCGGCGCGGCCAGGGCAGCGTCCAGACTAGCCACCTTGCCCCGTGAGTTGGGGGCGATCCCACCGCTTCCTGTACGCTGGTCCAGCGCCCGGGACAGCAAATCATTAAGCTGACGGTCCTTGTAATCCCGGGCGTTCATCCGGTTAAAGCCCGCCAGATTACCTTGCTGCAGAGCGGTCTGCTTCTGCATGACCGTCTGCATGGATTTAAGTTGTTCCGCCATTTGCTGGCCCACCTTACGGTGAGCCTCCGCCATAGCCTTGTCGCCCTTGGCCAAGGCCTCGGACACCAGTTGACCCACCAGTTTTTTGGTATGGGTCAGTTCGGCCATAGACATTGACTGAATTTGACTGGTGGTAAGCGGTGACTGGGAGTGACGGAACTTGAACCGCTCCCCTTGTGTCATGGAGAGTTGATGGTACCCGGCACGGCGGGCAAACGCCTGGTTGTAGTTCAACCCTTGCCCATCCCCTACCTGGCTCATGGCGTTCTTCAGAGCCTGAAGCTGACGAGTCAGCTCCTTGGACTCCTGCTTCATCTTCTGAAACGCAGCGCCGGCACCACCTTTGGTGCCGCCAATACGATCCACCAAGGCACTGATGCTTTGCAGCTCGCTCTGAACCTGTTGCAGGTCTCTGAACAGCGTTTTGCTTATCTCTAAGCCAATATCTACATCGTTTTCATTCGCCATGCCGGGGTACTCTCAGTTTTGGATTCGAAGGCTGAGCCGGGCTCAGCTAAACATTTTGGTGAACATCGCTTTGAGTTCGGCGCCGGTCTGAGGCACCTTCACATCCTCATCGGGCTCCTGATCCTCAGTCTTGCTGCCTCCCAGAGCCAGGCTGGCGGTCTGGCACAAGGCTTCGAACTGTGTGGTCAGGCTGGCCTGCTGCTCTCCGTAACGGATCCGAATACGAAACCGCAAATCGCGGTAGGTGTAGGACCAGTAGATGAGGGCGAGCTGACTGGGAACGGTGTCAAAAGCCCAGGCCACCGAGTCCTCAAAGCTCAGTCCACGGAACCAGCTGTCGTAGACGCTGAGTTTAAGGCCCCCGGATTTTCCTGCTCCACGGTTTCCAGAATCGTCCGATACTGGCGAACCGCTTTCAGAAAAAAATCCGTCAGGTGCTCCGATACCCAGGTCAGGAGCGCCTGTGCTTCAGCAGTGCTCACAGGCTCCAGGTATTCATTGTATTCGTCGGTGATCTTGCCGTGGGCATCCCGGGGGGACAGCAGAGCAATCATCAGCTGATGACGAAGTTCAGGGTCCATCATGATGAACGGCACTGAGGAGATGTCACGGACCAGGCCGGACACCAGGTTGAGCAGGCCAAAGGTCATCACCACTTCCTTCTCGGTACCATCCAGAAAGGTCAGGGTGTGACGGTCGGCCAGAACAGGTTTAGGGGTATCTGTCATGGTTGTTCCTTAATGGTTGAAGGGGAGGGTCCCCCCTCCCCTTGTGGATCAGCTCAGCAGCAGCTTGCCTTTGCAGCCGATAAAGTCCGGGTAGCCGGGGTCGTCAACATCGTTGAGCACCGCCATCGGGGTGAACTCAAACGGGATGTTGCCGAAGTTATCAGTGCTGAAGGCCATCTGCAGGCCGGAGGTGACCCGACAACGGCTGAACAGGAAGGTGGCAATGGTGCCGTCTGCCAGCTTACCAACCGCTTTCACCGCATACTCGGTGATGTCGGTTTCGTTGCTGCCCAGATCCAGCACGTTGACCTTGCGCACGATGGTGCCGGAGGCAAACTGGTTGGTCCAGGTACCTTCGATGGTCATGCTGTTCATGCTGGGGGCGGTCTTCACCTTGGCCAGGGTCACGTTGCCATCCAGACCCACCAGAGCCACGGAATCGCCCGGAGACAGCGCCTGAGGCGAAGCCGGGTCATCCACGGTCAGGGTGGTTTCATCTGCGCCGGCGGTACTGGCGGCAGTCAGCTTGTAGGCATCACCGGTGATCGGAGCCAGCTTGGCACCGGCCAGACCCAGCGCAATCTGCAGGTTGGCTTCGGTGTACTCATACATCTCGAAGGTACAGCGGATCGGGTTGGAGGTCTTCAGTGCGAACACCACCTCATTGGTCACACCCTGGGTCAGTTCGGTGAACTCCGGGGTGGATTCAAAGGTGAAGTTCTTCACCAGGCCCACAGAGTCGGCCATACCCAGTTCGTTCAGCTTGTCGCGGGCGCCGATCATCACGGTCGCGGTGGACAGCATAAACTTGTTCGTTTTAGCTTCACCAGCCATAAACACTCCCATATTTGGATTCGAAGTAGGTTGAGAGTTGAGAGCGGCCAAGAGCATTGAACCCAGGGCCGGTTATCGTTAGGCTGAGTCCAGGAGGAGTCATGACAAAACGAAAAACCGTAAACCTTTCACTGACAATACCTGAACACCTGCAACCGGTGCTGATGAACGGTATGGCCAAGGGTAAAACCCTCAACGACGCTATCCTATCCCGGCTGGGATTTTTCCTCCAATATGGTTGCGAACGCCGCGATGTGACGGGTATCTGGCAGGGAAATGGGTCACGCCGGACGGTGCGGATCCCGGAAGATATGTTTGAGCGAATCAAGGTCATGGCCGACAGTGAGTTGCGGGAGCCGGCCAATGTGGTGGCTCTGATACTGGCTCAGAGCGTCTGCAGCGGCGAGGTTATCCCGCCGCCCTATCATTAACTGATCACCAGGTCATCCACCAGAGACACGCCGGCGGTAAACTGCACGCCCTGAAGACGTTTTTTGCCGCCGGTACGCACCACCGGCATGATCTGGGTTTGGCCGTAACACACCAGCAGGCCAATCTTCTCACCGGTGTTCACATCGTACAGCGGCAGCGTCTGCTCGGGCTTGAGCGCGTCGTACAGATCGCTGACACGGGCGGCCAAACGCATGTTGTTGGGGTCGTCCTGAGTCGCCACCATCATCACCGCTGAACACACCTCCAACGGCTCCCCCCGGCGCTCGGTACGCACCGTCAGCGCGTCCAGGGCAAACATATCGGTATCCGGCCAATCATCAAGGTCTTCAGCCGCTTCCATGTTCACTGTGGTGGCACCTAAGGGAACGGCTCGGTCATTGAGCCAGCGCAGAAGACTGGCCTGCACATTGCGATAGGAATTGGGGGTCATCGTTTATTTCTCTCCAGTACGGTCAGGGCTGCTTCGACGTTATTCTGCAGGTCCTGCTTCAGGTATTGCTTCATCAGGGCATCGAGCAACTGACGTTTATGCTTCTTGGCCCCCACATAGAGCTTGTCTGCGGCCGAGGCCGGACGCCCTTTGCGGGATCCTTTGGTCTTGCGCCGCTCACCGAGCAACGAAGTGTCATGTTCATCGAGCGTATCCAGCACCTTGGTGGATCGATCCGTGAGGTACCCCAGGTTCTGGATATGGCCAAACAGGGTGAACGACTCCACCTTGGGCTTGTTACCCACCAGATTTTCGGCCAACAGACGGGCCGGACCCAGGTTTCTCCCGTCATAGCGACGAAGCAACGGGTTTTCAGTACGACTGACGCCCGGCGCCGAGGCGGCAGCCACAAAGCGTCGCACATTCACCGCCAGCTCGGCATTGGCCCGTTTGCCCGTCGCCTTGTGAACAAAATAAGGGTTCTTCAGCGCCCGGTTGACGTCGTTGACATAATGAGTTCGCAGTTCAAAACCGGCGTTCAGCACATGAGGCTGGGCCATCTGGTAGGTGATGCCGCCAAGCGCGTGATAAAGCCTCCGGCCGCTCTGGGCGGAGTTCTGGTCCAAGGCTTTGAAGGTGGCATGAAGGCTGTCGTCCCTCTGGGTATAAAATCCCTTGCCCCGGTAAAAGGCGTTCTCCTCTCCGCCCCACTTGCGGTACTTGTCGTAGTTCCAGCTCAGGCTGAGCGGCTTCCAGGTGGCACCATCGGGCGGCTCGCTGGTATTGATAGCGTCGAAGGCCTCATAGATAAGGTCTTCCATACCCCCCTGAACGGAGTGCTCCAGCTCCTTGAGCAAGTCCTGGATACGGGTCATGGCGGCTTTTTGGACCGCCGCCCAGACCACGGCATCCAGGTTCTTCTTCAGGGCCACGCCCAGGGTAGGCCGGCGAGCCATTACCAGGTATCCACGATGTTCACGCCACCCTCACGCCGTACCCGGCGAACCTGCCGTCCATCCAGGTTATCCCCTACCTGAACGTCATGCTGGGTGAAGTAGCGGAAATGGTCGGAACTGAGGCCTTCATGAAGCAGCACCCCCATTCCCTGGTAACCCATGCGTACTTCTTCCACGCCGGCGGAGACCCGGGGGCCAGCCAAACCGGTAACCGGGTGAACGCTTTCGGTAAACGACTCCCAGGCCACATCCCGCACCAGGGGGTACGCCAGGAAACGCTGCCGGCCCCCCAGGATCGTTCGAGCCTGTCCCAGCAGGTATTGTGAGCCGCTGCGAGAGACCACCACTACCCCCTCGGCCAGGCCCGGGGCACCAGCCGGAAAGGTCATGTTGGCGATGTGCGGTTGACGGTCATGGGTGGGGGATAGCAGCCCGGGAACCCGGGTATTCCCCACCTTGTAGAGCGTGGGTGTGAGCATGGTTATTCTCCCAGGAAGGGGTCGGAGCGGGGCACGGCCAGAACCAACGAATCGCTGTAGAAGTCCACACCGGAGTTGGCCAGCAGCTGATAGTATTCCGCCGACAGGCGCTCATGCAGGTCTTCCAGATCCAGCTTTTTCAGGCGCTCCTGACGCTGGTCATCGGTCGCATAGACCGCCAGCATCTTGTTCTGCAGCCCCACCATCTGTCGCCGGCACTCGGCCAGGCAGACCATGCGGTTCACGATCTCCAGGTCTACCCCCAAGCCAAAAGGCTCTTGCTCCAGGTCTCGTTGCACCTGCAGGTACCCCTGATAGATGTCGATGTGATGATCAGGGAGTTCGTCAGGGGTAACCCCCAGCACCTGCCGAACCTCCTCACTCCCCACATAGATGGGTAGCGGTTCGACAATACGGTACGTTAGAGTAGCTTGACGGGGTTGCCCACCGACCTTGAAGCTGCACCGGACCATCATCATCTGGCTGCTCTGGTCCGTTAACCCATGATGAGTACCCGGGATGGTCAGAGAAGTGGACCCGGCAGTGGTCGTGCCCGACGCCACCTGAACACCGCCCCGATAGAGTTTCCAGCTGACCACACCATCATCGGGTGCGGTTTCAAACCCGTCCACCCGGAACAGCAGGGGCAGCTCAATCACCTCACCCGGATCAATGGTCAGCATGGTGATTACTCCTCAGCCGGCTCGGCCTTGGCCGCCGATTTGCGGGTGGTTTTCTTGGGCTTTTCCAGCTCCTTTTCTGCCCCCTTCAGGGAGGTCAGGAAATTCGCTACAGCAGCGTCCTTATCGTCGTGCTCGGCCCAGAACTGAGCAAACTCGTCATCAGACGCTTTCTCATCCAGGTCGTTTTCCAGCACACGGAGTTGGCCGTCTGCCTGCTTGAGCGAGATAAAGGGAGACGGCAGCACCACGGTAGGCCGGTTCCAGCGGATCTCGGCATTCTGATTCATATCCATCAAGGTGATATCACCGATGGTTTCAACCAGTAGTTTTTTGGTCATTGGGAGTTCTCCAGAAAAAAGGGGGCCGGAGCCCCCAAACCCCTAAAGGTTACGCAGTGAAGTCGAGCAGGGTACGGGTGTCGCCGTAAACCAGGCGATAACCGGTGTTCTCGGTCTTCAGGTAGGTGATGGTCTGGTTCTGAATCGCCTTCTCGGACTCCTCGATATTGGAGTTGGCTTCCTTCAGTTCTTCCAGAGTGTCGCCCACGGAGTAGCACAGCAGCTTGCCGGCAGGCATGGCGCTGGACAGCTGGAACTTGATGTTCTGCATCACCGGCAGTACCAGAGACACGTTCGGCGCACCATGCTCCTGCAGATGCTCAGCCATGGACTTCTGGCCCACAACCGGCTGGAACATCAGGAACAGCTCAAGGTAGGAGTCCAGGTTGCCCACCACGGTGTCCACGGGGGTGCCGGCTGCAGCCTGTTTCACCAGGAACTTCATCAGCGCCGGGTAGTTGTCCTTCAGGGTCTTACCACCGGTCAGGTCAGCGCCGAACTCGGAAATACCCTTGGTGGGCGCAGCAGCGTTCAGGCCGTCACCGTTCACCAGGACGTTGGTGGCCGCACGAACCTTGGACAGCTCCAGCTGACGGTCGATACGACGGGCGTAAGGAGTCAGGATGTCCAGGGATACACGACGCTCAAACTCGTAGGTGGTGCGGATACCACGGCCGTGCTTGTAGAAGCGAACGGTACGCTCATCGGTCTCGATGGAGTCAACCGGGATACGAGAACCTTCCGCCACGGTAGCGGTCTTCAGGGCGTCGGAGTCGTCCTGTACCACACGGCTCAGCAGCTCGGTGCTGGATACGGTACGGCTGTTGGCCAGCAGACCTTCCACGCGCTCCAGGTTGTCCTGACGGTGGCTCCACTGGATCATATCGTCGATGACCTCAGGGAACAGACCACGGGCGCCCGGGGTAGAGTCGAAGGAGTCGGCAGCGGCCTGCAGGGTAACACCACTGCGGAAGTCGTTGCGGATCGGCAGGTTCAGCTGGGCCAGAGCCGCTTCATAACCAGAGGCGGCCATACCGTTAGGCAGGCGGAAACGGTCGGCGTCCTTGGAAGCGCGAACATCAACAGCCAGGTCCAGATAGTCACGCAGGTTCAGACCGTACTTCTTGGCTTCACCTACCAGCTTCTGGCCGGCGCGGCGGGAGGTTTCCGGGTCGGTGCCCTGCAGGCCATCCAGTACCATTTCGAGGGGACGGCGTTGAATTTCACTCAGTCGTTTCAGAGACATGGTTTACTCCAGATTTTGGATTCGAAACGGGGGTTTCCCCCCGAAAAACTATTAACGGAAGATCACGTCACAGGTCTTGGCGGTGGTGTCCACCGAGCTGACCAAGGTGTTTTTACCGGCACCTGCGCCGGCCTTCTTCACCTTACCGGCACCGGCACCCACTACGCTGTCACCTACGGCCGGGGCCGCCAGCTCGTCATAAGGGAAGGTCCAGACGCCGTGGTGGAACACGGAACACACCTTGATGCCTTCCACGGTACGGTCTTCGGCCTTGAACAGGCGACCCACCAGCTCGGCATCGGCCGGAGCCACTTCCACGGTCTTGTTCACGCCGGCCTTCACCGACACCGGAGCATTGCGCTCGCTGCCGTCAATCACACCGTCAAAATGCCAGGTGAGTGAGGCGTCTTCGTTATAAATGGAGGCGTGGATTACGCCATCACCGATTACTTGGCTCATGGTTGTCTCCTGTTATCAGCCACGGATAAACCCGGCCATGGAAGGCGCGGACTTCAGTTCAACATCTTCACCCTGGCCACGAGCCACACCACCGCGAGGGATAGCGGCCAGTTTCACCTGGGCAGCTTTCAGCACCTCCAGCTGGTCGGCCAGGCCGGCATCAGCCTTCAGTTCCAGACCAGCAGCGGTGGCCGCCAGTTTGGCGTGCTCCTGGATAAAGGATTTGGCCTGCTCCAGCTCCGCCTTCAGATCGGAGAGCTCGGCTTCCTGCTCGGGGTTGAGCTTGGCTTTCAGCTGCTCGACCTCCTGTTGCAGGGCCTCCACACGGCCATTGGCGGCGGAGAGCTGAGCTTCGACAGTCTCCTTGCCGGATTGAGCCAGCTGAAGCTGGACTTTGGTTTCGGTCAGTTCCCCGACCAGTTCTTTCAGATCCATATCAGGTTTCCCCTTTGGTTGATTGGATGCAGGTTGAGAATTGGTGCTCGGGGAAGCCCGCAGCTCCAGATAGGATTCGTTGATACCGGCAGCCAAACGGCGGTCGTTCTGACCGACAATTTTGGGTCGATTAGAAGCGCCCTTACCCACCAGTGAGAGTTCGCTCCACCGGCGTAGGCCCGTCAAACGAAGATGAGTGCCGTTCTGGCCAATCACATGGCCGTTGTCGCACTCATGAAACCAGAAGGCGCCTTCATTGCCTTCCTTCAGGTAATCAAAGCCGCATTCCGAGCAATAAGCGTGTTCGGCCATCATGCCCACGCTCACCTCATCAATGATGCCAAGATCAATCTTCTGGGTGAGGGGGTCGCTTTCCTGCAGGTAGAACAGGGTGCGAAGTTCCTTGTGATCTTGCTCAGCAAGAACCACCTCAGAATGAAACACCTTACCCACGGGCAGCATTTCACCCTGGTGCATGGTGATGAGAGGAACGGTTTCGTGGGTCAGCCAGTCAGCCGCAGCTTGAAGTAGACCTTCAGACATTACGGCACCATGATAGGCCGTCGCTTTCTGGGAAATAGGACGGGTAGAAGCTGCCACACATTCGTAAGCAGCCAGTTGACTGACATCTACGTCATCGCCTGCAGACCTGGCGATCAGTGCCTGAAGTTCAGGCGTCATGGTGATTCGTTTTGCCATAATTTGGATTCGCTAAAGACCCGATGGTCGAGTTTTCGGCAGTGTGCCGGATGTAAAAAATTGCCGCAATGTTTTGACATTGCGGCAGGTCAATCATTTTTTCGGCCGGTTTTTGTTGGCTTTGGACTTGACTGACTTGTCGCTGGCCTTGCTGACTGAACGACCCAGGGGATCGTCATTCGGGCTCACTTCCCCTTCAGCCAGGGCGCCGCCGGCAGACATAAACCCGGTACCCGACAGCTCAGGGGAGGAGTCGGGGCGCAGCCGGCGGTACATCCACAGATGGTACTCATCGTCGGTAATCAGACCGTCCGAGAGGTCTTGCCGCAGCCGGTTCGCCTTCAGGTTCAACTGGGCTTCCAGCTCCATCTCGGAGCGCAGCTCCACCTCCGGGAATCTCACTACTACCCGGCTCTCGCTACCTTGCAGGCGCAGGGCCATGGTCAGTATACGAGACAGGATATCGCCCACCGGGCCGTTAATGGCTTCAGCGTTCAAGGCGAAAATGCGAGCCTCAACGGTAGCGGTGTTCACCCCGGACTCGCCACGACCCAGGATGGTGGCCATGGTGCGGAGTCCGGCCTGATTCTGAGCGTTAAGCACGTTGATGATGGCGGTGATATCCAGGGCCATGCCCGGGTTCTTGTCGTTCAGAATGCTGATGTCGGCGCTGTCGTAGTGAGCAATCGGCTGGTCCGGTCGCAGCGCGGCAAACTGGCCGGCAAGCTCACTTCGACGTGCGTTCAGGTAGCGACGGAACTCCACCGGGTCATTGCGCACGTTCGCCGGCGCATTGCGGGCCACCACTTCCTCCAGGATCTTGATGGTGATACGGGGGTAGCCCGTCACCTGCATGATGCGGTAGAGGTCATTGATCACCTGCTGCCGGGCAGCAATGGTGTTGATGGCCGAGACGAACACCGAGGTGCTGTAGGCCTTGTTGGGGGCCTTGCGAAAATACTCCACAAAGAACGTGGGAATATCCAGAGGTACGGGGTCTCCGCCTCCCACATCTTGAAATGGCACAACGCGGCCGGGCTCGGGCTCCTGCCACTTGATGTTCTTGAGGTCCACCTGACGAACTTCTGAAAGCGTCAGGAGTTCATCAAACACCGCCTCGGCGGCGATACCGCCCCTCAGCAGCACCATGTAGCGCATTTCCTCGGCTATCACCCTCAGGCTCTTGCTACGCTGGAAGCCTTTGGAGTAGTCCCGGCGCACGGTCAGCCGCTCCAGCAGCTCAGCACAAATCTTGTAACCGTCCCGGTCCACCTGACCTTCCGGGTCCTGGACCAGGATCAGCGGCTCGATATCCGCCGTGGTAAGGAATGCGTTTACCGCCGCACTCATATCCGGGTCGCTTTCAAACAACGTCTCCAGCAGCTCCTGAGAGGTCTGAGTCTGCCGGTCAGAGAAGATATTCTGCAGGTGTTCCCGGTACTCGGGTGCGCTCAGTATCTCCTTCGGGTTGTCTGAGTTGTAGGTTGCCGTAACCGACGTACCCTTGGGTTTGGTGCGTTTCGGCAGCAGGATTTTCAGTTTGCTTAATACTTCAGCCATGATTGCCCTTTCAAGTTAGCCCCGATGCCGGGTAATGATTTTTCCGTTCCGGTTTGCCCGCCACTCGCCACCAAACAGATCCCCACCCATGGGCTGGTAGCCGGGCAGTATGGTGTTGCTCTCGAAACCGAACGCATCCAGGTTGTCAAAGCCCAGACCAACATGCTGATAGTCCTGATTGGCCAGCTGAACGCCGTGATAACACATGGCGCCCATCATGAAGGCACTGGCATGGAAGTAGTGGTCTTTGCCGTTCAGCTTGCGCCACACCGCCTCCCCTTCCTCGGGAACATCCCGCACCATATCCCGGAAGTGCTCGATAATCAGGGCTTTCTGGTTGGTGTAGCCGGTGAAGGACACATGGCCTTTTTTGATGGCGTTGCTGATGTAGTCCAGTACCAGGGTCCGGTTGATCTGCAGGTGAGAGACAGCACCGGTGGCATCCTTCGCCTCGGCCACTTCCTTGGTACCTCGGTATTCCATGGGCATGATGATGCCATTGGTCATATCCCGGATACGGTCAGCGGTCGGCGTGTACGGATGACGGTCGATGCCGCCGCCCACAATGCGATACCGCTGGAACAGCTTTGCCACCAATCCCTCAAGCTCGTCGGCCCGGCAGGTATCCCAACGCACGATGTCGAATTTGGCCATGGAGTCGCCCACGCCCAGCACCAGGTTGCACACCTGACCCACGTCGATACCCAACCAGTAGGCCTTTCCTTCCTGAGGAGGGGGAACGGCGCTGCTGATTTGAAAGCAAAGCTCCAGGGCCTTTTCGGTAAGCCGGTTCTCGCCGTTTTTGTCCACCTCGCCCAGCACGGTGTTGCAGAAGCCCTTCATGTTGTCCCGGGCCTTGTAGCGGAACAGCTGAGTCACGATGTAGCGAACGTCCAGGCGCTCGGTGGAGAACGGCCGCACCTGATAGCCTCGGGCGAAGCTGGAGCGGCTGGGGTACTTGGCCACCCACTCCCGGTTGTCATGGTCTCCCAGATCCAAGGGCTTGTGGCATTTCTCGCACTTCACATGGCAACCGTCCAGGTTGATCACGCCCTCATCGAGCAACTGCTGCTCCAGGTCCAGCAGATCCTGCACATGATCAGGCAGGCCCGGGATATGGATGAAATCACGGGTAAATACCGGATCCTGATGGTGGCCGCAGGCCTGGCACTTGATGAGGTAGTGCATCTGGTCACTGACCGAATAACCCTTATGCACCCCGTACCCCTCATAGGTAGGCGTGGAGAACCGCTGATTGATGCGCAGATCGGAGCCCTGCAGACGAGAGTTGAACAGGGCCAGCATATCCTGGGAAGTTAGGTCGATTTCGTCGTTGAACACGATATCGGCGTTGATAGAGGTCGCATCGGCCTCGGCGGCGCCGGTGACATACAGCCAACTGGAGCCGATCTTCATCAAGCTCATGGCTTGTTTTGTGCCGGCGGCGTCGGGGTTGCGGAAAGCCCGGTCGTCCAGCAGCGGCTGAATACGGGCCTTTGAAATCCGCTTGTACATTTTCTCGTTGGGTAGCGTGAAGATCAGGCTGATCCCGGGGCTTCGCTTCAGGATGGCCAGGGCCTTGCGGATCTGGACCTCGGTGTTGTGCGTGGGGATCCGGCCACGGCCGGCCAGGAACAGGTGACTCTCGGAGCTGACCGAGATACAACGCACCGGTCGGGTTTCCACCGGGGTAATGCTCTCGATATTCCATTGGAAAGGGTCACCGTCCTGAAAGGCGGGGGAGTCGGGGTCCACATCGTTGGGGATCCAGTAATCCCCCCCCACCATGTCCTCGGTGCGCATCACTCCCGAACCGCCCTGCCACTCCACATACCAGCGGTGATTGGCGTCGGCCACGATGGTTTCGCCGGTATCAAAAGTCACGGCGAAACACGGGTGGTCGGTGTAGACGGGTGAAACATACTCCACTCGGCAGGGCTGGCCTTTCTCGTCATACACTGTATCCCCCACTTGAAGGGCACCCATGGTGCTCCATCCATTGGGTGTGGGTACGGGCGTGTTAAGGTCCAGGGCCAGACCCACCTGGGACGGTTTGATAACGTCCATGTTGTCGTGCATATCGTCGGCAATCGCCTTCTGGAACGGGTACCGCTTAAAGCTGAAAGGCTTGCCCATCAGCTTGGTGTTGGCACACATCCAGTCGCCGTGGCTCATGGAGTCCCGGTCGATGTTGTAGCGGTTGTTGGCGTCCTTCAGGAAGCTGTCGAGAAACGGGTTAACCATGTGTCTTCTTCCCACAGCGGTGGATCTCGAACCACAGCATGAACAGGATGCAGCAGCCGGCGTGGGCCAGGTGTGAGTGGCCCGATTCCGGGTCGTACTTCTCACCCTGCCGCCAGGCCATGAGATGACGCAGGGCGGCATCAAAGTACCGCTCCTCGGCGTTTTCTATCTTCTGCCAGTTATTGGGGGCGTACTTTTTGGCGCCGAACATCAGCACCCGAATGATGGCTTCCACGGGTGTAATCGGCAGCAGCCACCACTGCAGCTTGCCCTGGTCAAACTTGCGGCCGGCGCTCATCGGCGGCCTCCCCGCCCCTTGCGCGGCTTGGCGTTCTTCACCTTGTCACTGAGCGGACGAGGCTCCGGCGGCACCGGTGCCTTGGGTGTCAACGGCGGGATTTCCAGCTTGCCCTTGGCATCCAGTTCGTCCAGCTCGGCCTTGAATGCCTTCACTTGCTCGGCATTGAGCCGGCCGGATTCGCCGGCGCCGAAGGTGGTTTCAGCCAAAGGATTCTCCGCCGGCTGGTCCTTTTCCTTGCCCTTTTCCTTAATGCCAATGAGGGTCCCTCCCAATAATGCACCAACGATAGTCACCGCCGCCTGCAGGTACTCTACCTGCCAGAAATCACCTTCCACGCTCTCGGCCAGCAGATAGGCCAGTTTGTCCTGCAATTCAGGGTTCACTGGGACGCCCAACGCAGCCAGGAGGGCAAATAGGCCCACCCAGGTGGTTTTTTCCATCAGCCGGGCCTTGATCCACTTCCACAACAGTCCCCAGGCAATTTTCCGCAACCATCCCATGCCGTGCTCCTTAGATGCGTTTGAGTTTTTCCAGCAGCTGCAGGATGCGCTGGAGAGAATGGGTGACGCCCACGCCGGTGAGGCCGGCGAGGATAATCATTTCGGGAAGTTCAAGGTTCTTGAGGGAGCTGATGGCCACCACCAGCACACCGGTGATCACCGACAGGATGGCTTCGCCCAGGAGTTGTCGGCCGGACGGCATTTTTTCAGCAACCAGATGACGGGCCAGCATTCCGAGGACAATCAAGCCCACGACGAACACCGACTCACTGTTGAATATCAGGTCTTTTACTTTGTCCGGCATGAATCACTCCAATCAGTAAGATAGGCGTGACCCACAACGTATTGAGGACACTGCATGTTTTACCCACGGTTGTCAGAACCAGTAACTTTGGATTCGCTAAAGCTCATTCGCCGGCACCTGCAGGAAGACCCGGAGTATCTTGATCATCCGAGCTGCCCCTACAGCGCAGAGCTGGCAGAGTTTCTGAAAGAGATACTACCTGAACGAAAAAATCCCCTCGAAGAAATCTCCACCGAAACCGAGCCGGCAAATGACATCGAACCTGAGGACGTGGATATCGAAACGGAAAGCCGCCGTCTGTACCATGAGATGCGCGGATTTTTGAAGGGAATCGAGAAGTCTGATGTCTCCGAGCGGGCCGCCATGTTCCGTACCTGTACCGCCCTGCTCGAAAAGCTGATCACCATCCAGGAACGGGCTCAGGGTGTGAACCAGTACATGGGCTTTAAACGCCTGATGTTCGAGGCCATGGATGAATATCTGACCCCCAGCGAACGCACCGAATTGATGGAGCGGCTGGAAAAAGAACTGTAATGCTTTAGCGAATCCAAGGAGTTGACCATGATGATGCCTCCCAGTGCTATCTTCAGCCTGGCCGCCGAACGGTGGCCACAATTACCACTGGTCCCCTGCTACCCCTACTCCCAACAGCCGGTGCGGGGGGTTTCCCTGACCAAAGCCCCCAGTGAGGACGACCTGGAGTATTGGCTGGAACATCACAGCCACTACAACGCCGGCCTCCCTACCGGCCGGTTGTCCGGGGTCATCGCTGTCTGGTGTGCCCAACGGGACGGGCAGAGTATGAACGCGGTGCTGGACCTGCTTCCCCCCACCCCCGCCAGCTTTGTTCAGGGGGATTACCGGGTTCTGTTGTATCAGTACGACGGCCAACCCAGTTTTGTGTTGAGCGAGGATGAAACCGGGGCGCCGCTGGTGTTCTGCCAGTCGGACGAGACCCTGATGCTGATGCCGCCAAGCAAGAAGTCCGCGCAACACGCCGGCTTGGCCGAGCTGCCGGCGGATATCTTCGACCTGCCCCGGCCTTCAGCCCCGCAAGACCTGGAATCCCTGCTTCGAAGCGTGTTGCTGTCCGAGGGGTTCAACCTGCGGTCCAAACACCTGACCCAGACCGCAAATAAAACGCCGGTGGGGCAGCGAGACATCGAGGTCCGAAAAGTGCTGGTTCAGGTCTGCGATCAGGTGCTGGAAGGCAGTGTGACCCTGAAGGACGGGCTGGCTCGTCTTGCCGGCGCCCATGAGACCTGGCAACCCTCCCACCCGCTGGACCATTACCAGCAAATGATGTTCCGCTGGGGAGAGGAAGACCTGCAACGGCGGCAACTGGCGCTCCCTCTTGGTTGGGACGATGGGCTCACTGAGGGGGAAAAGAAGGCCCTCAACCTGCCCTGGGGAGACCACCTGCAGGAATGGTCATTTGAACGGCTGCGAGATTACGCCTACGAGGGGTTTTCCAAGCATTACGACAACGAGCAGGGCCGTGCCCAGGTACTGGAGGCCTGTCTGAACGAGATGGCCAAGGCCCCCAGTCTGTCTGAGGTGGAGGCTGACCTGCTGAAACAGTTCCTGTGCCGGCAGTCCCGGCTGGGCCTCAAGCAAGCCGGCCTGAACAAGCGACTCCGGGACCGCCAACAAGAGCGGGTGTTCGGGACCACCCACACCGAAATTGCCGAAGATATGGTGCGACGGCTGACCCGGGTTCACGATTACCGGTATACCGACTACGCCTACTACCGCTACACCGGCAGTCACTGGGAGTATACCGCCTACGGCTACCTGCGCCGGTTCATCTCGCTCAATTACGGCCGGTGCAAGTCGGCCCGCAAGGAGCAGGACCAGCGCAGCATCATGAACATGGTCAGACACGCACTGGAACGCCGGTTTCCCGAGCAGGACAAGAGCGGCATCAACTTTGTGAACGGGTACCTGAGCGAAGACCTCACCATGCACCCACATACCCCCGGCCGGGCCATGACTTACACCCTGCCCTACGAGTATCACGCCGAAAACGCCAACAAAATGCCCATGTTCGAGCAGTTTTTGGCGGATTGTTGGGGCAATGACCCCGATTTTCAGGCCAAAAAGGACGCTCTGCAGGAGGCCATGGCGGCGACATTGTTTGGCATAGCCCCCCGGTATCAGCGGGCATTTTTGCTCTATGGGGTGCCCAGCTCAGGCAAAACCCAGCTTTTGAACATCATTTCGGCCCTGGTACCCCCCAATGCCAAGTGTTCGGTGCCGCCCACCGACTGGGGGATGCAGTTCAAGCCGGCTTTGCTGAACCGAAAGCTGCTGAACATCTGCGGCGAGCTGTCGGAGACCAAATACATCGATGGCCAGACCTTCAAGGACATCGTGGATGGCACCGAACGCACCGCCGAGGTCAAACGCCGGCAACCGTTCCAGTTCCGGCCCCGGGCGGCACACTGGTTTGCCTCCAACCATCTGCCCAAATCCAAGGACACGTCCGAGGGGTTCACTCGCCGGTGGCTGATCCTGACCTTCAACCAGCCCATCACCGACAGCCACAAGCTGGTTCGGGACCTGGGCCAGACCATCGTCAACAACGAACAGGCGGCAATCATGGCGTGGGCGTGCCAGGCTATCCCCCGACTGACCCGGCACAACAACTACACCCTGCCCGAAAGCCATCAGCAGACCCTGATTGAGATGTCCAACTCGGTGAACCCTCTGCGTTTTTTTCTGCTGGGGAGCGGTTGGGTGGATCTGGACCCGAGCCGGCCAGACCTGAGCACCCTCAACCCGGAGCAGCGCAATCAGCTGTGCAAGAAGCTCCCCTACACTTCGGGCGAGGTGATGTGGGACGCCTATTTGAGGTTCGTATCCGAACAGGGCATTGCCACGCATGTGCTGCAGCGGGAGTTCCACCGGATACTGGGCGAACTGTGCCAGACCAACAACATCCTGCAGCGCCGGGTGCAGTACCAGAGCGGAAAGACCGACTTCATCTACTTCGGCGTGACCATTCGGTCGGTGAGTCAGCGCATGAGGGAGGAGGAAAAAATGCGCCGGAACATGGCTCAAGGGATGGGATGGATAGCGAAACAGACCGCCAGGAAACAGCGTTAAGCCCGGACCAATGGCTCAGGATGCAAAACGACTGCGAAAAACTGGGTTTTCGACTGGTAGAACACCGGGGGAGCAAGTTGTTGGTGCTGAAACATAGCTGCCGGCCGGGCCTGAAACCCGGCGCCGTTCGGTTCACCGCCTGGTGGGCCGAGCGGGTCCATAATCTGCTGCAGGACCTGAACCTGGGCCAGTCAGTGCGCCCAGCCACGGACGATAGGCTTCGTAAACGGCGTATCTATCAGGCTAGGGGTCGGAACGGGCCTATCTGAGGCAAAAGAAAACGCCCTGGGTGAGACCAGGGCGTTGAGATGAGGCCGGGGAGACCCCAAGGAGTATTCTCCGATGCGTGATACAGCGTAACAGGCTCCCCGATTACCGCAATCTTTTCTTCCGGGCAAAATGATACCCCCAGGGTGCGCACCTTGGGGGTCTTCAGAAAACCAAAAACATAGGGGGTAACCCCGACTACATTTTTACCCCTGAGGGGCGTGGCCAAGTGTAGATTCTCTGGTTCCATACGTCAACCATCTGGCCCTAAACCTCGATACTGTGCAGGTTTAGGGGCTGGAAAAGGGCCTCGTAAACAGGGTGGCATAGGGCGTCGGCGGTGCCATTTGCACCACCCAAAATTTCAAAATTTTTTCAGGGAAATCAAAGGGATAACCACCCCACCAGCCTCTAGCAAACCTAGTTTTTGCATCCCCCCCTTGCTATAGTTCGAACCGTAGACAGGAGGCCGGAACAGCGGCCCCTGTTGAGGCCTTATCCCTGTTGGGATTAGTGCCGGGGTTCCACCGAACCCCACCGGAACGGGGTTCAACATTGAACCCCACCGGAACAAAACGGAACGGGGTTCAACATTGAACCCCACAGCAAAAACCGGGACGGGTTCAACATTGAACCCCACCGCTAAAACCAAAAACTTGAGGGTAATATTATGACTATGACCGCGATCTCCGCCGCCACTGCCGCCACTGCTTTTGTTAACTATGAGGGTTCAGAATTGTTTTCCGCTTTTGCCGCCCGTGTGTCTCTGGCCGTGCTGCGCAAACAGTGTGACGATAACTTAGCCATGGCGGCAGACGCCATTAACGAAGCTGCCCAAGCGGCCAATGCTGAGGCCCGCCGGTTCTGGCTCCAGCCTAATGGCGAGAAAGTGCGCACCACTAAGCACCTGAAAAGCCACCACAAACGCTACTGGATGACTGCCGGCAAGATCATCGCCGCCACTGAGGGCAAAGCTGATGTTCACTGGTCAGCCCTGCCCGAGTCACTGGAGGCCGACAAGATCCAAGAATGGATCGAGTTCAACGGTCTGGCTGGTATGACCATGGAGATGGTATATAACGCCATCGGCATGGGTAGCCACAACGGCAAGGGCTCCGGCTCTGGCAAGGGCTCCGATTCGGACAAGGCCGCCGGCGAGGGCAAGAAAGTGACCGCCAACGGCAAGGCCAGCAATGGGTCAGGTGACGCCGTGGCCGAGGCCAATCAAGCCGCCGGTGCCGAGGCTGCCAAGCTGGAGCAATGGGGCACCATGGTGTCGGCCATAGGTCAGGAGCTGGAGAACATTCTGACCGAGGGCCGGAACATGCCGGGCAAGTCTGCCAAGGACTTAAAGGCACTGGTTTCCCACTATGAAACCAAGTTGCAAGCCATGGTTGACCAGCTCAACAACAAGGGCTGATACCAGACGGGGGCCGGGAGCCTGGCCCCCCACCACCCCCAGGTTTATATATACACCTGTGCATGTGTGCATGTGCAGGTGTATGTGTACGCCGTGTGTGTATACACCCCCCTGTGCCACCCTATTTTACTGGCCCAGATGAAAGTTCAGTTGTTCCACCCTATTTCGGCTCTCGGGTAGTTCCGCGCGAGCTGTATTTGGACGATTTTTTGAACTGAGCCCTGAATTTTGATTTTGAGGGGTTCAACATTGAGCCCCATCCCCACGGTCACGGCGTCGCGGTTGCGGTGTTGGTTGTTCACGGCCACCGTTATGTGGTGGAGGTGGATTTTGTGATGGCTGTCGGCAAAAAAGGGGTTGACAGGGGGAATTGGGGCGTCCCCACAAGAACATTTTTTAATCAACAATCTGGGGTTCAATGTTGAACCCCCTTCGAGTCCAAACTGGAGACATATTATGGCTATCCTGCGCACCAACCGTCTGTTCCACCCTATCAATGCCCGTAAGCCTGTGATTGTGGTCTTAGCTCAGAAGCACCTTCGTGCCAAGGCCGCCGGCGCGAGCCGTTTTGCGCTGAACGACTACCGCTTCCGGGGCATGAACCAAGGGGTTCTCATGAACGAGGACATTGCCCGCCGGGCGGTTGAGGATTGGTATGAGCTGGAACGTCTGGCGATGACCTCCCCGGTCACGGCCTGTGAGATGGCTGAGGGCATCTTACTGGCAGCTCAGCGCCGTCGAGCTGACCGTTACATCCCAGCCACGGCGGCCAAGGGGTTCAACACTGAACCCCAACAACCCCAACAACAACAACCCCAACAACAACGAGCCCACTAACTGAGAGGAGTTCTCGTTTGTGCCACCCTATTTCTATTAATAATGTCCTTTCACCATTTCTAAATAGGGTGGCACAAATTCTGACTCCCCGTTCAGCTTTGTTCAATTATCACACAACAACAGGATATCTTTACGTGAAGTGTTCCACCCTATTTCTATTAATAATGTCCTTTCACCATTTCTAAATAGGGTGGCACAAATTCTGACTGTGCAGTCAGAAATCCGTTTCAAACACTCTCGAACGTCCCCCTTCACCCCGACCCCCACCCTCACTCCCACGCTGAGGGCCTTATTCGGGGCTGAGGGCGCGTTCGAGCCCCTGAGCCAGGCTCACCTACTGCTAAACCTTTTCGACCTCTCAGAAGGCTTTACAGAGCCCCTGAGCCGCCCCCACCCTCACGCCGACCTCTTGGGTGTGTGCCACCCTATTTCCGTCGGCGTGTTGTGTGGCGTGTTCCACCCTATTTCCGTGGTGGTGGTCGTGGGTGAGGTAGTTCCGCGTGAGCTGGATTTGGACAGTTTTTTCAACCCGGTGGTAATTTTTGACTTGTGCCACCCTATTTCCGTTGGCGGGGGTTCAAGGATGAACCCCCTGTGTTCCACCCTATTGGTCGGGATAGCTGGTCGGAGTTGACAGCTAGAGTCTGACCGACGTATTTTCCGAACCGCTTGGCCTGCGCCCTGTTTTGGGCGGGCCAGCACGAATCCAGATTTTGGAGATAACCGATGCAAACCTTACCTACCCCTCAGGGCACAGTTGTGTCTCGTATGCCGGTCTTTCGGCGTAATCCCAAGAATCAGCGACTCGTTTCCACGGGCCTCGTTTTAACAATGCTCGACAGTCTGACCTTCCCTGTTTGTCTGAACCGGAAAGGCGAGTGGCGAGCGGAAAAACTGAGCGAGGCTGAGCGTAAACAGTACCTGATCCGTGGCCGTCAAGGTCTGCGTCCTGTTCCACGGGGGACAATGCTGTGAGCCGGGATAACTTCTACGGCTGTGAGCTGGCTGCCCACCGGATGGTACACCTCAAAGGGGGGCCTGACCGATGGGTAGTCCGGCGCACTTGGCGTGTTCGAGATGGTCGGCGTGAGTATGGTTGGAAGCTGGTACCGATGGTGAGACGTCGGCACTTGCTCTCGGCTATCCAGCCGCCGGCGCTCTGATGTTCCACCCTATTGCGGATGGAAAATGAGGGGGGTTGTTCCACCCTATCGGGGTTCACCCTTGAGCCCCGATGTTCCACCCCATTCGGTTTGGGGTGGCTTTGAATCTGAATTGGAGTACGACCCATGCAAAAACTTGAGTATCAGGGCCGGTACCGTCCGGCCTACGCCGGTGATTTGTCCGAGCTGATTAGCGACGTGCAGTTCACGCCTTACGGGGTCAACCATCCCCCGATGGACACTGACTGGGGGTATCTGCACACGTTCAAGCTGGATCAGTTGGACGTTAAGGGGTGGTTTCACGTTGCGTTGACGCCGGTGATGTCTCAAATCCTGGACGAGCGTTCCATCTACGGCGGGGACTTGAAGGCGTTCAACCATTACCACTATCTGGAACTGGTGAAGTCGCAGGATGGACGTATTTACCTGCGTCTGATGTTCCGCACCATCATCGGGGGTTACAACCTGATGGAGGTGCGTGAGGACGAGCTGATCCCGATGCTGGAGCAGGCGGTGAAGAACGCCGGCGTTGGGGTTCAATCTTGAACCCTGTGCCACCCTATTCTGACATGTGTTCCATGTGAAACACCTTTGACGTGTTCCACCCTATTTGAATCCGAACTGGAGAACGACCTTATGATGAACTTAGAGATGAACGACTACACCCGGGTCATCCTGACCCAGACCCTGTGCTTTGAGCAGCACCACGCCCTGTACCACCCTCACCGGCGGGAGAAGAAATTCACCGACTACCTGTTGGAGTGGATGATGTACCCCGACACCGTGGTGGCCGTGTACATCAACCCTGCCGATGTGGAAGTGGACGAGGAAACCGGGCTGGCCGTGGCCAAGGATATCTCCTGGGCCTGGAAGCCGGCCCGTGTGGGAGTTCAGCAAGACAGCTCGGGTTCCACGACGTTTGAGTATCTGCGCGGTGCCTTCTGTGGGGTGAAGCCGCCGGCCAACCTCGAATGGTATTGGGACTACACCCACGTTTCAGTGGGTGAGCGTCACTACCTGCATGGTGGTCTGATTAACCACGGCACCATCCGTGAGCCGCAGTGGGGGTCTCACTCATGAGCAACGAGATTGTGAAGTGGACCATGGTCACCCGGCTGGAATACCTGGCGGCAGGTGGTGAACCTTATGACCGGGATTTGGGTATTTGCGCAGACATTTATAAAACTGCGCGGGACTACACCACAGCCATACTGTTTGTCTCTTTACAGGCTCATCCACTTGCCACCGGCTCGAGGATGTATCCCATCCCCTCAACGAACCCTTCCCAGGATCCACAAGATGCCTTTCAAAGATCCCCTGACCTCTGGGTAGGAGAATACGGTGCCCTGCGCCGAGACTTTGCGGCCCACGCCGCCCGTTATTTGAGGGAGAAGGGATATGAGTGATCCCCGCACCGAATCGTCAACCAAGAGCCAACCACCCAAAAGCGAGGAGTCATTCATGAGCTGTGAAATTATTCCGATGGAGCTAAGCCAGTTCTTTAAGCTGGCTTCCCAACTGGGCCTGATGACCACCAGTTACGGTGGCGAGATGGTGATAGCGGCTGATGGCCATGATGTGCAACTGACTTGGCGCTGTGCCACCCCATTTGGGGGGAAGCTGGATCATGCTGAAGCCTTGATTCCTGAAAGATACCTGGCTGAGGCCAAGCAAATTGTTGGGGTTCAAGCCTGAACCCCCTTCGAATCCACGAGGAGAACGACGATGGACGACCGTCAAATTGTAAACACCATCAAACAGGTGTCTGCTGATCTGGGCCTGACCTACCACTGTCGCCGGTTGGGATGGAAGTTCTGCACCGTGGCGTTAAAAGCGCCGGCCAACCTGAACAGGGTGGAACAGCAGACCTTACTGGAAAAGGCGGATGGTGTGTTGATTGCCCGTGGCCTGGTGTCAGGGCAATTGACCACCCACACCAACCCGGAGCACCCCCGGCACGGCGACCCCTTTATTGAAATCGACAGCGTGTGGTGGGACCCGCGCTGGGATGTGGAAGAAAACTGAAACCGGGGCTCAACCTTGAGCCCCTTCGAATCCAAACTGGAGAGCAACCATGCAAAAAATCTGTTTTTGGGCCTATTGGGTGGTGACCGGCCTTATGGGTACCGCCTTGTTCCTCAACCTGTTGAAGGGGGTGTGATGGATATTCAGCGCGTTCGAGACTTACTGGCCAAGGCCGAGAGCCTGGAGCTGGAGTATGTGTGGGAGAGCAAGTACCTGGAAGACGGGAGTCCCGGTGAGTGTGTGGCGGTGGGCACCGAGTTCAAGTCACCCCACCCGGAGGACGATTGTCTGGTCACCGAGCACTTCTGGACGCTGTATGGTCGTGATGCCGAGGGCTACGCCTTCTCGATTCTCGATGAACCCGACCCGGTGCTGATGCTGGGCAAGATTGTGACCCTGCTTCGGAACAACAAGAAGCTGGGACGTTCCTTGTACAACTGCCGAGGCCTGATTGGTCTCCGCGACCATGCCGACATGATGATTGGGGCTCAACCATAAACCCCTCTGTTCCACCCTATGCCGGGGGTATCCCCGGCCTTTGAATCCAAACTGGAGAAACAACATGGCACAACTCGACATCATCAACGATCCCAAGAACGGTAAATGGCGCCGTGTGCGTAAGGATGTGGCTTTGGTGGCCTACAGTCGGGGCGAGGACGTCTTATTTTGCCCCTGCAAGCTGTACCCCTTTGGCCCGTGGCAGCCCGGCGTGGTACGTCGGCATGAGGACAAGCACGATGAGACGGCGATTCAGCGGTTCACCCGTCTGTGTGGGGAGATACTGCAGGCCTACCCCGAACCTGAGTGCGGAAGATACCTGCACTACTACGTTCGGGTCCACCCGGCCAGTTTTGGCCTTAAAACAAGACCTGAGGAAACCTTACACCTATGAGCGGGATAAACAAATACGTTCGAACCATTGAAAACTCGTTAGAGAAAGCCGGCTTTATGGCCACGGGATGGAGTTACACCAGCAAGGGGCATTTGGCCTTTGAACTGGAGGACGGCTCCACCCACTTTATTAGCAAGACCCCCGGCGACCACCGGGTAGTGAAGAATTTCGTGTCTCAGGTTCGGCGCCGTGTTGCGGCCCGTGCCGAGGACGTGACCCTGCATTGAGGAGAGAACATGGCAAAGCAAATTGAGGAGGCCGTGAGCCTCCTTCGTAAACACGGCTGTTTGGTGGTGCTGTGGTACCCCGAGGAGATTGAAGGGGTTCAACCTGGAACCCTGAAAGGTATCACCGACCGACTGGTGGAGATGGGCAATGAGATGCTGGATGAGGCTGACCGATACAGCTTCAGCGTTGGTGATTTGGTTCGCCATGTGAAGACAGGCGGCTGCTACCACATTCGGGGATTACCGGATAAGCACCGGTTGGAAGCCACCGGCGAGCCGGCCTACCTGTATGAGGCGGTGAGCGACGGCCTGATCTGGATGCGGTCACAAGCCGAGATGGAGGACGGTCGCTTTGTGATGGTGCCGGGTGGCCTTGATATGTCTGCCGGCGCCGCCTGATTGAAGGGGCTCAACCTTGAGCCCCCTGTTCCACCCTATTTCGAATCCAAACTGGAGAACAACATGCGAGTCCAATTATTGACTGATGCCGGGTATGCCTTTCTGAGCGGGATGACTTTCCCTGTGGAGGTCACGGCCGAGCCTCACCGAGATATTAAAGGTGCCATCTCCGTCACCTACGAGGAGCTGATTAAGGTGGGTGCCCCGGAGCCTTATGACCTGAGCCCAAGTCACCGCTGGTGCTTTAAGCCGGGGCAGTTTCAGTATGTTCCGATGGTACAGTCCCCCTCTCCTTGTTATGACCTTCAGGCCCAGATCGATGAGATGAGCGACCAGCTCCTCCACATTCAGGACAAACACACCGATCTGCTGTCCGAGAAGGATAACTTCAGGTTCGGCTACGAGTTTCGGGAGGCTTTTGACGAATACCTTGATGAGGAGTTTAACGTGGAAGTGGCTTCCACGGATATTCCGGCCTCTGAGGTACTGAAGGACCTACGCCCCCGAGAGTATGAGCTGGCATTCGAGCGTTGGACTGACAATGAAGACCTGGAAGGCATTGACGACGAGTATGACGAGCTGTGCGACCTGCTCAGTGACGTTGAAGATCAGGCAGTCAATCTGGAGCGGGCCTTGGATCTTGCAGCCAACCATCTGGCCGCGTTCAAGACCGAGTTTGAGCGAGCCCAGAAGATTCTCGCTGACTACAAGGAGAGGGTTTCTGACAAGTAACCCAGAATTTGGGGGTTCAACCTTGACCCCCACCACCCCGCCGGCGAGACCCGCCGGCCTGAATCCAAACTGGAGAACAACATGAGCAACAACCCCTTCAACACGACTGCCGGCTACCTGTTGGTAGAGATGTGGGACGATTCCTACAAAGCCCAGCTGCAGGACGAGGACTTTAACTGCGAGCCCTGGGGAGGTGAAATTGGCCTGATGGCCAGCCTGGTGGATACCTGCAGCCGGGTCGGTCAACTGGTGGATAAATATATCGATTGGGATGTTTACGATGGTGTGTGGGATTACGATCACACCGAGGCCTTGGCCGCTCGTTTGTGGCAGGAGGAATACTGGCCTGAGCAAAACGGTTTTTCCGAGTCCGTGTTCTTCGACTACTGCATGGAACACGGTCTGGTGCTGACGTTGCCCCGGCAAGATGGCCGGCACAACCTGGCGTATGAAATCCTAAACCGAGCATTCCGGGCGGGGCATCCGGTGGAGGTGGCCTACGAGGACGACGATGAGTTTATGGATGTTCGGACTTTGAAGGCTGCCTGGGACGAAGTGACGGCCTGCTGCTCAGCCACGGTGCGTATTAAAGCCCGAGGCCGGTGGGAAGTGATGCAGGTGGTCAACGCCCCCGCTGTGGCCCCGCATGAGACGGTGCATGATTGCACTGACGGCGGCTGGATTTCAGCGCAATTTGACGACCTGAACGAGGGTCTGGAGGTGGCGATATGAGTAACATCAACTGGCCCCGCATGAGCAACGACGACCTGGGTACTCAGCTGCGCTACCTGTACGACCGGCTGAACAATGAAGGGTTGGTCAGCGATGATGAACTGGATGCGTTGGAGGAAGCCTACCTTCGGCTAGAAGAGATACCAGACGACGAGGAGGAATGATGCTGCCAAATGAAGAAAATTTCCTGTGCCTGCTGAACGATGTTCGGCGGGAGCACACCCAACACACCATGGACGAAGCCGACCTGTTGTGGGAATGGTTGTTGCTGGCCACCAAACGTCTGCAGCCGGTACAGCTGGAGCGGTTTGCCCGGGAACTGGTGGAGCAGGCTGAATCCGATGAACTGGGTGATGAGGCGGTGTCCTTGCTGAAGCAGGCCGCCGAGGAGGTGTCCTGATGCTTCATGAGTCCCAAAAGCATATCCTCCGAACCCGGATTGAAAGGTGGGAGGAGGTCAAGCGCCGGCGCCGGCAAGAGCGAAACCAACCAAGCCGGCGCTATAACACTGTGGGCTATTACATCCCTTGGGCTAAAGAGCCCGTTATCGAATCCAAACAGGAGAACACTGTGAACAACAAAACCGAATCCAAACTGGACGCCTTACTGACCCGACGGGACGCACTGGTCGCCAGAATGAGCATGATTGGGCATTTCACCAAAGGGTTGCAGGATCTCAATCTCAATGAGGGGGCGACCCTTACCCTGAACGGGGGAGCCTTAGACCATTCGCCCTGCCTGCTGCTGGAAGATCCTGATACCTTGGCTGCCTTCGAAGGTGCCCTGCAGGTAGAATATATTAACCTGCACCAAGAGTTGGACAAGATCAACGACAAGCTGGCTGCAGTGGATAAGCTGCTGGAGGGGGTTTGATGGCTTGCCCAGGAAATCGCCGGCCCTGGCCTCGTCAGGATCTGGAAAACCTCAAGCGATGGGCCGGCAAGGTGCCGGCACCAGTAATGGCCGAGGAGTTCGGCCGCACCCACAAGGCCGTGAAAGAGAAAGCCAAGGTGTTAGGCGTGAGCCTGTTCGTCCCCGGCTGCGGTGGCGGGCGGCACTGGAAGTTTAAATGGACGCCTGAATTGAGAGGACAATGTGATCAGTAAAGTCTCACAGGTCGCCATGGCGGCCAAAGACTATGGTGTGTTATCAACCTTCCAACTATCAGTCTTCTTGCAATGTGCTGAAAAGCAAGGTCTGGGAGTGTTCGATATTTTTGGAGTTGAGCCCGGCAACCCTGAGTATTCCACTTACTACGGGGCTATCAGACAGCTGATGCTAGGAGCCTCAAACCGTGGTTACAACGGAGCGAATGTGTTGTGTTGGGGCGACAAACTCAGGGGCAAAGAGCGGGCACTCCTGTTAACGCCTAAAGGAAGAAGGTTCTTGAAGGTGATTCAGGAGACGCTTGGTTCATAAGTTGCAATCGTCGATAATCTCCAGGGGTTCAACCTTGAACCCCTTTGAATCCAAGGAGATAACGATGAGCGAACTGTTCCGTAATACCCTTCCCGACCTGGCGGACTGCGTTGATGTTCTGGAGCACAACGAAGTGGACTTTGATGATATGTGTGAGGAAGAAATTCACGCTTTTCACACTGTCGCCCGGCTCTGCCAACGCTTTGTAGACGAATACCCCTACCACCCCGGGGCTGAGGCCCTGTAACTGACCGGGGTTCAACCTTGAACCCCACCTCGCCGGCTCGCCGCCGGCCTTGAATCCAAACTGGAGTACCACCCATGACTGTATTAGACCACGACCTCAACAAGAAGGTCACTATTCGAATCTGTCCTGACCACGATGCTGAAAGCCCCCGCAGCTGGGATAACTTTGCCACCATGGCGTGTTGGCACCGCAGCTACAACCTGGGTGATGAGGGGGGCCAGGAGTATTTTTTCGATGTCCTGCATGATGCCCTGACAGCCATCATGAAACATCGTCGGGCAGCCTCCGTTCGTGAGGGTTATACCGCCTATGACAGTGAATTAGCGTGTCCTCGGTGCAGTCACCTGGGCCGATACGGAGGTGATAACTGCGCCACCTGTGAGGGTTGGGGGGTCGTTCCCAATCCCTTCTACCTCGACAAGGAAGACCCGGGTCAAGCTCTGGCCATCTATCAGGAGTACGAGCATCTGGTGCCTTACGAAATGCGGCTGATTTATCTGCCGCTCTACCTCTACGACCACAGTGGTATCACGATGTCCACCGGTAGCTTCGGCTGCCCTTGGGACAGTGGCCAGGTCGGCTGGATCTTCGTGACCTACCGGGAGGTGCTTGAAAGCTGGACCGATTGGAAGCGGATAACGCCGGCGCGAGCCGAAAAGGTGGGCGACTATCTCCGGGCCGAGGTCGAGGTCTACGACCTATACCTGACCGGCAACGTCTGGGGGTTCGAAGCCTATGAGCATGATGAGGACGAAGACCCGGAGGATGGGGTGTTTCTGGACTCCTGCTGGGGGTTCTATGGTGACCCCGACGAACCAAATGAGAACGGTATGGCTGGTCATTGGCCGGACGAGTGGCTGACTGCCGATAGGGAGGTCTCATGGCACTAAAGGACATCTACGTCTGCGTTGACTGTCTCATGGCGATAGCCAACAACGACTACTCCGGGCTGGACTACCACTACGGCCCCGAGGAAGCCGAGCGCCGAATGGAGGAGATCAACGCCGGCCTGGCCGAGCTGGGCTGGGTCAGTCTGGGTGACCAGGATCTGGACAAAGAGTTCGACAACCAGCCCTGCGACTGCTGCGGCGACATTGACGCTGGTGCCCGCCACCACTGTTACGTTGAGGAGAAGACTGATGCTTGATTTTCTGCAATTCGACCCGCCCGACGCCGAGCTGGTGGACTTTTACCGGGGATACCTGATCTGTGCCACCTGGGCCACCGGGTCTACCCATCCTTTCTCCGGTGAGTTGTTGGAAAGCCTGGTCGAGTTCGAGCCGTCCCCTGCGTTCCAACAGCAGGCGTGGGCCGATTGTAAAGCCTTCTGGCAGACCCATTTCGCCCGGATGCAGAACCTGTGTATCAAGCATTACACCGATTGGGTGCAGATGGGGCACGATTTTTGGCTGACCCGCAACGGCCACGGTTCTGGTTTCTGGGACCGTGGCTACGGTTCGGAAGGTCAACTCCTCACACAGGCCGCTGAGCAGTATTCAGAGATACATCTGTACCTGGGCGATGACCTGCTGATTTATGGAGAATGATGATGGAACAGGAAAAATTGGTGCTGCTGAGCACCGGCCACATCAGCGAGCCTGATGCCCGACGACTGGAGCAACTGGCCCGGGAACTGCACATGGAGGAACGATTGTGGAACCGAGGTTACGGCTTCATGATGCAGGTGGAGTTGATGCAGGACGCCATTGCCGAATGCCAGTTACCGCTAACCAGCCTCCCCTGGGTGCTGGACTACGTTCGGGAACGTGGTGCCCAGTGGCTGCTGCTGGACCGTGATGTTGAGACGATTGAAGACCTCCCAACATACGATTGGTAAACCCGGGGTTCAACCCTGAACCCCACCCCGCCGGCGTCACGCCGGCCTCGAATCCAAACTGGAGTACCACCATGCACGATATGCAATGGATCGTTGATCGCAACAACTTTCAGGGCTATGCCCACACTCACACCACCACTGATGCCGAGGGCGTTGTTCGGGTGGCCTACAGCCGCTGCCCTGAGCGTGGCCGGCTGCTGACCCCCGAGGAGTACCTGGCGCTGCCTGAGAAGCAGCACCTGGAGCTGCTGACAGATGACGAGTTCAACGCCCTGCTGATGGCCTGGGAGAAAAAACAGTACCTGGACAAGCCTATTCAGGAAATCTCCGCTGAACGCTTCTGGGAGCTGCTGGAGGTGTTGCCGCCGGAGAACTGGACGGGCCTTAACACCCTATTCGAGCGGTTCAATCTGTCGGAGCGGCAGACAGGCAACATCGTGCTGCAGGTGTGCCGGTGGGGGTTTGAGCCCGAGGCCCGCTACTTCACCAAGTACGCCGAGCTGGGCAAGCTGGACACCTATTTGACGCCTGCTCGGATTAAGGCGTCACCCATCGAATCCAAAAGCGAACTGGAGAACGACCATGAGTAAATCCACTGAACTGTTCACCATCGAGCAACTGGCCGAGGCGCTGGGCGCCGAGGTAAAAGCCGTCCACGACAGCCCCACCCTGACCCGAAGTGCCTCACTTCGTCACCCGAACTGGAGGCTGTTCGCGGAAATCGAATACAACCACATGGACCGGGTGAAAGTCTCGGTGTCGGGGGGCCACACCCGCTTTAAACGCTATATCCGGCCACATCAGGCCGAGGGCGGCTGGCTGGAATGCAGCGTGGGGCGCGGCCGGGACGTGACCAAAGCCGCCGCTGAGGTATGGCGCAAGCTGGGCGTCAGCGCCGAAATCACTGGGCAGCTCTTTCGGGAAGCCCAGACCAAGGACGAATCCTACAGGGAGACCTTGGATCAGATTTACGACCTGATGGTGCAAACCATGCCCGAAGCTGCGGAATCTCGCCCTACGTCAGAGCCCCGGCTGCGCTGGGACGGAGCCCGTCACGACTCACGGTTTGAACTGCGCCGGCGCCTTGGAAAGGACTACACCGAGTTCGATTTTCGGCCCGGTTTTGATTATGCCGAGGGGGGTGTGGTTGTTATGACCGTTCCTGCGTTCACCCCGGTTATCTCCCTGGTGGAGGATCGAGGCTGGGGTGTTCGGGAGATTGAGGCCCGGTATCGTAATCAGGGCGGGGATGTGAAGATCAGCCTGATCCCCGGCCAGGAAGTGGAGATGGTGCGGCAACTGCTGGACTGCTGGATCAGTTACCAACAGGCTGAGATGGCTTGACCCCTCCCCAAAACTTCCCGAAAATAGCTACAGGCCGGCGACCCCCGGCCTTTTGAATCCAAATTGGAGAACACCATGCCCCATCCTTTCGCTATCGAGGATTTTGAATCCTTAACCGAATGCAGCGACGAGAAGCTGTATAAGCTCGCCCACAAGGCCTACGACTACCACCTGGACTGTATGCGAGCAGAGCGTGAGGCTCGACTCCGTTTCAACGACATCAACAAAGAGCTGATCCGCCGCAACCGTCAACCCTTACTGGTTCGTTCGGAGGGCTGCTGATGACGTATTTCAATGTTTTTCTGGTGTTGGATGATGGTCACCCCAAGTACCTGGGGTCAGCTGGGGCCTCCAGTCTTGGCGAAGCCGCCCAGATAGTGCTTGAAGACAAAGGGTATGACCTCGCCCATTTTCACCGTGGTAACCGTACCTACTACGGTATGGAGCTGCGGCACCTGCCACGGACAGAGGTTCCTTCCGATCAGCTAAGGCTGGTTCGGGGTGTCGCATAATGATTACCCGCTTTCCTGACTGGATCCAGGATCCTCATCGGTTACCTGACCGGTTCTGGGATCCTGGGATGTCGGACCTTGCCCGGCCGGCGCCCGATTATAATTGGTACCGTGTGGTCGAAGCCGCCATGCTTGAACAGGGTATCGGCCGCCGCCGGCTTAACCGATGGCGTGACCTCCGCCTTTTGGCTTTCCGGCCCGACAAGCCTTTCTCTTGGCCTGGCCCTATCAATGACCAAGGAGAGCCATACCTGCAAATGCCGTTGTACCACGGTGCCTGGGGCAGTGAACGACGGTTGAGGGCCGAACACGCCATCTGGATGTGGATGTATCCTGAGCTGATAGACAGCCGGAGGATGTCTTGCCGTTGGATTGGCCTGAGACGCCCACACCAGAGGTTCAGGGGGTTCAATGTTAATCCCTGGTACCACTGGCCGGGAAATACCAAGCGGATCTACCTGAAGATGCTGTTGGGGGATAATCTGTGGTTTGAATGGCAGATGTTGTCCAAACAGCGGGATAAACCCCAACTGAACAATCTCACCTCGGAGCCGGAGGCCGCGCTGCCTCAGCTTGACGATGATGAGTTCACCTTTCTCGATTAACCCTTCTATAGGAGTACCACCGATGCAATGTGCCTCCCCTACAGAGCTTGCCCAAGCCATGGGGCAGTTAAGTCCTGAAGACCTGGCTCAGGTTCTACAACGAGCGGCGGTGTTTAACCGCATCATCTCGGAGGAAAACGCCAAGACGATCCCCGACTACCAGAGCCTGATGATGGCCTATGCGGGGCTTGATGCCCTGGCTGAGGAGTTTGACCTTCCCAAGACCTACGATTTTGGCAAGGTTAAAGCCGAGATGTACCTGAAGACCACGGCACCCACCACTCTACAGTAAGGAGAAGGCCCCTGAGGGGGCCTGTAAGCCATGGACAACGAATACTGGTTGCAACGATACCCTCACCAGCCGGTGGCCTTCTGGCAGCTCCTGTCAGGCCGTAAGAAGCCTGAGGAATGGGCAGCGGCCAGCAAGGAATTGCACTTTCGAGGATACGACACTACCCCTATCAGTCCCTGGCATCAGCAGGTAGGGCTCAAAGTGGAGCATTACCGTCTGATGGACCCCGAACTGACTGAGCGGGAGTTCTGCCGCCGGCTGCATTACAGCCTGACCAAGTACCGAAAACTGATCGCCGGCCAGTACCCGTTACTGCTGGCTGATCTGGAACACCTCAGCGACATCACGGGGATGTCGTTGGAATACTGGCTACCCAAGAATGATCGATGAAGTACCTGCCGGCAACCCCGGCCACGAATCCGAATTGGAGAACAACATGCAAGACGTACTGTTTCAAATTCACAACCTGGCCGCCCAAGCCAAAGCCCTGTACAACGACGAGGCCCAGGAGTTTAACGAGCTACTGGACGAGCGAGACCGCCTGGAACTGGCCTTAATGTCAGCGAAAGACCAGCTGGCCAAAGCTGAAGCGGCGCACGAAGAAACCATCCGGCACTTCAAAAAAGAGGTGGAGAAGGCCCAGCTGCAGCGTAATGAGCAGGCCCAGCAGCATCTGGACGCGAAGCGTAAGCTCAAGGAAACGGAACGTCAGCTCAAAGATCTCCGCAGCCTGGATCCCACCCGGCTGGCCAAGCACAACAAAACCCTGAAGGCCAAAAACGAGGAGCTAAAAGCCGCAAATGTGGCGTTAAAAGCCAAGAACGTCGAGCTTCAGAAGCAAATCCAGAAGGCGGCCAAGGATGGTGTGGAGAAAGGGATCTACCCCGTTTACAAGGATCCTATCGATGGTCATCTGGTGAAGCTGGTCAGCTACATTCGCCCGAAAGAGGACAACACCGATGATCTGGTTCCGCATGTTCCGGTCGTCGAGTTCTATCACAAGACCGCCGGCGTTATGCGTCAGGGATGCTTGAACATGGAAGGCGGGATCAGCTGGGGCAGCACCAAGAACACCGTCCCGCCGGCTCGGGTGAGCCGGGAAGTGGCCAGTCTGCTGGTGGACTACTGCGAGCGAAACAAGATCAAGATCCCGCAGGATGTGAAGCTGGCGGTGAGAGAGCAGAGCCTGAAAGCGGCAAGCTGAGCCTGAAAAACAGGGTGGAACGCTTAAAAAATAAGCGAATTGTGCCACCCTATTTCTATTAATAATGTCTTTCCACCATTTCTAAATAGGGTGGCACGAATCCAAACTGGAGACCTCATGTTGAAACCTCAAACCGATACTCGGGCTCCCTTGCCCTGCTTCGGCCTGCACAAGGCCTCGGATGGCGTCTGGTACCTGCATCAGGACATTACCCTCGACGGTGCCCAGTTCGTTGGCCTGAAGGGTGGGAACCCCGATGGCAAGGTGAATCACCTCAAAGGCAAATGCTCCCACGCCATTCCCCCAGGAGCGGGCCTGAGAGAGCCTGCACGGCCTCACTGGGACAAGTTTAGGGCTTACATGGCCGATCCCCTTGTGAACGCCCTGCTGCCGCTCCCACGGCCTCAGAGCGCGTATTACCTGGCGACTCCCGACAACCTCGACCTGTCCGTGCTGCTGCGCTGTCTGGAACGGTTGTCCAGCCCGGTGTACAGCTGGGTGCGCCCCCTGTGGAGCGTCACCGCCGCTCAGCTCAAATCCCAATTGGTGCTGACCAACCTTCACCCGATGGTGCTGTATGGCGGCACCATGGACGACAGCCAGAAAATCCAACAGTCGCTGGAGTTGGCCCAGGTCTACTCCCGCCCCTTGCTGCTGGTCGGTTCCAGTTTCCAGGTGTTGCCGCCCGGGGTGGAACGTGTGGAAACCAAGCTGCAGGAATGTGACGTGCAGACATTGGTGGGTCTGCCGTTGGAGCAGATCGGTTCTTACCTGATCCGCCGGTATTGTCAGGGAGTCGAACTGGACCATGACCTCTAAACGTAAACCAGCGGCGTCAGCCGCTATCCCCAACCAACCCACCTGGGTGGACGTTAACGAGCTGAAGGAGCGTCGTGAGACGCTTTCCCTGCGGGACTACCAGAAAACGCACCTGGCCCGGTTCTTTGCCGAGGAGCGCAAGATGGATTTGTCCCACCCCGGCACCGGTAAGACCTGCCCTGCTGCCGTGTACATGTACGGCCTGTGGGCCAGCGAAGGCATCAAGAGCATCTGGGCCATGCCCAAATCGCTGCTGGTGAAAAACTGGGAAGAACTGCTGCTGTGGTCGAACTTCATGCCCGATGACGTGGTGATTTTCGACGGCAACCCCAAGCAACGGGACAAGCAGATGGCCACCGACGCCAAGGTGTTCCTGATGGGGTTCGACGCCTTTGCCCGGAACTGGCGGCAACTGCTGGAGTGTCACCCCCAGATCCAAAGTCTGGTGGTGGATGAGTGGCATCTTGGTTTCAGCACCCATGGTTGGATGTACCGGGGCAAGGTCCACGGCGCCAAGCGCACTCTGGAGATGTATCAGGCCATGCGCCGCATACCCTGGTTCTTGCCGATGACCGGTACCCTGATCGACGGCCGACTGAACTCGGCCTACCCGGCTATCAACGTGATCGAGCCCCGGTATTACGGCACTTACGACAACTTCATGGCCACCCACGCCTTGCTGGACGATTACGGCAAGCCATGGCTCTGGAAGAACCATGAGCATCTGGCCCAGATCCTGATGAAGCATTCGGTTCGGGTGACCTTTGAGGATGCTTACGGTGCAGAGAACAAGCAGGTTTTCGTGGAGCTTTGCACCATGAGCCCTGCCCAGCGCCGGGCCTACGCCGAGATGGAGGAAACGGCACTGCTGGAGCTGGAGGATGGGTTTATCGAAGCGGGCACCCCGGCGGTGGCCGTCATGCGGTGCCGGCAAATCATGCAGCACCCGGAGACCTTTGGAATCCCGATGAACAGCGGCGATACCAAGCCGGACCACTTACGAGTGCATATCCAGAGTGCGCTGGACGCCAACAAGGCGCTGGTCATTTTTGAGGTCACCCGTGAGGCTCAGAACCAGATTGTCGCCCTGGCTGAGAGTCTGGGGGCCAAGGTCGGTCTGCTTAACGGCACCGTCACAGGGAATGCCCGGGCCAAGGCTGACAGCGAGTTCCGATCCCGGTTCCTGGACGTGATGGTGTGTAGTCCCGAGGTCGCCGGCGTTGGCTTCAACTGGAGTCACGTCGATACCCTGATATTCAACAGCATCGACTATCAGGACAGCAGCTTCATTCAGGCCTACCGCCGGGCTCTGAGGGGCAAGCGAGACACCCCGCTGAAAATCTATGTGCTGCAGTATCGCAACAGCATAGATCAGCGTATCGCCCACATTGCGAACAGCAAGAGCAAGGACCGAACCAAGGTGTTCAAGGACGACACACAAGTCCATATTGTGCAATCTAACTCTATGATGGGAGGTGATTTTATGTCCGGTTAACAAATTTCACATACGCCCTTGACGTGGGATCAAACGTCAACGATTATATGCCCGTCAGCGCCTACTGGGCCTGACTTCGTAATCTCGAATCTTAATCTCGAATCTCGAATCTCGAATCCAAAAATCTGGAGAAAATTATGAACAACATCGATCAGATGCTGGCTGACGCCAACGCCCAAGCTCAATCTTTCACCCAGCCCCAGGGCCAGACCTTCGAGCAGCCGCAAGCTCAGAATTTTGAACAGCCTCAGGCTCAGCCTCAGCAGCAGTACCAGCCGCAGGCTCACGCTCAGCCCCAATATCAGCCTCAGGCTCAACAGGCGCCGGTTCAGGGTCACATGCACCCTCAGGTTGCCCAACACTATCAGCAGGCTCCTCAGCAGCAAATGCCGGCTCAGGCCCCCGCTGGCCAGCCCGCCCTGCCGGCTCACCTGCAGCAGTTTGCCGCGCCTCAGACCTTCACCATGGAATCCATGGCCGCTATGGGTCTGTCCGTCGAACAGTGGTTCAAGCCTGACTACCAGGGCATGACCGTGGGCGACCACGACGCCATCATCCGAGAGGCGATTGTTGAGATCGATATGACCGAGAACGTGGGTTTCGTTCTGGGTATGGGTATCCGGTACGGTAACCCCGCCGTATACCACTTCACCACCGATGGTGTGTCCTGCCAGGACGGCATGAGCTGGCCTCAGGCGCTGGCCACTGCCATTAGCGTGGACCCCTCAGCCAAGCCTTTCCGCTCCGTTCAAATCCCCATGATGGCGGTTCAGGACGTTGTGGATGTTGACGGCCAGACCGTCGTCACCGCCGGCACCAGTCTGGGTTACACCACCCCCTACTCTGGTTGGAACTCCTGGCTGGCCTTCCACCGTCAGGTGGCTATGAAGGGCCTGCTGGGTCAGCGTGTGGTTGTTCGCCTCACCAATGAGCCGAAGAAGAACGCTGCTGGTAACAAGTGGGGCAACCTGCGCTACGAGCTGCTGACTGACGCTCAGGCCTAAGGCCATAACAGGGGGAGGTATTTCCTCCCCCTTGTGATCGAATCCAAATCAACAAGGACTATCTCATGACTGTGATGACTAAACGCGAAATCATTGTTGCTATGGCTGAGGCCGCCGACATCAGCCAGGTTAAAGCTAAAGCTGCACTGGAAAAGTTTCTGGACCTAACTGCAAACAGCTTAGCCCACGGCGAGTCCGTCGCCCTGTCTCCTCTGGGTACCTTGAAACCCGTTGCTACCGCTGCTCGCACCTATCAGGGCTTTGGTCGTGAGACCGTGGTTCCTGCCCATTATCGGGTGAAGTTCAACCCGAGCCAGAAGCTCAAGGAAGCTCTGAAGCGTTAATACAGGTTGCCCCGGAATACCGGGGCACCACCCGACAGGGCTTTCCGATCCACTTACCTGCTCCTTGGTAGATGGGCGACGCTCGGAGAGTCCTGTCGGGTGGGGGTACCAGCCCGCCGATTCGAAGGCAATGCCGGTGGTCAGACAGCACCGGACTTATCCCTGGCCTGCGGGCCAGGGTCTTTTTGAAAGGGGTTTGTCTCAGACCCCTTTCAGAGGGATTGTTAGTGCAGTAGACCCTGATCTTCCCCGGCTTTCGGGCCGGGGCTTTTTATCGGAAAGGGCTTTTACCGGGGGTTTTGTCCGTTTTGACCCGGGTGCTTTTCAGGCAGAGCACAAGCTCGAAAGCCCTTTCCGATGATGAACCAAAAGATAAGGATGCCCTGATGCTGGGAAAACTGTTTGGCAAGAAGGTCGCCGCTGCAAAAGCGGAAGCCAAGAAATTTGAGAACCGCGACCTGATGGAAGCCTATGTAGGTGGCTGTGTGGCCGTGATGTACGCCGATGGTAGTGTGGAGGATGAGGAGCTGCAGAACCTGGAAGCTCAGATCGCCGCCAACCCCTCGATGGACGGTTACGGCAGTGAGATTAACCAGACCATCGCCAAATTCTCCTCCATGTTCGATGCTGGCCCCCGGATGGGTATGCTCAAGGTGATGCGTGAGATCGCCGACATTAAGGCGAGCAAGGAGGAGGCCGAGGAAGTATTTGTGGCCATGCTTACCACCGCCGAATCAGATGGTGATATCTGCGACAAGGAACTGGCTGTACTGAAGAAGGTTGGCCAGACCCTGGGTATCAACCTGCGGGATTATGACCTTGAGTGACAATGCTTTCCGAAAAGCAGCGGCCGTGGTGCTGCTGCTGGGTATGGTGCTGGTGGATTTCACCAGCCGCATCCTGTCGGTGGGCATCGACCTGCTGCTGGCCGTCGGCGTAGCGATGATCCTGTGGCCAATGATGTTCAACACAAAAGCATAACCAGTGCCCGGGCTGACTCCCGGGCACACAACGGCAAGGGCAACAATAGGGCTTGTACTGTATCGGGGGACTAGGCCCCCGGTTCAGGATTGGAACCCGGTAATTGAGTGCCGGGAAGCCTGAATAGACTCAGTGCCCTTGACCGTTGTGGTGAATGCACAGGCTGATGTGCAAGAGATGGATCTGATGTAATCCTGCGGTGACAACGACACTGGACAGTGCAACGAACGTAAAAATCATCATGTCGGAGATCAGCACCGGCCACCACAACACCCTCCTTCGAATCCAAAACCTGGAGTACAACCGATGCTTAAACTCATTGACGGTAACAACCAACTCAAGCGCCTGTTCCACGCCATGGGACCGGGAGCCCTTGAAACCCTGTTTATGGAAGCCCTTACCCCACCCCAAGGCACTCGCCTGATTTGGGTATGGGACGGTAAAAATGCCAACGCTCGCCGGCGTGAGCAATTCCCCGGCTACAAGCGTTCAGACGGCCATGTGGCCGATGATTTCTACCACGTCACCGACCTGTTCAAAGAGGTGCTGACCCACTCCGCAGCCATCCAGATAGAAGTAGAGGGGTATGAAGCTGACGACGTGATCGCCACTCTGGCCCAGGGCACTGAAGACCAGGTGGTAATCCAGTCCACCGACCAGGACTACTACCAGATTGAATCCTCCCGGATCCGTGTGCTCTCCGAGAAGGAGCGCAAGATGCCCGCCGAAGACATCCGCTTGTTCAAAACCATGGTGGGTGACAAGTCAGACTGCATCCCCGGCATGACACGTTTTGGTGAGACCGCATTCAAGAAGCTGCTGCCGTCCGAGCGGCAGGTACTCAAGAGCTATTTTCGGGGGAATACCGATCACACCGCCGAGGAAGTAGCCCAGTTCCTGGAGCTGAAAGGCAAGGCGCTGGAGAACTGGCTGGCTGAACAGGACCAGCTCAAGACCTTCTGGAGCATCATTGGTTTCTACGAGGTGCCACTGGACCTGATGAGCGGGGCCATGAAGCCTGGCACTCCCAACCTACAGGCCGGCACCGCCTTGTTGCACAAATACATGCTGACCATGCCCGTGCCGGAGGTGGTGTGATGGACGCCCCTTACAACTGCCCCTGGTGCGGAGCCCCCGCCTGGCGGGAGCCGGGGGAGATAGACCCACCGGCGGACTATTGCCATGAAGGCGACCACGGCACCCCTGAAGAATGGGTGGAAAACAGCTGATGGCCCGCCGTCGTAAATCCCTCAGCCAGCGGCAGAAGCGCCGCTGGCCTCAAATCTGGTGCAGTCATCACAGGCCCAAGGAGAAGAAACATGACCCAAGATACTGACAACTCCAACGTGATCCCGTTACCCCCAGCCCGTTTGGTAACCCTTACAGCCGATAAGCTGGAGCAGTCAATCATCAAGCCCGCACGTATCTACAACAACATGCCGTCCACTTTTCGGCTGGCCCTGTATCCCGATGGACGCAAGGTGATTCAGGGCGGTTATGTCTGGAGCGAAGGCTTCCAGAGTGGGATCGAGTGGAAGGATCTTCCCGTGGTGGAAGTGGACGAACACGGCAAGGCCGAGGGGGATTGATGGGATACGTCCTAGCTACCATCCTCGCCCTGATCATAGGGCATCAGTGGGGATGGTCCGCAGCCCATAAAACCGTTGCCCGGGAGTGCCAGCTTTTGGGCAAGTTCTGTGTCGGAAACACGGTGTATCGATGCACCGAGATAAACAAGGAAACCCAGAATGGCTGACTACGGAGGATCTACCACCCCGGCCGAGACCCGGGACCAGACCCAGACCCCTTTATGGCTGTTTCAAGCCATGGATCTGGAGTTCGACTTTGCGTTGGACGCCGCCTGCATGGACCACACCGCGCTGGTGCCCGGCGCCTACCTGACCCCCCGGGAGAACAGCCTGATCGTGCCCTGGGCCGATCAGCTGGACCCTCTCAAGAACAACGCCCATGTCTGGCTTAACCCGCCCTATTCCAATCCCAAACCTTGGGTAAAAAAAGCCATGATTGAGCGTCACAACGGGGTCACGACGGTGATGCTGGTCCCCATGGATGCCACTGCCTCTTGGTGGCCGGGGGATAACGCTCAGGAGCTGCGTGTGATCACCGGCTATTACGATGAGAACAACAAGTGGCGCAGTGGCCGCATCGCATTTATCCACCCGGTTACCGGTGAGGAGATGCCGGGGAATCCCAAAGGAAGCTGTTTCTTAATCTTCCGACCCGAGGTTGACCACCATACCGTGACCTACGTCAGTAAGGGTGACCTGTTGCTGTATGCCAAGCTGCATCCCAACTACGGAAAAACCCTGCAGCAGTTACTGGCTGCATAACCTACCCCGGGGCTCCACGTTGAGCCCCTGAATCCAAAAACGGAGAACCATAATGGCTATACTGAACCCTCTGAAGAACATCATCACCTTTGCCGCTCAGCTGCCTGAAGCCAAGGACCTGGAAGGGCACTTGGCCAAACTCCCCTTTAAGGAGCTGGCATCCAGCGAGTACCAGACTGCCGGCTTCGTCCAGCACCCGATTACCAAGCAGATGGTATCCCCTTTCGAGGATGGGTTTGCTTTCGTTGTTCGTTACGACGAGAAGGTGATCCCGGCGGCGGCCGTGAAAGCGGAAGTGGCCAACCGGGTGGCTCACATCGAGGCCGAGGAGGAGCGCCCCGTCAGCCGCAAAGAGAAATCAGCCATCAAGGATCAGGTGATGGGTGAAGTGGTTCGGACAGCATTGGCCCGCCAACAACTGATCCACGCCTACTACGTCCCCTCCAGCAAGCGCCTGTTTGTGGTAACGGCCAGTGAGCGAATGGCTCAGGTAGTGATGAATCTGCTGGTGAAGGTCGTGGGTTCGGTGAAAACCGAAACGACCCACGTTACCGATGTTAAGCACGGCCTGACTACCCGCTTGCAAGCCTTCTTGACCACGGACACGCAACCATGGGAAGCCTTCGGGGATTTCGAGCCCGGCGATGCCTGCAAGCTGACCCGGAAGCTGGAAACCAAAGAAACCATCAACTACACCGGCCTGGACATCGCCTCCTGCGATGAACTGGTGGACAAGCTGGAGTCCGGGTTCAAGGTGGAGTCCCTGCGACTCAACTGGGAGGGCCTGGAAATGACGCTGACCCAGGACTTCCACCTGAAGTCCTTGAAGTGGGAAGACAGCGATGACCAAGACGCTGAGGACGAGCATGAAGCCTGGCAGGAAGACGCCGCGATGAAGGTTTACCTGTTGGATCAGGTGTACGGTGAACTGCTGCAACTGGTCGAGTACAAGGAGGAACAGGCGGCGTGAATCCCTCACCTGTGGCGATTGCCACTCTGAGATGGATGTTTCTAATCGGAGACATCCTCGTTTTCGCCATGATAGTCGTCGGCCACATCCATGAAATACCTTCCCTTGTGGAGCTTGGTGTGGGGTTTGTTTGGTCTGCAGTCATCACCTTCGGCGGCCTCAACGGTATTCTGATCATCCTGATCATGACACTGGACCTGTTGGGGTATCCGTATGTTCTTGATGAACCTCATGAGCCGACACGTTTCACGCATTGGGGCTGTGCCCATGTGGTGCTTTGGGCCGTCCTGATGGTAGAGGTTCAGGAAATCACGCTGGCAGGTTTGGTGTTACTGACTTACGCCTCCCAGTTCATGCTGGACAAAACCATACTTCGAGACTAACCCAACCGCCGGCCCCGCGCCGGCGGTTTCGAATCCAAGGAGAACCGATCATGCTTTCACGATTCAACGATAAGTTGGGCGTTACCGAAACCCTGGTGGACGCTCGTAACTTAGAGGCCGTGCTGCCCACGATCCTGGAGAAGGCCAAGCAGTACAGCAATTGCGGTTTCGATATCGAAACCGAGGACAGTAACCGGCACGATGGTCTGAACAAGTTCATGAACCTGGAAGCCGGCAGTGAGAAGTTCAAGAAAGCCAAAAAGCTGGTGTTTGATACTCGCCGCACCAACATCACCGGCTTCTCTGTGTACTTCGACGGCGACGACACCGCATACTACTTCAACACCTTCCACGCCGATGCAGAGAACCGTATCCCGCTGGCCACGGCCAAACAGATCGTGACGGTACTCAGGAACAGCTGCACCCTGTTCATTCACAACGCCGCTTATGAATGGGGGATGCTCAAGGCCTGCTGGGACATCGATCTGGGTACCAACTACATCTGCACCCTGCAGATGGCGGTATCCGCCTACAACGACGACGAATATGACCCTCAGCGACTATTTGCCCATGGTCTGGGTGCCATTGGCGGCCTGATGAAGGATGTGGTGAAGGCCTTCTCCGATTTCCAGGAAGGTAAGGGCCGCACCGCCGAGCAGCAGGAGCTGCTGAACAAGGTCTGCGGCAAAACCTCCGACGCCGCCCACAGCTACAACGGTCTGGTCAAATCCATCCGTTATGGTTATGCCTTGAAGACGGCCAGCAAGAGCTGGCTGAACTACGACCAGGACACCTTTGAAGCCACTCTGAACGGCAAGGCCCACATGGGATTGCTGACGGGCGAGGAAGTGCTGCACTACGGCGCCGACGATGCGGTGGTATGTATGCGCCTGTTCCATGCCATTTATGACTTCATGATGCGTACCAACCCTCAGGTGTTCAAAACCTTTCTGGAACAGGAAAACCCTATGCCCAGAATCTTTGCCAAACGGTGGATCCGTGGCGTAAAGATTAACCTGGCGGCGGTGTATTCCCGGCAGGACACCGAACGGGCCAACATGGCTCAAACCATCCGTGACCTGAAACAGTCGCTGGCTACCCTGGTCCCCTTTGACGACCAGCCCTCCCCTCGCCTGTGGCAGCGTCAGAAGTGGTATGTCGGGAAGAACGAGGACGCCTACCTGAAATACCGTAATCGCATCATAACCTTGGCCACCGCCCCGGACGGGGACGACTACACCGTCTGTAAGCAGATTTCCGGTGCCGTGACCGAACGCTGGATGGCCGTGAAGGGGGACAAGTGGACTGGCAAGGAGAAGGATAAGCGAGGCAATCTGAGCCATTACATGATGCAGCGAGTGCTTCTGCATGACCTGTGCGAACTGCCATTTGTTTACTCGGCCGGCGCCATTACCACCGATGCCGAAGCCCGAGGAAAAATGAAAGACAAGGCCCGGGAGCTGGCCGAGAATCCCAAGGTGTGGATTAAGGAAGCTGAACGCTACGGCGGCACCATGACCATGGAGCAGGCCCAGGCCAAGGTGGCGGCCTACCAGGAAAAGCTGCCTGCGGTTCTGGCGGTGATTGGGGCACTGGATCGCATGACCAACATTGAGCAACGCATCAAGCTGTTCATCAACCCGTACCTTTACCTCACCGACCCCGAGACCCAGAGGATGTACCCCATCATCTCCAGCCGGCTTAACACGCGCCGGATGGCTGCCCAGGATCCCAACCCGATGCAGCTCAGCAAGCGGGGTGAGAGTACCTACATCCGTGGTTTCTACGAGCCTGATCGGGAAGACCATGTTCTGGTTTCCGTGGATTGGTCCCAGATTGAGCTGGTCTTGATGGGTGAATTCAGCCGGGACCCCGCCTTTTATGAGGCTTACGGCCAGATCCCCTACAACGACTTGCACCTGGGCGCCGCCGTGTCGGCCCTCAAGGTATTCCACCCCGAGTTTACTGTGGACGACCTGAAGGCCGTTCGTAGCCTTCCCGCCGAGCAGTACCCGGATTACCGGGACAAGTGGCCCAAAGTGTGTACCGACCCGGTATCGATGGAGCCTCTGGATCAGGGCTACGTCTACAAGAAATGGCGGAACGACGCCGGCAAGCCGTCGAATTTCGGTTACTGGTATTCCGGCAGCCTGATGACCGTTCAGGAAAAGATGGGGTGGAACTCCGAGGAAATGTGGGAAGCCACCGAAAACTACCGGCGCACCTTCCCCGTGGCCGAGGCCTACCGGGTACAGCTGCAGCGCACCGCCCAGCAGCAGGGGTATATCGTGCTGCCGGATGGCCACCGCCGCACCCGCTTCGAGGCCACCCAATACTGGGCGGTGTGGATGACTGCCCAGTTTGACGCCTACAAGAACCCGGCAATCAGCGCCTTTGGCCGTACCGTGGTCAAGACCATTCAGCGCCGGGCGGCCAATCAGGTGGTGAACGCCCAGATCCAGGGCAGCTGTGCCACCCTGGCAAAACGCAGCATCATCGCCATTGAGCGCATGATCGAGTCGGAGGGCTGGGATGCCGCCTTCTGGATGCCTATCCACGATGAATTGGTGTTCAGCGTCCACCGGGACCAGGCTGTCGAGTTCGTGGCCCGTGTTAAACAAGCGATGTGCGATCACCCGGAGATTATCAGCCTGCTCAAGACGGATGCCACCGGATCCATTGGCCGAACCCTGGAACCTTACCATCCGAAAAAGGCCCCCTTTGGACAGGTGGAGCTGGATGAGGCCCCGTCATTACCCGGGATTCTGCCGAAGGATACGACAGATGGCGCACTCAACAAGGACCAACAGCAGGCTGTTGTGGAGTATCTTTTTGGTGAACGCAAACTGCAACAGGCGGCTTAACATATTGATATTTGGGTAGTATCCTGTCGCTCATTGGTGACAGTGGGCAGCCGAGGGCGCCGCTGGGCGCCCTCATCTGCACAGCGAATCCAAAATGACGGAACGACGACTATCCCCTTTCGAGCGGCTGAGTCATGAGGCACAGCTGCGCCGCGCCCTCCTGGTGCTCACCTATGAAAACACCGCCATGGCCGTGAGTGATGTCGCGGAGTTGGTCGGAGCCCCTACGTCTCTTACCCGATCACTGTTGCAACAACTGGCCGCATCCGGGCGAGCCATTCAAATTACCACTGGCCGTGGTCACAAATACAAACCCGCCATGCGGGATCCCTTACGTTATTACCTGAGGAAACCGAAATGATTGATGACCGCCTCTACGCCACCATGTATGCCGACGTGCTGGAATTCCGCCGGGCGTTTGACCTAAGCCTGGAACTGCCCACGGATTCCGACGCGACTTTGCATGACCGTCTGCGTCTGGAAGAATTCGAGGAAGCGGTACTGGCCGACACCCAAGTAGACCGCCTGGACGCACTGGTGGACAGTGCCTATGTCACCCTGGGCGATTGTGTTCAGCGTGGCTTGCTGTCGCTGGCAGAGCTGAAACAGAAGGCTCCTGAGCTGTGTTTCTACCTTAGCCTGATTGTGCGCACCGCCGAGCGTCTAGGCTTTGATTTCGCCGGTGCCTGGGCTGCCGTTCATAAAGCCAATATGGACAAGCTGGTGGATGAGGCACAGGTATGGGCGGTGCAGGCCCACTATCAGGCCCGAGGCATCATGGTGGAGTTCACTCCCACCGACATCACGGGCAAGTACATTGCCAAGGCTGCCAACGACACCGACGAGGTGAAGAAGGGCAAGCTCCTGAAGCCGGCTAACTTTCAAGCGCCTAATCTCATGGAATTTATTGGTTAAATCGGTCAAGCTATAGACACCCGGGGGCAGCGTATGCCCCCCTTCGAATCCAACTCTGGTACGGCTATGAAACTGTCACTTTCTGTTATCACCAAAAATGGTACCGATCCCCTGCTGACCAAGCGGATTACCCTCCAGGATGGTCGAGCAGTCTCTGATGCTACTGAATGTAAAATGACCAATGGTGTGGCCAACCGTGTAGATATTGCACTGGAAGCCCTGCCCTATCTGCTTCAACAACTGGGCCACCATCAGGCCATTACCTCCGGCTGGGTTAACGACGACCACACCGACGAACACCAAATCATTGCCCGGGCCAAGTTTCAGGACCGTAGCTGGCAACTGCCCGTACATCGACAGGGTGACATTTCTTATGCAACCCGAACACTGGATTCGATGCACCAGAAAGGGCTGAGCCTGCTTCCCATCGACTACGACTACAACGACGAAGCACCCATCAACTCTCCAGAGGAGCTGGTACAGAAGCTGGAAGCCGTGATCCCGGGACTGTCCCAGTATGCCCATGTAGTGTCCTACTCGTCTTCTTCGGGCATCTATCATGCCGAGACCGGTGAATGCCTGAAGCCGGCAAAATCCTTCCACCTGTTTTTTGCGATGGTGGATGGGGATGACCTGACCCGGATCCGGGACGTACTGAACAAACGCCTGAGCCTCGCCGGTCTGGGCCGTATTACCCTGTCCCGATCTGGTGCCAAGCTGGAACGTCACCTGATCGACTGCGCGGTATTCAGCCCCGAGCGGTTGTTATTTGAGGCAGATCCTGTTCTGGGAGAGGGATTGGTGCAACGCCGGCCGGTCCCCTCCTATCACGCGGGTCTGCCGGCCCTTGATACGAAAACCCTGATCCCGGACCTGTCAGACGACGAGATCAAGGCCTACGACAAATGGAAGAAAACGCAGGAGAACAGCCCTGAGCTGCAGGCCCGAATCCAAGCGATACGGGAATCCCGTATCGAAAAGCTGATGACGGAAGGCCATAGCCGGCAGGAAGCCCAGGTGATGGTGGAACATCGCATGGCGGGCAAGCTCATGCTGACTGACGAGCTGCTGTTTGATGGTCTTGATGAACCCGTGACCGTCTTCGAAGCCATGATGAACCCGATGAAATATGATCGGCTGAGTCTGGCGGATCCGCTGGAGCCCGAGAAAGGCCCCTCCAAAGCCATGTTCTACTCGAACGATGACACCAACCAGCCGATGATCCACACCTTTGTGCGCGGCGGGGGTATCTACAATCTGATGGAAGCGCACCTGTTGCAGGTTCAGTTGACGGCCAGTAACGCCGAAGCCAGCGCCGCCATCGTTCAAGAGATGCACGGTGATGATTCGGTTACCATGGTGGAGCAACAGTATCTGGGTAATGCCCCGGAGATCCAGGGCTGCACCCGTACTGGGACCGTGACCGTGCGCAGCCCCAAAGGGACAGGTAAAACAGAATGGCTCAAGGACCAGATTGGTTTGTGGGGGCGTACCATTATCGTGGTTCACCGGACAACCCTGGCCGAGCAGATGGCTACCCGTCTGGGAGTGGCTTGCTACAACGAGAAGCGCCCGGCTACCGACTTCCACAATGCCCCGGCACTGGTGACCACTTACGACTCCCTGCATAAGTTCATGCTGGAGGGTCTGCCCCACACCACCGTGGTCATTGATGAGTTTGAACAGGTTGTGGAGCACATCAAGGCCGGTACCGTGAAGCGTAAATCCACGGCGCTGAACTTCTTCATCGGTGCGCTGAATCAGGCGGAGCGTCGGGTGTTTCTGGACGCTGACCTCGACCCTGCCACGGTCGATTTCCTGTGCAAGATCGGTCTGAAGGCCGGCGAAGTCCATCATTACATCAACCGCTGGAAGCGGGTAGCCCCGGCCACCATCACCGAGTTGGAAGGTAAAGGAGTAGCAGAGGCCAAGCTGGTGGAGCTGCTGCAAGACCCGACTCGGGGCATGTACCTGGCCTGTCAGGCTCGGGAAAAATCCCGGACCCTGGCCTGGCTGGTGCTGCAGACCTTGGGGGTTGTCAGCGAACCCAAGGAGAAGGGTTACAAGCTGCAGTTTGAAACCCCTCTCCCTGATGGCCGGCGGATGATCCTGGTCAACCAGGATACGGTCAGCGAGGATGCGGCCAAACCGTTCCTGACCGATGCCAACCGCTTCCTGAAGCCCACCGATATTCTGATCGGGTCTCCGTCCATGGGTACCGGTTTCAGTATCGACGCCGTAGAGGGCAAGCCGCTGTTTCCTGTCCGGTTCCTGTTTGCCTCAGCTTCTGCCGGCCCCACCTCTGCCGACGCCATGCAGCACCTGGAGCGGGTTCGTGAAGGGCATCTGTGCGAGAATTACCTGACGGTGACCGAGAGCAACAAGGTACTGCCCACTGACCCCAACAAGCTGATCATCAGTGAGCTGCTGGCCGCCGCCCTGCTGGGAGAGAAGAAGTTTCACGAAATCTCCAAATACCAGGACCTGAGCCTGACCTATAATCCCACCACCGGCCGCACCGAGATAATGCACCAGGCCTACGAACTGGCCTATGGATACCTGACCGGTCGAAACCATACCGACCGAAACAACTTCTCGGACAACCTGCGTAACCGGCTGAAACTGGAGGGTTACGAGCTGCTTAGTGGGGAAGGGTCTTCCGAACTTGAATCCTGCCTGGAGCAGGTCAAGGAAGCGAAGGAGACCTACAAGGAGAATGAGGAGCAGCTGAAAGCCGCCTATCCCCTGATCGATGACGACACCATGGCCAAGCTGCAGGAGCAGGAGCAGTTAACCGGTGAAGAAAAGGAGATGGTAGCCAAGAAGCGGATTGCGGATCTGTTCGGCTTTGAAACGGTGGAAGAAGCCAATGAGGTGTACCTGCTCAGCGACGCAAAACGCCGCTACCGGCAGAACGGCCTCAAGTTTGGTCTGACGCTGAACCGGGCTCTGCTGCTGGATATGGAACGACTGACCCGCCCGGGCCGGGAACGCTGGGAAGGAGCCATTCAGACCGAGGTCGTGGACTTTTTGGAAGACTTTATGGGTAAGCTGGGTCTTTCTTGGGAAGGCGACCGCATCGTTTCCAATGGCCGTACCTGGGACCCTGATCAGATGGCGTCGCTGTATAACTGGTTGTATAAGGTGGATAACGGCTTGAGCCCTGAAGGGCATCGTTTTTCCATCATCAAGACGGTGCTGGGCTTCTCGATGCCTGCCATTGAGGACACCAAGAAAATCGCCCAGAGCGTAGCCACCGTGCTGAAGGCCGCAGGGCTGGGAACCTTTAGAGTTTCCCGGGTTCGTACTGATGATGGATTCATTCGGGTTCGCAGCATTGACCCTGAGTGTTTGGACGCCTTGAATGAGGATCTGGCCCGGGCCAGAGCGCACAGCAAGAGCCCGTACTATCGTCAGGATTACACGCTGGCACCGGATTGTCCGTTGATGACCTATTCGTTGGCAAAATTGCAGGGACAGGATGTTACCGGATCTCCGGTTCACAAGATGGTGGGCAGACTACAGGAGTATCTGCACCCTATACTCAACAAAGAGTTGAACCGGCAATTGGATATGGTCTATCCCGGTATTAGGAATGCTCATCTTCCGGTAACTGGGTGAACGCTATAGAATAATACCACGTCGGGTATGCCCGGCGTGGTAAGACTAGAGATAACGGGGAGATTAATGACCATTAAGTATCATCCGAAAAACAGCAAGGAGGCACTGTACCTGCTCCGTCGCCTGTGTAAGGAGCAAGGAATCCGTATATTCTGGAACCGTCCACTGGCGAAAGGTATGTACCATCAGCTCAAGGAACGTGTAGGACATCTGATGTTGTCCGGGGATATCTACAAAGCCATCGGACATCACGTTAACAGTCACTCTTATCTGATCAGTATGAAAGAAGGGGCTCAGAGGTTTGACATTAACGGCAAGGTAAGCGGTGTCGTTACCGCCGAAGAAGCTCAGCTGGCTCACAAACAACGAGGAAAAAAACATCGGAAGTTGCTTAACCGGGGCAAAAAGAAAGGACCAGGACGTAGATCTACCCCCCAATCCCTATCATCCACTCCCCGTAGAAACTCTCCGGCCCCCACGGTAGTGATCAGGAAAAAACGAAAGCTCTCATACGATAATCAGTAATGTGTGGGGCATTGCCCCATCTTGAATCCAAACTGGAGAATCCGATGACCACCGCCAATCGTGGCAAGCCTGAAGAACAGGAGATTGAGGCCTTTTTTGACCTCATGGGTAAGGACGCCGACCTGTACCGCTTCGAGGACTATGCCGAAGCCAATTTCAAAGGCCCAACCAAAACCCGCAAGATCGTTTCAGCCAAACCTTCCGACTACCTGCTGACCTGGAAGGGTCAGATGTGCTATCTGGAAGTGAAGGCCAGTGCCGACCCCAAGCGGTTCTCACTGAAGAACATACGCACCCACCAATGGCTTCGCGCCAAGCGTTGTACAATGGCGGGAGGGCTTTATGTCTTTTGGGTGAAATCCACCGCTCATGGTCGCTGGTTCGAGATCCCTGCCGAGGAGCTGTTAAAAGCTCGGGAGGAGGGTAAAGCCTCGGTCACTTGGGACGAACTGAAAGAGCATGACAGCACCGAATACATGGAAGAACTGAGACAATACGCCCTGGCTGACAAAGCCAAATAACTGCCCCCCGGGGGCTCGAATCCAAAACAGGAGTAACACGATGCAACATCCCCAACTTCCCGGGGTTGTCCTGCTGGGCGACCCGCACCTTGGCAAGGCCTTCAAGACCGGCACCCCGCCTCACCGGATGGGTGACCGGGACAAAATTCAGTTCGATACCTTCAAGCAATCCTTGCTCACGATCCCCGACAATACTCACCTGCACGTCTGCATGGGTGACTTGTTCGACCGCCCCCATGTACCGGAGTCCCTGGTACTGCGCGTGTACCGGACCTACAAGCAGGCCTGCGCCGGCCACCCCGACACTACTTTTGTGCTGATCGAGGGCAACCACGACGCCAGCCGGGACGCCAGCAAGGCCAGTTCCTTTGATGTGCTGGCCCACCTGCTCGACGGTATCCCCAACATGGTGGTGGTGCAGACAGACCCTCAAATCGTGGCCAGTGCCGGCCAGGAATACCTGTTCGTGCCCTGGGTGTTGGGGAAGGACGCCGAGGAGGTGGTGGCCCACCTGCCGTCCGGTTGCCCCTTTGCCGCCGTATTCGGCCACTGGGACCTGGACAACTTCAAGGGCGCCGAAGACCTCAATGTGCTTCCCTACGAGACCCTGAGCAAGGTCACCGACGTGGTGGTGACGGGTCACATTCATATTGCCGAGAACCGAACCTATGGTGACATGCTGGTGATCGGCACCGGCTCCATGCTGCCCTGCAGCCATGCTGAAGACCCGCTGGAAGAACTCTATGTGACCCGTAGCCGAAAAACAGTTCTGGCTGCCTTGGAGGAGAAACCGGACGTCTACTTCAACCACCACCTGCGGGTGGAGCTGGAGCCTCACGAAGACCCTCTGGCCGGCATTGACTGCCTCAGCCTGACCCATAAGCGGGTGGCCGCCGAGGGGCTGGAAGATGTCACGACTCAGGTGGATGATTTCGACCTCAAAACCATTTTCTTCGATGTAATGGCTGAGGAAGGCGTAACCCCCGACCTCACCGATGAACTATGGAAGCAGCTGTAAGCCGCCCCCCAAGGAGACTCCGATGATTAAGCAACTGACCTACGATGTAACCTTTTCCAACGGGAAACAGCTTAAACGAGAGCTGACGCTCGACGCCGGCTCCTGGCTGATCACCGGCAAGAACGAGGCCGGGAAATCGATGAACCTGGAGATGATCGCCTACACCCTGTATGGCACTGAAGCTCTGCGGGGAAAGAGCGGCGACTACACCAAGATAAAGAGCCGTCTTGAGCTGTCGATCCGTGGCCAGGATTATGTGATTGAGCGTACCAAATCCAACGGCAAGGTGCTGGCCGCCAACGGTGATGTACTGGCCGAAGGTACCAAGGGCGTGAACGCCAAGGTGACCGAGCTGATGGGTTATGACCTGTCGGTGTTCCGCATCGCCCACTGGTGCGCCCAAGGCGACATTCAGGCGCTGGCCAACATGAAGCCCACCGAACGCAAAGCCATGGTGGATAACGTGTCCGGTCTCAATCAGCTGGATGCCCTGGAGCTGTTTCTGAAAGAGACCATCAAGACCTACAAGGACCAGCTTTCAGCCATTGAAGGGGTGGTTCACAAACCTGAAGCCCCTGAGAAGCCTGAAGGCCTTTCCCGGGCCGACCTGGAGAACAAGATGAAGCAGCTTCAGGACCAGTTTGCGAAGGTGAACCGGTTGAAGGCGGTGGCCGAGCAGACGATTCACATTCCTGAACAACCCACTCCGTTCACCTCTCGCCCCATGCCGGAGCGTCCCCTGCCCTACCAGGAGCAGGCGTTGCCGGCAGAGCCCGAGTATCAGGCAGAGCCGGAGCAACCGGTGTTCCCCGGCAGCGAGGATGAACCCGAAGGCTTCAGCCGCCCGGCGCTGGAGCAGCTGAAAGAGAACCAGAAATGGCGTGAACAATTGCTGGGTCGTATCGAACGGTTGAAGGCGGAGCTGCTGGATATCGGGAGTATTGACCCCGATAAGGTCGATCAGTTGCGTACCCTGCTGGCCACCGCCGAGCAAAGCAAGGAGAAAGCCCGGCTTCAAGCCATGGGTGAGGTGGACTGCCCTAACTGCAATCACCACTTCCCTCTGGAGCATCAGGCGCTGGCTGAGCTGGCTGACGTCCCCGACAACTTCACCGTACAGTTCACCGCCCGCGATATTGCCCGTTTTGAAGCTCAACTGGAGCAAAAGCAGAAGCTGGAGAACACTATCGAGAATGCTTATAACGAACTCGAAATGTACCCAGACGCTGCCTCTACCATTGCCGAGTGGGAGGCTTACGACCAGGCCCTGCAGAAGTGGAATCTGTCACTGATGCACTGGGAGCAGGCTTGTGCCCAGGTGAAGGAACTCAATGCTCAGGCCCGCGACCACTGGAAGAACCAGTGCAAGCGCGTGGTTCAAGCCAATCAGGCCGGCGCTGAACACTACGCTCAGCAAATGGTGAAATGGGACCAGCTATGTACTCAGACGCAGCAGGAGAACGCAGCAGGAGAAGACCGGTACCAGAAGGCCCTTGAACACTATCAGAGAGAGCTGGTGAGGGCTCAGGAGGCCCAGGAAGCCCGCCGGGCGGCTCAAGAGGAGCTGCAGCAGCTCCCCGACGAGGCGGAACTTCATAACGCCATTGAGGAAGTCCGGGCCGTAGAGCGCCGCTGGGAGGTATACGATTTCGCCATGGAGCAGTACACAACAGCCTTGAAGAAATATGAGCAGCATCAAGCAGAAATCGAGCGGATGAGGGTACAACTGAAAGACCATCAGGCGGCTCAGGCGGGGATCAAGGCCGTGAAAGCCCGGGTCAAGAACTACCTTCTGCCAAGCCTCAACCAGGCCGCTTCCTATCTGGTTAATGAAATGACGGGAGGTGAGCGAGCCCAGGTGGTGATTGATGAATCATTTGAGGTAGAAGTAGATGGTCAACCTTTGCGCACGCTATCCGGGAGCGGCCAGGACATTACCAACCTGGCTATCCGGTTGGGGCTGGGTCAAATACTGACGCACAAGGTCCTCCCCTTGTTCATGGTAGATGAACATGATGCCGGCATGGATTGGGAGCGTGCGACGTATACTCACAATTGTTTAACAAAAATTACACCTAAAATCGGCCAGCTTCTGATTGTCAGTCATAAGGAGTTGAGTGCTGAAAATATAATCAACATTTAACTTTGCGAAACTAGATTCTCAGAATGCAAAATAATTGATAAGCCGGAACTTAACGTAAGTTCCGGCTTATTTTTAATTCCTAACCCTCACTGGTCAGACCTGTTTTCAATTGATCTAAGTCATATCTCAGAGTTATAAATGTCGCCGTTCAGGGATACCTGTCCTCACAGGGTAGATGTTGTACTCTGACCTTTAGCGAATCCAAAACTTGCGCTCCCCTCCACGGGGAGCTGCCACGGAGATATTATGATCACGGCCGACTTAATCACTCATTCCATTTGTTCTCAGACTGGCACTCAGCTTCGATCTTTCCTACTTGAATATCCTCGGTTCATTCACGCCGAACTGATGACCCATCGGGTATTCTCCCGGAACTCAGCCAGCAGTCGTGCTATTCCAATCACTACCGTTATGCAGTTGGTGGAAGCCGACCCTGCCATGCCCATCCACTGGGGGGCGGATCAGCCCGGAATGCAGGCACGGCAAGAGGTTGAAGACGTTGAGGGCGCCCGGGAGGAGTGGCTGGCGGCCATGCGTAGTGCCCTTTTCCATGCCGAGCGTATGCGTAAAAAAGGCCTTCACAAACAGATTGTCAACCGCCTTCTGGAGCCTTTTCAACGCATTAAAGTTCTGGTCAGCAGCACGGATATGGCGAATTGGTATGCCCTTCGTCACCACCCTGATGCGCAACCAGAAATTGAATGTCTGGCCGCTCTGATGTTTGAAGCGGAACAGAGCAGCACCCCCTTTGAATTACACCAGGGTGAATGGCATCTGCCTTTTATTGATCGAAAAAGGAATGACAAAGGTGAATTGCTTTATTATTCCGAGGGGGAATTGGTTTCGTTAGATTCTGCGAAACGAATATCCGCCAGTTGCGCCGCCCAAACCAGTTATAGAAAAAATGACACCAGTGAAGAAAAGGCCGGGTTGATTTTTCAAAAGTTGGTTGAAAGTCTTCCCGTTCACGCTTCACCTTTTGAACATCAAGCCCAGGCGTTTCCTGGTCGCAGCAGTAACTTCCGAAACTTCAGGCAGTTCCGTAAAGAGATTGCTAATGAAACGGTAAAGGATGCAGCATGATGCCGATGACTCAACCTCAGGGCGCGGGTGAATCCCGCATCCAGCATCTGGAGAAACAACTTGCTTTCTTGTCTAAGGAAGTGGTACGCCTTGCCGAGTTGGTGGACCGTCCAATGGCCAACAACGTCTACCTGTGTGAGGAAGTCGCCAATCGTGTGGGTCTGAAGCGACAGACGCTGTATCGGAAGTTCAAGCGTGGTCAGATCCCCCAAGGGACCATCTGGCGATACACCCCTGAAGGCCGCATTATGGTTAACCTGCCGGCCCTGGAGCAGTGGCTCAGCTCTGCTCCTCAAGTATAACCCCCCTCCTCAATATGCTACGGTATCCGTAGAGTTCCCAGGCTACGGCCTGGGGACAGCCTTCGATGCGTACCACCATGAAAATTACAAAAAAAGCCGAAAAACTACTGGCGGCCACTCCCGGATTACATCTGCACAACAATAAGCTGCGGGTCGTATTTCGTCTGCCCGGAGAAACTAAACCCACCAAGCGGTCCCTGAAATTAGAGCCGACCGAACCCAACATTCTGTTCGCGGCCAACAAATTGGGGACCATAAAACAGGACATTACCTTTGGCCTGTACAGCAACGATCCTGAGGCCTTCTGGCTTAAACACTTCCCCGAAGAACTCCAATCCAAGGCCGAACAAACCCCTACCTTGAAAGAGGTATTGTATGCAAAATACAACGATCTTTTATACACCTGGAGTGGTAGTTCTCAGCGGTCCTACGGGTATGCTGTGTCTACCGTCAGCCAGTACCTGGGGCACCTGCCGGTAGATCAAGTAAGAAGCTCCCATGTGAGGGAATTACAGAAAAAGCTCCTTTCTGGGGAAGATCGACACAAACCCTTGGCTTCCCGTACTGTGAACATGTACCTGAAGCAGAGCCAATATCTGCTGGATCTATACCTGGAGGAGCTGGGGGAGCGTACCAATCAGATCTACTCCAACCCGTTCAAGAAGGTGCCGGCGCTTAAAGAGGGACGGTCCTTCTCCGATGATGAGGATCAGGATGTGTACCCTTTCTCTCCCCAGGAGCTGTCCCGGATCCTGGAATACCTGGCGAAGAACCCTCTCAAACACCGCTTGGTCCGGTGGATGGTGTACACCGGTATGCGCCCGGGAGAAATTGTGGCCCTGGCATGGGAAGATATCGACCTGGAAGCCAACGTCGTAAAGGTCCGGTACAACTACTCCCGCCACTCCAACGGGCTCAAGCTCCCCAAAACAACCCACGGCCGGCGCACCATCGAGTTACTGCCTCAGGCGGCCGAGGTCTTAGCCGAGATGTTTCCGGTGACCGGTCATCTGCCCGGTGAGTTGATGACGGTGACGGAACATTACAACAAGACAAAGGAGGTGCTGCGGCGCAATGTTTTCCTATACCGTTCTTCCAAAGGTGTTTTTCGTAGGTTACATGAGAATTTAACCTTTCCTACTGTTACCTGGGGACGTATTCTTAACAAAGTTGATGTGCCGTATCGCAGGCCGTACCAGTTGAGGCATACTTACGCCAGTTGGGCACTGATGAACGGCGCTGATCCCATGTGGGTTGCCCGGCAGATGGGACACAGTGACTGGGGTGTGATCCGAACGGTTTACGGTAAATGGATCCCTCAAGCCATGCAGTCCCCTGCTCAGTTACTGGGAAGCAAATTAGGTGGCTTTGTCCCCTATACGTCCCCAAAGCCGGGGACACAGGAAGACGGTGAAAAAAGTCTATGAAAAACAGGGGCTTAGGACGATGATTTTGATATGGTTGTTATGCCCCTGTTAACTGTTAAAATAACACCAATTTAGCAAAAGGACCTCTGTTCTTCCCGTATTCTAGTCTGTTGGGTATGACGCAGTAACTGCATGGGATGCATATAAAAACAATAACGGCACAACCAAAAAGGCCGGCCCCGGCACTCTGAGTGTCTTGCATACGTAAGTTTGTTACACAAACACCTTGCCATGCAGCCTGTCCTTTTCCGCGTGGTGCCGACGACAGTATTTTTACATTCAGAGAACAGGTAAGCTCATGCAGACTCCACACATTCTTATCGTTGAAGACGAACTGGTCACCCGTAACACCCTGAAAGGCATTTTCGAGGCGGAAGGGTACACCGTGCTGGAAGCCACCGACGGTGAGGAAATGTACAAGGCCCTGTCCGATCACAAGGTAAACCTGGTGATCATGGACATCAACCTGCCCGGCAAAAACGGCCTGCTGCTGGCCCGGGAGCTGCGTGAGCAGCACAACCTGGCACTGATGTTCCTCACCGGCCGCGACAACGAGGTCGACAAGATCCTCGGTCTGGAAATCGGTGCCGACGACTACATCACCAAGCCGTTCAACCCCCGCGAGCTGACCATCCGCGCCCGCAATCTGCTGGGCCGCACCATGCAGGCACCCGACGCCCAGGAAGACGACAAGCAGGTGGAAGCCTACCGCTTTAACGGCTGGACCCTGGACATCAACAGCCGTGCCTTGGTCAGCCCCAGTGGCGAGGTGTTCAAGCTGCCCCGCAGCGAGTTCCGAGCCATGGTGCACTTCTGCGAGCACCCGGGCCAGATCCAGAGCCGTGCCGAGCTGCTGAAGAAAATGACCGGCCGCGAGCTCAAGCCCCACGACCGCACCGTGGACGTGACCATTCGCCGCATTCGCAAGCATTTCGAGTCGGTGCCCGACACCCCCGAAATCATCGCCACCATTCACGGCGAAGGCTACCGCTTCTGCGGCGAGCTGGAAGGCTAAAAACGCCGTGCCGGATCTTGGCCCGGCCTCTTCGAATGCCGGCTCAAGGCCGGCATGACAGAAAACCAGCCCATACACCTAAAAAAATACCGGCCAGCTGGCCGGTATTTTTATTCACGAGATAAATGCCTTACAGCACATTCACGGCGTTCAGCTCGCGGAACGCCTGCTCCAGGCGGGCGATCATGCTGAGCTGGCCTTCACGCAGCCAGACGCGGGGGTCGTAGTATTTCTTGTTGGGCTTGTCGTCGCCGTCCGGGTTGCCGATCTGACCCTGCAGATAGGCTTCCTTGTCCTTGTAGTAGTTCATCACCCCGGCCCAGGTGGCCCACTGGGTATCGGTGTCGATGTTCATCTTGATCACACCGTACTCGATGGATTCCTTGATTTCCTCAGCGGAAGAGCCGGAGCCGCCGTGAAACACAAAGTTCAGGGACTTGGGGGCCAGGCCGAACTTCTCGGACACGAACTTCTGCGAGTTGTCGAGGATCTTCGGGGTCAGCTTGACGTTGCCCGGCTTGTACACGCCGTGCACGTTGCCAAAGGAGGCGGCAATGGTGAACTTGTCGCTGATGGCACTCAGCTTCTCGTAGGCGTAGGCCACGTCTTCCGGCTGGGTATACAGCAGCGAGCTGTCCATGCCGGTGTTGTCGACGCCGTCTTCCTCACCGCCGGTGCAGCCCAGTTCGATTTCCAGGGTCATGCCAATCTTGCTCATGCGCTCCAGGTAACGGGCGCAGATCTCGATGTTTTCTTCCAGGCTTTCCTCGGACAGATCGATCATGTGCGAGCTGAACAGCGGCTTGCCGGTTTCGGCAAAGTGCTGCTCGCCGGCCTCGAGCAGGCCGTCGATCCAGGGCAGCAGCTTCTTGGCGGCGTGGTCGGTGTGCAGGATCACCGGAATGCCGTAGGCTTCGGCCAGAGCGTGCACGTGACGGGCACCGGAAATGGCACCCAGAATGGCGGCCTGGTGGCCTTCCAGTTTCAGGCCCTTGCCGGCAAAGTAGGCGGCACCGCCGTTGGAGAACTGCACGATCACCGGCGCTTTCACCCTGGCGGCGGCTTCCATCACCGCGTTGACCGAGTCGGTGCCCACCACGTTGACCGCCGGCAGGGCGAACTGGTTGGCCTTGGCGATGGCAAAAATCTTCTGCATGTCATCGCCGCTGACCACACCCGGCTTGACCACGTCGGAAATTTTCTGGGACATTGTATTGCTCCTGTATGCTGCATCACGGCCGGTGTAACCGGCCGTGTTGAAAAAATGGGTTCAGTCTTTGGCACGCTGTTCCAGCATGGCCACCGCCGGCAGGGTCTTGCCTTCCACGAACTCCAGGAAGGCGCCGCCACCGGTGGAAATGTAGGACACCTGGTCCTTGATGCCGAACTTGTCGATGGCCGCCAGGGTATCGCCGCCACCGGCGATGGAGAAGGCATCGCTCTCGGCGATGGCGCGGGCCACCACTTCGGTGCCGTGAGCGAACTGATCGAATTCAAACACGCCCACCGGGCCGTTCCACAGAATGGTTTTGGCTTCCTTCAGGATTTTGGCCAGGGCCTCGGCGGAGTCGGGACCCAGATCGAAGATCATGTCGTCGGCGTCCACTTCACTCACCGGCTTGGTGGCGGCCTCGGCCTGCTCGGAGAATTCGGTGCCCACCACCACGTCGGTGGCCAGCGGAATGGCGCACTCGGCGGCCAGCTTTTGGGCGGTGTCGAGCAGCTCCGGCTCATACAACGACTTGCCCACCGGGTGACCGGAGGCGGCGATAAAGGTATTGGCGATACCGCCGCCCACCACCAGCTGGTCGGCCACCCTGGACAGGGACTCCAGCACGGTCAGCTTGGTGGACACCTTGGAACCGCCCACAATGGCCACCATGGGCCGGGCCGGCTTGTCCATGGCCTTGGCCAGGGCGTCCAGCTCGGCGGACAGCAGCGGGCCGGCACAGGCCACGGGAGCGTATTTGGCCACGCCGTGGGTGGAGGCCTGGGCGCGGTGGGCGGTGCCGAAGGCGTCCATCACGAACACATCACACAGGGCGGCATACTGGCGCGACAGGGTCTCGTCGTCCTTTTTCTCGCCCTTGTTGAAGCGCACGTTCTCCAGCACCACCAGCTCGCCCTCGGCAATGTCCAGGCCGTCCAGGTAATCCTTGGCCAGGCGCACCGGCACGCTCAGTTTGCCGGCCAGGTAGTCCACCACCGGCTGCAGCGAAAACTCGTCGGCATATTCCCCTTCGGTGGGGCGGCCCAGGTGCGAGGTCACCATCACTCTGGCGCCCTGGGCCAGGGCCGCCTCAATGGTGGGCAGCGAGGCCAGGATGCGGGCATCGGAGCCGACCTTGCCGTTTTTCACCGGCACGTTCAGGTCGGCGCGGATCAGCACCCGCTTGCCGGACAGATCGAGTTCATTCATTTTGATGACAGACATAATGCGTCCTCTAAATTGGCAGTACTGTGGTTAATCGAGTCTGTTAAATCGTCTTGCCCGCCGCCAGCCAGGCCAGGCTGGTGTCCAGCATACGGTTGGCAAAGCCCCATTCGTTGTCGCACCACATCAGCATCTTGATCAGGTTGGCGTCACTGACCCGGGTCTGGGTGCCGTCGATAATGGAAGAATGGGGATCGTGGTTGAAGTCCACCGACACCAGCGGCGCTTCGGTGTAGTCGAGAATGCCCTTGAGCGGGCCCGCGGCGGCCTCACGCAGCACCCGGTTCACCTCCTCCACCGAGGCGTGTTGTTCCACGATCACGCTGAGATCCATGGCGGTGACGTTGATGGTGGGCACCCGTACGGAAATGGCCTCGAACTTGCCGGCAAAGTGCGGCAATATGCGCTCAACGCCCTTGGCCAGCTTGGTGTCGACCGGAATGATGGACTGGCTGGCGGCGCGGGTACGGCGCAGATCGGCATGGTAGGCGTCGATCACCTGCTGATCGTTCATGGCCGAGTGAATGGTGGTGATGTTGCCACACTTGATATTGAACACCCGGTGCAGGGTTTCGATCACCGGCACCACGCAGTTGGTGGTGCAGGACGCGTTGGAGACGATGGTCTCACGGCCGGTAAGCTGCTGGTGATTGACACCATAGACGATGGTGGCGTCCACGTCGCTGTCGGCCGGATGGGAAAACAGCACCCTGCCCGCCCCCGCCAGCAGGTGCAGGCCGGCATCGGCCCGGCTGGAGAGCACACCGGTGCAGTCCAGCACCAGATCTACCCCCAGTTCGGCCCAGGGCAGGCGGGCCGCGTCAGGCTCGTGGCACAGGCGAATAATGTCATCGCCAATGCGCATGTATTCCCCCGCCAGGCTCACCGGCTGACCAAAGCGGCCGTGGCTGGAATCGTAACGGGTCAGGTGGGCCATGGCCTCGGGCTCGGCCAGCTCGTTGATGGCCACGATTTTCATGCGCCGCTGAAGGCCGCGCTCGAAAAAGGCGCGCAGCACACTGCGGCCGATGCGGCCGTAACCATTGATGGCGAGTCGAATCATTGCTGTCTGCTTCCTGCTGGGCTGAGGGCGTGGGCCCGGTATCAGAATTCAGGCCCAAGTCTAACGAGGATTGAAAGCAAGGGGAATGGTGAAGGCAGTGATGCAGCGCTAAAAAGGAAAATCCCGGCCATTTGCCCGGCCGGGACGATCAGGGGGAGCAAAATTCAGACAACTTCCAGCCCGGGCTCCGGCTCGGTGACCACGGGCGTCTCCCTCGCCTGCCCGGCCTCTTGCTGCAGCCAGCGCAGCATGTGGGCTGGGTAACAATCGTCCGCCGACCAGATGCAGGGCGGCGGGCTTGAGACAGCACTCATACGGGGCAACTTATCCATGAACTTGTCCTCGCTGATAAAACCGAACTCAGGTTAACCATACCGATTGACGGTTTGATGACAGTACATCATTTAAACAGGAAAGACCAATTTGAGCCACAAGGCCGCCCGGTCGCCACAGGTGCCCCGCGAGCGCTAATGGGGCTGAGCCGCCCGTGCCTCCCCGGCCTGGATCTGTGGCTCTTTCTCGGCCTCGGGCGCCGGCTCGTTCAGCTCCAGCTCCATCTGGCCGGCGCTGGCTTCGGCCATGGCTTCCTCTTCCAGATCCGGAAACACCTCCTCCATGGGCAGATCCACGAACTCCTCGTTACGGGGATCCAGCTCGGTGATCACACCCGCGGTATCCACCGGGGTGGCGATCCAGGCGGTTTGCTCCTCCACCGGCATCACGGGGGTGCGCCATTGCCACCACCAGGTGTAGCTGCCCAGCAGCAAGGCCACGGCGCCACAGCCGATATACAGCCCCTGGGGGCCGAGCCAGGTCATCATGCCCGAGCTGAACAGGGGCCCCAGTGAACTGCCCAGGCCATAACTCAGCAGCAGAGTGGTGCTGGCCGCCACGATATGATGGGCCTCCATACGGTCGTTGGTGATGGCCACCGCCACCGGGTAAATGGACGCCACCATGCCCATGTAAAGGGCGGAAAAGCCGATCAGAATGCCGACATGATGGCCGCCACCGGCGATCACGCCGGCGGCGCTGACGGCGATGACCAGGTTGATGGCCACCATGATCCGGCCCCGGTCCAGCCGGTCACACAAGCGTCCCAGGGGCCAGGCAAACAGAATGAAGGTGAAAATGGACGCCGCCATAAAGTAAGACAGCTGATCCACCGGCAGCCCCACCTGAATGGCATAAACCGGTGCCATGGCGTAAAAACTGCTGATCAGCACTCCACTGCACAGGGCCGCCAACAGCCCCACCGGGGCACTGCGCACAATGGACTTCAGGCTGATGCGCTCGCTGTGCTCCACCGTGGGCGCTTCCATGCGGGTCAGCGACAGCGGCACCAGGGCCGCGGTCAGTAATATGGCGCCGAGGGTAAAGGGCACAAAGGCGGCGGGATCGGTAAAGCCGATCAGCAGCTGGCCGGCGGTGGCGGCCAGATAGGCGCAGATCTGATAGGCAAAAAACAGGGTGGCGCGATTGTCGCTGGTGGCCACGGCGCTGAACCAGCTTTCAATCACCACAAAGCTGCCGGCCACGGCAATGCCGCTGAGCGCCCGCAGCAGGGCCCAGATCATGATGCTGTCGGTGAGCGGAAAGATCAGCGTGGAGCTGGCCAGCACGGCGCTGAACACCGCAAAGGCGCGAATGTGCCCTACCCGCTTGATCACCCTGGGCCCGTACAGGGAGCCCAGCACGAACCCCACCGAATAACACACCATGATGCTGCCGATCAGGGTCGGCTCCACCTGTTTCAGCCCCAGGTTGACCCCGAGCAGGGTCATCACGAAGGTGTTGCCCCCCATCAGCAGAAACACGCTGAAGATCAGCGACGACAGGGAAATGACCAGGCGTTTTATCATGATGGCGACAATCTGAGCGAAAATGAAAGACGCTCAGAGTGACAGCACAGGGTGGGGCTGAACAAGTCCTGGCCGTTCAATATCGGGGATGGATCACTTTTCTCGCGGCCCGTGGCCCTGAGCGCGCATAAAAACAAAAACCCCCGGCACAAGCCAGGGGTTTTGGGTCCGCAACAGCCGGGTTTAACCCTGGGCTTTCAGCTTGCGACGGTAGGCGTGCAGCAGCGGCTCGGTGTAACCGCTGGGCTGGGTGGTGCCTTCGAACACCAGGGCACAGGCGGCCTGGAAGGCCACGCCGTCAAAGCCCGGCGCCATGTTGCGATACAGCGGATCGCCGGCGTTCTGCTCGTCCACCACCGCGGCCATGCGCTTCATGGTTTCCATCACCTGCTCTTCGGTGCAGATGCCGTGACGCAGCCAGTTGGCAATGTGCTGAGCGGAAATACGCAGGGTAGCGCGATCTTCCATCAGGCCCACGTTGTTGATGTCGGGCACCTTGGAGCAGCCCACCCCCTGGTCAATCCAGCGCACCACATAGCCCAGAATGCCCTGAGCATTGTTGTCCAGCTCGTTCTGGATTTCTTCCGCGGTCAGGGCATCCTTGTCGGCCTGGGTCAGCAGCGGAATGGTCAGCAGGTCGTCCAGGCTGGCCGGCTCGCGGGACTTGAGCTCGTCCTGACGGGCCTTCACGTTCACCTGATGATAGTGGGTCACGTGCAGGGTGGCGGCGGTCGGAGACGGCACCCAGGCGGTGTTGGCACCGGCCAGCGGGTGGGCAATCTTCTGCTCCAGCATGTCGGCCATGTTGTCGGGAATGGCCCACATGCCCTTGCCGATTTGCGCCTTGCCCTGCAGGCCGGCGGCCAGACCCACGTCCACGTTGTTGTTTTCGTAGGACTGGATCCAGGCCTGCTGCTTCATGTCGCCCTTGCGAACAACCGGGCCGGCTTCCATGCTGGTGTGAATTTCGTCACCGGTGCGATCCAGGAAGCCGGTGTTGATGAACACCACGCGCTCGCGGGCTTCGTAAATGGCGGACTTCAGGTTGGCGCTGGTACGACGCTCTTCATCCATGATGCCCACTTTCAGGGTGTTTTTGGCCAGACCCAGTACCTGCTCGATGCGCTCGAACAGCTCCACCGCAAAGGCCACTTCTTCCGGGCCGTGCATCTTGGGCTTGACGATGTACACACTGCCGGTGCGGGAGTTGCGGAACTTGCCGTTGCCCTTCAGGTCGTGAATGGCGATCAGGCAGGTGACCAGGCCATCGATGATGCCTTCCGGCACCTCGTTGCCGTCCTTGTCGAGCACAGCGTCGTTGGTCATCAGGTGACCCACGTTGCGCACGAACAGCAGGCTGCGGCCGTGCAGGGTAAAGGCTTCACCCTGCGGGTTCAGGTATTCGCGATCCGGGTTCAGCGCACGAACGATTTCCTTGTCGCCCTTCTTCACTTTCTGGGTCAGGGTGCCTTTCATCAGGCCCAGCCAGTTGCGGTATACGCCGACCTTGTCTTCGGCGTCGACGGCGGCCACAGAGTCTTCGCAGTCCATGATGGTGGACAGGGCGGCTTCAACGATCAGGTCCTTGATGCCGGCCTTGTCGAGCTGGGCAACCGGGTTGCTGGCGTCGAACTGCAGCTCGATGTGCAGGCCGTTGTTGCGCACCAGCACGGAAGTCGGGGCGGCGGTGTCGCCCTTGTAGCCGGCGAACTTGTCGGCATCGGCCAGAGTGGTGGTGTCGCCGTTTTCCAGGGTGATCTGCAGCTGACCGTTCACCACCTGGTAAGCGGTGGCGTCGGCATGGCTGCCGGCGGCCAGGGGAGCGGCCTGATCCAGCAGGTTACGCCCCCAGGCGATCACCTTCTCGGCGCGGCGCGGGTTCAGGGTCTTGGTCTTTTCGGCGCCATCGGTTTCGGGAATGGCGTCGCTGCCGTACAGGGCGTCATACAGGCTGCCCCAGCGCGCGTTGGCGGCGTTCAGGCAGTAACGGGCGTTGTTCACCGGCACGACCAGCTGCGGACCGGCCAGGGTGGCCAGCTCGGCGTCAACATTGGTGGTGGTGATCTGGTAGTCTTCCACCACCGGCACCAGATAACCGATGTCGGTCAGGAATTGCTTGTAGGCCGCAGCATCGTGGGGTTTGCCGGCGTTGGCGCGGTGCCATTCGTCGATCTGACGCTGCAGCGTTTCACGCTTTTCCAGCAGGGCGCGGTTCTTGGGGGCCAGATCATTAACGATCTGCTCCATGCCATTCCAGAACGCGGCGGGCTCAACGCCGGTACCGGGAATGATTTCATTTACTACCAGATCATGTAGAACGGTAGCGACTTGCAAAGTGCCGAGGTGAGTACGTTCCGTCATAGTTGCTTCTTCTATTCTAGTTGTCAGTAGTGTTCAATCGACCGATCACTAACCCTAATCGCTTGGGAGCGATAGTTTACCCGCGAAGACGGGTCTAGGCAAAGTCGAATTGCAATATATGGTCACAGGATCTTCACAAATTGTGAATAAAAAATCACGCACTTTGTAATACTCAATACAATTCAATGAGATAATGTCTACGTTCCGTGTTTTATATCCCGGGTTCAGGATCAAACAGGATCCTGTGCGGATCCTCCCCTGCAAGCATCCGCCCTTGCCCGGATAAAAAACAAAAAACGCGCCGAAGCGCGTTTTGAAGTCAGTCACAGCCATCCCGGTCGCGGCCGGGCCGGCTCAGTCCAGCATGCTGTGAATGTCTTCGTCGCTGGTATGGCGCACGTCCTTGCCCTTGACGAAGTAGATGATGTATTCGCAGATATGCTGTACCCGGTCCCCGACCCGCTCCAGCGAGCGGGCACACCAGAGCACGTTGAGCACATGGGGAATGGAGCGGGGATCCTCCATCATGAAGGTCATCAGCTCACGAATGATGGACTCGTATTCCCGGTCCACCTTGTCGTCTTCCTTGTGCACCTCGATGGCCGCTTCCACGTCCATGCGGGCAAAGGCATCCAGCGCCTCGTGCAGCATGCGCACGGTACGCCGGCCCATGTTTTCCATCGACACCAGCGGCGGCTGTTTCTTGTTGGCGTTGTCGAGCAGCATCATGCCGATGCGCTTGGCCACGTCGCCGATGCGCTCCAGATCGGTGATGGTCTTGATGATGGCGAGCACCAGGCGCAAATCCGAGGCCGCCGGCTGACGCTTGGCGATAATGCGGGTGCATTCCTCGTCGATCTGCACTTCCAGGGCGTTGACCTTATGGTCGTTGGCCACGATCTGGCGGGCCAGATCCATGTTCTGCTCGTGAATGGCGGTAATGGCGTCGGTGAGCTGCTGTTCCACCAGGCCACCCATCACCAGCACCTGGTTGAGCACCCCTTCCAGCTCGGCGTTGAACTGGCCGGAAATGTGTTTGTTGAGATTCAGCTTGTCCATTCTTGCAGAGCTCCTTAGCCGTAACGACCGGTGATGTAGTCTTCGGTCTTTTTCTTGCTGGGGGTGGTAAACAGAGTGTTGGTGTCGGCGTATTCAATCAGCTCGCCCATGTACATGAAGGCGGTCTGATCCGACACCCGCGCCGCCTGCTGCATGTTGTGGGTCACGATCACCACAGTGTACTGCTCTTTGAGGGTGTTGATCAGCTCTTCGATCACCAGGGTAGAAATGGGATCCAGCGCCGAGGTGGGTTCGTCGAGCAACAGCACCTCCGGCTCGATGGCGATGGCCCGGGCGATCACCAGACGCTGCTGCTGGCCACCGGACAGGCCAAAGGCGTTGTCGTGCAGCCGGTCCTTCACCTCGTCCCACAGCGCCGCGCCACGCAGGGAGCGCTCCACCGCCTCGTCCAGCCGGCGACGGTCGTTGATGCCCTGCAGCCGCAGGCCGTACACCACGTTCTCGTAAATGGACTTGGGAAAGGGATTGGGGCGCTGAAACACCATGCCCACCCGGCGGCGCAGGGCGGCCACATCCACTTCCTTGCCGTAGATGTTCTGGTTGTGCAGCAGGATCTCACCCTCGATGCGGCAGGTCTCCACCAGGTCGTTCATGCGGTTGATGCAGCGCAGCAGGGTGGACTTGCCACAGCCGGACGGACCGATAAAGGCGGTCACCTGGCCCTTGGCAATTTTCATATCCACATTGAACAGCGCCTGCTTGGCGCCGTAATACAGGTTCAGCCCGCGCACTTCCAGCGCGGTCTGCTCTTCGCTCAGGCGGCCAAGATCCAGGGTGGTGTCCTGACTCAGGGGGGTCGCTACGTTAATCATGTTTCTATACCTCTAACAAGTGGCCGGCCGAATTACTGATCCAGCGAGCGGAATTTTTCACGCAGATGGTTGCGAATGCCGATAGCGGTCAGGTTCAGGCCCACGATCACCGTGACCAGCAAAAACGAGGTCGCATACACCAGCGGGCGCGCCGCCTCCACGTTGGGGCTCTGAAAACCCACGTCGTAAATATGAAAGCCCAGGTGCATGAACTTGCGGTCCAGATGCAGATAGGGGAAGTTGCCGTCCACCGGCAGGTTGGGCGCCAGCTTGACCACGCCCACCAGCATCAGCGGCGCCACCTCGCCCGCGGCCCGGGCAATGGCCAGGATCAGGCCGGTCATGATCGCCGGGCTGGCCATGGGAATGATGATCCGCCACAGGGTCTCGGCCTTGGTGGCACCCAGCGCCAGCGAGCCCTGGCGCACCGAGGCGGGAATGCGTGACAGGCCTTCCTCGGTGGACACGATCACCACCGGCAGGGTGAGAATGGCCAGGGTCAGCGCCGACCACAACACCCCGGGGGAGCCAAAGGTAGGCGTGGGCAGGGCTTCCGGGTAAAACAGCTTGTCGAGCGAGCCACCCAGCATATAGACGAAAAAGCCCAGGCCAAACACGCCGTATACAATGGAGGGCACCCCCGCCAGGTTGATCACCGCGATGCGAATGATCTTGGTCAGGTTGTTCTTGCCGGCGTATTCATGCAGGTAGATGGCGGCCACCACCCCCAGCGGGGTGACGATAATGGCCATCAGGATCACCATGAACACGGTGCCGAAAATGGCCGGGAACACGCCGCCCTCGGTGTTGGCTTCCCGCGGCTCACCGCTGATGAACTTGCCCATTTCACCGAACCAGTGACCGGTCTGGGCCAGCCAGCTCATGTCGTTGGGCCAGGCCACATCCAGCACTTCACCCAGCGAGATCGTCACCTCCTGACCGCGCATGTCGCGCACCACCACGCTGTCGCGGCGTGCCTGCTCGCGCAGTTCAAACAGTTCCTTTTCCAGCACCTGATAGTCGGCACGCAGTTGCTGCTCCTGAGCCTGAATATCGGCCAGCGCGGCGTCGGTCAGTTCGCCGTCCAGCTCCAGCCCGCGCTGCTTCAGACGCAGCCGCTCCAGCTGGTGGTTGATGGCACCGATGTCGCCCTTTTGCAGATCGTCCATGCGCTCGTTGAGCTCGCTCACCCGTTCGATGCGCGCCAGCAACTGCTCACGTACGTCGCCGGCCACGGCATTGCCGTTTTCCTGCACGCGCTCCACGTAGCCGTAGAAGTTGCCGTTGTGAGAGCGCTCCAGCACCGCCAGATTGACCGGCTCGCTGCGGGAGACGATGTCGGTTTCCAGCAACCAGCGAAAGTCCAGGGGCACAAATTCCCGGTTGCCGGTTTTCACCAGGTAGCGGGTCAGGGTGTCGTCGGTCACCCCTTCCAGCGCCAGGCCGGCACCGCGCAGCTGGGCCACCGGCACCTGTTCGCGGTCGTGAATTTCCCCGATAACGGTATAGCGCTCCCCTTGCGGGGTACTCAGTTGCCACTCATAGATGGTGTGCGGCCAGAAGTAGGTCAGGCCGCGCCAGCCGATCATCAGCAGCAGGCCCAGCACCGCCACCAGGCTGAGGCTTACCGCCCCGCCGGTCATCCAGATCCAGGGCGCACCCGATTTGAACCATTTACTCATTCGTTTCGCCCCTTACATTGAGCTGTACTTGTCACGCAGCCGCTGACGCACGAACTCCGCAACCGTGTTGAACAGGAAGGTGAAGACAAAGAGCACAAAGGCTGCCAGGAACAGCACCCGGTAGTGGGAGCTGTTCACCTCCGCTTCCGGCATTTCCACCGCGATGTTGGCGGCCAGGGTACGCATGCCGTTGAAGATGCTGAAGTCCATCACCGGGGTGTTGCCGGTGGCCATCAGCACTATCATGGTTTCCCCCACGGCCCGGCCCAGGCCCATCATCACCGCCGAGAAGATACCCGGGCTAGCGGTGAGCATCACTACCCGGGTCAGGGTCTGCCAGGGGGTGGCGCCCAGCGCCAGGGAGCCGTTGGTCAGGTGCCGGGGCACCGAGAACACGGCGTCTTCGGCGATGGAGAAAATGGTCGGGATCACCGCAAAGCCCATGGCAACGCCCACCACCAGAGAGTTGCGCTGGTCAAAGCCGATGCCCAGCTCGTTGGTGAGGAAGCCGCGGGCATCGCCGCCGAAAAAGGCGCTTTCCACCGCCGGACTGAAGGCAAAGCAGGCCCAGCCCACCAGCAGTACCACCGGCAGCAGCAGCAGACTCTGCCAGCCATCGGGCACGGCGTTACGGATGTGCTTGGGCAGGTGGTACCAGACAAAGGCGGTCAGCAGAATGCCCGCGGGCATCAGCACCAGCACCATAACCACACCCGGCAGGTGGGTTTCAATCAGCGGCGCCAGCCACAGGCCGGCCAGAAAACCGAGGATCACCGTGGGCAGGGCTTCCATGATCTCCACCGTGGGCTTGACCACCTTGCGCAGCCCCGGCGACATGAAATAGGCGGTGTACACGGCGCCGGCAATGGCGATGGGCACCGCAAACAGCAGGGCATAGAAGGCCGCCTTGATGGTGCCGAAGGAAATGGGCACCAGACTCAGCTTGGCTTCAAAGTCGCTGCTGCCGGAGGTGGACTGCCACACATACTGGGGCTCGGGATAGCCTTCGTACCAGACCTTGGTCCACAGCGCCCGCCAGGTCACTTCCGGGTGTTCGTTTTCCACCTCAAAGGTGGACAGGCTGTCGCCCTCGGCCACCAGCAGCAGGTTGTTGCGCGGCGACAGGGCCAGGGCCGACACGTCCTGGCCGGCCAGCCGCTCGGAAAACAGATGGCTGCCGCCGGTGGTATGGAAAATGTCCACATCGCCCCGCGTGCTCACGGTCACAAAGCCCTTGCGGTTGATCTCGTTGGCGATGTGCGCCACCGGCCCGGCGGCCTTGAACTGGCGAATGAAGGTAAATTCGCGCTTGCCGTCCTTCGCCACCTCAAACCACTGGGACACCACGCCGTTGTCGTTGCCCACCAGCAGGGAATTGCCACCGGCCAGCAGGATCATGGCGCTGATGTTGCCCCCCTGGGCATTCATGGGAATGACCGAGCGCAGCCGCACCTTGTGAATGTTGCGCACGTCATACACCGACACTTCGTTGCCGCTGCGCACGAACATAAAACGCAGATTGGGGGTCACCAGGATCTGATCCACCCGTGCCGGCAGGCCGGGAATGGCCACCTGAGTGGGAGACAGCTCCAGCTCGCCGGTGAGGAAGTTTTCCTTGCCGGAGAAGCGGGTCAGCACGATGTCGCCACCGGCCACCACCGCCGCCGCCAGCAGATCTTCGCCATTGGTGGCAAAACTCAGCCGCTCCAGCGCCCGGCCCTGCGCATCCACCTGCAGCGGAGCCTCGCCAAAGGGCCAGGTAATGCCGGGAGTAATGGTGCGCACGTTGTCCGGATAGCTGACGCTGAATTTGGGCGCCAGCACCTGCATGGTGCCGTCGCTCAGGCCATAAGCCACCATCGGCTTGGCATCACTGGCGGTTGCCGTGGTGATGTCGCCGGTCAAGGTCTCGCTGGCCAGCAGCGCGCCTCCCTGCAGCAGGGAGTAAAAACGCACCTCGCCGCCGGCGGAAAAGGTAAAGGCCTGCTCGTTCTGCTCTTCCACTCCCAGCAGCAACGGGGTCTCGTTGTTCGCCAGGGTCAGTTGCCCGGCGGGCTCCACGCTGGCGCCGTCGAAGATGGGTTTGACCACATACAACAGGTAGAAAAAAATCAGCAGCAGGGCCACCAGCACGATAATACCGCCGGCGGTCACGCCCATTTGGGCCGCTCTGTCCTTGAGCCAGCGCTTGCGGCTGCCGGTCAGGGCCATGGTTTGAGTCTGGGTTGACATGCCGTCACTCCGTTACTTTGCAATTGCCTGCATTCTATGGCGATCAAATGACAATTTTGTTACAGAGCACAAAAGCCGCAAGTCTCCCCCTGTAAAAAACATCGCTGGCGTGTATCTTGAACGGTGCACGATGTCATCATTCAAGGAGAGAACCCATGAAAACCCTGGTCGCCACCCTGATTGGCCCCGACAAGACCGGCCTGGTCCGGCAACTGGCCGCCCTTATCCGCCGGCATCACGGCAGCTGGCAGAGCAGCGCCATGAGCGAGCTGGCCGGCTATTTCGCCGGTATTGTGGAAATTCGCGTGCCCGCCGAGCACAGCGCGGCACTGGAACAGGCGCTGACCTCCCTGCCCGATTTTCAGGTGCAGCTGGTGGAAGGCCAAAGCCCCACGCCCCGTGGCCAGCAGCTCAGGCTGACGGTTACCGCCAACGACCGGGTCGGCATCATCGACGAGGTGACCGACATCATCAACGGCCTCAACATCAGTGTGCACAGCCTGAAAACCGACAGCCACCCGGCGCCCATCACGGGCATTCCCCTGTTTGAAGTACAAAGCACCCTGGTGCTGCCCCACGGCCAGACCCTGGGCGACCTGCAACAACGGCTGGAAGCCCTGAGCGACGATCTGGTGGTGGACATAGATCTCATTTGAGTGGTCATTAAAATGTCATAATCATTTGTCATAAAAAGTGCCCAAAAATGACAAATTAAATATAACGGGAAATACAATGGGCACGGACAAATGGTACCTGGAGAAGGAACTCAGCTGGCTGTCGTTTAACGAGCGGGTATTACAGGAGGCCATGGACAAAAGCGTCCCCCTGATCGAGCGGGTACGCTTTCTGGGCATTTTTTCCAATAATCAGGATGAGTTTTTCCGGGTGCGCGTGGCCGACGTCAAACGCCGGGTAATGATAGACGCCGACAGCGGGCGGACCAATGGCGCCGCCGCGCTGCTGCAGCGCATTCAGCAAAAGGTGGTGCGCCTGGGCGAAACCTTTGACGAGGTTTACCGGGAACTGATCGTCACCCTGGCGCGGCAGAACATTTTCCTGCTCAACGAATCCCAGCTCGACGCCGAACAGGAGCGCTGGGTGCGGCGCTATTTCGAAAACGAGGTGCGCGCCTACCTCTCCCCCATCGTACTGAACGCCGGCATCAATCCGGTGCATTTTCTGAAAGATGAGCACACCTACCTTTGCGTGGGCATGAGCAAGAACCGCCAGCACCACTATGCCCTGGTGGAAATTCCCACCGATGTACTGCCCCGCTTTGTGGTGCTGCCGCCGGGCAAAAGCCGGCGCAAAAAAAGCATCATCATTCTGGATAACGTGATTCGGCTGTGCCTGAATGACCTGTTTGCCGGATTTTTCGATTACGATCACATCGGCGCCCACGCCTTCAAGATGACCCGGGACGCGGAATACGATCTGTCGGATCAACTCGATCAGAGCCTGCTGGAAAAAATGAGCGACGGCCTCAAACAACGGCTGACCGCCCTGCCGGTGCGCTTTGTGCACGATCGGGACATGCCCGCCGACATGCTCGCCACCCTGCTGCACAAGCTCGGCATTCAGCATCACGACAGCGTGATGCCGGGCGGCCGTTACCACAACTTCAAGGATTTTATCGGCTTTCCCAACGTGGGCCGCAAACACCTGGTGAACCGGCCGCTGCCGCCGCTCAAGTGCCGGGAGTTTCGCGACAGCCCTTCGTCCTTTGACGCCATTCGCCGGCGCGACATTCTGCTGTATTTTCCCTACCACAGCTTCAGCCATGTCACCGAGTTCGTGCGCCAGGCCTCCTTTGACCCGGCAGTGGTCAGCATCAAAATGAACGTGTACCGGGTGGCGTCGCTGTCACGCATCATGTATTCGCTGATGGACGCCGCCAACAACGGCAAGAAGGTGACCGTGGTGATCGAGCTGCGCGCCCGCTTTGACGAGGCCGCCAATATCGACTGGGCCAAACAGCTGACCGAGGCCGGCATTACCGTGGAATTCGGCGTGCCCAGCCTCAAGGTGCACTCCAAGCTGTGCCTGGTCACCCGGCGGGAAGAAGGCCGGCTGGTGCAGTATGCCCATGTCGGCACCGGCAATTTCAACGAAAAAACCGCCAATATTTACACCGACTTCTCGTTGCTGACCGCCAACCCGGAGATCACCCAGGAAGTGGCGGCGGTGTTCGACTTTATTCGCCAGCCCTATCGTCGCAGCAAGTTCCAGCACCTGCTGGTGTCGCCCCTCAACCAGCGCCGGGGCCTGTATGCGCTGATCGACGCCGAAATTGCCCATGCCCGCCAGGGTCTGCCGGCGCGCATGATCCTCAAGCTCAACAACCTGGTCGACAAGGGCCTGATCCACCGGCTTTACGCCGCCAGCCAGGAAGGTGTGCAGGTGGATCTCATCATTCGCGGCATGTGTTCACTGATGCCGGGGGTGCCCGGGATCAGCGAGCGCATTCGCGCCATCAGCATTGTCGATCGTTATCTTGAGCATCCGCGCGTCATGGTGTTTCACAACAACGGCCAGCCCAGGGTCTATCTGTCTTCCGCCGACTGGATGACACGCAATATGGACTTTCGCGTGGAAGTGGCCACTCCCGTACTGGAGCCCGAGCTGCGCCGGCGCATAATGGATCTGCTGGAGCTGCAGCTCAACGACACCACCAAGGCCCGCGTGCTGGACGCTGCCCAGAGCAACCGTTATGTAAAACGGGGCAACCGGCGCAAGGTGCGTTCCCAGACCGCCACCTATGACTACCTCAAGGCGCTGGAGGAATAAGCGTTCATGACCGATCAGTATGTAGCCACCATAGACCTGGGCTCCAACAGCTTTCATATGGTGATCGCCCGTTACCATGGCGACAGCCTGCGCATCGTCGACCGGCTGAAACAGCGCGTGCGCCTGGCCGATGGGCTGGATGATGATAACCGCCTCGGCGAGGAGGCCATGGCCCGGGGTCTGGAGTGCCTGAGACTGTTCGGCGAACGCTTGCACGGCTTTGATGCCACCCGCGTCAGGGTGGCGGGCACCTACACCCTGCGCGAGGCCGTCAATGCCCAGACGTTCGTGCGCCGGGCCCAGCAGGTACTGGGGTTTCCCATCGACATTGTCAGCGGCAACGAAGAGGCCCGGCTGATTTATCAGGGGGTGGCCCACACGCAGCAGACTCAGGGCCGCGTGCTGGTGATCGACATCGGTGGCGGCAGTACCGAGCTGATTATCGGCCAGGATTTCGACTGCCGGCAGGTCTCCAGCCGCAGCATGGGCTGTGTCAGTTTCACCCGCAGGTATTTTGCCGACGGTGTGCTCACCGCGGCGCGTTTCAAGCAGGCGACCGAAGCCGCGGAATATCAACTGGTGCCGATACAGGATCGTTACCTAGCACTGGGCTGGGATCAGGCGCTCGGCAGCTCCGGCACCGTCAAGACCCTGTTGGAAATGTGTACCGCCGCCACCGGCGAGCCGGTCATTGACCTGCCTGCACTGTTACATATCCAGCGCCAACTGGTGCAGGCCGGGCATATCGATCAGGTGAACATGGCCGGCCTGAGCGAGGATCGAAAACCCCTGATTGCCGCCGGACTGGCAATCCTGCTTGGCATCTACCGCAGTTTCAATCTGGAGCGCATGGGCTTTTCCGATGGAGCCCTGCGCGAAGGCCTGCTGCACAGCTTCTTCGGCCGGGTCAAACACCATGATATTCAGCTTAATACCCTGCAGGCCCTTGCCCGGGAATATCATATCGACCGGCACCAGGCAGACCGGGTGCAGGACACCGCCAGCCGGCTCTTTGCCCAGGTATGTGACGCCTGGCGGCTGGATGCGGACTTCGGCGATCTGCTGGGCCATGCGGCCCGGCTGCACGAAATTGGCCTGCACATCAACTTCACCGGTGTTCACCGCCATTCCGCCTATATCGTCGGCAATACCGATCTGCCCGGCTTTACCCAGGAGCAACAAAAGGCGCTGGCGGCCCTGGTGCGCTTTCACCGCAAGGCGCTCAGACTGTCCGAGCTGGAGCCGCTGAACTACCTGCCCGAGCACCAGTTGTGGCGGCTGGTACGATTGCTGCGCATTGCCGTAGCACTGAATCGCCGCCGCCAGGACGGTGTGTTGCCGGCACCGGTGCTGGAGCCGGCCGCCGATGACGAACTGCGCCTGCACCTTCCCGCCGAGTGGTGCGACAGCAACGCCCTGCTGCTGACCACGCTGGAGCGGGAGCAGGCCTGTCAGGACAAGGTCGGCTGGAAACTGACGCTGGTGCGAACCCGGGGGGCCCCCCAGAAGAAGGGGGCAGAGTAATGGCGGTTTACCCGCCGCCCATTTCCGCCTGATCGGCTACTGGCAATTCGGCCGCCCGCTTGCGGGCGGCCTTTTTTTCCGCCCGGCGGCGCCGGAAAAAATCGCTGAGCTGGGCAGAGCAGGCCTCGGCGAGCACGCCCGACTGCCAATCGATGCGATGATTGAGGCCGGGGGTAGCCAGCAGTTGCAGCACCGAGTCCACGGCGCCGGTCTTGGCGTCGGCGGCACCGTACACCAGCCGCCGAATGCGGCTGTGCACCATGGCGCCGGCGCACATGATGCACGGCTCCAGGGTGACATAAAGGGTACAGTCCAGCAGGCGGTAATTGCCCAGGTGAGCGCCGGCCTGGCGCAGCGCCATGATCTCGGCATGGGCGGTGGCGTCGTGGTGGCCGATGGAGCGGTTCCAGCCTTCTCCCACGCATTCCCCTCCGTATACCACCAGGGCGCCCACCGGCACCTCCCCTTCCTGTTCGGCCCGGGCCGCCAGCGCCATGGCCCGGCGCATCCAGTATTCGTCTTGCTCGTTCATTCACCGCCTCCTGAAGGCGGCTATTATGGCAAAAGCCGGCCCCGCTGCAAGCAAAGCGAAAAAAGGCCGAAAAAAACGCCATCACGAGCAATAAAGCGCCAAACGGACACAAAACATAAAAAAGGGACTTGCAGCAGACCGGGCGGGTCTTTATAGTTGCTCCCGATTCGGCGTGTAGCGCAGCCTGGTAGCGCACTGTCATGGGGTGTCAGGGGTCGGAGGTTCAAATCCTCTCACGCCGACCAAATCATCCTCAAAAAGCCCACCTTGCGGTGGGCTTTTTACGTTTCGGGACGGCAACGCCGTCTCTGCGGTCATGCCGGGTTCGGCCCGCCTCTTTTTGCGGCCCCCGGCCAGGGTCCGGCTCCAGGCCGGATAACCAGGCGGGGCCTTGGCTCCCTCAGGCCTTATACTCCATCAGCAACACCTGCACCGGCTGGCCATGACGCTCCAGCCGGCGCTGCTCCACCTCGGTAAAGCCCATGGCCTCGAAAAATGGCCGGGCATTGATGCTGGCATCGCAATACAACCGATACAGTCCTCTCGACGCCGCCTCGGCCTTGAGCCGCTGCATCAGCGCCCGGCCGATGCCCTCGCCTTGGCGGGCGTGGTGCACATAAAACAGATCGATACGACCGTCGTCATCAAGCTCGGCAAAACCGAGCAACCGTTTGCCTTCCATTGCCACCAGCGGCCGGGTGCGAATGAAACGGCTGACCCAGCGCGGCTCGTCATACTCCTCAGGTGCCCAGACCGCCAGCTCGCTTTCGCTGTAGTCGGCCTGGTTGATCCGGTGCACGGTATCGTGGAACAACTGCCAGATACTGCCCGTTTCACCACTGCGGATCTTCCTGATTTCCATAATTGCTCCTGCTGCTGATACTGCTTACACGCTCCCCTTTATATAGCCACAGTTACCGCCAATAAAAAAGCGGCTTTTCGGCCACGATCAATCCGTTAGCCGGTTTTTTGCCGGTGGCGGGCGCAGTGTGCCACGCCCTGCGGGGCGCATTCGGCAAGCTCCGGAGTGGGCCCAGGGCGTGACCGGGCCACAACAAATACCGGACCGCCGGTGAATGGCCACGCTGAACAGATGAAAAAACGCACGGCCCGGAAACGAAAAAAGCCCCGGCGAACCGGGGCTCAAACCACCATGATGTGAAATCAGGGGTTATTTCAGGCCAAGCTTTTTCAGGTCGGCTTCCACCACGGCGGCGGGCACCGGCACGTAGCCGTCCTTGTCAACAATCTGCTGGCCCTGCTTGGAGAGCATCAGTTTCACGAATTCGGCTTCCATCGGACCCAGCGGCTTGTTGGGGTGCTTATTAACGTAAACGTACAGGAAGCGGGACAGCGGATACTCGCCGCTGATGGCGTTTTCGGCGTTGGCTTCCACATAATCGCTGGAGCCGGCTTCGGCCAGGGGCACGGCGCGCACGCTGGAGGTGCTGTAGCCCAGACCGGAGTAACCGATGGCGTTCAGGGAGGAAGACACGGACTGCACCACGGAGGCGGAGCCGGGCTGCTCGTTCACGTTGTTCTTGAAGTCACCCTTGCACAGGGCCTCGTCCTTGAAGTAACCGTAGGTGCCGGACACGGAGTTGCGGCCGTAGAGCTGAATGTCGCGGTTGCTCCAGTCGCCGTCCAGGCCGGTCTGGCCCCACTTGGTGATCTGCTCGGCCATGCCGCAGGCCAGGGTGCTGGAGAAGATGGCGTCAACCTGATCCAGGCTCAGTCCCTCAATGGGGTTGTCCTTGTGCACGAACACCGCCAGGGCATCGATGGCCACGCGGATCGGCGTGGGCTTGTAGCCGTAGCGTTTTTCAAAGGCTTCGATTTCGTTGCTCTTCATGGCGCGGCTCATGGGGCCGAACTGGGAAGTGCCTTCGGTCAGGGCAGGCGGCGCGGTGGAAGAGCCGGCGGCCTGGATCTGCACGTTCACGTTGGGATACTGGCGTTTGAACTCCTCGGCCCACAGGGTCATCATGTTGGCCAGGGTGTCGGAGCCGACAGAAGACACGTTACCGGACACGCCGCTGACTTTCTGATAATCGGGCAGGGAATCGTCCACGGCTGCGAAGGCGGAAGTGGCGGCCATGGCCACGGTCAGTCCCAGTGCACTTGCCAGTTTGTTCAGTTTCATCCTTAATCTCCAATAAGTTCGGTCTTTCAAGACGCGGCCAGTATTGCTGCCGGCAATGACAACTATATGACCCGAAAGTGACGCTTTTATGACAACCCGCTCCCCTGTTCCCGGTGCCGTCATGGCCGGCCGGCGCCGTAAACAACACGGCCTCCGCAGGGCGGAGGCCGTGCCTCATCATGGGGTTATCAGGCGCTTTGCTGCACACTGGCATCCAGCACCAGCAGTCGGGCGGGCAGGCGAAAGCTGAAACAGCTGCCCTTGCCCGGACGACTTTCTATCTCCAGATGGCTGTCGTGGTGGCCGAGCGCATGCTTGACGATGGCCAGGCCCAGCCCCGAGCCACCGGTCTGGCGGCTGCGGGCCTTGTCGACCCGGTAAAAGCGTTCGGTCAGGCGGGCGATGTGCTCGGGCGCGATGCCGTCGCCGTCATCACTCACCGCAAAGCGGCCAGCGTCGCCCTGGCGGCCCCATTCCACGCGAATATGACTGCCCGCCGGCGTGTGGCGCACGGCGTTATACACCAGATTGGACACGGCGCTGCGCAACTGCTCGGGCTCGCCCCGCACTCGCAGCCCGGCTTCAACCACAAAACTGAACTGGTGTTTGCGCTCGCCACTGAGCGCCACCGCTTCCTGCTCCAGCATCTGCAACATGGCGGGCATGTCCACCACCTTGGTAAAGTCGGAGTCGGGAGCGGCTTCGTAACGGGTCAGGGTCATCAGCTGGTTGACCAGGGCGTCCATGCGCTGGGTCTGCTCCAGCAACACCTTCTGGGTTTTGCGCCACATGGCCTCCGAGGGCGGATCCTCCAGCATTTCCAGGTAGCCCTTGAGCACGGTGAGGGGGGTACGCAATTCGTGGGAAACGTTGGCCACAAAGGACTTGCGCACCTGCTCCAGACTGCGCAGCCGGGTGACGTCGCGCACCACCAGCAGCGCCTGATCTTCGGTATAGGGCATGATACGGCACTCCAGCAGCCGCTCTTCACTGAGCGGCGACGGCATTTCCAGGGGCTCGCGAAAGTCGGCCCGCTTCATGTAGGCAATAAACACCGGAGTGCGGATCAGGTTGGCGATGTGCTGGCCGGCGTCATCGGGCCAGCGAAACCCCAGCAGTTGCTGGGCCAGCTTGTTGCACCAGATAATGCTGCCGTCGCGGCGAATGACCACGGCGGCATCGGGCAGGGCCTCGGCCCCTTCACGAAACCGGCGCACCAGTCCCGCCAGCTCCCGGCGACGGGCGCGCTGGCGCTGTTGCAGCCGGTAGATGCCGTTGAAAATGTCTTCCCAGCTGCCCTTGCCCTCGGGCGGGGTCAGGCTGCGATCCTGCCACAGCCACACCGACAGCTTGTGCTGATAACGATATTGCACAAACAGCTGGATCAGGGTGCCGGCCAGCAGCCCCAGCGCCAGGTTGCCTGCCAGCAGGCCCCCCAGTCCAAAGGCCAAGTAAAACAGGCCAAGCCGCCACCATTTGCCCCGGTTGGAAGTCTGTTGCTGCATGAAAGCCTCATAGGCGAACGGAAAAACGGTAGCCGGCACCCCGCACCGTCTGTATCAGCTTGTCGTGTCCGGCTGGCGAAATGGCCTTGCGCAGCCGGCGAATGTGCACATCCACGGTGCGATCTTCCACAAACACATTGGTGCCCCACACATTATTCAGCAACTGCTCGCGACTGTATACCCGCTCCGGATGGGTCATAAAGAAATGCAGCAACTTGAACTCGGTGGGTCCCATGTCGAGCTGCTGGTTGTCGGCGCTGACCCTGTGGCTGAGCGGATCCAGGCGCAGGCCCTGCACCTCGATCACGTCTTCCACCGAGGTGGGGGCCACCCGGCGCAGCACCGCCTTGAGGCGGGAGGTCAGCTCCTTGGGAGAAAACGGCTTGGTAATGTAGTCATCGGCGCCCACGTCCAGGCCCTTGATCTTGTCTTCCTCCTCGGCCCGGGCGGTGAGCATGATCACCGGGATCTGGCGGGTGAGTTCATCCTGCTTGAGGTGCTTGATCAGCTGAATGCCACTGCCGCCGGGCAGCATCCAGTCGAGCAGGATCAGCTCGGGGTAAGGCTCCTTGATCATCTCCAGCGCCTGGTCGTAGTCTTCGGCCTCCTGGGTTGCGAAGCCCTTTTGCTCCAGTACGAAACACAGCATTTCCCGAATGGGTGCCTCGTCTTCAACCACCAGTATTTTCCGTGTCATTCTTCAACTGCCTCTTGGTATGGGTCTTGTCGCTTTAACCCATTATTGGAAGCAAGTATGACATTTTTATGAAAACATGACGCAAAGGTTTCATTTGAAAACCAAGGCACAACCGGACTCAGGCGCCGCCAAACCCCATGCACAGCTGAGGCTGGCCGGTGCCCGGGTCCACGCTTTCGGCGGTAATGGCAAAACCGTGCTGGCGATAAAAGTTCACCGCAATGTCATTTTCGCAATACACCCTGAGCGACAAATACCGGCGCCGGCGCTTGGCGGTGGCCATCAGTGCCTTGCCAATGCCCTTTTGCTGGCAGTCGGGGCGCACAAACAGCGCCGCCAGGTAGTCTTCCGCCAGGGCGATAAAGCCCTGTATTTCCCCGTCCCGCTCGCATACCCACACCTCCGCCGAGGGCAGGTAACGGGCCCGCATTTGTTCCTGCTGCTGCCACCAGTAGGCGGCGGGCACAAAATCGTGGGCCTGCAGCGACGCAAGCAGCCAGACGTCCAGAATGGCGTCGGTATCTTCCGGCCTGGCCTGTCGTATCATTCCCCTTCTCCCCCGGCTGACTGGTGATTTCATTGTATGGAGCCAGACCGTGACCGAGGGGGGATTTGTGCGCCTCTGTGAGCGGGATCCGCCTTTATGATTCGAGAATGACCCACTGATCACAAAGTCGGATTGCTATACAATGCCGGTTTTTCGGCTCGTGACCGAGGACGCCATGTGGTTTAAGAATCTGCAAGTTTACCGTTTTACCCGCCCCTTTGAGCTCAGCCTGGAAGAGCTGGAAAAACAGCTTGAAACCATGACCTTCAGCCCCTGCGGCAGCCAGGAGCAGGCCAGGTTCGGCTGGATTTCCCCCCTGGGCAAACAGGGCCAGGCCCTGACCCACAGCGCCGGCAGCCAGATTTTGCTGTGCGCCAAAAAGGAAGAAAAAATGCTGCCGGGCTCGGTGGTCAACGATGAAGTGGCCGAAAAGGTGGAAAGCCTGGAAACCGAACAGGGCCGGGCGCTGAAGAAAAAGGAAAAGGACGCCATCAAGGAAGAGGTGATCGTCAGCCTGCTGCCCCGGGCCTTCAGCCGCTACCAGCAAACCTGGGCCTGGATCAACCCGGATGACGGCTTTATTGCCGTGGACGCCAGCTCCGCCAAACGCGCCGAAGATCTGCTGGCGCTGCTGCGCAAGTGCATCGGCAGCCTGCCGGTGGTGCCCCTGGCCATGACCACGCCCCCGGAGCTGACCCTGACCGACTGGCTGAAAGAAGGGGCCGCCCCCGCCGGCTTTGCGCTGGAAGACGAGGCCGAGCTGCGCTCGGCACTGGAGCACGGCGGCATTATTCGCGCCAAGCAACAGGATCTGCTGAGCGATGAAATCAGGGCCCATCTCGACGCCGACAAACTGGTCACCAAACTGGCGCTGAACTGGAGCGACACCATCAGCTTTATTCTGGGCGACGACATGAGCATCAAGCGGCTCAAGTTTTCGGAAGAGCTGCGCGAGCAGAACGACGACGTCACCAGCGAAGATCCGGCCGCCCGCTTCGACGCCGACTTCGCCCTGGTCACCGGCGAGCTGTCCCGCTTTATTCCCGAGCTGATCGAGGCCATGGGCGGCGAGGAAAGCCGGTAAGCAGACCGGGCAAACCAGCCAGCCTCCCTATGCCCCACTGAAATGGGGCATAGGACCGCCCTCCTATGACCAAAGCTGTCCCACGGGTTCCGTTTTTCGGCCCGTTTCTGCCCGTTTTCACCGGCAGCGACGGCTTCCTTCGCAGGTGAGTACTATGGTGCCACCATATTCCATGAAGGGAGCTTACCCATGCGTCACTTTTCTTTTGCCGGCCTGCTGGGACTCTTGTGGCTGGCCGCCGGCCCCGTTTCGGCCCATGACGACCACCGCTGGCAGCGCCATGAACATGGGCCGGATTATCGCGATCAATACTACCGGGAAGACCGCCGCCATCGCCTGCCCATTACCACGGTGGCCGAGGCCCGCCGGCTGGCGGACGACAGCCGCATTATTCTTTCCGGCCATATCGTGCGCCGGCTGGATGACGACGAATTTCTGTTCCGCGACGGCACCGGCACCATCAGAATCGAAATGGACGAGGACGACTGGCGCAGACTGCGCCGCCATCGCCGGGGCGAAATCCTGATCTGGGCCGAGGTGGAGCGGAAAAAACGCCGGGTGAAACTGGAGGTAGAGCGGGTGCGGCCGGCCTGGCGGTAACCATCACTCGAAATCAGCGGCCCGAGGGAGTAAAATGCCGGCCCCGGCCGCCATCAGGTGGCGGCCTGCTGACCTGACATCAGACGAGACTTCCATGTTTGTACCCGAATTGCTTTCCCCCGCCGGCTCCCTCAAGAACATGCGTTACGCCTTTGCCTATGGCGCCGACGCCGTGTATGCCGGCCAGCCCCGTTACTCCCTGCGGGTGCGCAACAACGAATTCAACCACGAGAACCTTCAAATCGGCATCAACGAAGCCCATGCCCTGGGCAAGAAGTTCTACGTGGTGGTCAACATTCAGCCCCACAATGCCAAGCTGAAAACCTTTCTGCGCGACATGAAGCCGGTGGTGGACATGAAGCCGGATGCGCTGATCATGTCCGATCCCGGCCTCATCATGCTGGTGCGCGAGCATTTTCCGCACATGCCCATTCACCTGTCGGTGCAGGCCAACGCGGTCAACTGGGCGTCGGTGAAGTTCTGGCAGGACTACGGCATTGAGCGGGTGATTTTGTCCCGGGAGCTGTCCCTGGAAGAAATTGAAGAGATTCGCCAACACTGCCCCGACATCGAGCTGGAAGTGTTTGTGCACGGCGCCCTGTGCATGGCCTACTCCGGCCGCTGCCTGCTGTCGGGCTACATCAACAAGCGCGACCCCAACCAGGGCACCTGCACCAACGCCTGCCGCTGGGAATACAAGGTGCACGAGGCCAGGGAAGACGATGCCGGCCAGATAGTGCACAAACAGGAGCCGATCCTGGTGCAGCCGGTGGAAAGCGACATCACCCCCACCCTGGGTGCCGGTGCGCCCCATGACCAGCCGGTGCTGCTGGAAGAAAGCAACCGTCCGGGCGAGTACATGGCCGCCTATGAAGACGAGCACGGCACCTACATCATGAACTCCAAGGATCTGCGCGCGGTGCAGTACGTGGAGCGCCTGACCCAGATGGGCGTGCACTCGCTGAAAATTGAAGGCCGCACCAAGTCCTTTTATTACGTGGCCCGTACCGCCCAGGTGTATCGCAAGGCCATTGACGACGCCGTGGCCGGCAAGCCGTTCGACACCACCCTGATGAGCACCCTGGAAAACCTGGCGCACCGCGGTTACACCGAAGGCTTCCTCAAGCGCCATGCCCACGGCGACTACCAGAACTACGACTACGGCTACTCGGTGTCCACCAGCCAGCAGTTTGTGGGCGAGATCACCGGCCGCGACGGCGACTGGGTGGAAGTGGCGGTCAAGAACAAGTTCCTGGTGGGCAACAGCCTGGAGCTGATGACACCGAAGGGCAACATTACCTTTACCCTGGAGCAGATGAAAAACCGCAAGGGCGAGCAGGTGGACGTAGCCCCGGGCAACGGTCATGTGATGTATATTCCCGTTGATGCCGGCATTGATGTGACCTACGGCATTCTGATGCGCAACCTGGGCGAACAGCAGGACACCCGCAACCCTCACGCGGAGCAAGCTCATGGCGCTGCTGATCACCGATAAGTGCATCAATTGCGACATGTGCGAGCCGGAATGTCCGAACGGCGCCATCTACTACGGGCCGGAGATTTATGAAATCGATCCGGCCCTGTGCACCGAGTGCGTAGGCCATTACGACAAGCCGACCTGCATCAGCGTCTGCCCCATCGACTGCATTATCGATCACCCGGAGCACCGGGAAACCGAAGAGCAGTTATGGGAAAAGTTTGTGCTGCTGCATCCCCCGCAATAACACAACCGGCCGTCATGGCCGGTTGTTCGTTCTGGCTTACACTCCGGGCTCGGGCAGGGCTTCATCGGCGGGCAGCAGAAACCACACCACCAGCCCGGCACAGGCCAGCAACAGTCCGCCCAGTACCGGCTGATTCATTTGCGGCAAAGCCCCCTGGCCCAGCAGGAACAGACCACCACCCAGATTGGCGCAGCCGCCCAGCAAGGCACCGGCGGTGCCGCTGTGTTGCGGAAACGGCGACACCGCGGCGGAGGTGGCCACCGGAAACAGCAAACCGGCGCCGGCAAAATACAGGCCGCCTCCGGCCACCAGCCCCGCCAGTGCCCATTGCCCGGAAAAACTGCCTGCCAGCACCAGCAGCGCGCCACTCACCAGCCCCAGGCTGGCCCAGGCCTGCATCCGCCGCACCGACCAGCTAGACGCCTTGCAGGAGGCCAGCATGGCGCCGCCAAAGTACAGCGGCAGCGGCAGAATAAACAGCAGGCTGATCTGGGTACTGGTCAGCTGATGCCGTGCGGCCAGCACACTGAACACCGCCTCATACAGAATGAGGCCGGCAAAGGTAGCGATCAGCATGCCCAGCTGACGGCGAAAACCGCCGTGATGCAGCACATGCTGATAGGCAGGCAGCATGGGTTGCACGTGGCGCCGCTCCACCGGCAGGGTCTCCCGAAACCACACCACCATCACCAGCAGGATCACCAGTCCCAGTCCCAGCAAAAAGCCGTACATGGACTGCCAGCCATAATGCTGGTTGAGCCAGCCCCCGGCCAGGGGCGCCAGCAAGGGCGCCAGCATGATGCCCATGGACACATAGCCGTTGTAACGCACCAGCTCGGCGCCCTCAAAGCGATCCCGCATCAGGCTGCGGCACAGGCTGCCGGCGGCCGCCGTGCCGGCGCCCTGCACAAAACTGCCCAGCAGCAGCATGGAATACACCGGCACCAGCAGGATCAGCACCGAGCCCAGCACATAGATAGCCAGGCCGGCCAGCAGCACGGGGCGACGGCCATGGCGATCCGACAGAGGGCCATAGATAAACTGAAACAGGCCATAGGGCACCAGATAAAATCCCATCACCAGCGGCAGCGCCTGGCCGCTCACCTGCAGGGCCTCGGCCATGTCGCCCATGGCGGGTACATAAAGGGTTTGGGTCATCTGACCCGTGGCCACCATCAGCACGGTCAGCAGCACCAGGGACAAGCCGGACATGGTCACTCTCTTCACAAAAACAGGCAGGGAATATGATCCATATCATAGAGAGTGGAGAGATCTGCTGGCAATCGAGATTCATGCGAGGTTTTATAATGGCCAGACCCAGTTTTTCTAATCGAACCGGTAGCGATAGCTGATGCCCCAGGAGGTAAGGCCGTCGTTGGGCTTTTTCAGCCCGCCGTTGGACAAATGCCAGGCCTCCAGCGCCAGGCTGTGCCGGCCCATGGCCACCCCCAGACCGGCACGGGAATTGAACTGCAAGCGGGTGGACAACTGCCGGGAGCCCAGCTGCTCCTGATTGATCCAGGCCGGCCCCACGCCGGCATAGGCCAGGGGCCTGAGCCCGGGCTGACTGCCTTTGTAAACCAGCCCCGGCACCAGACTGAACTGGGCCAGCCCGTCCCGCTCCAGGGTCCAGTAACTGCCGTCCAGGTTCAGTGCAAAATCCAGCCCTCCACCTTGCAGTTGCCGCCATTCTCGCAGCCACTGCGCCCCCAGGGTGTAGCGTTCGGCATCGTCGCCATGACCGGTCGAAACCACCACAGCCGGCTCGCCGTGCAGGATGGCCGGCCAGATTAAGAGCAGCATCAGCCACAACCCCGTCGCTTCCCTCTTCATGCCGGCCTACCTCTTACCACAAGCCTGGTTAAATTTTAGCCACACATTTTATCCCTTGCCTGCTTCAGGGACGCTGGTATAATTCGCGCTCGAATTTTGTTCTTTAACATCAAGTGGGTCTTCTCATATGCATCCGATGCTGAATATTGCGGTGCGCGCTGCGCGTAACGCCGGTCAGGTTATCGTCAAGGGTTTTGCCAACCCGGACAATCTGGAAACGCGCCAAAAAGGCCAGAATGATTTCGTAACCAATGTCGATCTTGACGCGGAAAGCGCCGTAATAAACACCATTCGCAAGTCTTACCCCGAGCACACCATCATTGGTGAGGAGTGTGGCGAGCTGACTGGCAGCAACCCCGATTACCAGTGGATCATCGACCCCCTTGATGGCACCACCAACTTCATGAAGGGCATTCCCCACTTTGCCGTGTCCATTGCCCTGCGGGTAAAGGGCCGCACCGAGCAGGCCGTGATTTACGATCCCATCCGTGACGAGCTGTTCACCGCCAGCCGCGGCGCCGGCGCCCAGCTTAACGGCTACCGCATTCGTACCGGCAAGGCCAAGGATCTGACCAACACCGTGCTGGCCACCGGCTTTCCGTTCAAGCAAAAGCACCAGGCCGATGCCTACCTGGCCATGTTCAAGGACATGTTCGTACAGTGCGCCGACATTCGCCGAGCCGGTGCCGCCAGTCTGGATCTGGCCTATGTGGCCGCCGGCCGGGTAGACGGTTACTGGGAGCTGGGCCTCAAGCCCTGGGACACCGCCGCCGGCAGCCTGATCGCCCGGGAAGCCGGCGCCATCGTCACCGACTTTGTGGGTGGCCACAACTTTGACCGCAGCGGCAATGTGGTCTGTGCCAACCCCAAGGTACTGAAGGTGATGCTGTCCACCATTCGCGAGCACCTGCCCGAGTCCCTGGCCAACTAAACCAGGCCAGCAATCAATACCGAGCCCCGCCACCGTGCGGGGCTTTTTTATGCCTGTGAAATGTGAGACGTGAGACGTGAGACGTGTGGAGTGTGGAGTGCCCCCGATTGGAGTGCCCCCGATAAAGTAGACACTTAAGTTAAGCGGCAGCTGCGTAGGCATCGGGAGTCATCCCTCCCAGCGCCATGTGGCGCCGCACTTTCGGGTAATACTCGTCTGTATAATACCGGACTTCATCTGCCATTTCGTCTCTTCCGAGCACGCCCAGAGGGCGAGTCCACTCCTTCTTGAGTAGCGCGAAGAAGCTTTCCGAACAGGCGTTATCCCAGCAGTTACCTCGGCGTGACATGCTGATGGTGATTCCCCGTGTATTCAGCCATCTCATCACCTCTCCGTTGCGATACTGACTCCCTTGGTCCGAGTGGAACAACAGCTGTTTCCCATCTGGCCGCTGATGTTGCCATGCCTGCTCAAGGGCCTCCAGCACCAGTTGGGCGCTATTGATGGCACCCATGGCTCGGCCCACCACGCGGCGTGTGCCCAGGTCTAGGACTGCTGCGATGTAGAGCCAGCCTTCACTGCACCGGATTTGGGTGATATCTGATACCCAAACTCGGTTCGCTGAACCCACCGAGAACTGGCGATTCAACAGATTCGGTAACACAGGCAAGGACGATGTTGGCTTTTGATATCCTGCTTTAGGAGCCGTGCATGAACGATAACCAGCGTCTCTCAGCAAGCGCTGAACCTGGTTCTTGCCGCAGCAGAACCCGGCATCCCGTGCTTCCAGCCACAGCTTGCGATAACCCGGCACATTCTTCAGTTGCCTGGCTCGCTCGAGCAGGAAGGTGTTCAGCGTCCGTCGCTCGATGGCACGCGCCCCCGGAGAGTGTTGACGTGTTCGCCAGCGATAATATCCCGCTCGTGACACGTCGAGTACTTCACACATTATCGAGACCCGCCAGCGTTGACTTCGGTGGGCCTCGATAAAGGCAAACCTTACTTGCCGTGCTTGGCGAAGTACTCTTGCGCCTTTTTTAGGATTTCGTTCTCCAGCTCTTTCCGCTCAAGCTGCTTCTTCAGCCGAGCTACCTCGCGCTCCAGCTCCTGCAGGCTTTTTTCTGGTCCGGTGTTTTCAACGGCTTTGTCGGATGATTTCTTGGTCATGCTCCACTCTCTACGCCAGCGACTCAATTGGTTAGGATGGATCCCAAGTCTGCCAGCAAGCTGAGCTTGTGTCTCTGTGGTGGAGAGCGAGGCCTCGACGGCCTCACGTTTGAATGCATCGCTAAAGCGACGGTGGGGTTTGTATTTCATAACACCTTCTCATCTAATGAAGGTGTCTACTTTTCTCGGGCCAGTCCACCATTATGGGCCGCCCAGTGCACCGGGGAGCAACCACCTTCACCATAAAGATGGTGAGTTAACGTCGTTTATCACCGTCTGCAAATCACCCAGCTTCACTGCCTGCTGTTCCAGGCCAGCGCCTATCCAGCAAACAAACAGGCTATCTTCACTACTCTGCCTCCTCCCCCTTACGTTTTTCCTCCAAGGTCTTCCATCTTCCACGCAATAAAAAAGCCCGCCGGGAACACCGGCGGGCTTTTCAGTCAGCGAGAAACGGCGGTCAGCCGTTCAGGCGCTTGTCGTTGCGACGGGGGCGGAACTTGCCACGGTCACCGCCGCGGTCGTCCTTGTTGCGGAACTGGCGACGGGGCAGCGGGCCACCCTCGTATTTGGCCAGGTTCAGCGGACGCTGGCACACCCGCACCTTTTGCAGGATCTGCTGCAGCTCGGCGGGAATGCCCTCGGGCAGATCCACGGTAGAGAAATCGTCGTGGATCTGGATCTGGCCGATGTAACGGGACTCCAGATCCGCCTCGTTGGCAATGGCACCCACCAGGTGGCCCGGCTTGACGCCGTGCACCCGGCCCACGTCGACGCGGAAGGTTTCCATGGTCACACCGGATACCTCATCCTTGCCGCCACGACGGGGGCGCTCGCCACGCTCGGGGCGATCACTGCGCTCAAAGCGCTCACGGCTTTCACGCACGTCGGGGCGACGGGCCGCCATCGGCTTGTCTTCCACGAACAGCGGGCGATCGCCTTGCAGCAGGCGGGCCAGACCGGCGGCCAGGGCGGCGGTGTCCATGCCATCGGCCTGCAGCTCGTTGACCATTTCCACAAACGGCGCCAGCGCCTTTTCGTCGGCGTCCACGCTGGTGCGAATGCGGGCCTTGAAACGCTCGGCGCGGATCTTGTTGATCTCGGCGGCGGTGGGCATGCTCATTTCTTCGATGGGCTGGCGGGTGTGCCGCTCCAGGTTGTACAGGCTGCGCTTTTCACGGCCGGTCACAAACAGAATGGCGTCGCCTTCACGGCCGGCGCGACCGGTACGGCCGATGCGGTGCACATAAGACTCGTTGTCGTGGGGCATGTCGTAGTTGATCACGTGGCTGATGCGCTCCACATCCAGACCACGGGCCACCACATCGGTGGCCACCAGAATGTTCAGGCGGCCGTTCTTCAGCCGATCCACCACTTTTTCCCGCAGCTTCTGGGGAATGTCGCCGTGCAGGGCTTCACAGGCATGGCCTTCGCGGCTCATCAGCTCGGCCACGTCTTCGGCGTCCTTGCGGGTGCGCACAAAAACCAGGCAGGCGTCCATGTCTTCGGTTTCCACCAGACGGCACAGGGCTTCCTGCTTGGGCATGCCACGCACGAACCAGTAACGCTGGCGAATGCTGGCGTTGGTGCGGGTCTTGTTGGCGATGCGCACTTCCTGCGGATCTTTCAGGTATTTCTGAGCCACGCGCTGAATGGCCGGTGGCATGGTGGCGGAGAACAGGGCGATCTGACGGGTCTCCGGAGTGTGCTCCAGAATCCATTCCACGTCGTCGATAAAGCCCATGCGCAGCATTTCATCGGCTTCGTCCAGCACCAGCGCCTGCAGGCTGTCCAGCTTGAGGGTGCCGCGGCGCATGTGATCCATGACCCGGCCGGGGGTGCCCACCACGATGTCGACACCGCGCTTGAGAGCACGGATCTGGCTGTCGTAGGCCTGGCCACCGTAGATGGACACGATGCGAATGTCTTTCTGGTATTTAGCGTAGTTTTCAAAGGACTCGGCCACCTGAATGGCCAGCTCCCGGGTCGGGGCCAGCACCAGCACCTGCGGATAGGCGTTGCCACCGCTGATGCGGCTCAGCATCGGCAGGGCAAAGGCGGCGGTCTTGCCGGTGCCGGTCTGGGCCAGACCCAGCACGTCGCGCCCGGTCAGCAGAGTCGGAATGGCGGCGGCCTGAATGGCAGAAGGCTGCTCATAACCGGCATCGGTCAGAGCTTGAAGAACGGCAGGCGCCAGCCCGAGATCGGCAAAACCGGGTACTACAGAGGTATTTGTCATTTAACAGTTCCGAAAAAATAAAATGTCGGCGGACTGATACAGTAAAAGGCCGGGAACAGCCCTACTCACTCGAAGTGAGGGCTTTCCTTCACACGAAAGGTGTCACACATGAATACACAAGGCTAATCTGGCCGTTTTTGTCTCAACACCGCCATGGTCAACCGGCTGGTACATACCAGGCGGTCACGCTCGTCATGGATGTCGATCTGCCAGACTTGTGTCGTCGCGCCCAAATGGAGGGGACGTGCGGTTCCTGTTACCAGGCCGCTTCGTTTGGCGCGGACGTGATTTGCGTTAACTTCCTGCCCAACGCAATAAAAACCCGCTTCAACGCACATATTGGCAGCTATTGAACCCAGGGTCTCGGCAAACGCGACACTCGCGCCGCCATGCAACATGCCAAGAGGCTGATGAGTACGATGGTCTACCGGCATGGTACCGCGCAAATAATCGTGACCCACTTCACAAAAGGTCATGCCCAACTGGGCTGCGAGCGTATTCTCCGACAGTTGGTTCAAACTGTCCAGCGTAAATTCACGTTTCCACATATTTAACTGCTCGGAACTGGGGATTAGTGATTGGAGACTAAGAACAGGGCGTTCTAGTCCCTGGTCCCTATTCCCCAGTCCCTGTTCTTAACGTCGGCCTTTGATTTTGCCGACAATAAAGATCAGCAGCACGGCACCTATCACCGACATCACCAAGGATCCGATCATGCCGGTAGCCGCCAGGCCCAGCAGGCGGAACAGCACACCGCCAAGAAAGCCGCCCACCAGGCCGACAATGATGTTACCGAGCAGACCAAAACCGCCGCCTCGGGTCAGGTTGCCGGCGATCCAGCCGGCCAGGCCACCAATAATCAATCCCCAGAGTAATCCCATACACGCTCCTTATCCCATTGGTGAGGGGTGAAGAGTAAGAGGTGAGGAGCACAACACCGAGTTGGCAGAGCCAGTGTGTTTCCCCTCACTCCTCACGCCTTTCCCTCACCTCAGCCTCAGGCCAACAAGCTTAGCAAGGCCTGCAGCGGATGGCGAAGGCCTTCACCTTCGATGCGTTTGACCTGGCTGCGACAGGAAAAGCCGGTGGCCAGGCAGCGCTCTCTGGGCAACTTGCTCAGGGGCTCGGCCCAGCTCATGGCGAACAGCGAGCGTGAGCCCTCGGCGTGCTCCCGCTCATGGCCATAGGTACCGGCCATGCCGCAGCAGCCCACAGGCACGGCGTTCAGTTTGGCGCCCAGATGGGCAAAAATGCGGCTCCAGTCCTGATGGGTGGTGGGCTTGGCGGTTTTCTCGGTGCAATGGGCAAACAGGTGCCAGGGCTCGCCGCTCGGCTCGCGGGCCGGCACCTGCTCCAGCACGCTGAGCAGCCATTCCTGGGGCAGCAACACCTCAAAGTCGCCCCGGGCCGGGCCCAGCACCTTGGCGTATTCGTCCCGGTAACAGAGCACCAGCGACGGATCCACCCCCACCATGGGAATATTGAGCCGGGCCAGCCGGTTGAGGAACTGGGCGCTGTCGGCAGCCATGGCGGCAAAGCGGCGCAAAAAGCCCTTTACGTGGGCCGGCTTGCCATTGGGTTTGAACGGCAGCACCACGGGGTTAAAGCCCAGTGCCGTGGCCAGGCGCACCAGATCGTGCACCACGCCGGCATCGTAAAAGGAGGTAAAGGGATCCTGCACCACCAGCAGGGTTTTCGCCCTTTCCTGCTCGCTCAGCGCCTGCAGTTGTTCCAGATCGAACTGCGCCGCCGGGCCCTTGCCGAGGCGCGCCTTGAGCGATGGCTGGCTCAGTTGCGGCATGTCCACCATGCCCAGCAATGAAGCGGTACCGCCCTGCAGCCACTTGTGCTTCATGACGGGGTTAAACAGCCCCGGCGCCTTGGCCATCCAGGGAGTATAGGTCTCCACCCAGGACACCAGATAATCCCGGGGCGGGCGCTGGTAACGCTGGTAATACAGCTGCAGAAAGCGGGCGCGGAAGGTGGGTACATCCACCTTGATCGGGCACTGGCTGGAGCAGGCCTTGCACGCCAGGCAGCCGTCCATGGCCTCTTTCACCTCATGGGAGAAGTCATACTCACCCCGGCGCTTGTCCAGGGTGTTTTTCACTCTGAGCACCATGTCCTTGACGCTGGTGCCCCGGCTTTGCACTGCAGCCTCGCCGGCCATGGGATCAAAGCCCTGGGCCGAGAGCTGGCGCAGCCATTCCCGCACCAGGCCGGCCCGGCCCTTGGGCGAATGACGGCGGTCGGCGGAGAGCTTCATGGACGGGCACATGGGTGAGCGCACGTCAAAGTCGAAACACAGGCCGTTGCCGTTGCAGTCCATGGCCTGGGTAAAGCCGTCGCGCACGTGCACCGGGATCTGCCGGTCGAAATAGCCGCGCTTGGTGGCGTCCACCGACACCAGCTGCTCCAGGCTGTCCAGCGGCGTGCAGATCTTGCCCGGATTCAGCCGGTTAAAGGGATCAAAGGCCGACTTGATGCGACGCAGCTCGGTAAACAGCACCTCGCCAAAAAAGGTGGGGCTGTATTCGGAGCGAAAGCCCTTGCCGTGCTCGCCCCACATCAGGCCGCCGTATTTGGCGGTAAGCGCGTTCACCTTGTCGGAAATGCGCCGCAGCATCACTTCCTGCTCCGGATCGGTCATGTCCAGGGCCGGGCGTACATGCAGCACGCCGGCGTCCACATGGCCGAACATGCCGTATTGCAGGCCGTGGTCGTCGAGCAACTGGCGGAATTCCATAATGTAGTCGGCCAGATGCTCCGGGGGCACGGCGGTGTCCTCCACAAAGGCCACCGGCTTTTTGCGGCCCTTGGCGTTGCCGAGCAGCCCCACCGCCTTTTTGCGCATGCCGTAGATGCGGTTGATGGACGCCAGATCGTCGCATACCTGATAACCGATGACGCCGGCCTCGCCCCGTTCAATCAGGCCGTCGAGGCGGGCACACAGGGCCTCGACTTTTTCCCGCTGGGCGGTCTCATCCTGATCGGCATATTCCACCATGTTCAAGCCGTCCATGACCTTGCCGGGCACATCCTGAATAAGATCGCTTACCGAATGCCAGACAATGTCTTCCCGGGCCAGATTGAGCACCTTTGAGTCGACAGTTTCCACCGACAGCGCCCTGGCTTCTACCATCAGGGGGGCGTTGCGCAGGGCCGACTCAAAGCTGTCGTACTTGACGTTGACCAGAGTGCGGTAGTTGGGAATGGGGGTCAGATCCAGCCAGGCCTCGGTGATAAAGGCCAGGGAGCCTTCCGAGCCGCACAGAATGCGGGTCAGATCCAGGGTGTGGCTGGCCTGGTCGTAGACATGCCTGAGATCGTAGCCGGTGAGAAAGCGGTTCAGTTTGGGAAAGCGCCGCTCAATTTCCTCGGCGTGGCCGGTGACGCTCTGATACACGCAGCGATACAGCTCCCCTTCCTGGCTGTCTTCCTCCAGCTTTTTATTCAGCGCCTCGCCGGACACCGGGCCGGTTTCAATCAGGGTGCCGTCCACCAGCACGGCGGTGACGCCCAGCACGTGATCCGAGGTTTTACCATACACCAGCGAGCCCTGACCGGAGGCGTCGGTATTGATCATACCGCCCACGGTGGCCCGGTTGCTGGTGGAGAGATCCGGCGAAAAGAACAGGCCGTGAGGCGCCACCAGCTGGTTGAGCCGGTCCTTGACCATGCCGGTCTGAATGCGCACCCGGCGGCCACCGGCGTCCAGGGTCAGCAGCTGGGTCATGTGCCGGGACAGGTCCACCACGATATTGTCGTTCAGGGACTGGCCGTTGGTGCCGGTACCGCCCCCCCGGGGCGAGAAGCGAATGTCTCTGTAGGCATCTTTCGCGGCCAGGGTCAGCATCACCACCAGATCCTGGGATGAGCGCGGAAACACCACCGCCTGGGGCAGACACTGATACACGCTGTTGTCGGTGGCCACCGCCAGCCGGCTGGCATAGCTGCGCTCTATGTCGCCGCGAAAGCCGCTGTCGGCCAGTGCCTCAAGAAATGAGTGGTAGATGGGGGTTGTTTGCTGTGGCAGCGCTAACCTTGGGATCATGACCTGCGTCCCCTTTGTCCTTGTCGAAATCGCCCGAAGTGGCGGCCATTATACACCGGCACTCCGTTTGAGCGAGTCTCGAAAGACGTCTGGACATCTTCAGGTAAAGAGGTTGCCTCAGGCCTTTTTGCCCCGGCCCGACGAGGGTGCCTTCCAGCGCTCAATGCGGGAGCCACCGGGCTTGCTGCCCTCTGAGCCTTCACGGCGCTTATGGCGGCCGGTGCCGCTCTTCTGCTCTGAGTCTTTGGGCTTTTGTCGCTCACCATTGGCCGGCCGGCGCTGACCCTGAGCGGCAGGTTTGCGAGGCCCCTTGCGGGCGGCCCTGGGCTGCGCCAGCACCGAGGCTTCCTCGGTCTTGCTGGAGCCGGCGATCATGCGGTTAATCAGCTGAAGCTCGTCCTCGCTGACATAGCGCCATTCACCCGGCTTGAGGTTGCCGAGCCGAATGTTCATGATGCGAACCCGCTTCAGACTGGTCACCCGGTAGTCGAGATACTCGGCCATGCGCCGAATCTGCCGGTTCAGTCCCTGGGTCAGAATGATATTAATGGTTCTGGGGCCGATTTTGCGCACCTTGCAGGGCTTGGTCACGGTCTCGAGAATGGGCACGCCCGCCGCCATTTTGGCGACAAAGTCATCGGTAATGGGCTTGTCCATGGACACGATATATTCTTTCTCGTGGGCATTGCCGGCGCGCAGTATCTTGTTGACGATATCGCCGTCGTTGGTGAGCAAAATCAGCCCGCAGGACGGCTTGTCGAGCCGGCCGATGGGAAAGATACGGGCAGGGTAGTTGACCGCATCCACAATATTGTCGGGAATGGCGCGGTCGGTGGTGCAGGTGATGCCGATGGGCTTGTTGTACACCAGATACACCGCCCTGGGTTTGGCGCGCAGCGGTTTGCCGCGCACGGTGATGTCATCAGCATCGCTGACCCTCACGCCCATGCCGGCCACCTCGCCGTTCACCCTGACCAGCCCCTGCTCAATCAGCCGGTCGGCTTCCCGTCGGGAGCAGATGCCGGTTTCACTGATGAATTTGTTCAGGCGGGTATCGCCATTGTCTGCGGTCATGGGCTCAGGCTCCCTTTCGGTGGTCATAACAAAACAGCCGGGCGAGGGCTGTTCACGAGCAGGCCTGGCCAAAGCGCGCCAGTGTAAGGCTCCGCCCCCCACCCCGCAAGAGCTGGCAGTCGCTTCATGAAAGGAAGCCGTATCGCTTGTACGTTTGTGCACATTCGTCGGTCAAAGGGCACTACTTCACCGGCACGCTGTAATGACATGTCACTCAAATGTTTCAACCTGCTGCGAACATAGTCAATGTTCGCAGCAGGTTTTTTAGTGAGTGGCCTTCACCGAAGCGTGTCGGCGTAGTGCAACCGCACTGATGCTTCGCGTTACGCTCGCTCAGATTATGTACTTAACGGTCACAACCAGCGCCGTACCCGAGCGCAGTAGTCGGCAAAGGCTTTTCCAAAGCGGGCATGCAGGGCCCGCTCCTCGGCGCTTATCTGCACCCGGTTCATGTAAGCCACAAACAATACCGGCCCCGGCAGGGCCGGCCAGCTTTGCAGCCAGAGCGCAAAGGCCAGCAGCAATAAGGCGTCTCCCAGATAAATGGGATTGCGGGAATACGCAAACACGCCCGAGGTCACCAGCCGGCTGGCCCGCTCGGGCGCAAAGGGCAACAGGGTGGTGTGTGCCCGGTGCAGGGCCCGAGCCGCCAGCAGCATCAGCGCCAGCCCGGCCAGCAGAGGTCCCCATGCCAGCCAGCGTGGCCAGAAGGCACCGGGCCATTGTCCGGCGAGCGACCACATTAACAGGGCCACCAGCGCCGCCACGGCAGGGGGTGGCAGCCACAGCAGCCATCGCGCCCGGTTCATGCCTCGCTCCTGAGCGCCCCGGTTCCGGCCGGCGCTGCGCTGTCATTACGGCTCTGACGCTCGTCGGGCGAGGATGCAACAAGGTAGCTGCGGGTCATACGAAGGGCTTCATACAGATCCGGGTACACCAGTATGCCTTCTTCTCCCACTCGAATGCCCGCCTGCTGCAACCAGTGGGTCATCTGGCTGCGACGGCCCGCCATCACCATGTGGATGCCACGCCGCTTCAGCTCCTTGTGCAGCTCCCCCACCACACTCATCACGCTGATGTCCTGATGGGTAAAACAGGACACCGCATCGATGATCAGGCAGTTGGGCTGGGCCTGTTCGTTGCCGATCAACGACAGCACCCGGCGCTTGAAATAGGAGGCATTAAAGTAGGTGAGCGGCGAATTGAAGCGGTAGATCAGCACGCCGGCGATGGCCTTCACCTCCTCGTTGCGCCCCAGGGTGTGCACCACTCCTTCCTCGTTTATGCCCATCAGCTGATCCGTGGGCCGCATTACATTGCGCAAAAACTGGAACAGCCCCAACAGTACCGCCAGGGTAATACCCGGGATCACTCCCATGAACAGCACGCTGACAAAGGTGATCCAGGCCAGCCAGAAGGCGGCCATGTCGGACTTGCGCAGTGCCCACTGGCCGCGCAGGTTGATCAGCGACCAGGACGCCATCACCAGCACCACCCCCAGGGCCGCCGAGGGAATGTACTGCAGGGGCGCGGTCAGGAAAAAGGTCACCAGGGCGATCACCCCGGCGGCCACCACGGACACCATCTGGCTTTTGCCGCCGTTGGCATCGTTCACGGCGGTACGGGAGTCGGCGCCGCTGATGGCAAACCCCTGAGAGATGGCCGAAGCCAGATTGGCCACCCCCAGAGCACGGAATTCCTGGTCGGCGTCTATGTCATAGCCATTGCGGGCGGCAAAGCTGCGGGCGGTGAGCATCATGGACACAAAGCTCACCATGGCCAGGTTGAGCGCCGGCATCACCAGATCCCGCATCAGCCCGGGGGGAAACTCCGGCAACTGAAACTCCGGCAGCCCGCCGCTCAGGTTGCCCACCACCTCAATGCCGGGCTGGTTCGGCCCCAGCAACCACAGCAGGGTCGCCGCCACCGTCAGCGCCAGCAGGCTGCTGGGCCAGAGCGGACGAAAACGCCGACACAACAGCATCAGGCTCAGGGTCAGGGCACTCACCCCCAGAGTGGGCCAGTGCACCAGCGCCAAGTAGTCCGGGGTGGCCGCCAGGCGCTCGATCAGCTGGGACTCGTCAAAGGTAAAACCGAAAATCCGCGACAACTGCCCCACCATGATGGTGATGGCCACGCCGTTGAGCAGGCCCAGCAGAATGGGCCGGGACAGAAAGTCCGCCAGCACCCCGAGGCGAAAATAGCTTGCCACCAGGCACCACAGGCCGGTCATGGCGGTCATGGTCATCACCAGCTGCCAGTGGCGGGTGGCGTCACCGGCGGCCAGGGGCGTTACCACGGCGGCGATCACCGCGCAGGTGGCCGCGTCCGGCCCCACGATCAGCTGGCGCGAGGTGCCAAACAGGGCATAGGCCACCATGGGCAGCATGCACGAGTACAGGCCCACCACCGCACTCACCCCCGCCAGCTCGGCATAGGCAATGGCCACCGGCAGCGCCACGGCGGCCACCGACAGACCGGCACGCACGTCCGCCGTCAGCCAGTCACGGCGATAATTCAGCAAGCTCACCAGGCCCGGCATCCAGCGAGCCAGAGTAAATAAATCCCGCATCGTTAATTCATCATCCCCTGCAGCGAGCGGCGCTCCCTATGCTTCAATATGGCGCGCCACCCCGGAATTCACAATAGAAAGTCTTGCTTTTCAGCTGGTTATATAATAACCAGACCGTCTCCCGCGCCAGCCTGCGCCGGAGCCGGCGCGAGACTATAGCGCCAAGCCGGTGCCGAATACAGCCAGCCGGGCTGTTTGGCTTGCAGCCCTCCATTTGCCGCGGCCGTCGTGCCTGTTCCGGTTTTTTGTGGTCGCCAGCATTTTACGCGCTTTTGTACCCATCAAGTCTGTGGTTAAATTGGCTTCTCAGCGTCCCACGGAAGGGACTGCCATCAGGACATCAGACCCCGGCATGACCACTCACATACTGATCTGCGACGACTCCGTTGTGGCCCGTAAACAAATGGCCCGCGCCCTGCCCCCGGACTGGGACACAGAGCTGCACTTTGCCGAACACGGCAAGGCGGCGCTGGCCATGCTGCGCCAGCGTGCCTTTGATTTGCTGCTGCTCGACCTGAACATGCCGGAGCTGGATGGCTTTGGCGTGCTCGAGGCCATTCGCGCTGAAGGCCTGGAGGTGCTGACCCTGGTGGTGTCTGCCGACATTCAGCCCAGGGCCCGGGAGCGGGTGCAGACCCTGGGCGCCATGGCGTTTATCGCCAAGCCAATAGACACCACCGAGCTGACCACGCTGCTGCGCCGCTACGGCCTTTATCACCCCGGAGAGCAACAGGCCGCCATTGTTGCCGCCAGCCCGGATGCCTCTCTGGAGCTGTGCGACTACCTGCAGGAAGTGGCCAACATCGCCATGGGCCGGGCCTCGGATCTGCTGGCCCGGCTGCTGGATGTGTTTGTGCGCCAGCCGGTGCCCCGCGTGGCCCACATTGCCCGCACCGAACTCAGCATGGCCATTTCTGCCGCCGATGACGACGGCGGTTTTTCCGCCGTGTGCCAGGGCTTTGTGGGCGCCGGCATTTCCGGCGAGGCGCTGCTGCTGTTTTCCGACAGCGGCATGGAGGAAATGGCCCGCCTGCTGCACCACGCCCCGTCGGACACCTCGGCACCCGACGTGGAGGTGCTGATGGACATGTCCAGCATACTGTTCGGCGCCTTTCTCAAGGGCCTGGGGGATCAGCTCGATGTGCGCCTGGGGCTGGGCCAGCCCACCGTGCTGGGCCGCCACCAGCCCATTACCACCCTGCTGGAACACCACAGCAACAAGCATGAACAGTTGCTGTGCATCGAGATCCCCTATGCCCTGGAACAACACCAGATCCACTGCAACCTGCTGGTGCTGCTGACCGAGGCCTCGGTCAGCCGGCTGGAGCAGAATCTCGCCTACCTGACGGAGTAACCCCATGGCACTGACGGCACAGAGCCCCCGCGACTTTCACTGGCTGGTCGACATGCTGGAGTCGGTCGACATCGGCCTGGTGGTGCTGGACTGCGAGTACCGCATCGAGCTGTGGAACGGCTTTATGGAAAACCACAGCGGCCTGAGCTCCACCCATGTGCGCGACCAGAACCTGTTCAGCCTGTTTCCGGAACTGCCCGAACAGTGGCTCAGGCGCAAGGTGGATACCGTGGTCACCCTCAACACCCGTACCTTTACCAGCTGGGAACAGCGGCCCTGGCTGTTTCGCTTTCGCAGCACCCGGCCCATTACCGGCACCCACGACTACATGTTTCAGAACCTGACCATACATCCGCTGGCCGACCCGGACGGACACATACGTCGCGTGTGCCTGATGGTGTATGACGTGACCGACGTGGCCACCAGCAAGCTGGCGCTGGAGCAGGCCAACAAGCAACTGTCGCGCCTGAGCCGCACCGACCGGCTCACCGGCCTGCTCAACCGGGGCAGTTGGGAAAGCCTGCTGCATACCGAGTTTGCCCGTTACCGCCGCTATCGCCAGCCCTGCACGCTGGTGATGCTCGACATCGACCACTTCAAGCGCATCAACGACAGCCATGGCCACCCGGCAGGTGACGATGTGATCCGCCATGCCGCGGCGCTGATCCAGGGCTGCTTGCGCGATGCCGACGTGGCCGGTCGCTACGGCGGGGAAGAGTTCGGCCTGATCCTGCCCCAGACCGACCTGGAAGGCGCCGGCGTGATCAGCGAACGGCTGCGCCGCGCCATTGCCGATGCCAGGGTCGACACCCATGGCCAGTTACTGCGTTATACCATCAGCATGGGCATGGCCTCGCTCACCCCCGCCACGGCCACTGCCCAGGAGTGGCTGGAGCGGGCCGACCGGGCGCTGTACCAGGCCAAACGGGAAGGGCGCAACCGCGTGTGCGCCCTTGACGACTGAGCGGCTCCTGCCGGCTCAGTTGAGAATGTCCTCGAGAATGTAACGCACGTTTTCGGTGGCCAGATCCACCAGCACCGCCTTGTTGTCGACCCGCCGCCACTCGTAGCCTTCGTAGTAGGGCAGGCGCGCTCTCAGCCGCGGGTCAAACTGCCTGGCAATGCCCGGTGGCAACGGCTTGCCCCGGCGCAGGTTCTTGGCAATGCCCGGCGGCAGGCTGCGCCGGCCATCGTGGTCGAGCCAGTCCCTGTGCTCGCGGAACAGCCGGCGCAGCACCAGATCATCAATGTGCAGCTCCCGCTCATGGCGCCGGTCCTGACGGTAGTCGCGGTGCTCCTCGCGGTGTTCGTACCCTGCCTCATGCGGACGGCCCTCTTCCCGCTGCCATTTCTGCTCTTTTGGCTCCTTGTGCCGGCCGGGGGCATGATCCGGCCCCTTGCCTTCGGGCGGCTGGGCCTGGGCCGGCAGCGCCAGCCCGGCCAATAACAGTGACGCGATCAGGGTATGCTTGTTCATGGCGGCTCTCCTGCCGTTAAAGATGTTATTAACCCTAGCGCCGCCGGGCCCGCCTGACCATGGCCGGCCGGTCGCACCGAGACGGATATTGTCAAACACACACAAAAAAGCCCCGTAACGGGGCTTTGGCGTTATGCAAAAGGGTCGGGCTCAGGCCAGTTCAATCACATCGAAGTCGACCTGAGTATCCACGTCGGCGTCGTAATCCACTCCCTTCAGGCCGAACCCGAACAGGCGCAGGAATTCGTCCTTGTAGCCCTGATAGTCGGTGAGCTGGTAGATGTTGTCGTCCTGCACCTGTTTCCAGATCTCGCGGCAGGCGTTCTGCACTTCGTCGCGCAGCTCCCAGTCGTCCAGACGCAGACGGTTCTGCTCATCCACCGGGGCCGGCTGACCGCTGTAGAGGCGATCGCAGAACAGACGCTGAATTTGCTCGATGCAGCCTTCGTGAATGCCCTGCTCCTTCATCACCTTGAAGGCCATGGAAATGTACAACGGCATCACCGGAATGGCGGCAGACGCCTGGGTTACCACCGACTTGAGCACCGCCACATGGGCGTTGCCACCGCGCGCTTTCAGCTTGCTGTCGATGGCGTGGGCGGCGCGGTCCAGATCTTCCTTGGCCTTGCCCAGGGTGCCGTGCCAGTAGATCGGCCAGGTGAGATCGGTGCCGATGTAGGAATAGGCCACGGACTTGGCGCCCTCGGCCAGCACGCCGGCCTCTTCCAGGGCGTTCATCCACAGTTCCCAGTCCTGACCGCCCATCACCTTGATGGTGTCGGCAATTTCCTGCTCGTTGGCCGGCTCCACCACGGCTTCCACCAGCACGTCCTTGTTGGTGTCCAGGGCGGTGGACTTGTAGGGCTCGCCGATGGGCTTGAGGGCGGAGCGCACTACTTCACCGGTGTCGGGCAGCTTGCGCACCGGCGAGGCCAGGGAGTACACCACCAGGTCGACTTCGCCCAGATCCTGCTTGATAAGCTCGATGACTTTTTCGCGGCACTCGTTGGAGAAGGCATCGCCGTTAATGCTCCTGGCGTACAGGCCTTCTTCCTTGGCGGCCTTGTCAAAGGCGGCGGCGTTGTACCAGCCGGCGGTGCCCGGCTTTTTGTCGGTGCCCGGCTTTTCAAAGAACACACCTATGGTAGCAGCGCCGCTGCCGAAGGCGGCGTTGATGCGTGAAGCCAGGCCGTAACCGGTGGACGCGCCGATCACCAGCACCTTTTTCGGCCCCTGCTCCAGTTTGCCCTTGCCTTTGACGTAGGCGATCTGCTCACGTACATTCGCCTCACAGCCGACCGGGTGGGTGGTGGTGCAGATAAAGCCACGAACCTTGGGTTTGATGATCATAGAAATGGTTGCCTCGGTTATTACAAAGAATAGGGGCTAAAGATACCCTATTCCGGGGCAAATGTGAGGCCCAACGTGTTAAAGCGTGAGGGGTGAGGGGTGAGGGGTGAGGGGTGAGAAGAGTAACACGCCCCCAGCAGCTCTTGCGCCGAAGGTACCTTCTTTTTTTCTTCTCCTCACCCCTAACACCTCCCTCCTCACAGTTCTGAAGGAACAAAGCATGTTTACGTTACGTCCCTATCAGCAGGAGGCGGTTGACCGCACCCTTGCCTATTTTCGCCGCCACAGCGAGCCCGGGGTGCTGGTGCTGCCCACCGGCGCCGGCAAGAGCCTGGTGATCGCCGAGCTGGCGCGCCTCGCCCGCGGCCGGGTGCTGGTGCTGGCCCACGTGCGCGAGCTGGTGGAGCAGAACCACGCCAAGTATCAGGCCTACGGGGTGGAAGCAGATATCTTCTCCGCCGGGCTCAAGCGCCGGGAAAGCAGCCGCCAGGTGGTGTTTGGCTCGGTGCAGTCGGTGGCCCGCAACCTGAAGGCCTTCAGCGGCTTCAGCCTGGTGATCATCGACGAGTGCCACCGGGTCTCCGACGACGACAACAGCCAGTACGCCCAGGTCATCAATCATTTGCGCGCCGGCAATCCGGCGCTCAAGGTGCTGGGACTCACCGCCACCCCCTACCGGCTGGGGCTGGGCTGGATTTACCGCACCCACCACCATGGCATGGTGCGCAGCCGGGGCCCGCGCTTTTTTGAACACTGCCTGTTTGAGCTGCCGCTCAGACTGATGATCAAGCAGGGCTACCTGTGTCCACCCGAGCTGGTGGACGCCCCCGTGGTGCATTACGACTTTTCCCGGCTGTATGAGCAGGGCCTGTTTACCGAGCAGGCGCTGGAGCGGGAGCTGGCCCGCCAGCCCCGGGTCACGCCCCATGTGGTGGAGCAGATCAAGGACTACGCCGAAGACCGCCAGGGCGTGATGATCTTCGCCGCCACCGTGCGCCACGCCAGCGAGGTGGCCGGCCTGCTGCCCCCCGGGCACACCGCCCTGGTGACCGGCGACACGCCGGGGCCGGAGCGGGACGCTATCATTGCCCGCTTCAAGGCCAAAGAGCTCAAGTTTCTGGTGAACGTGGCGGTGCTTACCACCGGCTTTGACGCTCCCCATGTGGATCTGATCGCCATTTTGCGGCCCACCCAGTCGGTGGCCCTGTACCAGCAGATCATCGGCCGGGGCCTGCGGCTCAGTCCGGGCAAGACCGACTGCCTGGTGCTGGATTACGCCGGCAACAACATGGACATCTTCGCCCCGGAAGTGGGCGAGCCCAGGCCCAACCCCGACACCACCCAGGTGCAGGTGCCCTGCCCCGCCTGCGGCTTTGCCAATATCTTCTGGGGCAGGACCGACGCCGAGGGCCGGGTGCTGGAGCACTTTGGCCGCCGCTGCCAGGGGCTGTTTGAAGACGAAGACGGCGGGCGGGAAGAATGTGGCTACCGCTTTCGCTTTAAAAGCTGCCCCCAGTGCCTGGCGGAAAACGACATCGCCGCCCGCCAGTGCCACGACTGCGGCGAGGTACTGGTGGATCCGGACAAAAAACTGAAGGACGCCCTGGCGCTGAAGGATGCCCTGGTGCTGCGCTGCGCCGGCCTCACCCTTGAGGCCGCCAACGGCAAATACGGCCCGGCGCTGAAGGTCACCTACCACGACGAGGACGGCACCGAGCTGCACACATGGTATGCTTTCGACGCCAAGGGTCCCAAGGGCCGTTTTTACCGGGAATTTGTGCGCCCGCACTGGCCGGCGCCGGGCACCGAGCCCGACTTTGCCGGGCTGGAGCAGGTGCTGGCCGCCGCCGGTCGTTTTCGCCACCCGGACTTTGTCATCGCCCGGGCCCACAAGCGCGGCTGGCAGGTCCGGGAAACCATTTTTGATTATCAGGGCCGGTTTCGCACCGCCCATGCCTTGTAGAAGAGCCGATGAAACTGTTTGCGACGATTTTTTCTGCCTTGTTGGCAGCCGTGTATGCCACCACCGCCATGGCGTCGGCCCCGCCCGAGCACAGCCAGAGCGCCTGGATGCTGGCCGATGCCGGCAGCGGCGAGGTGGAGCTCAGCCACCAGAGTGAACTGCTGATGAAGCCCGCCTCCACCCAGAAGCTGGTCACCGTGCTGGCCGGCGCCCTGGCACTGGGGCCGGACTGGCGCTATACCACCCCACTTCGCTACCGGGGCGAGCTGCAGCAGGGCCGGCTCGACGGCGATTTGCTGATCGACTTTGGCGGCGATCCCACTTTCACCCGGGAGCAGCTCGCCGGCCTGCTGCGCCACAGCGGCATTCGCCATGTCAGCGGCCGGGTGCTGCTAAACCAGTACCGCTTTGCCGGCTACGACCGGGGCAACGGCTGGTCGTGGAACGATCTGGGGGTCTGCTATACGGCGCCGGCGGCGGCGCTGATCCTGGATCGCAACTGCGTGCAAGGCGCCCTCTACGCCCGCTCGGGACAGCCGGCCCGGGCCACGGTGCCGTCGCACCAGCCGATCAGCGTCAGCGCCGAGGTGGCGGTGCTGAACAAGGCCGAGCGCGAGCAACAATTTTGCTCGCTGGAGCTCGACATGAGCCCCCCCAACCGCTACCACCTTACCGGCTGTATCGGCCCGCGCCAGGAGCCCTGGCCGCTGCGCTTTGCCATTCAGGACGTCACCGCCTGGGGCGAGCAGCTCACTCTCTGGGCGCTACAACAGGCCGGCATTACCCTCTCGGGCCATATTGAAGGCAGCCAGCTGAACGCCGCCGACTGGCCGGTGCTCGGCCGCCACCGTTCACCGCCTTTTGCGGAACTGGCCGAACAGATCCTGGTGCACTCCGACAATCTCTATGCCGACAGCCTGCTGCGTACTCTTGGGGCCACGCACTTTGGCCAGCCCGGCAGCTTTCGTAATGGCACCCGGGCGGTGCGTGACATTCTGAAAGAACAGGCCAATATCGATCTGGGGCCGGCCTGGCTGGCCGACGGCTCCGGCCTCTCGGCCCACAACCTGCTGCGGGCGAAGGATCTGCTGGCGGTGCTGCTTACCATCAGCCGCGACCCACGCGCCCAGTGGCTGATGGCCCGGCTGCCGGTCAGCGGCGAAAGCGGCACCCTGCGCTACCGCAAGAGCGTGCTGAGCCCGGCGCTGAAGGGCAGGATCACCGCCAAGACCGGTACCATTGCCCATGTGCAGAACCTGGCAGGCTTTATCGATACCCCCCAGGGCGAGCGCAAGGCCTTTGTACTGTTGCAAAACGGCCTGTCGCTGACTCCGGAACAGGAGCAGGCCATGGCCGAAGGCGCGCTGGAATGGCCGGCGCGGCGCTTCGAGCGGGACTGGCTGGAAGGGGTCATGCAACGGGCATCCATTGCCAGTGCCAATCAATCCCCCAGCAATTAACGATTTTCGCGGCAGTGCCGGCTTGCCCTATACTGCCGCCCGTCAACAAAAAAGGAGAACAGCATGTTTGCAGTGATTTTTGGTCGTCCCGGTTGTCCCTTCTGCGTCCGCGCCAAGGATCTGGCGGAAAAACTCTCCAGCGAACGGGACGATTTCAAGTACCGCTATGTGGACATTCACGCCGAGGGCATTTCCAAGGCGGATCTGGAAAAAACCGTGGGCAAACCGGTGGAAACCGTGCCGCAGATTTTCCTCGACCAGCAGCACATCGGCGGTTTCACCGATTTTGAAGCCCACGCCAGAGAGCACCTGGGCCTGTATCAGTAAGCGTGCCGTCCGGGGCGGCCGCCCGGCCGCCTTTTGGTGTCTTTCCCGCCAACCTTGCTGAAAAATCACCGTTTTCAGAATTTTTTTCGTTCAGGCTCCCCTTTTGCCTCTTTTCATTCGGCGGCCAAAGCTCCATCATGGGTCCCATTACCTGAATGGTACTGCCCGCCAGCGGACCGGATTTCCGTTGCAACCGGGGCCGGACCGGCCGTTGCCGGTTTCGCCCCACCGGGCAGCCGTATGATTCCGAGGCCGTAAACACCCATGCATTCCGTAGAAAAATCCCACAAGCTGGACAACGTCTGTTACGACATTCGCGGACCCGTTCACAAGGAAGCCCGCCGCCTTGAAGACGAAGGACACCGTATTCTCAAGCTCAACATCGGCAACCCGGCGCCGTTCGGTTTTGACGCGCCGGAAGAGCTGCTGAAGGACGCCATTCTCAACCTGCCCACCAGCCAGGGGTATTGCGACTCCAAGGGGCTGTTTTCGGCACGCAAGGCGGTGATGCAGTACTACCAGCAAAAGGGACTGCGCACCACGGATCTGGACGACATCTACATCGGCAACGGCGTGTCCGAGCTGATCGTGATGGCCATGCAGGCGCTGCTCAACAACGGTGACGAAATTCTGGTGCCGGCGCCCGACTACCCGCTGTGGACCGCGGCCGTGACCCTGTCCGGCGGCAAGGCCGTGCACTACATGTGCGACGAGCAGGCCGACTGGTACCCGGATCTGGACGACATCAAATCCAAGATCAGCCCGCGCACCAAGGGCATAGTGCTGATCAACCCCAACAACCCCACCGGCGCCGTATACGGCAGCGAGTTTCTGCTGGAGGTGATCGAAATCGCCCGCCAGAACAAGCTGATTATTTTCGCCGACGAAATCTACGACAAAATTCTTTACGACGACGTGGCTCACCACTCGGTATGCACCCTGTGCGACGACGTGCTGGTGGCCACCTTCAACGGCCTGTCGAAAAGCTACCGCGCCGCCGGCTTTCGCCAGGGCTGGATGATGCTGAGCGGACCCAAGCACCAGGCCAGAGGCTATATTGAAGGGCTGGAAATGCTCTCCTCCATGCGGCTGTGCGCCAACGTGCCCATGCAGCACTGCATTCAGGCGGCACTGGGCGGTTACCAGAGCATCAACGAGCTGGTGCTGCCCGGCGGCCGGCTGCGCCGCCAGCGCGACCGGGCCTGGGAGCTGCTGAACGAAATTCCGGGAGTGAGCTGCGTCAAGCCCAAGGGCGCCATCTACATGTTCCCCAAACTGGATCCCAAGGTGTACAACATCAAGGACGATCAGAAGATGGTGTATGACCTGCTGTTGCAGGAAAAAATGCTGATCGTGCAGGGCACCGGCTTCAACTGGCCGAAACCGGATCACTTCCGCCTGGTCACCCTGCCCCGGGTCGACGACATCACCGACGCCGTCGAGCGTATCGCCCGCTTCCTCAAGCATTACCAGCAGTAATCCCGGTGAGGGGTGAGGAGTAAGGGGTAAGGAGTCCGTCCTCCTTACCCCTCTCTCCTCACCAGCTCTTACAGCAACGGGCTGAGCAGATAAAACAGGTTTTCCAGCAGCCGCTTGCGCAGCGGCCGCTGCCGCCACTCCAGCCACGACAGCGGCCGGGCATCCGCCAGGTAGCGGTCGGCCAGCTGCAACAGCTCCCCCATGGCCTGGCCATCGTCTATCAGCAGGGTCATTTCAAAATTCAGCCAGAAGCTGCGCCGGTCCAGGTTCACCGTGCCCACCAGGGCGAACTGGTGATCCACCAGCACGCACTTGGTGTGCAGCAGGCCGGCGGAATACAGGTGGATTTCCACCCCGGCATGCAGCAGTTCGTCAAAAAAGGCGTTGCAGGCGTGGTTGACCATGCGCGAGTCGTTTTTCGCCGGCAACAGCAACTGCACCTCAACCCCCCGGTCGGCGGCGGAGCACAGCGCCGCCACCAGGGGATCGTCCGGTACGAAATAGGGGGTGATCAGCACCAGCCGGCGCCGTGCCTGATACACGGCACAGAGCAGGCTCTGGGAAATGGCGTCGCCACCCATAAAGGGGCCCGACGGCAGCAGTTGCAGCTTGAGCTGGTTATCCAGGCAACTGATGGGGTGGTATTCCAGTTGCTCCAGCAGCCGCTCCCCGGTTTCCATTTCCCAGTCCCACACAAACAACGACCAGATAATGGGCACAATGGGCCCGCGAATGCGCAGCATGATATCCACCCACTGGCCTACGCCGGCATCCTGCTTGAAGCAGGCAGGATCCACCAGGTTCATGGAGCCGGTGTAGGCCACATCGTCGTCGATCACCACCAGCTTGCGGTGCATGCGCAGATCCTGACGCTCAAACAGCACGCGAAAGGCCCCCACCGGCAGCACTTCCACCACCTTGACCCCGGCTTCCTTCAGCCGCGCCGGCCAGCGGCTGCGAAAGAAGTCGGCGCTGCCCACCGAGTCCAGCAGCACCCGGCAGTCCACCCCGCGCCGGGCCGCCGCCATCAGCGCATGGGCAATGCCGTCGGCCATGCCGCCCTGGTGCCAGATATAGAACTCCAGATAGCAGGAGCTGCGCGCCCGCTCTATGTCCATGCGCAGCGAGCTCAGAATGTCTGCCGGCTGCTGCAGCAGGGTCATGCCGTTGCCGCTCAGCATGGGCATGTTGAAACGGGCCTTGACCAGCTCGTAAATGGGCCTGACCTGATCGCTCACCTCAAACTGCTGGCCGGGAAAACGCGTGACCAGCACATTGATCCAGTCGGCGTGGGGCCGGTACATGGCCCGGGCCCGCTCTGCCCGCTTGCGCCCCAGGCGCACTTCCCCGAACAGAATATAGGTGGCCACGCCCAGCACCGGAATGGCAAAAATCAGCGCCAGCCAGGCCAGGGAGACCCCCACCGGCCGGCGCTTCATGATCACCCTGAAGGTCACGCCCACCACCAGGCTGGTGTGGGCCGCAAACAGCAGCCAGCCGGCAACGGTATAGATATAGTCGTTCAAAAACGCCTTGCTCCTTTTGGAATGAAGGGGGCAAACTGTAGCAAAGGTCTCTTCGCATCATGAGTACAGGACTATGAAAAGTATATTGTTTTTCATCCTTTTTGGGATAAGTACGGCCCTTGCGGCACAGACCCTGACCCTTTCCGAGCAGCAGCTCAACCGCCAGCTGGCCACTCAGCTGGGCCGGGAGTTTCCGGTCAGCCTGGGCGACTGGCTCAAGGCCGGCGTACGCATTGAAGACATTCAGGTGGCCCTGGGGCGGGAGGAGGCCGACAAGGCGCGGGTATCGGGCCGGGGACTGGTCAGCCTGGAGCAGGGCGGCGTGCTGCATGACTGGGACATCAGCGGCGACTTCAGCGCCCGGCCGCGCTTTGACAGCGAGCAGGGCGCCCTGTATCTGGACGAATTCGAGCTGCTGGGGTATCGCCTCAACAACAACGACGCCAGCCCCCAGGCCGGCTTTGTGCTGCCGCTGTTGCTGCAGAGCCTGGCCGATTACCTGTCACGCTACCCGGTATACCGCCTGAACGAACAGGATCCCCTGCAGCAACGGCTGAAAAACAGCCCCCTGAGCCTGTCGATCAGCCCGGGACGGCTGACCCTGGAAGGGCTGGAATAAAGCCCGGCACCCGCTCGGAGGCCAGCGGGCCGGCCAGCCATTCCCCCTGCACCTGCCGGCAGCCGTGCTCACGCAAAAAAGCCAGCTGGCCGGCGCTTTCCACACCACAGGCCACGGTATTGAGCCCCAGGGTGTGTGCCAGCAACAGCAATGCCTGAATGACCGACCGATCAAAGGCGTCGAGCGGCTCGGTCAGCAGCCCCCGATCCAGCTTGATGCCGTCCACCGGCAACCCCTTCAGAATATCGAACCGAAACCGGCCATGGCCCAGGTTGTCGAGGTACACCGCCATGCCGGCGGCACGAAAGCCTTCGATCACCCTGAGCAGGGACTCACTGCGGCGCATAATGAAATCGCTGCGCAGCTCCAGCTCAAAATCCGCCGGGTTGACGCCCCGGGCCCGCAACAGCTCGATCAGCCGCAAAATGCGCGGCTGCTCCAGCTCCGGCTCCAGTCCGCTCATGTTCAGGCTGATGCGGCCGCGCCAGCCCAGCTCATGCCAGCGCCGCTGCTGCTGCGCCGCCTCGGTAAACACCCACTCCGCCAGCCGGCCCAGCAGGCCTGCATCCCGGGCCGCGGGCAAAAAGGCGTCGGGGGCCACCAGCCCCAGGGTGGGGTGGTGCCAGCGCAACAGTGCCTCCACCGCCGGCAGGGTGCCGCTGGCCAGATCCATGCGCGGCTGATATTCCAGAAACAGCTGCCCCTGCGCCAGGGCCGCGCGAAAATCCCCGGCCAGCCGGCCGCGCTGCTCCAGCTGCGCAAAACTGTCGCTGTCGAACAGGGCGATGTGCGACCGGCTGTAGGTTTTGGCCTCGTACATGGCGGTGTCGGCGTAGCGCAGCAGGGTTTCAATTTCCAGCCCGTGTTTAGGATACAGGCTGATGCCCACACTGGCGCCCACACTGAGCTCGTGCTGGTCCACCCGCACCGGCGCCTCCAGCCGCTCCAGCAGCCTGGCGGCCCGCTCAAACAGGGTCTGTTCGGTGTCAATATCGCGCCACACCATCACAAACTCGTCACCGCCAATGCGCGCCACCATCTCATTGGCGTCCACCATTTGCTGCAGTCGCTCGGCCAGCGCCTGGAGCACCCGATCCCCCACGCCATGACCAAAGCCGTCGTTGATCGGCTTGAACCGGTCCAGATCGATAAACAGCAGCGCCAGCTGCTCGTTAGCGGCCAGATCAGCGCGAATGCGGGAAAACCAGCTCAGCAGAAACTCCCGGTTGGCGGTGCCGGTAAGGCTGTCGTGGTGAGCCAGAAAACTGAGCCGCTCTTCCGACTGGCGCAGCCGGCTGATGTTGTCGAGAATGCCGACGATGTGGGTGATCCGGCCGGCCTCGTCGTGGATCAACCGCAGCATCAGCCAGTGCGTAACCACCTCGCCGCGGCGGGTAATATGCTCCACCTCCCCCTCCCACTGCTGCTGCAGCTGCAACCGCTGCCAGATGCGACGGTAATAGCGGCCCTCGTGCAGCCCCTTGCTCACCTGAGTGATGTGGCGCCCTTCCAGCTCGGTGGCGGCCAGCTCGCAGTGGTGGCAGAAGGCCGGGTTGACTTCCAGCACCCGTCCCCGGGCATCCATGATGACAATGCCTTCCCGCGTGTACTGCATGACTTGCCGGGCCAGCGTAAGGGAGCCGGCGGGCGGGGCCCGGCGGGGCGCCGAGGTGCTTCCAGGCACAGGGGCGTCACCCCGTGGTAACCAGTTGTGTTGATCCATCGTCGCGCTCTTGCTTGGCTTTATAGGCGTCCCTTGCAACCGGGCAACCCGATGTTTTATTTTTGAGCGCCCTCATCATATAGACTCAAACGACAAATAAAAAGCCCGCGATTTGCGGGCCTTTTATTATGAGTTGCAAATGGCAAATCAGCCGAGTTGCTTGCGGGCATTGCGGAACATGCGCATCCAGCCGCCGTCCTCGCCCCAGTGGTCCGGGTGCCAGGAGTTGGCCACGGTGCGGAACACCCGCTCCGGGTGCGGCATCATGATGGTCACCCGGCCGTCCTCGCTGGTCAGGCCGGTAATGCCGTTGGCGGAGCCGTTGGGGTTGAACGGATAGCGCTCGGTGGCCTGGCCGTGGTTGTCCACATAGCGCAGGGCGATGGTGCCGCTGGCCTCCAGTGTGGCGATGTCGGCGCGCCTGGGCTGCACCCGGCCCTCGCCGTGAGACACGGCGATGGGCAGGCGGGAGCCGGCCATGCCGGACAGGAACAGGCTGGGTGAGTCCTGCACTTCCACCAGGCTGAAGCGGGCTTCAAAGCGCTCGGAGGTATTGCGCACAAAGTCGGGCCAGTGGCCGGCACCGGGGATCAGATCCCGCAGCTGGGACAGCATCTGGCAGCCGTTGCACACGCCCAGGGCAAAACTGTCGTCGCGCTGGAAGAAGGCCTCGAACTGGGCGCGCAGCGCCTCGTTGAACAGAATGCTCTTGGCCCAGCCACCGCCGGCACCCAGCACATCACCGTAGGAGAAGCCGCCACAGGCCACCAGGCCGGCGAATTCGTCCAGCCGCAGGCGGCCGCTTTGCAGATCGCTCATGTGCACGTCGATGGCGCTGAAGCCGGCCCGGTCAAAGGCGGCGGCCATTTCCATGTGGGAGTTGACGCCCTGCTCGCGCAGAATGGCCATTTTCGGATGCACCCCTTTGGCGATAAAGGGCGCGGCGATGTCTTCTTTCGGATCGAAGGTGAGCGACGCGGACAGGCCGGGATTGCTTTCCAGCTTGGCCTCGAACTCGGCCTGGGCGCACTCCGGGTTGTCGCGCAGCGCCTGCATGCGGTAGCTGGTCTCGGACCACAACCGGCGCAGCTCGGTGCGGGATTCGGCATAGAGCTCTTCACCGTCGGCCAGCAGGCGCAGGGTGTCGTCGTCGTTGGGCTCGCCAATCACGTGGGTGCAGGCGGCCAGGCCGTGACCGGCCAGGCAGGTGAGCACCGCTTCCTTGTCTTCGCGGCGCACCTGCAGCACGGCGCCCAGCTCTTCGCTGAACAGCGCCGCCAGGTGATCGCCACCCAGCAGATCCAGCTCCACATTCAGGCCGGTGTTGCCGGCAAAGGCCATTTCCGCCAGGGTCACGAACAGACCGCCGTCGCCGCGGTCGTGATAGGCCAGCAGTTTTTTCTCGGCCACCAGCGCCTGCATGGCGTTGAAAAAGCCCTTGAGCTGCTCGGCATCGTCCAGATCGGCGGGCTTGTCACCCAGCTGACGATAAACCTGGGCCAGGGCGGAAGCGCCCAGGCGGTTTCTGCCGTTGCCCAGATCCACCAGGATCAGGTCGGTCTCGCCCATATCGGTACGCAGCCAGGGGGTGACGGTGCTGCGCACGTCGGTGACCCGGGCAAAGGCGGAGATCACCAGCGACAGCGGCGCGGTCACGCTGCGCTCTTCGCCGTCCTGCTGCCAGCGGGTCTTCATCGACATGGAATCCTTGCCCACCGGAATGGTCAGCCCCAGCACCGGACACAGCTCTTCCCCCACGGCCTTGACCGCTTCGTACAGACCGGCGTCTTCACCGGGGTGACCGGCGGCGGACATCCAGTTGGCAGACAGCTTGATGCGGTTGAGCTCGCCGATCTCGGTGGCGGCGATGTTGGTAATGGCCTCGGCCACCGCCAGCCGGGCGGAGGCGGCGAAGTCGAGCAGCGCCACCGGGGCGCGCTCACCCATGGACATGGCCTCACCGGCGTAGGTGTCGTAGGCGGCGGCGGTGACCGCACAGTCGGCCACCGGCACCTGCCAGGGGCCCACCATCTGATCCCGGGCCACCAGGCCGGTGACGGTACGGTCGCCGATGGTGATCAGAAAGCCCTTGTCGGCCACGGTGGGCAGGGTCATCACCCGCTCGACCGCGTCCTTCAGGTTGATGCCGTGCAGATCCAGCGCCGGGCTCTGATGCTGCTTGCTTTCCACATCCCGCTGCATCTTGGGCGGCTTGCCCAGCAGCACCTCCAGCGGCATGTCGATGGGCTGGTTGTCGAAGTGCTCGTCGTACAGGCTGAGATGACGCTCGGCGGTGGCTTCCCCGATCACCGCATAGGGGGCCCGCTCCCGACGGCAGAAAGCCTCGAACTCGGCCAGCCGGTCTTCGGCCACCGCCAGCACGTAGCGCTCCTGGGATTCGTTGCACCAGATCTGCAGCGGGCTCATGCCCGGCTCGTCATTGGGAATGTCGCGCAGGTTGAAGCGACCGCCGCGGTCGCCGTCGTTCACCAGCTCGGGCATGGCGTTGGACAGGCCGCCGGCGCCCACATCGTGAATAAACACGATGGGGTTGTCCTCACCCAGGGCCCAGCAACGGTCGATCACTTCCTGGCAGCGGCGCTCCATTTCCGGGTTGTCCCGCTGCACCGAGGCGAAGTCCAGATCTTCGCTGGACTGGCCGGACGCCATGGACGACGCCGCGCCGCCGCCGAGGCCGATGTTCATGGCCGGGCCACCCAGCACTACCAGCTTGGCGCCCACCGGAATTTCGCCCTTTTCCACGTGCTCGCCGCGAATGTTGCCGAGGCCGCCGGCAATCATGATGGGCTTGTGGTAGCCGCGCACTTCCTCGCCGTTGAAGCTGGATACCCGCTCTTCATAGGTTCGGAAGTAGCCGAGCAGGGCCGGACGGCCGAACTCGTTGTTAAAGGCGGCGCCGCCCAGAGGGCCGTCGATCATGATGTCGAGGGCACTGACAATGCGCTCGGGCTTGCCGAAGTCCTGCTCCCAGGGGCGATGGTAGCCGGGGATTTTCAGGTTGGACACGCTGAAGCCCACCAGACCGGCCTTGGGCTTGGAGCCCCGGCCGGTGGCGCCTTCGTCGCGGATTTCGCCGCCGGAGCCGGTGGCGGCCCCCGGATAGGGGGAGATGGCGGTGGGGTGGTTGTGGGTTTCCACCTTCATCAGAATGTGAATGTCTTCCTGATGGTAGCGGTATTCGCCCGACTCGGGACTGGGGAAGAAACGCCCCGCCGGCGAGCCCGCCATGACGGCGGCATTGTCTTTATAGGCAGAGAGCACGTGCTCGGGCACCTGCTCAAAGGTGTTCTTGATCATCTTGAACAGCGACTTGGGCTGTTCGACGCCGTCGATGGTCCAGTCGGCGTTGAAGATCTTGTGACGACAGTGTTCCGAGTTGGCCTGGGCGAACATGTACAGTTCGATGTCGTTGGGGTTGCGGCCCAGCTTGCTGAAGCCCTCGAACAGGTAGTCGATTTCGTCTTCCGCCAGGGCCAGGCCCATGCGCACGTTGGCCTCGGCCAGGGCGGTGCGGCCACCGCCGAGAATATCCACGGAAGTCAGCGGCGCCGGCTCGGCTTCGGCAAACAGGCACTCGGCCTCGGCCAGGCTGGAGAAGGCGGTTTCGGTCATGCGGTCGTGCAGCAGGTGGCTCACCGCCGCCAGCTCGGCCTCGGTGGGCTCACGCTCGAAACTCAGATGGTAGACAATGCCACGCTCGATGCGCTTGACCTGGGCCAGGCCACAGTTGCGGGCGATGTCGGTGGCCTTGGACGACCAGGGGGAAAGGGTTCCGGGACGGGGCGTCACCAGCACCATGCGGCTTCCGGCGGCGGGCGTAATGCCCTGAGCGGGGCTGTCGAGCAGCTGAGTCAGGGTTTGCCGGCCCGCGTCGTCGAGCTCGGCGGTCAGGGCGACAAAGTGCACATACTCGGTTTCAATGGCGGACAGCGGCAGCGCCTGATCCCGGGCACGACGGATGATCGCCTGGGTTCTGAAACCGGATAAGGCCGGTGAGCCTCTCAGTATTTCCATAGTGGCTAATTCTCAAAGCGTGAGTGTATGGGGGGTTCTCAAACTGGCGCTATTATAGGTTTACGCCCCTGCCCTGTCGACGCCGATTTGCCGCAGCAATGGCTGGCTTTGCGACGTAAATATCGGCAATAACCTGACGAATGCGCCGGCTTTTGCTATAAAATGCCGGCGTTTTTACATCAGGAGTTGCCATTGCTTATCATGCGTCTGCGCGCCGGCCTGATCCTGCTGCTGGGGCTGCTTGCCCTGAGCGGCTGTGACCATCCCGAGACTGCCACCCAGCAGCAGCATATTCAGGCCCGAGGGGAACTCAGGGTCGGCACGCTTTATCATCCGCTCTATTACTTTCTGCGCAACGATCGCCAGGAAGGACTGGACTACGAACTGGCCCGGGGCTTTGCCGACTACCTGGGGGTCGACCTCACCATGGTGCCCGCCTACAGCCTGGACGAGCTGTTCGCCCTGCTGGATGCCGGCCAGGTCGACATGCTGGCCGCCGGCCTGGCCGACACCCCGGTGCGCCGGCAACACTACCGCTTTGGCCCCAGCCTGTACGAGGTGGCCCAGACCCTGGTCTATCGCAAGGGCGAGCCCCGGCCGCAGGAGCTGACCCGGCTCAACGGCACGCTGCGGGTACTGGCCGGCTCCAGCCAGGCGGAATGGCTGCACCGCATGTCCGGAGAACTGCCGGGGTTGCAATGGGAAGCCCGCCGCGACACGGACGCAGAAGATCTGTTGCGCCAGGTGGCCGAAGGCCGCACCGACTACACCCTGGTGGAAGACACCCTGCTGGCCCGCACTCAGCGCTACTACCCCAACGTGGACGCCGCCTTCAGCCTGCCCAGCTCCCAGCCGGTGAGCTGGGTGATGGACCGGCGTGACGACGACAGCCTGCTGGCGGCCATGCTCGGCTATTTTGCCGAGCAGCGGGCCAGTGGCGCCCTGGCGCGGCTCAATGAAAAATACTTTGGCCACATTCAGGACTTTGACTATGTGGATACCCGCACCTTTCTGCGCCGGGCCGAGGATCTGCTGCCTCGCTACCGCCCGTTGTTCGAGCGTCACGCCGGCAACCTGGACTGGCGCCTGCTGGCGGCGGTGAGCTATCAGGAGTCCCACTGGCAGCCCGAGGCCCAGTCTTACACCGGGGTACGGGGCATGATGATGCTGACCGAAGACACCGCCCGGCAGATGGGCGTGCACGACCGGCTGGATCCGGAGCAGAGCATTCGCGGTGGTGCCGGCTATCTGGCCGGCCTGATTGAGCGCCTGCCCGACAGCATTCCCGACGGCGAGCGGGTCTGGTTTGCCCTGGCCGCCTACAACCTGGGACTGGGCCATCTGCTCGACGCCCGGCGCATCACCCGGCTGCGGGGACAGGATCCCGACGCCTGGGCCGCGGTCAAGGAAAACCTGCCCTTGTTGCATCAGCCCCAGTGGCACAGCAAAACCCGCTATGGTTACGCCCGGGGCCGAGAGGCCCAGAAGTTTGTCAATAACATTCGCCAGTATTACCAGAGCCTGCTGTGGCTGTATAAACCCACCACCGACAACGGCCTGGCCACCGCCCAGGCTGAGAGCCAGCCGACAGTTTCAACATATTAATAACACTGTCACTTTACGCCGTTATTACTAGCTGATATCAAGGCAGGCAGGCCGCGAACACGGCCCCGAAACAGGAGAAACCCATGTTGAAAAGAAGACGTACCCCGCTGAAACAGCATAAACCCCTTGGCGGCTCGCGCCGCAGACTGATGATGAATGACATGCGCCGCAAGATAGTGCGCCGCAACGCCACCTTTTTTCTGACCCAGGCCGGGTTTGAGTAACGCCCCACTCCGGTGAGGCGCCCCCGGACATCAACGAATGGTGATCACACCGCATTTGGCGTTGTTGGCCACCTTGTGAGACACACTTCCCAGCATCAGCCCGGCCAGATCCCCCAGGCCGCGCGTTCCCAGCACGATCACTTCCACCCCCAGCGCCTCGGCCTGCCTTAAAATGGTGCGGGCCGGTTCGCCTTTTTCAACATGGGTATGAATATTGCTCACCCCCAGCTTGCGCGCCTCGGCCTCGGCACCGGAGATAATGCGATGGCCCAGGGCTTCCATCTCCTTGAGCTCGTCACCAATGGCGACGGCACCTATGCCCCAGATCAGCGTGGCCTCGTGGGGCAGCACCTCGGGCACGTGCAGAATATGCAGCTCGGCATTGTCGACCTTGGCCAGGTGGCAGGCCAGCTCCAGCGCCTTGCGGCCATGCTTGGAACCATCCACCGCGACCAGCAGAGACTCGTACATAGTTTTCCTCCATGGAATCCATCGTTGGGCATGCATACCAAGCCTAGGCGGGAGTGCCCTGCTGCGCAAAAAGACAGGGTTCAAATGGATAAAAAAACGCCGGCTGGACCGGCGTTTTAAAGTTACTTTTTCTTGAGGTGCTTCATCAGTCGCTTGCGCTTGCGCAGCTGGCTGGCGGTGAGCTTGTTCTTCAGCCCGGCGTAAGGGTTGTCCCCCTCCTGAAATTCCACCCGAATGGGGCTGCCCACTATCTGCAGCGAACGGCGGAAATAGTTGATCAGATAACGCTTGTAGGAGTCGGGCAAATCCTTCACCTGATTGCCGTGCACAATAATGCGCGGCGGGTTATAGCCCCCGGCATGGGCGTATTTGAGCTTGACCCGGCGACCACGCACCAGCGGCGGCTGGTGATCGTCCTGGGCCATCTGCATGATACGGGTGAGCATGGAGGTGCTGACCCGTTTGGTGGCCGAGGCATAGGCCTCTTTTACCGACTCGAACAGGTTGCCCACGCCGCTGCCGTGCAGCGCCGAGATAAAGTGCAGACGGGCGAAATCGATAAACCCTAAGCGCCTATCCAGCTCGCGCTTGATGTCGTCACGCACGTCCTGGCTCAGGCCGTCCCACTTGTTCACCGCCAGCACGATGCTGCGGCCGGCATTGAGTACAAAACCCAGCAGGCTGAGATCCTGATCGGAAATGCCTTCCCGGGCATCCAGCACCAGCAGCACCACGTTGGCATCCTCGATGGCCTTGAGGGTCTTGATCACCGAGAACTTTTCCACCGCCTCATGCACCTTGCCCCGGCGACGCACCCCGGCGGTGTCGATCAGAATGTAGTCCTGCTCGTCCCGCTGCATGGGAATGTACACCGAATCCCGGGTGGTGCCGGGCATGTCGTACACCACTACCCGCTCTTCCCCGAGAATGCGGTTGGTCAGGGTCGACTTGCCCACGTTGGGGCGACCGACAATGGCCAGCTTGATGGGCGCATCCTCAAAGGGAATCGCCTCTTCCTCGGCCAGCTCGTCGATCATTGCCATGGCCTCTTCCAGGCTGGCGTCGTCAAACTCGTGCTCATCGCCCTGCTCGCCGTCGGCGTTTTCCTCGTCCGGGCGCTCCTCACCACCGGTGTCGCCGGCCAGCCGCTCCAGCTGAGGCGCCAGGGCGGTTTCCAGCAACGACAGCACGCCCCGGCCGTGGGCCGCGGCAATCTGGTAAATATCGCCCAGGCCCAGCTGGTAAAACTCGCCCACCGCGGCATCGGCGTCGATGCCATCGGTCTTGTTGGCCACCAGCAGGGTCTTCTTCTGGCAACGGCGCAGGTGAGCGGCAATGGCCTGGTCGGCAGAAGTCAGACCGGCCCGGGCATCCACCATGAACAGCACCACGTCGGCCTCGTCGATGGCCGCCAGCGACTGGGCCGCCATCTTCAGCTCGATGCCTTGCTCGCTGCCGTCGATACCGCCGGTATCCACCACGATATATTCCAGCTCGCCCACCCGGGCCTGGCCGTATTTGCGATCCCGGGTCAGACCGGGAAAGTCCGCCACCAGCGCATCGCGGGTGCGGGTCAGGCGGTTAAACAGGGTGGATTTGCCCACGTTGGGGCGGCCCACCAGAGCCACTACTGGCATCATAACAACGTCTCCAAAAAACAATAACGGCTCCTGAATCTTGGAATCAGGAGCCGGTGGCCGCCGAGGGGCTGGTTCAGGGGCGGGCTATCGCCACCAGCTCACCGTCACGGCTTTGCACATAAAGGGTGTCACCGGCCACCACAGGGGCGGCATACAGGCCCGAGCTGTCTACCCGCTCCAGGGCGACAATGGCACCGCTGGTGCGGTCCAGCCAGTACAGGTAGCCCTCGGCATCGCCCACCACCAGGTGGTCGCCAAACACCACGGGGGCGGTCAGCCGGCGGTTTTCCAGCTCGGTGTTGGACCAGACTTCGCTGCCGCTGCGGGCATCCACCGCAAACAGGTGGCTGCGGCTGTCGGTGATATACAGCAGGCGACCGTCGGTGCTCAGATCTTCCGAGCCCTGGTACTGGCGCTTCCACAACTGCTGGCCGGAAATCAGCTGATGGGCGGTAAGCTGGCCATTATAGGCGATCGTGAACAGAATATCGCCCAGGATCACCGGCCGGGCCGCCACGTCCACCATACGCTCCAGCTCGGTGGCGCCGCGGGGGCTGGCAATGCGGGTGTCGCGCACCGGCTGGCCGTTGGCCAGCAGGGCAATGCCCAGCCGGCCGTCGGCCCGGCCGTAGAGCACGGCGCCGCCGGCGGTAATGGGCGTGGCCATGCTGCGCAGGGTCAGGCTGGGCTGCTCGTTGCGCAGCAGCCACTGCTGCTCGCCGGTGGTGGCATCCAGCGCCACCAGGTTGCCGGCGCTGGTATGCACCACCACCTTGCCTTCGTCCACCGCCGGGGCGGCCAGCACTTCGCCGGGCACTTCCCGGGTCCACAACAGGGTTCCGTCGCTCTGGGACACGGCATACACCACGCCGTTTTCCGAACCGAAATAGAGATTGCCATAGGCGGCGGTCAGGCCGCCGGCAATGCGCGGGCTGCGCTGGTTCCTGTTGATGTCCAGCTCGTCGAGCTCGGTTTCCCACAATTCGTCGCCGCTGGAACGCTCAAAGGCCTTGAGCACGCCGTCCCGCGATGCGGCAAACAGCCGGTCGCCGTCCACCACCGGACTGAGCTGGGAATAGTAATCGCCCACGCCCTTGCCCACCGAGTCGCTCCAGCGGGTGCCGGGGGCAAAGGCATTGTCGACGTTCGGCAGGGGGCTCACCGGGGCTACCGGCGCCTGGCTGGCGCAGGCACTCAGGCCGAGGGCCAGCGCCAGGGGCAGCAGTTTGGTCAGCGGTCTGCTCATGGCTGCTCTCCCTGTGCGGCCGCGGCGGCCAGGTGGTCCAGCTTCAGGGTCAGCGCCGGGTTTTCACCCACACCGCCGGCACTGCGGGCGGCCTCGTAGGCGGCGCGGGCCTCGGCGGGCTGCTGCCGGGCCAGGAACAGATCGCCCTGAATTTCATGTTTCTGGGCGGCAAAGGCATCACCGGTCACCTCATCGAGCCGGCCCTGGGCGGCATCCAGCTCGTTGCCGGCGATCAGCACCCGGGCCAGACGCAGCCGCACGGTATTGGCCAGGGCCGCATCACTGGTGCCGGCCAGCGCCTGCTCCAGCTGCTGTTGCGCCAGCGCGAGATCATTGGCCTTGACCGCTTCCGCCGCCAGCAGCAGGGCCGCCAGCTCACCGTAGCTGTTGCCCTGGTTTTCACTCACAAAGGCCGCGGCCCGGTCAAAGGCCGCACTGCCCCCGCTGGCCAGCTCCCGGCTGATTTGCTCAAAGGCCTCGGCGCCGGCGGCGCGGCTTTCCAGCTGTTCGCTCTGGTAGTAACGCCAGCCGAACAGGCCGGCCAGGCCGAGGGCCGAGCCCAGAATGATGGCCTTGCCGTATTCGTGCCACCAGCGCTTGATGGCTTCAATCTGTTGTTCTTCCGTGCTGTAAATATCCAACTCAAATCCCCTTCTGTTTGAGTAGTGCGACCAGCTCGCTTTGTGCCAGGGTCTGCTGTTCGCCCTGGCCACGCAGGTATTTCACCGTCACCTGACCACTGGCGACTTCGTCTTCGCCCAGGATCAGCGCCACGGCGGCGCCGCTTTTGTCGGCGCGCTTGAGTTGTTTCTTGAAATTGCCGCCGCCACAGTGACTCATCACGCGCAGCGCCGGCAGCTCGTCCCGCAGCCGCTCGGCCAGGGCAAAACCGGCGGTGCGGGTGCTGTCGCCCATCATGGCCACATATACATCGGCCTGGACCGGCTCCTCGGGCACCCGGTTCAGGGTTTCCAGCAGCAGCACCAGCCGCTCCATGCCCATGGCAAAACCCACCGCCGGCGTGGCCTGACCACCCAGCTGCTCCACCAGGCCGTCGTAGCGGCCGCCGCCGCAGACGGTACCCTGAGCGCCCAGGCTTTCGGTCACCCATTCAAACACGGTGAGGTTGTAGTAATCCAGGCCGCGCACCAGCCGCGGGTTGATTTCAAAGGCAATGCCGGCGGCGCTCAGCAGCGCCTGCAGACCGTCGAAGTGAGCGCGGGTCGCCTCGCCGAAGTAGTCGGACAGCACCGGTGCGTCGGCCAGCAGCGCCTGCACTTCGGGGTTCTTGCTGTCGAGCACCCGCAGCGGGTTGGTGTGCATGCGCCGGCGGCAGTCTTCATCCAGACGCGCTTCGTGCTGCTGCAGAAACTTCACCAGCGCCTGGCGGTACTGGGCCCGCTCTTCCGGCTGGCCCAGGCTGTTGAGCTGCAGGGTCAGGTGCTCGGTCACGCCCAGCGTCTTCCAGAAACGGGCAGTGAGCATAATCAGCTCGGCGTCGATGTCGGGGCCGTTCAGGCCGAACACTTCCACCCCGAACTGGTGAAACTGACGGTAGCGCCCCTTTTGCGGACGCTCGTAGCGAAACATGGGGCCCATGTACCACATGCGCCGCTCCTGGTTGTAGAGCAGGCCGTGCTCGATGCCGGCGCGCACACAGCCGGCGGTGCCTTCCGGGCGCAGGGTCAGGCTGTCGCCGCTGCGATCCTCAAAGGTGTACATTTCCTTTTCCACCACGTCGGTCACTTCGCCGATGGCACGCTGAAACAGGCCGGTCACTTCCATGATGGGCAGGCGGATTTCGCTGTAGCCGTAGGCGCTCATGGTGTTGCGCAGCACGGCTTCCGCCTGTTGCCAGGCCGGAGTCTGTTCCGGCAGGCAGTCGTTCATTCCTCGAATTGCTTGAATTTGTTTGGCCACAAAAAAATCTCTGTTCTGAATCGATAGGGTAAAAGCGGGCTCAGTCCTTGTCCTGCACCGGAATGCGGGCAGCGGGATCCATCATGGCCACCTTGGCGCGAATGCGCGCTTCCAGGGCATCCACCAGCTGGGTGTTGTCGAGCCGGTCCACCCGCTCGCCACCGTCGTAGAAGGCACTCTTGCGCTGGGCGCCGGCCAGCCCCAGATCGGAGACCAGCGCCTCGCCCGGCCCGTTGACCACACAGCCGATGATGGACACATCCATGGGGGTGGTGATGTCTTCCAGCCGGTTTTCCAGGGCGTTGACGGTGCCAATCACATCAAATTCCTGACGGGAGCAGGACGGACAGGCGATAAAGTTGATGCCCCGGGCGCGAATGCGCAGGGACTTGAGAATGTCAAAGCCGACCTTGACCTCTTCCACCGGATCGGCGGCCAGGGAGATGCGCAGGGTGTCGCCGATGCCCTCGGCCAGCAGCATGCCCAGGCCAATGGCGGACTTGACCGCGCCGCTGCGAAAGCCGCCGGCTTCGGTGATGCCGAGGTGCAGCGGCTGCTCAATCTGGCGCGCCAGCTCCCGGTAGGCGCCCACCGCCAGAAACACGTCGGAAGCCTTGACGCTCACCTTGAACTGGTCGAAGTTGAGCTTGTCGAGAATGTCGACATGACGCAGCGCCGACTCCACCAGCGCCGCCGGCGTGGGCTCGCCGTACTTTTCCTGCAGATCCTTTTCCAGCGAACCGCCGTTGACGCCGATGCGGATGGGAATGCCCTTGTCCCGGGCGCAGTCCACCACGGCGCGCACCCGGTCTTCCCGGCCGATGTTGCCCGGGTTGATGCGCAGGCAGTCGGCGCCGTATTCCGCCACCTGCAGGGCGATGCGGTAGTCGAAATGAATGTCGGCCACCAGCGGCATGGAGGTGCCGGCACGAATGGCCTTGAAGGCTTCTGCCGCCTCCATGGTGGGCACCGACACCCGCACGATATCGGCACCGGCCTTTTCCACCGCCCGAATCTGGGCCAGGGTGGCGGCCACGTCGGTGGTCAGGGTATTGGTCATGGTCTGCACACTGATGGGGGCATCGCCCCCCACCAGCACGGAGCCGACACGAATTTGCTTGGACTTGCGGCGAATAATGGGAGATTCGTGTTGGGACATGGTTTGCTCTTGTTCGTTACATCAGGATTGCGGCACGGTCAGACGGGCAACCCGGCCGGCGCGAAAGGCGGTCAGATCCACCGCCTGGTTCAGGTATTCCACGCTGGCCGCCTGGGGCGCGCCCAGCACCAGCCGGAACGGCGGCGTGCCCCGGAGCTCCAGGCGATCGGCGGCGGTCTTCACCCCTTCCGACAGCACCCTGCCCTGAGCATCGGTGACCTTTATCCAGCAATCGGCGGTAAAGTTCAGCACCAGCAGGCCGGGATCGGCGGCGGGTGCGGGTTCCGGCTCCGGCTTAGCCGCCTCGGCGGCCTCGGCCTGCACCGGCTCACTCGACGCCTCGACAGTTTCAGCCGTTTCGGTAACGTCCGCCGGCGCCGTGTCAGGAGCCGTCACCTCAGCCGGTACGGCTGCAGGCTGTTCTTCACCGGCCGGCGCAGCTACCTCTGCGGCATCGGGGGCCGGCACGGCGGTGTCGGGCACCGCCGGCGCAGGCTCGGCGGGCAGGCTGCTCTCGGGAAGCTCGGGCTCCCGGGTAATGTAGCCCGAGCCGCTGTTTTGCCACCACCAGAATACCAGTGAGGCCAGCAGCCCCAGCAGCACCAGCCAGCTGATGCGCTTGAGCCATTTGTCGCTGGCCTGCTGGCGGGTCTTTTTGGAAAAGCTCTGCATGGGCGCCGGGCCGGCGCTGCGCAACTGCTCCATGCCCGCCATGCCGTCAAAGGCCGCCAGCGCCTGTTGCTCGCTGACGCCCACCAGGCGGGCGTAGGCCTTGACGTAGCCCCGCAAAAAGGTCATGGCTACGCCGGCCTTGTAATGATCGCCGTCAATGGACTCGATCACCGCCACTCTCAGGTTGAGCCGGCGGGCCACCTCGTTCTGGCTCCAGCCCCGGCCTTCACGCGCCTGGCGCAGCAGGGCGCCCGGCCCGGTTGTCGGTGTCTGGGGCTCGTCACCGGCTTGTTGTTGTTCTTCGTTAATCGTCATGTTTCAGCAATCGCTCGGCCTGTTCTGAATCCGGAAATAAACGTACCAGCTCGGCACCGGCCTGCCGGGCCTGTGTGCCCTGCCCCCGTGCCTGTGCGGTACGCACTGTCAGCCATAAACTCTGTGCGGTGGGTGAATGTCGTTGCCGGTAACGGTCAAGGTAAAGCTGGGCAAACACCGGCTCACCCCGTTCGAGCTCCAGCCCGGCCATGCCGAGCAGGGCCCGGGGCTTGCCCGGGCTGTATTCCAGCGCCCGGCGAAAATAGTCCAGCGCCGCGGCGTCATTGCCCCCGTCCTGGGCACAGAGGGCGGCGTTTTCAAGGGTGTCTGCCACCTTGGCATAACCAAACACCGCCACCGCCTTCCTGAACATGACATCGGCTTCGTCAAATCGTTCCCGAGCACACAGAAAAGCACCGTAGTTGTTCAGCCCGTCGCCGTGCTGCGGATTGAGCCGCAGCACCTGGCGGTAATGCTGTTCCGCCTTGTCATATTCGGACACGGTCTGAAAAAAGTACGCCAGGGCCAGATGAATATCGGGATTGGCGGCGTCCTGGGACAGGGCCCGCTCCAGGTTGAACTTGGCCTGGCCGGTATCACCCCGACGCAGGTATTCCAGCCCCAGGTTCATTCTGGTGAGGGCCGCCTGGGACGGCTCAAACACCACTTCCCCGGTTTGCCGGCCCTGGCTCAGATGAACGGTTTCACTGACGCAACCGGCCAGGGCTACGGCCATCAAGACTGCCGGCAATAAAATGGCCTTTCCCATTCCTTTCCCGCCACTGATTTTGAAGTTAAACCATTGTGACGGATATATTTTGTTCCTGCATCCGTTTTTTCAGGGTGCGCTTGGTTCTGTCGATCACATCCCCCACCAGCTGGCCACAGGCGGCGTCGATGTCGTCGCCCCGGGTCTTGCGAATGGTCACCGTATTACCGTATTGCATCAGCACCTTGTTGAAGCGGTCAATGCGGCTGTTGCTGGGCTTGCCATAGGGGTTGCCCGGAAAGGGATTGAACGGGATCAGGTTGATCTTGCAGGGCAGGTCCTTGAGCAGCTCGGCCAGCTCGTGGGCGTGCTGCATGTCGTCGTTGATGTGATCGAGCAGCACATACTCGATGGTGACCTTGCCCTGATTGGCATTGGACTTGGCCACATAGCGACGAATGCTGGCGAGCAGCTCGGCGATATTGTACTTGTCGTTGATCGGCATGATCTCGGAGCGCAGCTTGTCATTGGGGGCGTGCAGCGACACCGCCAGGGCCACGTCGATCATGTCGCCCAGCTTGTCCAGCGCCGGCACCACGCCGGAGGTGGACAGGGTCACCCGCCGCTTGGACAGGCCAAAGCCGTAGTCCTCCAGCATCAGCCGCATGGCCGGCACCACGTTGTTGAGGTTGAGCAGGGGCTCGCCCATGCCCATCATCACCACATTGGTGATGGGCCGGCGGCCGGAGTCCCGGCTGAACCCCACCCGGCTGGCGGCGCGCCAGACCTGGCCGATGATCTCCGACACCTTGAGGTTGCGGTTAAAGCCCTGCTGGGCGGTGGAGCAGAATTTACAGTCCAGGGCGCAGCCCACCTGGGACGACACACACAGGGTGGCGCGGTCGCCGTCGGGAATATACACGGTTTCCACTTCCTGGCCGCCCACCTGCATGGCCCACTTGATGGTGCCGTCGGCGGACTTTTTCTCCACGCTGATCTCGGGCGCGCGGATCTCGGCGCGCTCCTTCAGCTTGCCCCGCAGCACCTTGTTGATGTTGGTCATCTGATCAAAGTCGTCGCAACCAAAGTGATAAATCCACTTCATCACCTGATCGGCACGAAAGGGCTTTTCACCCATCTCGTGAAAAAGTTCACGCATGCCGTCACGATCCAGATCCAGCAGATTGATTTTGGTTTCACTCATCGGTTGCCTCACGCGTTATGACCAGAGCCCACAGGGCGCGAAATTGTACAGAGTTTAGCACCGGGTTGCCAGTGCCGGCCTGAACCGGCGTCGTACGGCACTCGTGAAAAAGGCCGCGCAAGGCGGCCTCATGGCAGTTGGCAATCGCGGCCTCAGTGTCCTTCGGCCACCGGCTTGAGCACCGGCTGCCGGCCGGAACGGCCCTTGCACACTTCAATGGTTACCTCGTTACCCTCGGCATCGAACAGCTTGCCGTCCACAAAGTAGTCACCGTCCTGCAGACAGGCGATGTCTTCCTGGCGAATGGTACGGTCGGTGCCCGCCGCAAACACCGACTGCTTGTCGGAATTACCCCAGTTCAGGTGGTTGAACAGCAGGTTCAGCACAATGGCCATGATGGCGGTGGAACTGATGCCGGAGTGGAAGATGGTGGCGAACCAGTCCGGAAAATGGTGATAGAAGCTGGGCGCGGCAATGGGCAGCATGCCAAAGCCGATGGAGGTGGCCACGATGATCAGGTTCATGTTGTTGGTGTAGTTCACCTTGGCCAGAGTGCGAATGCCGCTGGCGGCGACGGTACCGAACAGCACGATACCGGCTCCCCCCAGCACGGCGGTGGGCACGGTGGCGATTATGCGGCCCATGATCGGCAGCAGCCCCAGGGTCACCAGAATACAGCCGGCGGCGGCCACCACGTAGCGGCTCTTGACGCCGGTGACCGCCACCAGGCCCACGTTCTGGGCAAAGGCGCTCTGGGTAAAGGAGCCGAACATGGGCGCGATGGCGCTGGAGATCATGTCGGCGCGCAGGCCGTCGCCCAGGCGACGGGAGTCTACCTTGGTGTCGATGATGTCACCCACCGCCAGAATGTCGGCGGAGGTTTCCACCAGGATCACCAGCACCACGATCAGCATGGAGATGATGGCGGCCAGCTCAAACACCGGCATGCCGAAATGAAACGGCGTGGGGAAGGCAAAAACGGGCCCCTCCAGCACGCGGGAGAAGTCCACCAGTCCCATGGACCAGGCCAGCAGGGTGCCGAGCACCATGGCCAGCAGAATGGACAGCCGGCTGATGGCGGCGTTACCCAGCTTGCTCAGCAACAGCACAATGGCCAGGGTGGCGCCGGCCAGGCCGATGTTGGTCACGCTGCCAAAGTCTTCGGCCTGGCTGTTGCCGCCCATGGCCCAGCGCGCCGCCACCGGCATCAGGGTCAGGCCGATGGTGGTGATCACCGCACCGGTCACCAGGGGCGGAAAAAAGCGAATGATTTTGGAAAAGACGGGGGTGATCAGCAGGCCGATCAGGGCCGCGCCGATCACCGCGCCAAACACCGAAGGCAGGCCGCCACCGGAGGTGACGATGGCAACGATGGTGGCCACACTGGCAAAGGACACGCCCTGCACCAGCGGCAGCTGGCAACCAAAGAAACGAATCCCCAGGGTCTGCAGCAGGGTGGCGGCGCCGCCCACAAACAGCGAGGCGGCGATCAGCATGCCGATTTCCGCCGAGGCCAGGCCCGCCGCCTGGCCCACGATCAGCGGCACCGCAATAATACCGCCGTACATGGTCAGCACATGCTGAAAACCGTAGGCGATGTTGGCGCCCAACCCCAGGTTTTCGTCTTCCGGGCGCTTCCCTGCCGCGCTGCTACGTGACTCTGTATTCATGATCACTCCCTGAACTTGTTAATTGATGCATACCATAATTACAACAATATCATCTTTTATGTTGCAATAAGTGTAAACAATTTTTACAGGTTATGTATACATAAATAACAGTCAGAGCATGAGCCCGGGATCCACGCATAAAAAAAGGCGCCGAAGCGCCTTTTTGTTTGCCGGTCGGCTCGCGATTAACGAGTGCGCGGGCAGAGTTCTTCGTCGCTGAAGAAATAGGCGATTTCGCGGGCAGCGGAAGCCGGGGCGTCGGAGCCGTGCACGGCGTTCTCGTCGATGCTGTCGGCGTAGTCGGCGCGCAGGGTACCGGCCAGAGCTTCGGCGGGGTTGGTGGCACCCATGATTTCGCGGTTGCGACGGATGGCATCTTCACCTTCCAGCACCTGCACCATCACCGGACCGGAAGTCATGAAGTCAACCAGGGCCTTGAAGAAGGGGCGCTCGCTGTGCTCGGCGTAGAAACCTTCGGCCTGCTCGCGGCTCAGGTGAACCATTTTGGCGGCAACGATTTTCAGGCCGGCAGACTCAAAACGGCCGTAGATGGCACCGATCAGGTTCTTGGCAACGGCGTCGGGCTTGACGATGGAAAAGGTACGTTCGATAGCCATAGGGGTATCCTTTAAATCAACAGGTTCTGTTTTCAACGGTAAAAACGCGCGGATTATACGTAAAGCGGCGGCGAGTTAACACCGCCTGCGTGTATTTTTCTTGCGGCTCAGGCCTGGCACATCCGGGCCAGCATGGCGGCAATGGTGCGCACGCCATGGCCCTTGCCACCGGCGGCCCAGAGCTCGTTGGGCACCTTCTGGTAGGAGCCGGACAGATCCAGGTGCACCCAGTTGCGGCCGTTGTCCGGCACAAAGCGGGACAAAAACGCCGCGGCGGTGGATGCCCCGGCCTGACCCTCGCCCGCATGCACGTTGGCCATGTCGGCAAAGGCCGAGGTCAGCAGGTTCTGGTGGAACGGCTCCAGCGGCAGCGGCCAGGCCTTTTCGCCTTCGTCCTTCGCCGCCTGTACCGTTTGCTGTGCCAGCTCGTAGTTCATGCTGAACACGGCGTTGTAATCCCGGCCCAGCGCCATTTTGGCGGCGCCGGTGAGGGTGGCCGCATCCAGAATAAAGGGCGCACCGGTCTCGGACGCCGCCAGCAGGCCGTCGGCCAGCACCAGCCGGCCCTCGGCGTCGGTGTTGAGGATCTCCACGCTCAGGCCGTTGCGGTAGGTGAGAATGTCCCCCAGCTTGAAGGCGTGACCGGACACCAGGTTTTCGGCACAGCACAGAAACAGCTTCACCCGGCGGCCGAGGCCACGGGCAATGGCCAGGGCCAGGGCGCCGGTCACGGTGGCGGCGCCGCCCATGTCGGACTTCATCACCGACATGCCGTCAGAAGATTTGATGCTGTAACCGCCGGAGTCAAAGGTAATGCCCTTGCCCACCAGGCAGGCGGCCACCGGGGCATCGGGGTCGCCACCGGGATTGTAGTCGAGCTCCAGCAGGGTGGGCGGACGGCTGCTGCCCCGGCCCACTTCGTAAATGCCCACATGGCCCAGATCCTTGAGCTGTTCGCCGCTGTAGATGCGGTAGCTCACCGCTTCGGGGGCCAGGGACTGAATAAACTTGCCGGCCTCGGTGGCCAGGGAGGCCGGATAAACGTCTTCCGGGGTGCCGTTAATCATTTCCCGCACCCAGTTGATGGCGGTGCGGCGGGCATCGAACTCGGCCTGGTCGTCGGCGCTCATCTCCCCCAGCTCCAGCCGCTGGCCGCCCTTGGCGTTATAAAAGCCCTGGGCAAAGGCCCAGCGGCTTTCCAGCGTCCAGTCGTCACCACAAAGCGCCACGTTTTTGATGCCCATGCCATCGAGCTTGCGCCCCGCCTGCTGCACCCGACGCAGCGGCTCACCGTTTTCACCCAGGTGCACCCGCACCTCGTCATTCTGAAAGCTGAGCAGCGCCTTGTCGCCCCAGCAGGCCGGGGCGGCATCTGTGGTCAGCATTACCTTCATGGTCGCGGACATCATGACTCCTTGGTTGTTCGTCAAAAACGGAAAAAGCCACAGTATCACTGTGGCTCAAGAGAAAGCTATAAGCTCTGACAATTCGAAGCTGAAGCGTGGTTACACTCCGCCGACACGCTTCAAGCCCATCCGTGGGGCGCTCGGCAAATGTCATCCATGACATTTGACGGTCGGCTACGGTAATCCACACTGCAGCTTCGCCTGACACTCGCATTGTCTGCCGGCAAGTGGCCGGCAACTCAGTGCCAAAATCAGGAGGGCAAAGGGTGTCTGCTTCGGCGCGCCCTCTGCGCCAGGGATGGCGCAGTGGAGCCTACATGGAGGTATTCACGGCGTGCCGCAGAAGTAGTGCCCTTTGGTCGACGAGACTGCACGGCCCAGCCTGCAACGCAAGGTCGATTCAGTCGTATTCGTCCATCCAGGCGAGGATCACCGCTTCCAGAATGCGCTCGTTGGAATGCTCGGGCTCATCATCGAACTCGTCCAGCTCGCAGATCCACCGGTGCAGATCGGTAAAGCGCACGGTTTTGGGATCCACCTCCGGGTACTGCTCCATCAGCGCCAGGGCAATGTCCAGGCTGTCGGTCCATTTCAGGCTCATGGGTCCCCCTCCTCCTTGGACTTTTCCGTGATCAGTGGCCTTCGGATACCATGTTGACGGTATAGCGCGGAATTTCCACCACCAGATCCTCATCGTCCACCCGGGCCTGGCAGCCCAGACGGGACTCGGGCTCCAGACCCCAGGCCTTGTCGAGCATGTCGTCTTCCAGCTCGGAGCTTTCCTCCAGCGAGTCAAAGCCTTCCCGCACGATCACATGGCAGGTGGTGCAGGCACAGGACTTCTCACAGGCGTGCTCAATGTCGATACCATTGCGCAGCGCCACATCCAGTACAGTTTCCCCGGTTTCGGCCTCGACGGCAGCGCCCTCGGGGCAAAGCTCGGCATGGGGCAGAAATACAATCTTCGGCATCGTTACACCTTGTCCACTCGTTGGCCGGCCAGTGCCTTGCGAATGGAGGCGTCCATTCGGCGGGCGGCAAAGTCGGCGGTTTGTTTGTCGGTCTGTTCAATGGCGCGCTTGATGGCGTCCGGATCGTCCCCCTGAGCCACCTGCTGCAGCGCCTCCAGGCAGGCCACCACCTCGGCCTGCTCCTGCTCGCTGAGCAGCTCATCGCCGTCGGCCTGCAGGGCGCTGATGATGTTCTCCACCACCCGGGCCGCTTCCACCCGCTGCTCGGCCAGCATGCGCGCGGCTATGTCTTCCTGGGCATGCTCGAACGAGGCCTTGAGCATGGAGGAAATATCCTCTTCCTTCAGACCGTAAGAGGGCTTGACCTCGATACTGGCCTGTACTCCTGACGATTTCTCCATGGCGCTCACCGACAGCAGGCCGTCGGCGTCCACCTGAAAGGTCACGCGGATATGGGCGGCGCCGGCGGCCATGGGCGGAATGCCGGTCAGCACGAAACGGGCCAGGGAGCGGCAGTCGGCCACCAGCTCACGCTCGCCCTGTACCACGTGAATGGCCATGGCGGTCTGACCGTCCTTGAAGGTGGTGAATTCCTGGGCCCGGGCCACGGGAATGGTGGTGTTGCGGGGAATCACCTTTTCCACCAGGCCGCCCATGGTCTCCAGGCCGAGGGACAGGGGGATCACATCCAGCAGCAGCATGTCGCTGTCGGGCTTGTTGCCGATAAGAATATCGGCCTGAATGCTGGCGCCGATGGCTACCACCTTGTCGGGATCGATGCTGGTGAGCGGCTCCCGGGCAAAAAACTCCCCGACCCGCTCCCGCACCAGCGGAACCCGGGTGGAGCCCCCTACCATCACCACCTGCTGCACCTCGTCCTGGCTGACACCGGCGTCCTTCAGGGCGCGGCGGCAAGCCATCAGGGTCTTGTTGACCCAGGGCTGGATCAGGCTGTTGAACTGTTCACGGCTGAGCTCACCCTGCCAGCCTTCCCAGCTGACGGTGACACTGTCGTTGTCGGTCAGCGCCACCTTGGCGGCGGTGGCGGCATCGTGCAGGTTGCGCTGCTGAGCCGGAGTCAGCTCGGTCACACCGGCCTGCTGCTGAATCCAGTCGCCAAGGGCGTGATCGAAATCGTCACCACCCAGGGCCGAGTCGCCGCCGGTGGCCAGCACTTCAAACACGCCCTTGTGCAGGCGCAGAATGGAAATGTCAAAGGTGCCGCCGCCCAGATCATACACCGCAATCACCCCTTCCTGACCGGAGTCCAGGCCATAGGCGATGGCGGCGGCGGTGGGCTCGTTGAGCAGGCGCAGCACATTCAGCCCGGCCAGTTTGGCCGCGTCCTTGGTGCCCTGGCGCTGGGCGTCGTCGAAATAGGCCGGCACTGTGATCACCGCCCCTTCAATGGGGTTGCCCAGGGCGGATTCGGCCCGGGCGGCCAGGGTCTTGAGAATTTCGGCGGATACCTGAACCGGATTCACCGGTCCCTGCGGCGTGTTCAGCTCGATGATGCCGTCGCCGGTATCGCGGAAATCGTAGGGCAGTCGCGCTTGCGGCACATCGGCCAGGGCCTTGCCCAGCAGCCGCTTGACCGAAACGATGGTATTCTGCGGATCGAATTCGGCCTCGTGCCTGGCATCAAAGCCCACCCGCAGCCCGTCGGCGGTGTAGTGCACCACGGACGGCAGCAGTTCCCGGCCCTGCTCGTCGGCCAGGGTCTCGGCCAGGCCGCTGCGCACCACGGCCACCAGGGAATTGGTGGTGCCCAGATCGATGCCTACGGCCCACTTGTGCTCGTGCGGAGCCGCGCTCTGGCCCGGCTCGGAAATTTGTAACAATGCCATGAGATTCAGAATTCCTGCTGGGCGTCTTCCACCCGTTCAAGCTCGGCGTGCAGCTTGGCCATGAATTTGAGTTTGCGCACCGTGTCGGCGGCGTCACTCCAGTGACCGGCGTCAAGCTGCTGCTCCAGTTCGCGATAATAATCGTTCGAAGCCTGTTTCAGCTCGCGCTCAAAGGCCATGATGGCGGCAAACACGTCGCTGGCGGCGGGAATCTCTTCCAGCTGCTCGCGCCATTCCATTTGCTGCATCAGAAACGCGGGATCCTTGAGAGTTTGCTGCTCGCCACGAATATCCACGCCCTGCAGCGACAGCAGGTATTCGGCCCGAGCCAACGGATCCTTGAGGGTGGAAAAAGCGTCGTTGATGCGGGCGGCCTGCTGTACCGCCTGCAAACGCTCCCGCTCGGGGCGGGAGGCGAATTTGTCGGGATGGAACCGGGTCTGCAGCCGGCGGTAGGCCTCGGACAAGGCCTGACCGTCGAGTTGAAACTGAGCGGGCAGATCAAACAGCTCAAAGTAGTTCATGCCGCTTTCCTTAAACGTTAAAGCTCTCGCCGCAACCGCATTCCCCGGTGATATTGGGGTTGTTGAACTTGAAGCCTTCGTTCAGCCCTTCCTTGACGAAGTCCAGCTCGGTGCCATCCAGATAAACCAGGCTCTTGCTGTCGACGATCACCTTGACCTCGCCATGCTCGAACACCTGATCGCCCTCGGACAGCTCATCCACGAACTCCAGCACATAGGCCAGGCCGGAACAGCCGGAAGTTTTCACTCCCAGCCGCAGGCCAATGCCCTTGCCCCGGTTGTTGAGAAAGGTCTGCACCCGCTGGGCGGCCGCGTCGGTAATGGTGATCGCCATAATGTCTCCGTCTTACGCCAGGTTCTTTTTCTTCTTGTAATCGTCGATGGCCGCCTTGATGGCATCCTCCGCCAGAATGGAGCAGTGGATCTTCACCGGCGGCAGGGCCAGCTCTTCGGCAATGTCGGTGTTCTTGATGCTGGCCGCTTCATCCAGGCTCTTGCCCTTGACCCACTCGGTGATCAGCGAGCTGGAGGCGATGGCGGAGCCACAGCCGTAGGTCTTGAACTTGGCATCCTCGATGATGCCGTCGTCACTGATCTTCAGTTGCAGCTTCATCACGTCGCCGCAGGCCGGCGCGCCCACCATGCCGGTGGCCACACTGGGGTCGTTCTTGTCAAAACCGCCGACGTTGCGGGGGTTTTCATAGTGATCGATTACTTTTTCGCTGTAAGCCATGATTCAATTCCTCTGCAGTCCGTCACACCTTAATGGTGTACCCACTCAACTTTTTCCAGGTCCACGCCATCCTTGAACATCTCCCACAGCGGGGACATTTCCCGCAGGCGGCCAATGGCTTCGTTCACCAGCTGTATCGCATAGTCCACTTCTTCCTCGGTGGTGAAGCGGCCGATGCTGAAGCGAATGGAGCTGTGCGCCAGCTCGTCGTTCAGGCCCAGGGCACGCAGCACGTAGGACGGCTCCAGGCTGGCGGAGGTACAGGCCGAGCCGGAGGACACCGCCAGATCTTTCAGCGCCATCATCAGGGACTCGCCTTCCACATAGGCAAAGCTGATGTTGAGAATGCCGGGCACCCGCTGTTCCAGATCGCCGTTGACATAAACTTCTTCAATGTCTTTCACACCGTTGTAAAGACGGTCGCGCAGGGCGCGAATACGTTCGCCCTCGGCCTGCATTTCTTCTTTCGCAATGCGGAAGGCCTCGCCCATGCCCACGATCTGGTGGGTTGCCAGGGTGCCGGAACGCATGCCACGCTCGTGACCGCCGCCGTGCATCTGAGCTTCCAGACGCACCCGCGGCTTGCGGCATACATACAGGGCACCGATGCCCTTGGGGCCGTAAATCTTGTGGGCCGACAGCGACAACAGGTCGATGTTCATGGCCTGAACGTCCAGCGGAATCTTGCCGGCACTCTGGGCGGCATCCACATGGAACATGATCTTGCGGCTGCGGCACAGCTCGCCAATGGCTTTCACATCCTGGATCACGCCGGTTTCGTTATTGACATGCATGATGCTCACCAGAATGGTGTCGTCACGCAGGGCGCCTTCGATCTGCTCCAGGGTGAACAGGCCGTTGGGCTGGGGCTCCAGGTAAGTCACCTCATAGCCTTCCCGCTCCAGCTGGCGGCAGGGATCCAGCACCGCCTTGTGTTCGGTCTTGGAGGTGACGATGTGCTTGCCCTTCTTGCCATAGAAGTGGGCAATGCCCTTGATGGCCAGGTTGTCGGACTCGGTGGCGCCGGAGGTGAACACGATCTCCCGCGGATCGGCGTTGATCAGCTCGGCAATCTGGTTGCGGGCGATGTCCACCGCCTCTTCCGCCTGCCAGCCAAAGCGGTGGGAGCGGGACGCCGGGTTGCCGAAAAAGCCGTCCGGGGTCAGGTATTGCATCATTTTTTCGGCGACGCGAGGGTCTACCGGGCAGGTAGCCGCATAGTCGAGATAAATGGGCAGTTTCATCATATTCTCCGTTCCAACGCTGCCCTGTACGGCAGTCTTGTCATCGACATTTTAAAGTTGAACTTTAACGCTCACAGACCGATCCTGGTTTTCTTCCAGGTTCAGCATGCTCAGATGTTTGTCTTGCTGTCCGGATATGCGCCGGACCTCGTTCTGACTGACCAGCTCGGCCAGGGTTATGGCGTCGAGAAAGTTGCTGATCCGTTCGCTCAGGGCACACCACAGGGTGTGAGTCAGACACTGGTTGCCGCCGTGGCAGTCCCCCTTGCCCTGACACTTGGTGGCATCCACCGACTCGTCGACGGCGGCGATCACCGCGCCCACGGAGATGTCACCGGCGTCCTGCCCCAGCAGGTAACCGCCACCCGGGCCGCGCACGCTGCTCACCAGCCCCTGCTTGCGCAGGCGGGAGAACAGCTGTTCAAGATAGGACAGGGAAATGCCCTGCCGCTCCGAGATATCGGCCAGGGATACCGGCCCCTGGTTGGCATGCAGTGCCACGTCCAGCATGGCGGTGACCGCATAGCGCCCTTTCGATGTCAGTCTCATGGATTCAAACCGTTTTCGAACATGGCGTCAGGGTGTCATACCCGAGTGTTTCAGTCAAGTATTTACCCCGGCGCCGCTGTCGGTTATTCCGCGCTTTTGTGCGCCATGCGACGCTGCACCGAGGTCAGAATGCCCCGCAGTATATTGAGCTCGTGATCTTCCGGCCGGGCCCGGTTGAACAGCCGGCGCAACTTGGTCATCACCTGCCCCGGATGGGGCTTGATGATAAAGCCGGTGTCCAGCAGAGTCTGTTCCAGATGCTCGTAAAACCGTTCCAGATCCGACGCCAGCGGGTAGCTTTCTGTCACCGGCTGCTCCTGCCGGCCGGCCAGCCAGGCCATGCGCACCTCATAACTCAGGGTCTGCACCGCCATGGCCAGGTTGAGGGAGCTGTATTCCGGGTTGGCGGGAATGGCCACGTGGTAGTGACACTGCTGCAGCTCTTCATTGGTCAGCCCGGTGCGCTCCCGGCCGAACACCAGCGCCACCTTGTGGCAGGGGGCTTCCGCCATCGCCTTTTCCCCCGCTTCCCGCGCATTGAGCATGGGCCAGGACCAGGTGCGCGAACGGGCGCTGGTGCCGATCACCAGGCCACAGTCGGCCACCGCCTCGGCCAGAGTAGGCACGGTGCGGGCACTGGCCAGAATGTCGCTGGCGCCGGCGGCCAGGGCCACCGACTGGCCGTCGGGCGGGCTGACCGGATCCACCAGGCAGAGATCGCTCAGGCCCATGGTTTTCATGGCCCGGGCGGCGGAGCCCATGTTGCCGGTGTGGGAGGTGTTTACCAGCACGATGCGTACTTGCTCAAGCATGTTGACCTTGTTTCCGTTGCGCTCAGGGCGCAGGATTTTAACACAGTCGTGTGAGGGGATCAGGTTTTATCCTCGGCCGCCATGCCCTTGCCGTGGGGCCGGCATTCCGCCTGACGCAGCACCCAGGCCATTCCCGCCAGCCCCCGCCTGAGCCAGGCCGGCTGAAGCGAAGGCTCCAGCCGGTCGAGCAGATTTTTACATTCCAGGCCAAGCTCGGTGTCGCCGGAGATCAGCAGCCGGCGCTGAAAAAACAGGGTGTCGGGATCGCACTCCCGGTTACCGAGCCGGATCAGATCGTTAAAGCCGGCCCGAATCACCACATCGGCGTTGTCATCCTGCAGCATCCTGAGCCTGTCGCCGGAGCAGGTCAGGGTCAGCCGGTAATCGAGATCCGGCACCCACACCTGCAGCCGGCGCCCCTGCAAAAAAACCAGCTCGCCCCGGTGCAGCGGCTCGTCCAGCAGCCGGCACAACACCGCCTCCAGCACCGGCGCCTGCAGGCGCAGCGGCACCCGCGCCAGTGGTTGTTTCAGCCAGCCAGGGCCGCGCCGGCTGAGCTGTTGACAGATGATCGGCAGCATACATAACCTCTCCTGCAAAAGGCCCTATCTCATCATGCCGTGGTGGTGCGCTTACTGCGCCAAATCAAATCGGCCGCAATTGTTTCAAATCAAATTCTGCTGATGCCATCCCCATTAGAGTGACATTCTTCTGCACCAGGGGGCCATTATCATGGAATTGCTCTGCCCAGCCGGCAGTCTGCCGGCACTGAAATCTGCGGTCGATCAGGGTGCCGATGCGGTTTACATCGGCTTCAAGGATCAGACCAACGCCCGCCACTTTGCCGGCCTGAACTTCACCCCGCAAGGGCTGCACGAGGGGGTCGATTATCTGCGCCGCCATGGCCGCAGGCTGCACGTGGCCATCAATACCTTTGCCCACCAGGGCAGGGAGACGGTCTGGCGAGGTGCGGTGGATCAGGCCATGAGCCTGGGCGCCGACGCCCTGATCATCGCCGACACCGCCATGCTCGACTACGCCGCCCGGCACTATCCCGATGCCGAGTTGCATCTGTCGGTGCAGGCCAGCGCCACCAACGCCGCCGCCATTCGCTTTTTTCAGCAAAACTTCGGGGTGCGCCGGGTGGTGCTGCCGCGGGTCCTGTCCATTCAGCAGGTGCGCCAGCTGGCGAAGGACACCGACGCCGAGCTGGAGGTGTTCGCCTTTGGCAGCCTGTGCATCATGGCCGAGGGCCGCTGCTACCTGTCTTCCTACCTCACCGGGGAAAGCCCCAATACCGTGGGTGCCTGCTCGCCCGCCCGTTTTGTGCGCTGGGAGGAGCGCCAGGGCTTGCTCGAATCCCGCCTCAATCATGTGCTGATCGACCGCTTTGCCGACGGTGAACAGGCCGGCTACCCCACCCTGTGCAAGGGTCGCTTTGAAGTGGATGGCCGGCGTTACCACACCCTGGAGGAGCCCACCAGCCTCAACACCCTGAGCCTGCTGCCCGAGCTGGTCCGGCTGGGAGTGAAGTCGGTGAAAATCGAAGGCCGCCAGCGCAGCCCGGCTTATGTGAGCCAGGTAACCCGGGTGTGGCGCCAGGCGCTGGATGCCTGCCTGGGTCATGCCGGGGACTATCATGTCGAGCCCGGCTGGCAACGGCAGCTCGACGCCCTCTCCGAAGGCAGCCAGACCACCCTGGGTGCCTACCACCGCAAATGGCAATAGGAGCGCACATGCACGTTCATCTGGGTCCTCTTTTGTTTTTCTGGCCCCGCCGGCAGGTTGATGCGTTTTACCGGGCCGCCCTCGACACCCCCTGCCGGCGCATTTATCTGGGGGAAACCGTCTGTCCCAAGCGCCGGGAGCTGAAAACGGTTGACTGGCTGGAATGGGCTCGTGAGCTGACCGCCGCCGGCAAGGAAGCGGTGCTGTCGACCCTGGCGCTGATCCAGACACCGGCGGAGCTGCGAGTCATTCAACAACTGTGTGAACAGGGCGGGCTGCAGATTGAGGCCAACGATCCGGGCACGGTGCAGCTGGCCCACGAGCATGGCCTGCCCTTTGTGGCCGGGCCGGCGCTCAATGTCTACAACCTGGACACACTGCGCATTTTGCTGGACAAGGGCATGACCACCTGGGTACCGCCGGTGGAGCTGTCCCGGGACTGGCTGTTACGCATTCACCGGGCGGCGGAGGATGCCGGAGTGCGTGACCGCTTTCGGCTGGAAGTGTTCGGTTACGGCCACCTGCCCCTGGCCTGGTCGGCGCGCTGTTTTACCGCCCGGGCGGAGAACCGGCCCAAGGACGAATGCGGACTGATGTGCATCGACTACCCCGCAGGGCGGCCTGTCAGCACTCAGGAAGGCCAGCCGGTGTTCAACCTGAACGGCATTCAGACCCAGTCCGGCTATTGCTACAACCTGATTAACGATCGGGATGGCATGGCCGGCTGGGTGGACGCGGTGCGCATCAGCGCCCATAGTCCGGCGTGCCTGGAATGGATTGCCCGCTTCAATGCTCCCAACGGGAAGCCCTGGCCGCTGGCATCCCGCTACTGCAACGGTTACTGGAACCAGCTGCCGGGCATGGAGTGGCTGCCGGCCCCGGCCGGCATGGAAATCTGAACAGGAGAAAGGAGTGGCCCGTCAGCGCTTGAGACGGGCCTGCTGGCCGATAAGATCCAGCTCCAGCAGGGCGTAGCGATGCTCGACAAAGTCGTAGATGTTGGTGGCCAGCGCCAGCTTGAGGTAGACCTCGGCCTGCTCGGGCTCGCCGTTGTGCTGGGCCCGCTTGGCCAGGTAGAAATAGGCCTCGCATAACATCTCGGCCAGCTCCTGGTTGTCCTGACTGCGCTCGGAAATACGGTTGAGCAGCGCTTCCGCAGTGAGCGTGCCCAGATAGACGTCGACAATGTCCCAGGCCCACTCCTCGCTGCCATACTGGGCACGATGGGCGGCCAGACGTTCCTGCGCCATGTCGGCATCAACCCGCTCCAGCGCCAGGTACCACCACAACAGACGATAGGGATCGTCCGGCTCCTTGTCGAGAAACACTTTCAGATCCCGCGCCGCCAGCTCGGGCCGGCCACCGTAATAGAGGGCGATGCCCCGGTTGAGGTTGGCATAGACATAATCGGGGGCCAGCTCCAGGGCCGAGTCAAAGGCCTCGTAGGCTTCGTCAAACTCCTGATTCTGGGTCAGATAAACGCCGTTCAGGTTGTAAGCGTCGGCAAAGTCCGGCTGCTCGCGCAGGGCGCGGTTGAAGTCGAGCCGGGCCATGGCGCGCAGGCCCACCCGATCAAACACCACGCCGCGCTGAAAAAACAGCTCGGCCCGCTGCTCCGGGGTCAGCCCGGGCGCATTGAGCATCTGCCCCAGGCGGGCAATGCCCAGTTCGCTCTGGTAGGACACCTGCATCGGCACCGGCAACACCAGGGTCGGCGTTACCACTTGGGGCGCACTGCAACCGGTCAGCATCACGCCCAGCAGGGCCAGCGGACCGAGCAAAAATCTGTGTTTCAAGAAGGCTCCGAACTTGTCTTGTTCTATGACCCCATGTTATGCAGCCGCAGGACGTTTGTCATGCTGCAAATGCAATCAATCTCAATAAAGGGGGTCAAAGGCGCGTTTCAGCATGTTTTAAAGGGCCAGACAAAAAAGAAGCCCGAAGGCTTCTTTGATTTTGCATGACGGCGATTACACCAGGGGCTCCTGATCCGCCCCTTCCTTTTCCACCACCGGCGGCAGCATGTGCTCCCGCTTCACCCCGAGCAGCATGGCCCAGGCACTGGCGATATAGATGGAAGAGTAGGTGCCGAACCCGATGCCCAGCAGCAGCGCGGTGGCAAAGCCGTGGATCAGGGCGCCGCCCTTCATGAACAGCGCCACCACCACCACCAGGGTGGTGGCCGAGGTGATCAGGGTCCGGCTCAGGGTATCGGTAATGGCCTCGTCAAACACCCGGGCCGTGGTGGCTTCACGTACCCGGCGGAAGTTTTCCCGTACCCGGTCAAACACCACTATGGTGTCGTTGAGGGAATAACCCACCACGGTCAGCAATGCCGCCACTATGGTGAGATCCACCTCGATCTGCAGCCAGGAAAACACCCCCAGGGTGATGATTACATCGTGGGCCAGCGACAGCACGGCACCGGACGCCAGCCGCCACTCAAAGCGCATGCCCACGTAAACGAGAATGCACAACAGCGCCACCAGAATGGCCAGGCCGCCCTGCTCCGCCAGCTCCTTGCCGATGGACGGGCCGACGAACTCCAGCCGTTTCATCTCGGCGTCAGCCGACAACCGCTGCATGGCGGACAATACCGCATCGCCCTGCTGCTGCACATTGGCGCCTTCCTGGGGCGGCATGCGAATGAGCAGATCCCGGCTGGTACCAAAATGCTGCACGGTGGCGCCGCTCAGGCCGGCATCGTCCAGTTGCGCGCGCACGCCGTCCAGCGCCACCGCCTGTTCAAAGGCCACTTCCACGACGGTGCCGCCGGTAAAGTCCAGGCCCCAGTTCAGGCCCCGGGTGGCCAGGCTGAAAAAGCACAGGCCAATCAGCACCAGCGACAGCACGGTGGCCCCCCTGGAAAAGCGCATAAAGGGCAGCGGCTCTTTGGTCTTGAGGATTTCAAACATCGCTCAGCCTCCTCATATCGACAGCTTCTTGAGACGCTTGCCGCCCCAGAGCAGGTTGACCAGGGCCCGGGTACCGACAATGGCGGTAAACATGGAGGCCAGAATGCCGATCATCAGGGTCACGGCAAAGCCCTTGATGGGGCCGGTGCCGACCGCAAACAGAATGATGGCGGTAATAAAGGTGGTGATATTGGCATCGGTAATGGTGCCAAAGGCCTTTTCATAGCCCATGTGAATGGCCTGCTGAATGCTGCGGCCGTCCCGCAATTCCTCGCGGATACGCTCGAAGATCAGCACGTTGGCATCCACCGACATGCCGATGGTGAGCACGATACCGGCAATGCCCGGCAGGGTCATGGTCGCCCCCGGCACCATGGACATGACCCCGATGATGATCACCAGGTTGGCCAGCAGCGCCAGGTTGGCCACCAGACCGAACTTGCGATAGTAGATGCTCATGAACAGCACCACCGCCAGCAGGCCGTAGATCATGGCCATCAGGCCGTTTTCCACGTTCTGCTGACCCAGGCTCGGGCCAATGGTGCGCTCTTCCACGATCTGAATGGGCGCAATCAGGGCACCGGCACGCAACAGCAGGGCCAGGTTCTGGGCCTCGGCCATGGAGTCGATGCCGGTAATACGGAAGCTGCGGCCCAGCCGGGACTGAATGGTGGCCACGTTGATCACTTCCTGCTCCTTGCGAAGAACAGGCTTGCCATCGGCGCCGGGCTCACCACCGGGCTTGTACTCGGTGAATACCGTGGCCATGGCGCGGCCCACATTGTCCTTGGTGAAATCGGCCATGCGGCTGCCACCGGGGGCATCCAGACTGATGTTCACCTGCGGGCGGCTGAACTCGTCCATGCCGGAGTTGGCATCGACGATATGCTCACCGGTGAGGATCACCCGCTTTTGCAGCACCACGGCACGGCCGCTGCGATCGGTGAACAGCTCGGAGCCCGGCGGTACCCGGCCTGCGGCCGCCGCGGCGGCATCGGCGCGCTCGTCCACCAGACGGAATTCCAGGGTGGCGGTGGCGCCGAGAATTTCCTTGGCGCGGGCGGTGTCCTGAATACCCGGCAGTTGCACCACGATACGGTCGGCGCCCTGGCGCTGTACCAGCGGCTCGGCCACGCCCAGCTCATTCACCCGGTTGCGGATGATGGTGATGTTCTGCTGCAGGGCGTATTCCTTTACTTCCTTCAGCCGCTGCTCGCTCATCACCGCCAGCAGGCCAAAGCTGTCACCGCTGTTCTGAGTGCTGAACACCAGATCCGGGTAGCGCTGGCGCAGGTGGCTGATGGCCTTGTCGCGGGTGGCTTCATCACGGAACACCACCAGGGTGCCGCCGTCGCGGTTAAGCACACCGGAATAGCGCAGCCGCTCCTGACGCAGCTCGGTACGAAAGTCCTGCACCGTCTGCTCCTGCACCCGGTTCAGGGCCTCGGCCATGTCCACTTCCATCAGAAAGTGCACGCCACCCCGCAAATCCAGACCCAGCTTGAGGGGGCCGGCGCCGATGGCTTCCAGCCAGGCGGGGGTGGACGGGGCCAGGTTGAGGGCGGTGACGTAGTCGTCGCCCAGGGCCTCGGTCACCAGATCCTTGCCCCTGAGCTGATCATCGGTATTGCGAAAACGAATAAGCAACTGGTCGTTTTCCAGGGCGGCGCTTTTTACCTCGATGCCGGCCTGGGTCAGGCTTTGCTGGGCCTTGACCAGAATGTCGGAAGAAACCTGGGTTCCGCGGCTGCCGGACACCTGAAGCGCCGGATCTTCACCAAACAGGTTGGGTGCTGCATAAAGAAAACTGATGGTGATCACCAGGATCACCATCAAGTATTTCCACAGCGGATATCGATTCAACACGCTGTGCTCCTCGACAGGAAAGAATTAGAGGGACTGAATGGAGCCCTTGGGCAGGACGGCGGTGATGAAGTCCTTCTTGATGGTCACCTGGCTCTGCTCGCTCAGGCTCAGTACCACATAGTCGTTGTCGGCGGAGATCTTGGCAATCTTGCCCACCAGGCCACCGTTGGTGAGCACTTCGTCACCCTTGCTCAGGGAGGCCATCAGGTTCTTGTGCTCTTTAACCCGCTTGGACTGAGGGCGGAAGATCATGAAGTAGAAGATCAGGCCGAACACGACCAGCATGATGATCATTTCCATACCGCCACCGGCGGCACCGCCACCCTGGGCGTAAGCACTGGAGATAATATCCATTCTTGCAGTTTCCTCGTTATGGTTAAAAGCCGTTATTCACTCGTCGAAGCTGGCTGGCCCAGCGGCGGCACGGGCTTGCCCTGCCGACGGTAGAACTCTGCCACAAAGTCATCTAATTTACCCTGCTCAATGGCGCTGCGTAAACCTTCCATCACCCGCTGGTAGTAACGCAGGTTGTGAATGGTGTTTAAACGCGCACCCAGGATCTCGTTGCACTTGTCGAGATGATACAGGTAGGCGCGGGAATAATTTTTACAGGTGTAGCAGTCGCAGTCGGCATCCAGCGGGCCGGTATCGGTCTTGTGTTTGGCGTTGCGGATCTTGACCACGCCGTCGGTGGTGAACAGGTGACCGTTGCGGGCGTTGCGGGTGGGCATGACGCAGTCGAACATGTCGATGCCCCGGCGCACGCCTTCCACCAGATCCTCGGGCTTGCCCACCCCCATCAGGTAACGGGGCTTGTCTTCGGGAATTTTCGGGCAGGTATGCTCCAGCACCTTGTGCATTTCGTGCTTGGGCTCGCCCACCGCCAGACCGCCCACGGCATAGCCGTCAAAGCCGATCTCGAGCAGGCCTTCCAGAGACTGATCCCGCAGATCTTCGTAAACGCTGCCCTGAATAATGCCAAACAGGGCATTTTTGTTACCCTGCTTGTCGAAATGATCCCGGGACCGTCTGGCCCAGCGCAGGGACATTTCCATGGACTTTTTGGCTTCCTCCCAGGTGGCCGGATACGGGGTGCACTCGTCCATGATCATCACGATGTCGGAGCCCAGATCGTACTGGATCTCCATGGACACTTCCGGTGAGAGGAAGATCTTGTCGCCGTTGACCGGATTACGGAAATGCACGCCTTCTTCGGTGATCTTGCGAATGTCCCCCAGGCTGAACACCTGAAAACCGCCGGAGTCGGTGAGGATGGGCCCCTGCCAGTTCATAAAGTCGTGCAGATCGCCGTGCAGCTTCATCACGTCCTGCCCGGGACGGATCCACAGGTGAAAGGTGTTGCCCAGCAGTATATGAGCGCCGGTGGCGGCCACTTCTTCCGGGGTCATGCCCTTGACGGTGCCATAAGTGCCCACCGGCATAAAGGCCGGGGTTTCCACCACGCCCCGGTCGAAGATCAGCCGGCCGCGGCGGGCGCGTCCGTCTGTGGTATCCAGTTCAAATTTCATTCTTTACCTCACTGGCCGGAGAAACAGTCCGACCTTTAATATCGGGGATTAGGGAATAGTGATTAGTTGTAGGTACCTGTAGGCCCGAATTTATTCGGGCAATACCGTTGGCGGCTGCCATGTTCGCCCCACTAAAGTGGGGCCTACAAACCCCTTAACCAGTCCCTATTCCCCAGTCCCCATTCCCTGTTGTCGAGTAATAAACATGGCGTCGCCGTAGCTGAAGAAACGGTAACGCTCGGCCACCGCCTGACGGTAGGCTTCCATAATATGATCCCGGCCGGCAAAGGCACTGACCAGCATGATCAGGGTCGACTCCGGCAGGTGAAAGTTGGTCACCATGGCGTCCACCAGCTGAAAACGGTAGCCGGGGTAAATAAAGATGTCGGTGTCACCATAGAAGGGCGCCAGAGGCTCGCCCCTGGCCAGGCTGGCCTGGGCCGCGCTTTCCAGCGACCGTACCGAGGTGGTGCCCACGGCAATCACCCGGCCGCCCCGGGCTTGAGTGGCCTCGATTTGCGCCACCACTTCGGCGGGCACTTCGATGTATTCCGCGTGCATTTTGTGCTCGAGCACGTTGTCGACCCGCACCGGCTGAAAGGTGCCCGCGCCCACGTGCAGGGTAATAAAGGCCAGTTCGGCGCCCTTGGCACGCAAGGCATTCAGCAGCGGCTCGTCGAAGTGCAGGCCGGCGGTGGGCGCGGCCACGGCGCCGGGCTTTTCGTTGTAAACGGTCTGGTAGCGTTCCTTGTCGGCGTCGGTGTCGGGCCGGTCAATATAGGGCGGCAGCGGCATGTGCCCCACCGCTTCCAGGATCTCCAGCACGGTGCGCGGGTCGTGGAATTCGATTTCAAACAGGGCATCGTGGCGGGCCACCATGGTGGCCCGTACGTCGGGCTCGAGGATCAGCTCGGTGCCGGGCTTGGGCGCCTTGGAAGCGCGCACATGGGCCAGTACCCGCTTGTCGTCGAGCATGCGCTCCACCAGCACTTCCAGCCTGCCACCGCTGGCCTTGCGGCCGAACAGCCGGGCCGGAATGACCCGGGTGTTGTTGAACACCAGCAGATCGCCGGGATTGATCAGGTCCAGAATGTCGCCAAAGCGGCCGTGTACCAGATTGCCAGTATTACCGTCCAGCTGCAGCAGCCGGCTGGCGGTGCGCTCGGGCATGGGGTGGCGGGCAATGAGTTCATCGGGAAGTTCAAAGGAAAAATCTTGGACCTGCATAACTACCTCTGTGTAAGACGAGCGCTAGTCTAGTGAGCGCACCCTGAGGGATCAAGGCAATTCGATGTTGAAGCCAGGGCCCCGCCGCGGTGAAAACCGGGCAATCTTTGCGGTGAGCGTGATCCCGGTCAGGTTACTCAAGCATGGTGTTGGGCTATCTTGATATAAAAAGAGGAGAACCACTATGGCCGCCATCGTTTCCGAGATCATGTCATCCCGCGTGCTGGGGCTGCCTCCTTCGGCTACCCTGGCCGACGCCCGCACCCTGATGCAGCGCCATCATATTCGCCATCTGCCGGTGCTGGAGCAGGATCGGCTGGTGGGACTGGTCAGCCAGCGGGACATTCTCGCCGCTCAGGAGTCGAGCCTGGAGCAGGGACGCAACGGCCAGTTTCTGGAGCAGCACACCCTCTCGGAGATCATGAAAACCGGGGTCACCACCGTCAGCCCCCGGGCCGGCATTCGCGAGGCGGCGCTGTATCTGCAAAAACACAAGTACGGCTGCCTGCCGGTAGTGGACAGGGGCCGGCTGGTGGGCATTGTCACCGACAGCGACTTCGTCGCCGTGGCCATTCACCTGCTGGAAGTGCTCGACAACCAGCTGGCCGAGCAGGACGACGGGCTTGACGCCGGCGAGCTGGACGAGCTGCAGGCCGAGACCGAAGGCTTTGAATACCGGGACGACTCCCCCCGCTGAATGAATTACCTAGCTCACCTGCACCTGGCCGAACTCAGCGGCACCAGCCTGGCCGGCGCCCTGCTGGGGGAATATGCCCGGGGCGCCGTGGAACCATCCTTGCCGGTGCGCCTGCAAACCGGCATTGTGCTGCACCGGCGTATCGACAGCTTTACCGACGCCCACCCGCTGCACATGGCCAGAGTGCGCGCGTTGCCGCCCCCCTTTCGCCGCTTTGGCGGCATTATCACCGACATGATGTTCGATCATTTTCTGGCCCGGCACTGGCCGCGCTTTCACGCTCAGCCCCTTGAGCAGTTTGTGCAAGAGATCCATGCCGAACTGCAGCCAGACCGGCACTGGCCCGAGGCCATGGTGCAGCTGGTCATGCGCATGGAGCAAAGCGGGCTGCTGCTGCACTACCGGGAATTCGACGGCATCGTAACGGCCCTTACCCGCATCGACCGGCGTTTTCAACGGCCCACGCCCCTGCCTCAGTGCCGTGCATTGCTGGAGCAGCATTACACCGACTTTGAACAGGCCTTTCTCGGCTTCTACCCCGAGCTGGAGAAGTTCGTCTTACGCCAGGCCCGGGGGTTGGCGGGATAGAAGCAGTCAGGCTGCACCGGCTGGTGGGTAAAGAAGCGGGTGTTTTTGCAGGGCAGTTTCATAAAACCACCCACGCCCTGATCATCGATCAGCGGAATATACTCCACGATTTGCGCCAGCAGGGCGGCAAATTCGGCCTCGGCGGCGGCGTCCAGCAGCCGGTAGTAACTGTGCAGTTTCAGATGCTCGGACGTCACTTCAAAGATAATGCAGCCGCTGTGGTGGATCTGGTTGAGCCGGGTAATCACCGCCATGATCTCCGCGGGCAGCACCAGCTGTTCGTCGGGATCCCGGCCGTCTTCAAAGTAGGAGTGGGGCTGACGATCGGCACCGGTGTCGGGCCGGTCCGCCAGCCGGTAGGGAATGCGCATGTCCACAGGCGGCACAAAGGGCTGGCCGGGGCCGCTGCGACTCAGATGCAGGGTGTTGCGAGCATTGAACAGGCAGGCCTTGAACACCCCGGTTTTGGTAATGGCCCGGGCCAGGGTCACCACATTGTTGACCGCCACGGCGAAGGCCGGCAACAGGCTGGCGTCGTAAAGGTTGAGGCTGGAGTCGATATCCACTCCCTGCTTGTGCCAGTGCAGCGCCAGCCCGCCCATCACCGGATAGCGCCCCAGCCGGCTCACCGCCGCCACAAAGGCCTTTTCGGTTTCCCCCATCCCCTCCAGATATTGCTTGTAGTAGCGTTCAAGCTGGGCATCGGTCACCTGATGAATGTCTTGCCGCTCGCTGCGTTCGCGCAGAAAGGACTTGCGCGAGGAATACACCACGGTGTCGATGTCCCGCGTGTCCGTGCCCGGCCACACCGGCAACTGCGGGCTGTCGTCAAACAGCGGCAGCTCGGGCAGCACCAGTTGCCTGAGCCGGGGCATGGCCTTCAGCCAGTAGTCGCCGGCCCGGCGGCGGCGCTCGGGATCGTCATCAAGCAGGGCATCCAGCAGCCGGGCGAACTCTTGGGGCAGCCCCAGGCTGGTGGCGGGCATGGCCTTGCGGCCAAAACGGCAGGCCTGCCCCGAGGCCAGGGCATAGAGGGTGCCGGCCACGCCCTGCTCGTCAAAGCGGGGGCTCGACAGGGCGCCTGCCAGCTGCTCCGGGCCGATAAAATACACATCGCCCATGCGGGCGTTGGACTGCTGCAGATCCCCCGAGAGCAGCGCCAGCCCGCGCGCTCCCGCCCAGTGGCCCTCGGCGTCCAGCTGGGCAAACACCGACGAGCCCCAGTCCACCAGGCTGATGCGCCCGCTGCATGAGTCATACATGATGTTGGAGGGCTTGATATCACCGTGCACCACCGGCGCCGGCTCGCCGTCCCGAGTATGCCGGCGCAGGGCCAGCAGTATGTCCGCCAGCTGGGCGGCGATGTCGATGATCTCCCGGGCCGACAGTCGGCCCCGGCGCAGGCTGTAATGCTCCAGATCTTCCCCCGGCGCCCGGCTCATCAGCAAAATGCCCTGGCGACCGCGCAGGGCATAGGCAATATACTCGGGCACCAGCGGATGGCGCACGCAGGACAGCATATAGGCCTCGTCCGCCAGCCGCTCGCGCACCGCCTCGGGCAGGTCGAGTCGGGAAAACTTGAATGCCACCTGCTCGCCGTTTTCACCGGTGCCGGCAAAGGTAAAGCCGTATACCCCCTTGCCCGCCAGGGTGATGTCGCGGTAGCCGAGCTTTTCCAGCTCGGCCTGGCACAGGGCAATCCAGTCTTTCAGTTTTTGCGCATCGTTGGCGCTCAGCAGATAGATGGACTGCTCTTCGGGAATATAGAAGTTGCCCAGGGCATCCATGGCCGGCATCAGTGCAGCCGGGCCAGCATGCGTCCGGGCTGCTCCAGGTAGCCCTGCCAGCAACGGTTGAAGCGTGCCAGGCTGGCGCCGTCCATCACCCGGTGATCCGCCGACCAGCACACCGTCATGATGTGCCTGGCCACCACTCTGTCCTGCTCATCAAAGCGGGGCAGCCGCTGCAGCCGCCCCAGGGCGGCAATGGCCAGCTGCGGCGGCATGACGATGGGCGTGGACACGGTGCCGCCCAGCACGCCGATATTGGACAGGGTAATGGTGCCCCCCTGAAGCTCGGCCTGGGTCAGCCGGCCGGCCCGGGCCGCCCTGGTCAGCCGGCTGAGTTCCCGGGCCAGGGTGAGCAGCGACTTGTCTTCGCAGTGGTGCAGCACCGGCACCAGCAAGCCGGCCGGGGTGTCCACCGCCACCCCCACATGGTGGCCGTCTTCATACACCAGAGTCTGGCCGCCTTCTTCAAGCCGGGCGCCCGGCAACGGAAAGTCCGACAGCGCCAGTGACAGCGCCTTGATAAAAAACGGCAGCAGGGTCAACTTTACGCCTTCCCGCTCACACTCGGGCGCCAGGCGGCTTTTCAGCGCCAGCAACTCGTCGAGGCAAAATTCCTCGCAATAGGTAAAGCGGGGAACGGCGAGGCTCTCGGTCATGTGCCGGGCCATGGCGGCACGCACCCCGGTTACCGGCTCGCGCCAGGCCGACTCGGTGCGGGCCGGGGCGCCCTGCGCCGCCAGCCAGGCCTCCACGTCTTCCTTGTAGATGCGGCCCTTGTCGCCGGAGCCCGGCACCTGCGTCAGATCCACATTGTGCTCCCGGGCCAGCCGGCGCACCGCCGGGCTGGCCACGGCACGCCGACCGCTGGCAGCCGGTGCCGATGAAACGCTTGAGGCTGGTGCCGGCTCTGCTGCCGGCCTGGGATCCTGCGCCGCCTTTTCCTGCTCGGCGGCGGTGTCTTCATCCGCCAGCTCCAGTTCAAACAGGGGAGCATGCACCCGGGCCATGGCGCCCTTTTGCACATAGAGCCGGGAAATGGTACCGGCGTGCACCGCCGGGATCTGCACCAGCGCCTTGTCGGTCATCACATCGCAAATGGCCTGATCTTCTTCCACCCGGTCGCCCTCGGCCACCAGCCAGTCGACCAGCTCGCATTCCACTATGCCTTCGCCGATGTCCGGCAGCAGAAAGTCCTTTTTCATGGGCGCTCCTAAAAATTCATGGTGGCGTGAATGGCATCCAGAATTTTGTACTGGTCGGGCATGTACTGTTTTTCCAGCGCCAGCGGAAAGGGGGTATCAAGGCCGCATACCCGGGCGATGGGACTTTCCAGATACAAAAAGCAGCGCTGCTGCACGGTGGCGGCGATCTCCGCCCCCACACCACCGGTGAGCGGCGCCTCATGGCTGATCAGCAGCCGTCCGGTCTTGAGCACGGATTCCACCACAGTGTCTTCATCCCAGGGCAACAGGCTTTGCAGATCGATCACCTCGCAGGAAATACCCTCGCCTTCGGCCAGTTCGGCGGCGTTTAACAGATACTCCATCTGGGCGCCCCAGCCCAGCAGGGTGATATCCGAGCCTTGCCGCACCACCTCGGCCTGGTCCAGCGGCAACTGGTAATGGCCTTCGTCCACCTCGGCCACCGCCGCCCGGTACAGCCGCTTGGGCTCAAAAAAGATCACCGGATCCGGGCAGTCGATGGCCGCCAGCAGCAGGCCCTTGGCCTGCACCGGCCCCCGGGGCACCAGCACCCGCAGGCCCGGCGTGTGCACAAAATAGGCTTCCGGCGACTGGCTGTGGTAGTGGCCGCCGGCAATGCCGCCGCCGTAGGGTGTGCGCACCACCAGGCCCCCCACATTGAACTGGTTGCCGGAGCGATAGCGGAATTTGGCGGTTTCGTTGACCAGCTGATCAAAGGCGGGAAAGATGTAATCGGCAAACTGGATTTCCGCCACCGGCTTCAGCCCCTTTGCCGCCAGACCGTTGGCAAAGCCGACGATGCCCTGCTCGGTGAGCGGCGTATTGAAACAGCGGTCGTTGCCGTACTTGTCCTGCAGCCCGCTGGTGGCCCGGAATACGCCGCCAAAATGGCCCACGTCCTCGCCAAAACACAGCACGGTGTCGTCCCGTGCCATGGCCAGATCCAAGGCGTTATTGACCGCCTGCAACAGGTTCATCTGCTTCATGCACGCTCCCTTTTCCGGTTGGCCGCATCCTGCTTTTTCAATCTGTCCAGCTGGCGCTCAAGGTGACGCGGCACCGCCGCGTATACGTCTTCCACCAGGCTCTCCAGGGGCGGCTTGTGTTTTTGCTCGGCCCGCTTCATGGCCTCCAGTATCTGCCGGCGCAGCCCATCGCTGTGGCGGCGGTCTTCATCTTCGTTGAGCCAGCCTCGATGCCCCAGCCACAGCCGGTAGCGGCCGATGGGGTCCCGCTTGCGCCAGCGCTCCTCCTCGGCCCGGGAGCGGTAGCCGCTGGGATCGTCCGACGAGGAATGGGCCCCCAGCCGGTAGGACATGGCTTCGATCAGTACCGGCTGGGGTTCCTCAAGCATCAATTGCCGGGCCTGGCGCGTGGCTTCAAACACCGCCAGGGTGTCGGCGCCGTCCACCCGCAGGGTGCGAATGCCGTAACCCACGGCACGACTGGCGATGCCGTCGCCCACGAACTGCTCGCTGGCCGGAGTGGAAATGGCGTAGCCGTTGTTGCGGCAAAAGAAAATCACCGGGGTTTTCAGCACCGCCGCCATGTTCAGGCCGGCGTGGAAGTCCCCTTCCGAGGCCGCCCCCTCGCCGAAATAACACAGGGTTACCGCCGCCTCCCCGGCCAGCCGCTGACCGTAGGCATAACCGGTGGCCTGGGGAATTTGCGTGGCCAGAGGCGAGGAAATGGTCATGAAATTGAGTTCACGGCAACCGTAGTGCACCGGCATCTGCCGGCCTCTGCCCAGATCGTCTTCATTGGAAAACAGCTGGTTCATGAACTGATCCAGGGTAAATCCCCGGTGCAGCAGCGCCCCCTGCTCCCGGTACTGGGCCAGGATCATATCGTCGGGTGCCAGCGCCGCGGCACTGGCCACCGCCTGCGCCTCTTCCCCCAGACTTTGCAGGTAAAAGCTGATACGCCCCTGGCGCTGGGCCGCCAGCATGCGCTCATCCAGCAGGCGGGTAGCGACCATGCTGCGGTACATGGCCAGGGCCTGCTGCCTGTCGAGCACGGGCTCGGCGGCATCGGCATAAAGCTGGCCATCGTCCTTCAGCAGCCGAAAGGTGGGAATGGTCAGGCCGTGGCCGTCCACGAACCGGGCCCGGTGCACCAGGGTAATGGTGGCGTTATTGGGATTGGTCATGCCGCCCTCGCAGTCCAACTGGAACCTCGTGGCTAATTCTAGTCGCTTTTATTCCGGCGGCCCGGCCTGGCGCCCAACGAAAAAAGGCAGCCCGAAGGGCTGCCAAAAACGAGATGGACCTTGAAGTGTTGTAATTATGCGGCTTAACCCGGTCAGATGTTTTCGAACTGACCCATGGTGTTGTCCTTGCCGCCGGCCTTGAGCGCGGCTTCGCCGGCGAAGAACTCCTTGTGGTCGTCACCGATGTTGGAGCCGGCCATGTCCTGGTGCTTGACGGTGGCGATGCCCTGACGGATTTCCTGACGCTGAACGCCCGCCACATAGGCCAGCATGCCTTCGTCGCCGAAGTAACCCTTGGCCAGATTGTCGGTGGACAGGGCCGCGGTGTGGTAGGTCGGCAGGGTGATCAGGTGGTGGAAGATGCCGGCTTCCCGGGCCGCGTCGGCCTGGAAGGTACGCACCTTCTCGTCGGCGGCCAGGGCCAGCTCGGTGGCGTCGTAATCGGCGCTCATCAGGCGATCCCGGTCGTAGGCAGAGACGTCCTTGCCTTCGGCGGCCCAGGCGTCGAACACCTGCTGACGGAAGTTCAGGGTCCAGTTGAAGGACGGGCTGTTGTTGTACACCAGCTTGGCATCGGGCACCACGGCGCGAATGCGGTCCACCATGCCCTTGATCTGGCCGATATGGGGCTTCTCGGTTTCAATCCACAACAGGTCGGCACCGTGCTGCAGGCTGGTGATGCAGTCCAGCACCACCCGGTCTTCACCGGAGCCGGCCTTGAACTGGAACAGGCCGGAAGGCAGACGCTTGACCTTTTTCAGCTTGCCGTTGGACTTGATGACCACGTCGCCGTTGTCGATTTCGTCGGCGCTGTTGATGTAGTCGCCGTCAAGAAAGCTGTTGTACTGGTCGCCCAGATCGCCCGGCTCGTTGGTCACGGCAATCTGCTTGGTCAGACCGGCACCCAGGGAGTCGGTACGGGCCACAATCACACCATCGTCTACCCCCAGCTCGAGGAAGGCCAGACGCACGGCGTTGATCTTGGCCAGGAAGTCGGCATGGGGCACGGTGACCTTGCCGTCCTGGTGGCCGCACTGTTTCTCGTCGGACACCTGGTTTTCCAGCTGAATACAGCAGGCACCGGCTTCTATCATCTTTTTGGCCAGCAGGTAGGTGGCTTCGGCATTACCAAAGCCGGCATCGATGTCGGCGACAATCGGCACGATATGGGTTTCGTGATTGTCGATTTGAGCTTCAATTTCCCTGGCCTTGGCGCTGTCACCGGCCTTCTGAGCGTCTTCCAGGGCACGGAACAGGTGGTTCAGCTCCCAGGCATCGGCCTGACGCAGGAAGGTATACAGCTCTTCGATCAGCGCCGGTACCGAGGTTTTCTCGTGCATGGACTGATCCGGCAGCGGGCCGAATTCGGAGCGCAGGGCGGCCACCATCCAGCCGGACAGGTACAGGTAGCGACGCTTGGTGCTGCCAAAGTGCTTCTTGATGGAAATCAGCTTCTGCTGACCGATAAAGCCGTGCCAGCAGCCCAGGGACTGGGTGTATTGCGCCGGATCCTTGTCGTAGGCGGCCATGTCTTCGCGCATGATTTTGGCGGTGTACCTGGCAATGTCGAGGCCGGTCTTGAATTGGTTCTGCACCCGCATGCGGGCGGCATGTTCGGGCTTGATGGCACCCCAGGTCGGGTTCTGCTTGATCAGCGTGGCCAGGGTATCGATCTCATTGGCGTATGGCATGGTTTCAGTCCTGTCTTGTTGTCGTTGAGCAATCGGCGCCCAAACAGTTGTACATCCCTGTCAAACCAGCGTTTACACCGCCGTTCGGCTGGTTTGGCAGTACTTCGGTGTTGTTGTTTTTATGTGCGGCCTTGCAGCTCGCTTCCGTTTGTTCGGCGGGTTACGGTCATGTGCCTTACCGAACCCTTGCCCGTTTCTTTTGCGTTGCGGTGTGACTATTACGTTGCGCAAAAAAAACAGTTCGATCAAGATCCAATTTAACTAAAACACAACATGCGTCACATAACCCCACTGGCCTAATACTAAAGCATAACTGGCTCTAAACCCTTAAATTAAGCCACATCAACCCGCCACCACATTCCACAGCAATACCTGAAAAAGAAAAAATAAAACGTAAATAAACAACAAAAAATCACAAAACATTGGATTTAACTCAATATTATGAGTGAATGGCAAACACGCGCCACCGCCCACTTCAGCCCCCATAAAGCCGGGCAGGGTGGGCGCTCAATACAGCGAGAGGTATTTTTTTTGCGTTCGCAAAAAACAGGGGGAACAACAGGATCACGGCCACGAACACCGGGCAGTGTTGTTGTTTTGTCATATTCCATGACGCCGGTCAGCTTTGCCTTTAGGAGCGCACCGGCACGCGCTCCTGGGGCCCGGTCGGCGGCGGCCACGACAACAAAAAATGTTTTTGACTGAGGGCTGAAATGTGGCCCGGCACGGTTGTTGATTGGTTAAGACAATCAATTTAATAGAAAAGAATGATTTCACCGAATGAACGGCTTTACCTAACATGAGCAGCGTTCGAAACACACTCACTCAGAGAAACACAAGGAGCTATTCATGGCCGTTTCCATCAATACCGAAATCAAGCCCTTTACCGCCCAGGCCTATTACAACGGTGACTTCGTGCAGGTGACCGAGGCCGACCTCAAGGGCAAATGGTCCGTGGTGTTCTTCTACCCGGCCGACTTTACCTTTGTCTGCCCCACCGAACTGGGCGATCTGGCCGACCATTATGACGAGCTGCAGCGCATGGGCGTGGAAGTGTTTGCCGTCTCCACCGACACTCACTTTACCCACAAGGCCTGGCACGACAGCTCCGAGACCATCGGTAAAATCCGCTACTACATGGTGGGCGACCAGACCGGCACCATCACCAACAACTTCGGCGTGATGCGTGAGGGCCAGGGCCTGGCCGACCGCGCCACCTTCATCATCGATCCCGAAGGCGTGATCCAGGCCATGGAAATCACTGCAGAAGGCATTGGCCGCGATGCCGCCGATCTGCTGCGCAAGATCAAGGCCGCCCAGTATGTGGCTGCCCACCCGGGTGAGGTGTGCCCCGCCAAGTGGCAGGAAGGCGAAGCCACCCTGGCCCCGTCCCTGGATCTGGTTGGCAAGATCTAATCATCCAGACGGCTTGCACCCGGCCCGCCCATATTCGGCGGCGGGCCGGGTTTTTTACACCCCATTTTCAGCACAGGACACGTTATGTTGGATGCCAATCTCAAAAAACAACTGGACACCTATCTGCAACACATCGTCTCGCCGATAGCGATCAGCGTGTCCGGTGATGACTCTGCAAAATCACACGAATTACGGGAGCTGGCTGGCGAAATCAGCGCGCTCTCAAGCAAGATCAGCCTGGAGCAGGCGCCCGCCGCCCGCACCCCCAGCATGAGCATTGCCGCCGCCGGCCAGGCGCCCCGGGTGGCCTTTGCCGGCGTGCCCATGGGCCACGAGTTCACTTCCCTGGTGCTGGCGCTGCTGCAGACCGGCGGTCATCCGTCCAAGGCCGCCCCCGAGTTGCTGGAGCAGATCCGCAACCTTGAAGGTAAATACCACTTTGAAACCTATGTGTCGCTGTCGTGCCAGAACTGCCCGGATGTGGTGCAGGCCCTGAACCTGATGGCAACACTGAATCCCAATATCAGCCATGTGATGATAGATGGCGCCCTGTTTCAGGACGAGGTCAACGAGCGCAATATCATGGCGGTGCCCGCCGTTTTTCTTAACGGCGCGCATTTTGGCCAGGGCCGCATGACCCTGGAGGAAATCGTCGGCAAGCTGGACACCGGTGCCGCCGAGCGTCAGGCCGCCGCCCTGAATGAGCAGGCTCCCTTTGACGTGCTGGTGGTGGGCGGTGGCCCCGCCGGCGCAGCGGCCGCCATCTATGCCGCCCGCAAGGGGGTGCGCACCGGCCTGGTGGCGGAGCGCTTCGGTGGCCAGGTGATGGACACGGTAGGCATAGAGAACTTTATTTCCGTGCCCTATACCGAGGGTCCGAAACTGGCGGCCAGCCTGGAGCAGCACGTCAGGGAATATGAGGTGGAACTGATCACCAGCCAGCGCGCCGCCGGCCTTCGCCAGAGCGAGCTGATTGAAGTCCCGCTGGAAAGCGGCGCCGTGCTCAAAAGCAGGTCGGTGATCCTCGCCACCGGCGCCCGCTGGCGCGAGCTGAACGTGCCCGGCGAGGCCGAATACCGCACGCGGGGCGTGGCCTACTGCCCCCACTGCGACGGTCCCTTCTTCAAGGGCAAGCGGGTGGCCGTAGTGGGTGGCGGCAACTCCGGCATTGAGGCGGCCATCGATCTGGCGGGCATCGTCGAGCACGTGACCGTGCTGGAATTCGCCGACAGCCTGCGCGCCGACGAGGTGCTGCAGCGCAAGGCGCGCTCCATGGGCAATATCGATATCATCATGAATGCCCGGACCACAGCAGTGCTGGGGGACGGCAGCAAGGTGACCGGTCTGCAATACACCGACCGCACCAGTGGTAAAGCCCAACACCTGGAGGTGGCCGGCATCTTTGTACAGATTGGCCTGGTGCCCAATACCGAGTTTCTGCAAGGCTCGGAAGTGGAGCGGACCCGCACCGGCGAGGTGATCATCGACAGCCGGGGCGCCACCTCCATGGCCGGTGTGTTTGCCGCCGGCGACGCCACGACCGTACCCTACAAGCAGATCATTATTTCCATGGGGGCCGGCGCCACCGCCGCCCTGGGCGCCTTTGATCACCTGATCCGGTCGTAAAACCGGGGAATGGGGAATAGGGATTCCCTGCTCCCTATTCCCCGCCTTTTAGTTGCGCCTTGAGGTTGGGCGGCGTGCCCTTGATGGTGAGGGTGTCGGTGGCCGGATCGTATTCGATGCGCTCGCCCAGCAGCTTCTGATCGAAGCTGATGGTCAGCCCGCCTCCCGAGCCCACATATTTGGTCAGGCCCTTGAGGGCCGAACGGTCCACCGGAAACCGCTCCTCGAGGGCATATTCCTCGCTGACAAACTGATAAAAGTCGAGATCGTCATCGGTGCCCAGCTCCGCCGACAGTTCGCGCAACTCCAGCTCTTCCCCTTCCTTGAGCTGCTCCCGGCAATACTTGCTGATGGTGGCCTTGCTCTGTTCACGCTCTTCCTTGCTCAGCTGGCGGACCTCGCAGTATTCCTCCACTGCCTTCATCAGCCCCTGACTCTGGGCCCTGGGATCCATACCCTCGACGCAGGACAGAAAGTTGAGAAAGAAATCCGACACCTTGCGCCCGGCCCGGCCCTTGATAAAGGAGAAGTAGCGTTTTGACTCGGGACGCGTCTGCAGCTCGGTCAGATCCAACCGCGCCGCCAGCTGCATGCGCCCCAGATCCAGGTAGCTGGCCCGGCTGACGTCGAGCTTGTCGGTCACAGTCACGCTGTCCTTATTATCGAGCAGGGCGATCAGCAGGTAGCGGGCCCCCAGCCAACGGTAGCGTACAAACAACAGCACGCCTTCTTCCTGCATGTCCAGCCGGTTCAGCTCGCCCAGCAACCGCTCGGCGGCCAGGTGGGAAAACGGCGCAAAGCCCAGGCTCTGATCCTCCATGCGCCGCACCAGATCGCGAAAGCCGGTGTCTTCGTCACTGAAATAGCCAAACACCTTGCCGGCCTTGGTGTTGTAAACGTGATGCAGCTCGCTCATCAGCTGGTTCACCGCCGGGCCCGTGGCCAGCTCGTCGTCGCGCCTGGCGAGCGCCGTCTGGCCCTGCTCATTGATAAACAGGGAGTGCACTATGATGTGTTCGATGTCCAGGCTCATGTCAGATTGCCATAGAGTTGCCGAATGGGGTGGGGTATTATAGACGCCCTGTTACCAAGTTAAACGATTGAACGCCCATGCCTGTTATTTCCAAGTACGACAAACAATTTGACCAGTTGCTGAGCGAGCTGGAGGCGGTGATGGACAAACACCAGGCCCCGGCGGACCTGCGGCTGATGGTACTGGGCAACCTGGCCACCCATGTGATCAATCACCAGGTGGCCCCCGGCCAGCGCAAGGCCATTGCCGACAAGTTCGCCAGTGTGCTGACCTCCTCCGTCGACACGCAAAAAGGGGCGCACTGAGCGCCCTTTCATTCACCGAGATTCACCCCCTCATGGTTGAAACCGGCCCCCACTACCGCGATAACGTCTCCCGCCTGATCGGCTGGGGCCACTGGTTTGTCTTTTTCAACATACTGCTGGCCATGGCGGTGTCCGTCCGCTATCTGTTTGCCGCCGGCCTGCCCGACAGCGCCCTCGGCATGGGCTACATGCTGGTCAGCTGGGTGGGGCACTTTGCCTTTCTTACCTTCTGCACCTACCTGCTCACCCTGTTTCCGCTGACCTTTGTGTTTCCCCGGCTCAGGGCGGTGCAGTTTCTCGGGGCCGGCATCGCCACCGCCGCCCTCACCCTGCTGCTGGTGGACACTCAGGTATTCAGCCTGTTCGGCTTTCACCTTAATCCGGCGGTATGGCGGCTGCTGCTGGACCAGGCCCAGGCGGAAGGGGCCCCGGGCTGGGGCTGGCTGTTTGCCTGGGTGCCGGTGCTGTTCGTGCTGGAGCTGTGGCTGGGCGCCTGGCTGTGGCGCTGGAGCCGGGGCCGTTCCCGCTCGCTGTCGCGGCCGCTTACCCTGCCGCTGCTGGTTTGCTTTTTCCTCACCCACAGCGTGCATATCTGGGCCGACGCCACCCTGTATACTCCCATTACCCTGCAGAAGGCCAACTTTCCCCTCTCCTACCCCATGACCGCCAAGGGCTTTCTGATCCGTCAGGGCTGGCTGGACGAGGAAAGTTACCGCCAGCGCTCCGAGCAGGTGGCCGACAACCCGCAGCAGCGGCTCAGTTACCCGCTGCGTCCGCTGTCGGTACAGCCTCCGGAGCAAGCACCCAATATTCTGCTGGTGGTGGCCGACGGCCTGCGTGCCGATCAGCTCGATGCCATCACCATGCCCAACCTGAGCCGTTTTGCCGCCCAGCACCTGCGCTTTGACAATCACCTCAGCGCCGGCAACCGCCCCGAGCCGGCCCTGTTCAGTCTGTTCTACAGCCTGCCCGCCCACTACCGGCGGGAAGCCGAGCTAGAGCGGGTAGCGCCGGTGCTGATCAACGAACTGCAGCGCCAGGACTATCGCATTGGCCTGTTTGCCAGCGGCGGCACCGACGCGGACCTGTACCGGAATGCCATTTTCAGCACCCTGCGCAGCCCTGCCATGGAGCCGGCCCCCGGCGGCGCCGAGGGCGACCGCCGAGTGCTGGGCCGTTTTGCCGGCTGGCTGAGCCAGCAGCCGGACGATCGCCCTTGGTTTTCCTATGTCTACCTGGATGCGCTCAATGCGCTGTCGCTGCCCGAGGGCATGACCGGCCCCTTTCAGCCGTCGCTGACGCAACTGAACCCGGCCGACAGTTACCGGGCCGAACAGCACGAGGCCCTGCTCAACCGTTATCGCAACGCCGTGTTTTATACCGATCAGTTGCTGGGCGGCCTGCTGGGCCTGGTGCAGGGTCTGGAGCGGAACACCCTGGTGGTGGTGACCTCCGGCCATGGCATGGAATTCAACGACAACGGCAATAACACCTGGGGCTTTGGCAACGCCTATTCACCAGCCCAGTTGCGCGTGCCGCTGGTGATTGCCTGGCCCGGACGCGATGCCCCCGCACGTTTCAGTCACCCCACCAGCCATCTGGATCTGGCGCCTACCCTGTTGCAACAGGCTCTGGGCGTGACCAATCCGCTGCGCAGCTATGCCAGTGGCCAGTCGCTGTTTGCGGTGCGTCCGAACCGCTGGCGGCTGGCATCGGATGAAGAGGAATACGCCATTTATCAGAATGGTGACATCACCCTGTTCAACCGGCGCGGCGATCTGCAGTTGCTGAATGCCACCGATTACGGCGAGCGGGAAGGAAGCAATCCGGAGCTGACCCTGCTGATGCAGGTAATGAACGAGCTGAACCGGTTTCAGGGGAAATAGCAGGGATTAGGGATTAGGGATGGTGTGAGCAGTTAATTCCCCCGTCACCAGTCCCTATTCCCTGTTATTCAGTCCAGTACCCGGCGGGCCTGCCAGTAACGGCTGCGCCAGTAGACGTTGTCCAGGCTGGAAATGGTCACCCCCACGCTCGATGAGGCATGAGCAAATTTGCCATTGCCGATATACACGCCATTGTGGCGCATGCTGCGGCCGGTGCGGAAAAACACCAGGTCACCCGGACGCAGTTCGTCCCGCTCCACTTCCCGGCCCAGCAACACCTGCTCATTGGTGCTGCGTGGCAGCTCCATGCCAAAGGCTTCCTGATACAGGGTCTGGGTAAAGGCAGAGCAGTCGATGCCGTCCGCCCCCTCACCGCCAAAGCGGTAAGGCACGCCCCGCCAGCGCTGATAGACCTGATGCAAATCGCTGACCGTGGCCAGGGTCCGTTTGGGCTTCATGGGCTGGGTGCTGATGCTGTAAGTCAGGGAAGAGGACGGCTTTTTGCCAGTCATCCTTTTGCCTGACTCGAGGCCCTGGGTGCTGCTGCACCCGGCCATCACAAGCAGACTGCCGATAACAATGATATGTTTGATCATATGAACAATGGCAACCAAAGAATGGGCTCCAGCATAGTCCAATTTCTGCGTACTTTGCAAAGCGAAAAATGAGCGAAAACAATGATATTGACGTCGAACTGCTGATTTGTGACGTCATGGCGATTAAGTCACCACAAACTGTCTGCAAAACGCTCTCCCCGGCAGAGCGCCAGCGCCTGGACGGCATCACCAATGCGGTCCAGGCCCGGCTGTTTTTACTGGGCCGTTACCTGTTGCGCCAGCGCCTGGGCCGGTTGCTGGGCCAGCCCCCGGCCACCCTTGAAATCGGCCTGAGCGACAAGGGCAAGCCCGAGCTGGCCGGCGGCGGCTGGCAGTTCAACCTGAGCCACAGCGGTTCCCTGCTGGCGCTGGCGCTGAGCCCGCACTCGGCCGTGGGGGTGGATCTGGAGAGGCGACAACTGGAGCCGGCACGCATCACCCGCCTGGCCCGGCGCTACCTGGCCGGCGCCGAACAGGCATGGCTGACTCAGAGCCGGCAACCGGCCCAAGACTTTCAGCGGCTGTGGACCGTCAAGGAAGCCGTGCTCAAGGCCGGCGGCGATGGCATTGCCAACAACCTGGACCGGGTCGAGTGGCGTCCCGGCGAGCCCCGGGCGCACTTCAACGAGCGGGTTTACCGGCTGTATCAGGGCCGGGCCGCCGATGCCAGTCTCACCCTGGCGGTGGCGGGAGAGCCCGGCCGGCTGCGCCGGCTTTCCCTTGCCGATTGCGCGCCGGCGCTTGAAATTACCGGACCGCAACCCAATCTAGCCATAAACCCCTAATGAGGCTTTTCAATGATCCTTGATATCACGGTAGAGAATTTTCAGCAGGCACTGCTTCAGGCCTCCATGGATAAAACGGTGGTGGTGTTTTTCCACGCCGATCAGGTGCCCGAATGCCAGCCCATGCGCCCCCTGCTTGAGGGGCTGATTGGCGCCGATAACAGCCATGTGGATCTGGCCCGGGTGGATGTGGCCGATCCGCAACTGCAAAGCCTGGCCATGCAACTGGGTCTGCAGGCACTGCCGGCCCTGGTAGCGTTCAAGGGCGGCCAGCCGGTGGACATGCTGGAAGGCCCTCAGGACGAGGCCGCGCTCAGGGCGTTTCTCAAGCCCTACCTGCCCAACGAGGCCGAGCTGCTGCTGGATCAGGCCAGGCAGATGCTGGGCGTGGATCCCAAAGCCACCTATGGACTGCTGCAACAGGCCCGGGGGCTGGAAGACACCCCGGCCATTCGCCTGACCCTGGCCGAGACGGCCCTGGCCCTGAACAAGCTGGAAGAAACCCGGCAGTTGCTCGACACCATCGGCATGGCGGATCAGGACAGTCAGTACCAGCACGTGCTGGCCCGGCTGGAGCTGGCGGAAGAAGCCGCCGACAGCCCCGAACTGCGCGAGCTGGAGCAGAAGCTGGCCGCCTCGCCGGAAGATCTGGGCCTGAAGGAAGAGCTGGCGGTGCAGTATTTTCAGGCCGGCCGCCAGGAAGAAGCCCTGCAGTTACTGACCGAAATCCTGCAACGGGATCTGGCTTTCGGCGAGGCCAGAAAGCACCTGCTCGACATGCTCACCAGCATGGGCGCCGATCCGGTGGCATCCCGCTACCGCCGCAAGCTGTACAGCATGCTGTACTGATAAGGACCAAGGACTAGGGACTAGGGACTAGGGACTAGGGACTAGGGACTAGGGACTAGGGACTAGGGACTAGGGACTAGGGACTAGGGACTAGGGACTAGGGACTAGGGACTAGGGACCAAGGATAACTTACCAGTCCCTAATCCCCATTCCCCGATCCCTGAGTCAATTTACCAGCTGGCGCCGATCACCAGCACCACCAGCAACGGGCACACCAGCCGCACATACCAGGGCCAGATGCGCCAGAACAGACTGCCGGCCAGCGCCGGTGTGCCCTTCACCAGTTCATCAAACAGTTTGGCCCGGCCCCACATCCAGCCTCCCAGCACACAGAAGCCCAGGCCCACCAGGGGCTGAATATTCTGGGTGGACAGCCGGATCACAAAGCCGAACAGGGTGCCGAAATTCAGGCAGATCACCACGCTGAACAGCGCCAGCGCGCCCCCCAGCAACCAGGTCATCAGCGGCCGCGGTGCCTGAAAGCGCTCGGTGGCGTAGGATACCGGCACTTCCAGCATGGAAATGGACGAGGTCAGGGCGGCGATGCCCATCAGCACGAAAAACACCAGTGCCATCACCAGGCCCACCGGACCCATGGTGTCGAACAGCGCCGGAAGCACCTGGAACACCAGGGTGTCACTGCTCAGCAGGCTGCCGTCGTCGGCATAAATGGTCACGCCGTTATGCATGGCCACGAACATGGCCGGCAATATCACCAGGCCCGCCAGAAAGGCCACGCCGGTGTCGATCAGGGTGACCTGAAAGGCGGTGGCGGGAATGCTTTCCTGCCGGCTCAGGTAGGAGCCGTACATCAGCATGGAGCAGCCGCCGATGGTAAGCGAGAAAAACGCCTGGCCCATGGCGCTGATCAGCAGCTGGCCGTCCATTACCTTGCTGAAGTCGGGGATCAGGTAATGGCGCAGCCCTTCCACGGCGCCGTTCTGGGTGAGAATGTAGCCAAACAGCAGAATAAACAGTACAAACAGCGCCGGCATCAGCCGGGCCGACCAGCGCTCAATGCCGCGGCGCACCCCGGCCTGCACCACCAGAATGGTGAGCAGGTAAAACACCAGGGTCCAGACGATGTTGCGGCCCAGGCCAAAGGCTTCCAGCCAGTCGGTGGCCGCCTGCCAGCCCAGCATGCGGGTAACGCTGGCGGCGAGAAAGGCCAGCAGCCAGCCGGCCACAATGGCGTAAAACGACAGCACCAGGCTGGGCACTAGCATGCCGGCATAGCCCACCAGCGATGCCAGTGCCTTTTGCAGCGGGCTTTTACCCAGCCTGCGCACCGAGTCCACCGGGTTGGCCTGACCGTGGCGGCCAATGGCCACCTCCATTACCAGCATGGGAAAGGCCAGCACCAGCACCAGGTAGGCCACCAGAAAGGCACCGCCGCCGTTGCTGGCGGCCTGGGTGGGAAAACCCCAGATATTGCCCAGCCCCACCGCCGCTCCCGCGGCCGCCATGATAAACCCGAAGCGGGAAGCGAAATGTTCTCTCACTCTGTATTCCTTGAATTTAATGCAGTGAATGATCAGGCCGGGGAGCCATCCTGATGAGGCCAGGCGTTGATCACCGCCTTGACCAGGGTGGCCAGGGGAATGGCGAAAAACACCCCCCAAAAGCCCCAGAAGCCGCCAAACACCAGCACCGCCACAATGATGGCGATGGGGTGCAGGTTGACCGCTTCGGAGAACAGCACCGGCACCAGCACGTTGCCGTCCAGCGCCTGAATGATGCCGTAGGCCACCATCAGGTAGAAAAACGGCGGGGTAAAGCCCCACTGAAACAGCCCCACCATGGCCACCGGCACGGTGGCGGCGGCGGCGCCGATATAGGGAATAAGCACCGAAAAACCCACCAGCACCGCCAGCAACAGGGCGTAGTTGAGGCCCAGCAGGGCAAAGGTGACATAGCTGACCCCGCCCACGATCAGAATTTCAATGACCTTGCCGCGCACATAGTTGGCGATCTGCACGTTCATCTCGTGCCACACCCGGGAAATCAGTTCGCGGTTTTCCGGCAGAAAGCGGCTCATGCTGTGCAACAGCGCCGGTTTGTCCTTGAGCATGAAGAACACCAGCACCGACACCAGGATCAGGTACACCAGCAGCACTGCCACATTGGTCAGCGAGCTGATGGACACGCTGAGAATGGCATCGGCCGAGCCCAGCAGGCGGCCGCGCACATCGTTGAGCAGGCTTTGCACCAGGGTCACGTCCACCAGCTCGGGGTACTGCTCGGGCAGGGTCAGCAGCACTTCCTGGGCGCGGTTGATCATGGTGGGCACTTCCCGGGCCAGATTGGCACTCTGACTCAGAATGGACGGCACCAGGCTCACCAGCGACACCACCAGCACCACCGCAAACACCAGCAGCACCACCCCCGCCGCCGGCCCTCTGCCCAGCCCCAGCCGGCGCAGCCGGCCCACGGGCCACTCCAGCAGGTAGGCAATGACCACGGCGGCAAAAAACGGCGCCAGTATGCGCCCCATGAAATACACCACCACAAAGCCGAACAACAACAGCAAAAACAGCACGACCGCGCCCGGATCGGAGAAGCGCTGCCGGTACCAGTGCCTGAGAATATCCAACATGCGAAGTGTCCTTATGGGTGTTTGGTAACGATGAGTTCGAGCCGGTGCGCCTGTTGCGCTACCACCTCAACCCCCTGCCCGATACGCTCGAGGTAGGCGGGAATGTCCCGGCGGGAACCCGCATCGGCCAGCACCAGCCTGAGCCGCTGCCCGTCCTCGGCCGACCTCAGCCACAGCTTGAGCTCCAGCAGCGGCTGCGGGCAGCGCAGGCGGCTTGCATCCAGCTGGTCCATGGCGCGGCTCCTGAAAAAAGAAAGCATTATCCCCCGCCTGCGGCCCGCAAACAATGCTTGTGAGGCCCGATTCGGGCGGTTATGCTGCCTGCCTTGCACCGGCAAAAGGTTTATCTATGAGGTTACGCTCCGCGCCCCTGATACTGGCACTTTCCCTGCTCTCCGCCCTGCCCGCCCGGGGCGACAACCGCCTGCCCGACATCGGCACCGCCGGGGTCAGTGCCATGTCGGTGGAGCGTGAGGTACGCTTTGGCGAGGCCTTCAGCCGCTTTGCCCGGGCCAACCAGCCGGTGGTGGACGATCCGGTGCTTAACGAATACATCACCGATCTGGGGCTGCGGTTGCTGTCCCAGGCCGACTCGGTGCGCTTTCCGTTTCGCTTTCTGCTGATCCGCGACGACAGCATCAACGCCAGCGCCTTTCTCGGTGGTGTGGTGCAGCTGCACACCGGCCTGTTCCTGTATGCGGAAAACGAAAGCGAGCTGGCCTCGGTCATGGCCCACGAAATCACCCACGTGACCCAGCGCCATATCGCCCGCTATCTGGAGTCCCAGTCGCGCAGCACGCCCCTGACCATTGCCGGTCTGGTGGGCTCGGTGGCGCTGGCGGTGGTCAACCCCCAGGCAGGCATGGCCGCGCTGCAGACCACCCTGGGACTGCGTATGCAGTCGGCCATCAACTATACCCGCGACAACGAATTCGAGGCCGACCGGCTGGGCCTTCGCCTGCTGCATAACGCCGGCTTCGATCCCAACGCCATGGCCAGTTTCTTTCAGAAGCTGTCCGACAAGTATCAGTTTGCCAGCACCCCGCCGCAGATGCTGCTGACCCATCCCCTGCCCGCCAGCCGCATTGCCGAAGCCCGCACCCGAGCGGCGGAATACCGGGTGCCGCCGCTGGCGCCGTCACTGAACTTTCAGCTGGCCAAGGCGCGCATCATGGTGCGGCTGCAACAGGCCGGTACCCAGGAGCTGCACAAGTACTTTGAACAAGAAGTGGCCGGCAAGGGGAGCTGGCTGCCCGACGCCGCCCGCTACGGCCAGGCCCTCGGGCTGATGGCCATCAACCGGCCCGAGGCGGCCCGGCCGCTGCTGGAGCAGGTGGCCAGAACCCACGGCGATAACCTGTTTGTGCTCGACGCCCTCACCGATCTCGATAACGCCGAAGGCCGCCACGATGCCGCCATCAGGCGCCTGGAGCAGGCCCGGAAGCGCCTGCCCGACAACCGGGTGGTGGTGGTCAACCTGGCTGATACCCTGCTGCAGGCCGGCCGCCATCAGGACGCCGCCTCCCTGCTCGACGGCTATGCCCGCCGCCACGGCGACAATGCCCTGGCCTGGGAGCTGCTTGCCCAGGCGCTGCGCCCCCTGGGCGACGAGTCGGCGTTTCGCCAGGCTCAGGCCGAGCTGGCCGCCCTGGAGGGTCGCTTTGAGGTGGCGGTACAGCAGATGGAGCTGGCCGCCACCCTGTCACAGAATGCCATGCAGCGGGCCCGCCTCGGCGCCCGGCTGGAGCAGCTGCGCCAGCAACAGCAGGAATGGGAAGCGCTGAGGAACTGAGAGCCGCCCCGGGAATGGGGAATGCTACGGATTAACCATTCCCTGGTCCCTGGTCCCCCAATAACTATCCCGCCAGCGGGCAATGTCCTCGGCCCTGAGTTCCCCCTGGTGGCGCTCGGCCAGCCGGCCGTCGGGATCGAGCACAAAGGTGGTGGGCAGCACCCTGGGCAGCTCAAAGGGCCAGGGCCCGGCCAGGCCGGCCACCACCGGCACCTTGATCGCCAGCCGCTGTTGCAGCGCCTGCAATGCCTGGGCCGGCATGGCATCAAAGCTCACCGCCAGCACCGCCGGCCCGGCGGCCTCGCCCAGCTCGTTCAGCAGCGGCAGCTCGCGCAGGCAGGGCGCACACCATTCGGCAAAATAGTTCACCACCAGCCATTCGCCCCGGTAGTCGGCCAGTTGCCGCTGCTCGCCGTTGGCCAGGGTCAGGGTGGCCGCTTCCCGGCACCCCGTCAGCACCAGCAGCGCCGTCAAAAACCAGACCTGAAGTTTGCCCATTCCGGCTCCCCTTCTATACAATGCCCGCAGTCACGCCACAGGAGTGAATAATGAGTCTGTTTATCTACCACAATCCCCGCTGCTCCAAAAGCCGGGAAACCCTGACCCTGCTGCAACAGCGGGGCCTTGAACCCGAGATTATCAAATATCTGGACACCCCCCCTGACGCAGAACAACTCAGGGTGTTGCTGGCTCAGCTGGGCATGAGCTCGGCCCGGCAACTGATGCGCACCAAGGAAGAAGAATACAAAACCCTGGGGCTGGCGGGGGTCACCGACGAGGACGCCCTGATTGCCGCCATGGTGGCCAATCCCAAACTGATCGAACGCCCCATCGTGGTGTGCAACGGCAAGGCCGCCCTGGGCCGCCCGCCCGAGCAGGTACTGGACATTCTGGCATGACCACCGCACTCGCCCGCAAACTGGCGCTCACCGGCTACCTGGGGCTGATCGCCTGGGTCGCCCTGTGGCACGGCGTACTGTCGCCGCACCCGGAGCTGGGTGCCGGCTTTATGCTGCTGATGTGGCTGCCCTGGCTGTTTATTCCCATGCCGGGCATGCTCAGGGGCAACCCCTACACCCACGCCTGGGCGGTGTTTCTGATCATGCCCTATTTTCTGCACTCCCTCACCCTGCTGTGGGTGGATGAAGGAGAGCGCTGGCTGGCACTTGTAGAACTGCTGTTCGCCACCACCATGTTTGTGGGCAGCACTTACTATGCCAAACTGCGCGGTCGCGAACTGGGCCTGAGTATTCGCAAGAAGAAAAAGGATTAACGGCCTGGGAATGGGGAATAGGGAATAGGGAATAGGGAATAGGGTGTGTGGCCGCCGCTTCAGCTGGCGGAACCTGCGCAGCAGGTCATATCAATATGGCCGCTTAATCTAACGGCCTGCTTCGCAGGCCCTGCCGACTAAAATGGCAGCTACAAAAGTCCATCTTGCCTGCAGGCTCGGTCGTTTAACTTACAGCTGAAAGCTTATGGCTTACGGCTTACGGCTTACGGCTGTCAGTTAAAGCCCCAGTATTTCCCGGGTAAAGGGCAGGCTCAGCTTGCGCCGGGCCTGAAACGAGGCATTGTCGAGCAGGTCCAGCGCCGCCAGCAGGGTGCTCATGTCCCGGGACAGGCGGCTCAGCAGCAACCGGCCGACATCGGTCGGCAGCTTGAAGCCGCGCAGCTCGGCCCTGAGTTGCAGGGCGCTGAGCTTGCCTTCGTCATCCAGGGTTTTCAGCTGATAGGCCACTCCCCAGTCCAGCCGCGAAGCCAGATCCGGCAAACTCAGCCCCAGGTTGCGCGACGGCGCCGAGGCGCTGATCACCAAAGACCCTGCGCCCCGCTCCCGCCGGCGATTAAAGAAATTGAACACCGCCCGCTCCCATTCCTCCACGCCGGCAATGGCGTCCAGGTTATCGAGGCAGACCAGAGGCAACAGCTCCATGCCGTCCAGCAGCCGGGGCGACATGCGCCGGTGGGCGTGCAACGGCAGACAGGTGGCCGCCTCACCGCCGGCATTGACCTCGGCGCAGGTGGCGTGCAACAGGTGGGAACGGCCCGAGCCGGGCTGGCCCCAGAGATAGATGACGTCGTCGCCCTGTCCGAGGGCGGCGTTCTTGAGGGCGGTGATCAGCTGGGCATTGTCGCCCGGATAAAAACTGGCGAAGGTCTCATCATCGGGCAGCTGCACCGCCAGTGCCAGCTGCGCCGGTTGCTGCTCGTCATCGCCGTCCCGGTTCACCGGTCCGCCTCCGCCAGGCGGTAACGCCGTTCCCCCAGGGGCGCCAGGCCGGCGCCGCTCAGTGCCGGTGTGGCCGCCGGGCTTGCCAGCGTCAGCCGAAAACGGCCCTGATCGCCGGCGCTGTCGAGCAGAGCCACCCCTTTGACACCATCCAGGCCGTTCAGTCGCTGCTCCAGCCGCACCATGTCGGTAAACTGCTTCAGGCCACTGACCACTATGGTCAGCTCGCCCGGGGCATCGGCCCCCACGCTCAGCGCCTCGGCCGGCGCACTGTTCCCCGGCAAGGGCGCCCGCCGCGTTTCCTGGTGAGCGACCCAGTAGCCATTGACCGCCGCCAGCAGTTCAGCCGGCGAGCCGGCGTCGCCCTGAGCAAGCGCCTGCTCGCTGTTCACGCCAAACAGGCGCCAGTGCAGCCGCTCGCCCTGGCGCTGCACCGCCAGCCAGGTGTCGGCGCCGTAACGACGACTGGCCTGCGCCAGCCCCTTGCCTTCCAGCAGGCGGTGTTTGTCCAGTTGCATGTGCTCCTGCAGATCCCACAGTGGCCATAGCAGGGGAATGCCGTAATCACCGGAGGCCCGGCGCCAGCGGGTGTCGGCGCCGTCCAGAGCCCGCTCGCCGTTCACCTGCCACACCAGCAGGGACGGACGCTCACCGGCCCAGACGTGCAGCCCGGCGCTGCTCAGCAGGGGCAACAATTCGGCCTGATTGAACCGCACCCGGTAGCCCCCCCGACTGTGCTCCTCGGCACGGTAGCGGGGCCAGTTCTCCAGCATTTCGTCGCGCACCCAGGACGCCCTGGCCGGTTCGCCGGCCAGACGCGCCAGCAGCAGATCCACCGCCTGCGCCCGGGCCTGGGCCCGGCTGTAGGGGGCAGGGTCAAGTTGTACCTCGAACACCGAGGCAACCGCCCCCCCGGCGAACCCCAGCAGCATCAGCGACAGCAACAATTGTTTCAGCATGACAGGGCCATTGTCGAAAATCGGGCGCTCATGATAACCACTGAACCGGACTCACGCCAGAATCAATGGGGCCGCTCTTTGGGCAGCACAAGATTGAGCAGTATGCCGACAATGCCGCACAGGCTGATGCCCTGCAGGCTGAAGTCGCCAATGCCAAAGGCCATGCCGCCAATGCCGAACACCAGGATCACCGCCACAATGCACAGGTTGCGGGCCTGGGACAGGTCCACCTGATGCTTGATCAGGCTGTTGAGGCCCACGGTGGCGATGGAGCCGAACAGCAGGATCATGATGCCGCCCATCACCGGCACCGGAATGCTCAGCATCAGGGCACCGAACTTGCCCACAAAGGCCAGGGCAATGGCAAAGCCGGCGGCCCAGGTCATGATCACCGGGTTGAAGTTCTTGGTCAGCATCACGGCGCCGGTCACCTCGGAATAGGTGGTGTTGGGCGGCCCCCCGAACAGCGAGGCGGCACCGGTGGCCAGGCCGTCGCCCAGCAGGGTGCGGTGCAGGCCGGGCTTTTTCAGGTAGTCCTTGCCGGTAACCGAGCCGATGGCCAGCACATCACCAATGTGCTCAATGGCCGGAGCGATGGCCACCGGAATCATGAACAGCACCGCCTGCCAGTTCCATTCCGGCGCCACAAAGTGAGGCATGGAGAACCAGGGAGCTTCCCGCACCGGGGTGAAGTCCACCACGCCCATGGCCAGGGCCATGCCGTAACCCACGGCAATGCCGGCGGTAATGGGCACCAGCCGGAACACGCCCCTGGCCAGGGTGGACACCAGCAAAGTGGTAATGAGCGACGCCAGCGACAACCACAGCGCGGTGTCGTGCGCCACCAGCACGGCGCTGCCGTCGCCGCTCTTGCCGATGGCCATGTTCACCGCCATGGGCGCCAGCCCCAGGCCAATCACCATGATCACCGGCCCCACCACCACCGGCGGCAGCAGCCGGGTCAGCAGCGCGGTGCCGCGCCAGCGTACCAGCTGGCTGAGCAGCACATACATCAGGCCGGCCGCCATCAGGCCGCTCATGGTGGCGGGAATGCCCCAGGTCTGCACGCCGTAGAGAATGGGCGCGATAAAGGCAAAGGAAGATGCCAGAAAAATGGGCACCTGACGTTTGGTGCACACCTGGAACACCAGGGTGCCGATACCGGCAGTAAACAGCGCCACGTTCGGATCCAGGCCGGTGATCAGCGGCATCAGCACCAGGGCGCCAAAGGCCACAAACAGCATCTGGGAGCCGGCCAGGGCCTGGCGCAGGGGAGTGTTCACCACCGGCTGGCCGGGTGCCAGCGACTGGGTGCGTTCAGCGGAATTCATTGACTGCAAACCTCAAACAAACGGAAAAAAACCGGCCTGCGCCGGTTTTGACATTACTTGGTACCAAAAATCTTGTCGCCGGCATCGCCCAGGCCGGGAATGATGTAGCCGCGCTCATCGAGCCGCTCATCCACCGAAGCGCAATACAGCTCCACGTCCGGGTGGGCCGCTTCCAGCGCCTTGATGCCTTCGGGGGCGGCCACCAGCACGATCACCTTGAAATTGCTGCAGCCGTGCTGCTTCAGCAGATCGATGGTGGCGATCATGGAGCCACCGGTGGCCAGCATGGGATCCACGATCAGCGCCAGACGCTCGTCGATGTGGCTCACCAGCTTGTTGAAGTAGGACACCGGTTGCAGGGTTTCCTCGTCCCGGTATACCCCCACCACACTCACCCGGGCGCTGGGCATGTGCTCGAGCACACCGTCCATCATGCCCAGACCGGCGCGCAGAATGGGCACCACCGTGACCTTCTTGCCCTTGAGCTGGTCCACCTCGGTGGGGCCGGTCCAGCCGTCGATGGTGGTTTTCTCGGTTTCAAAATCGGCAGTGGCTTCGTAGGTCAGCAGGCTGCCGACTTCCTTTGCCAGTTCACGAAAGCGTTTGGTACTGATGTCGGCTTCCCGCATCAGACCCAGCTTGTGTTTTACCAAAGGGTGCTTCACCTCAACGACTTTCATCGACAACTCTCCCGACGCACTGAATAACGGACACAAAAAACCGCGGAACTCTAGCATAAAATAGCGCCCGGCGGCAGACTTTCAGCAGCAATTTTAGCAAACGGAAACCCGGGCCGGCATCCGTAACGGCCCGGGCGCCGTTAATGGATTCACCCGGCACCTCACGCCGCGCTGCCAGTGGCACTGACCCACGCATTAAATTAGAATAGCCGCCGAAACACTTACCCGGGCCGGCCACGGTGCCAGAGAGCGCCGAACGGGCTCAACACCAATGACAAGGTAACAACACGTGACGCAGAACAAACCCCTGAGCTACAAAGACGCCGGTGTCGACATCGACGCCGGCAACGCCCTGGTTGAACGCATCAAGGGCGTCAGCCGCCGCACTCAGCGCCCGGAAGTCATGGGCGGTCTCGGGGGCTTTGGCGCCCTGTGCCAGCTGCCCACCGGTTACAAGGAGCCGGTGCTGGTGGCCGGCACCGACGGGGTGGGCACCAAGCTGCGCCTGGCCATTGATCTTCAGCGTCATCAGGGCGTGGGCATCGATCTGGTGGCCATGTGCGTCAACGACCTGATCGTGCAGGGCGCCGAGCCGCTGTTCTTTCTCGACTACTACGCTACCGGCAAACTCGATGTCGACACCGCCGCCGATGTGGTCACCGGCATTGGTGAAGGCTGCGAGCTGAGCGGCTGCGCCCTGATCGGTGGCGAGACCGCGGAAATGCCCGGCATGTACGAAGCCGGCGACTACGATCTGGCAGGATTTTGTGTGGGCGTGGTTGAGAAAAGCGGCATTATCGACGGCACCAAGGTGGCCGCCGGCGACGCCCTGATCGCCCTGGGCTCCAGCGGCCCGCACTCCAACGGCTATTCCCTGATCCGCAAGATCCTGGAAGTGAGCGGTGCCGACCTGAACCAGCCCCTGGGCAGCGCAACCCTGGCCGACGCCCTGATGGCCCCCACCCGCATCTATGTGAAGCCGGTGCTGGAGCTCATCAAGCAGTTCGATATTCACGCCCTCAGCCACATCACCGGCGGTGGCTTCTGGGAAAACATTCCCCGCGTGCTGCCCGAGAGCGCCAAGGCGGTGATCGACGGCGCCAGCTGGCAATGGCCCGAGGTGTTCACCTGGCTGCAGCAGGCCGGCAATGTGGAAACCCATGAAATGTACCGCACCTTCAACTGCGGCGTGGGCATGATCATCGCCCTGCCCGCCGACCAGGCCGACGCCGCCGTCAAGTTCATGCAGGACGCCGGTGAAAACGCCTGGGTCATCGGTCGCATCGAGCAGGCCGCCGACGGCGCCGAGCAGGTCGAGATCAAATGACACGCATTGTGGTGCTGATCTCCGGCAACGGCAGCAACCTGCAGACCCTGCTGGATCAGGCGGCCAACGGCCGCCTGGGCGGCGAAGTGGTGGCGGTGATCAGCAACAAGGCCGACGCCTACGGCTTGGAGCGGGCGCGGCTGGCCGGTGTGGCCACCGAAGTACTGCCGGGCCGGGATTTTGCCGACCGGGAAAACTATGACGCCGCCCTGATGACCCTCGTCGACGGCTACCGGCCGGATCTGGTGGTGCTGGCGGGCTTTATGCGCATTCTCACCCCCGGCTTCGTGCGCCACTATGAAGGACGAATGCTCAATATTCATCCTTCCCTGCTGCCGAAATATCAAGGCCTGAACACCCACCAGCGCGCCATCGACGCCGGCGACGACGAGCACGGTTGCAGCGTGCACTTTGTCACCGAGGAGCTGGATGGCGGCCCGGTGATTTTGCAGGCCCGAGTGCCGGTGTTTGCCGACGATGACGCCGCCGCCGTGGCGGCCCGGGTGCAGGTGCAGGAGCACGCCATCTACCCGCTGGCGGTGCGCTGGTTCTGTGACGGCCGGCTGGCCATGAAGGGCGGCCAGGCCTGGCTCGACGGTGAGCCCCTGCCCCCCGAAGGTCACGCCGGCGAGTAAGCCAACATTGGTTGAGCGTAAAAAAGAATGCTTCGGCATTCTTTTTTTATTCTGAATGACCTAGAACACATTTAAATCAATGACTTACATGTTCGGTTCTTGCCGACTGTCAGACCTCATTGTCTGACTGTAAGCGGAGGTTTTCCCTCCACTTATTTATGAGAAGGTTATGATCTTTTAAATGCAGGGGCTTCGGTGTTTTTATGAGTTATATGCCTTTCACAGAAATTTATTGCTTTACCCCTACACTTTAAATCATGCTTCTGTTCACCATCCTTTCTTATCGTGTCTATAATCCCTTGATAGCAACAGTCTTTTGATTTCTCTACATCTGTAACCGTCACTTGGCACTCTGCATCTTCAATTTTCAATCTCAGTATTGCATCAAACTTCCCTCCATTTATTGTAGTAAGGATGATTGCTTTTTCTGTCTCATAGTCAGATGCTTGCAAGATGCTTTTATTCATTTTCATTCCCTCCAGTTTTTTATGAGTCATATATGTCTAGGTCAGCTCCTAGTTTCTTGCAAGTCCAGATGATAGCTACTACTTTTGGTATGGATGATGAGAGGAGTGGATATGTATAAATGGATTTTTTTAGGTGGGGCAGCGTTTCTCGCTTATAAAATGACTTCAAATGAGCCCCCTGACTACAGTAAACCTCATGAGTATATTCATGTTAAAGGGTATGATTCCTCCGGAGATCCCCTTGAAGGGAATGATCACAATTACTTTGGGGTTGGTCTAATTAATCTTGATAATAACTATTACTCAGTAGGTTCTAGAGAGTGCTCCCAAGCCATATCAAAAATAACACAAGATGAAGTTGACAGATCAATAGATGCTTTTAATTACCACCTTGATACACAGGGTGATTATAACGATAAAAGAGTTCATCTCGTAGTCGCTCAGTGTTTCGCTTATTTGGGTAGGGATGAAGAATGTGAAAGGCGGGTGCGAGAAATGGTGGAATCTGGTGATAAAAAAATGATGATTTATGCGCTGGCAAGTATAGGCAAGTGTAGAGTTAATGAAGAAGTTGGTGAGCCTAAGCTTTTTCGACATTCAATGAGGTAGTTTTTTAGACGCAAGGAAAGTTTATGATTCCTTCGGTGGCAATAATAAATTTTTAATGTAAGGGAATATCATGAATCACTTGTTAGGCACTATGTTATCAATGGTTTTTTTAGTCCAGAGTTCAAGTGCAATGGAAGTGGAGTGGACCTATAAAGACTGGAAAGTCACCCGACACGATAATAGCCAAATGATCAGTTACTCATCACATGGCGATGTGGTTTGGGGAAGAGAGTTTGGTTTTTCCAAACACAAGGGCGATTGTGACAACGATACATTATTGATGTACTGGTCCAGTGAAAACAGTAAAATTTCTACTCTTAAAGGAAGAGAGCTTCCCATGTTATTCCAGGTTGATAATACGCGTTTCGGACTTAATGCACCGCTAGTGAGCACAGCAGAACTTACACCCAATACCCTGATCATGATCCTCAGTTACATCAAGGCAACCCCTACATTAGTTGAGTTGCTGAGTAAGGGGCAGAATATTGATGTAAGTGTTCTCTATCCTGATGTGTTTACCCAAGAAAACGACATTACCAGGGACAGTTTCAGCCTCAACGGCTTTACCGCTTCCCGACTGAAAGCACAGGAGTATTGCCAGCAACTTTAAACATAACAGAACAGTTGCATTAGCAAATAATCTTTCTGGCTGAACTTTAGCTTTTGATACTTTTTTTAAAATACTAGAACTCATAATCATTCTGCTGAAAAGTACCGCCGTGCACAGTTTAAATTCTGCGACAGTACAATTAAAATCAATTTCAAATTACATTAGTTCTAATTCAACCTGATGTTCACACCCTCAAGGTGTGCACCAGATCAAATCAGAACTAACAAAAGAAAAGTGAGATTAAAAACATTAATTAATAGCAAGATATTGGCACTATAAGAAAACTTGGCTTATTAAGTGAGTTTTTTATAGCATCACTCATAACTCCACACCTTATAACTTCATATAGCTTATTATTGTAAGTTATTTCTTTTAGGTTAATGTTTGCATCTTCCTTAAATACGGCCAAGTAGTAGGGGTAGGTTGCTAGGCCATATAAAAGTATATCATCTTTTCCTTCTCCCCTTTGCATTATCTTAAACAAAGAGAACTCACCATATGGAACTAGTTCGCCTTTGTCATTTACATTAACACCATTTAAAATAAAAACCTCTAAATCAGGGTTTGTAATATTAAGTTTACCTCTAAGCATTTTAGCTTGAGCTGTGTTTTTTGTTTTTTCTTCATAGTGTCGCTGGATGGATACTTCAGTACATTCCTGAGAATTTTGGGGGTAGAAGGTAGTGCAAAGCATTGGATGTGCTATCCATGACCCATCAACCATTGAAAAATCAACACGCTCATTATTATTTTGAGATGTGCAAGCCGTCAAAAAAAGCAGTAATAAAATAGCGCGCCCTCTCACATTACCTCCTTGAACTTCGTTTTTTAGCATATTCAATTATTAAAAAACCTCAATATATCCTGAGCGTCAATTAACATAATTCAAGTGTAGTGTAGAATAGAATGCTTAAGCATTCTTTTTTATGGCTTTCTTTCTGCTTCAAGATTCCGGCTCAAGGCCGGAATGACACACATTGATACCGTTGTGCCGGCACTGAATTAAGTTCAACATGACAGCCCCAGCACCTTTCAGCGAACGGCACCGCCCGGTAACAAAATGCCGGGCAACGTCGTAAACCTTACTCCCCTTTCCCAGGCAACAACAGCATGGCGTTAATGCCGGTGCTGCTGGACCCTGCCAGTGCCGGGCTGTCGGCCCGCGCCAGCAACAGGCAGGCCCGGTCGGTGGCGGCGGTCAACCAGGCGGCCAGCGACCAGTGGCGCAGGGGCAACACCGCCTTGCTCAGCCCCTGATTGGCCAGTACCGGCGCCCGCGCCTCCATGTGCGCCGCCGGCACCAGCACCCACAGCGGCCAGCCGCCCCGGCCGGCCAGGGCCTGGCCCTGCTCCAGCAGCTCGCTGTCGTTCTCCTCATCCAGCGCCACCAGCAGCTGATTCAGCGGACGAAAGCGGGCTCCCAGCAACAGCAGGGGCCGGCGCAGTCCGTCCAGCCAGGCCGGCAGCGGCTCGCCCTCCATCAGCATCATGACCGCCAGTTCATCGCTGCCGGCCGCGCTCAGCAGTTGCTCGCGCCGGCCTCTGGTCACTTCCCGGCTCCATTCCAGCTTCCGCTGACGGGTCAGGACCGCCAGCCGCTGCTCGGCACGCTCCCGGCGCCGGCGCAGTTGCCGGGCCAGTTGCTCGCTGCTGAGCGGCCGAATACGCCCGGTCAGCAGGCTGACTTCACGGCTGCAGGGCAGCTCGCCGCAGCGCAGCAGGGCTTCGTTTTCCACAAACACGGTGCGCAGGCTCGCTCCCTGGCCGGCGGCCAGCTCCACCACCGCTTCCAGTTGCTCCAGCTCACCACCGCCGAGCTCCAGATACCAGACCAGACGCTGCATCATGCGTTGTTCTCCTCGTCACCGCCGGTGTCATCGTCGTGGCGGTGCAGCCGGCGCTGTACCTCGGCCAGCCGCGTCAGGCGCTGCCGCACCCGGCGGTTGACTTGCTCCACCTCCATGCCGGTGAGCAGCGCCAGCGCCTCGTCGAGCACCGACACCGCATACACGTAAAACCGGCCTTCGGCCACCGCCTGGCGTACCTCCCGGTTCAGCATCAGGTTGTCGGTATTGGCGGCGGGAATGATCACCCCCTGCCCGGGCGCCAGCCCCCGGGCATGGCACAGCTCGAAAAAGCCCTCGATCTTTTCATTGACCCCGCCGATGGGCTGCACCCGGCCAAACTGGTTGATGGAGCCGGTCACCGCCAGCGCCTGGTTAAGGGGCACTTCCCCGATGGCGGAGATCAGGGCGCAACACTCGGCGATCGAGGCGCTGTCGCCTTCAATCATGCCGTAGGACTGTTCGAAAGCCAGACTGGCCGATACCGCCATGGGTCCTTCGGCGGCATAACGCTGGCTGAGAAAGCGGGACAGGATCAGCATGGCCTTGGCGTGCACGGCACCGCTGAGCTTGACCTCGCGTTCGATGTCGAGCACCGAGCCGGTGCCCAGCCGGGCAGTGGCGGTAATGCGTGCCGGCTGGCCAAAACGGTAGTTGCCCAGATCCAGCACCGTCAGGCCGTTGACCTGCCCCACCACACTGCCTGTGGTGTCGATCAGCTTGCTGCCGCGCAGTATCGACTCTTCCATGCGCCTGTGTATGCGCGCCGCCCGCCGCCGGCCGGCACTCAGCGCCCGCTCCACCGCATCACCGTCGATATGGGGCTGGCTTTTGCTCTCGGTAAGGTAGTTGGCTTCCTGCAGCACGTCGGTCAGCTCCTCGGTCAGTGCCGACAGCCGCTGCTGATCATCCGCCAGCCGGCCGGCATATTCGATCATCCGGGCCACACCGCAGCGGGTAAGCGGACGCAAATCCTGCTGGCGGGCCAGCCAGCCGATAAAACGGGCGTAGCGCTGCAGGTTTTCGTTGGTCACTTCAATGTCGTCGTTGTAGTCCGCCTGCACCTTGAACAGCTTGCCAAAGTCCGGATCATGGGCCGCCAGCAGGTAGTACAGCCTTCGATCACCGATCAGGATCACCTTCAGCTCCAGGGCTACCGGCTCGGGCTCCAGGCTGACGGTACTGGCCAGGCTGTAAAAACGCTCGAGGGATTCGATGCGGATCTCCTCGGCATAGAGCGCCCGCTTGAGCACCTCCCACACCATGGGCTGCTGCAGCAGGCGCTGCACATCGAGGATCAGGTAGCCGCCATTGGCCTTGTGCAGGGCGCCGGCGCGGATCAGGGTAAAATCGGTGACCAGTGCGCCCTGCTCCACATGGTGCTCCACCCGACCCAGCAACCGGGCCAGGTTGGGCCAGTCTTCGTACACCACCGGCGCGCCTTTGGTGTCGGCGTTGTCCACCAGCAGGTTGAGCCGGTAACGGGTAAGCAGCTGGGCCGGCAACTCGCCTTCGCGCATGTGGGCCAGCAGCAGGTTAACGTTGCCGGACAGGTCCTGCTGAATGGCTTCCAGATGATGAATGGCCGGCTCGCAGCCGGCGTATTCGGCACGCAGCTCGTCGATCAGGTTGCCGCCGGCGAACATCACCATTTCCTCGTTCAGCCACTGAATGTGCTGCTGGGTTTCCCGCTTCCACAGGGGAAACTGCTGCAGCACCTCCTGCAGCCGTTTTTCCACCCGTTCAATGGCCCGCTCCATGGCGGTTCGCTCCGCCTCGGGCAACTGCCGGAAGTGCCGGGCATCGAGCACCTCGCCGTCCTTTTTCGGGGCCAGGGTAAAGCCGGTGGGGGTGCTGAGCAGCGCCACGCCTTCGGCCTCGGCCAGGGCCTTGATCTCGCTCATGGCCGCGGTCTGACGCTCCGCCAGCTGCTGGTTCAGCTCGTCCAGCCGGTTATGGTATTCCTCGGTTTCAAATATGGCCGGAATGGACAGCAGCAATTCTTCCACCAGCTTGTCGAGGCTGGCACGCAGGCGCCGGCCCACCCCCGGCGGCAGCACCAACAGCTCGGGCCGTATCGCTTCCTCAAAGCCATGCACATAACACAAGTCCGCCGGCACCGGCTCGCTTTCGGCGCGGCCGCTGAGAAAGCGCCGGATCAGGGTATGCCGGTTGCAGGTTTCCGGCGCCATCATGTAGATGTTAAAGCCCTGGCGGCGAATGCCGGTGCCGAACGACAGGGCTTCCAGCAGCAGCTCCTGGCCCACCAGGGCGCCGCTGTCGGTGAGTTCGTCGGTGGTGGTAAAGGTAAACAGGGCTTCATCGCAGGTGCGATAAAGCCGCTGGGGTTCAAGGGGGAAAACAGCGGTCATGGCCAGCCTCGTGCAGACAGTCTGCACAAAGCTTAGCCAATAAGCCTCAGGGCGTGGGGCCGTTGCTCGCCACCCGCTCTCCCAGCCAGAACAGGTTGTATTCGCCGGGCTGCATCTTGTGCCACTGCTCGTTGTTGGTGAGCGGCTGAGTGGCAATCACGGTGACGATGTCGTTGGGGGTGGTTTCCTGCTGAAAGTCGATCTCCACGTCTTCGTCGATGAGCCGGGCCGGGCCAAAGGGAGCACGCCGGGTGATCCAGTGCAGGTTGTTGCTGCAGTAGGTCATCAGGTATTCGCCGTCGGTGAGCAGCATGTTGAACACCCCCAGCCCGCGCAGCTGATCGCACAGGGTGGCCACATAGCGGAACATGGCCGCCATGTTGCCGGGCTTGCGCGGATATTTTCGTTCCAGCTCGTGCAATATCCAGCAAAAGGCCAGTTCGCTGTCGGTGTCCCCCACCGGCTTGTGACGGCCGGTCTTCAGTTTTTTGTAACCGCTGAGCTGGCCGTTGTGGGCAAAGGTCCAGTAGCGGCCCCACTGCTCCCGGGTAAAGGGATGGGTGTTTTCCAGGGCGATGCCGCCCCGGTTGGCCTGGCGAATATGACTGACCACGGCGCAGCTCTTGATGGGGTATTCCTGCACCAGCTGGGCAATGCGCGACTGGCTGGACGGCTGCGGATCCTTGAAGGTACGCAGGCCCTTGCCTTCGTAGAAGACAATGCCCCAGCCGTCCTTGTGGGGGCCGGTGCGCCCGCCCCGCTGCATCAGGCCGGTAAAGCTGAAACAGATGTCGGTGGGCACATTGGCGCTCATCCCTAGCAGTTCACACATGCGGCTTACTCTTGCTCCATTTCCTTTTCGACCAGCTGGATCAGAATGTGAATGATCTTGATGTGCACTTCCTGAATGCGATCGGCGTAACCAAAGTGCGGCACGCGAATTTCCACATCCGCCAGCCCCGCCATCTTGCCGCCGTCCTTGCCGGTAAGGGCAATGGTCCGAATGCCCCTGGCCCTGGCCACTTCAATGGCCTTGAGGATATTGGCCGAGTTGCCGCTGGTGGACAGGCCGAGCAATACGTCCCCTTCCCGGCCCACCGCCTCCAGATAGCGGGAGAACACGAATTCGTAGCCAAAATCGTTGGACACGCAGGACAGATGGCTGGGATCGGAAATGGCAATGGCCGGATAGCCGGGGCGGTTTTCCCGGTAGCGGCCGGTCAGCTCCTCGGCAAAGTGCATGGCGTCGCAATGAGAGCCACCGTTGCCGCAAGACAGCACCTTGCCGCCGGCCTTGAAGCTGTCGGCCAGCAGTCTGGCAGCCCGCTCAATGGCGGCAATGTTGGCGTCATCGGCCAGAAAGCGGCTCAGCACCTCGGCGGCTTCGTTCAGCTCGCTGCGGATCAGATTCTGATACATGTAATGGCCTCTTGCTTGCGGTAAAGGGGCATTTTGGCACAAGTGCTGCAAAGCGAAAAGCCGAAGGAGTCCGGCGGCGGCCCTCGGGTTAATTCAGCCGCACCTGCTCAATGTATTCGGGCAGGTCCGAGGGTCGCCGACCGGCAATAAATTCATAAAAGACATCAATCTGCTGCCGGCACCGGGTGTTGGCGGGCCAGACCAGGTAATAGCCGTCACCGGTGGCCACCGCCGTATTAAAGGGCAGCGCCAGCAACGCGCTGTTAACGGCGTCCAGACTTAACAGCAGGTCACCCACCGAGACGCCGTGACCGCTGATGGCCGCCAGACTGCCCTGCTCCAGGGTGTCGAACACCTTGCCGCTGAGCAGCTCAACCTGCTCGCTGCGGCCGGTGGCGGCAAGCCAGCGCTGCCAGTCGCGCCGGTCCGGTGAAGGATGGATCAGCTCGCACTCGGCCAGATTTTGCCTGGCCTGCTGCACCAGTGCCGGTGCACACACAGGAATCAGCCACTCATCAAACAAGGGCTGGCTTTGCGTGCCCGGGCCGAACTGGCCATTACCCAGCAAAATGGCACAGTCAAAGGCTTCCCGGCTGAAATCCACCTCGTCCACATCCATCCAGACACTGCTGATCTGCACTTTCGGGGTGTGATGACGTTGCTGAAACTCACTCAGTACATTCAACAGCCAGCGCATGGTCAGGGTGGAGGGGGCCTTCAGCCGCAGCTCATGCTGCTGGCGACGAAACCCGTGGCAGGCGGTTTCCAGCAACTGAAAGCCCTCGCCCAGCTGGCCGGCCAGCACTTTTCCGGCACTGGTAATGTCCACTCTGGGGCCCTTGCGCACAAACAGCTCACAGCCGAACCAGTCTTCCAGGGTGCGGATATGCCGGCTTACCGCGCCAGGCGTCACATGCAGACTGGCAGCGGCCTTGCTGAAAGAGCCAAAACGGGCGGCGGCCTCAAAGGCGCGTAGTGCATACAGCGGCGGCAGTGACACGGCGGGCTCCATATTGAGTTTAGCTCACATTAAATGGCAGCTTTATCCGCTTTTCAAGCACGGGCGCCGCCCCAACAATGCAGGCACCTTTTTATTGTGCCGAGTCATTACCATGAACCTTACCCTGCTGCTGGCCTACATCGGGGCCGTGCTGTTACTGCTTTTAACCCCCGGCCCGGTGGTGGCCCTGATCACCGGCACCGCCGCCCGCCATGGCGCTCGCCGGGCCTTTGTCACCGTGCTGGGGACCAATGCCGCCTCCCTGGTGCTGATGGCGCTGGCTGTTCTGATGCTGGCCGGCCTGCTCACTCTGCCGGAGCCACGGCTATACGGGCTGGCGCTGGCGGGCTCTGCCTACCTCGGTGTGAGTGCCTGGCAGGATCTGCGGGACAGCCCGGCCAGCGCCGCGGCTGACGCCACCGGCGGTGGTGTGGCCAGAGGATTCTGGACCGGAATCTCCAACCCCAAGGATCTGTTGTTCTTTGTGGCGTTTTTTCCCCAGTTCATCAGCATTACTCAAAATACAAGCGTCAGCTTGCTGATCCTGTCCGGCCTGTGGGTGCTGTTCGATCTGCTGGTGCTGTCGTTATATATCTGGGTTATCGGCCGCTGGATGACGGGCAAACAGGGCAAGCGGGTTGGCCGGCTCTCGGCCTGGCTGCTGTTGCTGATGGGCATGGCCGGTGTGCTTTATAACGGCGTTCGGTGGCTGGATTTGTTTTCGTGACAGTGGTCACACCCGGCTTTTTCAGTACAATGTTGCCAAGCTTTTAATACAAATTACTTACAGGTCTGGCACATGGACGCAAAAAACCGCATTGCGGCACTTATCGAACACCTGCAACAGGGCCTGCTGGAGCGGGAAACACCGGCCCGGCTGGCCCTGCTGGCGGCCCTTTCCGGCGAGCACCTGCTGCTGCTGGGCCCGCCCGGCACCGCCAAGAGCGAGCTGTCGCGCCGGCTGCACACCCTGATGGCCGACGGCAGCTATTTTGAGCGGCTGCTGACCCGCTTCTCGGTGCCGGAAGAGCTGTTTGGCCCCCTGTCCATCAAGGCGCTGGAGCAGGACCGCTACCTGCGCCAGACCAAAGGCTACCTGCCCGAGGCGTCCATCGCCTTTATCGATGAAATCTTCAAGGCCAACAGCGCCATTCTCAACAGCCTGCTCACCCTGCTCAACGAGCGCCAGTTCGACAACGGCAACGAACGCCTGCCGGTGCCGCTGGTGTCGGTGATCGCCGCCAGCAACGAGCTGCCGGAAGGGGCCGAGCTCAACGCCCTGTACGATCGCTTTCTGCTGCGTTACCAGGTGGCCCCGGTGGGCGACGACGCCTTTACCGGCCTGCTTACCCTGAACCACGACTATCAGGCCCCGGCGGCCGAGCTGAAGTTAACCGGCACCGAGCTGGCCGCGCTGCGCCAAAAAGCCGGGCAGCTGCCGCTGTCGCCGGCGCTGATCCGCCTGCTGCACAGCCTGCGCCGTTTTCTGGCGGAGCAGGAAATTCCGGTGTCGGACCGGCGCTGGCGCAAGGTGGTCAAGCTGCTCAAGGTGTCGGCCTGCTGCAATGGCCAGCCACAGGCCGACCTGCTCGACGCCTGGCTGTTGCCCCACTGTCTGTGGCAGCAACCGGAGCAGCAGGGCCGGCTGGCCGACTGGCTGCACGAGCACATTGCCGCCGATCCGGGCTTCAGCCCGCAGCTGGTGAGCGAGCTGGTGGACAGCTGGCAGGAACGGCTGGATCAGGACGCCGATCCGGTGCTGCCGTCCCTCAACGAGCAGGGCTATCAGCTTTATCTCGACGAGCAGGGCCAGCCGGTCACCGAGGCCAGGGGCCAGCGCCACAAACGCAACGAATCCGGCCAGCTGCTCTATCGCCAGCCCCGGCTGCCCGACTCGGTATTTACCGAGCAGGAAATTCAAAATCTCGGCGGCAACCTGGATCAATACCAGCCGCTGATGGAAAGCTATCAGCGCCCCAGCGCCCTGCAGCCCAGGGCCTGGCCCGCCAGCCATGTGGCCTCGCGCCTGCGCCAGCTGGATGAACGCATCGACGAGCTGGCCCACTACCTTGCATGGCTGGAAACCCAGCAGCAAGACCTGGACCAGCGGCTTCGCCAGCACCTGTGGCTGAGCCCGGCGCTGGGCGAGCGTGCCCGCACCCAGCTGGAGCAGCAACAGGCCGCCCTCAGCCGCCAGCATGAGCGGTTGCTGGCACTGCGCCAGGCCTTTGCCGAACTGCCGGTTGAAGACTGACATGGCCCCCGCACAACCCACTGGCCTGGCGCCCTTAAGCGAACTGCCCGAGAGCCTGTTCAGCCTGGTGGTCACCCACCCCCTGGGCAGTCTGCTGCCCCGGGCCAGCCGGGTGCTGGCCATGCTGAGCGAGCTCGACAAGGGCCGGCTGCCGGCCCCCGGCGACTGGCTGAGCACCAGCACGGAGCGACGCATTCGCCAGCTGCTGGTGCGCGCCAGTGCGCTGGAATACTGCAGGGAAACCCCGGACGTGGCCCGGGCCATCGTGCAGGACATATTGCTGGTGCTGGAGCAGGTGGAGCTGGCCTGGCCGGCCACCGCCGGCCTGCTGGTGCAACAGGGCATCACACCCGAGCGGGCCGAGCGCCGCGCCCGGGCCCGGCACACGCGCAAAGCCCTCGCCAAACTGGCGGAGCAGTGGCAGCAGCGCATCAGCCTGTGGCAGGCGCTGGATGACGTGGCCGAGGAGTTCGGCATCGCACCGGCCATCGGCACCGACAAGGACAACGGCACTCTGCGCGACCGTGCCTGGTTTGATCTGCTGCGCCTGGCCCGCTGGGTGGCGGACATTCGCCAGTTACAGAAGCTGCTCAAGCTCATGGGCCAGCAGCGGCCGGATCCGGAGCAAAGCGCCACCCTGAGCCAGCTGCAGCAGATGATGAGCCCCCGCGACAACGGCCCCCGGGAGCGGCGGTTGCCGGGCATTCCCATGGAAACCCAGGGCATTACCCGCTCCGATAACCTGTCACGCATGCTGGCGCTGGAAGCGGCATTGCTCGGGCACCCGTCCCTGCACATGCTGTGGCACGCCCGCCGGGCCGAGCAGAGCCTGCTCAGCTACGCCGTGGCCGGGGTCATGCCCATCGATGCCGGCAACGACTGGCCCCTGCCCCGGGCCGGCAAGGGCGAAGGAGACGGCAAGGGCACGCAGCTGGGCCCCATTATTCTGTGCCTGGACACCTCCGCCTCCATGCACGGCCTGGCCGAGCAGGTGTCCAAGGCCATGGTGCTGGAAGCCCTGCGTATGGCCAAACAGCAGCAAAGGGGCTGTCTGGTGTATCTGTTTGGCGGTGCCGGTGAATTGCTGGTGCTCGACAATCACACCCTGACCCTGCCCGAGCTGCTCGACATGCTGCGCGGCTCCTTCAGCGGCGGCACCGATGTGAGCACGCCGCTCAATGCCGCCCTCACCCGGCTGCAACAGCAGGAATGGCGCCAGGCCGACATTCTGCTGGTAAGCGATGGCGAGTTTGAAGTGTCCAGAGAGCTGCAAGCCCAGGTGGAGCACGGCAAGGAGGCCCTGGGTGTGCGTCTGTTTGGCCTGCAGCTGGGCTACGCCACCGCCCTGCACGCCATGCGCAAGGTGTGTGATCCTGTGCACCTGTTCAGCGACTGGCGCAGCCTGGAGCAGGCGGCCAGGGCCTGACCGAACTTTGAATATGCTCGCACAAGTGTTTTATTGGATGACATTAACCAAAGCGTGTCGGCATAACGCAGCTGCTTCGCATGGCGATTGTTGGTGTGTTTAGCTTCTCACCATTACCAGCCGGGGTTCGCCGGGGCCGAAGTAGTCTGTTTCACGGCCGGCTTCAATAAAGCCCAGGCTCTGGTAAAGATGCAGGGCCGGGTTGTCGGGCGATACCGTCAGTTTAATGCGCGCGCAACCCTGACCTTCCAGCGCGGAAACCGCCGCCTGCAGCAGTTGCCGGCCCAACCCTTGCCCCCGCGCCGCCGGTGCCACCGCCAGCGACAAAATCCAGCCCTCGTTTCGCGCTTCGCCCCGGCCCGCCAGTACATAACCCAGCGGCTCGCTCTCGCCTTCGGCCACCAATAGCGAGCCCGGCCACAGATCCCAGGCCTGGCGCAGAAAAAAGTCCGGGTAGCCGTGCTCCCCAAAGGCGGCGCACTCCAGGCCATGGACCGCTGCCAGATCGGCCCCGGTTGCGGTTCTTATTTTCATCGGTTGTTCCTGTTCCTTACATTGCGGGCAACATGGTAAGCGCATCAAAGGCCTGTTGCACAGGCCCTGCCAGCTAAAGCGGCAGCTACAACAAAGCCACCCGGCTTTCCCTCACTCGGACTGTATAAATAATAACCACCCGGCTAAGCTTCAGAGTGTGAACAAAAAGGAGGCAGCATGAGTGGGCGAACAGGCTGGTGGGCATGGTGGCTGCTGTTGGTCAGTGTCATGGTGCCGGCCCAGGAGCGTTACTGGCAGCTCGACATCAAGGGCGCCATCGGCCCCGGCATTTCCGACTATCTGGTAAGCGAGCTGAACCAGGCCCAGAACGAGCGCCCGGCCCTGGTGCTGCTGACCATGGACACCCCCGGCGGCCTTTACAGCGCCACCCGCGATATCATTACCGCCATGCTGGAATCGAGCGTGCCCGTGGTGGTGTATGTCTCCCCCGGCGGGGCCCGGGCCGCCTCCGCCGGCACCTATATTATCTACGCCAGCCATGTGGCCGCCATGGCCCCGGGCACCCACCTGGGCGCCGCCACCCCGGTGCAGATGATGCCCACCGGCACGCCCCCGCCCGGCGAGCCGGCCAAGGACGAACAGGACGGCGAAGCCTCTCCTTCACCGGCTGGCAGCGCCATGGAGCGCAAGTCCCTCAACGACGCCATCGCCTATCTGCGCAGCCTGGCCCAGCTACGGGGCCGCAATGTGGAGTGGGCCGAGCAGGCGGTGCGCGACGCCGCCACCCTCACCGCCACCGAGGCACTGGAACACAACGTGATTGAACTGCTGGCCAGTGATATTCCCGATCTGTTGCGGCAACTGGACGGCCGCGAAATCACCCTTAAAAACGGCACCCTCACCCTCTCCACCGCCGGGCTCACGGCCGAGCAACGCCAGCCCGACTGGCGCCAGCAGTTCATTATTACCATCAGCAACCCCAATATCGCCTATCTGCTGATGCTGGTGGGCGTCTATGGCCTGCTGCTGGAGTTTTACAGCCCGGGGTTTGGTGTGTCCGGGGTGATCGGCGCTATCTGCCTGTTGCTGGCCATGCTGTCGCTGCAGATGCTGCCGTTCAATACCGCGGGGCTGGGGCTGCTGGCCCTGGGGCTGGCGCTGATGGTGGCGGAAGGGCTGTCGCCCAGTTTTGGCATTCTCGGCGGCGGCGGCCTGGTGGCCTTTGTGCTCGGCTCGGTACTGCTGTTCGACACCCCCGACCAGGCCTTTCGCGTGGCCTGGCCCTTTATCGCCGCCTTTACGGTATTTTCCCTCACCCTGATCCTGGTGGTGGTACGCATGCTGGTAAAACAGCGCCGGGCGGCACCGGTGTCGGGAGCCGAGGCGATGATCGGCGAGCGCGGCGTGGCACTCACCCCACTCAGCCCCTCCGGCGCCGTGCTGGTGCAGGGGGAACGCTGGCAGGCGCTCAGTCCAACCCCGGTGGCGGCACAGAGCCCTGTGGTGGTGGTGGCGGTAAAGGATCTGGTACTTGAAGTGGAACCGGTAAAGGAGACACAGGCATGATCATCGACCTACTTTATTTTCAGCTGCTGATCGTCATTCTGGTGGTGATGCTGTTTGCCAGCATGTTCCGCATTCTGCGGGAATACGAGCGCGGGGTGGTGTTTCTGCTGGGCCGCTTTTACAAGGTCAAGGGGCCCGGCTTTATTATTCTGATCCCCCTGGTGCAGCAGATGGTGCGGGTGGATCTGCGTATCGTCACCATGGACGTGCCGTCCCAGGATCTGATCTCCAAAGACAACGTCACCGTACGGGTGAACGCTGTGCTGTATTTTCGCGTGCTGGATCCGCAAAAGGCGATCATCAATGTGGAGAACTACCTGGAAGCCACCAGCCAGCTGGCCCAGACCACCATGCGCTCGGTGCTCGGCCAGCACGAGCTGGACGAGATCCTCTCGGCCCGGGACACCCTGAATGCGGATCTGCAGCGCATTCTGGATCAGAGCACCGACGGCTGGGGCATCAAGGTAACGGCGGTAGAGATCAAGCACGTGGATCTCGACGAGTCCATGATCCGCGCCATCGCCCGCCAGGCCGAGGCAGAGCGCTCCCGCCGGGCCAAGGTGATCCACGCCACCGGTGAGCTGGAAGCGTCAAAACAACTGCGGGAAGCGGCCCATGTGCTGGCCCAGCAGCCGGAAGCCATTCAGTTGCGCTACCTGCAGACCCTCACCGAGATCAGCAGTGACAACAGCAAGATAGTGGTGTTTCCCCTGCCCATGGAGCTGGGCAAAATCCTGCGAAACATGGGCACGGAAGCGCCACCGGAAGATCCCGATGCGCCCACCGAGATCACCTGATCAAGACAAAAGAAAGACAGGAAGAAAAACTGAAAAGGCCCGGACATGGTCGGGCCTTTTGTGGCTGGCTAACGGTGTCAGCGAATATTCAGCGGTTCAAAACCCTTGATCAGCTCGTCCAGCGCCTTGAGCTGGGCCAGGAAAGGCTCGAGCTTGTCCAGCGGCAGGGCGCTGGGGCCGTCGCAGCGGGCCTTGTCCGGATCCGGGTGGGCCTCCAGGAACAGGCCGGCCAGGCCGGTGGCAAGCCCGGCCCGGGCCAGATCCAGCACCTGCTCGCGGCGGCCGCCGGAGGCTTCGCCCAGCGGATCCCGGCACTGCAGGGCGTGGGTCACGTCGAAGATGATGGGGGCGTCATTCGTGGCCTTTTTCATCACCCCAAAACCGAGCATGTCCACCACCAGATTGTCGTAACCGAAGTTGCTGCCCCGCTCGCACAGGATCAATTGATCGTTGCCGCATTCGATAAACTTGTCGGTGATGTTTTTCATCTGCCCCGGGCTCAGGAACTGGGGCTTCTTGATGTTGATCACCCGGCCGGTATCGGCCATGGCCTTGACCAGATCGGTCTGGCGCGCCAGAAAGGCGGGCAGCTGGATCACGTCGGCCACCTCGGCCACCGGGGCCGCCTGATGGGGCTCGTGCAGGTCGGTGATCACCGGCACACCAAAGGTGTCCTTCACTTCCTGCAGCAGCTTCATGCCCTCTTCCAGGCCCGGGCCGCGAAAGGAGTGAATGGAGGAGCGATTGGCCTTGTCCCAGCTGGCCTTGAACACGTAGGGAATGCCCAGCTTCTCGGTCACCTTCACGTAGTGCTCGCAGGCCGTCATGGCCAGATCCCGGGATTCCAGCACATTGATGCCGCCAAACAGCACCATGGGCTGGTCGTTGGCAACGGCAATGTCGTTGATGTGTACGGTTTTCATCACAACTCCTTAGTGGAGGGTTTTCGGGGTCAGATCAAGCCCCGCCATCTGGGCTTTCAGCACGTCGGCAATGGGGTCGTCGGGGCAGTGCTCGATAAAGAATTCAAAATCGTCGGCCGCCAGTTGTCCACAATCCAGCTGCTGATACAGAAAGCCCCGGTCCCGCCGCTCAAAGGGGCAGTCGGGTTTGAGTCGCAGCAGCAGCTCGCTGCAGGCCAGCGCCTTGCCAAACTGCTGGTCATGAATAAAGGCCGCCTTGGTAACATTGAGCAGCCGCGCCAGGATCTCGCTGTCCTCAGCGCTCTTGAGGTGCCCGGGCGTAAGCCGGGCCAGGTTGCCCTGGGCGCCCCGCAGCAATTGTTCGATTTCCCGCCGGGAAAGCTGCCGGCCGGTAAAGGGATCGATAATGGCCCCTTCTTCCTCCGAGAAGACCCGCACCAGAAAGTGGCCGGGAAAACAGATGCCCTCGGCTTCCACCCCAAAACGCCGGCACAGATGAATAAGCAGGATCCCCAGACTCACCGGAATGCCTTCCCGCCGGGCCAGCACCCGGTTCATCAGACAGTTGTCGATGGAGAAAAAGGTCTCGCTGTCCCCGCTCAGGCCCAGGCCGTCATACAGGCAAGGCAGCAGGTGCAGGGGCGCCACCATGCCTTCCAGCTCCTCACTCAGCGCCCGCTCCAGGGCAAACAGCTCCCGTTCGGCCTCATCCCGGGCGTCAAGGCCGGCCAGGCTTTCCACCACATCCAGCGCCAGGGTCATCAGATCGAGGGGCTCATCGCCCAGCCAGCGCGCACTGATATTGCTTTCAAGCATGCTCTCTCCCGGGCCACCGGCCCAGCGTCACCCTGTCCTGCCCGCCGTAGTCGCGCAGGGTGGTGACCTTCTCAAAACCATTATTGATAAAAATCCGTTGCACCGCCTCGCCCTGCTGCCAGCCGTGCTCCACCAGCAGCCAGCCGCCGGCCATGAGGTGTGCCGGCGCTTCGGCGGCGATATGGCGAATGTCGGCCAGGCCCTGCTCACCGGCCACCAGGGCGGTGCGCGGCTCAAAGCGCACGTCGCCCTCGGCCAGGTGCGGATCGGCGGCATCGATATAGGGCGGGTTGGACACTATCATGTCAAAAACCTGCCCGGCCAGTGGCGCCAGCCAGCTGCCCTCAACCACCGTCACATCCAGCCCCAGCCGCTCGGCGTTACGCCGGGCCAGGGCGGCGGCCTGCGGGTTGAATTCCACCGCCAGCACGGTATCGGCGGGTCGCTCGCTTTTGATGGACAGCGCAATGGCGCCGGTGCCGGTACCCAGATCCACTACCCGCGCCGGCCGCTCGGGCAGGCGTGCCAGCGCGCTTTCAACCAGCACCTCGGTGTCGGGCCGGGGAATCAGGGTATCGGGGGTCACTTCCAGCATCAGGCTCCAGAATTCGCGCTGACCGGTCAGGTGGGCCACCGGCTCGCCGGCCCGGCGGCGAGTGATCAGTTCGGCCAGCTCGGTCTTCTGCTCGGCAGACACCTCAAATTCCGGCCAGGCCAGCAAAAAGCTGCGGGGTTTGCCCAGCACATGGCACAGCAGCACGTCCGCATCCAGCGCCGGCGACTCGCCGCCGGCCAGTTGCTCGCGCAGCCAGGTGCGCAGCTCGCTGAGCTGCATTATTGCCCCGCCAGGGCGGCCAGCTGGTCGGCCTGGTGCTCCTGCAGAATGGGCTGGGTCAGCATCTCGAGCTGACCTTCCAGCACCTCGCTCAGCCGGTACAGGGTGAGGTTGATGCGGTGATCCGACACCCGGCCCTGAGGGTAGTTGTAGGTGCGGATGCGATCGGAGCGATCGCCGCTGCCCAGCAGGTTGCGCCGGGTGCTCTGCTCCTCGGCCTGGCGCTTGTCCTGCTCCGCCTGGGCCAGGCGCGAGGCCAGCACCGCCATGGCCTTGGCCCGGTTCTTGTGCTGGGAGCGCTCGTCCTGGCATTCCACCACCATGCCGGTAGGCAGGTGGGTAATGCGAATGGCGGAGTCGGTCTTGTTGACGTGCTGGCCGCCTGCGCCGGAGGCACGAAAGGTATCTACCTTGAGGTCCGCCGGGTTGATCTCCGGCGCCTCGGCCTCGGGCACCTCGGGCAATACCGCCACGGTGCAGGCAGAGGTGTGAATGCGGCCCTGGGATTCGGTTTCCGGCACCCGCTGCACCCGGTGACCGCCGGACTCAAACTTGAGCTGGCCATAGGCGCCGGCACCCTCGATGCGGGCGATGATCTCCTTGAAACCACCGTGCTCGCCTTCGCTGGCACTGACGATCTCCACCCGCCAGCGCCGGGTCTCGGCATAGCGGCTGTACATGCGAAACAGATCGCCGGCAAAAATGGCGGCCTCGTCACCGCCGGCACCGGCGCGAATCTCCAGAAAACAGTTGTTGTCGTCTCTGGGATCCCTGGGCAGCAGCAAAATCTGCAACTCCTGACCCAGGGTTTCGATGGCCGCCGCGGCACTGTCGATCTCGTCCCGGGCCATGGCCTTCAGCTCGGCGTCGTCTTCCGCCAGCATTTCCTGAGCCTCGGCCAGATCCGCCTCGGCCTGACGATAGCGCTGAAAGCAGGCTACCACGTCTTCCAGCTGGGCATATTCCCGGGTCAGGGCCCGGTACTGCTCCTGATTGTTGATGACCGAGGCCTCGCCCAGCAGCGCCTGCACCTCCTGGTAGCGTTCTTCCAGGCCTTCCAGTTTCTTCAGTACGGATTCGTTCATCGAGGGTCTCGCCGTTATGCCGGCTCAGGGCCGGCTGATGCCCAGGCTACGGGACAGCACCGCCAGCATGTCCTGATCGCCGTCCTTGCCGGCCTGGCTCAGAGCCTGGGTGGGGGTATGAATAAGCTTGTTGGTGAGCCGCCGGGTCAGCTGCTGCATCACCAGGGTGGCGTCGTCACCCTGGGCCAGGGCCTGCAGCGCCCGGGCCAGCTCCTGCTGGCGCACGCTTTCTGCCTGGGCCCGGTAATCGCGAATGAGATCCACCGAGCGCAGGGAGCGGTACCAGGCCATGAACTGATCCCGCTCTTCCAGAATAATGCGCTCGGCCTGGGCGGCGGCCCGCTTGCGGGCCTCGAGGTTCTGCTCGATGATGCCCTGCAGATCGTCCACGGTATACAGATAGGCATCGTTGAGCTCGTCCACCTCGGGCTCGATGTCCCGGGGCACGGCGATGTCCACCAGCAGAATGGGCTTGTGCCGGCGGACCTTGAGCGCCCGCTCCACCATGCCCTTGCCGATGATGGGCAGGGGGCTGGCGGTGGAGCTGATCACGATATCGGCCTGAGGCAGAAACTCGGGGATCTGCTCCAGAGTCATCACCTCGGCCTCAAATTCCTGGGCCAGCTTCTGGGCCCGCTCCAGGGTGCGGTTGGCCACCATCATACGGGTCACCGACTGCTCCTTGAGGTGACGCGCCACCAGCTCGACGGTTTCACCGGCCCCCACCAGCAGCACCTTGGTGCGGCCCAGATCCGAAAAAATGCGCTTGGCCAGGCTGACCGCGGCAAAAGCCACGGACACCGCACTGGCGCCAATGTCGGTTTCGGTGCGCACCCGTTTGGCCACGGAAAAGGACTTCTGGAACAACCGCTCGAGCAGGCCCTTGAGGGTGCCGGCCTGGTGCGACTGGCTGTAGGCCTGCTTGATCTGGCCCAGTATCTGGGGCTCGCCCAGCACCAGGGAGTCGAGTCCGCAGGCCACCCGCATCAGGTGGCGAATGGCCTCTTCCCCCTGATGCTGATACAGGCAGGCGGTGAGCTCGTCCTCGTCCAGATTGTGAAAACGCTGCAGCCAGTGGCGCACCACATCACTGTCACCGTCGTCCTTCAGGCTGCAATACAGCTCGGTGCGGTTGCAGGTAGACAGGATCACGGTTTCGGCCACACCCTGTGTGTTACTCAGCTCCTGCAGTGCCCTGGGGGCAAGATCAGGGCCAAACGCCACCCGCTCGCGCAGGGCGACGGACGCTGTCTTATGATTGATTCCCAGTACCAGCAGGCTCATGAGGATTTGATGCGGCTCACAACGTTCTTCAAGTAGCCGGCTATTGTACGAGAAAGGCCAAATCTTTAAAAGGCACCGGCCTTGCCCTTATACTGGCCGCCCCTTTCAAACGCGGAGTGCTCGCCGTGCGTATTTTATTGATCTGCCTTGGCTTGTTGCTGGTGTCGGGCTGTGCCTACCGGGCCGAAGAAGCCCCGGCCGGCAGCTGGCAGGCTCAGAAACAGCAACTGGCCGGGCTGCAGAACTGGCAGCTGGCCGCCAGGCTCGGCATCATTACCCCCGAGGAGCGCGGCAGTCTGAGCCTGTTCTGGCGTCAGGACAGCGGCGACTATCGCCTGAACCTCACCAATGTGGTCGGCAAACGGGTGTTCGATCTCAGCCGCCGCAGCGGACGCATTGAACTCATCGACAGCGAAGGACGGCGCCATACCGCCGCCAACGCCCAGGCCCTGGTGTATGAACTGACCGGCTGGAACCTGCCGGTGGAGCAGCTGGCCGACTGGATCAAGGGCCTGCCCGGTGACGCCGACACCGTCAGCTTTGACGCCGACGGCCGCCCGGCGCGAGTGCAGTCCCACGGCTGGCAACTCAGCTACCTGGGTTACACCCAAATCGACGGTCTCTGGCTGCCCAGCCGGCTGGAGCTGAGTCACGACACCACCAACCTGAAACTGGCGGTAAACCGGTGGGAGCTGAATCCATGATGCGCCTGCCCGCCCCCGCCAAACTCAACCTGTTTCTGTACATTACCGGACGCCGGGACGACGGTTATCACAACCTGCAGACCCTGTTTCAGTTTGTGGACTTTGGCGACGAACTGCGCTTTGAGGCAGCCGATGAGCTCACCCTGTCTCCGGCCCTGCCCGGGGTGGCCACCGAGAACAACCTCATTATACGCGCCGCGCGGCTGCTGCAAAGCCACACCGGCTGCACCCGGGGCGCCCGCATTCACCTGACCAAACGGCTGCCCATGGGCGGCGGCCTGGGGGGCGGTTCCAGCGACGCCGCCACCACCCTGGTGGGGCTGAACCGGCTGTGGCAACTGGATCTGCCGGCCGAGGAGCTGGCCGCCCTGGGTCTGCAACTGGGCGCCGATGTGCCGGTGTTCGTGCACGGCCGCGCCGCTTTTGCCGAAGGCGTGGGCGACATCTTCACCGAAGCCCATCCTCCCGAGCCCTGGTATCTGGTAGTGAATCCGGGGGTGGAGGTGTCTACGCCGGCCATCTTCACCGACCCGGATCTGCCCCGCAACAGCCCGGTGCTGAGCCTGCAACAACGGCTGTCTTCCCCCTGGCAAAACGACTGCGAGGGGCTGGTCAAAAAGCGACACCCCGAGGTTGCCAAACTTCTGAGCTGGTTGCTAGAATATGCGCCGTCACGAATGACGGGCACCGGCGCCTGTATTTTCGGCACCTTTGACAGCCGCGAGGCGGCCGAAACAGCGCTCAGGAATGTGCCGGATGACGCCAGTGGTTTTGTAGCCCGAGGCTGCAACCACTCGCCGCTGCTGGCGGCACTGAAGGCCCTGTAAGCACCCGTTATCGAACAAGACAGATCAGGCAGCGATGCATGAAGGCGGGGTGGGCTCGCCTTCTCCCTTATCCCGAGGGTCAGTTCGCTGCCGGCGGTCGCCAGCAGGATGACACGGCTAATGCCGACTCACCGTTGCGTGCTCTCACTCAACCCCCTGCCGGCGCTCCGAAGCAGAATAATTCCGACCAGGGGCTGGATAGCGAAAACGTTTTTCGTGACACGGGTTCACGGCCCCGTCCAGTCTCGCCACCCACGAAGCAACCCCGAGGTTTTAAACCGTGCCCGACATGAAGCTGTTTGCTGGTAATGCAACGCCGGAACTCGCCCAACGTATCGCCGATCGTCTTTTCATCAAACTGAGCGCTGCCGATGTCGGCCGTTTCAGCGACGGCGAGATCAGCGTGCAAATCAACGAAAATGTACGCGGCGGCGATGTCTTCATCATCCAGTCCACCTGCGCGCCCACCAACGACAACCTGATGGAGCTGATCGTCATGGTCGACGCCCTGCGTCGCGCCTCCGCCGGTCGCATTACCGCCGTCATTCCCTACTTCGGTTACGCTCGCCAGGATCGCCGAGTGCGCTCCGCCCGGGTGCCGATCACCGCCAAGGTGGTGGCCGACTTCCTGTCCAGCGTGGGTGTGGACCGGGTGCTGACCGTGGATCTGCACGCCGAGCAGATTCAGGGCTTCTTTGACGTGCCGGTAGACAACGTGTTCGGCACGCCGGTGCTGCTGGAAGACATGAAGGCCAAGGGCCTGCAGGACGCCGTGGTGGTGTCTCCCGATATCGGTGGCGTGGTGCGCGCCCGTGCCGTGGCCAAGCTGCTGGACGAAACCGACATCGCCATCATCGACAAGCGCCGCCCCCGCGCCAACGTGTCCCAGGTGATGCACCTGATCGGTGACGTGGAAGGCCGTGACTGTGTGATCGTGGACGACATGATCGACACCGGCGGCACCCTGTGCAAGGCCGCCGAAGCCCTGAAGGAGCGCGGTGCCAAGCGGGTGTTCGCCTACGCCACCCACGCCGTGTTCTCCGGCAAGGCCGCCGAAAACATTCGCGACTCCGTGATCGATGAAGTCATCATCACCGACTCCGTGCCCCTGAGCCCGGAAATCAAGGCCCTGGACAAGGTCAAGCAGCTGACCCTGTCGCCCATGCTGGCCGAGGCCATTCGTCGCATCAGCAACGAAGAGTCTATCTCCGCCATGTTCGAGCACTAAGCCCGGACAAGCTGGAAGTAACAGCCCGCGAACTTCGCGGGCTTTTTTGTGGACGGGATTTAAGTGCAGGGACTGGGGACTGAGGACTGGGGAAATTGTAGACTCCGGTTCGGATTTCGCCGGGCAGCAATACCAGTCCCTGTTCCCTAATCCCCGTTTTTTATCCGTAAAAGCGCACAAAATAGTACCCGCTCAGGCCCACACCAAAGGCGACAATGGCCCAGGCCAGCAGCTTCGGCTTGATCCACTCCAGCAGCCGGGCACCCAGCTTGCCGCCGAGCAGATAGCCCAGCGCGAGCAACAGGGCCTCGTGCCAGTACACCAGTCCCGACAGGGAATACACCACAATGGTGGCACCGCTGGCCAGCATCGACAGATACAGCTTGATGGCGTGCTGCTGCAGGCTGGAGCCCAGCCGCAGCTGACCCATCAGCGCCATCAGCAGCACGCCCAGACCACCGCCAAAAAAGCCGCCGTAAAAGCTGCCACTTAACAGCACCGGCCAGGCCTTTGGTTTCATGGCAAGGGGGCCTTCAAACCCCTGGCTGCTGAGCAGCTGCCGGCCGTAAAGCAGGCTCACCCCCAGCAACAACCAGGGCACCAGATAATTGAAGTGGTCGGCATGAAACCGGGTCAGGGCAAAAGCCCCCAGCCCGCCCCCGGCCAGGCCGATCAGGGTCAGCGCCAGCAGCGGACCGCCCCGCAGGCGACGGCGCATGCCCCAGAAGGCGCTGACATAACCGGGCCAGGATGCCACACTGGCGGTGGCCACGGCCCCGGTGCTGGGAATGCCCGCCCCCAGCAGGGCCGGCAGAGTAAAAAACAGACCGCCACCGGCCAGCGCATTGACCACGCCGGCCAGCAGGGACCAACCCAGAAGTTCAAACATGATGGTATCCGTGAAAATCGAGTGCAGAAAAGCAGGATAAAGCGAAGGAGCCGCTTTTGAATGCACAATCATAGCACAGATTGTAAACAATACATGTGGTATCTATACGCGGCCGGTGCCATGGCAAATCCGGCCCTGACGGTGGCCATTATCGCCGCACTTCATTAGAATGTGGCGTCATTTTAACGGCCGATTCTGCTATGCAACCTATCGAACTCATTGTCGGGCTGGCCAACCCCGGCCCGGAATACGCCCACACCCGCCACAATGCGGGTGCCTGGTACGTCACCGAGCTGGCCCGGCTGCACGGCGCCCAGCTCAAGGAAGAAGGCAAATTCTTTGGCTGGACCGGGCGCGTGCGCATTGCCGGCCGCGACGTGCGTCTGTTGATCCCGGCCACCTTTATGAACCGCTCGGGCAAGGCGGTGGCGGCCCTGGCCAACTTTTACCAGATCCCGCCCGAAGGCATTCTGGTGGCCCACGACGAACTGGACCTGCCCCCGGGCACCGCCCGCTTCAAGCAGGGCGGCGGTCACGGCGGCCACAACGGCCTGCGCGACATCATCAGCAGTCTGGGCAACAGCAAGGATTTTTACCGGCTGCGGCTGGGCATCGGCCACCCCGGCGACAAGTCCCGGGTGGCCGGCTTTGTGCTGACCAGGGCACCGGCCGCCGAGCAGACCCTGCTCGACGCCACCGTGGACGAAGCCGCCCGCGCCACCGATATTTTATTCAAGGATGGCATGGTCAGGGCGATGAACCGCCTGCATGCCTTCAACGCCGATTCCACCAAGTAATTTCAGGACACCATCATGGGTTTTAAATGCGGTATTGTGGGTCTGCCCAACGTGGGCAAATCCACCCTGTTCAACGCTCTGACCAAGGCCGGCATCGAAGCCGCCAACTTTCCCTTCTGCACCATAGAGCCGAACACCGGCGTGGTGCCGGTGCCGGACAAACGCCTCGACGCCCTGGCCGCCATCGTCAACCCGCAGCGGGTGCTGCCCACCACCATGGAATTCGTGGACATCGCCGGCCTGGTGGCCGGTGCCTCCAAGGGCGAAGGCCTGGGCAACAAGTTTCTGGCCAACATTCGCGAGACCGACGCCATCGGCCATGTGGTGCGCTGCTTTGAAAACGACAATATCGTCCACGTGGCCGGCAAGGTATCGCCGAAAGACGATATCGAAATCATCAACACCGAGCTGGCCCTGGCGGATCTGGATACCTGCGAGCGCGCCATTACCCGTAACGCCAAGAAGGCCAAGGGTGGCGACAAGGACGCCAAGTTCGAAATCACCGTACTGGAAAAACTGCTGCCGGTGCTGGAAGAAGCCAAAGTGCTGCGCAGCGTTGAGCTGACCAGGGAAGAAAAGGCCGCCATCGACTACCTGAACTTCCTCACCATCAAGCCGACCATGTACATTGCCAACGTCAATGAAGACGGCTTTGAAAACAACCCCTACCTGGCCGAGGTGGAAGCCATTGCCGCCGCCGAAAACGCCATTGTGGTGCCGGTGTGCGCCGCCATGGAATCCGAAATCGCCGAGCTGGACGCGGAAGAAGCCGCCGAATTCATGGATGACATGGGTCTGGAAGAGCCGGGTCTGAACCGGGTGATCCGCGCCGGTTACCAGTTGCTGAACCTGCAGACCTACTTCACCGCCGGGGTGAAGGAAGTGCGTGCCTGGACCATTCCCGTGGGCGCCACCGCGCCCCAGGCCGCCGGCAAGATCCACACCGACTTTGAAAAGGGCTTTATTCGCGCCCAGACCATAGGTTATGAAGACTACATCACCTACAAGGGTGAGCAGGGCGCCAAGGAAGCGGGCAAGATGCGCTCCGAAGGCAAGGACTACATCGTCAAAGACGGCGATGTGATGAACTTCCTGTTCAACGTCTGAGCGTTCTGCACGCTTGCTTCAAGGCCGGGCATGTTCCCGGCCTTTTTTGTTTTTCCCGTTTTCGCAGAAAAAACCGGCCTTGTTGACCACCCCTTCATCACCATGCCGCTTTTATGGCCAACCGACCGTGGCACGCCATTTTTTTACGGAAAAACGGTTGACGCTGTCGGCCCGGATACGCATAATGCGCCCCGTTCGGTGACGGATGGTCATCAACAAGCAGTGGCTATGTAGCTCAGTTGGTTAGAGCACATCACTCATAATGATGGGGTCGCAGGTTCGAATCCCGCCATAGCCACCATTGCTGGGGTATCGCCAAGCGGTAAGGCAGCGGGTTTTGATCCCGCCATTCCCAGGTTCGAATCCTGGTACCCCAGCCATTTTCAGAAAAGGTTGAAGACCAAGCGGGTATTATCCCGGCGCTGGTGCCCAGGCACAAACCGCAGCTTCAACCGTTTTCACAGTGGCTGATATCAAAAAATTTGTTATCATCCATTCGCTGTTGGGGTATCGCCAAGCGGTAAGGCAGCGGGTTTTGATCCCGCCATTCCCAGGTTCGAATCCTGGTACCCCAGCCATTTCAAGCGCATACGACGGCCAGTGCGTATCGCAACATTGAGGCGACTCAATGCTTTATGTGGCTATGTAGCTCAGTTGGTTAGAGCACATCACTCATAATGATGGGGTCGCAGGTTCGAATCCCGCCATAGCCACCACTCTTTTCGCGGGAGTGGCGAAATTGGTAGACGCACCAGATTTAGGTTCTGGCGCCGCAAGGTGTGCGAGTTCAAGTCTCGCCTCCCGCACCATTAAAAATTGGGGTATCGCCAAGCGGTAAGGCAGCGGGTTTTGATCCCGCCATTCCCAGGTTCGAATCCTGGTACCCCAGCCATCTATCGAAAAGCCGGCCTTTGGGTCGGCTTTTTTGCTTTCTGAGGTTAAGGATTAGGGATTAGGGATTAGGGATTAGGGATTAGGGAATCGTACCAGTCCCTGCTCCCCATTCCCTGCAGTTACAGCCCCATGGCGTACTTCATCACCTGTTTCTTCAGCGGGCCGCTGTGCTCGGCGGCCCTGAGACCCAGATTGCGCAGCAGCCTGAGCGGCGCCAGCTCATTGCTGAAAGCCAGGTAAAACACGTCCATGGCCCCCTGCATCAGCAGGTTGTCGGGGCGGCGGCGGCATTCAAAGCGCCTGAGCAGGGTAGTGGTGGCAATATCCTCTCCCCGTTCCACCGCCTGATGTACCAGCTCGCTCAGCACCGCCACGTCCTTGAAGCCGAGGTTCACTCCCTGCCCCGCCAGTGGATTGATGGTGTGGGCGGCATCGCCGAGCAGCACCACTGCCCCCTTGACGTAGTGATTGGCGTGGCGCCGGCGCAGGGCAAAGTGGCCCTTGTCCAGCACCCGCACCGGACCAAGACGGGCGGGAAAATGCGTCCCTATCTCGGCTTCCAGCGCCTGGTTGCTCAGGGCCGCCAGTTGCTCGATACGCGCCTTGCCGTCGTACCACACCAGCGAAGCCTTACCATGGCCCAGCGGCAGCAGCGCCCGGGGGCCGCTGGCGCAGAACTGTTGCCAGGTGATGTCCTGCTCCAGTTGCTCGCCTTGAACGCTTATCAGCATGCACTGCTGGGCGTAGTCCCAGGCGGTGACGCCAATGCCGGCCAGTTGCCGTACCCGGGACTCGGCACCGTCACAGGCCAGCACCAGCCGCGCCTGCACCCGAGAGCCATCCCCCAGCGTCAGCAACGCGCCTTCAGAGGTTTGCTCAAGCGTATCCAGCGTTTGCGGACAGTCGAGGGTGACATTGTGCCACTGGGCCAGCGCCTGCCACAGGCCCAGCTGAATGACCCGGTTTTCCAGCATGTAGCCCAGATACTCGCAGCCCAGCTCGGCGGCGCTGAAGCGGGTGGCAAAGCCCGGCCACTCGCAGGCTTCCAGTCGCTGATAGGGCCAGGCGCGCATGTGAGCGATGGCCTCCCAGGCACCGGCCTGCTGCAGCAGCCGCACCGAGGCGGCGCTGACCGAGGAAATGCGCAGATCATGGGGTTGCGCGGGCGAAAACTCGCGTGGCTGCCGGCTTTCCAGCACCCGAATGGCCAGCCCGCTGGGCGCCAGCAGCGCCGCCGCCAGGGCCCCCACCATGCCGCCGCCAATAATGGCGATATCGCACTGTTGCATTGTCCAACCTCCGGATTTTTCGGCCATTCTACCCCAATTTCCCTGATTTCGCCGGGGGCAATTTGCCCACTTGGCGCCCCCTTGTGGCTGGATATTATCTGGCCACTACCGGGAGAAAGGAGTAGAATGCCCGGTCCAAAACGCACGACCTTTTGCAGTAATTCAAGAGCGCCATGAGCAAAAAACTTCATATCAAGACCTGGGGCTGTCAGATGAACGAATACGATTCATCCAAGATGGCCGATCTGCTGGACGCCAGCCACGGCTACCAGCTCACCGAAGAAGCAGAGCAGGCCGACGTGCTGCTGCTCAACACCTGCTCCATTCGCGAGAAGGCCCAGGAGAAGGTCTTTCATCAGCTCGGCCGCTGGCGCCCGCTCAAGGAAGCCAATCCCAAACTGGTGATCGGCGTGGGTGGCTGCGTGGCCTCGCAGGAAGGCGACGCCATTCGCGCCCGTGCTCCCTTTGTGGACATCGTGTTCGGTCCGCAAACCCTGCACCGGCTGCCGGCCATGATCAAGTCGGTGCTGGAAGGCCGCGGTGCCCAGGTGGACGTGGCGTTTCCCGAGATCGAGAAATTCGACAACCTGCCCGAACCCAAAGCCGAAGGTGCCACTGCCTTTGTCTCCATCATGGAAGGCTGCTCCAAGTACTGCTCCTTCTGCGTGGTGCCCTACACCCGCGGCGAGGAGGTGAGCCGCCCGCTGGATGACGTGCTCTATGAAATCGCCCAGCTCGCCGAGCAGGGCGTGCGCGAAGTCAACCTGCTGGGCCAGAACGTCAATGCCTACCGGGGCGAAACCCACGACGGCGACATCTGCAGCTTTGCCGAGCTGCTGCGCCTGGTGGCGGCCATCGACGGCATCGACCGCATTCGCTACACCACCAGCCACCCCATCGAGTTCACCGACGACATTATCGAGGTGTACAAGGATACCCCCGAGGTGGTCAGCTTCCTGCACCTGCCGGTGCAGAGCGGCTCGGATCGCATTCTGACCCTGATGAAGCGCCCGCACACCGCCCTAGAATACAAGTCCAAGATCCGCAAGCTGCGCGCCGCCCGCCCCGACATCACCATCAGCTCCGACTTTATCGTGGGCTTTCCCGGGGAAGAGGCCGATGACTTTGAAAAGACCATGAAACTCATCGAGGACGTGGGTTTTGACATGAGTTTCAGCTTTATTTACAGCCCCCGTCCGGGCACCCCGGCCGCCGATCTGCCCGACGACATTCCCATGGAAGAGAAAAAGGAACGGCTGTACCGGCTGCAGAACACCATCAACAACCAGGCGCAGCTGATCAGCCGGCAGATGCTGGGCTCCACCCAGCGCATTCTGGTGGAAGGCCCGTCCAAGCTGAACCCCATGGAGCTGCGCGGCCGCACCGAGAACAACCGGGTGGTGAACTTCGAAGGCCCCCATCACCTGATTGGCGGTTTTGCCGATGTGGAGATCACCGAGGTCATGCCCCACAGCCTGCGCGGCAAATTCCTGCGCGGCGAAGACGAAATGGATCTGCGCACCCAGGTATCCCCCCGAAGCATTCTGGCCCGCCGCCCCGACGGCGTGCCCGACGACACCGGCGTGGCCACCTTTACCCCCTAAAAACAGGGGCGCGGGATTAGGGAACAGGGACTGGATGTCCTGCTCCCTCGTCCCTGTGCCCTATTCCCCTATATTCAGGAGTTACCTTGACAGCCAACGTCACTCATCTGGACCTTGAACTGCAGCCCGCCGACGGCCAGCGCCTGGCCAGCCTGTGCGGCCCCTTTGACGACAACATCAAGCAACTGGAACGTCGCCTGGGGGTGGAAATCAACCATCAGGACCAGCACTTTCAGATTGTCGGCCCCGAGCGCCTGTCCCGGGTGGCCGGCGACATTCTCACCCGCCTCTATGTAGAGACCCAGTCCATCAAGGGCCAGGCCGTACCCGACATTACTCCGGAGCACATTCATCTGGCCATCAAGGAAAGCCGGGTACTGGAGCAGGACGAACAGGAGGCCCACAGCGGCTATCGCTACGGCAAGGAAGTGGTGATCAAGACCAAACGGGGGCTGATCAAGCCGCGCAGCCCCAATCAGGCCCATTATGTGGCCCATATTCTCAGCCACGATATCACCTTTGGCATCGGTCCGGCGGGCACCGGCAAAACCTATCTGGCGGTGGCGGCGGCGGTGGACGCCCTGGAGCGCCAGGAAATCCGCCGCATTCTGCTGACCCGGCCGGCGGTGGAAGCGGGCGAAAAACTCGGTTTTCTGCCCGGGGATCTGAGCCAGAAGGTCGACCCCTACCTGCGTCCCCTGTACGACGCCCTGTTTGAAATGCTGGGCTTTGAGCGGGTGGAAAAGCTGATTGAGCGCAACGTGATCGAAGTGGCGCCGCTGGCCTACATGCGCGGCCGCACCCTCAACGACGCCTTTATCATTCTCGACGAAAGCCAGAACACCACGGTGGAGCAGATGAAGATGTTCCTCACCCGCATCGGTTTCAACTCCAAGGCGGTGATCACCGGCGACATCACCCAGATCGACCTGCCCCGCAACGCCCGTTCCGGACTGCGCCATGCCATTGAAGTGCTGAGCGGGGTGGAAGGGTTGTCGTTCAACTTCTTTCGTGCCGAAGACGTGGTGCGCCACCCGGTGGTGGCCCGCATCGTGCGCGCCTACGAGGCCTTTGACGACGCCCAGAAGCAACAAAAAGAACAGAAACAGAAAGAACAAGCGCCCCCTTCCCGTGAGGAGCCCAAGGCATGACCCTGTGGCTGGATCTGCAAATCGCCTGTGACGAAGCCCCCGGCCTGCCCACCGAGCAGGACTTTGAACGCTGGCTTGCCGCCGCCCTTGACGGCGAGCAGAATGAGGCCGAAGTGACCGTGCGCCTGGTGGACGAGGCCGAAAGCCAGGCCCTCAACCGGGATTATCGCGGCAAGGACAAGCCCACCAATGTACTGTCGTTTCCCTTTGAAGCCCCTCCCGGTGTGGAGCTGCCGCTGCTGGGCGATCTGGTGATCTGTCGCCAGGTGGTGGAGCGGGAAGCGGCCGAGCAAAACAAGCCGCCGCAGGCGCACTGGGCCCACATGGTGGTGCACGGCTGCTTGCATTTACTCGGTTTTGACCATATTAAGGATGACGAGGCCGAAGAAATGGAAGCCAGAGAGATAGTCATTCTGGCCGGGCTGGGCATGGACAACCCCTATCAAGACGACGAAGGTTAACAAGTGAGCGACGATAATTCACACTCAGAAAACGGTTCGTCCACAAAGAAAAACTGGCTGGAGCGACTGGGCCAGATGTTTCAGGGCGAACCGAAGAACCGGGAAGAACTGGTTGAAGTGATCATGGACGCGGGTGAACGGGATCTGATTGATCAGGACACCAAGGACATGATCGAAGGCGTACTGGAAGTGAGCGAACTGCGGGTACGCGATATCATGATCCCCCGCTCCCAGATGGTGACGGTGGAAAAATCCCAGCCGGTTTCCAGCTTTCTGCCCATGATCATCGAGTCCACCCACTCCCGCTTTCCGGTGGTGAACGAAGACAAGGATCATATCGAAGGCATTCTGCTGGCCAAGGATCTGCTGCCCTACGGCTTTGGCCTCACCGAGGAAGAATTCTCCATCGACAAAGTACTGCGCCCGGCGGTGGTGGTCCCCGAAAGCAAGCGCCTCGACAAACTGCTCAAGGAGTTCCGCGAAGAACGCTACCACATGGCCATTGTGGTGGACGAATTCGGCGGCGTGTCGGGCCTGGTCACCATCGAAGACATTCTCGAGCTGATTGTGGGCGACATCGAAGACGAGTACGACGCCGAGGAAAGCGCCGAAATCCGTCAGATCAGCAAGCGGGTGTATTCGGTGGCTGCGCTCACCGACATCGAGGATTTCAACGACTTCTTTCATACCGACTTCAGCGACGAAGAGGCCGACACCGTGGGCGGCATGGTGATGCACGCCTTTGGCCATCTGCCCGGCAAGGGTGAACAGGTGGAGCTGGGTGGCTTCATCTTCAAGGTGGCCCACGCCGATCGTCGACGGCTGCTGCAATTACAGGTTAAGATACCCGACAATCAGGAAACCTCCTCGTCGGAGCCGGTATAAGTGCTTAAATTGCTGCCATTGTTCGGGGCCCTGCTGTGCGGGGCCCTTGGCGTTCTGGCCTTCAGCCCCTTTGATCTCTGGCCGCTGGCGCTGGTGTCGCTGGCCGGACTGTTCGCCGTTACTCACCATTGCGCCCCCGGCCCCGCCGCCCGCCGCGGTTTTGTCTGGAGCCTGGGGCTTTACCTGCCCGGCCTGTGGTGGATCCACAACAGCATGACCCTGTTCGGCGGCCTGCCGCTGCCGGTGGCCTTTGTGCTGGTGGCCCTGCTGGCCGCCTATCTCAGCCTCTACACGGCGCTCGCCCTGTGGCTGGCCCACCGCTTTGTGGCTTCGCCCCGGGCCCGGCTGCTGTGGGTATTGCCGGTGCTGCTGATCGGTGCCGACTGGCTGCGCGGCTGGATGCTCACCGGCTTTCCCTGGCTGTGGTTCGGCTACTCCCAGCTGGATGGCCCGCTGGCGGGGCTGGCGCCCATTCTAGGCGTGCAGGGCATCAGCTGGCTGCTGACCTTTTCCGCCGCCGCCCTGTGTTGGCTCGGCACCGGGCTACGCTGGCGTGCCGCCGCCCTTGCGGGCGTGCTCTGGGCCCTGGGCGTGGCCAGCCAGCAGTTGCAGTGGGTATCTCCCACTCAAACCCTGCGGGTGGCCCTGGTGCAGGGCAATATCGAACAATCCCTGAAGTGGGTTCCGGGGCAACTGGAGCACAGCCTGAAGCGCTATCTGGACCTGACCCGGCCGGCGCTGAATGCCGATGTGGTAATCTGGCCCGAATCCGCCCTGCCCGCCTCCGAGCAGCAGCTGGCCCCCTGGCTGGAGCAGGTCGACAAACTGATGTTTGAGCGGGGCCAGAGCCTGATCACCGGCCTGGTGTCCCGCCCCGCCGAAGGCGAGGTGTACAACGCCGTGCTGGGGCTGGGCAACGGCCATTACCGGCCGGGCCAGGACAACCGCTACTACAAGCAGCAGCTGGTGCCCATTGGCGAGTTCGTGCCCTTTGGCGACTGGCTGCGGCCCCTGGCGCCGTTTTTCAACCTGCCCATGTCGTCCTTTTCCCGGGGGGAGTCCGGCCAGGCCGACATTCACGCCGCCGGCCGCGACATGAGCGTGGCCATCTGCTATGAGGTGGCCTTCCCGGGGCTGGTGCGGGCCAACATGAAGCCGAGCACCGACTTTCTGCTGACGGTGTCGAACGATACCTGGTTTGGCCGCTCCATCGGCCCCTGGCAGCACCAGCAAATCGCCCGCATGCGCGCTCTGGAGCTGGGCCGGCCGATGATCCGCGCCACCAATAACGGCGTGACCCTGGTGACCGATGAAAAAGGCCGCATGAGCGCCAGCCTGCCCCAGTTTGAGCAGGGGGTGCTTACCGCCGAGGTGATTGGCATGACCGGGCTCACCCCCTATGCCCGTTTTGGCAACCTGCCGTTGCTGGCGGTGCTGGGACTGAGCCTGCTGATTGCCGCCCGCTGTCGCCAGCCTGCCGGCCGGCTGGTCATGGCCGAACGGCGGCTGTTTAAATAACCGGTTTACGAGACAAGGAAGGATTTCGCAGGAGACTGTGCTCCATGCCATGGACTCCGGGTCATGCCCGGAGTGCCGGTATTTTGTAACGCCTCAAGGCGTGAGCGGATGGCGAATAAAAGTATGGTGATTGCATTCCAGACAGGTGGTCAGCACCTCGGGGTGTGTTACCTCATGGCGGTGGGCGCACAGGGTACAGTCGTACAGACCCGGGCCCACCACCTCGCCGGCCTGATATTCACCGTGATGGGCCAGGTCCTCGCCTAGCTCCTGCCATTCCAGCTGACTCTTGTCGGTCACGCCGGCCAGCCAGCCCCACACCGTTTCGCTGATGCGCCGGTAAAACAGACTGTCGCGAAAGCCCCCCTGTTCATCGCCAAAGGCGGCCAGATCCCGCTTTACATACTCGGCGATCAGCGCCAGCTCGTCCTTGGTGAGATCCCCGGCCGCTTCCATGTAGGCCTGGGTCTTTTCCACCGCTTCCTTGATGGTGGTGTTCTCCGCCATTTCCCACTGGCGCTGCAGCTCTTCCACAAAGGCGTCGTACCCTTTCCTGTGCTTGTCGTCTTGCTCGCTCATGGTCTTGTCCTCTCAGGCAGGCCCGGGGTGAGCTATTGTTGCCGGCTACCCCCTAAGGTATTCTATGCCGATTTATCGCTGGTGTTACCACTCATTTACGGAACCGGACGTCATAATGCAAGAGCAATACAATCCCCAGAATATCGAGCCCCGCGTGCAGCAGCACTGGGACGCGCAGCAGACCTTCAAGGCCACGGAGCAGCCCGGCAAGGACAAGTTCTATTGTCTGTCGATGTTCCCCTACCCTTCAGGTCGGCTACATATGGGGCACGTCCGTAACTACACCATAGGCGACGTTATCTCCCGCTATCAACGGCTGCAGGGCAAAAACGTGCTGCAACCCATCGGCTGGGACGCCTTTGGCCTGCCCGCCGAAAACGCCGCCATCAACAACAAGACGGCGCCGGCGCCCTGGACCTACGAAAACATCGAATATATGAAGAACCAGCTCAAGCGGCTGGGCTTTGGTTACGACTGGGACCGGGAGCTGGCCACCTGTACGCCGGAGTATTACCGCTGGGAACAGTGGTTCTTTACCAAGTTGTATGAAAAGGGCCTGGTGTACAAAAAGACCTCCTCGGTCAACTGGTGCCCCAACGACGAAACCGTGCTCGCCAACGAGCAGGTCAACGACGGCTGCTGCTGGCGCTGCGACACCCCGGTGGAGCAAAAGGAAATTCCCCAGTGGTTTATCAAGATCACCGACTACGCCGATGAGCTGCTGCGCGACATCGACGAGCTGGAGGGCTGGCCCGAGCAGGTCAAGACCATGCAGCGCAACTGGATTGGCCGCAGCGAGGGCGTGACCCTGCGCTTTGACGTGGCCGGCAGCGACGACAGCTTTGAAGTGTACACCACCCGCCCGGACACCCTGTTTGGCGTCACCTATGTGGGCATTGCCGCCGGCCACCCGCTGGCCGCCCGCGCCGCCGAAAACAACCCGGAACTGGCCGCTTTTATCGACGACTGCAAGCACAACAAGGTCGCCGAGGCCGACATGGCCACCATGGAGAAAAAGGGCATGGCCACCGGCCTGATGGCGGTGCACCCACTCACCGGCAGGCAGGTGCCCATCTGGGTTGCCAACTTCGTACTGATGGATTACGGCTCCGGCGCCGTGATGGCGGTGCCCGCCCACGATCAGCGCGACTATGAGTTTGCCGGCAAGTACGGCCTCGATATCGTGCCGGTGATCAAGCCCGCCGACGGCAGCGAGCTCGACGTGAGCACCGAGGCCTATACCGACAAGGGCGTACTGTTCAATTCCGGCGAGTTTGACGGCCTGAACTTCGAACAGGCCTTTGACGCCATTGCCAGCACTCTGGAACAGAAAGGCCTGGGCCGCAAGACCGTGAACTTCCGCCTGCGCGACTGGGGCGTGAGCCGCCAGCGCTACTGGGGCGCCCCCATTCCCATGCTCAACCTGGAAGACGGCACCGTGGTCGGCGCACCGGAAGAGTCCCTGCCGGTGGTGCTGCCGGAAGACGTGGTGATGGACGGCATTCAGAGCCCGATCAAGGCCGATCCCGAGTGGGCCAAAACCACCTACAAAGGCCAGCCGGCGCTGCGCGAAACCGACACCTTTGACACCTTTATGGAGTCGTCCTGGTACTACGCCCGCTACTGCAGCCCCGAGTACGATCAGGGCATGCTGGACGTGGAAAAGGCCAACTACTGGCTGCCGGTGGATCAGTACATCGGCGGCATTGAGCACGCCTGCATGCACCTGCTCTACGCCCGCTTCTTCCACAAGCTGCTGCGTGACACCGGCCTGGTGGAGTCCGACGAGCCGTTCAAGCGCCTGCTGTGTCAGGGCATGGTGCTGGCCGACGCCTTCTACTATACCGACGACAAGGGCGGCCGGGTGTGGGTGAGCCCGCTGGACGTGACCGTGGAGCGGGACGAAAAGGGCCGCATCAAGAAGGCGGTGGACGCCGACGGCCGCGAGCTGGTACACACCGGCATGACCAAGATGTCCAAGTCCAAGAACAACGGCATCGATCCCCAGGTGATGGTCGACAAATACGGCGCCGACACCGTGCGCCTGTTCATGATGTTCGCTTCCCCCGCCGACATGACCCTGGAATGGTCCGACTCCGGTGTGGAAGGCGCCCAGCGCTTCCTCAAGCGGGTGTGGAAGCTGGTGTTTGAGCACCAGGCCCGCGGCGCCGCCCCGGCCCTGAACCTGGCCGGCCTGAGCAGTGAACAGAAGGCCCTGCGCCGGGAAGTGCACAAGACCATTGCCAAGGTGAGCGACGACATCGGCCGCCGCCAGACCTTCAACACCGCCATCGCCGCCATCATGGAGCTGCTCAATCACCTGGCGAAAGTGGACATGAACGACGAGCAGAACCGCGCCCTGCTGCAGGAAGCGCTGGAAGCCGTGGTGGTGATGCTGCACCCCATAGTGCCGCACACCTGTTTTGAACTGTGGCGCGCCCTGGGTCACGACGACATCGATCACGCCGCCTGGCCGCAGGTGGATGCCGACGCCCTGGTGGAAGAGGAAAAACTGGTGGTGGTGCAGGTCAACGGCAAGGTGCGGGGCAAGGTTACCGTGCCCGCCGACGCGGATAAAGACGCGGTTGAAAGCGCCGGCAAGGCCGACGACAACGTCGCCCGCCACCTGGATGGCAAAACCATTCGCAAGGTCATTTACGTGCCGGGCAAGCTGCTGAATATCGTGGCCAACTGACCAGACGGTGAGGAGTAAGGTGAAAGGAGAGAGGAGCAAACGCCTCACACCTCACCCTTCACTCCTCACGGCAGAATCAAGGAGTTGTTATGCTCACTCGAATCAAGGCCATTGCACTGCTGTCGCTGACCCTGGTGCTGGCCGGCTGCGGCTTCCAGTTGCGCGGCGGCGACAACCTGCCGCCGGAACTGCAGCGGCTGGTGCTCAGTGGCGACGACAAGACCCAGTTCTACCGGCTGGTGTCGGCCCGCCTGCTGCGCGCCGGCGTGACACTGGTGCCCGACGACGGCAACACCCCGGTGCTGACCATAGGTCAGCTGGGCCAGGCCAACACCACCGCCTCGGTAAATCCCAGGGGCGATACCCTGGAATACGCCATGCGCTTTGGCACCCGCTTTACCCTGGACATGCCCGACGAGCCTCGCCAGGTGTTCAACGTCGCCTTTAACCGCAGCTTTCTCGACAAGTCGGCCCAGGCCCTGGCCTCCAGCCGGGAGCAGCAGCAACTGCGCGAGCAGATGGAGCACGAGGCCGCCGAGCAGATCCTGCGTCAGCTGAGCCGCCTGTCGTTCTGATGCGTCTTTATCCCGAACAACTGGGCAAACATCTTCAGGCAGGGCTCGCGCCCTGCTATTTCATTTATGGCGACGATCCCCTGCTCAAGCAGGAAGCCCTGGACGAACTGCGCCGGGCCGCCCGGGCTCTGGGATTTGACGAACGCCACAAGTTCGACGCCGACGACGGTCTGGACTGGGACGCCATCTTCGATGCCAGCCAGACCCTGAGTCTGTTCAGCAACCGGCAGATCATCGAGCTGAGCCTGCCGGACAAGCTCGACAAAACCGGCTCGGACCGGCTGCGGGAGCTGCTGGGGCAGTGCCACACCGATCTGCTGTTGCTGGTCAGCGGCCCCCGCCTCAACCAGCAGCAGCAGAAAACCGCCTGGTACAAGGCCCTGGCGGCCGCCGGTCCGGTGGTACCGGTGTTTACCCCCGATGCCCGTCACCTGGCCCGCTGGCTGGAGCAACGGCTGCACCGGCATCACCTGGCCGCCGAGCCCGATGCCCTGCACTGGCTGGCCCTGGCCTTTGAAGGCAACCTGCTGGCCGCCGCCGGCGAGATTGAAAAACTGGCCCTGCTCAACCTGCCCCAGCCGCTGACGCTGGCCGACCTGCAGCAACATGTGCAGCCCCATTACCATTTCAACCCCTTTCAGCTGCTCGATCCGCTGCTGCAGGGCAAGATCCGGCGGGGCTGTCGCATTCTGCTGCAACTGCGTCAGGAAGGGGTGGAGGCGGGCATGCTCTGCCACCTGCTGGCGAAAGAACTCACCACCCTGCAAAGCCTGCAGGCGGCACTGGCCAGCGGCCAGTCCTTTCACCAGGCGGCCACCGCCCTGCAGGTGTGGTCCAACCGCCAGCCGCTGATGCAGGCGGCACTGAACCGGCTTGGCACCGCCAAGCTCGCCGCCCTCACGCGCCTGCTGGCCGCCGCCGACGCCGCCGTGGCGGCCTTTGATGACGACAGCGCCTGGCGCTGGCTGCAGGCCCTGTGTGTGGCTTTTCTTGACGACCAACCACCTACCATACTGCCATGACTGCACCCATCGGATTGCTGGGGGGCACCTTTGACCCCATTCATGTCGGCCACCTGCGCACCGCCATTCAGGCCAAAGAACAACTGGGCCTGAGCGAGGTGCGGCTGCTGCCCAACCATATTCCCCCCCACCGGGCCACCCCCGACAGCGCACCCCGGCACCGCCTGGCCATGACTCGCCTGGCGGCGGCGGCCACCCCCGGGCTCACCGTGGACGAACGGGAGCTGAAGCGCACCACGCCGTCCTACACCATCGACACCCTGATTGAGTTGCGCACCGAGCTGGGCACGCGGCCGCTGTGCTTTATCATGGGCATGGACTCGTTATGCGGCCTTGATAAATGGCACCGCTGGCACGAGCTGCTGGATCACGCTCATCTGGTGGTCAGCCACAGGCCAGGCTGGAAGCCCGAACTGAATGACACCCTGGCCGGTCTTTATCAACACCACGGTATCCAGGACCGTGAAGCGCTGCACCGCACCCCCGCCGGCCATATTTTCCTGCTCGACAATCCGGAGCTGGAAGTGTCGTCCACCCAGATCCGCGACTGCGTTCGCCGCGGGAACAATCCGCAATATTTGTTGCCGGATGCGGTAGCGAACTATATTCGACAACAGGGACTCTATAGCGGGTCCGTGGTATAATCGACCGTTGTTTCAACGAGGAGAATGCGCTCTTGCAAGACCAAGCACTGCACGATTTTATCGTCGACAAACTGGACGATCTCAAGGCCCGTGACATTCGTGTACTGGACGTCACCGGCAAATCCACCATCACCGACTGCATGATCATCTGCTCCGGCAACTCCAGCCGCCACGTCAACTCCATCGCCGATCACCTGGCCACCGAGGCCAAACACGCCGGCCTGCCCCTGCTGGGCATCGAAGGCCAGGGCGCGGGCGAGTGGGTGCTGGTCGACCTGGGTGAAGCCATCGTGCACGTGATGCAGGAAGAAACCCGCGACTTCTATCAGCTGGAAAAACTCTGGGGCGGCAGCACGACCGGAGCCCTGGCCGGATGAAACTGCAGCTGGTGGCGGTCGGCACCAGAATGCCGGCCTGGGTAACCACGGGCTTTCAGGAATACCAGCGCCGCTTTCCCCGGGACATGCCCCTGGAGCTGACCGAAATTGCCGCCGGCAAGCGCGGCAAGAATGCCGATATCGAGCGTATTCTGCACAAGGAAGGCGAGCAGATGCTGGCTGCCGTCGGCAAGTCGGCGTGCATCGTGACTCTCGACATTCCCGGCAAGCCCTGGACCACGGAGCAACTCGCCGGCCAGCTCACCCGCTGGCAGCACGACGGCCGCGACGTGGCCATTCTGATCGGCGGCCCGGAAGGACTGGCGCCGGCGTGCAAGGCCGCCGCCGAACAAAGCTGGTCGCTCTCTCCCCTGACCCTGCCCCACCCCCTGGTGCGGGTGCTGGCGGCGGAAAGCCTCTACCGCGCCTGGAGCATCAACAACAATCACCCCTACCACCGCGAGTAAGTCATGGCCAGGTCCCGGGTAAAAATGCGCGACCATGTCGCCGAGTCCTCCTTGCACTGGCGCCGTACCCTGGTGTCCTTTATCGGCATAGTGCTGCTGATGGGGGTGCTGTTCGCCAACCTCTATCATCTGCAGGTGAACCAGCACCAGAGCTACCAGACCCGCTCCAACGACAACCGCATCAAGGTGGTGCCCATCGCCCCCACCCGCGGTCTGATTTACGACCGCAACGGCGTGCTGCTGGCGGAAAACCGGCCCATTTACAGCCTGGAGATCACCCCCGAGAAGGTGGAGGATCTGGACGCCACCGTCGACGGGCTGATTGCCCTGCTGGATCTGGACCCGGAGCTGAAGGAACGCTTTTTTCATGATGTGCGCCGCAACCGGCGCTTCAATCCGGTGGTGCTGGTCAGCCGGCTGAATGAGGATCAGGTAGCCCGTTTCAGCATCAACCAGCACAAGTTTCCCGGCGCCGCCATCGAGGCCTATCTCAAGCGCCATTATCCCTACAAGGACACCCTCACCCATGTGCTGGGCTACATGGCCAAGATCAACGACCGGGATCTGGAGCGCCTGCGGGAAGACAACAAACTGGCCAACTACGCCGCCACCCGGGACATCGGCAAGCTCGGGGTGGAGCGCTATTACGAAGACCTGCTGCACGGCCATGTGGGCTATCAGGAGGTGGAGGTCAACAACCGCGGCCGGGTGATCCGCACCCTCAAGTACGAGCCGCCGGTGCCCGGCAGCGATATTTACCTGAACATCGACATTCGGCTGCAGCAGCAGGCCCAGAAGCTGCTGGAAGGCCGCCGCGGCGCCATTGTGCTGATGACCCCGAAAGACGGCCAGGTGCTGGCCATCATGTCCAATCCCAGCTACGATCCCAACCTGTTTGTGCACGGCATCAGCGGCCCCGACTACAAGGCGCTGCTGGAAAATCCCGACCGCCCGCTGATCAACCGGGCCAGCCAGGGCATTTACGCCCCCGCCTCCACCGTCAAGCCCATGCTGTCGGTGATGGGGCTGAACGAGGGCGCCATTACCTCCAGCACCCGCTATTTCGGTGGCCCCTACTTTCAAATTCCCAATACCAAGCGCAAGTTCCGCGACTGGCGGCGCTGGGGGCACGGCTGGATGGACGTTTACCGGGCCATCGAGATCTCCGCCGACACCTTTTTCTACGATCTCGCCTACCGGGTGGGCATCGACACCATCAACGACTACATGAGCCGCTTTGGCTTTGGCCAGCCCTCGGGCATCGACCTGCATGAGGAAGCCACCGGCATCATGCCTTCACGGGACTGGAAACAACGCCGCCACAAGCAGCCCTGGTACCAGGGCGACACCATCTCGGTGGGCATCGGCCAGGGATACTGGACCGCCACCCCGCTGCAACTGGCCCGGGCCACTTCCATCATGGTGGATCACGGCGACACCGTGCACCCGCGCCTGCTTAACGGCATCGTGATCGACGGCAACAAGGTGAGTATGCCCATCAGCCATGGCGACCCCATCGTACTCAAGCAGGACAACTACTGGAAGGTCGGCCTCACCGGCATGTGGCGGGTGGTCAACGGCAGCGAGGGCACGGCGCGCAAGGCCTTTGTCGGCACCCCCTATGTGGCCGGCGGCAAATCGGGCACCGCCCAGGTATTCAGCCTGGCGGAAAACCAGCAGTACGATCACCAGAGCCTGCGCGAGCACCTGCGCGACAACGCCCTGTTCGTGGCCTTTGCCCCCTTTGAAAACCCCGAGGCGGTGGTGTCGGTGGTGCTGGAAAACGCCGGCGGCGGCAGCTCCCATGCCGCCCCCATTGCCCGCGCCATGCTGGATGCCTACCTGGCGCCCGAGTCCCTGTCCAACGAGGAAGTCATCGCCCATGAATAAGCATCGTCGTTCCCTGGGAGAACGTCTGCACCTGGACTGGCCGCTGCTGGCGGGCCTGCTGCTGCTGCTGAGTGCCAGCATGGTGATCCTCTATTCCGCCACCGGCGAAGATCTGCAGGCGGTCACCCGCCAGGGCATGCGCATCGGCCTGTCGCTCACCGTGATGGTGGTGCTGGCCCAGCTGTCGCCGGGCTTTTACGCCCGCTGGGCACCGCCGGTATTCATTGTTGGCGTGATACTGCTGGTGCTGGTGCTGCTGGTGGGAGACATCGGCAAGGGCGCCCAGCGCTGGCTGGAAATCGGCAGCTTTCGTTTTCAGCCTTCCGAGGCGCTCAAACTGGCCATGCCCATTACCATTGCCGCCTATATCAGCCGCTATCCGCTGCCCCCCGGCCTGCTGCACGTGGCCATTGCCTTTGCGCTGGTGCTGGTGCCCACCCTGCTGATCGCCAAGCAGCCGGATCTGGGCACCTCTGTGCTGGTGGCGGCATCGGGGTTGTTCGTGATTTTTCTCGCCGGCCTGCCCTGGCGGCTGATTCTGCTGGCGCTGGCCGGCCTGGCCGCCTTTCTGCCGGCGCTCTGGTACTTTCTGATGCACGACTACCAGAAGCGACGGGTGCTGACCCTGCTCAACCCGGAAAGTGATCCCCTGGGCGCCGGCTATCATATCATTCAGTCCAAGATCGCCATCGGCTCCGGCGGCCTGTGGGGCAAGGGCTGGCTGCACGGCACCCAGTCCCAGCTGGAATTTCTGCCCGAGCGCCATACCGATTTCATCTTCGCGGTGCTGGCCGAGGAATTCGGCCTGGTGGGGGTCAGCCTGCTGATGCTGATGTACCTGTTTATCATCGGCCGCGGCCTGCAGATCTCGGTGCAGGCTCAAGGCGCCTTTCCGCGGCTGCTGGCCGGCGCCCTGACCCTGACCTTTTTCGTCTATGTGTTCGTCAACATCGGCATGGTCAGCGGCCTGCTGCCGGTGGTGGGGGTGCCGCTGCCGTTAATCAGCTTTGGCGGCACCTCCATGGTGACACTGATGGCCGGATTTGGCATTCTCATGTCCGTTCATACTCACAAACGCCTGTTGGCGAAATAACAAACAAGGAACCCATTAATGCGCCTCGCCCTTCTTTCAGCGGCAGTGTGGTTATCAATGTCGGCCTCGGCGGCACCGACCGTGGCGGAGCAACAGCAATGGCTCGACGAGCTGGCCGGCAAGTTCGAGCTGTCCCAGGAGGCGCTGAACGCAGCCCTGGCCCAGGCGCAGTACCAGCAGCCGATCATCGACGCCATGACCCGGCCCGCCGAGGCCAAGCCCTGGCACCAGTACCGGCCCATCTTCCTCACCGACAAGCGCATTGAACAGGGCGCCGCCTTCTGGCAACAGCATACCGACCTGCTGGCCCGGGCCGAGCAGGAGTTTCAGGTACCGGCCCAGATCATTACCGCCATTATCGGGGTGGAAACCTTCTATGGCGCTCACATGGGCTCTTACCGGGTACTCGACGCCCTCTATACCCTCGGCTTTCACTACCCGCCCAGAGGGGCCTTTTTCCGCTCCGAGCTGGGCCACTACCTGAAGCTGGCCGAGCAGCAGGAGTGGCGGCTTGAAGAACAAAAGGGCTCCTACGCCGGCGCCATGGGCATGGGCCAGTTCATTTCCTCCAGCTACCGCCACTACGCGGTGGATTTCAACCAGGACGGCCACACCAACCTGTTTGACGCCACCGATGCCATCGGCAGCGTGGCCAACTACTTTCATGCGCACAAGTGGCAGCCGGACGAGCCCGTGGCCCACCGGGCACAGGTTGCCGACGAGCAGGCCGCCGAGGCGCTGCTGTCCACCGCCCTGGAGCTCGACCACAGCTGGGCCGAGCTGACCGCCGCCGGGGTGAGCACCGAGCATGAACTGGCCCCGGATACCCCGGTCAAGCTGCTGAAGCTGGACGGCGCCGAAGGCCCGGAATACTGGGTGGTGCGCCACAACTTTTACGTGATCACCCGTTACAACCGCAGCCCGCTCTATGCCATGGCGGTGTACCAACTGAGTGAAGCAATCAGGCAGGCCCATGAACAACAACGTTAAACGCCTCTTGCCCCTGGCGGCCCTGCTGCTGGCCGCCTGCAGCAGCCAGCCCGGTGAGCCGGTCAAGAAGGATGACAGCTACGATCGGGAAACCGCCGGTGGCCGTTATGCCCTGCGCAAGGACATGGCCCCGGGGGAAATGCCCGACATGTCCCACGTCAAGGACGCGGTGCCCCGCTTTGAACCCTACAGCCGCCAGGGCAACAAGGACTACAACGTCTGGGGCCAGGACTATGAAGTGTGGCGCGATGTGCAGAACTACAAGGACGAGGGCATGGCCTCCTGGTATGGCGCCAAGTTCCACGGTTACCACACCTCCAACGGCGAGGTGTACGACATGTTCACCATGACCGCGGCTCACAAGAACCTGCCGCTGCCGTCCTTTGTGCGGGTCACCAACACCGAGAACGGCAAGCAGGTGGTGGTACGGGTCAATGATCGCGGCCCCTTCCACGACGGCCGCATTATCGACCTTTCCTACGCCGCCGCCTGGAAGCTGGGCATGCTCGGCAAGGGCACGGCGCCGGTAAAGGTGGAGCTGATCAAGGTGGCTCCCAACAAGGAAGACGTGCGTCTGGCCAACCAGGGGCCGGGCCGGCACATTCAGCTGCTGGCCACCCGCTCCGGAGACAAGGCCAGGGAGCTTGCCGCCCGCCTGAGCAGGGAGTATGGTTTCCCGGCCCGGGTGGAGCACCAGTCGGACTGGTACAAGCTGCAGATGGGGCCCATTCCGGCAACCCAGACGGACGACCTTCTGGCCCGGCTGATCGCCGAAGGCTACAAGCAGGCATATTTCCTGAAGTGAACGGATTTCAATGTATTTTTAACGGCACACCGCTGCCCATTCATTTTTCAAACAAGGGTCTGACTCACCTTATGCGTACGGTTAACACTCTTTCTACTTTCGCCATCGCCGGCCTGGTGTCCTTTGCCGCTCAGGCGCAAACCTCGGTGTCCATGATCCCCGAGCCGCCGGCCATTGCCGCCAAATCCTACGTGCTGATGGACTACGCCAGCGGCCAGGTGCTGGTGGCCGAAAACGCCGATCAGAAACTGCCGCCGGCCAGCCTCACCAAGATGATGACCTCCTACATCCTTGGCCAGGCCCTGGAGGAAGGCAAGGTCAAGCGCGAGGATATGGTCACCATCAGCGAAGCCGCCTGGGCCCAGAATTTTCCCGGCTCCTCGGTGATGTTCCTGGAAGTGGGCAAGCAGGTCAGCATTGACGATCTCAACCGCGGCATCATCATTCAGTCGGGCAACGACGCCACCGTGGCGGTGGCCGAGCACCTGGCCGGCAGCGTCAACTCCTTTGCCGATCTGATGAACTCCTGGGCCGCGCGACTGGGCATGCACAACAGCCACTTCGTGACGCCCCACGGCCTGCACAGCGAAGACATGTACACCACCGCCTACGACATGGCGCTGCTGGGCCAGGCGCTGATCCGTGACGTGCCGGAAGAGTACGCCATCTACGCCGAGAAATCGTTCACTTTTAACGGCATCACCCAGCACAACCGCAACTCCCTGCTGTGGGATCAGTCCCTGAACGTGGACGGCATCAAGACCGGCCACGTCGAAGCCGTGGGCTACAACCTGGTGTCTTCCGCCACCAAGGACGACATGCGCCTGATCGCCGTGGTCATGGGGGCAGCCAACGAGCGCGCCCGGGCGGCGGAAAGCAAGAAGCTGCTGACCTACGGTTTCCGCTTCTACCAAACCCTGACCCCCTACCAGGCGGGCAGCAAGCTGGTGGATCAGCAGATCTGGATGGGCGACAAGGACACCGTGGCCCTGGGCGTCGACAAGGCGGTGGCAGTCACCATTCCCCGCGGCCAGGCCCAGAACCTGCAGGCCGACTTCACCCTGGATCAGGCCCTGAAGGCGCCGCTGGCCAAGGGGGAGCAGGTGGGCACCCTGCATCTCAAGCTGGGTGACAAGGAGGTGGCCACCGTGCCCCTGGTGGCACTGGAAGACATTGAACAGGGTGGCCTGTTCAGCCGGTTGATCGACTACCTCACCCTGCTGATTCAAGGGTTGTTCAACTGATATCCGCACGGGGCCAATCTTCATTTGGCCCCGTTTGCTGTTCAGCGCCCTCAAAAGCCCCTGCAAGTTGTCGGTTTCGAATTAGCCGCATTTATGATAAAAATGCGCCAAGGGTGATGGAAATTACCTCCATTCCCAATTGAATACTGCCGTTTTCAAAGGTTGCCATGAATACCAAATTTGATGAGTTGCTCGAGTTTCCCTGCCGTTTTCCGTTCAAGGTGCTGGGCCTGGCCGATGCGCGCCTGCCCGACCTGGTGGTGGAAGTACTGCAGCAACACGCCCCCGGTGACTACAGCCCCCAGGTTCGCCCCAGCAGCAAGGGCAACTACCACTCTGTGAGCGTGCATGTCATGGTGCAGAGCAAGGAGCATGTCGAGCTGCTGTATCGCGAGCTCGGCAAGATCGAACTGGTCAAGTACGTGCTCTGAGGGCCATTCATGCAGCAGGACAAACTCACCATCAGGCACTGGGGCCTCTCGTCCTACGAACACGTCTGGCACACCATGCAGGCCTTCACCGATCGGCGAGATCAAGACACCGGTGATGAGTTCTGGCTGGTGGAGCACCTGCCGGTGTTCACTCAGGGCCAGGCCGGCAAGGCCGAGCACGTGCTCAACGCCGGCGACATTCCGGTGGTGCAGGCCGACCGCGGTGGCCAGGTGACCTATCATGGCCCCGGCCAGCTGGTGCTGTATCTGCTGCTTGACGTGCGCCGCAAAAAACTCGGCGTGCGTAACCTGGTCACCGCCATGGAGGACTCCATTATCGGTTTGCTGGGTGAATACCATATCGAGGCCTATGCCAAGCCCGATGCCCCCGGGGTGTATGTGGCCGACAGCAAGATCGCCTCGCTTGGCCTGCGGGTGCGCCGGGGCTGCTCCTTTCATGGCCTGGCCCTGAATGTAAACATGGATCTGAGCCCGTTTCTGCGCATCAACCCCTGCGGCTATGCCGGCATGGCCATGACCCAGTGCAGCACCCTGGGCGGCCCCCAGACCCTCGATGAAGCCCAGTCCCGCCTGGTGCCCCTGCTGGCGAACCGGCTTGGCTATCAACATCTCTTCTACACCACAGAGAAAGTGAAATTATGAGCAAACCCGTACGCGTCGAACCCGGCGTAAAACTGCGCGACGCCGACAAGATGGCCCTGATCCCGGTCAAACACCTGCCCGACCAGGAAGAGGAGGTGCTGCGCAAGCCGGAGTGGATGAAGATCAAGCTTCCTCCCAGCAACCAGCGCATACAGGGCCTCAAGAACATCATGCGCGAGAACAAGCTGCACTCGGTGTGCGAGGAGGCGTCCTGCCCCAACCTGGCCGAGTGTTTCAACCACGGCACCGCCACCTTCATGATCCTGGGCGCCATCTGTACACGCCGCTGTCCCTTCTGCGACGTGGCCCACGGCCGCCCGCTGCCGGTGGACCCGGAAGAGCCCGCCAAGCTGGCCAAGACCATCAAGGAACTGGGCCTCAAGTACGTGGTGATCACCTCGGTGGACCGGGACGATCTGCGCGACGGCGGGGCCCAGCACTTCGCCGACTGCATTCGCGCCATTCGCGAGCAGAGCCCGAACACCAAAATCGAAATTCTGACCCCGGACTTCCGTGGCCGCATGGACACCGCCCTGGAGATCCTCAAGGACACCCCGCCGGACGTGTTCAACCACAACCTGGAAACCGCCCCGCGCCTGTATCGCATGGCCCGCCCCGGCGCCGACTACAAGTGGTCGCTGGAGCTGCTGCGCCGGTTCAAGGAAATGCACCCCCAGGTGGCCACCAAGTCCGGCCTGATGATGGGACTGGGTGAAACCAACGAGGAAATCGTGGAAGTGCTCAAGGATCTGCGCGAGCACAATGTCACCATGCTGACCCTGGGTCAGTACCTGCAGCCCAGTCGTCACCACCTGCCGGTGAAGCGCTATGTGCCGCCCGCCGAGTTCGACGAGCTGAAGGAGGTGGCCGAAAGCATCGGCTTTACCCACGCCGCCTGTGGTCCCTTCGTGCGCTCGTCCTACCACGCCGATCTGCAGGCCCAGGGTGTGGAAGTGAAATAACCCCGTGAAAGGTAAGACGTAGAGACGTTAGACGAAAATTCACGTCAACCAGCATCAAAAAAGGAGCCTTGCGGCTCCTTTTTGTTGTTCAGATCAGAGGCTGGACTGGCCCGAGAAAAGTAGACACCTTCATTAGATGAGAAGGTGTTATGAAATACAAACCCCACCGTCGCTTTAGCGATGCATTCAAACGTGAGGCCGTCGAGGCCTCGCTCTCCACCACAGAGACACAAGCTCAGCTTGCTGGCAGACTTGGGATCCATCCTAACCAATTGAGTCGCTGGCGTAGAGAGTGGAGCATGACCAAGAAATCATCCGACAAAGCCGTTGAAAACACCGGACCAGAAAAAAGCCTGCAGGAGCTGGAGCGCGAGGTAGCTCGGCTGAAGAAGCAGCTTGAGCGGAAAGAGCTGGAGAACGAAATCCTAAAAAAGGCGCAAGAGTACTTCGCCAAGCACGGCAAGTAAGGTTTGCCTTTATCGAGGCCCACCGAAGTCAACGCTGGCGGGTCTCGATAATGTGTGAAGTACTCGACGTGTCACGAGCGGGATATTATCGCTGGCGAACACGTCAACACTCTCCGGGGGCGCGTGCCATCGAGCGACGGACGCTGAACACCTTCCTGCTCGAGCGAGCCAGGCAACTGAAGAATGTGCCGGGTTATCGCAAGCTGTGGCTGGAAGCACGGGATGCCGGGTTCTGCTGCGGCAAGAACCAGGTTCAGCGCTTGCTGAGAGACGCTGGTTATCGTTCATGCACGGCTCCTAAAGCAGGATATCAAAAGCCAACATCGTCCTTGCCTGTGTTACCGAATCTGTTGAATCGCCAGTTCTCGGTGGGTTCAGCGAACCGAGTTTGGGTATCAGATATCACCCAAATCCGGTGCAGTGAAGGCTGGCTCTACATCGCAGCAGTCCTAGACCTGGGCACACGCCGCGTGGTGGGCCGAGCCATGGGTGCCATCAATAGCGCCCAACTGGTGCTGGAGGCCCTTGAGCAGGCATGGCAACATCAGCGGCCAGATGGGAAACAGCTGTTGTTCCACTCGGACCAAGGGAGTCAGTATCGCAACGGAGAGGTGATGAGATGGCTGAATACACGGGGAATCACCATCAGCATGTCACGCCGAGGTAACTGCTGGGATAACGCCTGTTCGGAAAGCTTCTTCGCGCTACTCAAGAAGGAGTGGACTCGCCCTCTGGGCGTGCTCGGAAGAGACGAAATGGCAGATGAAGTCCGGTATTATACAGACGAGTATTACCCGAAAGTGCGGCGCCACATGGCGCTGGGAGGGATGACTCCCGATGCCTACGCAGCTGCCGCTTAACTTAAGTGTCTACTTTATCGGGGGCACTCCAGGCAGTTCGCCCCTCACCTCTTACTTCTTACGTCAAACGTTCACACCTGGCGGCGGGCGGCCACGGCTTCCGCCAGTTGCGCCAGCATTCTTTCGGTATCGTCCCAGCCGATACAGGCGTCGGTGATGCTCTGGCCGTAGGTCAGCGCGCAGCCTTCCTGCAGATCCTGGCGGCCTTCCACCAGGTGGCTTTCCACCATTACGCCCATGATGGCCTGCTGGCCGGCGGCGATCTGGCCGCACACGTCCTCGGCCACCACCATCTGACGCTGGTACTGCTTGCTGCTGTTGGCATGGCTGAAATCGATCATCAGCTTCTGCGGCAGGCCGGCTTGTTCCAGCCCGGCACAGACACTGGCCACGTGGTCGGCGCTGTAATTGGGCTCCTTGCCGCCCCGCAGAATGATGTGGCAGTCCGGGTTGCCGGCGGTGGACACAATGGCCGAATGGCCAAACTTGGTCACCGACAGAAAATGGTGCGAAGCGCTGGCGGCGCCGATGGCATCGGCGGCCACCTTGATGGTGCCGTCGGTGCCGTTCTTGAAGCCCACCGGACACGACAGGCCCGAGGCCAGCTCCCGGTGCACCTGGGATTCGGTGGTGCGCGCGCCAATGGCGCCCCAGCTCATCAGATCCGCCAGGTACTGGGGCGTGATCATGTCGAGGAATTCGCTGGCGGTGGGCAGACCCATGTCGTTGAGATCCAGCAACAGCTTGCGGCCGATGCGCAGGCCGTCGTTGATCTGAAAGCTGTTGTCGAGATAGGGGTCGTTGATCAGCCCTTTCCAGCCCACGGTCGTGCGCGGCTTTTCGAAATACACCCGCATCACCACTTCCAGGGTATCGGCATAACGCTCACGCAGCACCTTGAGCCGCTGACCGTACTCAATGGCGGCCTGAGTATCGTGAATGGAGCAGGGGCCCACCACCACCAGCAGACGATCGTCTTCGCTGGCCAGAATGCGGTGAATGGCCTGGCGGGATTCAAAGACGGTGGCCGAGGCGGTATCGGTGGCCGGATACTTCTCCAGCACCGCCACCGGCGGCAGTAATTCCTTGATTTCGTTAATGCGGATATCGTCGGTCTGAAAATGCATGAGCAACCCTGCTTGTACTGGTGGACCCCCTGGCCCGTATTAGAAACTGTTTTCAATCTATCCCGAGCGGGGACCGGCTGTAAACGCTGGATTGCCGCCGGACGCCATTTGTTTGACAGGAAACACCAATGACGCCGATAAAAAAGAACGATTAGAACATTAACTGATAACCATTATTATTTATCACAGGACTTTGCCGCTTCCAAGGAGCCAGCCATGTACAAGACCCTGACCTTTGCCCTGGTGCATTTTACCGTGGCCTTCACTGTGGCCTGGCTGCTGTCCGGCAGCCTGCTGGTGGGGGGCCTGATCGCCCTGGTCGAACCCATGGTCAATACCGTTGCCTATTTCTTTCACGAACAGGCCTGGAGCCGCTTTGGCAAGGCGAAGCTGGACAAGACCGGGCCGGCAATGTGAACATGCGTCACGCTTTCCCTAACGAGAATCTTCATGAGCTATTCCCTCAGCGAACAAGACAAGGCCACCGTGCTCGCCCTTGGCGATGACGAGCGTTTCAATCATTTCGTCAACCGGGTGTGCGAACAGGACGAGATCTGGATCCTCACCGACGAGCACGGCTGCATGATGCTCACCACCGACGACGACGAGGACTGCATTCCGGTATGGCCCCACGCCGACTACGCCAGGGACTGGGCCGAAGGCGACTGGAAGAACTGCCAGCCCGAGGCCATCAGCCTGAATGTGTGGCTCAAGCGCTGGGTCCCCGGCATGGCCGACGACGAGCTGCTGGTAGCGGTGTTCCCCACCCCCGACGAAACCGGCGTGGTGGTGGATCCTTATGAGCTGAAAGAGGCCCTGGATCGCAAAAAGTCGCTGGGGCGGCGCAACTGATGCAGATCTGGGTGGATGCGGACGCCTGCCCCAGGGTGATTCGGGAAATCCTGCTGCGCGCCGCCGAGCGCACCGGCACGCCGCTGATTCTGGTGGCCAACCACGCCCTGCCGGTGCCGGCCTCACAACTGGTGCGCCAGCTGCAGGTCGCGAAAGGCTTTGACGTGGCCGACAACGAAATCGTGCACCGTATTGAAGCGGGAGATCTGCTGGTCACCGCCGATATTCCGCTGGCCGCCGAGGCCCTGGACAAGGGTGCCGAGGTGCTCAGCCCCCGGGGCGAGCGCTTTGACAAGGGCACCATTCGCGCCAAACTGACCATGCGCGATTTTATGGACACCCTGCGTGCCAGCGGCGTGCAGACCGGCGGCCCGCCCACCCTGAGCCAGGCCGACCGCCAGGCCTTTGCCAACCAGCTCGACCGGCTGCTGCGGTGAGACGTAAAAACGTATGACGTGAGATGTAAGACGTCTTCTTACCTGTGACCTCTTACGTCTTTCTTTCAAACCAGAGGTAAACCATGTTCAGAACTCTTACCCTTGCCCTGAGTGCGCTGATGCTGAGCGCCTGCGCCAGTGTCAGCCAGTACAGCATCTCCGAAACCGAGCTGGAAAAGGCGCTCTATACCCAGCTGGAAGAGCAGGCGCCCCGCCTTAGCCAGGGGCTGGTGGAAACCCGCATCGATGAGCTGGACCTCACCATCGGCCCCGACAGCCGCCAGGTGGTGCGTCTCGACATTCGCGGCGAAACCGCCATCAATGCGCTGATCGCCCGTTTTCCCGCCGCCCTGGATCTGCAGATTGAAGGCCGTCCGGTGTACGACCGGCAGAAAAACGCCGTCTTTATTCGGGATCTCAACCTGCTCAAAAGCCGGGTGAACGCCTTTGGCTATCAGGGTGACGTCGCCGCCGCCTCGGCGGGCATGATGCAGCTGGTGCGCGCCGTGCTGGAAAACCAGCCGGTATACACTCTGGACGACGGCCGCTACGGCTGGCTCAAAACCGTGCCCGTGGCCATGGATATCGCCCCCGGCCGGCTGGTGTTCAGCCCCCGCTTCAGCGACTGATGAAATGAGCTCGGCGAGGGCTGGCCTAATCTGTGGCACCTGGCCTACAATGGCGCAGATTATGTTCAACTCAAGCGAAACTGGCAGGCAGGTGACCTATTAACACGGCAGTTTTAATGGTGTTTGTTCCCACCTTTTTCTTTGTGTCGGTCACCCCCGGCATGTGCATGACCCTGGCCCTTTCCCTGGGCATGACGGTGGGGGTAAGGCGCGCTCTGTGGATGATGCTGGGCGAGCTGGCCGGCGTGGGCCTGGTGGCCTGCCTGGCGGTGCTCGGGGTGGCCACCCTGATGCTGCAATATCCCCAGCTGTTTTTGCTGCTGAAATACGGTGGCGGCCTGTATCTTGCCTGGCTCGGCATTCAGTTGTGGCGCTCCCGGGGCAAGCTGGCCCTGAGCCCGGTGGACGCCGGCCCGCGCCATATTCCCGTTGCCACCCTGATAAGCCAGGGGTTTGTGACCGCCATTGCCAACCCCAAGGGATGGGCCTTTTTCATTGCCCTGCTGCCACCCTTTATCAATAACCAGGCCCCGCTGGCCGGCCAGCTGCTCACTCTGGTGTCGATCATTCTGACCCTGGAGTTTATCTGCCTGCTGCTCTACGCCAGCGGCGGGCGCACCCTGAGCCGGGTCTTGCAGCAAAAGGGCAAGGTCAGGCTGATGAACCGCATTGCCGGCAGCCTGATGCTGGGAGTGGCCCTGTGGCTGGCGCTGGGCTGAGCCGGGCCCGGCTGGCCATTGTGCTGGTGCTGCTGGTGGGGGTCATTTGCCTCGGCCAGCGTACCGGCCTGGTGAGTCACTGTGGCCAGCAGAGCGGGGAAGTGCTGACGGTGGCACAATCCGACGACGCCGGCCAGCTGCACCAGGGCGGCTCCTGCTCACTGTCGGAACAACTGCTGACCAAGTTCTGGGATCACCCCGACAGCCTGCTGCTGGGCCTGCTCGCCCTGTTGAGCTGGTGGCTGGCACCGCCCCGCCGCCATAGCCGGCACCCCATGCCCCCTCCCGAGCCGGTGCCCGAGTACCGTCGCCACCTGCTGCTGTGCGTATTCCGGGAATGACAGTCAAGGTCCACTCACCTTATGCTTGGCTTTGACCACCGGAGAATTCAACGTGTACCGACTTTTTTCACTGTGTTTACTGCTGCTTGCCAGCCTCACCGTTCACGCCGCCGATACCGGCTGGCTGCAATCTCCCGACCATCCGCCGGTGCAGGTGCGGCTGGTGCAGAATGGTCCGCTGGATAACGCCAGCGGCCAGTACGCCGCTCTGCTGCAGGTAAAACTCGCCGACGACTGGAAAACCTACTGGCGCTCTCCCGGCGAAGGCGGCATTGCCCCCCGGCTGGAGTGGCAGGACTCCACCAATGTGCAGGCGCTGGACTGGCGCTGGCCCCTGCCCGACCGCTTTCACCTGCTGGGCATTGAAACTCAGGGCTACCAGCACGATGTCAACTTTCCGCTGTTTATCACCCCGGTAAACACCGGTGAGCCGGCGGTGCTGAACGCCACTCTGACCCTGCCAAGCTGCACCACCATCTGCGTGCTGACCGAGTACTCGCTGGCGCTGCCACTGCAGGCCGATCTGGCACTGAATGAAACCACCAACCACCATTTTCAGCAGGCGTTGTCCCGAGTGCCACGCCCGGCCAGCCGCGTACAGGCGGGCGACTGGCGCTGGGACGCGGCCAAAGAAAAAGTGGCCGTCACCCTGATAAATCCGGAAGGCTGGCAGGATCCCACCGTCTTTATCGACGATACCGACACCGCGGTATTCAGTCAGCCCGAGTTGCAGCTTGCCGGTGAGCGGCTGGACGCGCGCTTCAACGTCAACAGCTGGGATCCCGGGCTCAATCTCGACGGTGTCTCGCTGACCGTGACCGTGGCCGACACCAACCTGGCCGAAGAGCTCGAGGCCGTTGTCACTCGGGGCTCGCTGCCCGCCGGTGGCAGCGGTCGGCCCGGGCTGTGGCTGGCCCTGGGCTATGCCCTGCTGGGCGGGCTTATTCTCAATGTCATGCCCTGCGTGCTGCCGGTGCTCGGACTCAAACTCAACAGCCTGCTGCTGGGCCAGCGCAGCCGGGCCCAGGTACGCCGGCCGCTGCTGCTCTCCGCCACCGGCATTCTGCTGTCGTTCTGGGGGCTGGCCGCCTTTATGCTGGTGCTGACCTGGTCCGGAGCCCAACTGGGCTGGGGCATTCAGTTTCAGCAGCCGGGCTTTATCGGCTTTATGCTGGCGGTCACCGCCCTGTTCTCTCTCAACCTGTTTGGCCTGTTTGAAATTCAGCTGCCCGGCCGGCTCAGCACCTGGCTGGCCACCCGCTCCGGCGGAGGCGGCAGCCACCTGATACAGGGCATGTTTGCCACCCTGCTGGCCACTCCCTGCAGCGCCCCCTTTCTGGGCACGGCGGTGGCGGCGGCGCTGGCGTCCTCGCCGCTGGTGCTGATCGCCATCTTTACCGGCCTGGGACTGGGCATGGCTCTGCCCTGGCTGCTGCTGGCCGCCTTTCCGGGCTTTGTGCGCTTCATGCCCAGACCCGGCCCCTGGATGGTCAAGGTGAAATGGCTGTTCGGCCTGATGCTGCTGGCCACCAGCCTGTGGCTGCTGTCGCTGCTCTCCCCCACCCTGGGCAGCACCCCCAGCTTGTTGCTGGGCGCCCTGCTGGTGGTGCTGCCGCTGTGGTCGTTGCTGCGCCGCCACGGCGCACGTGCCCTGATCTTCGGCCTGGCCGGCATCAGCCTGGCCGGCGCCGTGCTCGGTGGCGTGGCCCTGCTGACCCAGGACCGCTGGGTCAGCCCGGCCAACCCGGAGCTGCCCTGGCAGCCGCTGGACATTGCCCGCATCGAGCGCGAAGTGGCCGCCGGCAACCGAGTGTTTGTGGACATAACCGCCGACTGGTGCATTACCTGCCAGGCCAACAAGATTGGCGTGATCCAGCGGGATCCGGTATACGGCGCGCTTACCCGCAAGGACGTGGTACTGATGCAGGGCGACTGGACTCGTCCCGATCCGGTGATCACCGACTACCTGCGCGCCCACGGCCGGGCCGGCATTCCCTTTAACCAGGTGTTTGGCCCGGGCTCACCGAACGGCCAGGAGCTGGAGGTGCTGCTGACCAGCGACAGGGTGATCGCCGCCCTGGAGGCGGCCAAATGAGCCGCCTTAAACGCCTGCTGGGATACGGGCTGATGTTGCTGCTGGTAATGACCGCGGTGGATCTGTGGCGCAGCCGGGATCTGCCCGCCTCGGCCGAGGGGCTGGGCGAGCTGGTCACGCTTGACGGCAAACGGGTGGATCTGGTGGCGCACAGCCACAATGAGCCGGTGCTGCTGTATGTGTGGGCCAGCTGGTGCGGCGTGTGCCGGCTGGTGTCCCCCATGGTGGATCTGGTGCCCGGGGCAGTGATGACCATGGCCATCGCTTCGGGCAGCGATCAAAAGGTTGCAGCCTACCTGAAGGACAAGGGCCACGATTTTGCAGTGATTAACGATGAAAACAACCGGCTGGCACGCCGCTTGAATATTGGTGTGACGCCCACCCTGATGGTGGTGCACCGGGGTGAGCTGAAACTGGCCACCACCGGCTTTACCACCCTGCCGGGCATGATGTTAAGGCGCTGGCTGGTTCAAATCGGGGATTAGGGATTAGGGATTAGGGATACGATTCCCTATTCGCCAATCCCTATTCACTGCTTTTTCAGAAAAGCACCCGCCGGCCCTTGAGACAGTCCCGGCAGGTGGGATCTCCCATCAGGGAGCCCAGCGCCTCGGGGGCACAGCGCTTGCCGCAGCGGCTGCACTCGTGGAACGACTTCAACCGCAACGCTATGCATTCTTCCACCAGCGCCAGCAGCTGCTCCAGGCTCCCCCCCTGCTCTTCCACCACTCCCCGTGAGCTGGGCTTGGTGGTCTGCATGTCATGATGACGCCACTCCATGGCCGGCAGCAGCACCTCGGCCCGATCGTGGTGGAACGACACTATCACCAGTACCGGATCGCCGATAAACAGGCTCTGTGCCCCCTGTACCGGGTAGTTCAGGTGGTTGAGCAGGTGCTGACGCCAGGACTCCAGCGTGGGCGACAAGGGCATCGCCAGCAACAGGGCATCCAGCAACTTGGACGGCATAATACTCCTCTCCCCTCGCAACGAAAAACCAGAGCCCCCGCGGGCCCGGGCTGTTACCGGCGGATCAGGTAATCCGCCTGCCCCACCCACTTGTAACTGGTCAGCTCTTCCAGCCCCATGGGGCCACGGGCGTGCAGCTTCTGGGTCGATACCGCCACCTCGGCCCCCAGGCCGAACTGGGCGCCGTCGGTAAAGCGGGTGGATGCATTCACATAGACCGCCGCCGACGGGGCACCGTTCACAAAGCGCTCGGCACTGGCCAGGCTGTTGGTCAGAATGGCGTCGGAATGGCTGGCATTAAAGGCACGCAGGTGCGCCAGGGCGGCATTCACGTCGCTCACCAGTTTGACGCCCAGGGTCAGGCTCAGCCATTCGGTGTCAAAGTCACCCTCTTCAGCAGCGCGCACCGCGGCCGGGCCCTGCTGCAGCAGCGGCAGCGCCTGCTCACAGGCCACCAGCTGCACGCCTTTCCCGGCCATGCGGGCACTCAGGGCAGGCAGCAGTGCGGCAGCCACCGCCTCGTGCACCAGCAGGGTGTCGAGGGCATTGCAGGCACTGGGTCTGTGGGTCTTGGCGTTGTCGATCACCTCAATGGCGCGGGTCAGATCGGCGCTGTCGTCCACATAAGTGTGGCTGATGCCAAAGCCGCCGATGATCACCGGAATGGTGGCCTGCTCCTTGCAAAGCTGGTGCAGGCCGGGGCCGCCCCGGGGAATGATCATGTCCACGTACTGGTCGAGCCTGAGCAGGCCGCTGACCCACTCCCGGCCCGGCTCGCCGATGTACTGCACACAGGCCTCGGGCAGCGCACAGGCCGCCAGCGCATGGCGAATGACTTTCACCAGCTCCTGGTTGGTATGAAAGGTCTCGCGACCGCCGCGCAAAATGCTGGCGTTGCCGGTTTTCAGGCACAGGGCGGCGATGTCGATGGTGACATTGGGGCGCGCCTCATAGATCACCCCCACTACCCCCAGCGGCACCCGGCGGCGGGACAGCCGCATGCCGTTCTCCAGCACCCGGGACTCCAGCTCGGCGCCCACCGGATCCGGCAGCCGTATCACGTTGCGCACGTCATCGGCAATGGCGGTAAGCCGCCCGGGGTTAAGCATCAGCCGATCCAGCATGGCCTCGCCAATGCCGTTTTCCCGGGCGGCGTCCAGATCCTTGGCATTGGCGGCGAGAATGACCTCGGCATGGCTTTCCAGCGCCTCGGCCATGGCTTCGAGGGCGGCGTTCTTGGTGTGGGTACCGGCCTCGGCCAGCACATACGAGGCGTCGCGGGCGGCGCGGCCCATGTGTTGCAAGTCCATGTTATCTCCTACAAAAGCACCAGATCGTCGCGGTGAATGGCGACACTGCCGTAGCCATAGCCCAGCAGAGTCTCAATCTGGTCTGAATGTTGTCCTTTGATCCGCTCCAGATCCTGGGCGTCGTAGCGGCAGATGCCCCGGGCCAGCTCCCGGCCCTCGGGGTTGACAATACGCACCGCCTCGCCCCGGCGAAAGCGCCCTTCCACCCGCACTATGCCCTTGGGCAGCAGACTGGAGCCCTTGGCCATGACCGCGCTGACGGCGCCGGCGTCCACATGAATTTCGCCGTGAGGCGGCGGCCCGGCCAGGATCCAGCGCTTGCGGCTCTCCAGCGGCGTGGCCAGGGCAGGAAAACGGGTGCCTACCCGATCGCCGGCGGCCAGCCGGCCAATCACCTCGGGGATCTGGCCGGTGGCGATCACCACGTCCACCCCGGCGCGACGCGCCACGTCGGCGGCCTGCAGCTTGGTGGCCATACCGCCGGTGCCCAGGCCGCTGACGCTGCCGCCGGCCAGCTTGCGCAGGGTGTCGTCTATGGTCTGCACTTCCTCGATCAGCTGGGCATCCGGGTTGTTGCGCGGATCGGCGGTAAACAGGCCACGCTGATCCGTGAGCAGGATCAGCAGATCGGCCTCGGCCAGAATGGCGGCCCGGGCCGACAGGTTGTCGTTGTCGCCCACCTTGATCTCGTTGGTGGCGACGGCGTCGTTTTCGTTGATCACCGGAATAATACGGTGATCCAGCAGGGCACGCAGGCTGTCGCGGGCGTTGAGGTAGCGCTCTCTGTCTTCCAGATCGGCCCGGGTCAGCAGCAGCTGGCCCACATGCAGGCCGTAGATATTGAACAGCGACTGCCAGGTCTGGATCAGCTGGGTCTGCCCCACCGCCGCCAGCATCTGCTTGTTGGCCATGGTGCCGGCCAGCTCGGGAAAGCCCAGGTGCTCGCGCCCGGCGGCAATGGCCGCCGAGGTCACCACAATAATGCGGTGCCCGGCCCGGTGCAGGCTGGCGCACTGGCGCACCAGCTCCACCATGTGCGCCTTGTCGAGATGGCGGGTGCCGCCGGTGAGCACACTGGTACCCAGTTTTACAACAATGGTTTTGCCTTTCATGGAACGCCCTGCGGCTCCTTTACAACACAGCAATGCCGGCGAGATGCCGGCACGATCAAGATGGACGGAACACGGCCCCTGCGGCACCAGGCCGCGGGGCCGTCAGACGGGGCTCAGCAGGTGCTTGTCACCAAGCTCCGGCGCCGGGCCGGCACTGAGGGAGAGTTCATCGAGGCAGGTGGCAAGCTTGTCGTAAAAATCGCGCAGGGTACGCGCCACTTCGTCTTCGTGTTTGCGGGGAATGTCCCGCTCCTGCCACTGCCCCTCGGCGTCGTAAAAACCCAGCCGGTAGTGGAATTCAAAGTGCTGCTCGCTCTTTGGCGTCAATTTCAGCCACCAGCCCCAGAACTCGCGCTTTTCCGGCGCGGCCTTGGCGCTGGCGCACACCGCCAGACAATCAAAGAAATAGCTGTTTTCCGTTGACTGCTCGCTGCGCAGGTAAGGACCTATGGCCGTAAACACGCGCAACAGCTTCTGATGACTCACCGTTTCAGTACTCATAACCACCTCCCTGGTAACTGGCCTATATGTAACGCTTTTTCACCCAATAATAAAGGTCGGCCGCCCTTGGTGAGCAAAAAAGCCTCAGCCTCACCTTGTGCAGAGGTTAAAGATGGGCTAGCAGCCAGTCCCGGGTCCGGGCCAGCGAGGTTTCATACACCTGCAGCAGCGGCAGCTTGTCGAGCACCAGCGCCTCGCCGCCGCGACTGGTGGCGGCCAGCGCCTGGATCTCGGGCTCGGGGCAGAGAAAGTCGTGGCGATGGCCAATGCTGAGCAGGGGCACCGGGGTTTTGCGTCCCAGCAACCCCTGGGTCTTGAGCGACAGGCCGCGACAGTGCTGATAGACCCCTTCCCAGTCGTTGCTTTTCATGCCCAGGCGATTGGCGATGCAGTCCCGCAGCATGGCCGGCGCCCGCATAAAACGCTCGCGTTCGGTAAAGAACAAGTTGGCGGCACCGGCAATGGTGACCACCGCCCGCAGCCGGAACGGCTCCAGGCTGGCCAGCCGCGCGGCCACATTGCCGCCCATGCGCACCCCCAGCATGGCCACCCGGCGCTCATCCACCCAGGGAATGCTGGGCACATGATGCAGCACGGCCTGGTGCAGCCGGCTGCTGTCCTGCACCAGCGGCCAGTGAGCAGAGTAACCCACCCCGGGCATGTCGACGGTGAGCATGGCGATGCCGGCGGGCGCCAGAAAACGCCGGTAAAAATGCCAGAAGTCGAGCTGCAGGCTGTCGAGGCTGCCGCTGACAATCACCAGCGGCAGCGGCCGGTCGGTGGCGGGCAGATGCAGGTAACCCTGCACCTCCTTGCCGTTAAAGGGAATGCGCAGCTCCTTCAGCGGCACCGGCAGCCGCCGGCCCGCTTCCCGGTAGGCCTGGTTGGCCAGCAACTGGGCCTGCAACGCCAGCCGGTCGCCCTTCAGGTGCGGGTAACTGGCCAGGGCAAAATAACGCGCCGCCGCCAGAAACTGCACGCTGGCGTCTTCATCGCGGGTGGCCTGTTGTGCCTTCTGCTGCGCCTCGGCGCCCAGCCGGCTCCACTCAAACACCCAGTTGCCGGGCCGGTATTCGGCCACGGTATCAATCCAGTCGTCCACGCTGCGCGGACCCGGTGCCGCCGCCATCCGTGCCAGAGTGGCCTCGATTTCGATGCTGTCGATCCCCTGCCAGTGCCAGAAGGCACGCTTTTGCAGCCGGTAAAAACCGGGCAGATCGGCCCCGTCCACATAGGGAGCCGGCGGCTGGAAGGGGTTTGGCCGGCGACCGGCAAAGGTGATGGTGGAGGTTTCCGGGGCGTGCTGCACGGGGGAAAACAGCCGCTCGCTGAGGGTGCTTTGCTGGCTCGTCATGAAGGCTCCGGCATCAAAGCGTAAAAAAGGCTCCGCAGAGCCTTTTTATCACGCCTGGTCCTGTTCGCACAGGGGCGGTACAAAGGTCACGCTCATGTCCCAGGGCTGTTCAATCCAGGTGTCCTGACCAACCCGCACTTCAAAGTCATCCACCAGCGGCTCGCCCTTGGGCTTGGCAAACACGGTAATGAACTTGGCCTTGGGGTAGAGCTCGCGGATCACCCGGGCGGTGTTGCCGGTGTCCACCAGATCGTCCACGATCAGAAAACCTTCGCCGTCACCGTTTACCTGCTTCAGCACCTGCAGGTCATCGCGCTGCTGGTTGTGATCGTAGCTGGAGATGCACAGGGTATCCACGTGGCGAATGCCCAGCTCGCGGGCCAGAATGGCGGCCGGAACCAGACCGCCACGGCTGACGGCGATAATGCCTTTCCACTGACTGGCGGGCAGCTGGCGAGCGGCCAGCTTGCGGGCTTCGCGCTGAAATGAGTCCCAGGTGACGACGAATTTGTTGGACATAGAAAGAACCTTTGGGTGTTGGCTTTAAAACAGAATAGCCGCTCGGGGGCCCGTTTTAACAGGCCCTGAGCAAACAATGGGCGCATTATAGAGATCACGCCCATTCTTGACCAGCTAAACAGCTTTTTTTGCCGGCGGGAGCAAGGGCCTGCAGATTAGACCAAAGTATCAGACGACCAGATCCCGTTTTTACATTTTCCTTACATTCATCGAGCCGGTGGCTGGCTAAAATCCGTGGTGACACGGACCTGCACGAACTCATACAAGGAAGATACTTGTGAACTGGCTTCGCTCCCTCACTATCGCCAAACGGCTCTATCTCAACCTGCTGTTGCTGTCACTGGGCATTCTCGGCGTCACCCTGCTGATGCTGTGGTTCTTTTACCAGGGGCTGGTGGAAGAAAAACGGGTGCAGGCCATGCGCCAGGTGCAGTCGGTGGTCAGCCTGGCCGGCCACTATCATGCCTTGCAGCAGCAGGGCCGCCTTTCCGACGAGCAGGCCCGGGAGCAGGCCATGGCGGCCATTGCCGGGCTGCGCTATGGCGACAACGATTATTTCTGGATCAACGATCATCACCCGCGCATGATTCTGCACCCCATGAAACCCGAGCTCAACGGCAGCGATCTGAGCGACTTTGCAGATCCCGACGGCAAGCGGCTGTTTGTGGAAATGGTGCACCGGGTGGAGGAAGCCGGTCAGGGCTTTGTGCATTATCTCTGGCCCAAGCCGGGCCACAACGCCCCGGTTGCCAAGGTGTCTTATGTGCAGCTGTTCAAGCCCTGGGGCTGGATCATCGGTACCGGTATTTACATTGACGATGTGGAAACCCAGCTGCTGGCCCTGGCCGGCAAGGTGATGAGCATGATGCTGGGACTGGGCACGCTGGCGGTGCTGGTGGCGATTATTCTTATTCGCAGCATACTCAATCCGGTGGGCCAGACAGTGCGCGCCCTGCGCGATATTTCCCACGGAGAGGCGGATCTGCGCCGGCGGCTGGACGAAAGCGGCCGGGATGAAATCGCCCAGCTCAGCCAGAGCTTCAACCAGTTTTGCGCGCGCCTCGGCGACACGGTGCGCAAGCTCTCCCCCATCAGCCAGGAAGTCAACCAGGCCTCGAGCCGGCTGTCAGACATCGTCCGTCACAATCGCAGCGTGTCGGAGCAGCAGTCGGAAGAAACCGAGCAGGTGGCCACCGCCATGCAGGAAATGCTGGCCACCAGCAGCGAAGTGGCCCGCTCCGCCGAGCAGGCCGCCGGCGCCAGCGAGGAGTCGGCCCAGGCCGCCGAGCAGGGCTCGCTGCGGGTGGCCGATACCCGCGAGCATGCCTCGGCCCTGGTGGACGAGCTGGGCCAGGCCCAGCATCGGCTGGGGGCACTGGCCGAGCGCACCCAGACCATCGGCACCGTGCTGGAAGTCATTCGCACCATTGCCGAGCAGACCAACCTGCTGGCGCTGAACGCCGCCATTGAAGCGGCCCGGGCCGGCGAACAGGGCCGGGGCTTTGCGGTGGTGGCCGATGAGGTGCGCGAACTGGCCACCCGCACCCAGAGCTCCACCAACGAAATTGAGCAGATCATTCACGGCCTGCAAAAAGAATCGGACGACACCGTTGCCCGCATGCACGCCCTGATGCAGCGGGCCGAGCAGACCCGCGGCAGCGCGGTGCAGGCCGGCGAGGCCCTGGCCACCATTACCGAGCGCATGGCACTGATTAACGACATGAACAACCAGATTGCCACCGCCGCCGAGCAGCAGCGTCAGACCACGGAGGAAATGAGCCGCAACCTCACCCGGCTGAGCGAGCTGGCAGACGAGGTGCGCAGCAAGACCCAGGAAACCGACCACGCCGGGGAGGCCCTGTTCAGCCTGGGCCAGCGGCTGGCGAACGAGGTAAATGGCTTCAAAGCGTGAGCGGGGTTTACCGACAACCGTAGCGAATACCGGCAGGAGCAAGGTAAGCTTGGGTTATCTGTTTCTTGCCGGTGAACCTGATGACTTCCATTCGCACTCTGGCCCCCGCTAGCCTGTGGGGCTTTTTCGACACCATCTGCAGCATTCCCCACCCGTCGGGCCACGAGGCCGCCCTGCGCCGCTGGATCACCGGCTGGGCCGAAGAACAGGGGCTTGCCGTGCGCCAGGACGACACCGGCAACCTGATCATCAAAAAGCCCGCCAGCCCCGGCATGGAAAACCGCCGGGGCGTGGTGCTGCAGGCCCATCTCGACATGGTGCCCCAGGCCAATGCCGACACCAGACATGACTTCACCCGGGATCCCATTCGCCCGCGCATCGACGGCGACTGGGTATATGCCACCGGCACCACCCTGGGGGCTGATAACGGCATTGGCATGGCCGCCTGCCTGGCAGTGCTGGCCGACAGCAGACTCACCCACGGCCCGCTGGAGGTGCTGCTGACGGTCGACGAGGAAAGCGGCATGACCGGCGCCTTTGGCCTGCAGCCCGGCTGGCTTGAGGGCGATATCCTGCTCAACACCGATTCCGAGCAGGACGGCGATGTATACATGGGCTGCGCCGGCGGCGTGGACGCCAATATCACCCTGCCCTATGAAGCCGAAACGGTACCTGCCGGCTATCAAGCCTTTCAGCTTAGCATTACCGGCCTGCGTGGCGGTCACTCCGGTATCAATATTCATGAAGGCCGGGCCAGCGCCACCAGGCTGCTGGCCGAGCTGCTGCATGCCTTCAGCAAGCTCGACAAGGTCCGGCTGGCCAGCCTGGAGGGAGGTACCCTGCGCAACGCCATCGCCCGGGAAGCTTCGGCCCTGCTGCTGGTGCCCGAGGCCGAGCTGGCATCGCTGCAGGCCCTGCTGGCCCACTACCAGCAGCAATACGCCACCGAGTTTGCTGGTGTGGATGACTTTATTCGTCTTAAGCTGAGTAACGCCGAGCCCCCCGCCAGAGTGATGAGCGAGGCCATGCAGCAACGGCTGGTGCGCGCCCTGCTGGCCTGCCCCCACGGGGTGATGGCCATGAGCCGTGCCATGGCCGGCGTGGTGCAGACCTCCACCAACCTGGGCGTCATTGAAACCCGTGACGATCATGTGCATGTGCAGTGCCTGATCCGCTCCCTCGACGATACCGGCCGGAACAGAGTGGCGGCGATGACGGCGTCGGCCTTTGAACTGGCCGGGGCCTCGGTGTCGTTTGACGGCGCCTATCCGGGCTGGCAGCCCGATCCGGACTCACCCATCATGAAACTGGTGCTCGACACCCACAAAGACGTGTTCGGCACCCTGCCGGCGGTCAGGGTGATCCATGCCGGGCTGGAATGCGGCCTGTTCAAGCGCGCCTACCCGCACTGGGACATGATATCGTTCGGCCCCACCATTCAGGGGGCGCACTCTCCCGATGAACGGGTGAATATTGAAGCCGTGGCCCGCTTCTGGCAGCTGCTGATACGGGTGCTGGAACAAATACCTGCCCGCGACAACTGACGACAGGCCGGACTTCGGGGCCGTGTTCACGGTCCCGGTTTTGGCGTATTATTGAACACGATTCATTGCTTTTGGAGGCGTCATGAAATCCAGGTCCCTGTTACTGATGCTGGCGCTGGTCACCCCCCCGGCCCTGGCCGACAATATTCTCAGCCGGGCGGTCGACTTCGGTCGCGAGCTGCTTGACGAAACCCGCAAGCTGGCTCCCGGAATCCAGAACGATCACAGTACACCGCCGCCCCGCCAGGCCAGCGCCCACCCGGACGACGGCCGTGATGCGCCGGCGCTGGAGCCGGGCTACGGCTCGGCCACCACCGGCCCGGCCGCCGTGGTAGCGCCACCGTCTCCGCCCGCAGCCACCACGCCCCGGAACAATCAGGGCTGGTTTGTGGAAGAGGATCATCTTAAATGACTGGGGACTGGGGACTGGGGACTGGGGACTGGGGACTGGGGACTGGGGACTGGGGACTGGGGACTGGGGACTGGGGACTGGGGACTGGGGACTGGGGACTGGGGACAGAATACGGGCGTAGGTTGTGATGAACGAAGTGAATCGCAACAAATACAGACGCTTGCGGAATGTTGAATTTCGCTTCGCTCATTCCAGTCTACTCGACTAATCCCAAGTCCCTAATCCCCATTCCCGGCTCTTAATCCCAGTCAAACCCGAGCTGGACGCCGCTGTCTTCTCCGGCCAGCTCCACGCTCACCCCCACCAGCCGCACGCCGCGCCCCTCGGCCCGGTTCCAGGCCTGATCACACAGCTTCAGCGCCGAGTCCAGCTCCGGCGCTGTGGTTCGCCGGGACAGGGTGGTCTGCTCGAAATCGGCGAACTTGAGCTTGATGCACAGGCCGCTAATGGCCCGCTCACCCAGCCGGCGCCGCAGCTCGGGCCAGAGCCGGGCCAGAACTGCCCGGCCTTCGCTGGCGGCATAAATGTCGGCAGCCAGGGTGGTCTCCACGCCCACCGACTTGCGCACCCGCTCGGTTTGCACCGGCCGCTCGTCGATGCCCTGGGCCCGCTGCCACAGCAGCCGGCCGAACTTGCCAAAACGGCGCACCAGTGTGCTTTCACCCGCGGCCACCGCCTGGGCGCAGGTCTCCAGCCCCATGGCCGCCAGTTTTTCCGCCGTTTTCCGGCCCACACCGGGAATCTTGCTCAGAGGCAGTTTGCTGACATAGTCCGCCACCGCCGCCGGCGGCAGCACAAACAGGCCGTCGGGCTTGTTTTCTTCCGAGGCGATCTTGGCCAGAAACTTGTTGGGCGCCACTCCCGCCGAGGCGGTGAGCTGCAGCTCATCGCGAATGGCCCGGCGAATATCCTCGGCAATCAGGGTCGCACTGCCGCCAAACAGCGGGCTGCCGGTCACGTCCAGGTAGGCTTCATCGAGGGAAAGGGGCTCCACCAGTTCGGTGTAGCGCTGAAAGATGGCGCGGATTTGCTGCGAAACCCGCTTGTATTCCGCCATATTGCCGGAAATCAACAGCAGATCGGGGCACAACCGCAGCGCCTGATGGCTGGGCATGGCCGAGCGCACACCAAACCTGCGGGCCGGGTAGTTGCAGGTGGCAATCACCCCGCGCCGGCTGGCACTGCCGCCAATGGCCAGGGGAATGTCCCGCCATTCGGGATGGGCCCGCATCTCCACCGCGGCAAAGAAGCAGTCCATGTCCACATGAATGATTTTACGCATCAAAACGTGAGGGGTGAGGGGTGAGACGTGAGGACGATCTCTTCACACCTTACTCCTCACCCCTCACCTCCGGCGGTCAGATAATGCGGTTTTCTTCCAGCATTTTGCGGCGGGCTTCTTCCTTGGCCATTTTCTTCTTGCGGCTTTCGCACGGATCCGGGCAGTCGCAGGCCTTTTCCACGCCAATGCTGCCCAGGCCACCACAGGAGCCGGAGATGGTCTTGCGCTGAATGATGTAGCCAATGGCCATGGCGGCAATCACCAGGGCAAAGACCCCGAAGGTAATCAGAAAATACAGCATATCAACCTCTTAGGTACTTCTTGAAGGCACTGGACATATCCACCCTGAAGCCGTCATCCGTTTTGGTGAGCAGATAGACCGCCAGCCCGTGCCGCTCGGCAAAGGCGAGCGCCCTGTCGGTGCCCATCACCGTCAGCGCCGTGGCCAGGCCGTCCGCCATCATACAGGACGGATGGATCACTGTCACCGATGCCAGCCGGTGGGTAATCGGCTTGCCGGTGGCCGGATCCATGGTGTGGGACAGCCGCTGGCCGTCCAGCTCATAGTAATTGCGGTAATCCCCCGAGGTGGCCACGCTGGTGTTGGCCAGGGCCACCACCTGCTGCACCATGCCGGTGCCCGGGCCGGGTTTTTCCACCGCAATGCGCCAGTCCTGGCCGTGGGCGTTCAGGCCGCGGGTGCGCACCTCACCGCCGATTTCCACCAGGTGGTGGGTGAACCCCTGCTCGGAGAGGTATTCCGATACCACATCCACACCAAAGCCCTTGGCGATGGACGACAGATCCACATACAGCCCGGGCAGGGATTTTTGCAGGTAATCGCCGTCGGCAGCGGTGAGCACGCTCAGATGTTTGAGGCCAGTCTGCGCTTTGACGGCAGCCAGCTGTTCATCACCGGGAATGTGCGTGGGCCTGGCGTCGGGGCCAAAGCCCCACAGGTTCACCAGCGGGCCCACGGTCACATCCAGGGCACCGCCGGTCAGCCGGCCCAGCTGCAGCGCGGCGGTCACCACCCGGGCGGTATTCTCCGACACCGCAAAGGGGGTGTCGGCTTTATGCCGGTTAAAGCGGCTGAGCTCCGAGTCTTCACGGTAGGTGGACATCTGATCATTGACCTGCTCCAGCCGGCGGTCGATCTCCGCCTGCAGTGCACTCGCCCGGCTGTCATCGGCGCCCACTATCTTGATGGAATAGTAGGTGCCCATGGTGTTGCCGGTGAGGTGCAGCTGCGGGGTGGCGTCGTCGGCCGGCTGGCAGGCCGCCAATAAAAAGGCCAGCCCCCATGGGGCCAGCCATTTAATTACGCGAGTGATCATCAGTAATTAACCGCCGAAGTCATCCAGCAGGATGTTCTCGTCTTCCACGCCCAGGTTCTTGAGCATGTTGATCACGGCGGCATTCATCACGGGCGGTCCACACATGTAGTACTCACAGTCTTCCGGCGCTTCGTGGTCACGCAGGTAGTTTTCGTACAGCACGTTGTGAATGAAGCCGGTGTAACCGTCCCAGTTGTCATCGGGCTGAGGATCAGACAGGGCGACATGCCACTGGAAGTTGTCGAACTGCTCCTGCAGACCGTCAAAGTCTTCCACGTAGAACATTTCGCGCTTGGAGCGGGCACCGTACCAGAAGCTGATCTTGCGCTTGGAGTTCAGGCGCTTGAGCTGGTCAAAAATGTGCGAACGCATCGGCGCCATGCCGGCACCACCACCGATAAACACCATTTCGGCGTCGGTGTCCTTGGCGAAGAACTCACCGAAGGGACCGGAGATGGTAGCCTTGTCACCCGGCTTCAGCGACCAGATGTAGGAAGACATCTTGCCGGGAGGAGCAGACCAGTTGCTGGGCGGCGGAGTTGCGATCCGCACGTTCAGCATGATGATGCCCTCTTCTTCCGGGTAGTTGGCCATGGAGTAGGCGCGGATCACTTCCTCGTCTACCTTGGACTCCAGATCGAAGATCTTGAACTTGTCCCAGTCTTCGCGGAATTTCTCCGGTACATCGAAGTCCTTGTACTTCACATGGTGGGGCGGCGCCTCGATCTGAATGTAACCACCGGCACGGAAAGGCACGCTTTCGCCGTTGGGGATCTTCAGCTTGAGTTCCTTGATGAAGGTGGCCTTGTTATCGTTGGAGATAACTTCACATTCCCACTTCTTGATGCCGAACACTTCTTCCGGCAGTTCGATCTTCATGTCCTGCTTGACGTTCACCTGACAGGACAGGCGCTCGCCTTCGCGGGCTTCGCGCTTGGAGATGTGATCCAGCTCGGTGGGCAGAATTTCACCGCCACCCTCGAGCACGCGCACGCGGCACTGGCCACAGGAGCCACCGCCACCACAGGCAGAAGACACGAAGATACCGTTGGCGGCCAGGGCGCCCAGCAGCTTGACGCCGGCACCGGAGGTGATCGCCTTTTCGGGATCGTCATTGATGCTGATAGTCACATCCCCTTCCGCGACGAGCTTGGACTTGGCAAACAGGATAATGCTTACCAGGGCCAGCACGATCACGGTGAACATGACCACGCCTAGAATGATTTCCATCGTTTATTCCTTTTCCGTCACTGGGTTTACAGAGAAATGCCAGAGAAAGACATGAAGCCGAGGGCCATCAGGCCGGCGGAAATAAAGGTGATACCCAGGCCGCGCAGACCATCGGGCACATCCGCATACTTCATCTTCTCACGCAAACCGGCCAGCAGCACGATGGCCAGCATCCAGCCGATACCGGAACCGAAACCGTAGACGATAGACTCGCCGAAGTTGTAGTCCCGCTGCACCATGAAGGACACACCACCAAAGATGGCGCAGTTCACGGTGATCAGCGGCAGGAAGATGCCCAGGGCGTTGTAAAGCGCCGGGAAGAACTTGTCCAGGGTCATTTCCAGGATCTGCACCAGCGCCGCAATTACCCCGATAAAGGTAATGAAGTTCAGGAAGCTCAGATCCACGCCTTCGACCAGGGCGCCGTCCTTCAGGATGAAGTTGTAGATAAGGTTGTTCACCGGGACCGAAATGGTCAGTACCACGGTCACCGCCACACCCAGACCAAAAGAGGTTTTTACCTTCTTGGACACCGCCAGGAAGGTACACATACCCAGGAAGAAGGCCAGCGCCAGGTTCTCGATGAACACGGCACGAACAAACAGACTCAGATAATGTTCCATCTTTTACTCCTTGGCCTCCACCTGTTCAGGGCGGAAGGTACGCAGTACCCAGATAAAGCCACCGATGATAAAGAAGGCGCTTGGCGGCAGCAGCAGCAGACCGTTGGCCTGATACCAGCCACCGTTTTTGATCAGCGGCAGGATTTCAATGCCAAACCAGGTGCCGGAACCGAACAGTTCACGCACGGTGGCCACCACCAGCAGGATCAGGCCGTAGCCCAGACCGTTACCGATACCGTCCAGGAACGACATCATGGGCGGGCTCTTCATGGCGTAGGCCTCGGCACGACCCATTACGATACAGTTGGTGATGATCAGACCCACAAACACCGACAGCTGCTTGGAGATGTCGTAGGCGTAGGCCTTGAGGATCTGGTCCACCACGATGACCAGAGAGGCGATGATCGCCATCTGGGCAATAATCCGTACCGAGTTGGGGATCTGGTTGCGGATCAGCGAGATAAACAGGTTGGAGAACGCCGTTACCGCAATTACCGCCAGCGACATTACGAATGCCGTCTGCATCTGCGAGGTCACCGCCAGGGCAGAACAGATACCCAGCACCTGAAGGGCGATGGGGTTGTTGCCGATGATGGGACCGAACAGAACCTTTTTCATTTCAGCTTTATCAGCCATTGTTCAGTTCTCCTTCACGAACCTTGGCCAGGAAAGGACCAAAGCCTTTCTCACCCAGCCAGAATTCAAAGGTTTTTTGCACACCGTCGGAGGTCAGGGTTGCACCGGACAGACCGTCCACGCTGGAGGGGGCACCGGCGGGGGCACCGCCCTTGACCACCTTCAGCGCCGGCTTGCCGTTATCGTCGTACAGTTTCTTGCCGACGAACTGGGCACGCCAGTTGGGGTTTTCCACCTCACCGCCGAGTCCGGGAGTTTCACCCTGCTCGTAATAGGTGATGCCCTTGATGGTGTTGCCATCGGGGGCGACCGCCACAAAGGCGTACATGGTGGACCACAGGCCCTGGCCGTGCACCGGCAGAATGATGCTGTCCAGCTCGCCGTTTTCGTCCTTGGCCAGGTAAACCGGGGCCAGGTTGGCGCGACGGCGAATACCGGCCGGATCTTCGTCGGCGCTCAGCCTGATGCTGGTGGCCGGATCCTTGGCGGCGGCACGCTGGTTGTAACCGGCGGCGGACTGGTCGGTCAGTTCACCTGTGGTCAGGTCAAGCAGGCGGGCGTCGATGAAACGCTCGTAGTTTTCCGCCACATTGTCCCGGCCCAGACCGGCCACGCTGACGATGTTGGTCTGAACGTCCAGCGCCTGGTTGCGCTGTTGGGTCGGCTTCAGCATCACGGCGGCGCCGGATACGATGATGGAGCAGACCAGGCAGAGACCGCCGACAACGGCAAAGGTTCTGCCGATAGTTTCTTTCTTAGCCACGGGCCAGCCTCCGTTTGATGTTTGCCTGAACCACGAAGTGATCGAACAGGGGAGCGAACAGGTTGGCGAACAGAATGGCCAGCATCATGCCTTCGGGGAAGGCCGGGTTGACCACACGGATCAGCACCACCATGACGCCGATCAGGGCGCCGTACCACCACTTGCCCTTGTTGGTAAAGGACGCGGAGACCGGGTCGGTGGCCATAAACATCATGCCGAAGGCGAAACCGCCCAGCACCAGGTGCCAGTACCAGGGCATGGAGAACATGGCGTTGGTGTCGGAACCGATCAGGTTGAACAGGGTCGCAGTGGCCACCATGCCGATCATCACACCGCCCACGATACGCCAGGAGGCGATGCCCAGGTAGATGATGAACAGACCACCGATCAGAATGGCCAGGGTGGAGACTTCACCGATGGAGCCCTGAATGTTGCCGATAAAGGCATCCATCCAGCTGATGGCGGCGCCGGTGTTGGCGTCCATCAGCGCGGCCTGACCGCCGGCGGCCCACTGGCCCAGAGCGGTGGCGCCGGAGAAGCCGTCAACGGCGGTCCATACGGTGTCGCCGGAGATCTCGGCCGGGTAGGCGAAGAACAGGAAGGCACGACCCGCCAGTGCCGGGTTGAGGAAGTTCTTGCCGGTGCCGCCAAAGATTTCCTTGGCCATGACCACACCAAAGGTGATGCCCAGGGCTGCCTGCCACAGCGGCAGGGTGGCGGGCACGATCAGGGCGAACAGCACCGAGGTCACGAAGAAGCCTTCGTTCACTTCATGCTTGCGTACGGTGGCGAACAGCACTTCCCAGAAGCCACCGACCACGAATACGGTCAGGTAGATGGGCAGGAAGTAGGTGGCCCCCAGCAGCAGCTTGCTGCCCCAGCCGGCCCCTTCACCCAGGGTTGCCCCCAGGCTCTCGGCCAGGCCATAGCGCCAGTTGCCGTCGATCACGCCGGCCAGGTCGGCCGGGCTGTACATGCTGGTGAGGGCTGCAATGGCCTGGCCACCGGCGTTGTACATGCCGAAGAACATGGCGGGGAAGGTCGCCAGCCACACCATGATCATGATGCGCTTCAGGTCGATGCTGTCGCGCACATGGGAGGCGTTGCGGGTTACCATGCCCGGGGTATAGAGCACGGTCGCCACCGCTTCGTACAGGGCGTAAAACTTTTCGTATTTACCACCCGGTTCGAAATGGTGTTCCATTTTTTCCAGAGTGTGCTTCAAACTCATTTCTCTTAGCCCTCTAGCTCAATCTTGGTCAGACACTGACGCAGCACCTGGCCGTAATCGTACTTGCCCGGGCACACATAGGTGCACAGCGCCAGATCTTCTTCATCCAGCTCCAGGCAGCCCAGGTTCTGGGCGCTGTCGGTGTCGCCGGACAGCAGATCACGCAGCAGCAGGGTAGGCAGAATGTCCAGCGGCATCACACGCTCGTAGTTGCCAATTGGCACCATTGCACGGGAGGAGCCGTTGGTGGTGGTGGTCAGGTCAAACAGCTTGCCCTTGGCCAGGTGGCCCAGGTAGGCGCGGGTGACCGAGAACTTGCTGGAGCCCGGGGCCAGCCAGCCCATGAATTCCTTCTCGCGGCCTTCCTTCAGCACGGAGACCTGCAGATGGTAGCGACCCAGGTAGGCGTGAGGACCATTGGCGGTGTTGCCGGACAGCACGGAGCCGGAGATGACGCGATTTTCACCGTCCTGCAATTCACCGGCGGTCAGCTCGTCGAGGGAGGCGCCGAGCCGGGTGCGCAGCAGACGGGGCTTGTTGACCACGGGGCCCCCCAGGGCCACCACGCGATCGGTGCAGATTTCACCGGTGGTGAACAGCTTGCCGAAGGCGATCACGTCCTGATAGTTGATGTACCACACCACCTTGCCGGGCACGATGGGATCGATGAAGTGAATGTGGGTACCGGGCAGACCGGCCGGGTGCACGCCGCCGAACACATGTTCCTTGACGTTGCCGGCAGTGGCCTGAGGCAGGCTGCCTTCGCCCTTGCACACATGCACCTGGCCATCGGTCAGGCGGCTCAGCACCTGCAGACCATCGGTAAACGCCTGAGCGTTTTCCTTGATCACCAGCTCGGCATTGGCACTGAGCGGGTTGGAGTCCATGGCGGTAACGAAAATGGAGCGCGGGGCCGAGCCCACGGCAGGCACCTTGCTGTAGGGGCGGGTGCGCAGCGCAGTCCACTGGCCGGATTCAACCAGCTGTTCCTGCACGGTTTCACGTTCCAGTTTGGCCAGTTCGGCAGAGCTGTAGCTTTTGAAAGTAATCTGCTCTTCGCTGTCATCAACGGCAATAACAACGGATTGCAGTACACGTTTGGCGCCACGGTTGATTTCAACCACTGTACCGGCGGCGGGAGCTGTGAACTTGACGCCAGGGTTCTTCTTGTCTTCGAAGATAACCTGACCTTTCTTGACGCGATCCTCTACCTTGACGTGCATGGTAGGGCGCATACCCACATACTCCTCGCCCAGCGTAGCAACGCGCTTGATGGAGGGACCATCGTAGATTACTTGCTCTGGTGCCCCGGCAATTGGGAGGTCCAGTCCTTTTTTAATTGTAATCATACTCACTTGCACTACTTGTTAGGGGAAGACAGGTACTTGCCATGCAGAACATGACAACATGCTGATGAGTCGCTACCGGCATGTTCGCATCGCCCTGACAACAGCACGACTACACTCCGGTAACATCCAGCCCGATTTAAAAGGCGCGTAATTCTAGCACTTTTACGACAACGGCTGCCATGGCAATTGCTAAAAATTACCGTTATGGTCAGCAAAATCGGCTTGCTCGTTAATTCACCAAGCAAAAATAAGGCCATGATTTTCAAGGCAGAATCATGCTTTGGTCGCAAGCGGCTCCGGAATGGAAGCGGTTTCCATGCTCACCGGGCTGATAACAATTTCGCTAACCACAAATAACAGTCGGCTCAGGCCGACACGCCGCCCTTGCCCATGCAGTTGGGGCTGGCGGGCACCGCTCCCCGCTCCCGCCACTCGGCCGGGGTCAGAGTGTGCAGCGCCAGCGCGTGCACGCCACCGGCCAGCTCGTCGGCCAGCAGGGTGTTCAGGGTGCGGTGGCGGGCCAGCAGACGCTGGCCTTCAAAGGCGGCACTCACCACCACCAGCTTGAAGTGGGTTTCCGAGCCCGGCTCGACTCTGTGCATGTAGCTTTCGTTAATCACTTCCAGATGTTCGGGAGACAGCGCCTCCCGGACCTTGTGCTCTATGGTGTTTTGCATCGACATGGTAGTTCCTCGCGGTTAACAGGACAGATGACAGGCGCGCTTCCCGACTCATTTCACGCGGAATGCCGGCGGCGGAAGGTCAGATTGATGCGTGCCCCTGTGGCCCGGGCCATTCTGGGCAAGGCGTGGCGCCAATGATGCTGCATTTCTCCCGCCATCACCAGCAGGCTGCCGTGCTCCAGCCACAGCTCGCGCCGCTCGCCGCCGGTGTGACGCAGCAAAAACCGCCGGCGTTCGCCCAGGCTGATCGAGGCGACCATGGGGTTGGGGCCCAGCTCCGGTTCGTCGTCGGCATGCCAGCCCATGCTGTCCTGGCCATTGCGGTAAAGGTTGAGCAACACACCGTCAAAGGGCTGACCGCAGATGGTCTCAAGCCTTTCGGCCATTTCTTTCACCCGCGGATGCCAGGGCACGGGCCGGCGTTCCCGGCCGGAATACCGATAAGCCCAGTCGCCCATCCAGCAGGACAGGCGGGGCTCATTCACTTCCCGGCCAAACATGGTCAGCCGGTGCTGCTGCCAGGGAATGTCCCGGCGCAGCTCGGCCTGCCAGGCGTCCGCCTCGGCGGCAAAGGCACCGGGCCACCACAACAACCGCCCGTCGTTTAGGGTGAGCCACTCGGGCTCCGACCACAGCCGCATGCTGATTTTCCCCTCCAAACTGCTAAAATGCCGCCCTTTGCAATCATCAGGCGTAAATCCCATGAATCATCACTTTCCCCTGCCCGAGGGCGGCGAGCTCGAGCTGCACCGCTACCCGCGCCAGGCCCGCCACGGCCTGCAGGCCTGGGAGGCGGCCGACGAATATATCATGAACGAGCTGGCCACTCTGGACTGGGACCGGCGTGCGCCCCTGGTGATTTTCAACGACGCCTTTGGCGCCCTGACGCTGGCGCTGCATCAGTACCGGCCTTTTACAGTTACCGACTCCCGGGTGGCCGAGCTGGCCCTGGCTGACAATGCCGCCGCCAATGACCTTGCGCCAACTTGGCACCCGCTCACCAGCCTGGACGAACTGCCCGAGGCCCCCGGGCTGGTGCTGATGAAACTGCCCAAGACCAACGCCATGCTCGAGCACCAGCTCGCCGCCATCAGCCGGGTGACGGGACCGCAAACGCAGATCATCGCCGGCGCCAAGGCCCGGGACGTGCACAGCTCCACCCTCAAGCTGTTTGAGCAGATGCTTGGCCCCACCCGCACCAGCCTGGCCTGGAAAAAAGCCCGGCTGATCTTTGCAAAGCGGGACATGAATATCGCCCCCGCTGCCTCGCCGGCGCCCCTGAGCTGGCCGCTGGAAAACAGCCCCTTCACCCTTTACAACCACGCCAGTGTGTTCTCCCGGGCCAGCCTCGACATCGGCGCCCGCTTTATGCTGGAGCACCTGCCCGCCAATCGCCCGGGCCGGGTTGTCGATCTGGGCTGTGGTAATGGCGTGCTGGGGCTGATGACCCTGGCGCGCAATCCCGAAGCCACCGTCACCTTTGTGGACGAATCCCATATGGCGGTGGCCAGTGCCAGGCTGAACGTGGAGAAAAACCTGCCCGAGGCCCTGGCTCGGGCCCGCTTTATGGTCAACAACTGTCTCGACGGCATGGGCCCCGACAGCGCCGATTCGGTGCTGTGCAACCCGCCCTTTCACCAGCAGCAGGCCATTACCGATCACATTGCCTGGCAAATGATGACCGACGCCCGCCGGGTGCTGCGCCGGGGCGGCGAGCTGCTGCTGGTGGGCAACCGCCACCTCGACTACCACCAAAAGCTCAAACGGCTGTTTGGCAATCAGCGGGTAGTGGCATCCAACCGCAAATTCGTTATTCTGAGAGCCATTCAAACCGCCTGAAGGAATTATTCATGAACTGCATCAAATGGTTGACCGCTCCCCTGCTGGCTCTGGGGCTGAGTGCCTGCGCCAGCTACTACCCCATTGCCGTGGACGTCAAGCCGGCGCCGGCCGAGGTGGGTGGCGGCGTATACCGGGGCCAGAGTCTGGCGCTGTCGAGCACCGACAACCGGGCCAGTGACTTCATTATTCAGATTGAGCAGAAAGACAAGTCCCCGGTGGTGGTGGGTGCCGCCAACAACCTGCGGCTGCAGCTGGAACAGGCGCTGGCGCAGGGATTCAGCACTCAGGGCGCCTTTATCGAGCAGGGTGCCAACACCCGTGCCACCCTGGAGCTGCAGGAGGTGCTGTCCCGGGTGATCCGCGGCCACATCAGCTACGACGTGGTGCAAAGGGTACGGGTACAACTGGTGCTGGAGCGGGATGGCCGCCGCATCACCAAGCAGTATCGCCGCAGCGCCCAGCAGGAATTCCCCGGTCGCCTGCACCCGGAGCTGGCCCCGGTGACCGAGGCCCTCAACAAGCAACTCGGCCTGATGGTGCAGGACATTCTGTCCGATCGTGACGTACAGAGCTTTATCAACGGTAACTAAGGTCAGCATGTACTTGCGCTGTAGGCGCCGCTTTAGCCGGCGCAAACTCGCAGACAAACCTGCGCTTAAAGCCTGTTACACAGGCTCTGCCAGCTAAAGCGGCAGCTACAAGGGGGCGGGATCAAGTCATTGATTTCATGACACAGTTTCACCTTTAACACGGACGATAATTAATGAAAAAAATGTTAATCCTGCTGGCAGGCCTGTGGTCCGCCACCGCCCTCGCCGGCCCCCGGGTCGAGCTGGTCACCAGCCTGGGCACCCTGGAAGTGGAGCTGAACGAGCAGGCCGCACCCGCCACCGTGGCCAACTTTTTACGCTACGTGGATGACGGCAGTTATGCCGGCACCCTGTTTCACCGGCTGATCCCGGGCTTTGTGGTGCAGGGCGGCGGCTACAATGCCGATTATGAACCCCTGCCCACCTATGATCCGGTGCAGAACGAGTCAGGCAACGGCCTGTCGAATACCACCGGCACCATCGCCATGGCCCGCACCCAGGATCCCCACAGTGCCACCCGCCAGTTCTACATCAACCTGTCGGACAACACCTCGCTGGACGGTGGCCGCCGCGCCGGTTACACCGTGTTTGGCCGCGTGGTCAAGGGGGAAGAGGTGCTGGCGCGCATGGCCGCCGTGCCCACCGGCATGAGCCTGCAACTGCGCGCCCGGGATGTACCGGAAGAGCCCATCGTGCTTGAGCAGGTGCACCGCCTGCCCGAGGAGTAACCCATTCTCGCCCGTGTCATGAAGTGGCAGCAAAGCCTGGCGCTCTACACCGAGCGACGGGTGCTTGTCATGCTGGCGCTGGGGTTTTCTTCCGGCCTGCCGCTGCTGCTGGTGTTCGGCACCCTGTCGTTCTGGCTGCGGGAAGCCGGCGTCAGCCGCACCAGCATCGGCTTTTTCAGCTGGGTGGCGCTGGCCTACGGTGTGAAATGGCTGTGGTCACCGCTGGTGGACCGGCTGCCGCTGCCACTGCTGTCCCGCTGGCTGGGCCGGCGGCGCAGCTGGATGCTGCTCTCTCAGGGCATCATCATGGCGGCGCTGGCGGGCATGGCCTTCTCCGATCCCGTCACGGACCTCAGCCGGCTGGCACTGTTTGCCCTGGCGGTGGCCTTTGCCTCCGCCACCCAGGATATCGTTATCGACGCCTACCGCATTGAGTCGGCCCCGGAGCGGCTGCAGGGGGCGCTGGCCGCCGCCTACATGACCGGCTACCGGCTTGCCATGATCCTGGCCGGCGCCGGGGCGCTGGCCATTGCCGCCTGGGCCGGCTCCGACACCGGCTATAACATGACGGGCTGGCAAACCGCCTATCTGGCCATGGCCGGCTGCATGCTGGTGGGGGTGATCACCTGTTTGCTGCTGCACGAGCCACAAGTGGATCTGGGCAAGCAACAACGTTCACAACGTGAACACCGGGAGCATCTGGTGTCCCGGGGCTGGCCGGGCTGGCTGGCGGGACTGGCCGCCTTTGGCAAAAGCGCCGTAGTGGCGCCCTTTGCCGACTTTTTTCAGCGCTTCGGCTGGCAGGCCCTGCTGATCCTGGGACTGATCGCCAGCTACCGCATTGCCGATGTGGTGATGGGAGTGATGGCCAATCCCTTTTACGTGGACATGGGCTTTTCCAAGACCGAGATCGCCACCGTGACCAAGGTGTACGGGGTGATCATGACCCTGGCCGGGGCGGCGCTGGGGGGCGTTCTGGTGGTTCGCTTTGGCACCCTGCGCATTCTGATGCTGGGCGCCCTGCTCACCGCCGGCACCAACCTGCTGTTTGCCCTGATGAGCCAGCTGGGGCCGGACGTGCGCCTGCTCACGGTGATCATCTCGCTCGACAACCTGAGCGCCGGCATTGCCACCGCCGCCTTTGTCACCTATTTGTCGAGCCTGACCAACGTGGCCTTTTCCGCCACCCAGTACGCCCTGTTCAGCTCGGTGATGCTGCTGCTGCCCAAGTTTGTGGCCGGTTTTTCGGGCATGGCGGTGGACGCCATCGGCTATGCCGGCTTTTTTACCGGCACCGCCCTGCTCGGCCTGCCGGTGCTGGTGCTGATTGCGATGGTGGCCCGGCGAGTGCCTGTGAGGCGTGAGGCGTGAGGCGTGAGGCGTGAGGCGTGAGGCGTGAGGCGTGAGGCGTGAGGCGTGAGGCGTGAGGCGTGAGGCGTGAGGCGTGAGGCGTGAGGCGTGTATTTTAGCGCCGTTTGAGACGGCGCAACCATGTTCTCCTCACCCTTTACACCTCACTCCTCACGGTTTTAGTCCCTAAAGTTATTGAACTGCAGCGGCTGCTCCTGCTCCTCGGCGCGCAGCAGGGCGATCACCTGCTGCAAATCGTCCCGCTTCTTGCCGGTCACGCGCAGCTGGTCGCCCTGAATGGCGGTCTGTACCTTGATTTTGCTGTCCTTGATCTTCTTCACCAGCTTCTTGGCCAGCAGACTGTCGATACCCTGCCTGAAGTTCACGTCCTGATAATAACGCTTGCCCGAGTGCACCACCTTGTCTTCGTCCATCACGCGGGTGTCGATGTCGCGCTTGATCAGCTTGGCGCGCAGAATATCGAGCATCTGCTGCAACTGGAACTCGGCGTCGGCGCCCAGCTTGACCTTGCCGTCGCTGAGCTCGAAGCTGGCTTCCACACCGCGAAAGTCAAAGCGGGTGGTCAGCTCGCGGTTGGCGTTGTCCACGGCGTTACGTACTTCATTCATTTCCACTTCGGAAACAATATCAAAAGAGGGCATGGTGGCTCCTGGGCTGAGCGCCGAAACCGCTGGCAACGGCAAGGGTTCACGGCTAACGTATGGGGTTAACAAGGCAGAAGAATATCAGAGTTCAGGGGAAGAGTGATGCGTGAGTGGACCATACTGGGGGCCGGTGCCCTGGGCTGCACCTTTGCCGCCCTGCTCAAGGCACGGCAACAACCGGTGTCGCTGCTGCTGAGCGAACGCCACCGGGGGCATTTTCATCCGGCCTTTGAGTTTATCGGCCTGAACGAGCGCCGCCGGCTGGTAAGCACTCACCCACGCTTTGCCGAGCAGGCCGCCGGCATCGACTGCCTGCTGGTGATGACCAAGGCCTATCAGGTACTGCCCGCCCTCACCGGACTGCGCGGCCTGCCCGCCGACACGCCCATCCTGCTGCTGCACAACGGCATGGGTGTGGCCGAGGTGGTGACCCGCGTCTTTCCCCACAACCCGCTGCTGGCGGGCGTTACCAGCCATGGTGCGCTCAAGGAAGGTCCCTGGCAGGTGCGCCACACCGGCAAGGGCGAAACCTGGCTGGGACCGGTGAATGAGCGCGGCAAAGACTTTGCTCATCTGCAACCCCTGCTGGCAACGGCCCTGGGCCATGCCGAATGGAGTGAGGACATACTTTCACGGCAGCACCGTAAACTGGCCATCAATGCCGTGATCAACCCGCTCACCGCCTGCCACGACATTCGCAACGGCCAGTTGCATGAGCCCCGCTTTGCCGATGTGCTGGCGCAGCTCAGTGAGGAGGTGCACGGCGTCATGACCCGGCTGGGCGAAACCGACACCCTGGCGCAGTTTCGCCGCCGGCTCAACAGCGTGATTGAACTTACCGCCACCAACTATTCCTCCATGCACCAGGATCTGGCCCACGGCCGCCCCACCGAGATCGATTACATCACCGGCTATGTACTCCAGCATGCGGGTGACTTGCCGGTGCCGGTGTGCCGGCAGTTGTATCATGAGGTGAAAAAACAGGGCGGGTGAAAAACGTAAGACGCAAAACGGCTGACGTGAAACGTAAGATATAAAACGGGAGAGGTGAGGAGGAAGTGAATCGCCTCACTCCTGCCCCCTCCCCCCCTCGTGGAGTCAGGGCTTGTACACCTTCACATTATCAAAACCCTGCTCTTTCAGGTGAATGGCCTGCAGCCGGCTCATCACGCCCCGGGCGCAATAGAGCAGGTAGGTCTTGTTCTGATCCAGCTCGCCAAACTGATGGGCCAGACGAAAGAACGGCAAGTGCACCACCTGGTGACCTTCCACTTCCAGCGGCGACAACTCTTCTTCCTCGGGGGCACGAATGTCGAGGATCACCTCGGCTTCACTGGCCGGTTCACTGAATTCCACTTCCGGCACCTCCCATACCTTGCCCAGATCGCGCACGTCTTCCACAAAGGAGGCCTGCACCGCGGTGTCGAGCACACCGAAGTCGAACTTGGCCTCCTCTTCCTCCACCTTGCTCAGCACCGCCTTGATGGTGGGCTTTTGCGAGATCACGCCGCAGTATTCCGGCATTTTTTCCGCAAAGGGTGCGGTGCCGATGGCCCGGGCCTGATCGATGATGTCCTGCTTGTCGGTGGCGATCAGCGGACGCAGGATCAGGGTGTCGGTGACCCGGTCGATGACATTGAGGTTGGTCACGGTCTGGCTCGATACCTGCCCCATGGACTCGCCGGTGACCAGGGCATTCACGCCCAGGCGTTCGGCCACGGCGGCACCGGCGCGCATCATCATGCGCTTGAGCACCACGCCCATGTGGCCCTTGTCGATTTTCTCCAGGATCTCGGTCACCACGCCCTCAAAGGGCACGGAAATAAACTTGACCCGGTGCGAGGCGCCGTATTTCTTCCACAGAAAATGCACCACCTCGCGCACCCCGGCCTCATGCTCGCGCCCGCCCAGGTTGAAGAAGCAGTAATGCACCCGGCTGCCACGCTTGATGAACTGCCAGGACGACACGCCCGAGTCATAACCGCCCGACATCAGGCTGAGCACGCTTTCCTGGGTGGCGATGGGATACCCCCCCATGCCGGCGTGCTGCTCGCTCACCAGATAGAGCCTGTCGTCGTCCAGCTCCAGGTTGATCTGCACATCGGGCTGCTTGAGTTTGACGCCGCCGGTGGCGCAACGCTGATTCAGGCCACCGCCCACGTAGCGCTCCACGTCCAGGGAGCTGAATTCCTGTCTGCCCCGGCGCTTGGCGCGCACGCAAAAGGTCTTGCCGGCGAGCTGGTCGCCAAACATGGCCTGAGTGTGCTCGAGAATGTCATCGAGAGAGGACACCTTGTATTCCACCACTTCCAGAAACGACTGAATGCCGGGAATGCAGGCTAGGGCGTCAATCAGCTGCCGGCGACGTTCGGCATCGTTATTGTTGCTGCGCACCACCAGCTTGTCCCAGTCAACCCGCACCTTGATGGTCTCATCCAGGGGCTTGAGGGTGTTGCGAATGTTGCCGGAGAGGATCTTGCTCATGCGCTGGCGCACCGACTTGCTCTTGATGGTCATTTCCGGGTGAAGCTTGATGATAAATTTCATAATTCGGTACGCTCGAACAACACATAAAAAAGAAAGCCCGGCATTATACACGTGCCGGGCTTGCGGTTAAAAGAAAAGCAGCTCAGGGGGAAGCGGGCGGCGCCGCTTCCAGCGGCTCGGTATACACCGGCTTGCCCTGGGAAATGGTGATCTCCACCCGCCGGTTGCGGCGGCGGTTTTCGGGGGTGTCGTTGTCCACCAGCGGCCTGGTATCGGCCAGCCCCATCACCACCATGCGGCCATCGTCAAAGCCCTCGGTGCTCCGCAGCTGATCCGCCACCGCCAGCGCCCGCTGGGTAGACAGCTCCCAGTTGGAGCTGAACAGCTCGTAGCCGCTCTGAATGTCGTCGGAGTGACCCGACACCAGAATTTCGCCGGGCACATCCTTGACCAGACGACCGATCAGGCGAATGACCGGCCAGAACTGGGGCTGCAAAAATGCCGAGCCCGCCGGAAAGGAGGCGTTCTCCTTGATGCGGATCACCACCTGCTGACCCAGCGCTTCAATCTCTATCGCGTCCTGTTCAATGGCGCTGCTCAGCTGCTCGGCCATGGCCTGGGCCAGGCTGATGGCCTCGGCACTGGTTTGCGGCATGTTGGGCTGCTGGCTGCCGCTCATGTTGCCGTCTTCCCGGCTCTGGCCCGAGGCCTGATCCGACTCACCGGGCTGAAAATCAAGCTCGGTGAGGGTGGAGTCGGTGGTGTGCTGCATGATGGTGTTGATGGGCGTGGGCTCGGGCCGGCCGGGGCGAAACTCCAGGGCGATCACCGAGGTGCCCTTGGGAATTTCGGTGACCTCGATCTGGTTCTGCACGCCAAAGGCATATTTCATGCTGCCGGCAATCTGCTTGAACTTGAGCACGTCCATCTCGGCAAAGGCCAGCAACAGCACGAAAAAGCTCATCAGAATGGTGGCCAGATCCGCAAAGGTGGCCATCCAGGCGGGAGCGCCCGCCGGCTGCGGCTTGTTCTTTTTGGCCACTAGTCCTCCTTGGTGCGCTTGTTCTCGGCCAGGTAGTTCTCCAGCAGCCCCTGCAGCACACGGGGGTTCTGGCCGTCCTGAATGCCGAGCACAGCGTCCATGATCAGGGTGCGGTTAAGCCGCTCCTCTTCCGAGCGCAGATCCAGCTTGTCGGCAATGGGCAGGGCAATCATGTTGGCCAGCATGGCACCGTACAGGGTGGTGAGCAGGGCAATGGCCATGGCCGGGCCGATGGCCTTGGGGTCGTCCATGTTGGCGAGCATGGCCACCAGGCCGATAAGGGTACCGATCATGCCCATGGCCGGGGCCACGTCGCCCAGGGCGCGAAAGATTTTGGCGCCCTGCTCCTGGCGCTCGGCGTTGAGGTCGATGTCCTTTTCCAGCGCCGCCTTCACCACGCCCTGATCGTGGCCGTCCACCAGCATGTTGACCGCCTTTTGCAGAAAGGGATTGGTGATTTCCGCTTCTTCCAGCGCCAGAAAGCCGCCCTTGCGCGCCGCATCGGCCAGCTGCACCACCCGCTCAATCAGCTCCTCGGGCTTTTCCAGCTTGAACATGAAGGCCTTGCCGGCCACCTTGGCCGCCCCCAGAAACTGACCCAGGTTGAACTTCATCATCACCACGAACAGAGAGCCCACAAACACAATGAAAATGGAGGGCACATCCACATACATGGTGATGCTGCCCCCCAGCACCATCGCCATGGCGACGAACGCCAGTCCGCCAATCAGTCCGAACAGTGTTGCCAGATCCAAAACGGGAATCCTCTCAGGTTAATGCGGGCAAAAACGACTCAATCTTACCCCTTGGGGGCCAGTGTTGTCGCCGGTGTTGTTATCGGCACCGGGCAAAAATGCTTAACGGTCCGCGAAGCCGGCGGCTGAAAGTCGCTAATCCTTCGCCAAATTCCGGGCAGCGGTGTTACTATTGGCCCAATTTTGCAAGCGATAGAACAGGGGATGCCCGTGGCTGCCAGAAAACCGGAAAACATGGACTTTGAAAGCGCACTCGCCGAGCTGGAAGGGCTGGTGGGTCAGCTGGAACAGGGAGAGCTGAGTCTGGAGCAGGCACTGAAATCGTTTGAGCGCGGGGTGCAGCTGGTGCGTGCCGGCCAGCAGCGGCTGAGCCAGGCCGAGCAGCAGGTCAAGATCCTGCTGAAGGACGACACCCTGACCGACTTCAACCCGGGGGAGGACGAGGCGTGATCGGCCAATGGCAACAGCAATACGGCGAGCGCATTGACGCCGCCCTGCGCCAGGCGCTGGACCGGCTCGACAGCCTGGCCCCCACCCTGCGCGACGCCATGGAATATGGCCTGCTGCAGGGCGGCAAGCGGGTGCGCCCCATGCTGGTGTATGCCACCGCCGGGCTGACTCCTGATGCCGACGAACAGGCTCAGGACGCCGCCGCCGCCGCTATTGAATGCATTCACGCCTATTCGCTGATCCACGACGACCTGCCCGCCATGGACAACGACGATCTGCGCCGGGGCAAGCCCACGGTGCACAAGGCCTTTGACGAGGCCACCGCCATTCTCGCCGGCGACGCCCTGCAGACCCTGGCCTTTGAACTGCTGAGCGATGCCGCCGGAGCCTTGCCCGCCGAGCGCAAACTGCAGCTGGTGCGGGAGCTGGCCACCGCCAGCGGCTACCGCGGCATGTGCGGCGGCCAGGCGCTGGATATTTACCACGAGGGCAAGCCGGTGGAGCGCGCCACCCTGGAGCGTATTCACCGTCACAAGACCGGGGCGCTGATCCGCGCCGCCGTACGCCTGGGGGCGCTGTGCTCGCCCACCATGCAGGAAGCCGAACTGGCCGCCCTCAGCCGCTACGCCGAGGCCATTGGCCTGGCGTTTCAGGTGCAGGACGACATTCTCGACATTACCGCCAGCACCGCCACCCTGGGCAAAACTCAGGGGAAGGACGAGATCCAGCAGAAAAGCACCTATCCGGCGCTGCTGGGCCTGGACGGTGCCCGGGAGCTGGCCCGGCAACTGCACCGGGACGCCCTCGCCGCTCTGGCCGGCCTGCCCTGCAACACCGACACTCTGGAAGCCTTCGCCCACTACATAGTGCAGCGCGAGTACTGAAGCGACAACAATAACGACAAGCCTATGAGTCTGAATATTGCCGATTACCCCACCCTGGCCCTGGCCAACCTGCCGGAAGAGCTGCGCAGCCTGCCCCAGGAGCGCCTGCCGGCGCTGTGTGACGAGCTGAGATCCTACCTGCTGCATTCAGTCAGCCGCAGCAGCGGCCACCTGGCCTCGGGCCTGGGGGTGGTGGAGCTCACCGTAGCGCTGCACTATGTGTACAAGACCCCCTTTGACCGCCTGGTGTGGGACGTGGGCCACCAGGCCTATCCTCACAAGATCCTCACCGGCCGGCGCGAGCGCATGGCCAGCATTCGCCAGTATGAAGGCCTGCACCCCTTTCCCTGGCGGGAAGAAAGCGAATACGACACCCTGTCGGTGGGCCATTCCAGCACCAGCATAGGCGCGGCGCTGGGCATGGCCATTGCCGCCGATGAGGAAAAACAGAACCGCAAGGTGGTGGCGGTGATCGGTGACGGCGCCCTCACCGCCGGCATGGCCTTTGAGGCCCTGAACCACGCCGGTGACCTGCACAAAGACATGCTGGTGGTGCTGAACGACAATGAAATGTCCATCTCCGAAAACGTGGGCGCGCTCAACAACCACCTGGCCAGAATCATGTCCGGCTCCCTCTACAGCACCCTGCGCGAGGGTGGCAAAAAGGCGCTGGAAATACTGCCGCCGCTGAAGGAGCTGGCCCGGCGCACCGAAGAGCACCTGAAAGGCATGGTGGTGCCCGGCACCCTGTTCGAGGAATTCGGCTTTAACTATGTGGGCCCCATTGACGGTCACGACATCGATACCCTGGTGGAGACCCTGCGCAATATGCGCAAGCTCAAGGGCCCGCAGTTTCTGCATGTGATGACCCGCAAGGGCAAGGGCTACCTGCCCGCCGAGCAGGATCCCATCGGCTACCACGGCGTGCCCAAATTCAACCCGGCGGACAACGCCCTGCCCAAAAGCGCCGCTGCCAGCCCCAGTTTTTCCGCCATTTTCGGCGACTGGCTGTGCGACATGGCCCGCGACTGCAACAGACTGATGGCCATTACCCCGGCCATGCGCGAAGGCTCGGGCCTGGTGCGCTTTTCCCGGGAATATCCCAAACGCTACTTCGACGTGGCCATTGCCGAGCAGCACGCCGTCACCCTGGCTGCGGGCCTGGCCATTGAAGGCAAAAAGCCGGTGGTGGCCATTTACTCCACCTTTTTGCAGCGCGCCTACGATCAGCTGATCCACGACGTGGCGCTGCAAAACCTGGACGTGCTGTTTGCCATCGACCGTGCCGGCATCGTCGGCGCCGACGGTCCCACCCACCAGGGCGCCTTTGACCTCAGCTTTATGCGCACCGTGCCCAACATGGTGATCATGACTCCGGCGGACGAAAACGAATGCCGGCAAATGCTCTACACCGGTTATATGCACCCCGGCCCGGCGGCGGTGCGCTACCCCCGCGGCAGCGGCCGGGGTGCGAAAATAGACAATGCCATGACCGCGCTGGAGATCGGCAAGGGCCGGCGTATTCGCAAGGGCAGCAAGGTGGTGCTGCTGAACTTCGGCACCCTGCTGCCCGCCGCCGAAGCCGCCGCCGACGCCCTTGATGCCACCCTGGTGGACATGCGCTTCGTCAAGCCCCTGGACGAAGCCCTGCTGCTGGAGCTTGCCGCCGGGCACGAGTTGCTGGTAACGGTGGAAGAAAACGCCATCATGGGCGGCGCCGGCTCGGCGGTGAACGAGTGCCTGATGCGCCATAAAAAACCGGTGCCGGTGCTGAACCTGGGGCTTCCCGACACCTTTATTGAGCAGGGCAGCCAGCAGCAGATCCTGGCCAAACTGGGCCTGGACGCCGACGGCATTACCAAAGCCGTGCAGGACTATCAGGCCCGCTGATACCGGCCCCACCTTAGTGGGGCACTCCATCCTTCGCTCCAGTGTGGATGTATATCACGGGCTTTCAGACTCACTATACGTTCCCACGCTGAGCGTGGGAACGAGAAAAAGGCGATAGCTCTAACAGTACGTCACCCCCGCGAAGGCGGGGGTCCATAGCAAACGGCTCCGGCTCAGCTGGCAACATAAAAAAAGCGAAGCCACCCGGCTTCGCTTTTTGGTTTGTCTCTGCAGACGCTACCTTGTCATCAGTATTCTGCTCCATGCTCTGGATTCCCACCTTCGTGGGAATGACGTCCCCTTACGCCCCCATCACCAGGGTGGCGGCAATGGTGGCCATCATCACCCCCACCACAAACTCCAGCACCTTCCAGGCCTGCGGTCGCTGAAACACCGGGGCCAGCATACGGGCGCCGTAACCCAGGCTGAAGAAAAACACCAGCGAGGCCGACATGGCCCCAAGAGCAAACAGCCCCTGGGCCGGATATTGGGTGGAAATGGAGCCCAGCAGCACCACCGTATCCAGATAGACATGAGGGTTCAGCCAGGTAAACGCCAGGCAGATGGCCACGGTTTTCGGCAGCGACTGCCGGGTGTCCCCCGCCGCCGTCATGGCGTGACTGGTGGCAAAGGCCGACTTGAAACTCAGAAAGGCATATACCGCCAGAAAGGTGGCCCCGCCGTAACGGGCAACGGTCTCAATGGCCGGAAACTGCTGCACGATGGCGCCAAAGCCTGCCACCCCGAGGGAGATTAATACCGCATCGGACAGAGCACACACCGCACACACCACAAACACATGGTGGCGCTTGATGCCCTGCTTCAGCACAAAGGCGTTCTGCGAGCCAATGGCAAGAATAAGGGAAAAGCTTAAGGCAAACCCGGAGAGAAAGGTGGACATATGTTATTCCGTGAATGAAATGGCTCCATTCTGGCTGTGGTTGCCTGTTGTTTCAATTGCAACAAGGCCTGCTGCTTCCTTCAGATGCATAAAAAAACCGCTGCCGAAGCAGCGGTTTTTATCGAAGTAAGCGGGGTTAGCCGGAATTACTTCTTGGCTTCGGCAGCCTTGCGCTCTTTCACCTTCTCAACCACCTTGTCGGCCACGTTGGCCGGGCAGGGAGCGTAGTGAGAGAATTCCATGGAGAACTGGCCGCGGCCAGAAGTCATGGTACGCAGAGAGCCGATGTAACCGAACATTTCGGACAGGGGTACGTCAGCCTTCACGCGCACACCGGTCACGCCGGCGTTCTGATCCTTGATCATGCCACGACGACGGTTCAGGTCACCGATAACGTCACCCACGTTGTCTTCCGGAGTGAACACGTCAACCTTCATCACCGGCTCCAGCAGCTGCGGCTGGGCCTTCGGCAGAGACTGACGGAAGGCGCCCTTGGCGGCGATTTCAAACGCGATGGCGGAGGAGTCAACGGCGTGGTAGGCACCATCAACCAGCTCGAACTCGATGTCCAGTACCGGGAAGCCGGCGATCGGACCAGTCTTCATCATGCTGGCAACACCCTTTTCGATGGCGGGCCAGAATTCCTTCGGTACGTTACCACCCACAACGGAAGACTTGAACACCAGACCGGTGTTCGGCTCGCCCGGACGGATGATGTAATCGATCTTACCGTACTGACCGGAACCACCAGACTGCTTCTTGTGGGTGTAGCTGTCTTCAACCTGGGCAGTGATGGTTTCGCGGTAGGCTACCTGCGGCTCACCCACAACCAGCTCAACGCCGTAGGTACGCTTCAGAATGTCTACCTTGATGTCCAGGTGCAGTTCGCCCATGCCCTTCAGGATGGTTTCACCGGAGTCTTCATCGGTTTCAACGCGGAAAGACGGATCCTCGGCAACCAGTTTACCGATGGCTACACCCATCTTCTCGGAGCCGTTCTTGTCTTTCGGCGCAACGGCGATGGAGATTACCGGCTCGGGGAACACCATGGCTTCCAGGGTGCAGGGGTGCTTGACGTCACACAGGGTGTGACCGGTCTGCACGTTCTTCATGCCGATGATGGCGATGATGTCGCCGGCCTGGGCAGATTCCAGCTCGGTACGCTCGTCGGCCTGCATTTCCACCATGCGGCCCACACGTTCGGTCTTGCCGGTGGCGCTGTTGAGGATGGTGTCACCCTTCTTGATACGGCCGGAGTAGATACGCACGAAGGTCAGGGCGCCGAAACGGTCGTCCATGATCTTGAATGCCAGCGCCTTCAGCGGGGCGTCGGCGTCAACGATGGCGTATTCGCCGGTTTCGTTGCCTTCTTCGTCGGTCAGCGGCTGCGGATCAACTTCGGTCGGGCTCGGCAGGTAGTCGTTCACGGCGTCCAGCACCAGCTGCATGCCCTTGTTCTTGAACGCGGAACCACAGTAGGCCGGGAACAGGGCCATGGTGCGGGTACCCTTGCGGATGCAACGCTTGATGTCTTCGATGGAGGGCTCTTCACCTTCCATGTAGGCTTCCATCAGGTCGTCGTCCTGCTCAACGGCGCTTTCTACCAGCTTCTCGCGGTATTCTTCAACCATGTCAACCATGTCGGCCGGCACGTCTTCAATCACGTAGTTTTCGGCTTCGCCGGAGTCGTCCCAGATGTAGGCCTTGCGGGTCAGCAGGTCAACCACACCCTTGAACTCGTCTTCACGGCCAATGGGCAGTACCATTACCACCGGGTTGGCGGCCAGAATGTCGCGGGTCTGCTGTACCACGCGCAGGAAGTCGGCGCCCAGACGGTCCAGCTTGTTCACGAAGATGATACGGGCAACGCCGGATTCGTTGGCATAGCGCCAGTTGGTTTCGGACTGGGGCTCAACGCCGCCGGAACCACAGAATACGCCGATACCGCCGTCCAGTACCTTCAGGGAGCGGTACACTTCAACGGTGAAGTCAACGTGTCCGGGGGTGTCGATAACGTTGAAACGGTGACCTTTCCAGAAGCAGCTTACGGCCGCGGACTGAATGGTAATGCCGCGCTCGGCTTCCTGCTCCATGAAGTCGGTGGTGGACTCACCGTCGTGGGTCTCGCCCGCCTTGTGGATTTTACCGGTCAGCTTGAGGATACGTTCGGTAGTGGTGGTCTTGCCCGCGTCAACGTGAGCAAAAATACCGATATTTCTGTAATGTGATAAGTCAGACATGATGCAACTTTATATGGTTGATTAAAGAAGTAGACGGAGCATGCGAAGAGTACCAGCACACCGCACCTCAGATTTCGAGGCGCACATTATGCAGTAGAACCCCGCCGTGCGCAAATGGCCCAACCGGGTTGCCGCATATTTTTTGTGCAGACCGTCTCGGCCCCCGCCTCGCCCAAACGCCGCCTGCTACCGCGGCGTGTGACCGGGTTGCCACACTCAGATTCCGCCGTTGGCCACCTTGTAATAGACCCAGCCAAACAGGCCGGCAAAAATCACCACGGTGAGCAACACCTTGAGCCAGATAAATTTCACGGTCGTCTCCTGTGGGGCCGGTTCAGCCCGTTTTGCCGCTCCCGATTGTGTCACCCTCCCCGCTATTACGCCAGCCCGAGCAGGGTCGCCAGCGCAAAAATTCCTGCCACCACCAGTGCCGACATGGCCGCCGCGTAGCCCAGGTTCCAGCGCATGATGCGAAACGAGTCCAGCCCGTAGCGGCCCTGAAACGCCAGGTTGATGCCCGACAACGGCCCGGTGGCGGTGCCCACCGCCCAGGACGACAAAAATACCAGCGCCAGCAAGGTATGGTTGGGCGCAAGGGGCATCAGCACCGCCCCCGCCAGCGAGATGCAGATAATGGGATGAATGCCCAGCAACGCCAGTGTCACGGTGGCCAGATAGGTGACGCTGGCTTCCAGGGCGCCGAAGTGCGTCAGCGGCAGGCTGCCGCCCAGGGTGGAAAACAGGCTTTCCAGGCCATAGCCAAGCACCCCGGCGGCCAGAAACAGCGCCAGCTCGTTGCCCATTTGCGGCAACCGGCCACTCACCAGTCCGCCCACCGCCGCCAGCGGCCGTTGCCGCTTCAGGGTGAGCATGATCAGGGTCAGCGCCGGCGCCATCAGGGTGATCACCGCCAGAATGGACAGCTGTGGTTGCCATTCGTGCAACGCCAGCACCGCCGCCGCCAGCAGGCCCGGCAGCAACAGACCGCCGGCATGGAGCGGATAGCCGGTAAACTCACTGACCGGGGCATTGGCGCCACCGGGCCGGCTGAGTTGCCAGCCGGTCAGCAGCAGACTGCACAGCGCCAGCGGCATGCTCACCAGCCACAGGATGCTCAGCCGGGCCTCGGGGGCCACGCTCAGGGACACCGCCATGGCGGCAAAAAACGGCGACCAGAAGGCGGCGGCGGTAAAGCTTCTAATCAGTGCCAGCGCCTGCTCCCGGGTCACGCTGCCGCGCCGGGCCAGGCGATCTCCGATAATAAATACCGACGACAGGTTGATCACAGAGCCAAACAGATGCACCGCCGCCAGAGTGGACGCCAGCGCCCGGCGGCCTTTGGGCACGCGCTCGTCGGCTTCGGTCGGCCGGCTCACCAGGCTTAAAAAGCTCACCGCCACCAGCATGGAGAGCAGGCCGCTGTTGCCCGCCAGCAGTCGCTGTGGATCCACCTCGGCCCCCTGCCCCGCACTCCAGGCCAGACAGCCGCCGCCCACCAGCAACAACACCAGCGCCTGGGTGCGGTTGCGTTTGGCCAGCCCCGGCCACAGCAGCGCTGCCGCGCACCAGTAGGCCAGCCCCGCCCAGTGGGTTGCCAGCGGCAGGCCCAGCAGACCGGCGGCGATCAGCACCATGGCCGCCAGAATAAGGCCTCCGGCCAGTTGCCGGCGCAAGGCAAGGGGAAACAGCGAATACAGGGTGGCGAGCAAGGCGGGCTCCGGGATAACGGCAGTAAAGGCGAGATGATAACCATAAACACCGCGAGCTGTAAGCCGTAAGCTGTCAGCTGTAAGTCGTTGTTGTTTGCAGGCACCGCTTCAGCTGGCGCAAAGCTACCAAGGTTGCCTGTAGTATGGATTCCGGCTCAAGCCCGGAATGACGAACACAAAAAAACCTGCAGACACAAGGCTGTGCCTGCAGGTCATAACGAACTTATAGCTTAAAGCTGATGGCTTACAGCCATGTTTTACCCTTTGTAAATCTTCGGGTTGAACACGTCCCGCAGCCAGTCGCCGAGCAGGTTGATCACCAGCACCAGCACCACCAGATAAATGCCGGGAAAGGCGGTGATCCACCAGGAGCCGGAGAAGATGTAGCTGAAGCCCATGCTGATCAGCGACCCCAGCGAGGGCTTGTCTACCGGCATGCCGAGGCCGAGGAAGGACAGCGCCGCCTCGCTCATGATGGCGTTGGCCACCTGCACCGTGGAGATCACCAGAATCGGCGACAGGCAGTTGGGCAGAATATGGCGGAACATGATGCGCATGGATCTGAAGCCCATCACTCGCGCCGCCTCCACGTATTCCTTTTTCTTCTCGGCGAGTACGGTGGCGCGAATGGTACGGGCATATTGCGGCCATTCGGCCAGCCCGATGATCACCACCAGCATCAGCACCGCATAGCGGGCGTAAAAGTCGGCCCCCAGAGTGGCCTGAAACACCGCCGACACGATAATCGCCACCATCATGGTGGAAAACGACAGCTGAACATCGGCAATGCGCATAAGAAAGTTGTCAATGCGCCCGCCAAAGTAACCGGCGCTCAGCCCCACTACGATGCCAATGGCCAGCTGCAGCGCCACCGCGCCCAGACCGATGATCAGCGACACCCGCGAGCCATAGAGAATGGTGCTGAGAATGTCACGGCCCTGCACGTCCGTGCCCAGCACAAAACGCTCGTCCCCCATGTCCAGCCAGCTCGGCGGCAGCTCGGAGTCGAGAATGTCGATGGTGGCCAGATCATAGGGGTTGTGGGGCGCGATAACCGGCGACAGAAAGGCCGACGCCGCCAGCGCCACAAACACCGCAAAGCTGACCATGGCGACCTTGTCGCGCAGAAAATGATAGAGAAAGTCGGAGCGGCAAAAACGGGCCCAGCGACTCAGTTGAAGTTCGGTGCTCATGCGCTTATCCCTTTGCTGCCAGGTTAACGGTGGGGTTCACCAGGCCGTAGATCAAGTCGACAATGGTGTTGGTCACCACAAAGATAAAGCCCACAAAAATCACGTAGGTGGTGATCAGCGGCGTATCCACCCGGGTAATGGCCTCGAGGAACAGCAGGCCGATACCCGGCCACTGAAACACGGTTTCGGTGAGAATGGTGTAGGCCACCATGGTGCCGATTTGCACCCCACCCACGGTGATCAGCGGCAGCAGGGTGTTTTTGAGCGCATGCACAAACCAGATGCGGTACTTGTCCAGGCCCTTGGCCCAGGCAAATTTCACATATTCGGCACCGAGCTGCTCCAGCATTTCCGAACGCACCAGGCGAATGAACAGCGGCAGCATGATGGACGACAGCGCCATGCTCGGCAAAATCAGATTACGAAAGCCCTGCCAGTTGAACAGCCCCGACTCCCAGCCCAGGGGGCTGGTGAGCTCACCCCGGCCATAGGCGGGCAGCCAGCCCAGCTCGATGGAAAACACATACATCAGCAGAATGGCGGTGAGGAACACCGGCACCGAAATGCCCACTATGCTGACGCCCATAATGATTTTGGACAGCACGGCTCTGGGCTTGATGGCGGAATACACCCCCAGCGGAATGCTCAGGGCAATAATGAGCACGCTGGCGCAGAACACCAGTTCCAGGGTGGCCGGCAGCTTGTCAAAAATCACCTCCAGGGTGGGCTGCTTGAAGAAATAGGAGGTGCCAAAGTCGCCCTGCAGCGCATTGCCCACAAAGCGGCCGTACTTCACCAAAAAGGGATCGTTCAGGCCCATGTCGTCGCGCATCTGCTGACGCACCTCTTCCGACACCGACTGACCCACCAGCTCACGCAGGGGGTCACCCAGATTATCCTGAATCGAGAAGGCCACCAGGCTGATGACAAACATCACCACCAGGGCCTGAAACACCCGTTTAAGCAGAAAAGTGAACATGTTTTAAGTTCCAACTGCGGGATTAGGGATCGGGGATTGGGGACTGGAACAAACCTGGTCCCTAATCCCCAGTCCCGAGTCCCTACCGGTTTATTCGACGACCAGATCACCCAGGTAGGGGAAGTCCATGGCATTCACCACCGCCTCGGCCTGCACTCCGTCACGGGCGCCCCAGGCCAGGTTCTGCCAGTGCAGGGGCACAAAGGCGGCGTCGTCATAGAGCATCTTCTCGGCCTGCTGCAGCATGCTTTCACGCCTGGCGCCGTCGGTTTCCAGGTTGGCCTCCTCGATCAACTTGTCGAGCGCCGGGTTGGAATAGTGGCCGCAGTTATACTGGCCCCGACCGGTTTCCTCGTTGCGGGTCATGGTGAGGAACTCCGAGAAGTTGGCGGTATCCTCGGTGTCGGAGTGCCAGCCAATCATCAGCATGTCGGCGGCGCACTTGTCGAACTCGGGCCAGTACTGGGCCACCGGCATGGTTTTAAGCTCAACGTCGATGTTGATGCGGGCCAGCATGGCCTTGACCGCCTCGGCAATGCGGTAGTCGTTCACATAGCGGTTGTTGGGGGCGATCATGCTGAGCTTGAAGCCGTCCTTGTAACCCGCTTCCGCCATCAGCGCCTTGGCCTTGTCCAGATCATAAAGCGGCACCAGCTCCGGGTTGTGGCCCACATAACCGGCGGGGGCCTGCTGCCCGGCGGTGGTGGCAAAGCCACGCATAATGCGCTTGACGATGCCTTCCTGGTTGATGGCGTAGTTCACCGCCTGACGAACGCGCACGTCGCGGAACGGCTCAAAACGGTCCTGATTGAGCTGGAAGGTAATAATACGGGTGCCCGGCTCGGTGATCAGCTTCACCCCGCCGGCGGACTCTACCCGCTTGTGATCGTTGGGCGACACCGGTTTGATAAAGTCCACGTCGCCGGCCAGCAGCGCCGCCACCCGGGTGGCGTCTTCCTTGATCGGCACCAGGGTCATGTTGTCCACGTTGCCGGGCGAGGTTTTATCCCAGTAATCGGCGTTGCGCTCATACTCCACCTTGACCCCCTGCTGGCGGAATTTCAGCCTGAACGGACCGGTGCCCGACGGATTGGTGGAGGCAAAGGAGCTGCCGTGCTTGACCACTTCGGCCTTGTTCTTGCCGTCTGCGGTGGTGCCGGTGTAGAACCTGGAGTCCATCGGGAACAGATAGGTCACCGTGTTCAGCACCAGCGGGAACGGGCCCTTGGTCACCAGATCCACCGTATGATCATCCACCTTTTTCGCTTCGGCAAAGGGCTCGAAAATGGCCTTGAAGTCGGGCGAGGTTTTCAGGCGGTTGAAAGTCCAGACGACGTCATCGGCGGTAAACTCGTTGCCGCTGTGAAACTTCACCCCCTGGCGCAGGTAAAAGCGCATGGTGTTTTCATCCACCCGTTCCCACTTTTCCGCCAGTCTGGGCTCAAACTGAAAATCCTTGGTCCAGCGCACCAGGGGGTCGAACACCAGGTGCGACATTTCCAGGGTAGCACCGGAAAGCTGCTCGTGCGGATCCATCGACACCGGATCGGCGTCGTAGGCAATGGTGATGTCGGCGGCCTGCACACTGAAGGCGAAACCGGCAGCCACCAGGGCGGCGGCGATTTTGTTGAGTCCTTTTTTCATGTAGCACTCCATTTACGGGGTTAATGTTGGCCTTGCGCCTGTTGCGAAATATCCAGTCCTTCCCGGGACATGCCCCTGAACTCGGGCATCAGGGAAATCAGCGAGCGGCTGTAAGGATCTGCCGCTCCGGTAAAGAGTTGCTCGGTGGGCGCCACCTCCACCAGGGTGCCCTTTTTCATTACCCCGATGCGATCGCACATCTGCCGGATCACCGGCAGATCGTGGCTGATAAACAGCATGGTGAGCCTGAGCTCGTCCTGCAGATCCTTGAGCAGGTTGAGGATCTGCGCCTGCACCGACACATCCAGCGCCGAGGTGGGCTCGTCGCAGATCAGCAGCCGCGGCCGGGTAGCCAGGGCGCGGGCAATGGAGATGCGCTGGCGCTGACCGCCGGAAAACTCGTGAGGAAATTTCACCCCGGCGGACCGGCCCAGTCCCACATAGTCGAGCAGATCGGCCACAATGCCGCGGATCTGCGCCTCATTCTCGGCCAGACCGTGAAAGCGAATGGGCTCGGCGATAATGTCTGCCACCCGCATACGCGGATTGAGGGACGAATAGGGATTCTGAAACACCATCTGCATCTGCCGGCGCAGCGGGCGGCGCTCCTGCTCGGTTCTGATGGCGGTGAGTTCGATGCCCTCGAACCAGATGCTGCCGCTGTCGGGCGGATACAGGCCGGTGATGGCCCGGGCGATGGTGGACTTGCCGGAGCCGGACTCCCCCACCAGGCCGAAGGTTTCGCCCTCGTGGATCTCAAAGCTGACGTCGTTGGTGGCCTGCAGATATTGCCGGCGCGACGGAAAAATCGAATCCTTGGTCACAAAGCGCAGGTTGCAGTGCTCAACTCTTAACAGGGCGCCTTCATAGTCGCGCTGATCCTGGCTCTGGCCCAGCCAGTGTGTTTTGAGATCCAGACTGGCTTTTTCCTTGGCGTCTTCAATGTAGGACACCAGCGGAAAGCGACGCAGCTTGATGTCGGAGCGGGGCACGGCGGAAATAAGACTGCGGGTATAGGCATGTTCGGGCCTGCCCAGCACTCGTTCGGTGGGGCCAATCTCCATCAGTTTGCCCCGGTACATCACCGCCACCCTATCGGTGACGTTCGACACCACCCCCATGTCGTGGGTGACCAGCATGCAGCCCACGTTGCGCTCCTTGCACAGGCCGCGGATCAGGTTAAGGATCTGATCCTGAATCGACACATCCAGCGCCGTGGTGGGCTCGTCGGCAATGATCAGCTCGGGATCGCAGGACAGCGCGATGGCGATCACCACCCGCTGGCGCATGCCGCCGGAAAACTGATGCGGGTACTGCTGAATGCGCAGTTCCGGCTGGGGAATACCCACGGCATCGAGCAGAGAAATGGCCTTTTTGCGGGCCTGCTCGCGACTGAGGCTGGTGTTGGCCAGCAGGGTTTCGACCATCTGAAACTCCACTGTAAACAGCGGGTTCAGGGAGGTCATGGGATCCTGAAAAATAAAGCCGATGCGTTTGCCCCGCACCGTGCTCATGGCGGCGGGCGGCAGACCGGAGATGTGTTCGCCATCCAGGTAGACATCACCGCGGGCGATGCGCCCGGGCGGGCTGAGCAGGTCGATCACGGCGTTGCCAATGGTCGACTTGCCGGCGCCGGACTCTCCCACCACGCCGAGAATTTCCCCCTTTTCAATGGTAAAGGAGAGATCGTCCACGGCGGCCATCACCCCGTGGCGGGACGGATATTCAATCCGCAGGTTTTTCACTTCCAGTAACGACATGCTCATCCTTAAACGGGACTGGCTCCCGTTGCTGCGCCGGAGCGGCCGGGGCTGAAGTGCCCTTTACTATAGCCCCAATCGACAACATTCCACCGACGCAAAATGCAACAAAAAAATAACATTTCGGTGCATTCTAATCTGCTCTCAAGGTAAAGGTAAAGATTGATGTGTTGGTTTGATGGCGCTTTTACAGCACATGTTTTCAAGGCAGCAAATTAAATGCAGCGTTTATGACTAACGTATCATTGACATACAGGTGATGACACACAGTGAGAAGCAGAGAGTAAAACGCCAAATCACGAACCGGCGCCTTGCCGGCCTGGTTTTGTCGGAACAGACAAACGGCAAGACCAGATTCAGGCAAAGAAGGGGAATGTCCGCACGGCAACCATCCGTAAGCCCGGCGCCGGCCTGTGAAACCCTGCCGGGCCGGACAGAGCCCCCGTCCCCGCCTTCGCGATGAATGACGTTTCTTGGCGGGGGAAAGAGATGATGAGACTCCGTGATGAAGGACGTTCCTGCGTGGGGGCGATGCGATATATCAGAGGTAAAACGCCAGCCCCTGCAGGCAGGCCAGGGCAAACAGGCCGGCAATCAGATCGTCGAGCATAATGCCGAATCCGCCGTGTACCCGGCGATCGAACCAGCCGATGGGCCAGGGTTTGACCATGTCGAAAAAACGGAACAGCACAAAGCCGATGGCGATCCACTGCCAGCCCGCCGGGGCCGCCAGCATGGTGACACCAAAGCCGATGAACTCGTCCCACACAATGGCGCCGTGATCGTGCCGGCCAATGGCAGCGGTAGCGGCATTGCAGATCTTTATGCCGGCGACAAAGCCCACCACCAGCAGGGCCACATAGAGCCACAGCGGCAGGCCGGCCATCAGCAGGTAGAACGGAATCGCCGCCAGGGTGCCCATGGTGCCCGGCATCACCGGGCTTAAGCCAGAGCCAAAGCCCAGGGCCAGCAGGTGCAACGGGTTGGACAGCTTCAGCGCCGCCAGCTCGGGCTTTCTCATTCGCCCCCCCGAAAATGATCCCAGCTGCTGGCGTTCAGCTCATGGGGCTTGCCCTCGGCCATCAGCTCCACCCCGGGCTCGCCGGCCACCATGCGTCCGATGCGGGTGAACTTCACCCCGCAATGGGCCAGGGCGGTTTCCAGCTGACCCCGGTGTACCTCGGGCACGGTAAAGCACAGCTCGTAGTCGTCGCCGCCGGTCAGGGCCAGTTGCCAAGCCTGCTCCTGACCGACAGTGTCGGTCATGGCCTGGCTCAGGGGCAGTTGCTCCAGCTCAAGCTGGGCACGCACCCCGGAGGCTTTGGTAATGTGACCCAGATCGCCGAGCAGGCCATCGGACAAGTCCAGGGCGCTGGAGGCGATGTCGCGCAGGGCCTGCCCCGCCAGAATGCGCGGATGCGGATGCTCGAACTTGTTGCGCACAAAGGCCAGGTGCGGCTCGCGCACTTCAATGTTGCCCAGCTGCTGCTGCAGCCCCAGGGCCGCATCCCCCAGGGTACCGGTCACATAAATGCCGTCGCCGGCCCGGGCGCCGTTGCGACGCAGGCCCTTGCCCTCCGGCAGGGTACCGTGCACGGTCACGGTGATCGACAGCGGCCCCTTGGTCATGTCGCCGCCCACCAGCGCTACGTTGTAATATTCCGCCAGTTCAAAGAAGCCTTCGCAAAAGCCCCTGATCCAGGCTTCATCGGCCTTCGGCAGGGTCAGCGCCAGCGACACCCAGCAGGGATCGGCGCCCATGGCCGCCAGATCCGACAGGTTCACCGCCAGCGCCCGGTGACCAAGGGCCACGGGGTCCATGTCGGCAAAGAAATGTACGTCCGCCACCAGGGTGTCGGTGCTCACCGCCAGGGTGGTATGGGGCGGCATTTGCAACAGGGCGCAGTCATCACCCGGGCCCATGATCACGTCCTTGCGACCACTGTGACCGGTAAAATATTGTTTTATTATTTCAAATTCATTCATAGAAAATGAAAAGCCAGCGTTCAGCTGGCTTTTTTCCCAATGCATCTCGTTATTTTTTCAACTGCTTGACGACCTTGTCGAGCACACCATTCACAAACTTGTGACTGTCTTCGGCGGCGAACGCCTTGGCCAGCTCGATGGCTTCGTTAATCACGACCCGATAAGGCACGTCTTCACGCCGGGTCAGCTCGTAGCAGGCCAACCTCAGCACCGCCTTGTCTACCATGTCGAGCTCGGCCAGCGGGCGCGACAGGTAAGGGGAAAAGACGCCATCCAGTTCGCTGGCATGCACCGACACACCAAACAGCAGGTCACGGAAGTAGTCCATGTCCACGCCCTTGGTGTCCTGCTCCAGGGCAAACTGCTGGGCAATGTCGGCCACGTTGTCTTTGGTCATTTGCCACTGGTAAATGGCCTGGGTGGCGAGTCGGCGGGCCTTGCGGCGTTCAGACGGTTTCAATGCAGTACTCCTCTCAGTCCAGCTGCTGCAGGACGTTAATCATTTCCAGCGCGCTCAGGGCCGCTTCCGCGCCCTTGTTACCCGCCTTGGTGCCGGCGCGCTCGATGGCTTGTTCAATGTTTTCGGTGGTCAGCACGCCAAAGGCGATGGGCACTTCGTACTCCATCATCACGCCGGCCATGCCCTTGCTGTTTTCGTTGGCCACCAGATCGAAGTGATAGGTGCCGCCGCGGATCACGCAGCCCAGGGCCACGATGGCGTCGTACTTGCCGGTTTTGGCCAGCTTTTTACAGGCCAGGGCGATTTCCACCGCGCCCGGTACCCGTACCAGGGTAATGTTGTCGTCCTTGACCTGACCCTGACGCTTGAGCACGTCCAGGGCACCGGCCACCAGGCTGTCGTTGATAAAGCTGTTGAAGCGGGCGACCACGATGGCCACTTTGGCCTCGGGTGCGGCCATCAGCCCTTCGATTACCTTCATGGGAATCCTTGTTAGCAGAAAAGTGCGCACATTCTAGCACAATCGGCGATTGACAAAAGCCTCGCCCGCCCCGTGGCTCGGCCCACGAACCTAGTCGCTGGTGTAGGTGGTTGCCTTGCCGGCATCATCCTGCCGTTGCAACAGGCACAGCCGGGTTTCTCCTGGCATCTCGATATGGGCGTTTTCCAGGGTCCGCTTGATGGTGCCGATCACTCGGGCGTGAGTCTGGGTGACCGCACTCTGCCGGCTGTCGGTCCACCAGCGTACACGAATGGTGACCCAGCTGGCCGCTAAGTCCCAGGGCAGTGCCTGCACGCCCGGCTCCCGGCTGACCCCTTCCACCTGCGCCACCGCCTGTGCCAGCAGCTCGCAGGCCAGTCCGAGATCGTCCCCATAGCCAATGCCCACGTCATACTGACTGCGCCGCTGCTCATAGGCGGTTTTCACCAGCACCGCATGGGTATAGATGTCGCTGTTGGGGATCACGATGCGCCGGCCATCATGGGTTTTGATAATGGTGGCCCGGGTTTCAATCCGCTCCACCGTGCCATGGTGTCCGCTGACCTCGATCTGATCGCGAATGTTAAAGGGCTGACGCAACAGGATCAGCAGCCCGGCCAGCCAGTTTTGCAGAATGTCCTTGAAGGCAAAGCCGATGGCCACCGAGCTCACCCCCAGGCCGGCGATCAGATCCCCGGGTTTCAGGCTGGGGATCACTATGGTCGCCGCCAGCAGCACGCCCAGCAGCACCATGGCCCACTTTACAAAGCCGCCCAGCACCTCCCCCAGGTTTTCCCGCTGTCGCCGCCGGGCATGAGTCTGCACCAGCCGCCGTGCCAGCGTCGCCAGGCCGTAAAACAACACCACAACCAGCAGGGCCACCACCATGTTGGGTACCAGCCGCACGGCGCCGTCGAGCCAGCTGTCAAGCCGCTCCATGATCACGCCGGGATCCATGTCGATTTGCCGGAATTGTTCCTGGCCACCGGCCGCCTTGTCGTGCTCCGCCATACCCTCCCCCTGCCAGTGCCTGACCGTTCTTCCTCTCTGTAAAGCGTAGGTCAGCCGAGCCATGCCCAGGCTCATAAAGAAGCGCCAGCGCGGGTGGGCAAGCCCCAGCAAATGCCTTAGAGTAAGCCGACGTTCGGCAACCATCCGGTTGTTCGGCTTTCCGGCGATTCCGCCGCGCAGTTCGTCTTTACATCAAGTTAATCGAGGGATATTTATGCTGCCGGAACGGCGCGGTGACCTGCTTATTCTGACCGCCACCCTGCTGGCCTCGGCCGGCTGGCTGTTTTCCAAGGAGGCCATCACCGCCCTGCCGCCGGCGGGTTTTGTGGGCTGGCGCTTTCTGCTGGCTGCGCTCATTCTGCTGCCCTTTTGCCAGCGCCGGCTGCGGGCCACCTCCCCTGCCAACCTGCTGAAAACCGCGGCCATTGGGCTGGTGATGACCCTGAACCTGATTTTCTGGATTCAGGCCGTGGCCCACAGCGAGGGCATAGGCGAAGGGGCCTTTATCATGAGCCTGGCCATGCTGATGGTGCCGCCCCTGACCTGGCTGCTGTTCAGGGAACGGCCCGGCCGTCCGTTCTGGCTGGCCCTGCCCATTGCCGTGAGCGGGCTGTTTTTGCTGACCTCGGGTAACGGCCTGTCGCTCTCCCTCGGGCAGTTACTGTTCTTGCTGGCCTCGCTGTCGCTGGCGCTGTATTTCAGCCTGAACAGCCGCTTTGCCCGGCGGGTGGATCCCATGGCGCTCACCTGTGTGCAGCTGGGCGTGACCGGAATCATGCACCTCATCTACTCCGCCCTGTTTGAACAATGGCCGGCGCAGGTGCCCGGCCATGTCTGGGGCTGGTTTGCCGCCAGCGTCCTGCTGGCCACCTCACTGCGCTTTTTCTGCCAGAGCGCCGGGCAGAAATACAGCCATGTGGCCAATGCCGCGCTGATCATGATGCTGGAGCCGGTATGGACCGTGCTGATCAGCCTGTTCTGGTATCAGGAGCCGATGCCGCCCCAGAAGGTACTGGGCTGTGTGCTGATTTTGCTGGCGCTGCTCAGCTTTCGCAGCCGGCCGCTGTACGAGTGGTATCGCAACCGCCGGGCAATGCGAATGGTACGCTGAAGCGTGGCCGCCATTCCCACGCAGGCGAAAGTCCGGAAGCCCGGCACCGGACTGTGCAACCGTACCGGGCCACATATGGCCCCCGTCTTCGCGGGACAACGTTACTCTTTCGGCGTCAGCGCGTCGCCGCTGAACTCGATGCCCGTCCAGCCGGTTTTGATAAAGTTGCGAATGTTCTGGTGATCGTCGCCGTCCGGGTTGCCCAGCACATCGTCACGGTAGAAGGCACCAAAGCAGGCCAGGGTTTCCTGCTCGTTAAAGCCCTGCAGCCGGGCAAAGGCAAACAGCTTGCAGGAGCCGTTGTTCTGACCGGCCTCATTGTGCTGATCACCATTGGTAAAGGCCACCGGGGTAAAGTCGTAGAGGCTGTCGATAAGCCCCATCACCTCGGCAAATTCAATGGTTTCGGGCGCCTCGGCCAGCTTTTTCTGCAGTTGGTTAATGTTCATGGGTTTCCTTATTACGTCAGTGCAGTGCCAGACAACGGCACAGAAAACGGGCGATATCGGCTATCTCCTCGGCGCACACGGCGTGGGCCATGGGATAGCGGTGGTATTCGGGCACATGGCCGAGTTGTTCCAGGGCACGGCAGGCACGCAGGCCCAGTTGCTCGCTCACCACCGGATCCTGGCTGCCGTGCAGCACCAGAATGGGCAGGTCGCGGCTGGCCTCGCTCGGCACCACGCTGCCGGCGGTAGCAAAATAGGTGGACATGGCAATCAGCCCACCCAGGGGCTTGTGAAAGCTCAGGGCCGCTTCATAGGCCACCGCGCCGCCCTGGGAGAACCCCGCCAGCACAATGCGCCGGCTGTCGATGCCGGCGGCGATCTGCTGTTCAACCAGCTCAATCACCGCCGCCGCCGAGGCCCGGAGCTGGGTTTCATCCACCTTGCGGTCAATGTCCATGGCCAGAATGTCGTACCAGGCGGGCATCGCCAGGCCACCGTTGATGGTCACCGGCATGGCCGGTGCATGAGGGAACACAAAGCGCACCGCCGCATTCGGCGGCAGCTTCAGTTCGGGCACGATGGGGGCAAAATCGTGGCCGTCGGCGCCCAGGCCGTGCAGCCAGATCACACAGGCGTCAGGGCGCTCACCGAGGGTTCGTTCAACACAGGGCAACATGGTCAGACTCCGCATCAGGGTAGAGGGTAATGTCCACCAGCACACCGTCGTGCTCGGCGGTGAGAGAAAATGCCTCGTCCGGCGCCACTATCCACAACCGGGGCTCACCGCCGTGCAGATACAGCAGCCGGGCCTGAGGCGCCTGGCTGAAACAGGCATCGCCGGCCCGCAGGGGCAGCACCTCAAGGGTGGCCCGCCCCCAGTCCCGCCGGGTCATCAGGTTGAAATCGAGACACTCCCCGTTCAGCAAGCGGCAGTGAACGGGCTCGTCTCCGGAAAAGGCTATTGGCTCAAACGGCCGCTTCAGCACCCGAGTGCCGCTGGCCATGGCCAGCTCAACACCGTCTCCCTCCAGCAGCATCAGCACCCGGTCGATACCGGGAAAGCATGAAAAGGGGCCATTTTGCCCCACTCGGGCCGTGGACAGGCGCACGGCAAAATCGCCCTCGGCCGGAAGCCGCAACAGCTCGCAGGTAGTGCCGCCGCCGTTTTTCCAGGGCATGTCGGTAAAATGTGCCGATGTCAGCAGGGTGGCCATGTTGCCGCTCTCACAATAATGGTTCGGGCCGGTCGCTCAGGCGCCGGCCAGGTGCAGCCGATCCCGGCCGGCGTTTTTGGCGCCAATCAGCAGCTGATCGGCCCGCCGCAGGGTGTCGTCCAGCGTCTCGTGGGGCTGGTGGGTAGTCAGGCCAGCACTGACCGTGAGCCGCAGGGCAGGCACTTCATCCACCACCAGCTCTCGCACCGCGGTCATGATCCGTCTCAGCAGGGCGCCGGCCGGCTCCAGGGCGGTGTGGGGCAGCAGCAGCACAAATTCTTCACCGCCCCAGCGGGCACACAGATCCTGAGTGCGCAGCTGGCCGGCCAGGGTTTCCGCCAGCCGGCACAACACCCGATCGCCGGTGTCGTGGCCGTAAGTGTCGTTGATGCGCTTGAAATGATCCACGTCCAGCATGGCCAGGGCAAAGGCGGGCTGGCCGCGCCGGCAGCGGGCCTGCTCGTCGTGCAACCGCTCCATCAGCTGACGGCGGTTGGCCAGCCCGGTGAGCGGATCCCGCAGCGCCGCCTGGCGCAGCTGATCGTTCAGCTCCAGCAGGCTGCGCTGGTAACGATCGGAAATACGGGTGATCTTGTCCAGCCGCTTTAGCTGGCGATCGTATTGTTGCAGCAGATCCTGGTTGCGGGAAATCGCCACGCAGTAGCTGCTGTCGGAAATGCGCAGCAACCGCTCCAGCCGAATGCGCTGCTCCCGGTTGCGCTCCGCCAGGGCCGCCACCAGCGGCAGCAGCGGATTGTGCCGGTGTGCTGGATCGGCCAGCAGCCGCTCCAGCTCCTCTTCCGAGGGCAGTTCAGCCATGGGGCAGAACCTCAAAGGGGAAGCTGCAGTCTTCCCGGAATTCCTCGGCCAGCTCTTCGACCCGCTCGTTATCCGGGTCAAAGAACCACTGCACCGCCACGTTCCGGTTTTTTTCAAAGGCCGCTTCCAGCAGATCGAAGATGTCCATCATGGCCTTGACGCTGCTGGTGTTCATGTACATCAGGTGCAGCTCCAGCCGCAGGGCTCCGGCGGACTCCTCCAGGTATTGCTCAATCCAGCCAATAACCTCATGAAAAAATTCAAAGGAGTTTTCCGGATAGGAATCCCCTTTCATCACCACAGTGCCCAGCACCGGATCGCAGACGATATCCGGGGTCGACTGGGTACCGGTTATTACCAGTGTGTTCATTGCCAGTTCCGTATTCATAACTTACACCACCGCCAGAATGCTTAAAAAACCGCGCCCGTTCCCCACGTCCACCAGCCGGGCGGTCACGGGCAGGGCCGACTTACGCGCCACGTCCAGCAGCCCCAGGCCGGCGCCGCTGCTGCCCTGCTCATTGCGGGGCTGGCGCAACTGGGTCTTGTAGGCCGCCCTGAGTTCGCGCTTGTCCATGGCTGCCAGGGTCGCAATGCGGTCGCACAGGGCCTGACCGTCCGCCAGCTCCACCAGGTTGCCGGCCATCACCTGGTAGTGGCCGTCTTCACCACCGGCGACCACCACGGTAGCCGAGCCGTCCCGCTCGCCGTAGTTCATGCGGCTGGCGTAATGGCGAATGTTCTGGGTCAGCTCGATATAAACGCCAAATACGTCCATGGCGGCGCCGGGCTGGGCATTGTCGGCCTGCAGATAATTTCGCAGCGCCTTGCCGATCTCTTCGATCAGGCCCCGGGAGATGGGGCCGTTGAAGCACAGCAAAATGCGGTTTAGATTAAACTGCTCGCGTATCGACAGCAGGTCTATGCCTTGCATCGGTTACTCCTTGTAAGTGGGCGTCCATGCGAAACGCCAGCAGGGTGATATCGTCCCGCTGGGCATGACCGCCGCGATATTGGTCCAGCTCGCGCTTCAGGGCCTCGGCCTGCTCCGCCAGCGGCAATCCGGCATGGGTGCGCAGCAGTTCGCGGAACCGGCTGCCGCCCAGGCCAAATCCCTTGGCACCGCCGGCCTGATCCAGATAGCCGTCGGTGGTCAGATAATACACCTGGCCATGGTGCACCGGCAGCCGCTGATCTTCAAACTGGCCCGGGCGCCGGTCCAGCAGGCTGCGCCGCTGGCCCTTGTGCTCTTCCACACTCTCTGCATCGCTGCAATACAACGACATTTTGGCACCGGCAAACACCAGTTGCCCGGCGGGAGGATCCACAAACACCAGGCCGGCGTCCATGGTGGTGGCCAGGCCCCGGGGCAGTTCGCAGTTCCGCAGCATGCCCCTGAGGGTGTGATCCGCCAGTTGCAGAATGGCTGCCGGCGATGCCATGCCGAGCTCACGTACCGCGTGATCGAGCGCCGCCCGGCCCAGCATGGTCATCAGCGCGCCGGCCACGCCGTGACCGGCGCAGTCGACCACCCCCACCAGAAAACGGCCCTGCTCACCGGGCTGAAACAGGTAAAAATCGCCGCCCACCACATCCCGCGGGTGCCACAGCACGAAGTGATGTTCGCCCAGCACCTGGGTAAGTTGCCGGTCCGGCAGAATGGCCTTCTGGATCAGGCTGGCATAGTCGATGGAGTCGTTGATCTGCTGATGGGCCTGGCGCATTTTGCGGTTGGCCTGCTCCAGCTCCCGCGTACGGCTTTGTACCTTTTGCTCCAGCTCCGCGGTGTGGCTGCGCACCTTGTCCACCATAACCCCAAAAGCCCGGCTCAGATCGCCGATCTCGTCGCCGGAGGGGGCCGGCAGCGAGACCTCGTAACTGCCGTCGGCAATGGCGGTGGCCGAGCCCTGCAGCCGGCGCAGCGGACGCAGCACCGCCCGCTCCACCGCGTAGGCCAGCCCCAGCAGTAACACCGCCAGCATCAGCACCAGGCCGAACAGGGCCGCCTGCACCAGCCTCGGCTCCAGCACCTGCGCCAGCCCCAGATCCACCGCCGTGGTCAGGTACCAGTCGAGCTCGGGAATGTACCCCACGGCCAGCAACTGGCGCCGGCCATCCAGGGTAAACCAGTCCATGGCGATGCCATCGGGCGAGGCCGCCACCTGCGCCAGCAGCTCGCTGAAGCGGGTGCCCTGCTCGACGGAGCCCAGCCGCTCGTGCAGGGTGGCCGCCTCACCGCTCATGCCCGCCGCCGAGCCCAGGGCGATCAGGCTGGCGTCGGGATGAGCCTGGTAGCGGCCGTTCCGGTCGAGGATCATGGGCATGACCCCCTGCCGCTGAATGGCGATAAAGTCGTTGATAAAGCGGGTCAGATCGATGCCGGTGCCCGCCAGCCCCAGAACCCGGCCCCGCTCTTCCACCCGCACGTTGATCCACACTCGGGTGGTGCCGAGACGCCTGTCGTGGTTAACGTTGATATTGAGCCGTTCGTTATCGCGCATCAGATTGAAAAACCACTGATCGTCGGCGCGGTCTGCATCAAGCCGGTAGCTGGGCCGGGCATCAAAGGGCTGGTCTGGGGCGTGATAGTAATAATCGCGGCTGTCGGCGTTGATCAAAAACCAGGAGTGGCTGCTGAAGTCGGCGGCAACGCCTTCTGCCTCCTGAATAAACAACGCGGCATCCGCATCACCGGCCAGCCAGCGGCGGGTCAGCACCGAGCCGGCAAAACGCTCGGCCAGGGCCAGCTCGCGGGTAAGCGGCACCAGTATGTGCTGACGGTTAAGACGGGTGAAATTGTCGGCGTAGGCACGGCCGAAGTGTTCCTGAATGCCGGAAAGCAACTGCCAGCCAATGCCCACCGCCGGAATAAAGGCCAGGATGCAGGCCAGCAACAAGGCCCAGATGGATTTTGCCCTAAGTCCCTTTCCCCAGATGGCCATGCTCGCCTGCTTCGTTCCATTGATACGTTTGAGGCCGGTATTGTTGTCTTTTTTACGGGCAAACTCAATTCGGAAGGCATATTTAAAATGTGTATCAAAACGGGAAAGCAGGAGGGGCCGTGCAGGCCGTCAATCCCGCAACGGCTGGCATTCGGGGGCAGAGCATGCCGGTACCGTGATTGAAAACCCGGCGTGGCCGGCAGAAGGCCCCCCGCCTTTGCGAGGGAGACCAATGCAAAGGCGGGGGGTAACAAAATGGAAGGCAGGGCAACGAGCCAACTTACTCGGTCACGTATTCCACCACTTCCAGGCCAAAGCCCGACAGCGCGTGGTAGCGCTTGGGCGAGCTCAGCAGGCGCATCTTGCCCACGCCCATGGCACGCAAAATCTGCGAGCCCACGCCCACCCGGCGTGAAGTGCCCTGGCGCTTGGCCGCTTCCGGGCGCTCGCCCTTGTCGGCGGCCTCAAACATGCGCACCACCGACAGCAAATGATCCGGGGTTTCCTCCTTGCCGAGGATCACCAGCACGCCGCCTTCGGCGGCAATGCGCGCCATCGACTTGTCCAGCGGCCAGCTGCGGCTGGCGTGGCGGTCGGTCATCAGCACGTCGGTGAGCATGTCGTGAATATGCACCCGCACCAGCGCCGGCTGATCGGCCTTGATCTCGCCCTTGCGCAGGGCAAAGTGCACCTGATTGTCGATGGTGTCGCGGAAGGTCACCAGCTCGAACTCGCCGTGCTCGGTGGGCAGCTGGCAGCGGGCCACCTGCTCGATGGTGGTTTCGTTCTGGTTGCGGTACTCGATCAGATCGGCAATGGTGCCCAGCTTGAGGCCGTGCTGCTCGGCGAACTTTTCCAGATCCGGACGGCGCGCCATGGTGCCGTCTTCATTGAGGATTTCCACGATCACCGCCGCCGGCTCCACCCCCGCCAGCCGGGCCAGATCGCAGCCCGCCTCGGTGTGGCCGGCACGGGTCAGCACGCCGCCATTCTGGGCCTTGAGCGGAAAGATATGGCCGGGCTGCACCAGATCCGACGGCTTGGCGTCTTTCGCCACCGCCGCCTGCACGGTGCGGGCCCGGTCGGCGGCGGAAATGCCGGTGGTCACCCCCTCGGCGGCCTCGATGGACACGGTAAAGGCGGTGGAGAACTGCTCGGTGTTACGGCTCACCATCTGGGGAATGTCGAGCTGACGGCAACGGGCCTCGGTCAGGGTCAGGCAGATCAGGCCCCGGCCGTATTTGGCCATGAAGTTGATGTCTTCCGGACGCACGTGCTCGGCGGCCATGATCAGATCGCCTTCGTTTTCCCGGTCTTCGTCATCCATCAGAATGACCATTTTGCCCTGACGAATGTCGTCGATGATTTCCTGGGTACTGCTTAACGCCATGATGTTCCCCTTGGTTGATTCGGTTAGCCGCTATTTCACAAAACCGCTGGCGGCCAGGGTCGCCAGGGTCAGTCCGCTTGAAGCGTCACTCTGGCCACCGGCCAGCAGCCGCTCCAGGTAGCGGGCGATAATATCTACCTCCAGGTTGACACTGCGGCCAACCTGCCAGTCATTCAGTGTGGTGTTATTCAATGTATGGGGCACCAGCGTCAATTTAAAGGTCGCGCCCGCCACCGCGTTCACGGTGAGGCTGATGCCGTCCACGGTAATGGAGCCCTTTTCGGCAATATAGCGGGAAAGCGCCGCCGGGGCGTCGACCCACAGCTCGATGGCAAAGCCCACCTTGCTCTTTTTGCTGATACGGCCCACGCCGTCCACATGGCCGGACACCAGATGACCGCCGAGACGGGTGGTGGGCAGCAGCGCCTTTTCCAGATTCACCGCCCGGCCCGGCTGGTAATCGGCAAATCCGGTGCGATTAATGGTTTCCGCCGAGACATCGGCGCAGTAGTAGTCCTTGCCCAGTTCGGTCACGGTGAGGCAGACACCGTTGGTGGCAATGGAATCACCCAGAGCGACGTCGGACAAGTCCAGCGCCGGGCAGTGAATGCGGATCACCGAGGAGGCACCCTTTCGCTCGATGGCGGCCAGGGTGCCGGTGGCTTCAACAATACCGGTAAACATCAGTCGGTTACCCTTGCAGTCAGTTTGAGATCACCACCCACCCGGCGGCAATCCTGCCAGGCCAGCCGGGGCGGCTGGCTCATGGCGGTAAATTCGGGCAGCGCCAGCAGGCCCCGGGCCGGGTTGCCCATCAGCATGGGGGCCTGATACAGAATCAGCTCATTCACCAGGCCGGCGCCGAACAGGGCGCCGCCCAGGGTGGCCCCCGCCTCCACCCACAGGTGGTTAAGCTGGCGCCGGCCCAGCTCATCCAGCAACAGCTCAAGATCCAGCTTGCCGTTGCCGGCCTGCGGCAGCACACATTCCTCCACTTCATCACCAAAACCGCCGGTTACCCAACCGCGCAGCAGCAGCACAGGGCCGGGCTGCGCAAACAGCCTGAGCCCGGCGTGCAGCCGGTTCTGGGTGTCGATGATAATGCGCAGGGGCTGACGCAGCTCGCCCTCGGCATAGTCATGGCGCAGCGAGGCCGGCAGCTCCCCCCAGCGCACGTTGAGGGCGGCGTTGTCGGTCAGCACGGTGTCGGCGCCGGAGAGAATGGCACAGCTTTGCGCCCGGTGGCGCTGCACGTCGCGCCGGGCGGCGGGGCCGGTGATCCACTGGCTTTCGCCGTTGGCGAGCGCGGTGCGGCCATCAAGACTGGAAGCCAGCTTCAAGGTCACAAAGGGACGGCCGGTGCGCATGCGGTGCAAAAAGCCCACATTCACTGCCTCGGCGGCCTCGGTCATCAGTCCGGCCTCGGCCTGAATGCCTGCTGCCTGCAGCATGGCCAGCCCGCGACCGGCCACCTGCGGGTTGGGATCTACCATGGCGGCCACGACCCGGGCCACACCGGCGTCGATCAGCCCCTGGGCACAGGGCGGGGTGCGGCCGTGATGAGAGCAGGGCTCCAGGGTGACGTAGGCGGTGGCGCCGCGAGCGGCGGCGCCGGCTTCACGCAGGGCAAACACCTCGGCATGGGGGCCGCCGGCGCGCCGGTGAAAGCCCTCGCCCACCCGCTCGCCGTCTTTGACAATCACACACCCCACCGCCGGGTTGGGACTGGTGGTAAAACGGCCGCGGCGGGCCAGCTCAAGCGCCCTGGCCATCCAGTGCGCGTCTTGGGATGTAAACACTTATTGCTCCAGGCGGGCTATCTCTTCGCCAAACTGACGCAGATCCTCAAAACAGCGGTACACCGAGGCAAAGCGAATATAGGCCACCTTGTCGAGCTGCCTGAGCTCTTCCATGACCAGATTGCCCACCAGTTCGGATTTGACTTCCCGCTCACCGGTGGCCCGCAGCCGCGACTTGATGCGGCTGATGGCCTGCTCGATGGCCTCGGTGCTGACCGGGCGCTTTTCCAGCGCCCGCTGCATGCCGGCTTCCAGCTTGTCTTCGTTAAAGGGCTCGCGAATGCCGCTGGTCTTGATGATGCGCGGCATCACCAGCTCGGCGGTTTCAAAGGTGGTGAAACGCTCCCGGCAGGCATTGCACTCCCGCCGCCGGCGCACCTGCAGGCCATCGCCGACCAGACGGGAGTCGATTACCTTGGTTTCGGTTGCGTTACAAAAGGGGCAGTGCATGAAGCCTCCGCGGGGCCTGTTAATCGGCTGTTAGTGTAAAGAAGCGGGCTGTGGATTGAAAGCAAGAGAAAATAAAAACGGGGCCCGAAGACCCCGTTTCTGATGCCGTTACCGGTGCGCCTTACGCGTAAACCGGGTGGCGACGGCAGATATCCAGCACCTGCTCTTTCACGCTGGCGATGGTGGCCTCGTCGTTGATGTTGTTGAGCACATCACAGATCCAGCCGGCCAGCTGGCGCACGTCGGCTTCCTTGAAGCCACGACGGGTCACCGCCGGCGTACCGATACGAATGCCGGAGGTCACAAACGGAGAGCGCGGATCGTTGGGCACGGCGTTCTTGTTGACGGTAATGAAGGCGCGGCCCAGGGCGGCGTCGGCTTCCTTACCGGTGATATCCTTGTCGATCAGATCCAGCAGGAACAGGTGGTTGTGAGTGCCACCGGAAACCACCTTAAAGCCACGCTTCTGGAACTCGTCGGCCATGGCCTGGGCGTTTTTCACCACCTGCGCCTGGTATTCCTTGAACTCGGGCTCCAGGGCTTCCTTGAAGGCCACGGCCTTGGCGGCGATCACGTGCATCAGCGGGCCACCCTGACCACCGGGGAACACGGCGGAATTCAGTTTCTTTTCCAGCTCTTCGTTGTTGGCGGCAGACAGAATGATGCCGCCACGGGGACCGGCCAGGGTCTTGTGAGTGGTGGAGGTCACCACGTGGGCGTGAGGCAGCGGGTTGGGATACACACCGGCGGCGATCAGGCCGGCCACGTGGGCCATGTCGACCATGAACCAGGCGCCGACCTTGTCGGCGATTTCACGCATGCGGGCCCAGTCTACGATGCCGGAGAAGGCGGAGAAGCCGCCGATGATCATTTTCGGCTTGTGCTCAACGGCCAGACGCTCCATTTCTTCGTAGTCGATCACACCCTGCTCGTTGATGCCGTAGGGAATGATGTTGTACAGGCGGCCGGAGAAGTTGGCGGGAGAGCCGTGAGTCAGGTGGCCACCGTGGGCCAGGTTCATGCCCATGACGGTGTCGCCGGGCTTGACCAGCGCCAGGAACACGGCGGAGTTGGCCTGAGAGCCGGAGTGTGGCTGCACGTTGGCCCAGGTGGCGCCGAACAGTTGCTTGGCACGCTCGATGGCCAGCTCTTCCACCACGTCCACATATTCACAGCCACCGTAGAAACGCTTGGCCGGATAGCCTTCGGCGTACTTGTTGGTGAGCTGGGAGCCCTGAGCCTGCATCACCCGCGGGCTGGTGTAGTTCTCGGAAGCGATCAGTTCAATGTGCTCTTCCTGACGCACGGTTTCATCGCTGATGGCCTGCCACAGCTGGGGATCATAGTCGGCGATATTCATCTCACGCTTTAACATCCGTCTCTCCTGACTCATGGGGGATTGTCACTGAAAGCCAGAGTGTACCCCCAAGCGGCAATCCGGCCTAGTCCCGCGAGCCGGGTTTACACTATTTTTTTACCTTTATGTTGAAAAGTTCACAAAAAGTTGAAAACCCATTAACACACCCCTGCCACCTCCCGGACATGAAGTTGGCCGCCAAACCCGATAGAATGGTGGCTCGATTCACTGCCCGACGAGGGCCGACCATTTAAAGTGAAAGGGGATTATGCAAGCGTTCAGAGTCACTTCCCAGCGCCGGGCCGAGCTGTATCACTGGTTTACCGCCCTGTTTGCCGCTCCCCTGAGCGAAGAGGATCTCAATGAATTCGGCGGTTACGACATGCACCGCTTTCTCGACAGCCTGGCCACCCTGGACCCGCTGACCGAAACCGCCGAAGCCTTTCGCGGCCAGGCGGAGCGCGCGCTGGCCCGGCCCTCGCCCCAGTCTGCCCTGGCACAGGACCACCAGCGCCTGACGGAGAGCCCGGCGCTGCTCGACATCAGCAGCCTGACCGAGCCCGATCAGGAGGCCCTGCTGCTGATGACGGTGCTGCTCAAGCAACACGGCACCGAGCTGGCCGACGACGATCCGCTGCACGTGTGCAACCAGCTGGAGATGATGGGCACCCTGGCCCTGGCCGCCGCCGATACCGACAACGATGAGCAGCGCCTGCACCTGCTCGACCAGCAACGGGAGCTGGCCAACAGCCAGCTCATCGACTGGCTGCCGGCCTTTGCCGAACGCTGTGGCGAGCGGGATGCCGGCGGCTTTTATAACGCCGCCGCCCAACTGCTGCTGGCGGTGTTTATCATGGATCTGCACTACCTCAACAACGTGGCGGAATAGGCGGCCCCATGCGTTACAGCAAACACAAAAAGGCCGAGGCCTCACCGGAAACCCGGGCCGAGGCCGAGCGCGTGGCCAGAGCTACCCAGCGTCCGGGCCAGACCAAGGAGCAAACCCGGCTGATTGCCCAGGGGATCCAGAAGGGCATAGAGGAATATAAAAAGCAGCAAAAGGCCAGGGCCCGCGCCGCCGACAAGGCCCGCCGGCAACAGCAACGCCAGCAAAATACCGAAATGCACGAAGATAATGAGCCGGACGCGGCGCCTTCCTGCAACGGGCCTGACAGGCTGTTGCCCTGGGGGCTGCTGGCACTGAGCTGGGCCGGCTTCCTTCTATACTTGTGGCTGACCCGCCACGGCTGATCAGGAGACGCCATGCCGCTCACCATGCCACCGCAACAACACACCCGGGAAGGCCAGGAACGCCGGCTGGGCGTGGAGCTGGAGCTGAGCGGCATTACCCTGCCGCAACTGGTGAGCCTGGTGGCCGACACCCTCGGCGGGGAAAGCCGGCCGGTGTCGGAATACGAGTTCAACATTCCCACGTCACTGGGCGACTTTCGGGCCGAACTCGACTTTGACTACCTCAAGCAACTGGCCCGGGCCCAGCGCCGGCACCCGCCCGGCGAGCTGGAGCAGGCCGCCACCGATCTGCTGGGCAGCCTGGCACGGCAACTGGTGCCCCTGGAGCTGGTGTGTCCGCCGCTGCCGCTGTCCCGGCTCGATCTGCTCAACCGGCTGTTTGAACGGCTGCGGGAATACGGCGCTCATGGCACCCGTCACGCCCTCTATTACGCTTTTGGCCTGCACCTCAATCCCGAGCTGCCCGACACCGACATGGAGACCCTGCTGCGCTACTTTCGCGCCTACCTGTGCCTGCACGACTGGCTGGAGCAACACGAGGACATCGTCACCGCCCGCAAGCTGTCGCCCTACATTCGCGCCTTTCCCAAAGACTATGTGCGACTGGTGCTGAATAGCGGCTACCGGCCCGACATGGCCGGCTTTACCGCCGACTACCTGGCCTGGAACCCCACCCGCAACCGGGCCATGGATCTGTTGCCGCTGCTGGCCTGGCATGACGAACAAAAAGTGCAGGCGGTGGTGCAGGACGACAAGGTCAACAAACGCCCCACCCTGCACTACCGGCTGCCCAACTCCGATATCGACAACCCGGTATGGTCGCTGCGCCACGCCTGGGCCGGCTGGCTGCAGGTGGAGCGGCTGGCCAGCGACGAGCCGCGCCTGGCCGGGGCCTGCCGGGCCTACCTTAACCACCTGGAACAACTGACCCCCGACTTTATGGATCCCTGGAGCCTGAAGGTGCGCCCATGGCTGCGCTGATCGGCGTAACCGGCCCCAGCAGCCGCCTGCCCCTGGCCTGGTGGGCCACCCGGCTGGCCCTGCACCTGGCCGGGGGCCGGGGACGGCACCTGACGCCGGCCAACATGCACCGGCACAAGCGGGAGCAGTTGCAGGGCCTGATCATCGGCGGCGGCGACGACATCGACGCCGCCCTCTACGGCCACGACACCGGCCGGGCACCGGCGGATCCCGAACGGGACGCCTTTGAAATCGAGCTGATCGAGCACGCCCTCGACACCAGTTTGCCGCTGCTCGGCATCTGCCGGGGCGCCCAGCTGATCAATGTGGTGCTGGGCGGCTCACTGCACGCCGACATTCGCCCGCAGCGACTGCACACCTCCAACCGGCGCACGCCGCTGCCCCGTAAAACCGCCATCGGCTGTGGCAACGGCCGGCTTAACCGCATCATGCAACAGCCGCGCTGGCGCATTAACAGCCTGCATCATCAGGCGGTGGACCGGCTCGGCAGCGGCCTGGCGGTGGTCGCCCGGGATCTCGACGGCTTTGTGCAGGCCATTGAAAGCACCACCGACCACTACCTGCTGGGGGTGCAGTGGCACCCGGAGTACCTGCCCTACCTTTCCTGCCAGCGCCGGCTGTTTCGGCACCTGGTGCACGCCGCCGAGCAAAGCTGGCCCGAGGCCCTCTATGACTGATTACCTGCTGGTGTTTGGCAGCAGCCTGCTGGCCGCCACCATCGCCCCCTTTTATTCGGAAGTGGTGCTGGCGGCGGTACTGACCCGCCAGCCCGACGCCGCCCTGCTGCTGTGGACCCTGGCCAGCGTCGGCAATACCCTGGGCTCCATGGTCAACTGGTGGCTGGGCAAATACCTGCTGCACTACCGCCACAAGCGCTGGTTTCCGGTGAACGACAAGCAGCTCGAGCGGGCCCAGCGCTGGTTTCAGCGCTTTGGCGTGTGGTCGCTGCTGCTGGCCTGGGCGCCGGTGGGCGGCGACGCCCTCACCTTTATTGCCGGCATCATGCGGGTGCCGCTGGCACTGTTTACCCTGCTGGTGTTTATCGGCAAGGCCCTGCGCTACGCCGTGGTGATCTGGTTCGCCGATACCCTGCTGCTGTAACCAGAGCCTTCGACCAAAGTCGGCTGGCAAACACCGTTTTCGCTGTAATACTGGGCTGATAACGGCAAGGAGGCCTTATGCAGGATCAGTTCAACTTCGCTCACCCGCCCTTTGACACCCTGACCCCGGAGCAGCGCCAGGATCTGCTGGATCAGACCGACATCGCCTACTTCGCCCGGGGCGAAACCCTCCTTGAGCCGGGCCAGCTCGTCGACTGCCTGTACATCATTCTCAAGGGCGTGGTGGAAGAGCGCCACACAGAGCGTGGCGAGGTGTTTGCCCAGTACACCACCGACGATCTGTTCGACATTCGCGGCCAGTTCGACGGTGAGTGCCGCCATGGCTATGTGGCGCTGGAAGAAACCCTGTGCTTTGTGCTGCCCACCCAGGCCTTTCTCACCCTGATGACCGACAACCCGGATTTTGCCGCCTGGTTTCAGCAGGATCTCAAGGGCCGGCAGCAGACCACGGCACCGCGCAAGAATCTGTCGGAATTCATTCTCACCCGCATCGACAACAGCAACATTCAGCCGGCCATGGTGATCGACGGCCAGACCTCGATCTTGCAGGCCACCCGGCTGCTTAAAACTCATCACCTGGAGTCGCTGATCGTGGCCCACGACGGCAGCTTTGGCATGCTCACCGGCACCGATCTGCTCTATGGCGCCGTGCTCGACGCCCTGCCCGCCGGCGAGCCGGTGCACGTGCTGGCCAGCTTCAACCTGGTGTCGGTGCAAAAGGGCGACTTTCTGTTCAACGCCCTGATGCTGATGGTGCAGCACAAGATTGAACGGGTGGCGGTGAAGGAAGGCGAGCAACTGGCGGGCATTCTGGAAATGACCCAGTTGCTCAGCCAGTTTTCCACCCACTCCCAGGTGCTGGGGCTGCGCATTCTGCGCGCCGAGACCATCGACGAACTGGCCGAGGCTGCCGCCACCCTCGGCATGCTGGTGGAAAACCTGCACAACAACGGCGTGCGCCTGCCCTTTATCATGAAACTGCTGGCCAGCCTCAACGGCCAGCTGATGCGCAAGGCCTTTGAGTTCGCCTTTCCGCCCGAGCTGCACGACCGGCTGGCGCTGATGGTGCTGGGCAGCGAGGGCCGGTGCGAGCAGGTGCTGAAAACCGATCAGGACAACGCCCTGGTGCTGGATAACGACCTTGCCCCCGGCGAGGTACGGCCTTACGCCGAGCAGTTCAGCCGCCACCTGGAGCGACTCGGCTACCCGCCCTGCCCGGGCCGGGTCATGGTCAACAACCCCGACTGGGTCAGGCGCCTCGACGACTGGCAGCATTGCCTGACCGGCTGGGTGCGCCGCAACACCCCGGACAGCCACATGCAACTGGCCATTATCGCCGACCCGCACTTTATTGCCGGGCGCGAATCCCTGGTGCGGCGGTTTCAGAAGCACCTGCTGGCGGCGGTCAAGGGCCGGGAGCTGCTGCTCAGCGAGTTCGCCGCCCAGGCGCTGCGCTTTCATACTCCGCTCACCTTCTTCGGCGACATCAAGCAGTCCGACAAGGGCCTCGACATCAAGCGCGGCGGCATTTTTCCGGTGGTGCAGGGGGTACGGGCCCTGGCGCTGGAGCAGGGCGTGACCGAAACCAACACCCTGGAGCGCATTCGCCTGCTTACCGACCTGCGCATTTTCGAGCCGGAGCAGGCCGACAACCTGAGCGCGGCGCTGACCCTGTTCTGGCAATTGCGGCTGGAGCAGCAGCTGGCCCGGGGCGGCGATGGCCTCAGCCAGCGGCTGGACCCGGCGCGGCTGCCCCGGCACCAGCGGGATCTGCTGCGCCACGCCCTGCACGTGGTCAAGAAATTCAAGCAAAAGCTGGAAGTGCATTTTCAGATCCGGAGTTTGTAATGCTGCCGCTGAAGCGCCTGTGGCTGGCGCGCAAGTTTGCCGGCAGCCCCTGGCATCACCTGTTCGAACCCTACCGGGGCGATGACATCATTGCCATCGACACCGAAACCACCGGGCTGGATCCGCGCCGGGCCGACGTGCTGACCATTGCCGCCGTGCCCATTCGCGGCCGCCGGGTGCTCACCAGCCAGCGGCTGGAGCTGACCCTGGGCGCCAGCCCCAGGCTCACCGGCGACAGCATTCGCATTCATGGTTTGCGCCATCAGGATCTGGGGGCGGGCTCGCCCCCCCACGAGGCCCTGGGCCGGCTGCTGGGCTTTATTCAGAACCGGCCGCTGCTGGGCTACCATGTGCGCTTCGATATCGCCATTCTCAGCCGGCTGACCCGGGAACAGTTCGGCTTTGAACTGCCCAACCGCCACATTGAGCTGGCCCACCTTTACCGACGGCGCCAGTTGCGGCAAAACCCCGACATTGAGCCCGACCTCGACTTTGAACGCATGGCCAGCCAACTCCGGGTGCCCCTGCTGGCCCGCCATACCGCCTTTGGCGATGCCCTCACCACGGCGCTGATGTACCTGGCACTGGCACCGGATCACGCTTTAACCAATCGTTAAAAGCAAGGTTCGTTCGGGCTGGCAAGCGCCTTCCAAGGCCGTATACTGGACGAGGAAACATCATGCGCACGGCCCGGCCGGCCCCGGCTAGCCGAAAGTCTAATTGAGCGTAACGACCATCTGGGTCACCTTGTTAACCAATGGTTACAACCAAGGAGCGGAATAATGAGTGAAGTAAAGGTTCATCCGGTCAAGCCCGAAATTGCAAAGACCGCATTGCTGGACGACGCCACCTATCAGGCCATGTATCAGCAGTCCATCGACAACCCCGAAGCCTTCTGGGGTGAGCAGGGCAAGATTGTTGACTGGATCAAACCCTACACCAAGGTCAAGAACACCTCCTACGACCCCGGTCATATCAGCATCAAGTGGTTTGAAGACGGCACCCTGAACCTGTCTGCCAACTGTATCGACCGCCACCTGGCCACCAGGGCCGACGAGGTCGCCATCATCTGGGAAGGCGACAGCCCCGACGACGACAAGAAAGTGACCTACCGCGAGCTGCACGAGCAGGTCTGCCGCTTTGCCAACGTACTCAAGGCGCAGGGCGTGAAAAAAGGCGACGTGGTCAGCATTTACATGCCCATGGTGGTGGAAGCGGCCGTGGCCATGCTGGCCTGTACCCGCATCGGCGCCGTGCACTCGGTGGTGTTTGGTGGCTTTTCTCCCGATGCCCTCGCCAGCCGTATTATCGACTCCAAGGCCAAGGTAGTGATCACCGCCGACGAAGGTCTGCGCGGCGGTCGCAAGGTGGCGCTCAAGGCCAACGTCGACGAAGCCCTCGCCAACCCCGGCGTGACCACCATCACCAGCGTGATCGTGTATCGGCGCACCGGGGGTGACATCGCCTGGCACGATCAGCGCGATCTGTGGTGGCACGAGGCCACCGCCCAGGCGAGCGCCGACTGTCCGCCGGAAGAAATGAACGCCGAGGATCCGCTGTTCATTCTCTATACCTCCGGCTCCACCGGCACCCCCAAGGGCGTGCTGCACACCACCGGCGGTTACCTGGTGTACGCCACCATGACCTTCAAGTACATCTTCGACTACCACCCGGGCGATGTGTACTGGTGCACCGCCGACGTGGGCTGGATCACCGGCCACACCTACCTGATCTACGGCCCGCTGGCCAATGGCGCCACTACCCTGCTGTTTGAAGGTGTGCCCAACTATCCCAAGACCAACCGCATGGCGCAGGTGGTGGACAAGCACCAGGTCAACATTCTGTATACCGCCCCCACCGCCATCCGTGCCTTTATGGCCAAGGGCGACGAAGCGGTGGAAGGCACCAGCCGCGCCAGCCTGCGGATCCTGGGCTCGGTGGGCGAGCCCATCAACCCGGAAGCCTGGGAATGGTACTACCGGGTGATCGGCGACGAGCGCTGCCCCATCGTCGACACCTGGTGGCAGACCGAAACCGGCGGCATTCTGATCACCCCGCTGCCCGGCGCCACCGATCTCAAGCCCGGCTCCGCCACCCGCCCCTTCTTTGGCGTGCAACCGGCACTGGTAGACGGCGAAGGCAACATTCTGGACGGAGCCACCGACGGCAACCTGGTGATCCTGGACTCCTGGCCCGGCCAGATGCGCACCGTATTTGGTGACCACGATCGCTTTGAGCAAACCTACTTCTCCACCTTCCCCGGCACCTACTTCAGTGGTGACGGCGCCCGCCGCGACGAAGACGGCTACTACTGGATCACCGGCCGGGTGGATGACGTACTCAACGTCTCCGGCCACCGCATGGGCACCGCCGAAATCGAATCGGCGCTGGTGGCCCACCCCAAAATCGCCGAGGCCGCGGTGGTGGGCGTGCCCCACGACATCAAGGGCCAGGGCATTTACGCCTATGTGACGCTCAACGCCGGCGAAGTGCCGTCTGCCGAGCTGCACAAGGAAGTGAAGGACTGGGTGCGCAAGGAAATCGGCCCCATCGCCACCCCCGACGTGATCCACTGGGCCGAAGGCCTGCCCAAAACCCGCTCCGGCAAGATCATGCGCCGCATTCTGCGCAAGATCGCCACCGGCGACACCGACTCCCTGGGCGATACCTCGACCCTGGCGGATCCGGGCGTGGTGGATCGCCTGATCGAAGAGCGCAGCAAGGTCGCCTGACGCTGACTCTTGTCATCCCCGCTCCCACCTTGTCATCCCCGCGAAGGCGGGGATCCATGGCAGACTGCACTGGACTCCCGCCTTCGCGGGAGTGACGAAGGTAAAGCCGCGGGAGTAATCAAGGTAAGCTGCAGGTGACGAAGTGCATCACCACGCAAAAACGCCGCTTTATGCGGCGTTTTTTTATGCCCACGTTCCGGCCTCAGTCGCTTTTTGTCGCAGCAACAACAGTTTGCGGAACCTTTTGCCGTTAAACCTGCTCACACTCTGCGGTCGAGCGCCGCACGAGTCAAAAATTTATTAGTCATTAGACCAGTAAATTGCTGCCAATTTTCATGAAATCACTATAATTGGGCGCACCGGGCCAAAATGCGTGATTTTATTTGCCAGCGACCGGCAAAAAACGCTAGGCTCCCTGTAACTCGACGTGAACACCGCAAGATTGACGAGGATTACCGCACAATGGCCGATAAATACCGAATTCTGCTGCTCAACGGGCCAAACCTCAACCTGCTGGGCCGGCGCGAACCGGGCATTTACGGCAACAACAGCCTGAACGACATCGTGGCGCGGCTGACCGAGCAGGCCGCCGGACGCGACATCGAACTCAGCCATGTGCAATCCAATGCGGAACACGTTCTGCTCGACGCCATCCACCAGGCCGACGGCCGGCAGGATTTCATTATCATCAATCCCGCCGCCTTCACCCACACCAGTGTGGCCATTCGCGATGCCCTGCTGGGCGCCAACATTCCCTTCATTGAAGTGCATTTGTCGAATGTGCACGCCCGCGAGCCGTTCCGCCACCATTCCTATCTGGCGGACAAGGCGGTGGGCGTGATCTGCGGCCTGGGTGCCGATGGTTACGAATTTGCCCTTGAGGCGGCGGCCCGTTACCTGGCCCGTCGCTGATTCATATCAGCATCAACAAAACTAAAGAGAACGCTCATGGATATTCGTAAAATCAAGAAACTGATCGAACTGGTTGAAGAATCCGGCATCGCCGAGCTGGAAATCGCCGAAGGCGAAGAATCCGTACGCATCAGCCGCTACGGCGCCGCCGCGCCGGCCCCGATGATGCCCCAGTATCAGGTGCAGGCCGCGCCGGCTCCCGCCGCTGCCCCGGCCGCCGCTCCCGCTGCCGCCCCGGCCGCCGAAGCCGCTGCCCCCGAAATGAGCGGTCACGTAATGCGTTCTCCCATGGTGGGTACCTTCTACCGTGCCTCCAGCCCCGGCGCCAAAAACTTCGTGGAAGTGGGCCAGACCGTGAACGTGGGCGACACCCTGTGCATTGTTGAAGCCATGAAGATGATGAACCAGATCGAGGCCGACAAGTCCGGCGTGGTCAAGGCCATTCTGGTCGACAACGCACAGCCGGTTGAATTCGACGAGCCCCTGTTCATCATCGAATAAGGAATTCCCATGCTGGATAAAGTAGTCATCGCCAACCGCGGTGAAATCGCCCTTCGCATTCTGCGCGCCTGCAAGGAGCTCGGGATCAAGACGGTTGCGGTGCACTCCACCGCCGACCGCGAACTCAAGCACGTGCTGCTGGCCGACGAGTCCATCTGTATTGGTGGCAACCAGTCCTCCCAGTCTTATCTGAACGTGCCGTCCATCATCGCCGCCGCCGAAGTGACCGACGCCGTGGCCATTCACCCCGGTTACGGCTTTCTGGCGGAAAATGCCGACTTCGCCGACCAGGTGGAAAAGTCCGGCTTTATCTTCATCGGCCCGCGGGGCGACACCATTCGCCTGATGGGTGACAAGGTATCTGCCATCGAGGCCATGAAGAAGGCCGGCGTGCCCTGCGTGCCGGGCTCCGACGGCCCCATCGGCTCTGACGCCAAGAAAAACGCCGCCATTGCCAAGCGCATCGGCTATCCGGTGATCATCAAGGCCGCCGGTGGCGGTGGTGGTCGCGGCATGCGCGTGGTGCGCTCCGAAGCCGAGCTGGAAAAATCCATCGCCATGACCAAGGCCGAGGCCGGTGCCGCCTTTGGCAACGACATGGTGTATATGGAGAAATTCCTGGAAAACCCGCGCCATATCGAAATTCAGGTGCTGGCCGATGGCCAGGGCAACGCCATTCACCTGGCCGAGCGCGACTGCTCCATGCAGCGCCGTCACCAGAAGGTAGTAGAAGAAGCCCCGGCCCCGGGCATTACCACCGAAATGCGCAAGTTCATCGGTGAACGCTGCTGCAAGGCCTGTGTGGACATCGGCTACCGCGGCGCCGGCACCTTTGAGTTCCTCTATGAAAACGGCGAGTTCTACTTCATTGAAATGAACACCCGTATTCAGGTGGAGCACCCGGTCACCGAAATGATCACCGGTGTGGATCTGATCAAGGAACAGCTGCGCGTAGCCGCCGGCCTGCCCCTGTCCATCACTCAGGATCAGGTGGTGGTGCGTGGCCATGCCGTTGAGTGCCGCATCAACGCCGAAGACCCGCGCAGCTTTGTGCCGAGCCCGGGCGAAATCACCCGCTTCCACTCTCCGGGGGGTCTGGGTGTGCGCTGGGACTCCCACATTTATGCCGGCTACCGGGTACCGCCCTACTACGACTCCATGATCGGCAAGCTGATCTGCTACGGCGAAAACCGCGATATCGCCATCGCCCGCATGAAGCACGCCCTCAATGAGCTGGTGATCGAAGGCATCAAGACCAACGTTCCGCTGCACAAGGAAATCATGAGCGATGAAAACTTCCGCAATGGCGGAACCAACATCCATTACCTTGAGAAGAAGCTGGGCCTGTAAGGCTCACGCGGAATGATAAAACGGCGCCGGATGGCGCCGTTTTTGTTTTGCGAGTCCGGCGGTTTTTCTCACCCCCGCCAGCCGTTACACTATGCCCTCAGCCCACTGAGACAAAAGAACATGAAGATTCATCGCATCAACCCCTGCAAACGCTGGTCCGACATTACCATCTTCAACGGCATCGCCCACTTCGTGGAAGTGCCCGAGGGCGACCTGTCCCTCGGCATTGAAGCTCAGACCCGGCAGGTGATGGCTCAGGCCGAGCAGGCCCTGGCCAAGATCGGCAGTGACAAGGGCCGGCTGCTGTCGGTGACCATTTACCTCACCGACTTCGCCAACCTGCCCGCCTTCAACGGCGTGTGGGACGAGTGGTTCCCGGAAGGCACCGCCCCCAGCCGCGCCTGCGTGAAAGCCGAGCTGGCCAACCCCGCTTACCTGGTGGAAATGGCCTTTGTCGCCGCCGCCGGCGAGGAATACCTGAAGTAATGCCGTACCGGGTGCCGACCCGGTATCTTTCCTCGCTCCCACGCTCTGCGTGGGCATGCATATCGACACCTGAGCCCGGTATAGACTCCCACGCTGGAGCGTGGGAGCGAGTGCGATCTCACTTTCCGTCCCCATGTTTGTCCCCTTATGCCCTCACTGGTATGCTTCGCCCCTTCCTGAAGGAGCCTTCACATGAATTCCATCGTATCCATTGCCCGGCGCGAAGCCCTGCTCAGCGTGCTGCTGGCCCTGCTCTATCTGGCGGCCTGGGCGGCCTGTGCCTGGCTGGTGCCGCCGGCGCTGACCCTGGCCGGCTGGCCGCTGTGGTTTTTGCTGAGCTGCCTGTTCAACCCGCTGCTGTTTATAGTGCTGTGCGCGCTCATGGTGCGCTGGTGTTTCAGGGCGATTAACCTGGAAGCCACGTCATGAATGCCGCCTTAACCCTTCCCCTGCTGGCATACCTGGCCGTGATGATCGGCCTGGGGCTGTGGCTGGGCCGCCGCCGGCAGGCAAACGGCTTTGTGCAGGACTATTTTCTCGGCAGCCGCTCCATGGGCGGCTTTGTGCTGGCCATGACCATGGTGGCCACCTATGCCTCGGCCTCGTCCTTTATCGGCGGCCCCGGCGCGGCCTACCGCATGGGGCTGGGCTGGGTGTTACTGGCCATGATCCAGGTGCCCACTGTGTGGCTGACCCTGGGGGTGCTGGGCAAGCAGTTCGCCCATATTGCCCGGCGGGTCAATGCTCTCACCATCAACGACATGCTGCAGGCCCGCTATCAGAGTCCGCTGGTGGTACTGCTGGCGGGCCTGGGCCTGCTGGCCGCCTTTGTCGCCATCATGGTGGTGCAGTTTATCGGCGGCGCCCGGCTGCTGGAAACCGTGACCGGGTTGTCATACCAGAGCGGGTTAATGCTGTTTGCCGTCGCCGTGCTGCTCTACACCCTGGTGGGCGGTTTTCGTGCCGTGGTGGTGACCGACGCGGTGCAGGGCATTCTGATGCTGCTGGGCACTGTGGTGCTGCTGGCGGGCGTGCTGCACGCCGGCGGCGGCGCCGCGACCATGTTTGCCGGGCTGAAAGCCATCGATCCCGGGCTGGTGCAGCCCCGGGGCCCCGACGGCTTTCTCTCCATGAGCTTTATGCTGTCGTTCTGGGTGCTGGTGTGCTTCGGCGTGATCGGCCTGCCCCACTCGGCGGTGCGTTGCCTGGCCTATAAGGACAGCGCCGCCATGCACAGGGGCATTATTATCGGTACCCTGGTGGGCGCCGTGCTGATGTTTGGCATGCATTTCGCCGGGGCGCTGGGCCGGGTGCTGGTGCCCGAGCTGACCGTGCCCGACAAGGTGATGCCCACGCTCATGCTCACCGTGCTGCCGCCGCTGGTGGCCGGGCTGTTTCTGGCCGGGCCCATGGCCGCCATTATGTCCACCATCGACTCCCAGCTGATCCAGGCCGCCGCCACCCTGGTGAAGGATCTCTACCTCAACCACCTGTGCAAAACCCAGCCGGCGCCCGCCACCATCAAGCGCGCCAGCAAGCTGGTGACCCTGGGGCTGGGGCTGATTGTGCTGTGGGCGGCCCTGAGCCCGCCGGAGATGATCATCTGGCTCAATCTGATGGCCTTTGGCGCCCTGCAGGCGATCTTTTTCTGGCCGCTGGTGCTGGGTCTGTACTGGTGGCGGGGCAACAGCGCCGGCGCGCTGGCCTCCATGCTCACCGGTGCCATCAGCTACAGCCTGCTGCTGCACTTTGGCATCAAGCCCCTGGGGCTGCACGCCATTGTGCCCAGCCTGGCGCTCTCGGGCATGGCCTATGTGGTGGGATCTCTGCTCACGCCGCCACCTTCCCCCGAGGTGCGCGCCCTGTTTGGCCGCTGAGCCAGTTCCCGGTGCCCGCGCCAGCGGACACCGGGGCCAGCTGTGTTAGAATTGCGGTTTTAGCCCATAACGAAGACCGCCATGCCCTGGATACAAATTCGCATCAACGCCACCGAAAAAACCGCCGACAAGGTCAGCAACATGCTCACCGGCCGCGGCGCCCAGGCGGTGACCTACATGGACGCCGAAGACAAGCCGGTGTTCGAGCCCCTGCCCGGAGAGACCCTGCTGTGGGACGACACCGTGGTAGTAGGCCTGTTCGACGCCGAAACCGATCCCGCGCCCATCATCGACTTTCTGAAGAAGTTCTACCGCAAGGATCTGGTGTACAAGGTAGAGCAGCTGGAAGACAAGGACTGGGTGCGCGAATGGATGGACAGCTTTCATCCCATGCGCTTTGGCCAGCGGCTGTGGATTTGTCCCAGCTGGCGTGACGTACCGGATCCGAATGCAGTGAACGTGATGCTGGATCCGGGCCTGGCCTTTGGCACCGGCACCCACCCCACCACCGCCCTGTGCCTGGAATGGCTGGACGGTCAGGACTTAACCGGCAAAACCGTGATCGACTTTGGCTGCGGCTCCGGCATTCTGGCGCTGGCGGCACTCAAGCTGGGCGCGAAGGAAGTGATTGGCATCGACATCGATCCCCAGGCGCTGCAGGCCAGCCGCGACAACGCCGAGCGCAACGGCGTGGCCGATCGGCTGAGGGTGTATCTGCCCCAGGACCAGCCCGAGGAGCTGACCGCCGACGTGGTGGTGGCCAACATTCTGGCCGGCCCGCTGAAGGAGCTGTCTCCCATCATCAGCGGCCTGGTGCGTCCGGGCGGCCTGCTTGCCCTCTCCGGCATTCTGGAAACCCAGGCCGAGGGCCTGAACCAGGTCTATGACCAGTGGTTCGACATGGCCGAGCCCGAGTTCCGGGAAGAGTGGGCCCGCCTGAACGGCAGCAAACGCTGACCATGTTTGCCTGCCACTTTACGCCAGATATTTTTCTCCACTTCTGCGAATACATGTCACCCCCGCAAAGGCGGGGGTCCATGAAATATTGCACTGGACTCCCGCCTGCACGGGAGTAACAACAGAGAAAGTGGAACAGAAACAGAATGAAGCTTTGCCGGCAACCAGAAGGCTCCTTACGGGGCCTTTTTAAGCCTTGAGCCGGCCTTAAAGTTGCGTAAAAAATGCACCAGAACCTTGACTTATAAAAAATTATGCGCCGGTCAATTTGTGAGCTTTTCAGCACCGTCAAAAATGCGTAAGATACGCGACCCTGAGCCGAAGCAGCCTTAACCTCATGGAAATTGGTCCTTACAAACTGGACGCCCCCCTGCTGGTGGCGCCCATGGCGGGCGTAACCGACCGACCCTTCCGCTCCCTGTGCATGCGCATGGGGGCCGGCATGGCCGTGTCGGAAATGATGTCGGTCAATCCCCGCTTGCGGGACTCCGAAAAGTCACGCCGGCGTATGGACCATGAAGGAGAAACCGGCATTCGCTCCGTGCAGATTGCCGGCGCCGACCCGGCGTTGATGGCCGACGCCGCCCGATACAATGTGGATCAGGGCGCGCAGATCATCGACATCAACATGGGCTGCCCGGCAAAGAAAGTAAACAAGAAGATGGCAGGCTCCGCCCTGCTGCAATACCCGGAGCTGGTGCAGGACATCGTCAGCGCCGTGGTCAATGCAGTGTCGGTGCCGGTTACCCTGAAAATTCGTACCGGCTGGGATCCGGAACACCGCAACGGCGTGCACATTGCCCGCATTGCCGAAGACTGCGGTATTCGAGCCCTGGCCGTGCATGGCCGCACCCGCGCCTGCATGTACAGGGGTGAAGCGGAATACGACACCATCAGGGCAATCAAACAGGCCGTCTCGATGCCCGTTGTCGCCAACGGAGACATCACCAGCCCGCAAAAGGCGCGGTTTGTGCTGGATTACACCGGCGCCGATGCCATTATGATTGGCCGGGCTGCCCAGGGACGACCGTGGATTTTCAGAGAAATCCGCCATTATCTTGAGCATGGCACCATGCCCGCCCCGCTCCCGAGGGAACAGGAGCAGGCAATGATTCGGGAGCACGTTACCGCGCTGCATGACTTTTATGGCGAGGTAATGGGCGCAAGGATTGCCCGTAAGCATGTGGGATGGTACCTGCAGGAAAGTGAGGCGGGCCGTGACTTTCGCCGTAATTTCAATGCTATCGAGGATGCCGGGCAACAGCTCGACGCCCTGGAGCAGTTTTTCGCGAATAATAGCTTAACGAACAATAGAAGAGCCGACTGAATATGTTCGAACAAACTACGACTTCTGACGCACTGGTAACCACCACCAAATCTCCGACTTCCGAGCAGCCGACCCAGCGCCCGCTGCGCAACTCCGTGGAGCAGGCCCTGCGCAACTACCTGTCTCAACTCAACGGCCAGGAAGTCACCGAGCTGTATGAACTGGTTCTCTCCGAAGTCGAAGCGCCCATGCTGGACGTGATCATGCAGTACACCCGCGGCAACCAGACCCGCGCCGCCAACATGATGGGCATTAACCGCGGCACCCTGCGCAAAAAGCTCAAGAAATACGGCATGAACTGATAACAATCAGTCAAAGTATTGATTTTTAAGGCGTTAATCTAGTCTGGTTAGCGCCTTTTTCTTTATACGTGATACACCGCGCGATCTGTCAGCATTTTTGTCCATCACTTTTACTCTATCTGAACACCCTCTCACCAGCCCTTCACAGGTCCAGATCAGGCGACTTGCTTGTGTTCGGACCGGTATACGCCGGCCACCTTGTTGTCCACCACGTTCAGGCCCGCCTGAGACACCGCCAGCACCGGACTGGCCAAGGTAAACGCCAGCAGCGCCGCCGCGGCAGTGAGTAGTTTGTTTATATCGTGCTCCTTGTTGTTTTTATCTTCCCAGCCAAGTGTCACGGCATTTCTATGCCAATGACTGACCATGATTATTGACCCTTGCTCTTTCCCATCTCTTGAATCTTATGCAGCCAGACATCAGTATCAATAGGGTATTAACTAACCTTGAGCCAAGCGATTAGCAGACATTCATGCAACTGACAGACGCCTGCAGCGATTATTTTACCTTCGAGATGCTGTTTCACTGTGGTGAAACCTGGCGGCATGTGCGATGTGATAATGAACCGAGTGAGAGCAGCAGCTGGCTGGCGTATCAGGCATTAGCCAAGTCAGTTCTCGACCCTTTGGTTAAAGAGTTTGGTCAGCCAGAGCTGACCTTTGGCTTTTGTGGCCATGGCCTGCGCCGGGCCATACTGCGGCACCCCAAACCAGGCATTGCGCCCAGGCTGGATCAGCATGCCGCCAGCGAGCGTAACCGTGCCGGTCAGCTGGTTTGCCCTCGCATGGGCGCAGCCGTTGATCTCATCTACCCCACCATTAGCAGCGCACACATTGCCCACTGGCTGGCCAGCCATACCCCCTTTGACCGCATCTATTTTTACTGTAATGACCGCCCGGTGCACATAAGCCATGGCCCTTTGCAGAGTCGGGCCATGGCTCATTTGATTGAACAGCAGGGCCGGCGCCTGCCCCGTGCGCTTTCGCTTTCAACCCTGCAAGGATGGCTTTAATGTTGACCCCTACCCGTTTCAGCGAGCTGGTTGCAACCCTTCCCTATAAAAAGGATCTGCCTGAAGCGGTATATCTGCACCGGGAAACATTGCAGCAAACCTGCCCGCTCTTGAGCGAGTTTGTGTGTGCCGTGGCAAAGGCGCTCAAGCTTGCCGACGAGGAATGGCACCTGGTTAAACTCTCCAAGCGGGATTTTCGGCTTTCGCTGCTCAGCTATCCTACCTTTTTTGAAGAGGCTTACCCCAGCCTGACACAGAGTGTGACGGTAGATCTGGCCAAGCTCAAACAGACCGTAACCCGCTATAAAGAGCACGATAATCCTCCCATTCTGCACCGGAAAGAAACCATGCTGGTGCCGGACCATCCCATGGCCGAGCAGTGCCGACAGATAACAGAAGAAGGTGAACTCGCGGGCCTGTATGAGCAGTCGCGCATGATTGGGTTTAAACAATCCTGGCTACGGCTGATTGCCCGCCATGGCTACCAGCTGGTTGATGGCCGGCTGTTCCGGCAAAGCGCTTTACCCGAGGCAGCCGATGAGCCTCAGATTGACCGCCATAAAACCGCCCTGACCCGCTACCAGCTTTCGGCCCCGATGAAAATGCTGGCCCGACACGGTTACCTGAATGGAGACTATTCCCTCTTTGACTACGGCTGTGGTCGCGGTGATGATCTGCGTGAGCTGGAGGCTCATGGCATTGCTGCTTTGGGCTGGGATCCCAACTTTCGGCCGGACGGCGAGTTGATGCCCTCACAGCTGGTTAACCTGGGTTACGTCATTAATGTAATTGAAGACAAGGACGAACGAACAGAGGCATTGCTGAAAGCCTGGGAGCTTGCCCAGAGCCTGCTGGTGGTGTCGGCCATGCTGGCCAACGATGACTTTATTGCCCAGTTTACTCCCTACCGGGACGGTGTAGTAACCTCACGCAATACCTTTCAGAAGTACTACAACCAGAGCGAGTTGCGCGGCTTTATTGAGCGCACTCTGGACGAAGTGCCACTCGCCGTTGGTCCCGGTCTCTTCTACGTGTTTAAAGACAAGGAAGAAGAGCAGCGTTTTCTCAGTGAGCGGCAACGGCGTCACCATGGCTGGCGTCAGCTCAGCAGCCCGCCGCTGGAGCGAATAAGCAAACAGCAGCACTTGCTTCAGACGCACAGCAAACTGTTTGAAGCCTTCTGGCAGCAAACCCTGAGCCTGGGACGACTGCCGGCCAGCGAAGAGTTTGAGCAGATGGAAGAGCTCAAGCAGGTGATTGGCTCCCCCACCAAGGCACTGCGCCTGATTGAAACTCAGGAAGGAAAAGAGCAACTTGAGCAGGCTCGTAAGGAGCGTACCGAAGACCTGAGTGTTTATCTGGCCCTGACACTGTTTGAAAAACGCCGTCCCTACAGCCGCCTGAATGCGCAGTTAAAGCGCGATATCAAAGCCTTCTTTGGTGATTACCGCTCCGCTCTGGAGCAGAGCAAAGACCTGCTTTACGCCATTGCTGACCAGGAACAGATTGAGGCAGCCTGCATTGAGGCCCACAACAACCTGCCGGCCTCACTACTGCACCGCGGCCACTCGCTGATTTTGCACAAAGACTACCTGCAACAACTGCCGGCCTTGCTCAGGGTATATGTGGGGGCTGCAACCCAGCTGTATGGCGAGCTTGAAGACATAGACCTTATCAAGGTGCATATCACCTCCGGCAAGGTAAGCCTGATGGGGTATGACGACTTTGAGAAACCCATTCCACACCTGGTGGAGCGGGTGAAGATCAAAATGGCGGAGCAAGATGTAGACTTCTTTGACTATGTAGACGAGCCCAAACGCCCTCCTCTGCTGAACAAAAGCTACCTAATGGCACCGGATCACCCCAATACGGCCAAACAACGCTCACTGGAGCTGCGCCTTGGAAAGCTGTTGGGGGTGGATTTGTCGCAAGACCTCAACCTGAGCAGAATAGAGCTTAGGACGCAGTTAAACCGTCTTGGGAAGCAAGTTCAAGGGTTCAGAATTTGCGCTATTAAGACGTAAAAATACATTCCGCATTGCCTTTTACGTCAAAAATGACGTAAAATTTTAACGTAACTTGCTCTAGCTGAATCCACATTATGAGTACATTTGACTCCCATTATTGCTACGCCTTTCCGGCAGTGCGTGGTATACAAGCTGGCAGGCCATTTTATATTGCCACCTGCCCACTCCGCATTATTCCCAAAATCTTCAGTTTTGATGAGCGAGAAGTGCCGCCTGAACTCAGGGCACAGCGTATTCTCAATAGAGCTCGTATCCCAGAGATGGTGCGCTACCTGCTGGAAAATCCGAAGGATTATGTTTTCTCTGCATTAACTGCATCAATTGCTGTGGATGTAGAGTTTGACGAGCATGAAAATTCCAACAATCTGGGCATTCTCCGCATTCCCATGGATGCCCAAATTCTGATCAACGATGGCCAACACAGACGAAAAGCCATTGAAGAAGCAATAGAAGAGCGGCCTGAGCTTGGGCAGGACAACATACCAGTTTTGTTCTTTGTTGATGAAGGACTACAACGCAGCCAGCAGATGTTTGCCGATCTCAACAAATATGCCGTTAAGCCAAGTCCTTCTTTGGGCACGTTATACGATCACAGGGATCCTTCTTCGAGTTTAGCTCGCCACCTGGCCACTTCCATAGAGCCATTCGTCGGCCTAACCGAGCTGGAAAAATCGAGCATATCCACCCTGTCAAACAAATTGTTTACCCTGAGTAGCATCAAGCAGGCCACACGTGCATTACTTGGAAAAGGTGCCAAAGAGGGCTTTTCCGATGAAGAGGCTACTTTGGCATGTGACTACTGGCAAACGGTTTATCGCAATATGCCTGACTGGCAGATGGCTAATAAGAAAGAAGTTTCACCCGCCCAGCTCAGACAGGAATATATTCATGCACACGGTGTAGGTCTTCACGCGCTGGGCATGTTAGGTCGTAGCCTGGTATCTGAACATCCGGATACATGGCAACAAGATCTTCAAAAACTTAAAAGTATAGATTGGCGCAAAAGTAACCCAGAGTGGCTGCGCCGTACCATGTTGCACGGCAAGCTGAGTAAATCTACAACGGCTATTCAGCTAACCTGTAACGCCCTTAAACAAGCACTGACGCTCCCACTCACACCAGAGGAAAAAGTGCTCGAAGACCAGGTTGTACAAAAATGAGCACCTTACAAATGGTCCATGATCTGGACGATTACGAAGACTTTATTAACCTTGAATCTTTCGCAGGTAGACCTCTTGCTGATTATGTAGCCGAGGTTCAGCGTACTTACTGCGCAGATAAGCGTCCTTGGGTTATTGGCTACAGTGGTGGAAAAGACTCATCGGCAGTAGTGACGCTTGTGTACCTTGCACTCCTTGGGCTACCACCTGAACAGCGCACCAAGCAGGTGTTTATCGTCTCCTCCGATACTTTGGTAGAAACTCCCGTGGTTGTGGATTTGATCATCAGAACCATGAATCAAATTGAAGCTGGTGCCAAACGTGATGGACTTCCCATAACCAGCCATCCGGTTATTCCCAAAACTAATGAAACATTCTGGGTTAACCTGCTTGGTAAAGGCTACCCTGCTCCCACCCGCAGTTTCCGCTGGTGTACTGAGCGAATGAAAATCAACCCGGTCAGTGACTTTATCAAAGACAAAGTCAGTCAGTATGAAGAAGTGATTGTTGTTCTGGGATCACGCAGCAGCGAAAGCGCATCGCGCGCTCAGGTAATAGCCAAGCATAAAATTGATGGCACCCGCCTGGCACGACATACCACCCTTGCCAACGCCTTTATCTACACTCCCATTGACACATGGAATGTTGAAGACGTATGGAAGCTACTTCGTGGCGCTTTTAAATATGCTCCAGATGATATTGAAGAATGGGAAACACCATGGGCTGGTAACAACCGTCCATTATGGACGCTATATATGGATTCATCAGATCAAGGTGAATGCCCTCTGGTCATAGATGACAGTACCCCTTCATGTGGTAATTCTCGTTTTGGCTGCTGGACCTGTACCGTTGTTACCAAAGACAGAGCCATGGAGAGCCTGATAAAGAACGGTGAAGACTGGATGCTTCCGTTGCTTAAATTTCGTGATGAACTGGCTAAAACTACAGATCCCAATCAAAAAAGTACCTACCGCAACTTCAAGCGCCGGACAGGAAAAGTCAGCTATCAATATGCCAAAGAAGGCGAGGATATAACCGACGAACGTAAGTTTGTGCCTGGGCCTTACTGGTTAGAATATCGCCAAAAATGGCTGAGGCAGCTGCTGAGCATGGAGAAAGAGCTCAACGAAAAAGGTCATGAGATTAAACTCATCACCGAGAAGGAGCTGCATGCCATACGCCAGCAATGGCTAAAAGATCCCAATGAGCCAGATTGGAATGACAGCCTCCCACAGATTTACCGCGATGTGTATGGTCAGGATCTCAACTGGGTAATTGATGATCAGTCTCGCTTTGATGCCAGTGATGCTGAACTACTTGCTCAATTGTCTTTTCATTACGACGTAAAACCTGAGATGGTGATGAAGCTTATTGAGCTGGAAATATCGCTCGAAGGGTTGAGTAAGCGCCAAGGTGTGTTTGAAAAAATTGGCAGCATTCTTAAACAAGACTGGGGAACCCTCGAAGAAATTCAGCAAAAACAAGCCTCATTGCAAAAGCGAAATGAACGGGATATACATCAAGAAACGATTGAATCGATAGAGATAGAGATGAAAAAAGTTCAGGCACAGTTGGCCGCTGCAGATCAACTCAGCACTCTGCTTGACGAGGTAAAACACAATGATAATTAAAAGCCTTTCATTACACAACTTTCGTGTTTTCCGTGGCAGCCACGTAATTGATCTCGCTCCCCGTCCTGCTTTATTAAAAGATGGAAGCAAACTTCATGACCGTCCTATCGTGCTGTTTGGTGGCCTGAATGGTGCTGGAAAAACCAGTATTCTTACAGCTATAAGACTAGCTCTTTATGGTCGCCTCGCCTTTGAAGGTGTTCACAGCCAACAAGATTATATTAATAACTTGGCTGCACTGGTTCATAACGGTGTCAGCTCCGCCCAACAACCTGATGAAGCCAGCATTGAACTTTGCTTTAGCTACAATAAAAGTGGTGTGGAGTCTGACTTCACTGTCATCCGCAGTTGGAAGCGTGGAAAAAAAGATCGACTTGCACTCTTTCAGGACGGTGAAGAAAAAGAAGAACTTAGCTATGAACAGTGCCAAGGGTTTCTTAACGAACTTATACCAAATGGAATTGCCGATCTCTTCTTCTTTGACGGTGAAAAAATAGCTGAACTCGCCGAAGATGAGTCAGGAAAGGTTTTAAAAACGGCGGTACGGCGTTTACTTGGACTTGATCTTGTAAGCAAGTTACGTAGTGATCTTAGCATCTATTTAAAAAGAGCAGATGCCAAGTCTCTTGGCAGCCAGCAACAAAAAAAACTGGAAGCTCTAGAAGAAGAGTGTGAACACTACAAGAATGAGGCCGAGCATCTTAGATTTGAAGCAGACATTCACAAGGCTCGTATAGAGCTACTTACAACTGATATCAATAAATATGAAGCTCAGCTTGCAGCTGAAGGTGGCGCTTTCGCCCTGACGAAGACACAAGAACAACAGCGTGTTAATGAGCTAATAAAAGAAAAAGAATTGCTGGAAAAGCAGATCAGACAGGAAATGGACTCCACCCTTCCTCTGTCATTAGCACCAAATACATTATCGAACCTTCTTAACCAGCTCGTAAAAGAAGCAGGTATAAAGCAAACTCGTCATTTCACTAATGAGCTTGAGTGTTTTTTAGGTACTTTGCATGCAGAGATGTCATTTCAATCTGCTCAAGCAGGTAAAATTGCAGCTGAAGCCATTGAAAGTAAGTTAACAGAATATCTGGCCAACAAGCCACAAGGTGATATTAAGCTCGACATATCAGAGCGCGAAACAGGCATAATCGAGCAGCTAGTTAAGCGTGATAGCCAAAATTCTAAAAAGCGCTTTGAATCTGCGCGTTCTCGCCTTAAAGAAGTTGAGAATTCTTTAGAGCAGGCTGCTGCCAATATAGCCAGAGCGCCAGATGAAGAACAGCTGATCGATATCTTTAGCACCCTTCGTGATCTTGATAAAAAAAGGCAGAATGAGATTCACCAATATAAACTAGCGCTTGAAGCTGCCAAGCAAGCTCTTAATAAACAAATGCAAGCTGCCCGCGAAATACAAAAACTTCATGATAAAGAGCGAGAACTGTTCAATAATAATAGTGCAAACCAAAATGCTTATGACGCCATCAGACTCTTGGATGAATATACCAAGGTATTAACCTTGGCCAGAGTAAACCGGCTGGAGAATGCATTTTCATTGGCCTACCGCAAACTGGCACGAAAAGAAGATCTCCAGATCCAGGCCAGAATCAACCCTGAAACCTTTGATGTAGAATTGATTGATGAAAATGGGGTGACTATAAATCGCAAGTTACTCTCTGCAGGTGAAAAACAGATATATGCCATAGCCATATTGGAAGCACTAGCCAAGACTTCAGGCCGCCAATTACCTGTTATTATTGATACGCCTTTAGGTCGCCTTGACTCTCATCATCGTGACAAACTTATTGAACATTACTTTCCCGAGGCCAGTCATCAGGTTGTTCTGCTTTCGACTGATACAGAAGTTAATCAACGTTATTTTGCTGAGCAGTTATCAGATGACATTTCTCATGCCTATCAAATAGAGTTTGATAGCCTGATGAAGTCTTCTTACCTCAAAAATGGCTACTTCTGGAATAAAAAGGAGGCATGCTAATGCTACCAAACCGTATGCAACTGAGGCAGCAAACAGAAGAGCAGCTTAAACGCCTCAAAAGCTTTACCGGTATCACACCTAATGTTGCTGCACGTATTGCCTTCTTTCGATCTATAGAGTCCGGGCTACGCTATACCGGCGATCAGCGTAAGCTAGATGGTAATTTAGTACTGGATAAAATAACCTGGCTTGGTGATACCGTCCAGGTGACAGAGTTACTACTGCAACTTACTTATCCTGATCTGGATCAAAAAGAAATGATGAAAGCCTGGGCTTTTCATGTAGAAGATGGTATAGCTGCACTACGTAACCATAAAAATCTACATGATTTTTCTCAAGCTATTTGAGAATATGAAATTTATCTGCAGTAATTCAAACCCACTCTGACAGTTACCGGAATTTTCGTTTGTTACTGTCAGATCTTAATTTATCACTTTACATTAAAAACTTAGTTATGCGTGAATTAATCACGCATAACTTAAACCAAAGAAGTTGATACCTAACTATGAAACCACTGGTTCAACAACACTCTTATCACTATTTGACAAAGCTAGTAACGAGCCAGATTTATTTTTATTTAATTTGCCTAGCTCCACACCTAACCCAAATACATTCACAATATCATCAAGTAATCTCTCTTTCCTTGAATTTAAACAGTCAACATTCCAACTATTCAACTTAGATAATACTATAGTAGAGTTAAGTCTAGATTTTGCATATTCTTTTCTTTTTTCAGAGAATGATAAGTTAGTAAATGACTCGTTATCCTGACCATAAAGAATAGCCAAATTTGATATGCTATTTTTCACTTCTTCTAAGCTAGGGTCGACATTTTCTACTTTCGCATTCCGAGGATATATGTGCTCAATCGTAAAAACAAAATAGTCATCGGTCAAACCTTTAAATGCATGCCTATACATAGTTACAGCATGTCTTTTATTTAATTCAAGGTACTTCCAAGACTCCTCAATTGAGGAAAGAATGTACTTTATATGTCTGTTATCTCCACCTGGGATATAGTTCAGCTTTAAAATATAATTCTCTATATCTAATGCTGTTACATTACGTTTAAAGATTGCTTGGAGTTCAGATATCAAGTACTTAACTTGATATGTGCTTGGCTGCTTATTTATAGATAATATTGATGAATGATATAGTTTCGTAACACCAGTCATCCTTTTCTCCAAAGCGACTCTAAAAATAAAAAAGAAACGCTCTAAGAAAAACACAATTTGATAAAACTTTTTCTCAGGAAGTTGAGTGGCAGCCATTAGTAAAGGGATGCAGTGTGTATGTTTAAAGGTAACTACTAGGTTATATAGTTTCCTTTTTTGAAAACCAGTTAGTTTACTCTTATCATAAGGCCAGACACCAGATTTCAATTTATCATAAACGTCAATCCCCATCTGAAGAGACTTAATTTCACTCGTGACATTTTCAGGATCCGAGAAGAAAGAGTTATTAAAAGTTTCAAATAAAGACGTTTTTTTACAAGATTTCCCAATCTTAGATGTATAATATGCAATCAATTTATCATCAGTTGATTTTGAGCTTTGAGATGTAATTCCATCCCAAACCGCTTCCAATTCATGAATTGTATCATCATCAACACCTATTGAGTCTATAGCACCAAGAGAAGAAGCTCTAAGTAAGTCGCTAGCAGTCAATGATCTTCCTCTATCATTAATAACTTGAAAGAGCTTATAAGCATCATTGACATCAGACATTCTTATCACAAGTATCTTACAAAACTTAGATACCACTTTATACAAATGATCAGCTTGAGTTAACTTATCTGATGGTGACAACGATGACGGAAACAATGATTTAAGCCAAGCGTCTATTTTCTTAGCAGCTTTAATCAATAAATCATGAGATTCTATTTCCGCTATTGTAAATTCACCACCAGTTATCAACTTATCATAAAACTCATAATCTCGTTTAGAAAGACTAATTCTAGGATAAGAGATCAACTTATCATTTTCTTCAGTAGTGAAGTGAATGAATCCATTCCTATACTTTTCAATACGTCGTTCTCTAATACCAGAGTAATGCTCATCTAACTTTAACTCTTTGATATATTCAATCAATCTTGAAATAAGCAAAACCGTTGTAGACAAGCGCTGCTGACCATCTACTAGCAGATATACTGCCTTATCATCAAGGCTATCTTTATTTTTAATCTTTACGCAAACAATGCCACCAAAAAAATGTGTGCACTCATTACCATCATCAGCTCCGCCGTCTTCAAAGCTACTCCAAAGAGCCGCGATATCAGAAGTAAATTGTTCTATATTTTTGTCATACCAGGAGTACGCTCTCTGGTATTTAGGCACTTTATATATAGCTGAGTCAGCAAAAAGTGACTCCATCGAACAATAGTTTGGCTTTACATCCATAACAACCTCAAAACAATTCCCAAAATGCTTTATCACGCATCATAAACACTTTCTTATCACCATCAATATAAAGACTAAAGTGTTTATCCAGCTTTCTTATAGTTTCCATCAGTTGTTCTTGTTCATTTTTATCATCTTTATTGAAAATAGCTTTTATATCGGCATTTTTAATCTCGGAGACACGATGTACCACCCAGGTTAGAACATAAGATCCGTAATTGTTTTCGCCGGTTTTGAAATGACTCAGATCCTGCGTGGAGAGGATCACCCCTACCCCATACTCACGGCCTTCTTTAAGGATCTTTCGCAGGCTGGGAAAGTCCTGAGACATAAAGTTGTCGGCTTCATCCACCAGGATCATTTTGGTGATTTGCCGATAGTCTCCATCAATCTGTGGCTTGCCACGTTTTTGCATTTGCGAGTAGAAGAGATCGATCGTTAACGCCACTACCAGATTCTGGATCTGGGGGGAGTAACCTGCCAGTTCAATCACGGTTACGCCTTCAAGCAGATCATACAGAGAGGTAACTGCGTCTGGCTTTTTTTCAAATATCTCGTAGGTCACCAGAGAATCAAGTGCCGCATAGAGTGAGTCTTCTTCCACCTTTTCCTGCTCAAGGAAAAGGTCCCATACCTGCTCCAGGGTTGGTGCCGGCCGTTGCCAGGTGCTGGGATCAGCTTTGCTGATGCCAGCCAGTTCATAAGCATCCAGGATCAACTTACGCAGTTTCAGTTGCTGCTTTGGGCCCAGCCCAAAGGCTTTGGCCAGAGTTTCAGCAAACCCTGTGGCTGTATGCACTGGCAACATGGGCATATCACCATAGAGCGACAACGGATTGTAAGGCAGCCGGTGCAGTCTTAACCTGTTGCTCTGGTTGACATTACTGAACTCATCATCCACATAGTCCGACTTGTAGTCAAAAATCAGCAAGCCGATTGGGGCTGCATTTACATTATTGCCCTGCTCTCGCATCAGCTGCGTGATCAGCGACTTGGTAAACTGGGTCTTGCCAGTACCCATGGTGCCAATAATGCCGGTATTGGTATTCATAAAGCGGGCGGTATTGGTTGGCTCCCAGTAGAGCGGTGTTTTTTTCATCGCCTCATGGCCAAAGAGCACTTGCAGTGGCTTACGCTCTTCTTTAGCACCAGACTCAATCGACGGAGTTATCTCAGGGTAATCCTCTGTTTTACCTGCCCCTTCTTTTGTTTCTTCAATCAACTCAACGATCGCGTTGACTGGCTTTTCCTTGGTCGGACGCGCTTCCAGGCAATATTCAGCAGGCACATGGCACAGACTCACCAGATCGTTAAGTGATTCCCACGCTTTGCTTTCTATCAGAGCCGGCAACAGCGAATAAGGCAGTTCAACCTGCAAAATACCCTCAGCTGTGGTCTTGTAGCTGGGCACAAAGCAGCTGTCGTTCTCTACATGCGCCACTACTATGCCTTCCACATAGTCAGGTACCATTGCCAACTCATAATCACCACGCATCCACCATTCACGCTCCGCCAACAGGGGCTGCAACTGCTGCTGGTTCATCACCCCGTAAAGGCAAAGCTTGTCGATTTGCATCAGCACCTGGCGAATAAACAACCCGCGATAAAGCCTGCTGGCCAATGTTTGAAGGCCCAGCACTTCTTCTGTTAAGTAACGCTTCAGCTCCAGGGCCTGCTGACCAGCATACTTATAGTCGGGCCGCACGCCAGTTTTAACCTCAAGGGGCATCAGGTAGAGCTGCTTATCCTTAAAGCCCACAAACAGCACATCATCGGAAATGGCCCCCTTACGATAACCCTGCACCTGGCGGGAAAACTCGCTGTCGCTCATTTTGAGGCCCACGTTACCCGATACTCGAATCATCTCGGCAACCGACAGCGGCACCCAGCAAATGTCCGACTTGCCCAGCAGTGCCGATACAAACTTGTAGGCACCGATAATGCCATTTTTCTCTTTACGCTCTTTAGGGTTGGAGGTGAGCATCTTCAGCAGCCACTCTCCATTAAAGGCGTTGAACTCAGAGAGCAACACCTCCCCTTGCCCGTGACCGTCTTTTTGCAGCAAGCGTTTGAACAAGTCGATTTGCTTGGTCACTGTAATGGCGTCATAGCCAGCAGCACTGGTGTACTGATCCGAGTAGTGAATCAGCACTACATCCTGCTGCCGGGTAAAGAAGTCGAGGGTCACTTTCGGATCAATAATGGTTGTCCATAGCGCGCTGTCGTAAGAACGCTCCAGCAACGACTGGAAACTGGCACTTACCGCCAGTCCCATACTGGTTTCCAGATACTGGGCGTTACTCTGAGTGGCAGGCTGCCACAGGTTGCCCAGCAAGCGGGCCAGTCTTAATGACTGTACCGATGCATAATCAACGCCACGCAAGCCAAAGGCGGTGAAGTAGGCCCCGCCCAGAGTCTCTGCTGCTTCACCGGCAATCAGGCCATCGCACAGCACACCACTCAGAGACTCATCGGTCTTGATGGCCCGGCATTCCACTGGCTCCTTGTTACGGAAAAACGCCAGATGGGCGTAAGCAAAGGTTTCCTGCCCCTTGGGGAGGGTAAACTTGCTGTAGGTTAAACGGCTTCTGATCACATCGATCAACATGTCGGCCTCGGCACGCAAAGCACCACTATTCAGGCCCAGCCACTCTTTCAGCTCGTCATAGGCCTCGGTTTCGGCAAAGCGATCAAGTTCGTTGAACTGCAGCCGCTCGTCGTAGCAGTTCACATGAATGGCTATGGCCTGCTCCTTGTGCCGCTTGAAGTGCTCTATAAGACCAAGAAACAGCTCGTCACTTTCTCCCTGATTTATGGCATTCACGGTCAGGCTGCTTTTAGTCCCAGCACTGAAAAGACGAGCATAGGCCTGGGTAAATTCAGCCAGCTTGTCACGTACCAGGCGCTTGATGTAGCCATGACTTTCCTGCTTTTGAGGTACAACATCCAGCCAAAAGCAGTTTTCACGCACCGGCTGAAGGTGGGCATAACCAGAGTCGTTGTCGTACACAAAGGGCAAGAGACCGGAAGCGACCAGGCGTTCACGGGTTACCTCGGGAAGTTCCCCAAAGCTGCAAACGCCTTCTTCGTTTTTCTCGGCGTTAATGGCCGACACCAGTTGCAGGTGATACGCCAGCACCAAAGGATGGAAAGGCGAAAACATCAGCTGATGTTCCGGCCTGCACAGGCCTATTTGCATCAACTTTTTGTGTTCATAAGTCAGCACGGCATGTGGCTCAATGGAGGTCAGGGCTGCCTCATAGGCATCAAGCACTCCTTGAACCAAACTACAGAAATCAGGCCCCCAGGCCACTAGGCTGGGCAAGGTTTTTGCTCGCTGAAAATAAGAGAAAAGTTCACGGTAAGCAGCATGAAGATCCGGATAGGAGCTGGTAATTGCGCCCAGTTTGATAGGCTCTCCCACACTGCTGACAGACAGAAGCTCTTCATCTACCATCTGAGATTCGAGATTGAGCAATTTCTGCCTGACTCCGACAGCAGCGCTCTCTGCGTTGTCAAAGATGATTTTACCTTTAGCCCGGTTATATTCGGCATTACGCTGATCATTCAGCAACTTGCCAAAACGTGCTTGATCAAACAGCAGAGGAACGGTTATTCCTTCATCGGCAGCCGGACCTTCTACGTTGATCGCCAGCGAGCGCTCTCCGTTTTGCAGGGTAAAAAGTGTCTGCTCGCTATGCTCAGCCAACATTTCAAAGTCAACCCAGCCAAACTGAGTGCAGTCTACTCCACTGTTGTCATCAGTCAGCCTGCTACAGGCATCTTGCTGTGGGTTTACTCGTAAACGGTTTTCTTCAAGCAGCAAGGTCAGCCAGCGCTTTCCTGGCTCCACCCGAAAACGATGAAGAACTTCATCAAAGTAGAAGTCTCCTTCCTCCACCACCAGGCAGCGCAACTTGTATTCTTCAGCACGATTATCCCGTTTCAGTTCAAGGCTGAAGAAGGCAGGTTCGCCAGTAACAGGAAAAGTAACACCAGCACGGCAACGCTTTCCTCCTGCACGGCTCACTGTAATCTGAGCCTGCTTTGTGAGAGTGCGATGATGCTTAACCTGAAGCTGGCTTGCTTCCAGATCGTTACCGGTAAAGGTCAATGAAAGCTGACACTCTTGAGCGCCTGCTGGTTGCACAATAATCAAACTCAGCTCGCGCTGTCCGGCTGTGCTCTGAGACCTGGCCCGTTGATGAACCAGGCTTCCATCTACAGAAACTTCTTCCAGCAATAATTTTTGTGCTTTGTTGGCGTCAATTTCCTGAATGAAGGCTTCAAACTCCAGCCTACGCCAGCTGTCATCCTGAAAGTGCTTGCGAATGAACTTTGAGCTGAACTCTTTAAGCACATGCTCAAGCTGGTCAACATCGTAGTGTTCTACCGCTTCTTCAATATCGCGGCGCAGCTCCCGGTTCTTTTGCAGTCGGTTACTGATTTGCGCTTTATTACCGCTCCAGTTCAGCAAGGCAGGATCGTCCAGCAGATTGAGCTCGTCGAAGTCGAGGGCACCGTCTTTGTCTATAGCATCGAACAGGGCCTTAAAACCAAATACAGTGGCATCTTCATCTTTAATGACCTTAAGCTGCTCTTCTAGCAAACAGTAAGAAAGCGCTTTATGAGGACTGTTGATATCAATCAAGCCAGCAAGTTGCTCCGAGAGTACATCCGGATGCCATACGGCACCGGCAGCCCCCAAATCAAAAGCACTGTTGATCAGGGTGTCGAGCATACTGTTATGAATAACCAGCAGTGCGGTCTGGGAGAAGTCACCACTACGGCTGGCTACCAAATCACGCAGGCGGGAAATGTAATTTTCGGTAAACCCCTCATCTCCCTCATCATGCAATACCGGCAATATTCTCACGCCATTGCAGAGCACGTAAGGGAGCTCAATGTCATCCTGGGTGTGCAGGCTGCCTTCTTTCTGAGCGAGCAAAGCCCGATACAGTGCCAGACCATTCTCGGCACTGGGCGACTTAAACTGATAGCGGAAGCCAGGCTCAATATCGTTGGCGACCCATTCGATAAAGGTTTGAGTTAAAAACTGTTCAAAGGGTCTTGCGGACATACACGGCGTCTCCACTGTCACTCATTCGCTCAACATTTCCCATGCGCTCATAAAAATCTACTAACGCCTGCAGGGTCTGGTTATCAAGATAAAACCCCCGTTGTTCAAAGCCCTTGCGTAGCTCATGCAAGCGCAACTTGTCGGCCTTGCCAATGGTCAAGTTGGTCAGCAACAAAACCTGATCCTGGTTAAGTACCAAGGTGCGACCCGCAGCACCACGGGCCTGAATGAAATCACTGAGCAGTTGCTGCTCCAGCTCCTTAACGTACTTCTTGTTCACGCCACCACGAGTGGTTCTGGCATCACGAAACTGTTCAATCGCCAGCTCTTTAAGCTGTTCAAAGGCTTCCGATACATCGTGGGCTTCAGCTCTTGGCACCAGCTCTCTTTTTTCAATAAAGGCTTGCAGATAGGTGTTAAGCTCATTCAGCAATTTGGGTTGATCGTAATACTCGAGTGCTTCTTGATAGATCTGCCACAGTGGACGGGCCGGTTTTTCCGGAAGTTGCAGTGCATCAAGTGCGGACAATAGCGGGAAAACTCGCTCACATGCTGCCGCCAACAACTTGTAACCTGAGCGCTTTACCGAGGTACGCTCCGAACTCGCTTTTTCGGTCTCAAGAATAAAGTACAGCGGCCTGCTTTTGGGCTCCTGCCAGTCAGTAATATTCAACGCCAGCTGGGCACAGTAGGAGAAGGCATACAACCTGAGCGTTTTCGGCAGGGCCTGTAGCAGATACTGAGGATGCTTTGCCAAAAACTCGATATCTTCACGAAATACCTTGTTAAGAAATGGCAGATACGGGTGTTCATCGTTCTCTATTGCTGTGCCTGGCTGCAAATTTTTCCGTAGCACGGACAGCATTTCCTGCTCTACAAAATTGAGATGATCATCGAGTGCATCCTGCAGAAAAAAGTTCCCCATCAGCCCGGCAAAGAGTTTGCACAACCTGAGATCCGGGGCACTGGCATCCAGTCGTCCGCTTTGGCGACCTCTGGCCTTGAACAGCAAGAAAAGCGGCGAAATATTATAAAGTGCCTGACTGGAAAAGTAGCTTCGCTCCAGCACAGTCCAGAACTCCGGCTCATCCAGCTTTGCAAAAAAGCGCTGCTTGCAATCTTCCTGATAGTCTGTCAGCTCATAGGTTTTTACCTGTTTTCGCAGTGCCAGGCTCAGCACAACGCCAGTGATGGTTTCCCAGTCAAAATCATTTCCCTTGTTACGGATGGGCCAATAATTAGACAGCTTATTCTTATCAGTGGGGGTCAGCCCTTCGGGTAATGGGTATTGATACATTCTTAGAATGCTCCCTCAACAGTGATCATTCCGTCATCTTGCTCAAGACGATAAACCTTTGCTCCCTCGTAGTATTTTAGGGATGTACTATCTTTAGCCACGGTGCGGATTTGCTCGACCATCTCATCCAGTAAAATAATGGCGTTCTTGTCGTATTTGTTGGGCCGATAACCGCTGTTGATTTTTGTGATGAGTTCAAAAAGGTTTAGCCCTATCTCCATGGGCCTGAGAGCTTGCTCACCCACCTTAAGGTAAGCACTAAAACTATCATGTTTTTCAACATGAAGGTTATGAATACTCTTGAAGTCGACTTTTAGATCCAGTGGCGCCGCCACCTTGCAGCGACCAAATTGCCCAAGTAAAAGCTCACGCTTACCAAGCTCGGTTGCATGACGGTTAGCATAGGTAAAAATTGCTGGGATCAGCTCCTTCATATAGAAATTTCTGAGTGCAGCCTGCTTTTCTGGTGTACCGTCATACTCACCATGCATAAGCCAGACACTGGCGTAGCGCTCAAGCAGCAGCTCTTCAAAGTCAGCTCCAAACTGATGGTGGTAATTGTTACCCACCTCACACTTTTTAAGCAGATAAAAGAGGCGCAGCATCGATGCCGCCTGACCATCCCTGGAGCCGTCATAGCGAATACCCAGCTTACTCAACCCAGCCATAAACTCATCCAGTTCAGGATCTGGTAATGACAGCTCGTAACGAAGAATAAACTGGTCAATAGATTGGGTGTGGATTAGTGCAGGATCAAACTCAAGCATTTTCTGGGACAGTTCATTGCTTCCTCCCAGGAAGAGGTTGTCGTACAAAAAAAACTCACCCGTTAATAGCTGATGCAAGAAATCGAGTAAAGCCCGGGTAGTAATAAACTGATCCTTGATCAGGCGGGTCTTGAACAGTGTTGTGATAATGGCATCTTGCACCCTTGGATTACCGAGCAGACGAAAATTAGCTGTTAGCCTCTCGTCTTGCTCGCGCAGCTCATCCTTAGTGGCAATCTCATGGAACGGGTTTTCACCTGAAGGCTCTGTCAGTCGTTGACAAAGCTGCCGCACAAAGCCGGAGTAACACTCTGACTCATCGTTAAAACGAAATTTGGGATAAGCTTCGAAGTCCAGAAAGCGGTACTGTCCTTCAGAACGAATACCTTCTTCTAGGAAGCGCTCGATAACAGATCTCAGCTCGATATGCCGTGCATGCCCTTCCTTGGCGTAGTTGGCCAACATCCCAATGTTAATGCCAACCACCAGGGGCCGGTTATCTTCAGCTCTTTTATCAAACAGCTCATCAAGCGCTTCAATTGCAGACTGATGTGGTGCAAAACTGTGAGTTGCATCCAGATGGAAATGATAACGCTGCTTGTAGCGCTCATAACTGCGTGAAAGGATTTCGGACTTCCCATCACCGCTACTGCCACACAAAAATACGCACTCTCCTGGCTGCAAAGAGCTGAGTACGCGCTCAAAATCGAGTTCAATGTCTGGCTTGATGTAGAGGTAGTCTTTTAGATCATCGTAAATATCTCGTGGCCGCTCGGTCGTAGTTTTAACCGAAAACGGCGAAGATTTCGCCAAGACCCCAAGGGCCTTTCTGAGGGTAACGGAGCTCATGGGAATATCCTGCCGATCATGCAATTAGAGAATATTAACCATTGAACTCAAAAGAGGCCAGCTCAAGGTGTGTGAAAAACAAGCTATGCACCTTAATATTAATTTTCGCTCCAACTTGCTTTCATAGATTGTTGGGTATAGACGGCGTTGTTTCCTAAATCAGTGAACTATCTGTCCTACCCATGATCTGATCATCTGACGAACGGAATCGGAGGCAGACCGATGGGCAAAGCACGACACAACATCAGCAACTGGCGGCAGTACAACCGGGCCTTGGTCAATCGCGGTTCACTAACCTTCTGGATCGATGAGCAAGCCATCAAGCAATGGAATTGCCATCAGCCATGGCCGCCGCGGGCGTGGCTTCCACTACAGTGATAGTGCCATTGAAACGGCACTGATGCTCAAGGCTTTCTTCGGCTTGCCGTTACGGGCGCTGGAAGGGTTCATCAACTCCATTTTTCAGCTGATGGATGTGCCACTGATCTCGCTTGGTTACAGCAGTATCAGCAAACGCGCCCAGACCGTGAACGTAAAGTACCGCTTGCCCAGCAAGGCAGAAACGGCGATGTGTAGTGGTCAACTAATCCCGGACAGTAAATTAGACCGATTCTCGGCCTGAACCGGTGGTAATCCGTCATTGTGTTGATGAGGACGCTGCCGGTTGTAGTAGTTCATCAGGTAATCGCTGATGTCTCTCTTGGCTTCAGCCATAGATGGATAGCCGGTTGCTGGCACCCAATCCCAGCACGGGTCAGATTGGGCCAACGCTCAATAACATTGTGAACTAAGTGTCCCAGCAGTTACCCCGACGGCTCATGCTCTGTGTGATGCGGTAACGCCACGTCCGTTGCCTGAACAAGCGGCTGGTATATTGGCTGCCCTGGTCTGAGTGGAACAGCAGTCCTGATGGTTGTCCCCGCAGCTCGTAAGCCATGTCTAGTGCCTTGGCCGCCAGCTCGGCATCCGGCCGATGAGAGAGCGCCCAGCCGACCACGCGACGACGGTACAGGTCCATGACGGTAGCCAGATAACACCAGCGGCTGCCGGCCCAGATATAAGTGATATCCCCGCACCAGCTTTGATTAGAAGCGGCAGGCGTGAACTCACGACTCAGCCGGTTGGGGATATCTGGCCGTTCAACCGTGGCCGTTTTATAGGCATGGGAGCCGGGTTGCTTGCATATCAACCCCAGCTCCTTCATCAGACTTCTCACCCGGTAACAGCCCACCTGATGGCCTTGCTCTCGCATCATCAACATCAAGGTGCGACTGCCCGCAGACGACCGGCTGGCCGTAAACAAACGGTTCACTTCACACCGCTCCCTGAGGCGTTGCACATTCACGATACGTTTGCGTTTCAGGTAGTCATAAAAGCTGGATGGCGCGACACCAAACACGCAGCAGACCAGTTCAACCGATTCCTGCCCTCTCAACTGGTCTATCAGCGCGTACGTTCGAGTTCGTCCTGCATCAAGAGAGCGGTGGCCTTTTTTAATATGGCTTTCTCTAGCTCCAGCCGGTTGATACGGGCTTCCAGCTCCTGTATCCGCTGTTGCTCCGGTGTCAGGGCCTTGCTGGCTGGCGTGGTGCCTTCGCGCTCTTGCTTAAGCTGCTGGACCCAGCGTCGGAGGATGGTCTCACCGACATCCAGCGAGCGGCTGGCCTCGGCGATGGAGTAACCTTGGTCAAGCACCAGACTGGCAGCTTCAAGTTTGAATTCGGATGAGAAAGAACGTCGTTTTCTGGTCATGGAACACCTCTTGTTACGGTGGTGACTGTACCACCTTAAATGGTGTCCAGAAGCATTAGACCACTACAATGTCCCGTTACAAACAGCTGGTGAGTCCCAAGCTTAGTCTGCGTAACTACAACGGCCAGGTCGGTGAAATCCTGGCCGGGGTTAAGGTCATGAACAGAGTCATAGGACTAGGTATGCCTGTTCGCCAGCCGGTCAGTTAAGGGCATCAAGCCCAATAGAGACAGGCTCTCTCGGCTCTGATTTGATCAACAACGCCGGTATAGACAACAAAACTCATGGGTAACATCGCTACAAGCATTATCTGCAGTGGTTTTTCTGCCGTACAATACGTCCATGACCAAAGCGCCCATCACGCCCACCCCGCTGGACGACCCTTTCTATTACCTGCGCAATATGCAACAGGTAGTGCAGTTCTGCCTGGCCCGTTATCACGATTTATGGCTTGCGGAAGAACGTGCGCAGCTGAAGGCGTTACTGGCCCTGAGCGAACCGGCTCAGGGCCTGCTGGTGCGGCTGGTAATGCGCAAGGGCTGTCTGTTTAGGCCCGACAAGCTGGTGTATGCCGAGATTCAGGATTTGGAGCAGGCCCTGGCCGAGCTGGCCGGTGCCGGCTTTGTTGAGCTAAACCCCAGCCTTGGCTTAAGCGAGGTCTGTGCCCTGGCCCGGCGTGAGGAATGTGTGCAGCTGGCCCTGTATCGGTTACCGGCGCAGACCATTGCCGCTTCCGCCCGCAAGCAGGAGCTGGAAAAAGCGCTGTTAAACGGCCCGGCGCAACTCCCGCAGCCTCTGGCCGGCTGGTGGCCGAATGCGCCCTTTACGGTGATTGAGCTGGCATGCGGCGAGTTGTTTACCCGGCTGCGGCTGATGTTTTTTGGCAACCTGCATCAGGACTGGTCGGAATTTGTGCTTACCGGGCTGGGTCTGCAGCGTTTTGAACCGGTGCCGCTGAACGAGGCGTCTCGTCCGTTTCAACGCCGGGCCGAGCTCAATGCCATGCTGGCGCTTTATAAGTTGCAGGAGCGCCTGGCCACCGAACCGGTGGCCAGGCTGGCTAGCGGCTTGCCCGAGACGGTGAACTGTGAATGGATCGAGTACCGCCGCCACAAGCTGGTGTTTCGGCTGGGGCGGGAAGCAGAGCGTCAGGGTCATGCCGCCCTCGCCCTGACATTGCATGAACAAAGCCAGCACCGGGAGGCGCGCATTCGCGCCCTGCGTCTGCGGGAAAAGTTCGATGATCCGGCCAGCGTAGCCACCCTGGCGCAGCAGGCCCTTGAAGAGGTCAGTCAGCCGGAAGCCCGCATTAGCCTTGGCCGTATTCTGCGCCGCTGCGCCAGAAAGGCCGGATTAACGGTGCCCGCCGCCCCTGCCCTGCGGGTGCCCACCACCAGGCTGATGCTGAACAGGCCCGAAAACGCTCGAGTGGAAGCCGCAGTCATGGCGCATCTTGCCAATACGCATACCCGACTGTTTCATGTGGAGAACCGGCTGTTTAACGGCCTGTTTGCACTGCTGTTCTGGCCCGCCCTGTTTGCGCCGGTGCGCGGTGCCTTTTTTAATCCCTTTCAGGCGGGCCCGGCGGACTTGTACCGCCCGGGCTTTGCCGAGGCACGCCGTGAGTTGATTAACGCCGGCTTTGCTGCGCTTGCCAATGGCGACTACCGCCGGCTTGTGCTGGAGCGTCACCGGCAAAAACAGGGCATCAGCTGTGCCTTAGTGCACTGGCCCGGCCTGCCCCTTGAACTGGTGGAGCTGGCGCTGGCGGTGATCCCCGCTGCACATCTGGAGGCGGTATTTCGCCACCTGCTGCTGGACCTGAGCCATCACCGCCGGGGCATGCCGGACCTGATTGCGCTGAATACAAAAACCGGCAGCTACCGGCTGATAGAGGTGAAGGGGCCCGGTGACCGGCTGCAGGATCATCAGCGGCTGTGGATAGAGGCCATGCGGGCCCACGGGCTGCCGGTGAGTGTGTGTGAAGTACGCTGGCAGGCATAACCCTGCCGCCAGCGTGCAGCTCGGTAACCCATGCTGTAATCGGTACCGGGCTCACCGCAGAGGCAAAGAGCCAGCACCCACCCTAAACTGATTAATATTTCAACAAAAGGAAACAAGACCATGGCCAGGAAGGCAAACAGGCAACGGGGCCTGACCACGGTGGAGTATGCCCTTGCCGGCGCCCTGGTGGGAGGCATGGTGGCGGCCAGCTTTGCCGGTCTGGGCAATACCCTGGGCGACACGGTGCAGGATCTCGCCCAGGCGGTGAAGCAAATCGGCCCGGGCAACGATAACAACACCGGCAGCCATGCCGGTGGTTCCGCCACGGCCGGCAACGGCGGCGGTGACTCCGGCACAGGCAGTAATTCCGGCAACAATGGCGACACGACCACGGGCGGCAGCAACGGCAGCAATGGCGGCGCTACCACGGGCGGCAACACCGGCAACAATGGCGGCATTACCACAGGCGGCAGCACCGGCAGCAATGGCGACACGACCACGGGCGGCAGCAACGGCAACAATGGCGGCGCCACCACGGGCGGAAGCACGAGCAGCGGCGGTGGTAGCAGTACCGCAGCAAACAATCCCACCGGTGGAGGCTCCGGCGGCGGCAACACCACCACGAGTAATAATGTCGGCAGCCATGCGGCGGGCGACAATTCCGCCGGCGATGGCTCAGGCAGCACTGCCGGCAGTGGCAGCACCGCCGCAGGCTCTGCCCTGAGTACGAATGGCGATGCCGGTGGCGAAGATGCCGCCAGAAAGCAAACCACAGCCCTGCTGGCGGCCAACACCGGCAGCACCGGCGCTCCGAGGGAGCAAGCCGGCAGCACCAGCGCACAAGGCAAAGCCCCCACCTCACCGGCTCAACATGAACGGCCACACTGGCTGTGGTGGCTGTTGCCACTGCTGGCGGCCTGGCTTTTCTGGCGCCGGCCCAGGAAAAAGCACAGCGACGCCTCCGCTTCCTGAGGCGTACCACCCTTTCACTGCAAAATGCACACGGGCTGATGAATCTGCCGGCCCCAGTGCATTTTGCACAGGCAAGTGCACACCGCCGCTTTTACTTCACCAGAGCACTTGCTGCTCATCTTGCCCAAGACCCCGCCACCGCCGGTATGGCGGTCACTGGCACGGGGCTTGCTGTGCATTCTGCTGAACCATTATGTTCACGAATGACAGGAGGTCTTCATGCTTATCAACGATCACGACGGCTGGGTGTTTATTCACAACCCCAAGTGCGCCGGCACCACGGTGCGCCAGAGCCTGATGCAATATGAAACCCGGAACGATTATTACTGGCTGTTCGACATGCTTGACGGTCGTCAGATCGACAAGGCCCACCTGCCGCTGGCGCTGCTGAAACGCTACGCGCCGTCCGACTTTGCGCTGTTGTCTGACTACCGGGTGTTTGGCTTTGTGCGGGATCCCGTTACCCGCATGGTGTCGTCCTACAACGAAAGCCACCCGCGCATCTACCAGAAATTCAGCCAGGGCCGGCTGTCGCTGGATGACTATCGCCAGGGGCTGAACCAGTTTTGTTACGGCCTTGAAGCTCAGGCGCTGAAGGGCTGGGACTTCGACTACCGGCATTGCATTCCCCAGCGTGACATGTTTTATCTGCGCGGCAAATGCTATGCCGATGTGCTGATCAAAATGGAGAGCCTGGAGCGGCAGGTAAACAAGCTGGCGGCCATCGATCACCGCCTGCCTGCTGCCCTGGTGCTGAAAAACAAGCGGGCCAACAGCAAAACCCTGCCGGTGGCACACAACGAGCTGCTCGACCAAAAGGCCCTCGCCAGTGTGAAAGCCATTTATCACGACGACTTTGTGCTGTTCGATTATGTGCACTGAATTGAAAGGCACGGGAAAAGAGCGGGCACAAACGGCACTCAGTGTGGTATATCTGGAGTGTCGTGATGAAGGGACATCGTCATGAAAGTCATCATAAAAACATTGTTTTTACTGTATCTGCCCGGCCCGTCGGTGCCGAGCCAGCCGGAGCGGGAAGCCGGTGCCCGCCTCGTGTTTGGCCCCGCCCCGACATTCCCTCCTTGGAACACCGGAACGACGAGCGCGGGCTCGATATTCGGCTTGCCCCTGGCATCACGGAAGAGGAGGGCAGCATGTCCTTTCGCCTGAAAACCATGCTCGGTGTGGCCCTGATCGTGGGCAGCCTGTTGTTGCTGCTGATATGGAGCAGCCTTCGCTATCTGCAGGACGCCAGCCACCAGGAGGCCGTTCTGCGTGCCGAAACCACCTCAAGCCTGTTTGCAGAACTGGTGCGGGAGGCGGTGCTGGCGTCCGATCTGGCCCGGCTGGAAAGCCTGGCCAGCCAGGCGCTGGCGGCCTCCGACATGGCCTATGTGCGCATTATGGACAACGAGCAATGGCTGGTGGAAGCCGGCGATACCGCCGCGCGCGGGACTATGGTTCACGCCGGAGCCGATGTACTGGTGAATGACCGGCGCTACGGCCGGGTGGAGCTGGGCCTTCGCACCGAGCGGGCAGAAGGCGTGATTGCCGGTGCCCGGCACCACCTGCTGTTGCTGGCCGCCGGCGGAATGATACTGGTGGCACTGTTCTCCCTGGCGCTGGGCGCCTGCCTCACCCGGGGCCTGAGCCGGCTCACTCAGGCCGCCGAAGCCATCAGCCGGGGGGAGGATCCCGCGCCCATCGCGGTCAGTGGCAACGGCGAGCTGGCCATTACCAGCCGGGCCTTTAACACCATGGCCGAACAACTGACCCGCTCCCGCCGGGACATGGAGGAACGGCTGCAGATAAGACAGGAGTCCCGCCGCCATGCCGCCATCAGCGCCGCCCTGGTTGAGGCCAACATGGATGCGGTAGTGATCATCGATCTGGACGACACCATAGTGGAGTTCAGCAGCATGGCGGAAAAGCTGTTTGGCTACACCCGCGCCGAGGCCATTGGCCGCTCCATGGCCGAGCTGCTGATCCCGCCCGAAGTGCGGGATCATCACCGCCGGGGCATGCAGCATTATCGCGATACCGGCCACGGCCCCATTCTGGGCAAGCACATCGAGCTGGACGCCATGCGTGCCGGGGGCGAGCTGTTTCCGGCGGAGCTGACGGTACAGACCATTCAGCTTGAGGGCTCGGTGCTGTTTGCCGGCTTTATGCGCGACATCAGCGAGCGCAAGGCCGCCGAGCAGGCACTGAAGGATGCCCGGGTGCGCGCCGAGGCCGCGTCCCGGGCCAAGTCCCGTTTTCTGGCCCACATGAGCCATGAAATACGATCACCCCTCAACGCCGTGCTGGGCTCGGTCAGCCTGCTGCTGGAAGACAAACTCACCCGGGAGCAGCGGCTCTATGCCCAGACCGCCGAATCGTCGGGCAAGGCACTGCTGGGGCTGATCAACAATATTCTCGACTTTTCCCGCATCGAGGCCGGCCAGCTGCAGCCCGACAAACAACAGTTTCGGCTGGACGAGCTGCTGTCGGACATCGCCGCCCATATCGCCCTTTGCGCCCGGGAAAAACAGCTGCAAACCGCGCTGATCGCCGAGCCCGGGCTGCCCGTGCAACTGACTGGCGATGCCACCCGGCTGCGGCAAATTCTGATCAACCTGCTCGACAACGCCCTCAAGTTTACCGACACCGGCGCGGTCAGCCTGCTGATCACCCTGGAAGCCAAAACCAACAATGGCGTGGAGCTCGCCTTTACCGTGCAGGACAGCGGCATCGGCATACCTGCCGAGGAGCAATCCGCCCTGTTTGAGGAGTTTCAGCAGGTGGACAGCTCCGACTCCACCCGCCACGGCGGCAGCGGCCTGGGGCTGTCCATCAGCCGGGGGCTGTGCCGGGCCATGGGCGGCGAGCTGGTGTTTGCCCACGCCAGCCAGGCCGGCTCCGTGTTTGTGGCCACCCTGCCACTTGAGTACGCCGGGCCGGTACCTGCGGTGCCCCAGCACGGCGGCATAGTGCTGTGTGCCGGGCTGCACCCGCTGCTGCTCAATGCCGTGCGCCTCGCCTGCCAGCCCAGGGGTATGAGCGTGGCCGAATGGCGCCCCGACGAACCCCTGCCCGCAGCGGGAGAACAGGCCATGGCGCTGCTGCTGCACCATGATCTGCCGGCACCGGCACGGAGCTCTCTGCTGACCCAGGCCGCTCAGCAGGGCCTTGAACACATTATTGAACTGGGCCGGGAAGACGCCTCGCCCCTTGAACCGGCCATAACCGACCGGCTGCCCCTGCCCCTGCTGGCCGGCCCCCTGCTGCGCCGGCTGGGGCGGGAGCGCAGCAGGCCGGCGCAGGCCGTGCCGGCAGACACCTTCCCGTCGGCATCTGCTCCACAGCAAGGCGGCCGGTTACTGCTGGCGGAAGACAGCCCGGCCAATCAGCTGGTGGCCCGGGCCATGCTGGAGCGGGCCGGTTATCGGGTGACCATTGCCAACAACGGCCTGGAAGCCCTCGAGGCCTGTGCCCGCCAGCCCTTTGACCTGATCCTGATGGACCTGCGCATGCCGCAAATGGACGGGCTGGAAGCCACCCGGCGCCTGCGCACGCAAAGCAGCATGGCTCAGGTGCCCATAGTGGCGCTGACCGCCAATGTCAGCCAGCAGGACATAGAGCGCTGCCTGGCCGCCGGCATGGATGACTTTATTCCCAAACCCATCAACAGCGAACGGTTGCTGGCAACCCTGGTCCGGCATCTGTCACCCGGCACTCGGCAGGCCGGGGCAGGCACCTCCCCCGCACCGGTGGAGCCCCCCCGGCCACTGCCGCTGCTGGACGAGGCGGCGGTACACAGCCTGTTCGAGGCCATGGGCGCCGATCGTTTTGCCGGCACCATGGGACTGTTTCTTGATGAAAACCGCGAGCGGCTGGCACGGCTGGAGCAGGCCATTGCCCGGCAGGACATGGAATCGGCCACCCTTGAAGCCCATACCATCAAGGGCTGTGCCGGCACCTTTGGTGCGCCGCAACTGCAGGACTGGGCCAGGCAAATGGAAGCCGCCTGCCGCAGCCAGGATGACACAAGCATCCATCGGCTGGCGGCGCACATTGACGCCCTCGGCCGCCAGACCGAAACCCGGTTTCAGCATCAAATCACGTCGCTGACAGGAGAGCAGCATGACTCAGAGAGCACTCAAGGAACGCCCCCGGCAGGCGCGCATTCTGCTGGTTGAAGACAGTCCGGCCATGGCCGCCGTGTATCAGAGCTATCTGGAGGCGGAGCAGCACAGTGTGCGCGTGGCCGGCACCGGCGCCGCGGCGCTGTCCGAGCTGAACGAGGCCCTGCCGGATCTGGTGCTGCTCGACCTGCACCTGCCGGACATGCCGGGCATGGCCATTTTGCAGCACATTCACGACCACGCCCTTCATTGCGCCGTGGTGATCATCACCGCCCATGGCTCCCTCGATATTGCCAGCGAAGCCATGCGCCTGGGCGCCAGCGATTTTGTCAGCAAGCCCTTTGACGCCGCCCGCCTCAACCTGACCGTGGCCAACACCCTGGAAAAACGCCACCTCAGCCGGGTGGTGAACCAGTACCGGCGCACCTTCACCCGCAACCGCTTTCACGGCTTTATCGGCTCATCTCTGGCCATGCAGGCGGTGTTCCGCATTATTGAAAGCGCCGCTCCCAGCAAGGCCACTGTGTTTATTACCGGTGAAAGCGGCACCGGCAAGGAGCTGTGCGCCGAGGCCATTCATCAGGAAAGCCCCCGCCGCAAGGGCCCGCTGGTGGCGCTGAACTGCGCCGCCATTCCCGCCGATTTGATGGAAAGCGAGATCTTCGGCCATGTCAAAGGGGCCTTTACCGGTGCCGTGAGCCAGCGGGAAGGCGCCGCCAGCCGGGCCGACGGTGGTACCCTGTTTCTGGATGAAGTGTGCGAAATGGACCTGGATCTGCAAAGCAAGCTGCTGCGCTTTATTCAGAGCCGGCGCTATACCCGGGTGGGCGACAACAAGGAGCAACAGGCAGACATTCGCATTGTGTGTGCCACCAACCGGGATCCGCTGGAAGAAGTGCGCGCCGGCCGCTTTCGGGAAGATCTCTACTACCGGCTGAACGTCATTCCCCTGCCGCTGCCGCCCCTGCGGGAGCGCGGCGACGACATTCTGCTGATTGCCGAGCACCTGCTGGAAACCATGGTGGAAGAAGAGCAAAAAAGCTTTCGCGGTTTCAGCGAGGCCGCCGCCGATGCCCTGCTTGGCTACGACTGGCCCGGCAATGTGCGCGAGCTGGAAAACGTGCTGCGCAACATGGTGGTGCTGAACGAGGGCACCCTGCTCGACACCCCCATGCTGCCCGCGCACCTGCAGACATCGGTCGGTGCGACAGTCAGTGCGGTGCCACCGGCTCTGCCCGCCGCTCCCGTCGTCCCTTACGCGCCGGCGGTGACCGGTGAGCCGCCTGCCGCCCTGACCATACAGCCGGAAGACCAGGCCATGGCCGGCATTCGCCCGCTGTGGCTGCAGGAAAAGGAGATCATCGAGCGCAGCATACGGCTGTGCGACGGCAACATTCCCCGCGCCGCCGCCCTGCTGGAGATCAGCCCTTCCACCATTTACCGCAAGCGCATGGGCTGGGAGAAAATGCAGGAGCAATAAACCGGACACTTTGCATATTGCACAGGCCCCTTCACAGCCCGCTCAGGCGGGCTGCAAAATGCACACCGCTTTCACGAAATCACATCAAACCATTGATATAAAAGAAAATTAATAACTGGCACCGTTTCTGCATTCTTCTTGTCAGGTCATCAAGGAGAAGACGCCATGTTAGTAGCCCATCAGCAGCAAGGATGCCGCAGCCTGATCACCCTGCCCGCCCGCATGGACCGGGCCCGGGCACCCGCCCTGCGCCGGCAGCTTCAGCAGTTTATCGAACAGGGGCAGCGCCATCTGGTGCTGGATCTGCATCAGGTGCAGTTTGTGGATGCCAGTGGCCTGTCGGTGCTGCTCAGCGCCTATTTTGCCCTGCAGCCTCACGGCGGCCGGCTGGTCTTGCTGAGCCCCTCGCCCCTGATGCGCACTCATCTGGTTACCGCCCGGCTACACCGGCTGTTTGCGGTGTATGACAGTGCCGAATCCGCCCTTGCCGCTCAGGACTGACAGGAGAACCTTATGCTAAAGCCCCTTGATTTTCTGCCCCTGCTGACGCTGCTGGGAGCCTGCACCCCGCTGCATCAGGTGCATATCAATCAGCAGCCGCCGGCGGCCATTGAGGCCGGCCGGGAGCACCCACTGGGCCCGGGCCGGAGTACGCCGATAGCTGCGGCTCAATCACTGCCACTCACGCCACTGCCCCGCTGGGCCGCCGCGCCGCCGCTGTCGCCGGGCGACCGGCTGCAGATTGAAGTGGTCGACGGCGAGGACTTCAGCGGCCGTTTTGAAGTGAACACCAACGGCACCCTGACCCTGCCCTTTTTGCCGCCGCTGGCGGTGGCCGGAGGCAGCCTGCAGGACGCCGAAAAGCAAATTGCCGAGGCCCTGGTGGCGGAGCGCTTTTTTCGCCCGCAGCGGGTGGAAGTGAGCCTGCGCCTGCACGAGTGGGGCCATGCCCAGGTGCATGTGAGCGGTGCCGTATTTAACCCGGGTATGGTCACGGTGAACGCCCGGGGCGTGGAAGAGCGGGCCCTGAAGGACAGGCTGAGCACCGGCGACTTTGCCTCGGAGCGGCTGCTGGCCACCGCCCTGCGCGCCGCCGGCGGTGTGCGCCCCGATGCGGACCTGAGCCGCATTCGGCTTACCCGCGGCGAGCAGACCCTGGTGCTCGACTACCGCCCCCTGCTGCAGGGCCGGGCGGTACGCCAGGTAGCGCTGATGAGCGGCGATGTGATTGAGGTGCCGGAAAGCGGCCGCTTTCAGCGGGACCTGATGACATTGTCGCCGATCACGCCGCCGGGCATTCGCGTGTTTCTCTCCAACCTCACCGTGCCCGCCACCGGCAACGCCATTTCGGCGGTGGGCCGGGACGCCAGCAGCCTGCCCTACGGCGCCCGCCTGCTTACCGCCGGCACCTCCGCCAACTGTCTGGGCGGTACCCGCCTGACCAACGCGGATCGCTATCTGGTGCTGGTGCGCACCGATCCGCTCACCGGTCAGCCCCAGACCCTGGAACGCTCGGTGCAGGAGCTGCTGGCGGCCCCTCAGCGGGATGATCTCAACCCTTACCTGATGCCCAACGATGCCGTCAGCTGCTACGACTCGGGAGTGACCAACCTGCGGGATCTGGCCCGTACCCTGACCGAGCTGCTGCTGCCGCTGTCGCTGCTGTAACCGGAGCCGCCATGAGCCACGATACCGCCGCTTTCACCCCTACCGCCGGTCAGCGCCTGTTGCGCATGCTGACCCACGGCACCAGCCTGCCCACCGCGGCCCGGCTGCGGCTCTATGCCCTGGTGGCGGCGGTGGCTCTGGCCATGATCTGGCTGCCCTTTACCCTGTTTATGTGGGTCAAGCCGGTGTCGTTCACCAGCAACTGGATCCTGATTCTGCCCGGTACCGGTGCCGGCTATGCGGTGTCCCTCGACAGCGTGGGCCAGGCCTCGGCCTCGGCCACCTCGCCCTACAACAGCCATTCGGTCGATCCACGCGTCAACTACAAGGCCATTGCCACCAGCGCCCCTGTGCTGGATGCCGCCGCCGCCGACGTCGGCCTGAGCCGGGCTCAGTTTGGCAAGCCCGACATCAGGCTGGTGGATCAGACCGCGCTGATGAAGTTCCGGCTGTCGGCTCCCAGCGCCGGACTGGCACTGCGCAAGGCCGAGGCGCTGGACCGCGCCCTGCAGCAAGAGCTGGAGCGGCTGCGCCGGGATGAGTTCAGCCAGCGCGAGCACAGCCTGGATACCATGCTCAACGACTTCAGCAGCAAGCTGGGCCAGGCCCGCCAGCGCATTCTGGAATACCAGTCCGGGGCGCGCATTGTGTCGCTGGAGCAGTTCAACGAGCTGACTCTGTCTTTGGAGCGCATGCGCGGTCAGTTGCGTGAACTCAAGGCCAGTGCCGCCGGGGTGGACGGTCGCCGCCGGGCGCTGCAGCAGGCGCTGGCCATCGACGCCCGCCAGGCCGCCGAGCTGCTTACCCTGCAGCAGGACGTGCTGTTCCGGGAGCTGGCCACCGCCTGGGCCGCGGCCGCCACCGAGCTCAAACGCAACCTCACTCACTGGGGCGAGCGCCACCGCAAGGTGGTGGCGGCCCGGGACGAAGAGCGCCAGCTGCGCCGGGCCATGCACCGGCGGGTAAAGCAACTGGCCCCCAGCCTGCCCCAGGACGAAGACCGCTTGCTGTCCCGGGTGACCGACAACATTGCTCTTTATAGCCAGCTGGTGGAGCTGATGGTGGAAAGCCAGGGCCTGAACGCCCAGATTGCCGCCCTCGGCCACAGCATTGACGAGCAGCAGCAACTGCTGGAGCAAAGCACCCAGGAGGCCAGCCTGCTGGAAGATCTCAAGCGCAAGCATCAGGTGGCCACCGCCGTGTTTGGCACGGGTCTGGCCAAGCTGGATATCGGCAAGGGCGACAAGTTCAGCGCCTATCCCATGACCCAGTTGCTGTCGCCGCCCTCGCGGCCGGACCGGCCCGATACCCTTGGGCGCAACCTGGCCCTGCTGGGCTGCGGAGCCGCTTCACTGTTCATTTTTCTTGGTCTGGTGTTGCTATGGATACGCAAACCCTATCTCCAGAAACATCTGAAGAACGCCTGATCTGGCACAGCATACGGCTGACCTACGGCTTCTATGTGCTGGGTGCCGTCTACCTGGTGGCACCGGTGCTGGCCTGGTCGCTGCTGCTGGCCCAGTGCTGGAAGCTGCTGCGCCGGCCCCAGCCCCTGCCAGGCCTGAGTGCTTTGCCGGTGGCCATTCGCTGGTGGCTGGGCGGCATGCTGCTGATGCTGGTGGCGCTGGTAGTGGGCCATCTGCAACAACAGCTGGGCATGACCCAGCTTATCAAGTCGACCATCGGCTGGGCCAAGGGCTGGGCGCTGCTGGCGGTGTTTCCGCTGCTGGGCTGCCTGAACATTCGCCCGGCCATTGTGTACCGGGCCTGCATGCATGTGTGCCTGCATACCCTGCTGCTGCTGCCGGTGTTTGTGGGCGCCTGGCTGGTGGGGCTGCCGCAAACCCTGTATGTGTCGCCGCTGCAGGCGGTAGGCGGCCCGGGGCCGGAGTTTTTTGCGGTCAGCCTGTATGAAATCGACCCGGGCAGCGGCCTGCCCCGCTGGCGGCTGTTTACCCCCTGGGCGCCGGCGCTGGGCTTTATGGCCAATATCTTTTTTGTGTTTGCGCTGCAGGAGCAAAGCCGGCGCTGGCAGGCCATTGGCATCAGCGCCAGTGTGCTGATGGCGCTGATGTCGGCGTCACGGCTGGCGCTGGTGGCGATGCTCAGCATCTGGATCATCAGCGGCGTAATAAGCCGGCTGCGTTCGCCGCTCACGCCCTTTGTGGCCGCCGCCGGCTGCACGGTATTGGGCCTGCTGGGGCACCCGCTGCTGACCGCCGCCGAGCAGTTCTGGCAGTCGTTTCGCAGCGCCCGCGCCGGCTCCACCCGGGTACGGGAAACCCTGGCCCGCATCGCCCTCGACCGCTGGCAGGCGGAAGCCTTTACCTGGGGCCACGGCGTGGTGGAGCGGGGCCCGCATCTGGTGGAATTTATGCCCATCGGCTCCCACCACAGCTGGTATGGCCTGCTGTTCGTCAAGGGGCTGGTGGGTGCCCTGGCGCTGGCCGGCCCGCTGCTGCTGAGCCTGCTGCAGCTGGCCTGGTGGAGCGGTGTGCTGCCCCTGGCCCGGGTGGGCCTGGCCATGGGCCTGCTGCTGTTGATGTACACCTTTGGCGAGAACCTGGAAATTCTCGCCTATCTGATCTGGCCGGCCCTGCTGATCATCGGCAGGGCGCATCACGGCATTGTTTATGCAAAATCTTCATTACTTCACCCCTCATAAGGAAGCCATTATGACTGCCATCAGTGTGATTATGCCCGTTTACCAGGTTGAGCAATTTGTCGCCGACGCCGTGCGCTCGGTGCTGGCCCAGACCTTTACCGACTTTGAGCTGCTGATTATCGACGACTGCTCGCCCGACAACAGCATCGCCCTGTGCGAGCAATTTGATGATCCGCGCATTCGCATTATTCGCCACAGCGCCAACCGGGGCCTGGCCGGCGCCCGCAACACCGGCATTCGCCATGCCAAAGGACGGCTGCTGGCCTTTCTCGACTCGGACGATCTCTGGCGGCCGGAAAAGCTGGAACGCCACGCCGCTCATCTGGCCGGGCGCCCCGAGGTGGGCGTGTCGTTCAGCCGCTCGGCCTTTATCAATGAAGACGGCAGCGCCACCCATTGCTACCAGATGCCGCGGCTGACCGACATAGAGCCCGGCTATTACCTGTGCCGCAACCCCATTGGCAACGGCTCGGCGCCGGTGATCCGCACCGAGGTATTTGAACAGATCCGTTACCCCCTGCCCAGTGAAAGCGACGAGTACGGTTATTTCGACGAAGCCCTGCGCCGCTCGGAAGACATTGAATGCTGGATTCGTATCGCCCTCACCACCGGCTGGAACATAGAGGGCATTCCCGAGCCGCTGACCCTGTACCGGCTTAACGCCGGCGGGCTGTCCGCCAGCCTGCTGGAGCAGCTGGCATCCTGGGAGCAGGTGATTCAGAAGACCCGCCGCTATGCCCCCGAGTTTGTGGCCCGATGGGAAAACACCGCCCGGGCCTACCAGCTGCGCTATCTGTCGCGTCAGGCCATTCGCCTGCACGACGGCCCCATGGCCTGGCGTCTGTGCCGCCGGGCCCTGGCCACGGATGCGCGCATTCTGTGGCAGGAGCCGGGCCGCACCCTGCTGACCCTGGCCGCCGCCACCCTGCTCAGCCTGTCGCCCAATCTGCTGGCACCGCCCCTGACTCGGCTGGCCCAGCACTGGGTGGGCAGACTGCAGGCCCGGCGTATTGATCGCGATATGCAATCGCCTCAGTCCTGAGCCACAGGCAGACTCGTGTGCAAATTGCACAGCCCCCTGCCGGCAGGGGGCTGCGGCCTCAAAAACCTCTCCACACCCCCACCAAAGCCATACAAATCAGCAAGTTAACAAAAAACAACAAGTTGGCACGGCATTCGCATTAGTCAGGTTACATCAACCGAGCACGCCAGGAGGTGCCATGATGTTTTCACACCTGATGCCCCGTTTGCTGCGCTCACGCGCCGAAGAAACCGCCCCCCTGCCCATGCCCGCCGAGGTGCGCCTGTTTGGCCTGACGATTAACAACGTCGGCCTGAACGAGGCCATGGCCGACCTGATGCGCCGGGCGCAAGGCCCCCGGCCGTCGCTGGTGAACTTTGTAAACGCCCACTGCTGCAACCTGACGGTGACCGACGCCGACTATTACCGGGTGCTGCAACACAGTGATCGCCTGCTGCCCGACGGCAGTGGCGTACGCCTGGCGCTGAAACTGAACGGCCTGGGGCTGAGAGAAAACCTCAACGGCACCGATCTGCTGCCTCACCTGTGCCGGGCCGCCGCCGCCAACGGCCATTCCCTCTACCTGCTGGGGGGCGAGCCGGGCATTGCCGCCAGCGCCGCGCGTCGGCTGCAACGGGAGCATCCCGGACTCAGGATTGCCGGCACCCGGGACGGCTTTTTTACCGCCGAACAGGAGCCGGCGGTGATTCGGGACATCAACGACTCCGGCGCCGCCATTTTGCTGGTGGCCATGGGCGTACCCCGTCAGGAGCTGTGGCTGGCCCGCCATCTGCCGGCCCTTAATACCCGGCTCAATATGGGAGTCGGCGGCCTGTTTGATTTTTATGCCGACAAGGTCAGCCGCTCGCCGCTGTGGCTGCGCCGGCTGGGCAGTGAGTGGATCTGGCGGCTGTTGCAGGAGCCGGGCCGCATGTGGCGTCGCTATCTGCTGGGCAACCCACTGTTTGTATGGCGGGCCTGGCGCGATGCCCGCCGTAACAAGCCTCAACAAAGTCCGTCTGTGTTCGCCCGGCTGGCCGCCGGCTGGCACCGGCTGGGCTGGAAACTGGGGCTGACCCTGCCGGCCCTGGCCAAGCGCAGCCTGGACGCCTCGGTGGCAGCCACGGCGCTGGCGCTGCTCAGCCCGCTGCTGCTGGTCACGGCGCTGGCCATTCGGCTGGAGTCCCCCGGTGCCGTGCTGTTTGGCCAGACCCGCATCGGGCTGAACGGCCGGCCCTTTCGCTGCTGGAAGCTGCGCTCCATGTATCGGGATGCGGAGCAACGACTGCAGGCGCTGCAGCAGGCCGGCACCCTGAGCGGCGAGGTGCGCTTCAAGATGAAGCAGGATCCACGCATCACGCGGGTGGGCCGGGTGATCCGCAAGTTGTCCATCGACGAGCTGCCCCAGCTGTGGAACGTGCTGCGCGGTGACATGTCGCTGGTGGGCCCCCGCCCGGCTCTGCCCCGGGAGGTGGCGGCCTACGGTGCCACCGAGCGCCAGCGGCTGCTGGCCACGCCGGGCATTACCTGCACCTGGCAGGTGTCGGGCCGCTCCGACATTCCCTTTGCCCAACAGGTAACCATGGACCGGGAATATGTGTTTAACGGCTCCCTTACCACGGATCTGCGGCTGCTGCTGAAAACCGTGCCCGCCGTGCTGAGCGGACGGGGCGCCTACTGAGCGCAAGGAGAACATCATGCAAGCCATTATTTTTGCCGACCGGCGGGGCGACGAGCTGTTCCCCCTCAATGAAACTCAGGGCCCGGCGCTGCTGCCGGTAGCCAACCAGCCACTGCTGCAATACGCCATTGAGGATCTGGCGGCGGCGGGCATCAGCCACATACTGGTGGTGGCCGCCGATGAACTGCCGCAACTGGAGGCACACTTTGGTAACGGCGAGCGCATGGGCGTGCAGCTGGATTATGCCCTGTCCCGGGGGGAGGAAGCGGCCGATGCCCTGCTGGCGCGGCTGGCAGGCCGGCTGCAGCCGCCCTTTGTGGCCCTGCGCGGCGACATGCTGCGCTCGCCCTGCTGCGCCGCCTTTTTGCAGGCCTGTGCCGGCTCTCCCCATGAAACACTGATCCACGCCCGGGCCGGCCGGGCCAACGCCGGCCTGTGCCTGGTGCGCGACCGGAGCGCGTCTCTGGCCGGACTGAGCTGGCCGCTGGCCACCCCCGGTGCACACTGGCTGGATCTGCCCGATACCGAAGTGAATGCCGTAGCCAGTCTGCGCCAGTTGTTCGAGGCCAATATGACCGCCATGGCGCGGGTACTGGCCGATGACAACGCGCCGGGCTGGCTGGTTAGGCCCGGCGTCAAGGCCGGTCGTCAGTGCCAGCTGGCCGGCAAGGCCGAAGGGCCGACGCTGCTGGGAGCGCAGAGCCGCACCGAGGCCGGCGCTCGCCTGCTGGGAGGCTGTGTGATCGGCGAGCGTTGCCTGCTGGATCGGGACTGCCGGCTGCAGCGGGTGCTGGTGCTGCCAAATACCCATATCGGCCCCGGCCAGCGACTGGCCGACTGCATTGTCAGCGGTCACTGGCGCATTCCCCTGGCCACCCTCAGGCCCGAGCGCATTACCGACACCGCGGTGCAGGCCAGCCTGGCGCCCACCGCCGGGGCCAGCTCCTGGCCCGAGCGGCTGCTGGCGCTGGTGCTGCTGCTGCTGTCGCTGCCGTTGTGGCCGCTGGCGCTGGCGCTGTCGTTGCTGCGGGCACCGCGCCAGCCCCGCCTGGAGCGCTGGCTGCCATCGCTGCGGGCCCCGGCAGAAAGCTTTGTGTGCGCCCGCTTGTTTGCCACTCCGATGCCGCTGTTGCGCCACCTGCCGCTGCTGGGGCTGGTGGTGACCGGGCGGCTGCGGCTGTTTGGCGCGGCCCTGACCCCGGCCACCGCTGTGCTGCCCCTGCCCGCCGCCGCTCCCGGCCTGCTCAGCCCGCAGCTGGTGGAGCTGGACGCCGGTGCCCCGCCGGAAGAAGTGGCGCTGGCGGAGCTGGCGTTCACCACCGAATGCAGCCCCGGCCTGCTGCTGCGCCGGCTGGCCCGGGCCGCCCGGCTGCTGTGCTCGGCCAGGGCATGGCGTGCCCCGCAGGAGCCGGCCCATGACTGATGCCACTCTTTCACGGCCGGTCATGAGCCTGCTGTTGAGCGCCGGCACCAGCCTGCTGCTGCGCGCCCTGGGGCCGGCCAGCGCCTTTGCCCTGACCCTGCTGCTGGCGCGCCAGCTGGGGGCCGAGAACACCGGGCGTTTTTTTTCGGGCATGACCCTGATCACCGCCCTGGCCATGGTGGCCCGCTGCGGCCTGGATACCGCCCTGCAACGGCTGGTGGGTCAGGCCGGAAGCTGCCCGCACCGGCTGGCGGGCATTGGCCGGCGGGCCTGGCAAACGGTGCTGCTGCTGGCGCTGCCCCTGACCGGCCTGTGCTGGCTGACGGCCCCGCTGATCGCCGGCGCGCTGCTGCAAAATGCAGATCTTGCCGGGCTGGTGCGGCTGCAGGGGCTGATGATACTGCCGCTGGCCCTGCTGAGTGTGCATGCCGCCCTGCTCAAGGCGCTGGAATATCCGGCGCTGGGCACGGCGCTGGAGGTGACCGCCTGGCCCGCCCTGACCCTGCTGTTGTTGCTGGTGCTGCCGGTCGCCGGTGAACTGACCGGCCTGGCCAGCTTGTATCTGCTGGCAGTTACCCTGGCCGCCGCCATCAGTGCCCGGCTGGTGGCGCGCCGGCTGCCGGCCACCCGGCAGGTGACCGCCCTGCCCTGGCGCACCCTCTGGCAGCGCGCCCTGCCGCTGGCGGGAGTGGATCTGATGAACTTCGCCCTGCTGTGGCTGCCCTTTCTGCTGCTGCCGCTGCTGGCCAATGCCGCCGAAGCGGGCGTCTACAACGTCAGTCACCGGCTGGCGGCCCTGCCCGGCCTGCTGATGCCGGTGTGCGCCGCCATCACCTCGGTACGCTTTGCCCGTTACTGGCAACAGGGAGACACCACGGCCCTGAGCCGGCTGGCGGGACACAGCACCCGGCTGATGACGTTGCTGGCGCTGCCGCCGGTGCTGCTGATGCTAGGCCTGCCCGATCCGTTGCTGGGGCTGTTTGGTGAGGAATTTGTGGCCGGAGCCGGACCGCTGGCGGTGCTGGCGCTGGGTCAGCTGGGGCTGCTGGCACTGGGCCCGGCAGGCTATCTGCTGGCCATGAGCGGCCATGAAAAACAGCTGCGCAACCTGACCCTGATCACCACCCTGCTGAGCCTGCCGCTGTGCCTGTGGCTGCTGCCGGCATTCGGGGCCTGGGGCGCGGCCTGGGTGGTTACCCTGACCCGCCTCGGCAACGCTCTGCTCTGCGCCCGGCTGGTGCGACGCCGGCTGCCACTGCCCGGCTGGCTGTTATGGTCCCGGTGAGATGACACCTCCGAGAAGCCTCGTCCCCCCGTAAAGGCGCTGAGGGCTTAAGTCGGTTTCACCGTGCCTCAGCTGCTCAAAATTCAAGCAAATCATACTATTAAAATTTAAAAACTATGTCATTAATATATGAGAGCCATATCAGTAAAGCCACCTATTCAACCCCCATCAACTGCTGAGGCAGGAATAATGACAATTCCGGTATAAAGGTCACCAGAAACACCATGGGAAGATGCCCGAACACAAGAAATTTTAACGTGGGCGCAATATATTTATCTAGTGAGAGCTTACTTACCCCTCCTGCCATATAAAGCATTGGCGCACAAGGCGGTGAAACATTACCCAACCCAAGATTCACGCCAACAATAGCCGCAAAGTGGATCGGGTGAATACCCAACTGATTAATGACCGGCAGAAAAATAACCGCGGCCAACACGCTACCTGATATGTCATCCACAATCATCCCAATAAGCAACAAAAGAAAGTTGATGAGTAACAGAATGATATATTTGTTGTCGGACACTTGCAGCAGAAAGTCGGCGAGCTGTTTCGGAATCTGCTCCATAATCATTGCCCGACTGGCTATGTTCGCTTTAATTGTTGAAAACGCGGCTGGATCGCGCACTGCCATATAAAATCAATGGGTTGAGCATCAGACTTCCTGGTCTGCTCAAACCACCTGAACCAACCAAGATAACGGTGAAGGTACTTGGTGGCGACACCGTGAAAACGCATCATCCATTGCTTTAGTCGGCTGTGATAAGCATTCACACCCTGGATATGGAATATCTCTTCCCGTACCCGCTGGCCGGCACTGCTGTTAACCGGTTTGTGAAGCAAATAATGTTTGGCTGCCAACGCTTCGTAGTTCAGGTGTCCATCGCTACAGAGCACAGCGCCAGGTTGTAATCGCGGGAGCAAACAACGCTCCAGCTTTCGGAGCGTAAAGCGTTTCATGACAAAATCAGCTTCGTTGTGGTTGCGGTCGCGCAGCACCATCACTTTGACCCATTTGACGTTTTTCTTATCGTTACCACGGCGGTGAGGCTTTCTCTGGCTGAGTTTCCGTTTACCTTTGAAGGACTCACGTATCATGGTTTCGTCGGCTTCGATGATGCCACCGAGCTCAGAAGATTTAAGATAATCAACCAGTTGCAGGAAGCGGTGTCGCCACCGGAATGAGGTTCCCAGATTTATCTGGCACTGTTTGGCAGCGTTGCGAAGGGTCATCGAGGCCATCATTCGCTCTGCGTACGCCAACCAGCGCTCAGCCATTCTGAGCCGGGAAAGTGGTGTCCCGGTCAAAGAAGTGAACGTCTTCTTGCAAGCCCGGCAACGATAACGCTGCCTGCTGTTCATGCTTCCCCACTTATAGGGAGTATCATCATGGCAATGCGGACACGTTGGATGCGAAGCGGTCAGCTCTTCTAGCCAGGCAATGAGCTCTGGAAAGGAGTCTGGTTGCTGAAGCAACATCAGCAGCTCATGGCGCTGCCGGGGCTGGAGTTCAGTCAGGTGGCATTTGAGTTGGGCGAAATCTGTACTTTTCATCGTTCAGCCTCCTTGGAGGTGACTAATTCAAGTATAGCTTTCAACGATTAACTCAAACATAGCCGTGTCCATCACTGATCGTGCCTGATGGGAAGGGCCACCCGGAGTGGCCCTTCTGAGTAATTAGCTTGGAAAGGCGAACTGGGCGCCTTCACGCACACCGGCCGAGGGCCAGCGCTGGGTGACGGTTTTGCGGCGGGTGTAAAAACGCACCGCATCGGGACCGTAGGCATAGAGATCACCGAACAGTGAGCGCTTCCAGCCACCAAAGGAGTGATAGGCCACGGGCACCGGCAGCGGTACGTTGATACCGACCATGCCTACCTGAATGTTGTCGCTGAAGTAACGGGCCGCTTCGCCGTCTCGAGTAAAGATGCAGGTGCCATTGCCGTATTCATGGGCATCAATCAAATCCATGGCTTCCTGCATGGTTTCCACACGCACCACCAGCAACACAGGACCGAAGATCTCTTCCCGGTAGCACAGCATCTCGGGAGTGACCCGGTCGATCAGGGTGCCGCCCACGAAGAAGCCCTGCTCGTAGCCAGGCACGGACGGGTTGCGGCCATCGACCACGATCTCGGCGCCCTGCTTCTCGGCACTGTTGATATAGCCCACCACTTTTTCCATGTGTGCCTGGGTGATCACCGGACCAAAGTCGTTCTGCTTGTCGTGAAAGGCACCCACCTTAAGGCTCTGCATCTGTGCCTGCATTTTCTCTATTAGGGCATCGGCGGCCGCATCGCCCACCGCCACCGCCACCGACAGTGCCATACAGCGTTCACCGGAAGAGCCAAAGGCGGCGCCAGTCAGGGCGCTGACGGCGTTGTCCATATCGGCATCGGGCATCACAATGGCGTGGTTCTTGGCGCCACCCAGGGCCTGGCAACGCTTGCCGTTGGCACTGGCGCGGCTGTAGATGTATTCGGCAATGGGGGTGGATCCCACAAAGCTCACCGCCTGCACGCGCGCGTCGTCCAGCAGGGTATCGACCGCTTCCTTGTCGCCGTTCACCACGTTGATGACGCCGGCGGGCAAACCCGCTTCCATCAGCAGCTGGGCGATAAACAGGGTTGAGCCCGGATCCCGCTCCGACGGCTTGAGCACAAAGGTGTTGCCGCAGGCGATGGCCATGGGAAACATCCACAGCGGCACCATGGCCGGAAAGTTGAAGGGAGTAATGCCGGCGACCACCCCCAGGGGCTGAAACTCGCTCCAAGAGTCGATGGCCGGCCCCACGTTCTTGCTGTGCTCTCCCTTGAGCAGCTCGGGCACGCCGCAGGCGTATTCCACGTTCTCAATGCCCCGGGACAGCTCCCCCATGGCGTCGTGCACTATCTTGCCGTGCTCTTCGCCGATCATTTGGCAGATTTTCTCGGCATTCTGCTCCAGCAGTTCCTTGAACCGGAACATGACCCGGGCACGCTTGAGCGGCGGCGTATTGCGCCAGGCCGGAAAGGCGGCCTGGGCGGCGGCAATGGCTTCTTCTACGGTGGCCTTGCTGGCCAGTGCCACCTGTTTGGACACCTCGCCGGTAGAGGGGTTGTAAACGTCCTGGGTGCGGCCGCTGTCGTTAACAATGGTGCCGTTGATCAAATGACCTATGGTGTTCATTCAATATACCTCTTTGAGTTTCAAATACTGTGGTTAACGCCGGCGGCCGGACCTGAGCGCTTTGCCCGGCCGCCGGCCACTGATTCAGTCCAGCTCGCCAATGGCCTCGCCCAGGGCATTGACCAAACGGTCTATCTCTTCCCGCTCCACGATAAAGGGCAGGCCGAGCTGAATGGTGTCGCCGCCATAGCGCACGTAGAAGCCCTTCTGCCAGCACTTCATGGCAATCTCGTAAGGGCGACGGGCCGGCTCGCCGGGGTGGCTTTCTATCTGCAGGGCACCGGCCAGGCCGTAGTTGCGAATATCGCTGACATAGCGGGTGCCCTTAAGGCCGTGTAGGGCCTGTTCAAATACCGGAGCCATCTCCTTGACCCGATCGATCAGCCGGTCCTGCTGCAAAATGTCGAGTGACGCCAGCGCCGCCGCGCAGGCCACCGGGTGGCCGGAATAGGTGTAGCCGTGGGGCAGCTCCAGCATGTAGTCGGGACCGCCCTGCTCCATAAAGGTGTGGTAAATCTCGCCCTTGCAGATCACCGCCCCCATGGGCACGGCACCGTTGGTCAGCTGCTTGGCCACGTTCATGATGTCGGGCACCACGCCGAATTCCTCGGCACCGGTCATAGATCCCATGCGGCCAAAGCCGGTGATCACCTCGTCGAAGATCAGCAGGATGTCGTGCTGATCGCAGATCTCGCGCAGCCGTTTCAGGTAACCCACCGGCGGCGGAATCACGCCAGCGGAGCCGGCCAGCGGCTCGACGATCACGGCGGCAATGTTGGAGGCATCGTGCAGGGCAATCAGCTCCAGCAGCTCGTCGGCCTTGTCGGCACCAGTCTGGGGCATGCCCCGAGTAAAGGCGTTTTCCGTCAGCAGGGTATGAGGCAGGTGATCGGCGTCGATGCCCTGGCCAAACAGCACCCGGTTGGCGCCAATACCACCCAGGCTAATGCCGCCGAAGTTCACACCGTGATAGCCCTTGGCGCGGCCGATCAAGCGGGTCTTGCTGGCCTTGCCCTTCTTGCGCCAGTAAGCCCGGGCTATTTTCAGGGCGGTGTCGGCGCTCTCGGAGCCGGAGCCGGTGAAAAACGCGTGATCCAGGCCGTCAGGGGTCAACTCACGCAGGCGGTGGGCCAGTTCAAAGGCCTTGGGGTGGCCGTATTGAAAGGCCGGGGCATAGTCCAGCTCACGCAGTTGACGGGACACCGCCTCGGCAATTTCGGGGCGGTTATGACCCGCGCCACAGGTCCACAGGCCGGAGAGGCCATCAAAAATACGACGGCCGTCCACGTCCCGGTAGTAACTGCCCTCGGCACCCACGATGATGCGCGGATCCTGTTTGAACTGACGATTGCCGGTGTAAGGCATCCAGTAGGCATCGAGCTGTTCGGAGCTCAGACCGGCGCGCTGCAAGTAATCCTGTTTAGACATATTCCATCCCATCCTGCTGTTGAGGGGTAACCGCTGATGGAATGATTGTGTCGCTGGTGTTAATAAAGTTAAATACAAACTTAATCAACAAAAGGTAAATGAAAACTCAACTTAAACCTCTTCAGGCTAGAATTCTATCCGTATCCCAAAAAGAGTAGACAGATGGATGAAGCACAGTACAACATCATCTACTGTCGACAGTTCAACATGGCTTTGGTTAATCACGATTCACCGACCTGCTGAACTATGAACAAACCATCGAACAATAACATTTTCATCAGCGCCGGGGCGCGTTTTCCAATACAGGGATAACGCCATTAACGGCACTGATGCTTAAGGCCTTCCTTGGCTTGTCGCTACGAGAAAAAAAAGGTTTATCAATTCCACTTTTCAGCTGATACATGTACTGCTAAGTACGCCCGGATAAACCAGCATCTGCCACTGAGATCTGGCTGTAAGCGTCAAAACCGCTTGCCCAGCAAAGGTTGCATCACTCACTGGACATCGATGCCACCGGATTCAAGCTGTTGGGGGCTATGTTCGCTTTAATTGTTGAAAACGCGGCTGGATCGCGCACTGCCATATAAAATCAATGGGTTGAGCATCAGACTTCCTGGTCTGCTCAAACCACCTGAACCAACCAAGATAACGGTGAAGGTACTTGGTGGCGACACCGTGAAAACGCATCATCCATTGCTTTAGTCGGCTGTGATAAGCATTCACACCCTGGATATGGAATATCTCTTCCCGTACCCGCTGGCCGGCACTGCTGTTAACCGGTTTGTGAAGCAAATAATGTTTGGCTGCCAACGCTTCGTAGTTCAGGTGTCCATCGCTACAGAGCACAGCGCCAGGTTGTAATCGCGGGAGCAAACAACGCTCCAGCTTTCGGAGCGTAAAGCGTTTCATGACAAAATCAGCTTCGTTGTGGTTGCGGTCGCGCAGCACCATCACTTTGACCCATTTGACGTTTTTCTTATCGTTACCACGGCGGTGAGGCTTTCTCTGGCTGAGTTTCCGTTTACCTTTGAAGGACTCACGTATCATGGTTTCGTCGGCTTCGATGATGCCACCGAGCTCAGAAGATTTAAGATAATCAACCAGTTGCAGGAAGCGGTGTCGCCACCGGAATGAGGTTCCCAGATTTATCTGGCACTGTTTGGCAGCGTTGCGAAGGGTCATCGAGGCCATCATTCGCTCTGCGTACGCCAACCAGCGCTCAGCCATTCTGAGCCGGGAAAGTGGTGTCCCGGTCAAAGAAGTGAACGTCTTCTTGCAAGCCCGGCAACGATAACGCTGCCTGCTGTTCATGCTTCCCCACTTATAGGGAGTATCATCATGGCAATGCGGACACGTTGGATGCGAAGCGGTCAGCTCTTCTAGCCAGGCAATGAGCTCTGGAAAGGAGTCTGGTTGCTGAAGCAACATCAGCAGCTCATGGCGCTGCCGGGGCTGGAGTTCAGTCAGGTGGCATTTGAGTTGGGCGAAATCTGTACTTTTCATCGTTCAGCCTCCTTGGAGGTGACTAATTCAAGTATAGCTTTCAACGATTAACTCAAACATAGCCGATAGCGCTATTGAAACGGCACTCATGCTCAAGGCCTTCTTCGGCTTGCCGTTACGGGCACTGGAAGGATTTATCAATTCCGTTTTTCAGCTGATTGACGTCCTGCTGACCTCACCGGGATACAGCAACATCAGCAAGCGCGCACAAACGGTAAACGTGAAATACCGATTGCCCAGCAAAGAGGCTGTCACTCACCTGGTTATTGATGCCACCGGGCTGAAGGCGTTTGGTGAGGCAAGTGGAAACAGCGCAAACATGGCAAGGATAAACGGCGGGTCTGGCGCAAGTTGCACCTTGCTGTAGATGCCCATAGCCATGAGGTCATCGCCGCTGAGGTCAGCCTGGAAAACGTGGCGGATAGCGAGGTCTTACCCACCTTGCTCAACCCGCTTCGGTGCCGGTTACATCAGGTCTCGGGCGATGGCGCTTACGATACTAGGGAATGCCAGCAACTGTTGATCAGGAAAGGCAGTAAAGCGACCATCCCGCCCCGCAAGAATGCGGGCTATTGGGGAGAAGGCCATCCGAGAAACGACGTCATCACAGTACTGAAATCAGAGTATCAGCACGAATGGAAAATCACATCTGGCGACCATTAGTGGCCGCTGGCAGATACGGCGATGTCCCGTTACAAACAGCTGGTGAGCTCCCAGCTCAGCCTGCGTAAATACAACAGTCAAGTCGACGAAATTTTAGCCAGCGTGAAGGTTATGAACAAAGTCATCGGGCTCGGTATGCCTGTTCGCCAGCCGGTCAGTTAAGAGTATCAAGCCCAGAAGGGACAGGCTGTCCCAGCTCTGATTTGATCAACAGCGCCGTTACCGAACAGACTCAACTACCAAGCTGAACAAGACATTAAAAGCCGAGTACTATACCAGTGAGAGCACTCGAGCTCGACAGAAAGCTCGAAAGCCTTGTTCAACTATTACTCGAGCTGGCTAACAGTACACCAGCACAGATAAACATCCCACCTGTTGCTCTATTGATATGCATAACTCCTCTTGATGTCTTAACAAACCGGACTATGCTCATCCCAAACAATGCATACATAGCTGCGGCACTATACTCTGTCATGAGATAAAGAGTACCAAGCACCATGAATTGATTATTCACCAGCGTGGTTGGATCTATGAACTGAGGAAAAACAGAAGAAAAAAGCAGAATAGCTTTGGGATTACTGATGGCAATGAGAAAATCTTGTTTCGCTAGGGCTGCATATTCAGATAGAGTTAGTGATCGCTTACAATTTGTTTTTGCATTATCATAGACAGGGCTTTCACTTTGACCGACAGTACGAGAATTCCAGGCTTTAAAACCCAGGTAAACAAGGTAAGCAGCACCTAGCCACTTAATTATAGTGAAGGCAATGTAGGACGAAGCAAGCATTGCGCCTAGCCCCATAGCTGTGAGCAGGATAAGAAAACCAAAGCCTACCACTCTCCCTGTCGCAGATACTACAGCAGCCATCATCCCTGACTGAACACCAATACGCATAGATAAAAAGTTATTGGGACCAGGCGTTAAAGATATTAGCTGAGCTATGGGTAAAAAAAGAAAAGCATCTATTAATGTCAACTGCAGTTCCTCTTATATTCTTAAAGCGTGAAATCGAGAAATTTTCAATATTACCATTACCGGTTTATGGATAGAGCAGAGGTAAGGCTTGTAGATTTTTTTGTATATAGTGCACAAAAGATGTTTTTTAGTAAATTCGCTTCGATATGATCGTTGTGTATACATGTCACTCTCAGCAAACAACACTAAAGGTAACACCCTCACCTTTAATAAAAGGTTGCGTATTGTACCGATGAGACAGGGCACTCATCGGTACTTTTTCATGGTTAAGCTTGTGGCAATACACTTTTGTTAATTTGTGAGCCTGAAGTTAAAACACCATCAATCAGGATAGCCTCATCACGTTCCTGCCATTGAAGATAATCCTCTTCGGTTGCTTTAGGAATAAACATTCCGGTTACCGAATAAATAACATCGATAAACAGTGAGCACCAGCAAGCGATAGCCCATGGCAAGTAGTCAAGTGTTGCCACACCAAGAGCGCCAGTGACAAAGACAGCACCAGAGCTCCAAGGTATCAAAGGGGCAGTTAATGTTCCAGCATCTTCCATTGAGCGAGAAAGGGCTGTCACATGAATGCCTTTACCTCGAAAGGCTGGAGCTAACATACGACCGGGTAGAGCCATGGCAATAAATACATCACCTGTAACTACATGAACGCCAAACACGGATGCCAGTCCAGACAGCATTGTCTTGGCTTGTGTTTTAGCAAACTGCATAATTCTGTCAAGAATAGTCTCTAAACAACGGGTTGATTCAAGAATTCCGCCGAAAGAGAATGCAATTAATATCAAGGTGATAGTCCAGTTCATCGACATGACCCCACCCTTTGAGAGCAGTGAGTCTACCTCGGCCACACCAGTGTTACTTTTGTAACCATTCAGCATTGCGTTAAAAACTTCGTGAACGGTAACACCTTGAAAAATCATAGCACAGGCCGCACCAATTATTACCCCGGTAAAAAGTCCTGGTATTGCAGGCATTTTCATTACAGCCAGTATGGTAACTATAATCGCAGGTATTAATAGTAGAGGTGATAAAGAGAATTGAGACTCAAGTGATTGCATGGTGATATCGAGTTTTGTCTGCTCAATAACTCCGTCACCGAATGACATTCCTACATAAAGATAGACTCCAAGTGCAATAACCATTGCTGGCAAAGTAACTGGAATCATATTTTTTATATGAGTAAATAAATCACTTCCAACAACTGCTGGTGATAGGTTAGTAGTGTCGGACAAGGGAGATATTTTATCTCCAAAGAATGCTCCAGAAACTACGGCACCCGCAGTCATATATGAAGGAACACCTAGGCCCTCCCCAATTCCAATTAGCGCTAACCCCATTGTACCAGTTGTCCCCCATGAGGTGCCTGTTGTTACTGATACAACAGAACATAGTAAGCATGCACTGAACAAAAACAAACTTGGATCTAGTACCTGAAGTCCATAATAAATCATGAGTGGCACTGTGCCTGACTGAATCCAAACACCAATGATCATGCCAATTATATAGATAATGAAAATTGCAGGAAGACCAACATGTATAACATTAAACATGCCTTCCTGCATATCTTTCCATTTATACCCCCTATACCATCCAAAAAGTGCTGTTATAACTACACCTATTGCTAATGGAATATGTGGTGACACATCATCGTAATAGAAAACCTGCATTGCAACTAAAATAATTGTCAGTACTATAGGGGCTAAGGCGAAAAAAAGTGATGGTTTCTCTATTTTATCTGGGTAAGAGGTTTTTTTATCAAGCTCTTCAGTCATGGTTGTTTCCTTCATTTTATCTTCATCCTGAATTTTCTTTCCCATGAACCTTCGGTTACACCTTGGGTAAGTGATGTCATTTAAAACGATACAAATAGTCTCTAGGGTAGTGCATGGGTGGCACCAACTTTCACTCTACTCCCTCATGCTGCAGCCAGAACTACTCCTGCACTAGTCATAGAGTTTTATCTTTAAGTACATCTCTGACTAAAAACAGAAACCATTACCATGACCTCTGAATCATAAGAGGGTAATCAGCTATGACACTCAAGATTTGTCCGATATTGCAGCAGATTAATAGGTGAGTTAAATATGAATTTACTTATGTTTAGTTTGTAAAATGCAAAACAAATTATGTGGATAATGTGCTATGTAGATCCAGAGACTTCGCTCTTTGCTTGCTAGGGTTGTCCATACCAGTTGTTGAGTGGGGGCTATCGCTTTAATCCCCTCATCCATCCTGGACTATGGTATGTACTATGAGAAAAAATTGAGCCCACACCAACGCAACAAACACTTTTATGTTTAAGTTATTAATAGTTAAGGTTTTTATTGTTTCCTTTTGATTGTTTGATTGAGTCCCTTCCTTGGCTCCTCGGAGCGCCTTTAGTCCCCTGGTCGTACAGGTCTAATCTATAGTTTCAGCTCTTCAGGCGTCCCCGATGATTGTAAAAATCATGTTGACAATTGATATGATCAAAAATTAAGATGTGCACATTAATGCATTCATTGTGTGTTGTGTGCTAAGCTGTGATGCAGATTAATATCCAGCCTAGGAGAAGCTTGGAACTTGAAATAGTAGGGGTTGTGAGGTTGTAATGAAACGTTGGGGGACACGTGGTGGGCTATTGCCAACACTTAATAACCTCATAGCTCTTGAGGCGATAGCAAGGCTGGGGAGTTTTCGAGCGGCAGCCGATGAGATGTCGTTAACCCAGGGGGCTGTTGCACAGCAGGTGCGAATGTTAGAAGAAGAGTTGGGGTGTTCGCTCTTTGAGCGCTTACCGCGGGGGGTAACTCCTACTCGAGAAGCTCGTGAATACATCAACCGCTTGCGTTTTGCCTTAGACATCATCGACGAAGCGACCCGGGCATTGCTTGAGCAGGGTTCGACCGAAGATGCAGACCGTTTAACCGTCAGTACGACGCCAACCTTTGCCAGTCATTGGCTGATACCTCGTTTGCCTGGATTTGCAGGATCTAATCCTTCTACTTCCGTCATGATCGACGCGTCGGAAGCCATCCGGCCACTGCGAGGGAAAGGCAGTGTCGATATGACTATTCGTTGGGGAGCCCCTCCTTTTGCAGAAGGAGTGGCTCAGTTCCTGTTACCCGGAAATTTAATACCAGTATGTTCCCCCGGGTTGGTGGAGTATAAGGCTGTATCTAGACCAGAAGAGTTGGCACGGCTGCCTTTGATTTCTGACAGCCATAATCGTTGGAAAAAATGGCTTGAAATATATGGTATTTCCGGTGTGAAGCCTTCCGGACCAGTATTTTCACAGACCAGTCATGCAATTGAAGCCGCCATTCAAGGGATGGGCGTAGCGCTTGTACCTTTGGTATTTGTCGAAGTGGCATTGAGATCTGGTGTACTAGTTAATTTGCTCGGTAATCAATATGGTCTTAATTCTGACATTGGCTTCTACATTATTACAGCTGCCCCTGTGTTGCCGGAATCACCCTGTGATATATTGATTGACTGGCTACTCGCAGAGGCAAGCTCATTTTCATCAGAAGAAAAACATCCTCTTCATCCAGAAAGCCTCCAAGTATGACAATCCGGTAGCGTTAACCATTCGCAGTAGCTCTTTCAGAGAACCAAGCCTTTACAAACTCGATGAAGCGACGATTCTTGAGTGGGAGCATTCCTTGGTAATTGTATACTAGATATATCGGTTGAGCAGGGGAGATAAATTCATTCAGCACCGAGTCCAAACGCCCTTCACACACGTCTTTTTCCACTAAATAGGTAGGTAATCGCGCTAGGCCTTTTCCAGAAAGTGCTGCCTCTCTGATAAGCGGGTAATGATCAATCGACATTCTCCATGGCACATGGAACCGTTTCAAACCTGAATTAACCGAGAAAGGCCAGCTCCCTGTAGCATCCACCCGGCTATGCAAAATAGCTATATGGTTAACTAAGTCGTCTATCTTACCTGGGCGGCCATACTGAGCAAAGTAGCTCGGCGATCCAAAAATGGGAGTACTCAACTCGCCGATCCTGATTGCCACTAGGTCGTCATCTAACTGACTGGAAATTCGTATTGCCATATCCAGTCCCTCGACTTTAAGGTCACGAATACCGTTGTGCAACTCTAACTGTACCTGAATACTTGAATACTTAGCTTGAAAAGCTGAGATGATTTCACTAAGAAAAACATGACCGAAAGAGACAGGAACTGACAGTCGGATTATTCCACTCATTTCTCCTTTGAGTACATCGACTGCTTTGGATGCTTCTGTAGTGATATCAAGCAGCTGGGTACAAAAATCGACGTATGCACGGCCCGCTTCGGTCAGTTCGATACGCCTAGTTGTTCTGTAAAGGAGCTGTAGTCCTATTGAGTCCTCCAGCCTGGAGACCTGCAAACTGACATAGGCTTTGGAGCGTTTAAGCACCTTTGCGGCTCCGGTAATGCTACCTGCCTGTACGACCACTGCAAACGTTGTCATTTCCTCTACCAGATGTCTCATTGTTTTATATCCCTAACAATGCGTTCATAAAAAAGGCACTAATCACATGGCGATGTATATATTAGCATTATAACCATATCAAATGAGTAACAGGAGCTATAACAATGCGTATCATTCTAATTGGAGCCACCGGCCATATAGGTAAAGCAGTAGCAGCAGAGTTGAAACAGAGGCACGAGGTGATCACCGCTGGGCGAAGCTCCGGTGATCTGATAATGGACATCACCGACCCCAAGTCCATCCGTTCGGCATTTGAGCAAGCTGGCAACTTCGACGCTGTTATTTGCTGTGCCGGTCATACTACATGGAAGCCGTTTGTGGAAATGACCTACGAAGATTACGAGTTCGGTTTGAAAGATAAGTTGATGGGTCAAGTGAATCTAGTATTGATCGGTCGGGAATATATCAATGACAACGGCTCTTTTACCCTGAGCACGGGGGTTACCGACCACGATCCGATCCCAATGGGTAGTTCAGCTTCCATGGTCGCCAACGCAATCAGCGGTTTTGTAATGGCAGCAGCAATCGAAATGCCGCGTGGTCAGCGAATCAATGTAGTCAGCCCAGGTGTTATCGAAGAAGCAATGGGGACCTATGGAGCATTTTTCCGTGGACATTGTCCAGTGCCAGCTGCTCGTGCGGCTCTGGGTTATGCCAAGAGCGTTGAAGGGCTGCAGAATGGCCAGACATTTCGCATCGTATTGTAATACCTGATTTGCTAATGCTCCCGGGTATCTGCATTAACTGGCCGGGAGCGTCAATCATCAATCCCGTTCAGGCGGTACTTGACTGCCCGCCTTCTTATCTTTGACGGATACCATAATGTCAGAGTTGGAACTTCACCGACAGCGGATACTTCAGGGAGGCCTCACCCTGAGTGATCTGCATCCAAACCCTTTTCAACAGCTTGCCCATTGGCTGCAGCAGGCAAAGGATTCGGGTATCCGCTACCCTAATGCCATTAGCTTATCAACGGTAGACAGTCGTGGTATTCCTTATCAGCGCATGGTCATGATGCGACAATTTGACGAACAGGGGCTGGTTTTTTTCACCAGTCTTGGCAGTCGTAAGGCTGAGCATCTTGCCACTAACCAGAATGCCAGTATATTGCTGCCCTGGCATATGCTGGAACGCCAGGTTCATGTCGTTGGTATCGTACAGCCACTTGGGAAACTGGAAATCATCAAGTATTTTGCTTCCAGAACAAAACAGAACCAGCTCGCCGCCTGGTTATCAGATCAACCTTCTCCGGTCAGCAAACGAGGCGTTTTGGAGGCGAAAATGAGTGAGCTGAGAGCAAATTTTGGCAGGGGAGAGGTTTCTTTGCCGCCTTTCTGGGGTGGTTATCGTTTACTGCCGGAAAGTTTTGAATTCTGGCAAACCGGTACGGATCATATTAACGAACGTTTTATCTATCGCCAAAGCGAAGACGGCTGGCAGCTTGGCCGCTTCAATCCATAACATAAGGCTCTCATACGGGTCTCATCTCGGTTTAACTCAAAATCATGAGGCCCTATTATTTCTGGTTCAGACGCGTCCAGATCATATCAAGCGATGTGCTGTAGTCTTCAAGCCAGCCACACTCAGTCAGCTGTGTTAGCACCTGCTCGTTCAGACCACCCGCCGTTGCGGCCGCATTTGACAGTGATGACAGGGAGTCCACCCCGGACTGTATCGCCAGGGTTGCCAGTGCGTGGTACATTGTGTTGACATACCTTCGAGCTTGCTCAGGGTCAATACCTTTGTTTTGCAACCACTGCTCGGCAGTGGCCTGAATAGCGTAAAAAGAAGCAATCTGTGCGGTAACCGGTGCCACTATTCGTAATTGATGCTCATCCCGAAGCTCGACGGCTGTTCCCATCTCATTAAAGAATCGGCGCAGGTCCTCATTGCGTGGTGCAAACGCTATTGGTCCCAGATGGTATGCGATGGGAGGAAGCGGAATCGCTTTATATAACTGGACATTAGCATCGATCAGATCGAGGGCAGAGGTAAATGTTAGTGTGGAAACGCAGTTTACCACTATCTGACCATCGCGGAAGTGTAATGCTCTTAACACCGACTCAGCCTGGTCAGGTGTGATTGTGATGAATAGCAAATCGCTATTGTCTACCACAGTTTGATTATGGTCGCCAACTATGACCTGCTCGAACTCTTTTTCTAAGCTTGCAGAGCGCAGACGATTTCTTGGTGTTATCCAGATCTGCCTAGCAGGTAACTCACTGGCGCAGATCCCTCTTATCATTGCCTCGGAGAGCGCTCCCGTACCGATAAAGCCTATTTTCATTAACTGTGGCTCCTTAGACTTGTTTAACGTAATAAAGAGCGGGCACTCGTAAGGAGTGCCCGATTGATAAATAAAGGTGCAAAAACCGCAATAAAAAGGGGATGCACAAAAGTGCAAGCCTTAGATGACAGCGCGTTCGATCAGCCGCTCCCCACGCTCTAAACGGGAATAGGAGAATGGTGACAGATCCAGTGTACGGTACTCCCCGTAGGTGATCAGTTCGCTCAGCCCTAACCCCATGGACGGAGCCTGTTGAGTACCATGACCTGAGAATCCGTTTACAAAATAGAAGTTCTTAATTTTGGAGTGCGCACCAACAATTGCGTTGCAATCCCAAGTGTTGAACTCGTAGTGACCAACCCAGGCATCAATAATTTCGATATCGGCAAAAGCCGGAATACGATTAGCCAAGATTGGAGCCAGCTTTTTCTCCCAAATGCCGTCTTCAAAGCCAAAGTCATCGAAGTCAACAGCGGGATCGCCGATCATTGGAGGGCAGCCCACTAGATAGTTGTCGCCTTCCTGACGAAAATGTACCCCAGTTGGATCTATGGTCAGCGGCAGGTCACGGTCCAGCGGCTTTTTGGCCTTGAAGGTAAAGGTGTAGCGGCGGCGCGGCTCGATCGGAACTTCAATACCGGCCATGTTGGATATAACGCGAGCACGTGGACCAGCAGCGTTTACCAGTTTACCCACAGTAATGCTTTCGCCAGACTTCAGACGTACACCAACAACCTTGTTCTCGGCCATATCCAGACCAATGACTTCGTTTTGTACGTACTCGACCCCGTGCTCTTTGGCTTTGCGGATCTGCCATTTGAGCATGGTCGGCGCATCCCAGTAACCTTCATCTACAACGTTGAGGCTACCGGCAACAATGTCGTCCAGCTTGTAGAACGGGTAAGCCTCGGCGATTTGCTCTGGTGTCACCATCTGAGTGCCTGCTCCCAGGCGAGATTGAGTCTGCTGATCGCGCTTGAGGACCTCGGTAAAGTCATCGTTATCGGACAAATAAAGATATCCGAAGTTTCTGATCGTCAGGTTAGGTACTTCAGGGTCGCCACCCATGAACTCACGGAAGTTCTTAACGTATTTAGCTCCGAACTGAGCAATCAATATATTGATATCGTTAGCAAACTGCTGACGCATGCAATCATTGCTAGCACCAGTAGAGGCAAACTGGAACGTCATGTCCTTCTCGATGACCAGCACGCTGCCGCTGAAGTCTTTATTGAGAGCCAGAAAGCTGGCAACGGCAGACCCCATGTTGGCACCGCCAATGATGGCTACATCATATTTTTTGCGGGAGGGAACTGTCTCTATATCATAAATCTTCATTATTGAACCTCATCCAATGAATCTCAATTACGGGTTTGGCGCTTTGTTCGTGTCTGACATTACCGCGATGGTTTGATCTGCACCCAGCTTAATGTACAAACTGAAAAATTGACTAGTACAACCAAATCAACGTGATACCTACGTATCAAAGTGCTCAACCGGTAAGCTGACACCGTTTTGGTGTTAAGAGTATATGAACTGATATGAGCCCTAATGACTAACCAGTATTTTTGCTATAGACAGTAGAATATCTATCGTCACTGAATTTAAGGTGTGTGACCCTGAGATGGTAATTGAGTGCCTCTTGGGCCACCTAACCCATAATGCTATAGCGGGATCCAAGTCAGCAGGCTACTCCAGCCCTAGTCGACCGCGTTTTTCTCAGTGCTTAATTTTAAGGAAACCAGCACTAACAAGTAATATCGCCCCCCACAGCTCACTGGCTGGCAACCATAGTCGAGCTATGAAAGGAGGCGACCACAATGGGTATGTTGGTTGATCGGTACCTACTGGAGCGAGACATAGGGCCACTGCAAAATTATGGCCCCACTCACTAGGCATCGGAAAAAGAAGGGGTCAATGACATACCCGCAGTCAGGTTCTGCTGCATGTAATCGAGAAAACGGCGCTGGAACAGCATGGTGTGCTCATGGGCCGCCAGATCGGCGGCTTCGGCATCGCGGGCGGCAATGGCATTGATGATGTCGTCATGATCCCGCCCCAGTTTGTGGGTGCTGGCCGACTGCACCAGATGATCAAAATGCAGGTGGATCAGGCGCTGGCCTTCGCCCAGCAGCCGCTCGTAATAATCGGTAAGATAACGATTGCCACCCGCCCTGGCGATCTCCATGTGAAAGACCTTGTTCAGCTCGGACATGGCCTGGAAATCTCCCTGGGTAATGGCATTCAGGTAGTCGGCGTCGGCCGCGCGAATGCGCGCCAGATCTTCATCACTGCGCCGCTGCGCCGCCAGCCGGGTAACCGCCCGCTGCACCAGATCCAATGCCGCCACATAGTTGGGAAACTCTTCAATCTCGAACGGCGTGACGATGGTAGTCCGGTTGGGAAGAATGGTGACCAGCCCCTCGGTCACCAGCCGCGCCAGGGCATCACGCACCGGGGAGCGGGAAAGCTCAAACTGACCGGCAAGAGAAACTTCGTCCAGGGGGGCACCGGGCTTGAGCTGCAGCGTCAGTATCTGCTTGCGCAGGGTTTCATAGATATAACGGCCACCGTGACGGCGGCTTTTGCCAGCCTCACTCTTCGCGCTTTCTTTCTTCATTCGGCATTCTCATCAAATGGGGAGCCACAGGCTCCCCAGATTCAGTATTTTGACATCAGCCCGGAAATGCCGGTCCCCAGGTATCACTGAGCATAAAGCCCGCCGACAGGGGATCGTCGGGATCGACGCCCAGCTGCTGCAGGCCATAAAGCCAGGCGCGACCGGTGACCCTGGGCAACACCGCCGGCCTGCCGGCTACCTCGGTGTTCCCCAGCAGTTCCACCCGAAATTCGCCGCCAATGGTGGAACGGGAGACCAGTTGATCACCGGTGCTCACCAGACCGCGCGCGCTCAAGGTGGCCAGATTGGCAGAGCTGCCGGTACCACAGGGAGAACGATCCACCCGGCCAGGCGGCAGTGTGGTGCAGGTCTGCCAGGTGTGTTGGTCAAGGCGATGACGAAACATCACATACGCCACCTCGTTCACGGCCTTCAGCTCAGGATGCTGCACGCGAACCTGGCGGTTGATCTGTTCGCGCAGGGCGACACCGGCGGTGGCCAGCTCTCGGGCATGCTCCGGCGCGATGCTAAGCCCGGTCTGTGCCACATCGATCAGGGCATAATAGACACCGCCAAAGGCGATATCCGCCTTGATGGTGCCGAACTCGGCGGTATCAATGCTGACCTCGAGTCGTTCCACAAAGGACGGCACCATGTCCAGGCTGACGCCGACGCAGCGGCCATTTTCACACGACGCCCGGGCGGTCACAAGGCCCGCCGGCGTGTCCAGCACCACAGTGGTCAGCGGCTCCTGCATGGGCATCATGCCCAATTCCAGCAACGCCGTGACCACGCAGATGCAGTTGCTGCCGGACATGGGATGGGCCTTGTCTGCCTGCAGCACGATAAAGCCGGCGTCCGCCTCGGGGCGGGTGGGCGGCAGCAGCAGGTTGACCGACATCTGCAGGCAGCCGCGAGGCTCCAGCACCACCAGCCGGCGCAGGCTGTCGTCCACCTCATTGATGTAGTTCATCTTGTCGAGCATGGTGGCACCGGGCACGCCAATCACGCCCCCGGTGATAACCTTGCCGATTTCCCCTTCACAGTGCACTTCTGCCAACTGCAGTGTTTTGCTCCAGCGCATGGCCGTTACCTCATTTGATATACCAGCCCCAGGGCTCGGCACTGTCGAAGCGGGTGATCTGCTTGGTTTCCAGGTAGTTGTTCAGACCCCATTCACCCAGCTCACGGCCGATGCCACTCTGTTTGTAGCCTCCCCAGGGCGCCTCGGTAAAGGTTGGCTGGGAACAGTTGATCCAGACAATGCCGGCCCTAAGCTGGCGGGCCACCCGGTCGCAGCGTTCCAGATCCCGGGACATGACCGCACCGGCCAGCCCGAAGCGAGAGGCGTTTGCCAATTGTACCGCTTCCGCCTCGTCACCGAAGGTACGAATACAGACCACGGGGCCGAAAATTTCTTCCTGCCATACCGAGCTCTCGACCGGCACGTCCACGAAGATGGTGGGCTCCAGGTAGTAGCCGCGATCACAGTGCTCGGGACGACGACCACCGGTAATCAGGCGGGCGCCTTCCTCTGTGCCCCTGGCGATGGCCGCGGTCACCTTTTGGTACTGGGCCTGATTGACCAGCGGCCCCATCAGCACGCCATCCTGCATGCCGTTGCCGATGGTGATTTTGCGGGTTTCTTCCAGCAGCCGGCTCATCAGGGTGTCGTACAGCCCCTGCTGCACCAGCACCCGCGAGGTGGCCGAACACACTTCGCCCTTGTTCCAGAAAATACCGAACATGATCCACTCGACCGCCGCCTCGATATCGGCATCGTCAAACACGATAAAGGGTGATTTGCCGCCGAGCTCCAGACTGACATTGCGAATATCCCGGGCCGCCGCCTGCATGATGCGGCTGCCGGTGGGCACGCTGCCGGTAAAGGCCAGCTTGTCGATGCCGGGGTGTTCACTGAGCGGAGCACCGGCATCAGGGCCAAGGCCGGTCACCACATTCAGCACCCCCGCGGGCAGCCCCGCCTGGTGGGCGATGTCGGCCAGCTCCAGAGCGGTGAGCGGCGTCACCTCGGAAGGCTTGAGCACCATGCAGCATCCCGCCGCCAGGGCCGGCGCCACTTTCCATGACGCCATCAGCATGGGAAAGTTCCAGGGTATGATGGCCCCGGCCACGCCCACCGGCTCCTTGCGGGCCACCGAACTGAAACGCTCGTCGGCCAGAGCCACCGGCTGCTCGCGCTGCTCGTCGAGGCGCTCGGCCAGATCCGCGTAAAAATCAAAGCAGCCGGCGGTGTCTTCAATGTCCCACAAGGCCTCCGGCAGGGGTTTGCCGTTATCGCGCACTTCCAGCTCGGCCAGAGCCTGCTGGCGTTCGCGAATACCGTCGGCAATACGGCGCAACACGGCGCCGCGTTCACGGCCACTGAGCTGGGGCCAGGGGCCTTGGTCAAAGGCGTGACGGGCGGCGCGCACGGCGACATCCACGTCCTCGGCGGTGGCTGCCGCCACCTGCGCGATCACCGACTCATCGCTAGGATCGACGGTCTCGAATAACCTGCCCTGCACCGGGGACTGCCACTGGCCATTGATATAAAGTTGCTGATACGATTTCATTTGCTGCTCCTGAAGTTTAAAAACGGTTGGCACTGAAGGGCGCCAGCGACTGGGCCGGCTGCCGACCCGCCACCAGATCGCTAATCAGCCGGCCCGTGGTGGCTCCCAAAGTCAGCCCCAGCTGGCCATGACCAAAGGCCATCATCACGTTGGGTAGCCGCGATGAACGATCAATGACCGGCTTGGTATCGGGCAGGAAAGGCCGGCGACCAATGCCGAACTCGGCGCCTTCCAGGTTCAGCTGGGGCAGAATGCGCTTGGCCTTGTCCCGAATGATCTCGGCCCGTTTGAAGTTGGGCGCCGCGTTTTTACCGGTAAACTCTATGGTGCCGCCGATTTGCAGACCCCGGGTCATGGGGGCAAAGCAGAAACCACCGTCGGCATAGATCACCGAATGCCGAATCTCCACGCCCGGCTCGGGCAACACCACCTGGTAGCCGGCGATACCCAAGAGCGGAATGTCTACTCCCAACTGGCCAAAGAATCGGCGCGAGCCATTACCGGCGGCCACCACCACATGATGGGCGGGAAGACAATTACCATTGGCCAGCTCGACCCCGGCCGCGCGACCGCCCGACTCGATTAAGTGGTGAACTTCATCCCGAATACGCACGCCGCCCTTGTCGATAAAACTCTGGGTCAGTGCCGCAATAAAGCCTTCGGTATCGCTGACTGCACGCCAGTCCGGAAACAGCAGGCCATGCTTAAATTTGCCAGCCAAGGCCGGCTCCAGATCGGAGATGGCATGGGCATCCAGCTCTTCGTGTTTAAAGCCGAGGGCCTGGCGCTGCTCCAGGTGCGGCCGCTCCTGCGCCAGGCCGGCGGAAGAGTCGAATACTTCGATGATGGGTTTTTGCCCCAGCAGCGCCTTGTTGTCGCAATCGGCCAGCAGGGGCGCATAGTCTTCATAAACCTCGTGAGTCAGGGTAGAAAGCGCCTCGGCTATCTGCACAATGCTGGTGTGGCGCGCGCAGGCCAGAAAGCGCAAAAACCACGGCAGTATGCCGGGCAAGGCGGCAGGCCGCAGGGCCAGCGGCCCCTTCTGATCCAGCAACCAGCCGGGAATCTTTTTCAGTATGCCCGGCTTGGACAGGGGAATGACCTCGCTTACCGCCATCTGCCCGCAACTCCACTTGGCCGTGCTGTCGCCCGGCGCCGCCGGATCGATCAGGGTCACCCGGTGGCCTTCCCGCTGCAGATAAAGGGCGCAACAAACACCGACGATGCCCCCACCAATAACAACGGCCTCTTCCGGCCTGGTAGTGTGTTCAGGCTGCATAACTGGATCTCACAAGGTCAAACAAAATGGAAAGGTGAACTGAAACGGGAGCCCGCGCCGGTGACGCGGGCATCCCATCAGCCCATGGAGGCCTCGAAGACCTTGCGGAACTCGGTCTTTTCTTCCTGGGTCAGCGGCTGCAGCGGCATGCGGCCCGGGCCCACGTCAAAACCGGCCAGCTCGCAGCCGTATTTCACTTTCTGAATGAATTTTCCGGACTCCATCAGCGCCATTACCGGGAACAGGGCTCGCATCACGTCCTGGGCTCCGGTGACGTCACCCGTGCTTACCTTGTTGTAGAAGTCACACACCTTGTCGGTAAAGCAGTTTGCCGGTGCGGAGATCCAGCTGGTGGCCCCCCACAGGAAGAAGTCCAGCGCCTGATCATCCGAGCCGCAGGACAGCTGGATCTGGCCCTTGTAGTTCTCACCAATTTCGATGGCGCGCAGCAGATCCCCGCTGCTTTCCTTGATTGCCACCACCCGCGGATGATCCCTGAAGGCCTCCAGCACGCTGTAGCCCACTTCCACATTGGTGCGAACCGGGTAGTTGTATAGCACCACATTGATATCGGGAATCGTGTCCAGAATGGCCTGGTAATGACCAATAAGTTCTTCCTGAGTGGGCAGAGCATAGTAGGGCGGCGCCAGCAGAATGTTGCTGTAGCCGCAGTCCTGGGCCTGCTTGATCTGCTCGATCACCTCCCGCGTGCAGGAGCCGTTGGCACCGGTGATCAGGGTGCCGCGATCGCCCACCACTTCCCGTACCGTGTTCATTACCAGACGACGCTCCTCGTTGGTCAGGGCGTAGTATTCACCGGTAGTGCCCATGGGCACGAAACCGCTGACGCCAGCCTTGAGCTGGTGCTCCAGAATATCGGCCAGGACTTCGAGGTTGACGGCACCGTGCTTGTCATAAGGGGTGACCAGTGCAGGGAGGATTCCTTTGAGTTCCATATCAGTATCTCCAGTTGTAACCAGGTTCAGTAAGTCGTTTCGGTGACGGAGCCATCGGCCCAATCACTTGCATACAATGCTGCATGCAGCGTAATTTTGAGCCAAGGCAGTTGTCAACCAGTGCGTTACTTTTTTTAAACAAACAACTGGACGGGTGTTGCCGGATTGTGATCAGGTCCGCATTCAGCTGGCCGGTTGCAGGGTACTCAGAAAGGCTTCCAGCAGCAGGTTGGGACGCCGCCCCTTGCGGGTCACAATGGCCAGTCGGGAGTCAAAGAACAGTCGCTGCGGGCACAGGGCCTTCATCTGCCCCTTGGCCACCCAGTTGGCAGCGTAGTGATCCGGCAGGCAGCCGATATAGCTGCCGGTAAGGATTAAAAAGGCGATTCCCTCCCGGTCGGAAGCAGAGGCGGTACAGTTGAGCAACTGGTGCAGGCCAATGGCTTCCGCCGTCATGCGGTAGCTGGGCACCACCGCATCCACGGCCCCGAGCTGCTCATTGTCGGGCTCGCTGTCGGCATGAAAAAAAGGGTGTTCGTGGCTGCAGTACAGGCTGGAACGCTCCTCATAGAGCTGGCTGTAATCCAGACCCGACAGTGGCGTATTGAGCGGCACCACGCCCACATGCAGGCGCCCGTCAAACAGGCCGCGCTCAATTTCCCCTGGCGTACTCATGCTGATGTTGATTCTGATTTCATCACTGCGCTCACGCAGCGTCTTCAGGGCCCGGGTAATGCTCATGTGTGGCTGGGTCACCAGGTTGTTGACGATGCCGATATTGAGTTCACCCCGCAGCTGATTATTGATCTGGTTCACCTCCCCTCGAAAATTTTCGACCGCGGTCAGCAGTACCTCGCCGGCCCGCAACACCTCCCGCCCCTCATCGGTCAGGGCAAAGCCGGCCCGGCCGCGCTGGCACAAACGCATGCCCAGACGCTTTTCCAGATCACTCATTTGCAGACTGACCGCCGAGCGGGTAATGCCCAGGGCGCTTTCAGCCGCGGAAAAACTGCCACTCTCGGCCACCACCTTGAACAGACGCAACAGGCGAAGATCAAAATCCGTCACCTGTGAAAGTTGTTTTTTTGAGCTCATTGTTTCTTTTCTCTTAAACCAATATTGAGTAAATATAGATTTAACTCACCAATGGTTTTGCCGCAAGCTGTACTCGTTGCGATACAGGCAGCAAGAAACGGAAACAGCAAACACGAAACGGGCTTGAACAGAGCCACCGATAACAAGCACAGAATCAATCACCACAGCGGAATATCTCATTCCACAGGTACACAGGGCGTTAGCAGTGTTGGCTGGCCAGTCACGCCTTTTGCCAACCCGTGGGCCACGATCATGGCCCGCGACTTTTTTACTGCCCATTCACAGCGCTCACCACGGAGGTAATCACCTATGACGAATTCCAGAGTTGCCATTATTACCGCAGGCGGCAGCGGGCTGGGTGCCGGCGCCGCACGAGCACTGGCGCAGGAGGGCTACAAGGTGGCGATATTGTCGTCTTCCGGCAAGGGAGAAGCCCTGGCCCGGGAGCTGGGGGGCATTGGCATGACCGGTTCCAACCAGTCGGTAAACGATCTGCAGCGCCTGGTCGAGCGCACCATGGAACAATGGGGTCGCGTTGATGCACTGGTCAACAGCGGCGGTCACGGACCCAAGGGAGACATACTGAGCATCAGTGATGAAGACTGGCATGCGGCCGTGGATTATTATCTGCTCAATGTTATTCGCCCTGCCCGCCTGGTGACCCCCATCATGGAGCAGCAGGGCAGCGGCAGCATCGTGAACATTTCGACCTTTGCGGTGTTCGAACCCGACCCGCTGTTCCCGACGTCAAGCGTGTTTCGCGCCGGTCTGGCCAGCTTTACCAAACTGTTTGCCGACCGCTATGCCAGTGCCAACATTCGCATGAACAATGTATTGCCGGGCTTTATCGACAGCCTGCCGGAAACCGACGCGCGGCGCAGCCGAATCCCCATGGGCCGTTACGGCCGGGTTGAAGAGTTTGCCTCCATGATCGCCTACCTCTGCTCAAACAAGGCAGGGTATATCACCGGCCAGAACATACGCATTGACGGCGGACTGACCCGCTCGATCTAGGTGCCGGAAGTTACTGCACGGGCTCGGCTTCAGTCTGCTCCGCCCGCCACCGGTTGACCGCCAGGGTGAGATCGGGCTCGGCGGCCACCTGTCGCAGCAGGGCGGTCAACTCGTCTTCTGTAAGGCGAATGCTGCCCAGTACTTCCATGGCCCTGGGGGCGCTGTCTTCCAGGCCCCGGCGCACCAGGGTATGGGCCCGCTCGCCGGCGGCAAAGTGGCCCTGGTCGTCCTTCAACCATTTCAGCTGCGGGTGCAGCATCACTCGGCTGGGCGACCAAGCGGCGATGACTACCGGTAACTGCTGCTCAATGGCGGTGTTCACCAGGTGACGGTAGGCTTCGCCCGAGCCGGACAGCAACTGGTATTCATCGAGGTGATAGCGAGCCAGTGCCTGTTCGGTGAGCACCAGGCTGCCGTGGCCGGGCATCATGCCCACCACTTTATGGCCGCCATAGTCACTGCCGGCCAGCTCGCTGATGCGGCCGAGTGCTGCCGAGGCCGGTACCGCCAGCCCCAGTTTCAGCACCGGGCCGTTGGGGCCGAGATCGTGCAGCTTGTCGAAGAAGCGCTCGGCATGGTGGCGGCTGCTATCGGGCAGCCAGGCGGCCAGACTGGCATCGGCCTCACCGGCGGCCAGGGCTGACCAGATTTTCCCCGGCGCCACCTGCTCCACCGTGACCGCAAAACCCGCTTGCTCCAGCTCCAGCCGGGCCAGCTCGGTGGTGATCCGGGCGCTGTCCCAGTCGCCGCTGAGCAGACGAATATGCTGCTGTTCGGCGGGCGAGCAGGCGCTCAGCAACAGGGCCAGCATCAACAAAAGCCTGTGTTTCATTTGAAAATTCCCTCATGAGCAAGGCGCCCAGCATGCCAAAAAATGGCGCGGTAATCATGCCATCCAGAACCCTTCGACTATTTTTCACCGGGGTTGATCTTTTTTTCCGCAAGCTGTGCTAATTTGCGCCAGCCTGCTCTTTGCTGCCGCCCCGGCGCCGGACTCGAACAGGTAAAAAAACATTATTATCAATAGCCTGGATTTAATATTCGAATGCGTCTGTCTGCTCTGTTCAAGGCCGCTCTGCTTTCTCTGACCCTCAGTGCCTGTGTGGCGCCTCTGCTTGCCATGGGGCCGGGTCAGCTGATGTGGGCCCTGCTCAAGCCCATGGTGGGGCTGGATCCCAATACCACCAACCTGTTTGAACAGCCGGTGATCAAAACCCGCATGACCAGCCTGCTCGGCCCCCACTACGACACCACGGTCTCGCTGCTGCGCACCGCCGGCGAGCTGCAACAGGAAGGGCCGCTGTTTTATCTGGTGTCCCGCGCGGCCCAGCAACCCGGCGCCGACAAGGCCGGTTTGGTATGGAACGCCGACAGCAATCAGATGTCGGTGCTGCTGAGCGCCGATGATCAGACCAGGGTGTTCACCGAGTCACACACCGGCAAGGCGGCAGTGTGGCCCGAGGCGATGCAGGGCTGGCTGACCGAATCCGCCCGCCAGCCGGCGCAGCCTCTGGGTGGCGCCCTGCTGGCACCTCCGGCGGCTGCCGACATGGCACCGGCGGTTGCCAGCCCGCTGCAAAGCGAACTGAATGCCACCCGTGCCCAGTTGCAGCAGGCACAGGCCAGACTGAAAGCCCTTGAAAGCCAGCAGGCCAGTGCACCGAAACCGAAAAAGGAACCGGAACAACCCAAGGCGCTGTCACCGGAGCAAAAGGAAGCGGCCATGGAGGCCATGTTGAACGAGTAACGAAAAGGGCCGCAAATGCGGCCCTTTTTGCCGGGGATTACCCCGATACCTCTTCAGCCTGCGAGCCGGAGTCTTTCTGCAGACAACGGCAAACCCCGTCTTCTGTCGTGCAGCATGCCCTGGGCTCCCGTGCCCGCCTTCGCGGGGATATTTCGCGGGAGCGACGAACACAAGGACAGAGGATTCAGGTTACATTACCCAGGTTGACATACTTGGTCTCCAGGAATTCATCCAGGCCAATCTGGCTGCCTTCGCGGCCCAGCCCCGACTCCTTGACACCGCCAAAGGGGGCCACCTCGTTGGAGATAATGCCCTCGTTCACGCCCACCATGCCCGACTCCAGGGCTTCCGAGACCCGGAATACCCGGTTCAGATCCCGCGTGTAAAAATAGGCGGCCAGGCCAAAGGGAGTGTCGTTGGCCCGCCGAATGGCCTCCCCTTCGTCACTGAAGCGGAAACAGGCCGCCACCGGGCCAAAGGTTTCCTCCTGTGCCAGCAGCATGTTTTCACTGGCATCGGCAATCACCGTGGGCTGGTAGAAGGTGCCGCCCAGGGCGTGACGGGCTCCGCCGCACACCAGCCGGCCACCTTTGGCCAGGGCATCGGCCACGTGCTCTTCCACCTTGTCGAGCGCCGCCTGGGTGATCAACGGGCCCTGCTGGGCGCCGTCCACCCGGCCTTCCGCCACCTTGAGCGCTTCGGCGGCCTCGGCCAGCCGGGACACAAACGCATCGTAAATGCCGTCCTGCACATAGAAGCGATTGACGCACACGCAGGTCTGGCCGGTGTTGCGGAACTTGGACGCCATCGCGCCGGCCACGGCGGCGTCGAGATCGGCATCGTCAAACACGATAAAGGGCGCGTTGCCGCCCAGCTCCAGCGACAGCTTTTTCACCGTGCCGGCGGCCTGGGCCATGAGCTTCTTGCCGATACCGGTGGAGCCGGTGAACGACAGCTTGCGCACGGCTGAGTTTTGCATCAGCGCCTCGCCGATAGGGCCGGAGTCGCCCGATACCAGGTTGAGCACCCCCGCCGGCACCCCGGCCCGCTCCGCCAGCACCGCCAGGGCGTTGGCGCACAGCGGGGTGACGCTGGAAGCCTTGACCACGGCGGTGCAGCCGGCGGCAATGGCCGGGCCCACCTTGCGGGTGATCATGGCCATGGGAAAGTTCCAGGGGGTGATGGCGGCCACCACCCCCACCGGCTGCTTGATCACCCACAGCCGGTTTTCCCGTTTGGGGCTGGGAATGGTATCGCCGCAGGCGCGCTTGGCTTCTTCCCCGAACCATTCCAGAAAGCTGGCGGCGTAGGCCACCTCGCCTTTGGCCTCGGCCAGGGGCTTGCCCTGCTCCAGCACCATCAGCTCGGCCAGCTCGTCCTGGTGCGCCAGCATCAGCTCGCTCCAGCGGCGCAGCACGGCGGTGCGTTCCTTGGGAGTGGTGTGGCGCCAGTGTTCAAAGGCGGTGGCAGCGGCGGCAATGGCCCGCTCGGTTTCGGCGCCGCCACAGCGGGCCACTCGCGCCAGCACCTCGCCACTGGCCGGGTTCAGCACCTCATAGCGCGCTTCGGTGTTCTGCCACTGGCCGTTGCAATACCAGCCGGTCTGCCACAGTGCGTTGCTGCTGTCCATTCTCGTTCTCCTTGCGTGGCGGGTACGCCCGCCTTGTGTGGGTCCTGTGCCCGAGTATAGGCCCAAGCCACCGTCCCACTCTGGGACCAGTGTCGGCTTTTGGCTGCAGCCAGAACGAAAAAAGGCCGGAACAGAGTCCGGCCTTGTGAATGTCGGCAGCTTACATCAGGAACGTTCGGCCTGAACACCGGAGTTTATCGCTCCGTCTTCATCCGCCACCCGGGACGGCTTGCCCTTTACCCAGTGATCGGCGTTTTTGATGCCGAGCTTGACCGGGTCAAAGGTGGGGTCCAGCCCCTCGGCCTTTTGCGCTTCATAGTCTTTCAGGGCAATCAACGCCGGCTTTTGCAGCAGCAGAATGGCAACGATATTGAGCCAGGCCATCAGGCCCACACCGATATCACCCAGGCCCCAGGCCAGGCCGGCGGTCTTCACCGAGCCGTATACCACGGACGCCATCAGCACCAGCTTGAGCACGAACATCAGCCAGGGACGGTGCACCTTGCGGTTGATGTAGGCCACGTTGGTTTCGGCGATATAGTAGTAGGCCAGTATGGTGGTAAAGGCGAAGAAGAACAGCGCCACCGCCACGAAAACGCCACCAAAGCCGGGCATCACGGATTCAACCGCCGCCTGGGTGTAACCGGGGCCGGCTTCCACGCCGGGCAGTTTCTCAACGATGGCTTCACCGGCCTTGCCCATCACGTTGTAGGCACCGGTAATGATGATCATAAAGGCGGTGGCGGAGCACACGAACAGGGTGTCGATGTAAACCGAGAAGCTCTGTACCAGACCCTGCTTGGCCGGGTGAGATACCTCGGCGGCGGCAGCGGCGTGCGGGCCTGTGCCCTGACCGGCTTCGTTGGAATAGATGCCGCGCTTCACGCCCCACTCGATGGCCAGGCCGAGAATGGCACCAAAGCCCGCCTTCATGCCAAAGGCGCTGCCCACGATCAGGCTGACCACCTCAGGGATCTGGCCGATATTGAGCACGATGATCACGAAGGCCACCAGAATGTAGCCCAGGGCCATGAAGGGCACCACTATCTGGGTGAAGTGGGCGATACGCTTGACGCCCCCAAAAATGATCATACCGAGCAGAATGACCACACCGGCGGCAGAGACGGTAGTGGGAATGCCAAAGGCGTTCTCAATGCCGGAGGCAATGCTGTTGGCCTGTACGCCGGGCAGCAGCATGCCGCAGGCCAGCACGGTGGAGATGGCGAAGATCCAGGCATACCACTTCATGCCCAGGCCCTTCTCGATATAAAAGGCCGGGCCACCCCGGTACAGGCCGTTGTCGTCCTTTTCCTTGTAGATCTGCGCCAGGGCAGACTCCACAAAGGCGGTACCCGCCCCCAGGAAGGCCACTACCCACATCCAGAACACGGCGCCCGGACCACCAAAGGTAATGGCGGTGGCCACCCCGGCGATGTTACCGGTACCTACCCGGCCCGACAGGGACAGGGCCAGTGCCTGAAAGGAGCTGATCCCGGCGGCGGACGAGTTGCCCTGGAACATCAGCCGTACCATTTCCTTGATATGGCGGACTTGCAGAAAGCGGGTGCGAAGGGAGAAATACAGACCCACGCCCAGACACAGATAGATCAGGGGCAGGCTCCAGATATAGCCGTTAATGGCATTAACCAGTTCGTTCATGGTCACATCCTTTGTTGAACGGGTGACGGCCACCTGAAAGCAGCACATCGTCCTAAATCACTCACTGCCAACACGCCAATTCGGTGTGGAGTGCGGCAAGTGCGAGAAAATTACTCTGCTATTGGCTTTATAACAAGTAGGTAACACCATCAGTAATATTAATCACACCAACCAAACTCATTTGCCCCATGAATGACAGACGATACCCAAACGGCCCGCGCCGGCTTGTTAAATGCAGTGAAGGCATTGTTTTTAAAGAACTTAATCGCTTTCACTGGCAAAGACCGCAAAGGTGCGCTGGCGCAACCCGGCTGCCGAAACCGGGCCACTGTCATGGCCAGATGACCGGGCCAATGTGCAAATTTGCTGCAAGAATCACATTTTCTTTGGCGGAAAAAACGGCGGGATAAAGAGAGATAACTGTCTCCATGCCGAAACCGCCCGGTGATTATTCAACCGAAGGCGGCCCGGCACAGTGAAATATGCGGAGCGCTCAGGCTCCGGCAAATACGGTCACCTGGGCGCGCCAGCGTTCGGCCAGGCCGTGTTGCTGGGCCACGCCAAACAGTGCCTGAGGCTGCTGGCTGTACCAGGCCCAGCTCTGGTTGCCGTAGTCGTAATGCCACCATTCACTGGGCAGGTTGGTAAAACCGGCCCGGGTCATGCAGCTGTGCAGCAGCCGGCGGTTTTCGATGATCTCGGCTTCTTCGGCGCCGGGCCTGGCCACCGCCTCAAAGGCGGCGGTATAGGACCAGGGGCTGATGTCGTCAAAAGCGGTGCCCATGTTGAGCAGCTGCCCGCGGCCGTCACACAGGCACACATCCACGGCACCACCGGTCAGGTGTGGGCTGGGGGCGGTTTCATCGGTACTGGGTGGCGCCACGAAACGCCGGGCCCGGGTCAGCAGGGTGCTGTCGTCTTCGTCGGGAAACCGGCGCCTGAGGGCATCCACCAACGCCTCAAACAGGTATTGCTGCACCCGAAACGGGCGCCAGCCGTCCAGCACCACCAGCTCGATGCCGGCGGGCAGCAGGGTCGCCGCCTGCTGCAATCGATTCAGCACCGAACGGCGCACATAGCACTCGGTCAACGCTCCGGGCACGCCCAGGTGAAAATAGGCGGGATAGACCCTGAGCGGCGACGGCACCAGCCCCAGAGGTACCAGGGGCTCGCCGTTATCCGCAATGGGCAGGGCCTGCAACCGCGCCCAGTCAGGCTCGGGCTGGCTTTGCAGAGGCTGGGAAAGAAAGTTCATGGCGGTTTTCTCGAACAAAAAGGAGCCTCCAGCCTCGCCAATCGCGGGACGCTTTGCAAGCCCGCGCACCCGAAGCCCTTTAATTATTCCCGCTCACTGGCCGGTTTTCCGGTCAATGGCACACCATTAATTGGCACTATCTGAATTAAAGGAGTCCAGGATGAAAAATAATGTTGGCAGCGTGGATCGGCTGAGCCGCATTGTGCTGGGCCCGGTGCTGCTCACCCTGTGTTTGTGGGGCCGCAAACTCCCCGGGGCTGGCTTGGGTGCTCCCCTGGCCACCGGTTTGGTCAGCCTTTGCCCGCGATACAAGCTGCCGGGGATTAAAAGCGAGTTGGGCTGGTAAGGAGTAAGGGGTGAAGAGTGAGGTGAAAAAGCTCCCGGCCTGGTGCCGGGAGCCTTGTTGATCAGCCCTTGCCGTGCTGGCCGGCCTGAATGGCGGTAAGCGCTATGGTATAGACAATGTCGTCCACCAGGGCGCCCCGGGACAGATCATTCACCGGCTTGCGCATGCCCTGCAGCATGGGGCCGATGGACACCAGCTGGGCCGAACGCTGCACCGCCTTGTAGGTGGTATTGCCGGTGTTCAGATCCGGAAAGATGAACACGGTGGCCTTGCCCGCCACCGGCGAGTTGGGTGCCTTGGACTTGGCCACGTTCTCCATGATGGCGGCGTCGTACTGCAGCGGGCCGTCGATCACCAGATCCGGGCGCTTCTCCTGGGCCAGACGGGTGGCCTCGCGCACCTTCTCCACGTCGGCGCCGGAGCCGGAAGTGCCGGTGGAATAGGAAATCATCGCAACGCGGGGCTCAATGCCAAAGGCCCGGGCCGACTCCGCCGACTGAATGGCGATCTCCGCCAGCTGTTCGGCGGTGGGATCCGGGTTGATGGCGCAGTCGCCGTATACCAGCACCTGATCCGGCAGCAGCATAAAGAACACCGACGACACCAGCGAGCAGCCCGGCGCGGTCTTGATGATCTGCAGCGGCGGGCGAATGGTATTGGCAGTGGTGTTGACCGCGCCCGACACCAGGCCGTCCACCTCGTCCCGCTCCAGCATCATGGTGCCCAGCACCACGTTGTCCTGCAACTGCTCCCGGGCCACCACCTCGGTAATGCCCTTGCTCTTGCGCAGCTCCACCAGCCGCTCGACGTAGTTTTCGCGCACCTCGGCCGGATCCACGATATCGACCTTTTCATCCAGCACCACCCCTTGCTGGGCGGCAATGCGCATGATCTCGTCGTGGCTGCCCAGCAGTACCGGCCGGGCAATGCCCCGCTCGGCACAGATGGCGGCGGCCTTGATGGTGCGCGGCTCTTCCCCTTCCGGCAGCACAATGCGCTTGGCGGCGCGGCGGGCCAGCTCGGTGAGCTGGTAACGGAAGGCCGGCGGGCTGAGCCGGCGGCTGCGGGCCGACTTGGCCGACAGCGACTCGATCCAGTGCTTGTCGATATGGCCGGCCACGTAGTCCTGCACCGCCTCGATGCGGCCGGCGTCGTCCACCGGGATCTCCAGGTTGAAGTGCTGCAGGCTGACCGCAGTCTGCCAGGTGTTGGTGTTGACCATCAGAATGGGCAGGCCGGTTTCGGTGGCGCGCTGGCACAAGTCCATGATCTGGGGCTCGGGATGATAGCTGCCGGTGAGCAGCAGGGCGCCGATCTTGACGCCGTTCATCGCCGCCAGGCACACCGAGACAATCACATCGGAGCGATCGCCCGAGGCCACCAGCAGGCTGCCGGGCTTGAAGTGCTGCACCATGTTATGCAGCGCCCGGGCACAGAAGGTCACGCTTTGCAGCCGGCGGGTGTTGAGCGCACCCTCGTTGATGATGGTGGCGTTGAGATGGCGGGCCAGATCCACCGCCCGGGGCGCCACCAGCTGGGTGTTCCAGGGAATGCAGCCCAGAATGCGCAACGGGGTTTTGCCAAACACCTGCAGCACTTCCAGGTTGGCGGTGACGTGCTCGCCCTTGTAACCGGGATTGAACATTTCGGTGAGATCGGGACGGGTATTGCCCTGCTCGTCCACCGGCGCCCCCACCTTGTTGATGATGCAGCCCACAATGCGTTTGTTGAGCACACCGCCGAAATTGGCGCAGGCCAGCTCGAGGCGCTCTTTTAAATATTGGCTGCTGTCGCTGCCGGGCTGGGCGATAAACACCATGTCGGCGTCCAGCGCCTTGGCGATGTCGTAGTTGATGCGGGTGGCAAAGGGCTGCTTGTCGGTGGGGATCAGGCCTTCCACCACCACCACCTCGGCGCCGCTGTCGGAAACGTGCTTTTCAAAGCGGGCGACGATCTCCTCCAGCAGCACATCCAGGTTGCCCGCCGAGATCATGCTCTCGGCATAACTCAGGGCAAAGGGCTCCGGCGGCGTCAGGCTGGTGCCGTTGGCCACCACGGCGGTGGAGTGATCCTGCACCTTGCGGCGGGTGCGCGGCTGGGACACCGGCTTGAAAAAGCTGACATTCACGCCGTTGCGCTCCATGGCGCGCACCATGCCCAGGCTCACCGAAGTGGCCCCCACCCCGCTGCTGACCGGGATCAGCATAATGGTTCTGGTCATTGCTTTTCCCCCTGTGGTTGGGCCAGCGCCAGCGCATCCTGAGCGATCACCCACTCTTCGTTGGTGGGCAGTACCCACACCGGCAGACTGCCGGCCGCGCTGATACAGCCGGCCTGGCCAAAGCGGGCGCTCAGGTTGGCTTCATCATCCAGCTTAACCCCCAGCAGGGCCAGCTTCGACAAAGTCAGCTCACGTACCCTGGCGGAGTTTTCACCGATGCCGCCGGTGAACACGATGGCATCCAGCCGGCCATCCAGGGCGCAGGCATAACCGGCTATGTATTTGGCCAGGCGATAGGCAAAAATATCCAGCGCCCGTTTGGCTTCGGGCAGCGTTTCGTAATTGTCTTCGGCAAAGCGGCAGTCGCTGGAGGTTTCGGTCAGACCCAGCAGGCCCGACTCCTTGGTGAGCAGGGTGTTGATGCGCTCCACGCTGTAACCCAGGGCATCGTGCAGGTGAAAGACGATGGCGGGATCGATGTCACCACAACGGGTGCCCATCACCAGGCCTTCCAGCGGGGTCAGGCCCATGGAGGTGTCTACCGACTGGCCATTTTTCACCGCACACACGGAGGCGCCGTTGCCCAGATGGCAACTGATGATGTTGAGCTCGCCAACCGGCCTGTTCAGCACCCGGGCCGCTTCCTGGGTAATGAAATAATGACTGGTGCCGTGCATGCCGTAACGGCGAATGCCGTGCTCCCGGTACAGGGAATGGGGAATGGCGTACAGGTAGGCCTGCTCGGGCATGGTCTGGTGAAAGGCGGTGTCGAACACCGCCACCTGCGGCAGGGCCGGAAACGATGCCTGCGCCGAGGCGATGCCCACCAGGTGCGCCGGGTTATGCAGCGGTGCCAGGCTGGCACAGGCTTCAATGCCCGCAATCACCTCGTCATCGATCAGCACAGAGCGGGTAAACTTCTCGCCGCCGTGCACCACCCGGTGGCCCACCGCCACCAGCCCCTGCATCAGCTCGGGGTGTGGCTTGAGCAGCCGCTCCACAATAAAGTCCAGCGCCTGCTGGTGGGCGGCTCCGGCTCCCAGTGCGGCTTCATCCTTTTCGCCGTTAAGTTTCCATTTGATACGGGCATCGGCAAGATAAAAGCACTCGGCCAGGCCGGACAATTTCTCGCTGCCGCTTTCGGCGTCCAGAATGGCGAACTTCAGCGAGGAACTGCCGCAGTTCAGCACCAGGACCAGATCATTACTCATTAGGAACCCTTTCTTTCGGTGTTGCAAAAATCGCTTGCCCGCCAAGGCCGGCGGGCAATCAATACTACTTTCACTCTATCCTTGAGAAAGGCACTTTACCAACGGGCAGTCTGGCCAGAAACCGTCCATGATGCGACCGTCATGTTCGCCGGTCAGCAGGGTGGGAAATATTAACCTTTTGTCTGTGGTAAAATAACAGTCAGCTTGGGTCATTTTTTTGACCTGCATCGTTATTTTGTAAGTTAGCTACGGCAGACTGTATTGCCTGGAGGACATATGAGTCCCTTCACTCACACCCTGCATCGCGGCCAGGAATACCTGACCATCTGGCCCCAGGAACGCCAGCTGGCTTCCCTGTTCCCGGAATGCCGCATCATGGCCGCCACCCGCTTCGGCATCAAAACCATGCCGGCGCTGATCACCCTGAGCCTGCTGCTGCAGTTTCAGTTCGGCGCTCCCCACTACTGGCCCAGCGTGGTGGCGTCGGTGCTGTTTCTGGCCAGCCTGCCGCTGCAGGGCTACTACTGGCTGGGCAAGCGCGCCGACACGCGGCTGCCGCCCTCGCTGAGGGAATGGTATTTACAGATACACGAAAAGGTGGCCGCCGCCGGCGGCGAAATCAAGGCACCGGTGTCCCGCCCCCGCTACTTTGAGCTGGGCGAGACCCTGAACTCGGCATTCAGGCAACTGGACAAGTCCTTTATCAGAGAGCTTTGATGCTGCTCCGTCATTGCGGCCCTGAGCCGGAATCCGTTTCGCTGAACCGGATTCGGTATGGAGCAATGATCTTTGCCCGACGGCCATCACTGCGGTGGCAGCACCGGCAGCGGGCTTGCCGCTCGACCACCCGATTCACCGCGGTCCATGCTGCCGCCGTCTTCCCGGGGGCATAAAAAGACGCAAACGAAGCGGTTGGTGGCACGATAAAAGCTGTTCCCCAAAAGGAAAACTGCTACCTTAGTCACTCATACTGATAACAATCACCAACAACCCGCAATCATCAGGAGAGTCTCAATGTCTTCCGTAACTTTTCAGGGTAATTCCGTCGCCGTTTCCGGTCAGCTGCCCACCGCAGGCCAGACCGCCCCCGATTTCACCCTGACCGGTGCCGATCTGAGCGACATCAAGCTGGCCGATTTCAAGGGCAAGAAGGTGCTGCTGAACATCTTCCCCAGCATTGACACCGGCGTGTGCGCCACCAGCGTGCGCACCTTTAACGAAAAGGCCGCCGGCCTCGACAACACTCAGGTACTGTGTGTGTCCATGGATCTGCCCTTTGCCGGCAGCCGCTTCTGCGCCGCCGAAGGCCTGGAAAACGTGCAGGTGGCGTCTGCCTTCCGTCACACCGAGTTCCTGGCCGACTACGGCGTGGCCCTGAGCGACGGTGCCCTGCGCGGCCTGTCTGCCCGTGCCGTGGTATGCATCGACGAAAACGGCAAGGTAACCCATGTTGAGCGGGTGGCCGAGCTGACCAACGAGCCCAACTACGAGGCCGCCCTGGCCGCGCTGAAGTGATCCTGCCGGATCCCTGCGCGCCTTTGATTTTTTTATTAAGATCAATCAACTATCCTGACAAGGTGGGGTAATCTACAGACTTACTCACAGATAATGTGGATAACCTGCGCCTGGTGCGGGGCCCTCAGGCCCCGCCATTCAAGGAGCCCGCGATGAAGATACTGCTTACCGGAGGAACCGGCTTTATCGGCAGCCGGCTGATGAGCCACCTGCGTCCGCACCATCAGGTGTCGGTACTGAGCCGTTCACCCAATAAGGTGTATCAACGTCTGGGGCACGATATTGAAGCCCTCACCTCCCTCGACGAACTGGCCGATCTCGACCGTTTCGACGCCGTGATCAACCTGGCCGGCGAGCCCATTGCCGACAAGCGCTGGAGCCCGGCCCAGAAAGAGCGTATCTGCCACAGCCGCTGGCACCTTACCGAGCAACTGGTGGAAAAGCTGCGTGCCGGCAGCAACCCGCCGGCGGTCATGATCAGCGGCTCGGCGGTGGGTTTTTATGGCCGTCAGGGCGATACCCTGGTGGACGAAGATACCCACCCCCATCCGGAATTCAGCCACGAGGTATGCGCCCGCTGGGAAGAGCTGGCACAACGGGCGGAAACCGAACGCACCCGGGTCTGTCTGATCCGCCTGGGCGTGGTGCTGGGCGCCGAGGGCGGCGCCCTGGTGAAGATGCTGCCGAGCTACCGCTTTGGCCTCGGCGGCCCCATCGGTTCGGGCAGGCAGTATATGTCGTGGATCCACATTGAAGACGTGGTCAACCTGATCCTGTTTTTGCTGGAGCACGAGGAATGCAGCGGCCCCTTTAACGCCACCGCCCCGGAGCCGATCACCAATGCCCAGTTCAGCAAATGCCTGGCGGGCAACCTGGGCAAGCCCCATTTCGCCCGGGTGCCGGCCTGGGCCATGAGGCTGCTGTTTGGCGAAATGGCCGATCTGCTGCTTACCGGCCAGCGGGTCATGCCGGTGCGGCTGCAGCAGGCCGGCTTTCACTTTCGCTACCCCACCCTCGACAAGGCGTTAAAGGAAACGTTGAGCGCGCCACGGCGGCGTTAACCCCACCGCCGTAACCGGTTCATCAGGACGCCACGGAGCAGGCCGCCGGCACGGCCGGTAAGCAGCAACAGGCCGGCCCCCAGCGCCGGCAACGCCAGCCACAAACCCGGATGCGGCTGCCAGGGCAGATCCAGCCACCCGGGCAGCAACACCGCCACACACAGCTCCACCGCCAGCGCCGCCGCCAGGCCGGCCACCAGGCCCGCTCCCAGCCATTCCCAGCGTAGCGAGGCCCGGATCAGCCGGCTGCCCGCCCCCAGGGTGCGCAGCAGCACCAGCTCGCGCCGCCGGCTTTCCAGGGTGGCTTCCACCTGAGCCAGCAGTACCAGCAGGCTGGCACCGGTGACCAACGCCATGATCACCAGCAATGCCTGGCTGACCTGGGCCAGTATGGTGCGCAACTGCTGCAACAGGGCATCCACATCAAACACGGTAATGGTGGGAAAGGCGCGGATCAGCTCGACTTCCACCGCCCTTTTCTGCTCGGGCAGATAGAAGCTCGCCATCCAGGCCGCCGGATAATCGGCCAGCACGTCCGGGCTCAGCACCAGATAGAAGTTGGGTTTCATGCTGTCCCAGTCCACCTCGCGAATGCTGCGCACCTCGGCCGATACCGTTTGCCCGGCCAGATCCAGGGTGAGACTGTCTCCGAGTACCAGGCCCAGCCGCTCCGCCAGTCCGCTTTCCACCGACACGCCGCCGGCGGCCGCCGACCATGCGCCATCAATAATGCGGTTGCCCTCGGGGGCCTCAGCGCTCCAGGTAAGGTTGAGCTCACGGCCCAGGCCGCCTCCCCGCTCGCTGCTGATCTCTGCCACCGGCACCTCATTTACCTGCACCAGGCGCCCGCGCACGATGGGGTAAAAACGGGACGAGTCGAGGCCGTTATCGGCCAGCACCTGCCGCACCGGCGTCAGCTCATGCTCGGCGATATTGATCAGAAACCGGTTATGGGTATCGTCCGGCAACCGGGCCAGAAAACCGTCGGTCAGCTCGCCCCGCACCACCCACAACAGACTGGCCAGAAACAGCGCCAGCGCTACCCCGCCAAACTGCAGCAGGGTGGCCAGCCTTGTCCGCTCCAGCCGGCTCAGGGCCAGCCGGAGCGCCACCGAGCCTCTGGGCAAGCGGGCCAGCGCCAGCAGGCCCCGGCACAGGGTACCCAGCAACAAGACCAGGGCCACCAGTCCGAGCAACAGGCCCGCGGCCAGTCCCATGCTGCCGGCAAACAGCCAGCTCAGTGCCACGGTGCCCGCCAGCAGAATGCCGGCGCTGAGCCAGGGGGAAATACGCGCCTCGGCCTCATTGCGCAACACCCTGAGTGGAGGGACCTCCAGCAGCCGCAGCAGGGGTACCACCGACAGCATCACGGTGGTGAGCAGCGCCAGGCCGGCGGCCACCACAAAGGGCCTGAGCGAAGGCGGCGGCAGCGGTACCGCCATGGCGTCGCCCAGGGCCAGCAAAATCAGCTGATGCACGCCATAACCCGCCACCGCGCCGAGCAGGGCACCCAGCAGCATCAGCCCGGTAAGCAGCCGTCCCAACCAGGCCAGCAACTGCCGCCGCCCTGCTCCCAGGGTCTTGAGCAGGGCGATGCGATCCTGCTCCCGGCGGGAGAAATAGCCCAGGGCAATGGCCATGGCCAGAATGCCCAGCAGCACGCCGGTGAGCGAGGCCAGCCGAAAGAACTGCTCGGCCCGGGTGATGGAGCGGGCCACCGGGGTGTCGGCGTTATCGGGGCCGCGCCAGCGCTGCCCCTGCTGCAACCGGGGCTGCAGCCAGCGGGCGTAGTCCGTCAGGGCCTTGTCGTCGCCCTTGAACAGATAGCGGTAGCGGCTGCGGCTGCCTGCCATAAAAATGCCGGTGGCGGCCACGTCATCCAGGTGCATGAGCGCCCGTGGGGCCAGCAAAAAGGGAGAGAAGCCCTGATCCGGCTCGCTCACCAGTTCGCCGGCCACGGTCAGCCGAAGGTTGCCCAGCTCCACCACCTCCCCTGGCGTCACCTTCAGCAGTGCCAGCAACCGGGCCGACAGCCAGATATGGCCCGGCCGCACTTTTCCCGCCGGCGCCAGCACCAGTTCGCCGTAAAAGGGAAAGGCATCGTCCACGGCACGAATACTGGCCAGCTGCAATTGCTCGCTGGCAAACAGCACGCTGTTAAAGGACTGGCCCACCGACACCGCCAGACCACGGCGCTGCGCCTCGGCCAGCCAGCCAGGCTCGGCGGGCCGGCTGCCCGCCAGCACCCGGTCGGCGGCAATGTAATCCCGTCCCGACACCGTGAGCGCGGCGTTAAGCCGGTCCGCCACCAGGGTCACGCTGAGAATACTGGCCACACACAGTGCCAGCGCCAGCACAAACAGCCTGAGCGGCCCGCTGGCCACTTCCCGTCCGATCAGCCCCCAGCCCAGGCTAGCCATGCTGCTCCTCCAGACGACCGGCGGTCATCAGCAGGCGGCGTTCACAGCGCCCGGCCAGGGATTCATCGTGGGTCACGATCACCAGGGTAGTGCCGTGCTGGCGGTTAAGCTCGAACAGCAGCTCGATAATGCGCCCGCCGGTGCGGTGATCCAGGTTACCGGTGGGCTCGTCCGCCAGCAGAATGCCGGGATTTGTCATAAAGGCCCGGGCAATGGCCACCCGCTGCTGCTCGCCGCCGGAAAGCTGGGCGGGAAAATGCCGTACTCTGTCGGCCAGCCCCACCTGTTCCAGCAGGTGCATGGCCCGCTCCCGGTTACCGGTTTCCCCTTTCAGCTCGGCGGGCAGCATGACGTTTTCCAGGGCGGTCAGGGTGGGCAACAGCAAAAAGGACTGGAACACAAAGCCGATATGCCGGGCCCTGAGCGCCGCCCGCTGCTCTTCGTTCAGAGCATGCAGGGGTTGACCGGCGATATAAATTTCGCCCTGGCTGGCAGTATCGAGCCCGGCCAGCAGCCCCAGCAGGGTGGACTTGCCCGATCCCGAGGCCCCGACCAGTGCCAGCCGCTGCCCGGCCTTGACTTCCAGGTTGACACCCTGAAGGATGGTGATTCGCTCGTCGCCCAGGCTGACCCTGTGGGCGAGTTCCACCACGCGAATAATGGAAGAGGTTGTCATGCTGCGGATCCTTGTGTTGCTGCTCTGTCTGGTGTCGCCCGTCACCCTCGCCGACACCCTGCTTATTCTGGGCGACAGCCTGAGTGCCGGCTATCGCATGCGCGCAGATGAGGCCTGGCCTCATCTGCTGGCCGAGCAGTGGCGGCAGGAAGGCCGGCAGGTGACCGTGGTCAACGCCAGCGTCAGCGGCGATACCACTCAGGGCGGGCTGCAACGGCTGCCGCCCCTGCTGCAACGGCACCGTCCCAGCCTGGTGCTGCTGGAGCTGGGCGGCAACGACGGTCTGCGCGGCCTGCCCCCCGGGCACATTGAACGCAACCTCGAGCGGCTGATCGAGCTGGCCAACAGCGCCGGTGCCCGGGTCATTCTCACCGACATACAATTGCCACCCAACTACGGCCGGCGCTACCTGCAGCAGTTCGAGGGGGTCTTCAGCCGGCTCGCGGCCCAGCACGACGTGCCGCTGCTGCCGTTTTTCGTGGCACCGCTGATTGGCCGGCAGGGCATGATGATGGACGACGGCATTCACCCCACCGCCGCCGCCCAGCCGCTGATCGCCAAGCAGGTAAGCGAGTTTCTTAGGCCTTACCTTTAACCGATGGAAAAGGCGATGGTCTTGCTGATTTCACTCAGGCTCAGGCCGCTTTGCTCCCGCCAGGTATTGAAGGCGGCCTGAGCCTGACTCATGCCTTTCCGGCTGCCCAGTGCCGCATCCACCACCCCGTGGTGCTGAAGGTAGGCGCTGACGTCCCCGGTAAAGAGAAAGGTATCCACCCCCAGCCGGCGCAGGGCATAAGGCGCAATATTGCCACCCAGCAATTTTCCGTGCTGGCGGATTTGCTGCCACAGGCCCACCACCTCGGTCGATGGCCAGCTTGCCACAAAGGCACCAAAGCCACCATGGGGCTGGCCCAGCTCCAGCACCATTTGAGCATTCACCGGCACGGCGGCAATCTTCTTCCCATGGCGCACTATGCTGGGATCCTGATTGAGCCGTTCCAGGTGCTGCTCGTCCAGCAACAGCATTTTGTGAGGATCAAAGCCGAAGAAGGCCCGTTCAAAGTTAGGCCATTTGTCGCGAATGACCTTCCACACAAAACCGGACTGAAACAGGCTCATGGTAAAGGAAGACAACCAGCGATCGTCGGGAATGGCGGCCAGCTCGCCGGCGCTCAGTAGCGGGGTGGCGATCAGCCGGCGCAGCGCAGCCTCGCCGCCATGCCGGGCACAGGCGCGCGCAAAGATATGATCAAAATGCTCCATAAAAACAGTCTCGTTCGAGTTTGTTTTTATTGTGCGCAGGGGAACAGGAAAAGGCCAGAACGAAAAAAGCCGCAGTGCTTGACTGCGGCTTTCTGAAATTTGGTGGAGCTAGGCGGGATCGAACCGCCGACCTCTTGCATGCCATGCAAGCGCTCTCCCAGCTGAGCTATAGCCCCAAATTCGGTCAGATTGTTTTGGTGGAGCTAGGCGGGATCGAACCGCCGACCTCTTGCATGCCATGCAAGCGCTCTCCCAGCTGAGCTATAGCCCCAAAACAATGCTGTTTTACTGGTGTTTGTTTCTGCCGCCTGGTGGAGCTACGCGGGATCGAACCGCGGACCTCTTGCATGCCATGCAAGCGCTCTCCCAGCTGAGCTATAACCCCATTTGGCAGAAACTGCTCTCGACTTGATTGGTGGAGCTAGGCGGGATCGAACCGCCGACCTCTTGCATGCCATGCAAGCGCTCTCCCAGCTGAGCTATAGCCCCGCTCAAGTCGTTGCAGGAAGCTTGTCCCTGCGAGCGAGGCGCATAATAGGCACAGGGCCGTGCAGAGTCAACCACCAAATAAAAAAAACCGTTCAACCAGACGAATTTTGAACAATGGGATTAGAAAGTGTGCATTCCGCCAAAGATTGGGGATTAAAAAAAACGGCGCCCCCAAAGGCAACGCCGCTCTTCTTTCCGCCTATGGCTGTCGGCTGTGTTTTACCCTTGAGCACGCTCGGCCACAAACGCCAGGGCCATGTCGATGCGGGCCAGCACCTTGTCCTTGCCCAGCAGCGCCATGACGCCGTCGATGGCCGGTGACTGACCAATGCCGGTGACCGCCACCCGCAGCGGCATGCCCACCTTGCCCATGCCCAGCTCCAGCTCGGCAGCCACGGCGTTGATCACCTCGTGAATGGCGGCGGCTTGCCAGTCGGCCAGTTCGGCCAGGCGAGTGCGGGCCAGCGCCAGCGGCTCGGCGGCCACCGGGCGCAGATGCTTTTTGGCGGCACCGGCCTCGAACTCGCTGAAGTCTTCATAGAGGTAACGACTCTGGGCCGCCAGCTCCTTCAGGGTGTTGCAGCGCTCGGCATAGAGGGTTATCACCTCGGCCAGCGCCGGCCCCTGAGCAAAGTCGATACCCTGATCCCGCATGTGCCATTCCAGATGACCGGCCACTTCCTCGGCGGGCAGGGTTTTCATATAGTGCTGGTTCAGCCACAGCAGTTTGTCGGTATTAAAGGCCGATGCCGACTTGCTGATGGCATCCAGGGAAAACCGGGAGATCATCTCCTCCAGGCTGAAGATCTCCTGATCGCCATGAGACCAGCCCAGGCGCACCAGGTAGTTGAGCAGAGCCTGGGGCAGGTAACCGTCGTCCCGGTACTGCATCACGCTGACCGCACCGTGGCGCTTGGACAGCTTGGCGCCGTCGTCGCCCAGGATCATGGAAACATGGGCAAACTCCGGCACCGGCGCCCCCAAGGCCTTGTAAATGTTGATCTGGCGGGGAGTATTGTTGATGTGATCTTCCCCTCGCACCACGTGGGTAATGCCCATGTCCCAGTCGTCCACCACCACACAGAAGTTGTAGGTAGGGGCGCCGTCGGTGCGGCGAATGATCAGGTCGTCCAGCTGGTCGTTGGCGATTTCGATGCGGCCGCGCACGTGGTCGTCGAACACCACAGAGCCCTCGTCCGGGTTTTTAAAGCGGATCACATAGGGGGCATCGGCATCGCCATGATTATCGGGGTCACGACAGATGCCATCGTAACGGGGCTTGTCACCGGCGGCCATCTGCGCTTCACGCAGGGCGTCGAGACGCTCCCTGGAGCAATAGCATTTATAGGCCTTGCCCTCTGCCAGCAGCTGATCGATAAGCTGGTTGTAGCGATCAAAGCGTTTGGTCTGATAGTAAGGACCCTCGTCCCAGGTCAGGCCCAGCCAGTTCATGCCTTCCAGAATGGCGTCGATGGCTTCCTGGGTGGAACGCTCCAGATCCGTGTCTTCAATGCGCAGCACGAACTCGCCCTGATGGTGGCGGGCGTAAAGCCAGGAATACAGGGCCGTGCGGGCACCGCCAACATGAAGAAAGCCGGTAGGACTGGGAGCGAACCGTGTTTTAACTGTCATTCTGTCTGCCTTGGTTGAGTGAAGGGGCCAAACAGGCCTCATGGACGTGAAGTGGTGGCTATTTTAGCACCCGGGACGCACGGACGAAACGCCTTGTCGCTTCCCCTGAACCGGCCGTAAAAAGGCGGGGTCAGCGGCTTGTGGAGTTCTCGGGGGCTGGATACACTTGTGGCCGCGAGGGAGGGACCATGACCAGAAGAAAAAGTGCGGCCAGAGGCCATCAAGGAGTGTCGCTCGGCACTCGAATCAACCAGCTTACCCTTCCGGCCCGCCGGGGGCTCGGGCAGGCGCTGTCCACGCTCGGACGACTGCCCCGCCTGCACCGGTTGGGGCTGCTGGTATTAGTTCCACTCTGGTTGCTGCTGCTGGGCTGGCAGCCCGCTCCGCCAGCCCCGCAAACGCCGGTGACCGGCAGCCTGACGGTGCCCCTGAGCGATGCCGACAAGCGCGTGATTGATGTGCCTGCCGGTGGCCGGCGTATCGATCACACTCTGGCGCCCGGAGAGACCCTGTCCTCCCTGTTCCGCAACTGGCAGTTGCCCGGCCAGGAGCTGATCGCCCTGGTGCGTGCCGAGCCGTCCTACAAACCCCTCAGCCGATTGCAGGCCGGCCAGCAACTGACCCTGGTGCTGAATGCCGACGGCCGGCTGCATTATCTGGAAATTCGAGATAATGGCCTGGTGCTGAACGCCTTTCGCCGGTTGGGCCAGGAATTCACCATGGTGAATACCCAGTAAAAATTACAATGACGGGCCTTTCAGAATTTGGGGCAGGCCCGCAATGGTAAAGATCACTCTGTCGCACACCTCGGCCAGGGCCTGGTGCAACCAGCCGGCCTCATCAACAAAACGCCGCGACAGCTCCCCCAGCGGCACTATGCCCTGCCCCACCTCATTGCTGACCAGAACAATACGCCCCGGCAATAACGGCAGGGTCTCCAGCAGCGCTGTTTTTTCCCGTTCCAGCCGGCGAGTGTCTTCGCATAACAGCAGATTGGTCAGCCACAAAGTCAGGCAGTCCACCAGCACACAATGCCCGGGGGCAGCATGAGCCTGCAGCACTCTGGCCAGTGCCAGAGGCTCTTCCACCAGGGTCCAATAAGGTGGACGCCGGCCTTGATGATGACGTATCCGCTCGGTCATTTCCTCGTCTTGCGCCGTGGCGGTGGCAATATAGGTGACCAACCCACCGTCGGCTGTCACCAGCCGCTCAGCCAGACGACTCTTGCCCGAGCGGGCACCGCCGAGAACGAGTTCGTGAAAGCCCGGCTCGGCCACTGAAATACCCTTCATCGGTGTTTCCCTTTATAGGTCTGCCTTGCCGCGCATTATACCCATCATCCTGGCGACATCCTGATCGAAATGCAGCTGTGGTAAACTGTGACCCTCATCAAATTTTCAATGCATTCGCAGGGAGCCATTTCATGAACTTCAAAGCTTTTCACGCCTCACTCAATCAGCCTCAGCCGCCAGCCGGCCTGTCCGATGCCCTCACCGCGTTGTGGCTGGATGCCAATGGTCAGTGGGAGGAAGCGCATGAATGCATTCGTGACAACGGCGACCAGCCCTCTGCCTGGGTGCACGCCTATCTGCACCATGTGGAAGGGGTACTGTGGAACGCCGACTACTGGTATGGCCGCGCCGGCAAGAAACGCCCCAAGTGTGCTACCAAAGAAGAGTGGCAGCAAATCGCCCAGGCGCTGCTGGACTGAGTGGTCCGAACAACCCAAGCCCCGGTCATTTGGCCGGGGCTTGTTTCTTTCAAATAATGCCGGTTTGGCGGTAATGGTTTTCTATGCAGGAAATTTTCAGCGCGCAGGATGAATACGGCCCGATTCTCGTGTGGGAGTCGGAAGGCAGGCGCACCCTGAGTTTTGGCGGCCCCGATGCCCAGAGCAGCTGGCACAAGAGTGAGCCCCATGTGCCCCAGCTGGAATATGTGAGAGCCATGTTGCTGGTGCTGTTGTTCAACACGCCCAAGCACACCCTGACTCTGGGGCTGGGTGCTGGCACCCTGAACAGCTGTCTGCATGCCGGTGTGGCCGGCCTCAGACAGCAGGTGGTGGAGCTGCGCCCCGCGGTGATGGAAGCGGCACAGCGTTACTTTCAGCTGCCTCAGGGTAAAAGGATGCAGCTGCATAGAGCCGATGCCTTTGCCTTTATGCGGGATTATCAGGGCAAAAAGCTGGATGTGATTTTCAGCGATCTGTATAACGCCGACGATGCGGAAGGTGAGCAGTTCTCGGTCGGGTTTCTCAATAACTGCCGTCGCCAGCTCAAAGCCGGTGGTTGGCTGGTGCTGAACTGCTGGGATTGCCACCAGACCGATGACTTTATGCGGCTGTTGCACACGCACTTTTCTGATGTGCGCTCCTGCCTGACCAGCAGCGGTAACTGGGTGGTGTTCGCCGGCACCGTCGCCGCCACGACCAACGCCAAGGCCCTGAAAGATCAGGAATGGTCCCTCAGCAAACAGCTTGGTTTTTCCCTTCAGCCCTACCTGAGCCGCCTGGCCAGCCACTGATACCGGCCTAACACAACGTCATGCCGGGCTTGCCCCGGTATCTTTCTGCAGGAATATATCAGGTCACGATATGGTTTCGAAGGTAATGAAGGCAGGGTGCCTGCGTGCGGATTTGAGAAGGCAGAAATGAAAAAAGCCCTGAGCGTTAACTCAGGGCTTTTAATGATGGCGGAGCGGACGGGACTCGAACCCGCGACCCTAGAGTCCCCCCTTTTTATACGCAAAGGCCGCAATCTGCTGTTGACCGAGGTGGCCCGCGATTACCTGACCGAGATTCGTCCCAGCCTGCAGGCCATCGGCCGCGCCACGGCCATTGCCTCGCAGAAGAAAAACCGTGAAACCCTGACCATAGCCGCGCCCCCTTCATTAACCACCAAGTGACTGATTCCACGGCTGGCCAGCTTCTTTGCCGCCTGCCCTCAATACGATGTTCACCTGCTGGATCGCATGATTCTGGAGCCGGAGGAAAAGGGCATCGATATCGCCATCGAGTATCGCTTTGAAGCAGACCCTCATTTCACGACACGCCAGCTGCTTGACGACGAGATCGTCGCCCTTGCCAGCCCCGAGTATGTTGAAAAACACCAGCTGCACAACATAGAAGGCCTGCGCGGGCTGACACTGATTGAAACCGAGCGCCGCCTGAACTCGTGGAAGTCCATTCTGGCGGACTTTCCCTGGGTGAAGGATCAGCCGTTTTTATCGATGGGTTACTCCCTGCATGCCTTTGAAGCGGCGGCACAGGGGCTTGGCGTGGCCTTGGGCAACCGGGTCAATGCCCAAGGCATGCTGGCCGCCGGCGAGCTCTGTATTCCGTTCGACATTGATGACTCCCAGCTGCCTCCCCTGCCCCGTTACTATCTCAGCATTCCGCCCCATAAGGAGCGGTGGGCACGTGTAGCCACCTTTGTGGAGTGGCTGGAAAAAGAGCTGAAGTCCGAAGGGGTCGACTGTAAGGAAAGTTAACGGACGAACAACGCCTTTAGTCGCTCAATCATCCATATATGCAGAGGGCTGTGCCGTGTTCGGCTGTGCCATGCCACAATCACTTCAAATTTGGGAGTCAGGGTATCCAGCTTCAGCGAAGCCACCTTGGGGTTGGGCAACAACCTGGAGGGATAAAATGAAATCATGTCGGTAGCCCCAATGATATCGGGGGCAGCCGAAAAGCTCGGTACCGACATCACGATATTGCGTTTCAGGCCTTGCAGGGCAAACCATTCATCATGAGAGCCACGCAGATTGGCCCGGGACGGTGACACGATAAGCTGCGACAGCCGCGCCACTTCCTCCAGGGTCCATGTTTTTTCCAGGCGTTTGGAGTGGCGGGCCGTAATGCAGATATGCTGCTCTTCAAACAACACCAGATAATGAAGGCTGTTGATGCCCGTACTCACTAAGTCATCGCCGCCGAGGTAGCCTGGAGAATGTGGCCGATAACGAGGTCTTGCCGCCCTTACTCAACCCGTTGCGGCGGCAGTTACATCAGGTGTCGGGCGACGGCGCTTATGATACTCGGGAATGCCATCAACTCCTGCTCAAAAAAGGCAGCAAAGCGACCATCCCACCGCGCAAAAATACGGGCTACTGGGAAGAAGGACATCCGAGAAACGACGCCGTGACGGCACCGAAATCAGGCAACCTTGCTGAGTGGAAACGTGCCTCTGGCTACCGCAGAAACGGCGATGTCCCGTTACAAACAGCTGGTGAGCCCCAAGCTCAGCCTACGCAAATACAACGGCCAGGTCGGTGAAATCCTGGCCGGGGTTAAGGTCATGAACAGAGTCATAGGACTTGGTATGCCCGTTCGCCAGCCAGTCAGTTAAGGGCATCAAGCCCAATAGGAACAGGCTTTCTCGGCTCTGATTTGATCAACAACGCCCAGGAGTGCAGCTGACACAATCACCTTGTTCGACTATTCAATTGGTTACGGAGCATGATATGCAGCAAATTATCAACACTGGAAAAACGATCTGTCGCGTATGCTCAGATATACTCCCGCTCCCAAGTGGCTTTATCCAAGGGCAACCTTATGCGTTCATTACCGGCACTGACCTCATTACGCGTTTTCGAAACCACTGGCAAGTGCCTGAGTTTCACGCAGGCGGCAACTCAGTTGCATGTCACTCAGAGCGCGGTCAGCCGGCAGATCAAGCAACTGGAAGATTACCTTGGAGTGGCACTGTTCATTCGCCGTCATCACCACCTGGAACTGACCGAGTCTGGCAAGCAACTGCTTGCCAAGCTGGAGCAGTCTTTCAACCTGATGGAAAGCGCAGTGCAGGAGCTGCGGGATCCCAAACAACGGCAAAAGCTGGCGCTGCTGGTGCCTCCCACTTTTGCCACCCGCTGGCTGGCTCCCCGCCTGGCCGGCTTGCACCGGCACTCCCCCGAGTTGGAGCTGTCCATTCATAATAGTGACGTCGATAGCAAGCTGTTTGACTGCTGTATTCGCTTTGGCCGCACCGCCAGACCCAGCCATTACAGTGAGCTGATCATGCTGGAGCAGCACGTCGCCGTTTGTGCGCCGGAACTGCTCGAGCAGGCACAACACCTGGAAAAAGCCGATGGCAGCCTGCTTCACATACTGCACAAGGGCGAACGGCTGCCGGTGTGGCAAAACTGGCTGCAGGCCGCCGGCCTCACCGAGCAGGTTGATGCCAATCGCGGCATGGAATTCAGCACCCTGGATCAGGTGACCAATGCCGCCGTTAACGGCGCTGGTTTTGCCATTATCGACAAACACATGATCAGCCGAGAGCTGCAATCAGGTGCCCTGGTGCCCTTCAGCAGCATAGAGGTCAGTGGCCCCTATGGATACTGGCTGGATATCAACGCCGAACGCCAGGGACTGGCCAAGGTCATTCGCTTTACCGAGTGGCTGCGTGAGATCAGCCCGGATTAACTCCCTCACGACCAACTGACACATGCACCAACAACAAGGTACCATAAAAAAGCCCCGGCAAGCGGGGCAAAAGGGACCTGAAGCAAAACTACGTACTACAGAAACACTCGAGGATGTTCAGTCAATAAAGGGCGCCCGGGCCGGACGCGGGCTGCGCGCAATGCGCTTGCCGGCGGTGTAGTCGTTGATCAGATCGCAGGGCGTGTAGTTACGCTCGATTTCGTAAAGCTCGTCTGCCGTCAGGGTCATTTCAAGGGCCGCCAGGGCACTGTCGAACTGGGCCGGACTGTCGGCGCCCACCAGCATGGAGGACACTTCCGGCTTCTGCAGTACCCAGGCCTGGGCCACCTGTGCCGGCAAGCAACCGCGGGCGTCGGCCACCTTGGCCACGGAGTGGGCGATATCCCTGGAGGCCTGATCGTTGTACATCTCGGCGGTAAAGAAGTCGGTCTGGTTACGGGTGGACTGCAGATCGCTGGTCAGAATGCCCCGGGCCAGCGGACTGAAGACCGACACGCCAATGCCCTGATCCATGCAGAAGGGAATCATCTCCCGCTCTTCTTCACGGTAGGCACAGTTCAGCTGCAGCTGCATGTTGATCGGGCGGGCCCAGCCATTCTTGTCACACACCTGCAGGATCTTCGCCAGCTGCCAGGTGTACATGGTAGACACCCCGATATAGCGGGCCTTGCCGGCCAGCACGATGTCGTTGAGGGCACCCATGGTTTCTTCCACCGGGGTTTCGGTATCGAAATAATGCAGCATGTAGATGTCGACATAATCCATGCCCATGCGCTTGAGCGAAGCATCGATGGCATCGAAGATATGCTTGCGCGAGTGCCCCCGGGCATTGATGTCATCGCTCATGGCGTAGCCCACCTTGGTGGTGATAACCAGCTCGTCGCGCCGGGCAATGCGGCGCAGCACGTTGCACACCACTTCCTCACCGGCACCGGTGGAATAAAAGTCTGCCAGATCGATGAAGTTGACGCCCATATCCAGGGCGTGCGCGATAATGGGCTCACTTTCCTTTTCGTCAAAGATCCAGGGTTTCCACTGCTTGGAGCCCATGTTCATGGTGCCGAGGCAGAGACGGGATACTTTCAGGCCGGACTGACCGAGTCTTACGTATTGCATGTTAAATCCTCAAAGGTAATGGTGGAGCCGAGTCAGCCCGACTCCATGTGTTACAAAGTTGAATGGTTTATTTCTGTCCCAGTCCCGCCAGCGGTACTGCACGCCCGGCTTCGGCACCGGCTTCCATCTCGTCCAGCACGCTCGGCTTCAGCTCCACGGTCTGGCCGTTAACCTGGACCCGTTGCGCCAGTTTCAGAAAGGCAAAGCCCGCTCCCAGCACAATCAACATGCCCGGTACGCCCGACAGGTTGAACAGCATCTTGATGGCATCGACCCCGATATAACTCGCACTGATCCAGGCAACAAAGGCGATGGCACAGCCCCAGGTGACCTTGACCCACAAGGGCGATTTCAGGTTTTCGGCATTCACGCCCTTGATACAAAGGCCACCGATGGCATCGGTATTGGAGTCGGCCGCGGTAATAAAGGTGATGAAACAGGCAAAGATAAACAGCGCGCTGAGCAGGGTGCTGCCGGGCAGCTGATCGAACAGCACATAAATCACCGAGGCAAAGCCATGGTCCTGGTAGGCCTGATACATGATGCCGCCCAGGGTGGTATCGAAATACAACGAAGAGCCACTGAAGATGCTGAACCACAGGAAACCGAACAGGGACGGCAGCAACAGGTTGACGATGATGAACTGACGCACCGTGTAGCCACGGGCAATCTTGCCGAGGAACAGGCAGCTGAGCGGGGCCCAGGCAAACCAGCTGGCGAAGAAGGCCACGGTCCACCAACCCGGCCACTGGTCGTTACCGGAGGCGCCGGTCACCAGATTGCGGGCAAAGAAATCCGACAGATAAACCCCGAGTGACTCAACCCCCAGCGACAGGATGAACACGGTCGGGCCCACAATGAAGATGAACAAAGCACCGATGAAGTAGAGCCAGGTGTTGATACGCGCCAGGGTCTGAATGCCGCGATACAGGCCGGATGCAGCCGACATGATGGCAGATCCGATAATAACAATGGCGATGATCGCGTATCCGGTCACGCTTTTCTCGATGCCCAGTACCGACTCCATGCCATCGCCGATCACCAGCAGGCCGGAAGTCAGGGTGGCGGACATGCCCAGCACCACGGAGAACAGCGCCAGCCCATCGATCACCTGGCCACCGATGCCATCCACCCGGTGGCCCAGCAGCGGACGCAGCATGGAGCCGATGGAAAAGGGCAGCTTGAGGTTGTGAAACGCCAGCGCAAAGGCCAGGCCAGCCACGGTATAGATGCTGTATGGGGTAATGGTCCAGTGCACGAAGATGGTGGACATGGAAAACCGCATCGACTCGGCGCTTTCGGGAGTGATTCCCAGATACTTGGGCGGTTCATGGTAATGCAGCACCGGCTCGGCCACCGACCAGAACAGGATACCCATGGCAATGACGGTGGTTAAGGAAACCGCAAACCAGCGGAACGGGGTCAGCATGGGAGCGGCCTTTTCGCCGCCAATGCGCACTCGGCCGATGGGCGAGCAAAACGCATAGGCGGCGATAAACACCATCAACAAGGCACTGAGATTAAACAGCCAGGAGAGGTTGGCCATGATCACGCTATTCAGCGTTGAGGTACCGGCAATGAAGTTCTGCTTGTCGATGATGGTGTAGATAACCGTCAGGGCAAGGCAGGCAAATGCCGGCCAGAAGGTAATGGGTCTGATGTTTTTCATATAAATCCCTGCAACGTTATTCACCGATATGGCGAATATTCCTTCAACGATTCCAATCGCCGGAAAGCATGCTTCAGCAGAGAAAATTTTCAAAATGACATAAATGCGATCAACCATGACGAAAAGTCATAACACAAAATCAACATGGTGTTCATGGGGGTATCACCGGCTGAAGAGACAAATAAAAAAGCCCGCACCGGCATCAGCACGGTGCGGGCAATAAGGCAGGTTCAGCGATCAGGCTGCCTGGGCATTATCCAGACGAACAGGCTCTCGGCTATGGAAGCGTCCGGACAGCAGGCAGTGGATCAGGGCGGCGTTGCACCCCAGCACAATCAGCAGTGCCGGCAAGCCCCCCAGATTCGACATCATCTTGATACCGTCGATCCCGGCAAAACTGGTCATGACCCAGGCCACAAAGCCGATGGTGCCCCCCCAGATCAGCTTCAGCTTCAAACTGGCGCCATGGGCCTGGGTGTCACCGGACAGGCTGGCTTCACTGTCTTCGCTACACAGGTTGCTCATGGCTTCGGTGTTGGAGTCCGCCGCCGTCACATAGGACAGAAAGGAGACAAAAATGAACACTGCCGCGGTAATGCCCGCCAGTGGCAGGTTATCCAACATGGTATAGACCACAGACTCGGCACCGGTAGCCTGCAGGGCCTTGTTGAGCAGGCCATCGCCATTCATGTCCATGCTCAGAGCGGTACCACTGAAAATCGACATCCAGACGCAGGCAAACAGGGCCGGCAACATCATGTTGATCACCAGGAACTCGCGGACCGTATATCCCCGGGAAATCTTGCCCAGGAACAGGGCCGTGATGGGCGCCCAGGCCAGCCAGTTGGCCCAGTAGAAGATGGTCCACCACTGCGGCCACTGATCACCCGAAGCCGCACCGGTAAACAGACTCTTTTCGATGAAGTTACCGAAATACACTCCCAGTCCCTCGACCCCCATCGACAGTATCCAGGTGGTCGGGCCACACACGAACACGAAACCGCAGATCAGGAAAAAGATACGGGTATTGAGGCTCGACAGCATGGCTATCCCCTTCTTCAGGCCACTGGCCGCCGACAGGATAAAGCTGACCACTATCAACAGGGTGATAGCCCCCAGCACCACAGGTCCGGTGCCGATCGACAACATGTTGTCCAGGCCGCCGGCCAGGGTCAGCACGCCGGTACCGAGTGACGCCGACATGCCAGCCACCAGCGCATAGAGCGCCAGCGCATCGATCAGGTGACCCGGTTTGCCCAGCATGCGATCACCGAACAGCGGGCTGAGCGCGGAGCCCAGTGAAAACGGCTTGCCGAGGTTATAGTGGGCCAGCGCAAACATCAATGCCGGTACCGTATAGATGGCATAGGGGGTAAAGGACCAATGCAGAAACATGGTCGAAATAGCGAACTGGGCCGCATCGGCCGATCCGGGCTCCAGGCCGAGCGACGCGGGCGGACTGTGCAGATGGTACATGGGCTCGGCCGTCGCCCAGAACAGAATACCGATCGCCACCGTAGTACAGAGTGCAATGGAGAACCAGCGCCACCGGCTGATCAGTGGCGTGGCATTTTCACCGCCAATGCGCACCTTGCCAAGGGGTGAAAAAAACACCCAGGCACAGGTCACGACCATAAGCAGGGTTCCCAGGCTGAACAACCAGGAGAAGTGGTTCAGGATCCAGCCGTTGATGGCCGAGGTCACTCCGAGGAAGGTCTCCAGATCGGCAAAGCTCATGGCGACCGCCGCCATCAGTAGCAAGAACGGAGGCCAGAACACCAAGGGTTTGATTCTTTTCGCGTTTGTCATAATCCTTCATCCATCTTGTGATTAGCAGGCGGCATGATCGGCAAGCACCATGTCGGCGCCCTTTTCCGCCACCATCATGGTGGCAGCGTTGGTATTGCCCGAGGTGATATTGGGGAAAACCGAGGCATCGATCACCCTGAGCCCGTTGAGCCCGTGCACCCGCAAGCGGCTGTCAACCACCGCGGTTCGGGGATCCGGCCCCATGGCGCAGGAACCGCACAGGTGATAGATGGAGCCTCCGTTCTCGCGAAAGTACGCCAGCATGTCCTCCTCACTCTCGACCGCCGGTCCGGGCAGCACTTCTTCGGCGGTAATCTCCCGCAGCGCGGGCGCCTGCATCAGGGTCCGGATCAGGCGACTGCCCTGGATGACCTCGTTAACGTCCTTGTCGGTCGACAGGTAATTGGGCCTGATCAAGGCGGCGTCCTGCGGGTTGCTCGATGCCAGTTCAATGCGGCCTCGGCTGGTCGGGCGGCAGGCATTGAACGCCACCAGGAAACCGGAATAAGGCTCCGGCTCCAGTTTTGCATTGGGATCCTTAGGTATCCGGTAGGACATGGGATTGAAGTAGAGCTGGATATTGGGCGCCGGCTCGGCATCACTGCCCCGGAAAAACCCCCCAGCCTGATTGACACTCATCGACAGTGGTCCCGAACGGTTGATCAGATATTCGAGTCCGGACCAGGCCTTACCCCAGAACGAGCGGAAGGTATCGTTCAGGGTTTTCATATTGGCTCGGTAGTAATAGCTGACGCAGAGGTGATCCTGCAGGTTCTCCCCCACCGCCGGCAGGTGGCTGCGCACCTCGATACCATGCCGGGTGAGCATTGCCTGATCACCGATACCGGACAACTGCAGCAGCTTGGGAGAATCCACTGCGCCGGCCGACAGGATCACCTCCCGCCGGGCCCGGATTTGCTGCACACGTCCCTGGTGCAGCACCTCAACGCCCGTCGCCCTTTGCTGTTCGTCAACCAGTACCCGCTGCACCATGCTTACCCGCTGCAAGCTGAGATTAGGCCGGCTCAACGCCGGCTTCAGATAGGCGGTATTGCTGGAGTCACGCTGACCATTGCGAATATTTGTTTCATAGATGCCGGCACCCTCCACCCCGGCACCGTTGAAATCATCATTCAGCGGCCAGCCCAGCTGCTCGGCTGCCCGCAGATAATAATCGCAGACCGGGTGAGTTCGTCCTTTCATCGGCGTGATGCCGATAGGCCCACTGGAAGAGTGAAACTCGGTGTCGCCGGCCGGATGTTGCTCCAGCTTCTTGAAGTAGGGCAACACCTCCCGGTAGCTCCAGCCCTCGTTGCCGGCCGCCGCCCAGTCGTCGAAGTCCGAGGCCTGACCGCGCACATAGATCATCGCATTGATGGAGCCGGAGCCGCCCTGCACCTTGCCCCGGGGAGCGTACACCTTTCGCCCCGCCATGCCTGCGTCTTCCTCACTGTAATACATGTAGTTGTAACGTGGGTTGTAATAGGTCTTGGCAAACCCGACCGGCAGTTTGAACCAGGGCGAGCCGTCCTTTTCTCCGGCTTCCAGCAGCAACACCGAATGCTGTCCTGACTCACTCAGGCGGCTGGCCAGAATACAGCCGGCCGAACCGGCCCCGACAATGATGAAATCGAACTCCATGCTCATCACTCCACGGCATCCGGCTGGCGCTTCCAGTCATCGCCGCGCGCCTTGTAATCATAGGGCTTGGGATCCATCAGCAGGTGCAGGCGCTTGCCGGTGTAGGGAGAGTGAGCCTTGACCACCTCCATGTTCAGCTCTACACCCAGACCCGGTTTGGTCGAGGGAATAATGTAGCCATCACGCCACTCGATCTTCTCCTGCAGCACCTCGGCATGGAATCCGTCCCAGGTACGAATGCTTTCCTGGATCAGGAAGTTGGGTGTCGCGGTTGCCAGCTGAATACTGGCGGCGGCACCCACCGGACCGTTGTACAGGTGAGGAGCTATCTGGGCATAGAAGGCCTCGGCCATGCCGGCGATCTTCTTCGCTTCCAGAATGCCGCCAACACGGCCCAGGTTCATCTGCAGGATCGAGGCTGCCTTGTGGGTCAGCAGATCATGGAACTCGTACTTGGTGGTCAACCGTTCACCTGCCGCCACCGGAATCGAGGTATTGGCCGCCACCCTTCCCATGGCCTCGGCCTGTCCCGGCGGTACCGGCTCCTCGAACCAGAGCGGATCATAGGGCTCGAGCCGCTTGGCCAGTCGAATGGCGGCCGAGGGCACCATCTGGCCATGAGTACCAAACAGCAGATCGCATTTGTTGCCCACCGCCTCGCGAATACGACGGCAGAAGGTTGCGCTCTTGTCGATATCTTCCAGCGAGAGCTGATGCCCGGAATAAGCGGTATAGGGGCCGGCAGGATCGAACTTCAGCGCGGTAAAGCCCTTCTCCATGTTTTCCAGGGCGCACTCGACGGCCAGCTCAACGCTGTCGTAGTCGTAGTCACCGGCCCGGTTGACCGGGTACAGGTAGGTATAGGAGCGCAACTTGTCGTGTACCCGCCCTCCGATCAGCTCATATACCGGCTTGCCTGCCGCCTTGCCGATGATGTCCCAGCATGCCATCTCCAGGCCGCTGATAATGCCCATCATGGTCAGATCGGGCCGTTGGGTAAAACCGCTAGAGTAGGCCTGCCGGAAGAAACGCTCGATATGATGGGGATCTTCACCCTTCAGATACCGGTCAAACACATCCTCGATGGCCGGAACCATCACCCTGGGGTGAAAGGTAGACGCATAGACCTCACCCACCCCTTCGATGCCGCACTCGGTTCGCAGGGTGACAAAAATCCAGTACATGCCACCAACATGGGGTGGCGGTACGGCAACAACGTGAGTCTGACAGGAAGCTACTTTCATCTGGATACCTCGTAAATTATCTGGGGCTCGTGGGCAACAGGGTTTGCGGAGCCCATTGCAGGGACTTAGTAACTGAGCACGACCAGTCGTGTCTGGGTAAACTCGAGCATGCCGTGCTTGCCGTCGTCCCCCCCCAGTCCCGAGCGCTTCCAGCCGGCGTGATAGCCTTGATAGGGATCAGCCGGCGTGCGATTGATATAGATCTCGCCAGCCTCGATCTCGTTGGCCACCATCATGGCCGTACGGTAATTCTCGGTGTAAATCACCGAGGCCAGACCGAACTGATGATCGTTGGCCAGCATTAACGCTTCTTCGGCATCACGGTATTTGAGCACCGGCAAGACAGGACCAAAGATTTCCTCCTGAACAATTTCCATATCCTGGCGGCAGTTGGTCAGCAGGGTCGGCGGGTAGAAATGACCCTGTCCTTCGGGGATATAGCCGCCAACTTCCAGCGTGGCGCCATCATCGATGGCCCGCTGTACCATCTGATGGATACCGAGGCGCGTGTTCTCGTTGATAAGCGGCCCCATGAAAGCGGGGTTTTTCGCACGATCACCAAATGCACGTTGTTTGAACAGATCACGCAGCAAGCCGACGAAGCGGTCATAGACGGCCTCATGCACATAGACCCGCTCGACCGCGGTACAAAGCTGCCCGCAGTGGGTGGTCTTGGAGGCAACAATCTGGCTGGCCGCCTTTTCCAGATCGGCATCGGCCTCGACGATGGCCGGGGTCTTGCCGCCCAGCTCCAGTGACGACTTGGCGATATTGACCTGGGAGTATTCCAGCACCTTGCGCCCCGCTCCCACGCTGCCGGTCAGGGTGATCATGCCAACCCTGGGGTGCGTGCAGACAATTTCGGCAGTGCTGTGATCCATCGCCAGCACATTGACCACACCGGGAGGCAGGCCGGCCTCCTGAACCGCACGGGCAATTTCAAACGCCGAACAGGGCGTGTTGTTACTCGGGCGCACCACCACGGTATTGCCGGTGATCAAGGCCGGGGCAATCTTGCGCATCAGGGTATAGACCGGGTAATTGAACGGGATCAGGCAGGCCACCACACCGATGGGCTCGCGCTGCAGTAACAGGTTTTCGGACGGACTGTCGCTGGGAATAATCTCCCCTTCGATCCGGCGCGCCCACTCGGCGTGATAGCGGGTAATATCCGCCGCATACACGGCCTCGCTGGTGGCTTCATCCAGCGCCTTGCCCGACTCCAGCGCCAGTGCACGGCCGATATCATCCTTGCGCGCTACCAGGGCATCGGCCAGTCTGCGCAGATAATCCCCCCGCTGAATGCTGGTCAGCTTGCGCCAGCCTTTCTGGGCTGCCGCCGCAATCTCGACCGCTTCCTTGGCGTCTTCCGCACTGGCGGCACTGACCTGCCCAATGACTTCTTCTGTTGCCGGGTTGTAAACCGGGATCTTCGTGGCTTCTGCCTTTTCGACAAAGTCGTTATAGATGAAGTTGTTATAGGTTCTCATTGAAAAAGGCCCATTGTTAAATTTGGTAACAATCCTATGGACAGGCCTTTCTGCTGTCAAATCTAATTCTTATATAGAATTTTATTTCCAAATATGAAAATATACTGATGTGTTTCTGCCGCTCGCAATAAAAGTCCTGTTATAACAGGGACATCCGTGATGCCGAGGAACAAGCAAAGCGCACCGAAAGCCTGGCAGTCAGGCCGCAAGGCTTGGTACTACCCGCTTTTTCAAAAGGTTACGTATTTGATATTTTTTCTTTCTGCTGGGTTAACAGAAGGAAGCGGATAAGCAAGGTGGCAACCCCGGCGTGAAACCCAACGTTTTTTCCATATATAAAAGAGAGTGAGAAAGTGAACGAACACGTCGAAAAATCAAAGGCACCGGCCGTCGATGCCTCCGTACTGATCCTGGATCTGCTGGCCGCCGCCTCCTATCCGCTGACCCTGACGGAGATCTGTGAGCAGACGGGAATTCCGGTGGCCAGCGGCCACCGTATCGCCCAGACCCTGCTCAGACATCAGTTGATTGCCATGGATCCAAGCCGTAAAAAGGCATACTGCATCGGCTCACGCATCTTTCAGATCGCCTCGACCGTGTACAACAAACAAAGCCTGATCCCCTATTTCTTTCCGATTGCCGAAATCCTCAAGAACGAGATCCACAAGCTGATTTTTCTCGCCGTACCGGTAGGTAACAAGGTGGTGGTGGTGTCCAAGGTGGAACCGTCGCTTAATGCGTCACTCAACCTCTTTATCGGTCAGACCATGCCAATGCACCGCTCGGCCGCCGGCAAGGCCATTTTGTCGATGCAGTCGGCCAACTTCAGGAAAAGTTACATGGAAGGCGAGAAAAGCGTGGCGCCGTTGGCGGACAATCGAGTGGCAGAGCTGGAAGAGGAATTGTCCCGGGCCCACCGACTCGGCTATGCGGTCAGCCAGGGCGAGATAGAGCACCATCTCAGCTGTATTGCCGCGCCGGTACTGAACCTGAGAAACGAACCGGTTGCCGCCATCAGCGCCTGCATCGACGGTGCGACACTCAGCGCACAGGACTCACGAAACTATTCCAAGTTCCTGATCCAGGCGGCAAGGCAGCTGTCATCCCGGTTTGTCTGACACAGTAGCAGCAAACGGCAGGATGGGAGAACAGCGGACAGACACAGGCAGCCGCCGGCCCGAAGGCCGGCGGCTGTGAGTAAACGAGCTAACCCAGTTAGCTAGACAGAAGCGGTTATCAGGCGTCGCCGTAATACACCCAGACCCCCTTGGTCTTGGTGTAGGAAGACAGGGAGTGAATAGCCATCTCCTTGCCCCAGCCACTCTGGCGGAAACCACCAAAGGGGGCAGCCAGGCCGTAGCAGCCGTAGCGGTTGATAAACAGCATGCCGGCGTCGATTTGTTCCGCTACCCGATGGGCACGGGACACATCTGCGGTATAAATGCCGGCCGCCAGGCCGTAGGCGGTGGCATTGGCCATTTGCACAGCTTCTTCCGTGGTGTGGAAACGGGTGCAGCACAGCACGGGGCCAAAAATCTCTTCCTGAGCGATGCGGGCATTCTGATCCACCTCGGAGAAGATGGTGGGGCGAATGAAGTAACCGTTGGCATTGTCACCCTCGGTATCGGCACAGCCGCCGGCCACCAGTTTGGCCTCGCCCTTACCGATTTCAATGTACTCCAGGATCTTGTTGAACTGGGCCTCGTTGCACTGGGGTCCCTGGTCGACATTTTCATCGAACGGATTGCCGCACTTCACCGCATTGGCCTTGGCAATCAGCTTTTCAAGCACCTGATCATAGATGCTGTCGTGGATCAGGAAGCGGGTCGGCTCCGAGCACTTTTCACCCTTGTGAGAGAACATGACGGTAAAGGCCCGATCGATGGCGCCGTCCAGATCCGGCGTGTCTTCAAAGAAGATACAAGGGGACTTGCCGCCCAGCTCCAGGGTGGCCGCCTTGAGGTTGGACAGGCCGGAGTTTTGCACTATCTTGCGCCCTACCCCGGTGCTGCCGGTAAAGGACACCTTGTGCACATTGCTGCTCAGGGTCAGCTGGTTGGCCATCTCGCCGTTAGTCAGCAGCATGTTGATCACGCCCGCCGGAAACTCGAGCTCACTGTCGATCAGCTCCATCAGGTAGATGGTGGTCAGCGGCGTGTATTCCGACGGCTTGATGATCACGGTATTACCCATGGCCAGTGCCGCCGCCACCTTGAGGCTGGTCTGGTACAGAGGGAAGTTCCAGGGAGCGATCAGCGCGCAAACGCCAATCGGCTCCTTGAGCGTGTAGTTCAGAAAGCCGTCTTCTACCGGCGAGGTTTCACCATAGAACTTGTCGGTCCAGCCGGCATAGTATTCAAAAATATCGGCGCAGGTGGGAATGTCGTCGGCCATGGACTCGGCGAACAGCTTGCCATTGGGCAGAGACTCAAGCACCGCCAGCTCTTCGGTGTGCTCGCGGATCAGCCGGGCAATCTGGCGCAGCATGTCCGCCCGCTGGGTGCGGCTGACCTTGGACCAGGCGCCGGACTCGTGCCGCTGGTTGGCAATGTGAGCGGCGTATTCCACCTGCTCCGCATCGGCCATCACGAATTCGCACAGCGCTTCGCGGTTGGCCGGGTTGGTCACTACCCACTTGTCCTGGCCGGCGCCGTCTACCCACTGGCCATCGATATACTGCCGCTTGGGTTGCTGAAGCCAGTCGTGGGCCCAGGACAGGGGAATGTTTTTTACAGAATCCATTTGATACTCCATTTCTGTTGCGACGATGGTTACATCCTGTGAGGACGTTTGCTGTAACGATTGCCGACGAGAGTAGAAGGATGGCTTTTCGAGCACAATTGACATTAGGGTATGGCGCCGTGCAAAAAACTCATCCTTCTTCCCGGATGCTTATTCCTTCAGGTAACGCCGGATTTGCTCCAGGTCACCGCCGCTTTCCTTGTAAACACGGGCAGCGAACGAATAGCCGCGTTGCTGCTTAAGCCGAATCAGTGTGGGAATCAGGGTATTAACGTTATGGGCGTTACGCGCCAGATCCGGCTCCATACCGGCAAGGCAATGCTGCCGAAAGGCCTCCATGCCGCTGGTCAGCACCGAGATAGCGTCGAGCAGATTGCTGATCACCACCGACTGCCAGGGGGTATAATCGAGCTCACCATGATCCTGGGTCATCTGCACCGAGTAACAGCGCCCGCAGGCCTGCATGCAGCACTGGATCAGGTATTCCGGAATGGTCGGGTTGACCTTGCCCGGCATGGCCGAGGAGCCGGGTTGAACCGCGGGCAGGCGAATTTCACCAAGCCCGGTTTCAGGCCCCGAGGCCATCAGGCGAAAGTCCTTGGCAATGCGCAGCAGGGCCCTCGCCAGCTGATCCAGTCCGGCCGCCACCCGGGCAAGATCGTCATGACTCTGTGACGCATCAAACAGGTTGTCGCTGTGCACAAACCGTGTCTCCCCCGTCATGCGGTTCAGTCCATCGATAACCCGGTTGAAGAAGGCCTCGGAACAATCCCCCTTGCGCCCGATAATATTTCCCCCCAGGTTGACCCGGTACAGCTCGGACGTATCCGTCTCCAGTCGTTGACGGTGCCGTGTAAGCTGAGATGAATAGCCGCCAAAGAGATCGGCAAAACTGATTTCGACCGCGTCCTGCAGGCAGGTGCGGGAAATCTTCAGCACATGTTGCCACTGCTGCCCCTGCTCATCGAAGGTACCGATCAAGGCTGCCAGCTCGCCATCCAGTCGCTTCATCTTGTCGATCACCGCCAGGTGGCAGGCGGTATTCAAGGCATCACTGGTCGAGTTGTTCAGGTTAACGTGATCATTGGGATGCACCGGCTGGTAACTTCCCAGGGGGCGATCGAAGGCATGGCGGTTGGCCAAGTTGGCCACCACCTCGTTTACGTTCATGTTGCTGGAGATCCCTCCACCGCCATGAAAGGCATGCACCGGAAACGCGTCGGTGGGTATATCCTCAAGCAGCAGGTCCACCGCCGAAACGATGGCCTGACCGATATCAGGCTCGATTTCCCCGGTATTGAGGTTGGTCTGGGCCGCCAGCTTTTTGACCAGCAGCAAGCCGCGCAGCAGCTCCGGGTAGGCCGACAGGGGTTTCTCGCCATTGAGCGGATACAAGTCGATTGCCCTTTGCGTTTGCCCCCCGAACAGTGCCTGTGCCGGCACTTTCAGCTCCCCTATCAGATCTTCTTCTATACGGTATTGCCGCTGTGTTGTGGCCATGGATTCCTCTCTCCCTGTACTAAACGCTGGGAGTTATCAGAACCAAATACCTGAGCAATCACCAGTGATACTTTCACACAGAGGAATACGAAAAACTCATGGAAGCCGCAGCTTCAAGGGAGGCAGGCGACCGAAGTAAAGGGGTTTTGGCATTTGCTAATCCTGAGCTTGTTGTTCTTTGATCGACAAGAGACCCCAGATGAACGCCTTAATCTGTAATTTGTACCACAACAGGTTATTGACGAGATTATCAGCCAATTACCATAAAAACCTGCCAGCCAGATGCCCATCGGCTGGCAGGTCTCAAAGAGGCCACCTTCTGGAAATGGCCTCAATGACAGAGAAAGCCTTAGCTGGGCAGGTATTCCCTCCCCCAGGCTTCACCGACAATGCGGGCCGCCAGCATGTCATCTATCTGCTCGTCACTGTAACCCAGCTCGGTCAATATGGTGCGAGTGGAATGACCAAACTGCTCGGTAGGACTCAGGGCAGTGATTGACGCTTCGGCCGGGCGAATCGAGTAATGATCGATCTGGGTGACCCGATGGCCACTGGGATGATGGTCATAGACCGAAAAGGCATAGCTACCCAGGTCTGTACCTGCTCGGCCGTCGGCCGTACGACTGTATGCTTCCCGCAGCTCCTCAATGCTGAGAGGCCTGGCGGCGGCAATGCCGGCCGCGTGCAGTTCACCCACCCAGTAATCGGCGCTGGCCGTCCTGAAGGCCGCGGTCAGAAAGGCTGCCATGTTGTCCGCTTCTTTGATACCAGACAGGCCCTCTATTTTCGCCAATTTATCAAGCTCGGCTGGAGTGGCATCGAGGAATAGCCAGCCGTCAGCGGCCTGATAAAAATGTGACAGAGCGTGATTCCCCAGTGCCTCCCGGCCCGATGGCTCATTAAAGGGAGCACGGCCTTGATAATCAAAGGCAAAAGATATCTGAGTCAGGTTGGTTATGGCCGACAGCGAAGTTCTGGCCCGGGAAATCGCCCCCGTTCTTAGCTTGTGGTACAAAGCAACTGCCATGATCAGACCACCGGCAAAACCGCAGTTCACATCCAGGGTGCCCAGATGAGCATGCTCTTCCGGTGTTTCCGGGCCGCCGAAGCGACTCATGATGCCGCTGTTGGCCTGAATGATGTCGTCGTAACCGATATAGTCGGTCTTGGGACCACGACGAGGGCCACCCAGGCAATCCAGACGGCAAAACAGCACACCAGGGTTGATTGCCTGCAAACTGTCATGATCCAGGCCGAGGGGTTTCATTTGCCGCTCTGGGGCGTTGATCACCACCATATCGACCGAGCGCACCAACCGGTGAAATACTTCCCGCCCTTCAGGGGTGGTGATGTCCACCAGGGCACTTTTCTTGCCCATGCCGGTCTGAAAACTGAACAGGGTGCCGATCAGCGGATCATAAAGCGGGGTCACCGGATCCAGCTTGATGACCTCGGCACCAAAACGTCCCAGAAACGCAGTAGAATGTGGGCCAGCGATAACATTGGTCAGATCCAGTACTTTCAACCCGTCCAGCCAGCCTTTTGGCTGGACGGGACCGATTTCCTTGCCCTGAGGCCGGGTAATGACCTCCCGCTGAGCGACCGCAGACAGTTCTGCCAGCGCCTGCTCAAAGCTGACGTTTCTTCTCGGACGCGGAGACAACACCTGCTCGGCCGACTCCTCCAGCCAGGCAACGGGTCCGGGCTGTTTCATCGGCCCGAACTCGGGATCGTCCACCTCCACAATCAGGCCGGCGGCATTGGTATGCTCGTCGTTCACCCATTCCTGTGTGGTTCTGTGGGGCGCGCCGGGGATCTGCCCTTCTCCGAAAATACGCCCCCACTCGGTTGAGGTTTTGGTCAGAAATACTTTCTTCATACGGGCGGAAATCAGATCGGCCCATTTCCTCGGCAGAGGATAGACACCGATGGAGGTTTCACCATTCCATTCGGAGACAGGCAGGTACAAATCTTCCACATCCGGCAGACCATCGGCAACCAGCTGATCATACAGTCCCAGCACCTTCAGGCAGCGCCTGGCATGGTTACGGTGTGACGGGCACACCACATAAAACATACGGCCATCGGCACATTCGTAAGTGCGGTAGAAAGGATCCAGGTATTCCTGCAGCTCCTCGTAGCTGACATCCATGGGCTGGTTGGCGGCCCTTCTGCGCTCAATCTCCTCTTCGCGCATGGTCTTGTAGCGTTCCGGCATGCCTTCGATCACAATGGAGTTATAGGAAAGGCCTTCCATCAACGCGGCGGCGATGGGAACCTCGATGGCATCCCCACGACCGGATTTTTCTCGGGCCAGCAACGCCATCACCACCGAGCTGGCGGCCAGACTGGTGGCGTAAGCCGAGCCCAAGGGCAGCGGCGAGAAACTGGGGTTAAGCCCCATGAGAATCCGGTTGAACCCCATATCGGTAAAGACGCCGGAGGTGGCAGCCACCACGGCTTCGGTGGCCTTCCATTCGCGGCGCAGCTGATCATTGCTGGCAAATCCCGGCAGCGACAGAGTCACCAGTTCCGGGCGCTCGGCACGTAATTGCTCAAGGTCGACTCCCAGCCGCTTCATCACGCCGGGCCGGAAGCTTTCAATAACCACATCAGCCTGTTCAATCAATGCCAGTGCCTGCTCCAGCCCGGAAGGTGTTTTCAGATCCAGGCGAAGGCAACTTTTATTACGGTTGAGAATGGCATTGGCCGGGTGATCCCATTGTGGGCCGGCCGGCGGGTCGATATGCACAACGGTGGCCCCGAGATCGGCCAGTATCATGGCAACCGCCGGACCGGCAATCTGCTGACCAAAATCAACGACACGGACACCTGATAAAGGTAATTGAGTTGTATTGTCCATGACCATTTATCCTTCTGAATGTAGCTTTCCGAAAACCCAGCGGCGCCTTGATACAGCCCATATATCGAGGCCGGCATTGGGGATGGCGTATATACTCTGTGCCTGACTGGCAAGGGGATACTAGGATTGAAAAAAGGCGGAGACCAGCAATAAAAAGCAACCCTGAGGCATCATTTTATTTATTGGTTCATGGCCCTTCATTTCTTTCATGTATATGCCAATGCCCGCGGTATGCAGCTCTTCCATATTCCGGAAAAACAGACAGCACCAGACACTCCCCCTACCCATAAATATTTTATGGTCTCAGGCTGTTTTTTTATTGCTTTCCATCTCTTCACATTTTTACAACAATCAATCCGCTTCAACCCGGCAAGGTACGGGCTACACGGTACAACAAGGGGTTCAGTAACATAGCCTGTCACCCGTGACAGCCGGTGGCCTGGCCATGATGAGTCAATGAGAGGACTTCATTTTGAAAAAAGATAAGGGACGTCTATCACTGTCAGCGGGGCATCCAATCATGGTGTATGGTTCTGCCCTGATGAGCATTATCTTTGTATTATTCACTGTGCTTAACCCGGAATATGCAGATAGCATTTATAAGTCAGCCAAGGATTTCATAGCGGCTGAGCTCTCCTGGTATTACATTGGCCTGATGAGTTTTACTCTGTTTTTTTCCGTTTGGTTGATATGCAGTCGTTATGGCAGCATTCGGCTGGGTGGGGAAAATGAAAGACCCGAATTCAGCAATTTCTCCTGGTTTTCCATGTTATTCGGCGCCGGCATTGGCATAGGGATTTTATTCTGGAGCATTGCCGAACCCATTTATCACTTTCAAGGCAACCCGTTTATTGCAGAAAGCGATAACATGACGGTGGCCGCGGCTCAGGTGGCCATGCGCATATCCATTTTTCACTGGGGGTTGCATGGCTGGGGGCTGTTTGCGGTGATTGGGTTGGTACTGGCCTATTTCTCCTACCGCCGGGGGCTGCCTCTGTCCATTCGCTCCAGCCTCTATCCGCTGTTCGGCGAGCGTATCTATGGCCCCATTGGTCATTGTGCAGATCTGCTGGCGGTGTTCGGCACCGTCTTCGGCATCGCTACCTCTCTGGGACTGGGAGCACAGCAGATTAATGCCGGACTGCAGTACTTGACCGGCATAGATGTATCGAGCACCAATCAGGCCATTTTGATCGCCATTATTTCAATCATTGCCACCGTTTCGGCGTTGACCGGTGTCAACAAGGGCATTCGCATTCTCAGTGAACTGAACATGCACCTGACCGTGCTGATCCTGGTGCTGTTTATTGTCTTCGGCCCAACAGCCTACCTGTTGGGCGCCTTTTTTACCAACATGGGCGACTACCTGGTGCACGCGGTGGAGCTGGGATTCTGGGTCAACCCGGATCCTGCCGACCCCTGGCAGGGGTGGTGGACCATTTTTTACTGGGGGTGGTGGATCGCCTGGGCGCCCTTTGTCGGCATGTTTATCGCCCGTATCTCAAGAGGGCGCACCATTCGGGAATTTGTGCTGGGGGTACTGATTGCACCCACCCTGCTCGGCGCCTTCTGGATCACCATGTTTGGTAATACGGCCCTGTTTATGGAGCTGTTCGGCAATGGCGGAGTAACGGCGGCGGTCAATGAAGACATCACCATGGCCTTGTTCAAAACCATTGAGCTGCTGGATTTGGGCCGGGTACTGACCCTGCTGCTGGCTGCCATCTGCACCGTCATGCTGGTGACCTATTTCGTCACCTCGGCCGACTCGGCCACCCTGGTTATCTGTACCCTGATTTCCATGGGACACGAACACCCTCCGGCGCGCTACCGGGTGTTCTGGGGCACAGCCGTTGGCGGGGTATCGGCAGTGTTGCTGTTTGCCGGCGGGCTAAAGGCCCTGCAGACCGCCTCCATTATCGCCGCCCTGCCCTTTTCGGTGGTGATCATTATGGCCATCTACGGCCTGTGCCAGGCACTCCGTGCAGAGTTTGCCACGGAAAAAGCGCCGGCAGAAACCGCGTTCACCGCCAAATAATTGTTCCGTCACACTGGAGTTCCATATGTCAACACAGGTCATACTTCCACGCATTCTGCAGGTTGGTGCAGGCGCCAGCAAAGAGATTCCTGCTGTGCTGGCCAGCCTTGGCTGCAAGCGGCCTCTTATCATCACCGACAGCATGATGGTGGAGCTGGGGTACGCCGGCCGTATACAGGACTGCCTGGCCCATCATCAGATCGTCTCGCAGGTGTTTGCCGATACAGTGCCCGAGCCTACCGTCGCTTCGATACAGGCCGGACTTGAAAGCATCCGTAACGGTGATTACGACAGCATCATTGCCCTAGGCGGCGGCAGCCCCATCGACAGCGCCAAGGCCATTTCCATCCTGGGCAAGCAGGGGGGCAGCATGCGGGACTATAAGTTCCCCCGCATGGTCATTGAAGCCGGACTGCCGATCATCGCGGTGCCCACCACCGCCGGCACCGGTTCGGAAGTGACCCGCTTTACCATTATCACCGATGAAGAAACCGATGAAAAAATGCTCTGTGTGGGTATCGGTTTTATGCCGGTGGCGGCCCTGGTGGATTTTGAACTGACCCTGAGTCTGCCACCGCGAATCACTGCCGACACCGGCATTGATGCCCTGACTCACGCCATCGAAGCCTACGTCAGCAAGAAGGCCAATCCCTACAGTGACAGCCAGGCGCTGTCGGCCATGCGCCTGCTGGCCCCCAACCTGCGCCGGGCCTACCACAATGGCAGTGACAAGGAGGCCCGCGAGGCGATGATGCTGGGTTCCACTCTGGCCGGCGTGGCATTTTCCAATGCTTCGGTGGCACTGGTTCATGGCATGAGCCGGCCCATTGGTGCCGCCTTTCATGTGCCTCACGGGCTGTCCAATGCCATGCTGTTGCCCAGCGTTACCCGTTACTCCATTCCGGCGGCCCCGGCCCGTTATGCTGACTGTGCCCGGGCCATGGGCGTGGCCAACGCCCACGACAGTGACGAGCAGGCCAATGACAAACTGCTGCAGGAACTGCAATTACTCAACCAGGAACTGCAGGTGCCGACCCCGGCCCGGTTCGGCATTGACCGGGAAGCCTTTTTCGGATTGATGCCCACCATGGCCGAGCAGGCCCTGGCGTCCGGCTCTCCCAACAATAATCCCAGGGTGCCAAGCATTGATGAGATCGTCGAGATCTACCGCCAGCTCTGGTAACCGGTATTCACTACCAACCACTCAAACACCATTGAAAACAGCCATGTATGGATACGAGGAAAACAATATGACCACCATCGGACATCTGATCAACGGCCAGCTGGTAACCGAACAGACCCGCAGCCAGAACGTGTTTAACCCTGCCACCGGGGAGATCAGTAAACAGCTTGATCTCGCCTCGGCGAAAACCGTAGAACAGGCCATAGCCGCAGCGCAAAATGCCTTTCCCGCCTGGCGAAATACTCCTCCCCTCAAGCGGGCGCGTATCATGTTCCGCTTCAAGGAATTGCTGGAGCAACATGCCGACAAAATTTGCCAGCTGATCGGCGAAGAGCACGGCAAAATTTCCCACGATGCCATGGGAGAATTGCAGCGGGGCATAGAGAACGTGGAGTATGCCTGTGGTGCTCCTGAATTGCTCAAAGGAGAGCACAGCAAGAATGTGGGGCCCAATATCGATTCCTGGAGTGAGTTCCAGCCTCTGGGCGTGGTAGCGGGGATCACCCCGTTCAACTTTCCGGTAATGGTACCCCTGTGGATGTTTCCCATGGCCATCGTGTGTGGCAACTGCTTCGTGCTCAAGCCTTCCGAGCGGGATCCGTCATCCACTCTCTATATTGCCCAGCTGCTGCAGGAAGCCGGGCTGCCCGACGGCGTGATGAATGTGGTTAATGGCGACAAGGAAGCGGTTGATGCCCTGCTGCACGACGACAGGGTCAAGGCAGTCAGCTTTGTCGGCTCCACCCCCATCGCCGAATATATCTACCGCACCGCCAGCGCCAACGGCAAGCGTTGCCAGGCCCTGGGCGGTGCCAAGAACCACGCTATCGTGATGCCGGATGCAGACATGGACAATGCGGTCAACCAGTTGCTGGGGGCAGCCTTTGGCTCATCCGGGGAGCGCTGTATGGCACTGTCGGTGGCCGTGGCCGTGGGCGATGCCGCCGGGGATGTGCTGGTTGGCAAGATGAAGGAAGCCATGCAGAAACTGAAGGTGGGCCCCTGCACCGACAGCGGTAATGATTTCGGCCCGGTGATTACCCGCCAGCACCAGGAAAAGGTGGTTGGCTACATCAACAGCGCCGAGCAGCAGGGAGCCACCATAGTGGTGGACGGACGTCATCCCAATGTGCCCGGTCATGAAAACGGCTTTTTTGTCGGCGGCACCCTGATCGATCATGTCACTCCCGAGATGACCAGCTACCAAGAAGAAATTTTCGGGCCTGTGCTGCAAGTGATCAGAGTCGGTACCATGCAGGAGGCCATGGATCTTATCGATGCCCACGAATACGGCAATGGCACCTGTATTTTCACTCGTGACGGCGAGGCCGCGCGCTACTTCTCCGATAACATCCAAGTCGGCATGGTAGGCATCAATATCCCCCTGCCGGTCCCGGTGGCCTATCACAGCTTTGGCGGCTGGAAGCGCTCCCTGTTCGGTGATCTGCACGCCTATGGTCCGGATGCCGTGCGTTTCTATACCAAGCGCAAAACGGTGACTCAGCGCTGGCCCTCTGCCGGAGTGCGTGAAGGAGCCGAGTTTTCAATGCCAACCATGAAGTAACGTTTCGAAAAGCGTTTTACTGAACAATTTGAGCCGCATCTCCTTTGGGAAATGCGGCTCTTTATTTTTATGGTTATAACCCTGAGGATAGGAGGACTGGCGCTGCAGGTGCATGCACAGCGCCGCCGCAAAGAAAGGACATTTTGCAAACCATGATTGCTTCGGAATGAAGTGTGGTCAGGGAAAGACATCATGAAGAAACAGCTTCCGCCACTCAACTGGCTTCGCTCCTTTGAAGCCGCCGCTCGCCACCTGAGTTTTACCCATGCAGCCAGTGAGCTGAACCTGACCCAGGCTGCAGTCAGCCAGCAGGTCAAGGGACTGGAGTCCCAACTGGGAGCCCCTCTCTTTAAACGCCTGCCCCGGGGCCTGGAACTGACGGATGCCGGGCTTGCCTATTTACCGGCCATTCATGAAGCCATTCAGCGACTCTCAGTGGCCACCGATGAAATTTTTGGCCAGGGCCGCACGCATCAGTTAACACTCAGGGTTAACCTAGTTTTTCTGACTTCCTGGCTGGCTCCCCGCCTCGCCCGCTTCAGGGTTCGGCATCCCGAAATAGGATTGCGCTTCACCAGTAATATCTGGGTGGGAGAAACAGATAAAGAAGCTGATATGGAGATCCGTCATGGACAAGGTACCTGGCCTGGCCTGAAGTCTGATCGATTGACCCAGGACGAGTTGTTTCCGGTATGCAGCCCAACCTTGATTGAAGGAACAACCTCCTTTGACTCTCTTGAGGCACTGGGTCGCTATCCGCTTTTACATGTTATCGGTTATGAGGAAGGCTGGGGCTACTGGCTCAACAAAACCGGTTACAGTCACTTCGACACCCCCAACGGATTGCAGTTTGACACCCTGATCTCGGCCATGGAAATGGCCGCCCAAGGGCTGGGTTTTGCTTTGGGAAGAAGTTCACTGGTGGAAGGCATGCTGGCCAGCGGCCGCCTGATTGCGCCATTCAAGCAAAAAGTGAAAACATCAGAAGCCTTTCATCTGGTTTACCCCATGAACCAGTATATACACCCCCATGCAGAAACGTTTCGCTCCTGGTTACTGGAGGAAGCGGCAGAGAATGGAAAACAACGCGTTCTCCCTACAGCCTCCCCAGTTTGAGTTCAGATGTCATAGCCAATCCGATTGGTATAAACAGGCGGAAAAGCAACTTCACAGAGAAACCACTTTGACCTCCGGCCAAAATGGGGTTGCGGTCACGAAATGGTCACGCTCTGGTCACGAGGGGTGATTTGACAGAATACGGGTGTGTGGTTTTACTGAGGATAGGAAAGCAAAAAGCCCTTGGCTATCAACTAGCTAAGGGCTTCTTAAATGTGGCGGAGCGGACGGGACTCGAACCCGCGACCCCCGGCGTGACAGGCCGGTATTCTAACCAACTGAACTACCGCTCCGCAAAAGCTGTATAGTCAGGAGTACTATATTGGGTGCCTGGCAGTGACCTACTTTCACATGGCAGCTGCCACACTATCATCGGCGCGGTTGCGTTTCACTGCTGAGTTCGGCATGGAGTCAGGTGGTTCCACAACGCTATGGCCGCCAGGCATAAAACTTAATTCGGAAAAAACTTTGTTTGATGAATGCTGTTTGTAGTCTCGAGACCGCAAGTCTCTCACACTTCTTGGGTGTTGTATGGTTAAGCCGCACGGGTCATTAGTACAGGTTAGCTGCACGCCTCACAGCGCTTCCACACCCTGCCTATCAACGTCCTGGTCTCGGACGGCCCTTTAGAGAGCTCGAAGCTCTGGGGATGACTCATCTCGAGGCTCGCTTCCCGCTTAGATGCTTTCAGCGGTTATCGATTCCGAACTTAGCTACCGGGCAGTGCCACTGGCGTGACAACCCGAACACCAGAGGTTCGTCCACTCCGGTCCTCTCGTACTAGGAGCAGCCCCTCTCAATCATCCAACGCCCACGGCAGATAGGGACCGAACTGTCTCACGACGTTCTGAACCCAGCTCGCGTACCACTTTAAATGGCGAACAGCCATACCCTTGGGACCGACTTCAGCCCCAGGATGTGATGAGCCGACATCGAGGTGCCAAACACCGCCGTCGATATGAACTCTTGGGCGGTATCAGCCTGTTATCCCCGGAGTACCTTTTATCCGTTGAGCGATGGCCCTTCCATTCAGAACCACCGGATCACTATGACCTGCTTTCGCACCTGCTCGACGTGTCTGTCTCGCAGTTAAGCTGGCTTATGCCATTGCACTAACCGTACGATGTCCGACCGTACTTAGCCAACCTTCGTGCTCCTCCGTTACGCTTTGGGAGGAGACCGCCCCAGTCAAACTACCCACCAGGCACTGTCCTCATCCCCGATTAGGGGACCAAGTTAGAACATCAAACATACAAGGGTGGTATTTCAAGGTCGGCTCCACGGCAACTGGCGTCACCGCTTCACAGCCTCCCACCTATCCTACACATGTAGGGTCAATGTTCAGTGCCAAGCTATAGTAAAGGTTCACGGGGTCTTTCCGTCTAGCCGCGGGTACACCGCATCTTCACGGCGATTTCAATTTCACTGAGTCTCGGGTGGAGACAGCGTGGCCATGGTTACACCATTCGTGCAGGTCGGAACTTACCCGACAAGGAATTTCGCTACCTTAGGACCGTTATAGTTACGGCCGCCGTTTACCGGGGCTTCGATCAAGAGCTTCACCTTGCGGCTAACCCCATCAATTAACCTTCCGGCACCGGGCAGGTGTCACACCGTATACGTCCTCTTTGCGAGTTAGCACAGTGCTGTGTTTTTGATAAACAGTCCCAGCCACCTGGTCACTGCGACTGGCTCAGGCTCCATCCGTAAAGGACTTCACCCGCTCCAGCGTACCTTCTCCCGAAGTTACGGTACTATTTTGCCTAGTTCCTTCACCCGAGTTCTCTCAAGCGCCTTGGTATTCTCTACCCGACCACCTGTGTCGGTTTGGGGTACGGTTCACACACATCTGAAGCTTAGAGGCTTTTCCTGGAAGCAGGGCATCAATGACTTCGGTACCGTAGTACCTTCGTCTCGGGTCTCAGCGTTGTGACTCCGGATTTGC